>NZ_FMYQ01000017.1 GCF_900096975.1 Paraburkholderia lycopersici
CCGCGCCAGCCGGGGCGCGTTTCCCAGGTCTTTTCGAGGCGGCGCAGCGTCTCCTCGTCGAGCGGGGCGATTCCCGTTTCCGGCACGCGCGAGAGGCGGCCTGCGCGCGGGCGGCGCGGCACGGTCGCGCTAGCGGGACGATCGGGAGCGGAAGACGAGGCCGGGATATCGTTCATGTCACTGGAGCGTGTCGAGCCACGCGCCGAGGTCGCTCGCCTCGGCGGGAGTAAGGGCAATGTCGGGCATGAGCGATTCCGGCTTGCGCTGCTGTGCATGGGCGACCCAGTCGAGCCGGTTGACGGGCGTGTTGGCGAGCGTGCCCGCGGCGATCAGGCGCCGTGAGGCGAGATGCGTGAGGTCGGGGCCTTGCGCTCCGTCCGCCTGCGTGCCGCGAACGGCGTGGCAGCCCGCGCAGTGCTCCATAAAGAGCTTCTCGCCGCGCAGCGCAGCGCCGTCCTGGGCCGGTGCAGCGGTTTTCGCCTGCGCATCGAGCCAGCGCGCGAAGTCGGCGGGCGGTTGGGCCATTACTTCCATGGCCATATGCGCGTGCTGGGGCCCGCAGAACTGCGTGCATTGCCCGCGCCATACGCCGGGATGGTCTGCCTCGATCCACTGGTGATTGACCTGGCCGGGTATGGCCTGCGTCTTGCCCGCGAGCGCCGGTATCCAGAACGCGTGCACGACGTCGGCGCTTTGCAGATCGACGCGCACGGGCTCGCCCGTGGGAATATGGATTTCGTTGGCGGTCACGAGGCTCGTGCCCGCAGGCGTTTGGTAGGTCACTTTCCACCACCAGTCGTAAGCCGTGACTGTGACCGTAAGCGAGGGTGCGCGCGGCGGGTCGGCCACCGCGGCCAGTACGCGCAGCATTGCCACGAGCGCGCCCAGCAGCAGCACCGAGGAAATCGCCGTGCCGACGGCGACGATGCGGTTCGCCGTGCGCTCGCCGTGCTCGTCGGCGACGTTCGTTTGTGTCAGCGCTTCGTCCTGGGTTGTGCGACCGCGACGCTTGCGCCGTATCGCCTGATAGAGCAGCAACGCAATGACGATGCATACACCCACGCACAGAACGGCGAGGCCCCAGTCAAGCGCCCGCACTGGCCCGGACGCCGGGCCAGCACTGTGAAGAAAATAAGCGAGCGGAGTTCCGGCAAGGCAGCCGGGGGAGAAGATGACGAAACTGGCGCATGCGACACACGCCACCATGCCACGCACGCGGACCGGTCGGCGTGGCGTGCCGGGCATCATGGCAGCAACGCCGCCCGCGGCGATCGCATGTGCGCAGCGACAGCAGGCCGGTTACTGGACATTATTCGGCTCCTCGATAGCGCAGATGCGCCTGCGGCCCGGTGCGCACCCGCCATGCCCGGCAGGCCGATCAGCCTTCGCCAGCTTTCCGGGCCTGCTTTACTTGTGATTCTTCTTGGGAATCTTCGCGCCCGACTTGCGCGCCTGATTGAGCGCGATAGCAACCGCCTGTTTCTGCGACTTGCCTTGTTTTACTTCGGTCTTGATGTTCTTCGAAATGGCTTCACGTGATTTTCCTTTGCTGAGCGGCATGATGACCTCCTCTGAGGAGCATTTGCCGTCAAGCATGAGCCGTGCCCGCGCGCCTTCGCCTACGCTTCAAAGCTCACCACGCGCGGCGAGCGCCTGGATGCGGTCGGCGGTGCGGCAGGCGATCGCCTGGATCGTTAGCGATGGGTTCACGCCTCCCACGGTTGGAAACACGGAGCCGTCGCAGATCCATAGATTCGGGATGTCCCAGGAGCGGCAGTCGGCATTGACAACGCTCGTCTGCGCATCGCTGCCCATCCGCGCCGTGCCGTTGAGGTGGCAGGTGTCGTCGTCCTGCGTCCAGATCTCGCTCGCGCCGGCCGCGGCAAGCGCGCGGCTCATGTAGTCGAGGCCGTGACGCACGAGCCGCCGGTCGTTGTCGCACATCGACCAGGTTACGCGCGCTACCGGCAGGCCGAGCGCATCCTTCTCGTCTGCGAGCGTCACGCGGTTGCGCTCCTGCGGTAGTGTTTCCCCCACCATTTTCAGGCCCGCCTGATGGTTGTACTTCGCCATCTCGTTCATGAGCGCATCACCCCACAGGCCGCGGCTCGTTTGCGTGGCCGCCCACACGAGCGGCAATGGCCCCTGGCTCATGTAGCAGTAGCCGCCGTGAAAGTCCTTGCCCGTGTCCTCGTAGTTCCAGTGCTCGGTGAGGGCGAGCGATGGCGGCCCCTTGTACCAGCGGATCTCGTCTTCGAGCGTGCCCCAGGCGGCCTGGTTTGTTTGCACCATCAGGTTCTTGCCGACCAGTCCCGATCGGTTCGCAAGGCCTTCGGGAAAGCGCGAGTTTGCGGAGAGGAGCAGGAGGCGCGGTGTTTCGATGGCGTACCCGGCGACTACCACGTTGCGAGCGCGCTGGAAGTGCCAGCGCTCTTCACGATGAAAACTCACGCCGCTCGCGAGGCCCCGCGCGTCGGTCTCGATGCAGCCGACCATCGCGAGATCGCGGATCTCGGCGCCGGCGCGCACCGCGCGCGGAATCCATGTGACAAGCGCGCTTTGCTTGGCGTTGGTCGCGCAGCCCATTACGCAGAATCCGCGATAGACGCATTGATGCGCGTCACCGCGCGGCGCAGAGAGCGTGGCGAGCGGCGTGGGCGACCAGGGAATGCCGAGCGCCTCGCAGCCGCGAGCGAGCACGAGCCCTGCCGCGTTGACCTCGTGTGCGCGATACGGATAGCGCGGGCGCTTCGGTCCCCACGGATAGTTCACCGGCCCGGAGATACCGAGTGCCTGCTCGACTTCGGTGTAATAGCGCCACATCTCGCGCCAGTCGAGTGGCCAGTCGGCGCCGTAGCCGAGCTTCGTGCGCGACTGGAACCACTCGGGCCGAAAGCGCAGCGAGACCATGGCGAAGTGGACGGTGCTGCCGCCCACCGCCTTGCCGCTGTTGTTGCTGCCTAGCTGCAGGGGATTCTCGCCGTCGCAGATGCGTTCGTCGGTCCAGTAGAGCTTGGCCAGGTGCGTTTCGTCGGAGGCAAATTCCTCGAGCGGACGCCACCACGCCCCCGCGTCGAACGCGACGACGCGAAAGCCCGCTTCGGCGAGCCGGCATGCAAGCGTGGCGCCACCGGCACCGGTGCCCACGATGGCGAAATCAACCGGGTCGTCGAGCGCGTATTCGCGCATCGGCATCCATCCGCCGCGCCGGAATACGTCTGGCGCGCGGCCGTGCTTGCCGCGCGGGGCAGCACGAGCGTCAGGCGCGTCGTTACTGCGATCAGCGCACACGCCCGTTCTCCCGGCGCGCGGCCCGCTGCGCCGCATCGCTGTTGTCTTCAGCCTCGACGGCCTCCCACGGATCACGCCGGTTCGTGTAAAGGCGCACGTAGCCGCGTGGATTTGCCGGACCGCCGAAGCCCATCGCATTCCACGCAACGGGATGCGACCAGTACGCCGCCGTCACGTCGTGTAGCACGCGTTTCGTAAAGAACAGATCGCAGGGCATGCCGTGCCACGCCTTGCCGCGCAGTTCGCCACGCTGCATACGGGAGACCAGCGTGCGTCGCTGCTCCTCGTCCAGGTGCGGAAAACGCGCGCCGTACGCCTTCTCGCTTTCCTCGTCGAGCGCCGCGAGTCCCGTTTCCCATGCCGCGCGCAACGGCGGCAGGCGCGCATCGCGAAAGCCGTCACGACGGTCTTCGAGCAGCTTGCCCTCTACGAGCGCGGCGAGGGGAACGAGCGGGTTCTCGGCGGTTTCACCGCGACCGGGTTGCGGGACGATCATGGCGCACAGCGCCTTCAGCGTTCGCCAGTGCGAAGGGCCGAGATAGCGGGCCTTATCCGGCGTGCTCAGGCGCACGTCGATCACTGCGCGCGTGGGTGCGTCCCATGACGGCGTGTCGCGTTTGGCGAGCACGTCGTAGCCAGGGAACTTCGGCATGGACTTCATCGTTCTGTCTCCCGCATGCGCAGCGCAGCCAGGCCCGCGAGCGCGAGCGCGCTGAACGAGGGAGGGGCGGGCAGGGGCGGTCCTGCGAACAGGTTCTGCGACCAGTTGCGCCAGCCGCCGTGCGCGCGTGCCACGCCGTTCGCGTGAAAGCCAAGACCCGCGAAACCGAGCGCCGCGGTGAGACGCAGCCACCAGCGAGCGAAGGCACTCGCGCGGGCTGCATGCCGGGGCAGGGCGAGCGCGGCATGGGCGAGCAGCGCGCTACCCACGGGTACGACGGTCACGGGCGCGTACATGGCTGGATGCTGGAATGAGCCGCGAAAGTGCAGCAACGCTGCTTCGGCAGCCGTGCCGAGCAGTCCCGCGCCCGCGACCAGAGCGAGCGCCTTGCCGGCAGGCATGCCGAAGAGTTGCGGATCGTGCTCGGGTTCATCGCGTAACTGCTCGGCGATTGCGCCAAGCACGCCGGAGAGTACGAGCGCGAACGGCGCCCCCGCCGGCGCGCCATAGAAGAGGTTGTGCCAGGTGAGCCCACCGGGACGCCTGGTGACGTTGTAAAGATGGAACACGGTGCCCGTTGCGCCCGTGGCCGCGCCGCAGATCTGAATGGCATGCCGCAGCCGATGCGAAGCCGCACGCTGATCGGCGCCGCCATGCAGCGCGGCGCCCAGCGAGCAGAGCGCGACCACAGGCGGCAGGTACATTGCGGGGTTCTCGAACGAACCGCGGTAGTGCTCCATGGCGCTGTCGGCCAGCACGGAGAGCGCGAGCAGGGCGGACCCGTGATTGAACGCACGCGCTGCCGCGACATGCTTGCCGGGCGTGGGCGCGCGCTTCGCATCGCGCAGGCTGCGAGTCGACCAGATCGCGAGCGCTGCACCCGCAGCCACGCTCGCGATGCCGGCAGCGACGCGGGTCGTTTGCGTCATCCGCGACTCTCCGTGTCCGGTAGCCGCTGCCGGTTCAACCTCACCTCCGTCCTCATGCCGTGCCCGCAGTTGCCGAAAGCGGAGAGATCAGCTCCGCGTTGAAGGCTGGCAGATCATCGGGCTTGCGGCTCGTAATGAAGTTGCCATCGTGGACCATGGTTTCGTCGACCCATTTTCCGCCCGCGTTGCGGATATCGTCCTGCAGTGACGGCCAGCTCGTCATCGTGTGTCCCTTGACGATGCCCGCCGATACCGGCAGCCAGCCGCCATGGCAGATCACCGCGATGGGCTTGTGTGCGTCGTTGGCCGCACGTACGAACGCCTGCGCCTCGGGAATCAGACGGATGGCATCGCTGTTCACCACGCCACCCGGCAGCACCACAGCGTCGTAATCGTCGGCCTTTGCGCCGCCGAAGGTACCGTCGACCTTAACCATGCTTCCCTTGTCGACGTGTCGAAAGCCCTGAATCTCGCCGCCTTTCTGTGAGATCACATCCACCTGGGCGCCGGCTTCCATCAACGCGCGACGCGGCTCGGTAAGTTCGACCTCTTCAAATCCATCTACAGCAAGGATTGCGACCTTGCAGTTGTCGAGCAGGTTGGCCATTGCGATTCCTCCTGGAGACGAAGACCTGGAAATGCCGCGGTAGAAAGTCTGGGTCCGCGCTTTTTCGACACAGCAAACGGGATGCCGCGTCATCCCGCGGCGAAGGTCTGCGAACGCGGGAATGCCGTCTGCGGAAGGAAGTGCTACCGCACGACCCATTTCCCTCTGTCATGAAAGCCGGCGAGCCTGGTCGGCCGCGACGCCTCTTCGCGAGCCCATCCGATCGAAGTTACAAACTGGCGGCGCGCGCCTGGGCGGCGGACATCGGTCCGGGTTTCGGCACGATCGCGACGGACAACGATCCCGGCGGCATCCTGACGTACTCGCTGGCCGGTGCCCAGTACGGTTTCGATCTGTTGTGGATCTGTGTGCTTTCGTATCCGTCGATGGTGGCGTTACAGATGGTGGCCGCGCGCATCGCGGCCGTCACAGGAAAAGGCCTGACAGAGAACATGCGCGAACACTATTCGCGCTGGTTGTTTTTGCTCGCAGTCGTCCGCTTTCTCGGCGCCAATACGCTGAATATGGCCGCCGACATGCTGGCGATGGGCGAGGCCGCGCAATTGATATTCCGGGGATCGGTCCCGCTCTTCACGATTTTTTTTGCCTGTGTGTCGCTAGCGCTCCAGTGGTGGCTGCCTTACGCACGTTATGTGAGCTACCTGAAGTGGCTCGCCCTTTCGCTGTTCTGCTACGCAGGCGTCATGCTGGTAGCGGATGTGCCTTGGCACACCTTGGCCTGGCGCGCGTTTGTGCCGCACGTTGCCTGGTCGGAAGACTACCTGGCGATGCTGCTTGCGGTGCTTGGCACGACAGTCAGCCCGTATCTTTTGTTCTCGCAGGCCGAGCAGGAAGTCGAAGAGCGGGCGCGCGGCGGCGTTCAAGACAGCAGCCCACAGAAGAAAGATGTTCAGCCACAGCTAAAGAAGATTCGGTGCGACACGGTGGTCCGTACCGTGCTCTCCAACTTGTGCGGGGCATTCATTCTCTGCGCCGCGGCAGCCACGCTGCATGCAACCCATACGCCACGCATGCCCCTTGGCACGGCCCGCGAGGCCGCGCAAGCGATCGCGCCGGTTGTGGGTGGCTATGCGCAACCGTTGCTGGGCCTCGCGCTGTTGGGCACCGCGTTGCTCGCACTCCCGCCGCTGGCCGGTTCGGCTGCGCACGCCGCGGCCAGTTCGTTCGGCTGGCCGCGAGGTAAACAACGGGACCGTCGGATTGCGGGGATTCTGGTGGTGCTCATGGCGGTGAGCGCCATCATTGCATTGCTGTTTTGCCTATTCGCCGTCGACCCACTCAAGGCCTGTTACTGGAGTGCACTGATCAACGGGATGACCGTGTCGCCGGTATTGATCCTGCTCGTACTCCTGAGCGCTCGCCGTGAAGCGGTGGGCGAGATGAAAGCGCACTGGTTCACGCGCGCACTGTGCTGGTTCGCAACCATTGCTACTTGTGCCGCACTGACCGCTCATGTCGTACTGGAGGCCTATTAGTGTCCGGCGCGTAGCACAGAGGCGTTTGCGTTTCTTGTCAGGCACACCGGAAACCGCGCCAGGTGATCTTCCCGCCGGGTCCTCTCGGGGTGGCACGCCCGTTGCGCATAGGCCGTCGCTGCATAGCTGATCTGTGCGGGTTTCGCGCACTGAGCAGGCAGACAGACCGGGAGAGAGACATGAACATCGGAGCAACGAAGACCGAAGGCACGATCCGCGAATTCGCAGGCGACGTGAAGGAGGCAGCCGGAGAGATGCTCGGCGACGCCAGCATGCGGCTGTCGGGCAAGGCAAGGGCGCTATGCGGCAAGTCGCAACAACTCGCAACCGACGCCGCAGTCGTGACGCGCGAGGCGATTGCGGACAACCCACTGGCGACGCTGGGGGTCGCAGTGGGCATCGGCTTCGCGCTCGGGGCGTTATGGGCCGCGAACCGCGAATAGGCGCAGCCACCCCCGACGGGCAGTATTGGGCGCGCCGCATGTGCGAGGTGGACCATGACAATTCACGCGAAGCTTGACCGCTGGCGCAACGTGTTGCGGTTCCTCGCCGTTCGTACCACGGACTATGGGCAACTGCTCTCGCTTGAGTTGTCCGAGGCCCGTACCTATGTGACGCGCGAGATCCTCGCGCTGGTAGCCCTCGCTGTCAGCGGGCTATTCACGCTCTCGTTTTTCTGCATCGCGTTGATCGCATCCGCCTGGAATACACGCTATTTTCTCGCTGCTGTATGGAGCATAGCGGTGGTTTGGCTAGTCGCGTCGATCACGGCATTGCTGTTTTTTCGCGCGCATAGGCCGGTACGTTCATTCGCGGTGCTCAAAGGCGAACTGCAATCGGACCTCGAAACGCTCAAGGAGGCACTTAAATGAGCCGGCGTGCCCGATTGAAACCTCGGTTGAATCACCCGGCAGCTGAAGCGGTCCTGCTCAGTCATATGGAACTCACGCGTACAGAATTGCTGGCTGCCAACGTCGGCTTGCGCGCAGTCGCGCGCGCAACTCCCCGCGCGAATTCACTCAGTTTGGCCAACGTTGGCAGAGCCTTTTCCACCGCGCCTTACGTCACCATGCTCGGATCCATCCTGGTCGGCACATTGCTGGTCGGCCCGAAACGCGTCGTGCCCTTCATGCTGCGCACAGGATTGACCGGCTGGATCGCGCGCAACATCCGGCTGCGTTTCACACGTTGATCGGGAGGACTCAAGCTATGGATGCTGCAACGAAGTCAACCAGGGCGGGAGGATCGCTGGTCCTGGCCAAGCGGCGGCTCGGCAACTGGATGCCGGCGAAGGAAGAGCTCGCAGTCAAGTTCCGCAAACGCATTGCACAGGCGGCGCGCGAGCGCGCCAAAAGAACCCCCATGGCCAACGTGGTGCGTGAACTCGCGGACCTCGTTCAAGGCGACACCGTACTGCGCATGAACCTCACGCGGGCAATCAACGAGGCACATGATGTCGGCTTCGAACTGGGCTACGGTTCCATTGACGAGTTAATGGCAATCATCGATTACCTTGTCACCTACGCGCCGCCATTCAATGCGTCGGTTCCAATCGCCACGCCATTGAATCTCGTGCTGGACTGGCCGATGTGCATGCCTTCCGGCTACGCCGTGTTTCGCGATCCGGCCTTCAACGCGCAGTTGCGTCGCGTGCTCAGTTGCTGGTGTGGATTTCTAGACGGCCCGCACTCGCGCGCTTACCTCACGGCTGACGAACCGCATGGCTGGCTCAGTGAGACTGCTCGAGAAAAAATGGGCTTGGACCAGTTCGTCTGCGATGCATCGCAGCCTTACTGGGGATTCGAGTCATGGAACGCGTTCTTCACGCGCCGGTTGCGGGATGGGGCGCGGCCCGTCGACGCACCGAACGACGCTTCGGTGATCGTCAACGCGTGCGAGGCGTCGCCCTACGATGTGAGTGAGAATTGCCAGTTGCATGACCGATTCTGGATCAAGTCACAACCCTATTCGCTGCGCGAAATCCTCGCCGGCAGCGATATGACGACGGTGCGGCGCCTTATCGGCGGCAGCGTGTATCAAGGCTATCTGAGCGCGTTCAACTACCATCGCTGGCACGCGCCGGTGGCCGGGCGCGTTCGCGAGGCCTACAACATCGACGGCACCTACTATTCGGAAATCGAGGCGGAAGGTACCGACGCGCGGGGGCTAAACGATTCTCAAGGCTATACGACCGCCGTTGCCGCCCGGGCCGTGATCGTGATCGAGTGCGATAACGAGGCGCTCGGCGTGGTCGCCTGCGTGTTCGTGGGCATGGCCGAAGTGTCCTCCTGCCGGATCGTTGCACTGCCGGGACAGCGAGTGAAAAAGGGCGATGAAATCGGCTTCTTTCAATATGGCGGCAGCACGTACTGCCTCATTTTCCAGCCGGGCGTGATCCGCGCGTTCGAGCCCCAGCCGCCTTATCGCGACGACGTTCCGCCGCTCAAGGTCAATTCGCGCCTTGCCATCGCGAATGCCGCACAATGAGGTATGCGAAGGGGCGGTCAGCAGGATGCATGCGTTACTTTCCAGCTCGCTTGTGGACTGATGCGAGGGCGCAGGAACGGAACGCATCGATCACCCACGGGTGTACATAACTGCCTCGACACACAGCAGGCATATTTTTGAGCATCGCCGCGACGTCCCGATGCGCGCAACGCGCTCGGTGCCGTCCAAGGTCAGTGCGCTCCAGGAACACACGATGCGCTGCTGCGCATCTACCCACACGACGAAAGGAGTCTGCACCATGGCGAACAAGGACCCGAAAGCTCACGACGCGAGTACACCGAATCTGACTACCCCCACCGACCTTGGAGCGGAGGCTCGCAACGCAGTCTCGGCCGGGCTTACGAATCTTCTGGCCGATGTCTTTGCGCTATTCGTCAAGACCAAGAACTTTCACTGGCACGTAAGCGGGCCGCACTTCCGCGACTATCATCTGCTGCTCGACGACCAGGCCGCGCTGGTGTTCGCGATGGTCGATCCCGTCGCGGAGCGGGCGCGCAAGCTTGGTGGTACAACGCTGCGTTCGGTCGGTCAGATTGCGTCGCTCAAGCGCCTTTCCGACAATGATGCTGCGTTTGTGGCACCGGAGGCGATGCTCGACGAACTGCGCCAGGACAATGAGTCGCTGGTCAAATTCATGCGCGAACTCCACCAGCTCTGCGACGAAAAGGAGGATGTGGCGACGGCGAGCCTGATCGAGAACTGGATCGACCAGACCGAGGAGCGCGTCTGGTTCCTTTTCGAAACGACGCGCCATACTCGCTAGAAACCCAAGCCGTCGCCGCGGCGCAATGCCTGTCGGCAGGCACGCGCCGTTGGCGACGTTGCACTCGCCATGCGTCAATCGAACGAGGCATGCAGGTTTCAGAGTCGATCTGGCGAGCCGTTGGCGAAGCGACTCGAGATCATCCACATGTCCAGCGTCCAGATCACGCGGGAGAATCCCTGCTTTGGCGCAAGTGACCTAACCGCCCCTTTCCCCCGTGCAGTGCGCAGAACATTCGCTACGGCGGCCTCCAGAAGTCGGCATCCCTAATTTATCGCGTGGCACACGGCATGCGCTAAAGAGTGCGCAACTCTTAACCGAAAGGAGCTCAACATGACTATCCTCAATCCCCAAACGGGAGGCACTGGCGCACAGATCGTTGGCGGGGGAGTCGGCGAAGGCCCAGGCCCCGAAATCATGGCCGCGGCCACGCTCGACGGCAACAAGGTGCTCTCCGCTGATGGCGAACATGTCGGCAAGATCTCCGACATCATGCTCGACGTGCGTAGCGGTCGAGTCGCGTACGCGGTTCTGGCCGAGGGCGGATTCCTTGGTATGGGCAACACGCTTCATGCGATTCCGTGGAACGCATTGACGCTGGACACCACCGAGAAGTGCTTTCGCGTTGACATCCAGGCTCAACGAATCAAGGACGATCCCGGATTCGATAAGGATCACTGGCCATCTATGGCGGATTCGACGTGGGGCACGCAATTGCACGATTACTACAACCGCCGCCCATACTGGTTGGCAACCGGCGAGCTTCCGGGACGTGATCCCGGTGTGAGTAACCCGGCGGACCTGTGAGACCTGTCAGGTCTTGATGGCCTCAGAGCGCCGCCATGAAGATCGACACGCACCTCCTGTAAAACATTCTTCAGAGCGGCACGTCGGGCATCGGCCGTTAGCGGTCGATGCCCGCCTTTTTATGTCTCGGCGGTCTTCGCGAATGGCGCGGCGCGGTCGTGCGGTACGCTTTCTGCTGTGCCATCCCGTGATGGCTGCGCCTGGTACATGTCCGGCGCCGGCCTTCGACTTGAGAGAGGAGGCGTCATGGAAGAGATGGACCATCTACACCCGGATCTCACGCCGTTGCGCGGCGGAAATCAGTCGTATGGACGCGAGCGCGGCGCGGTTTCATGGGCTGCGATTCTGGCCGGCGCGGTCGCCATGGCGGCCTTTTCTCTCATTCTGCTCTCGCTCGGCACCGGGCTCGGACTTTCGTCTCTCTCGCCGTGGCCTGGAAGCGGTGTGCATGCGAAGACCTTTGGATTCGCAGCCATCGTCTGGATCTGCGTGACACAGCTGATGTCAGCAGCACTTGGGGGTTATCTGGCAGGGCGTTTGCGTCGTCGATGGCCCGACGTCAGTTGCGACGAGACTCATTTCCGGGACACGGCACACGGCTTTATCGCCTGGTCGCTCGCGACACTTCTCTCTGCTGTGGTCGTTGCATCTGCTGTTACTGGCGTTGCGCGCGAAGGGGCGAGAGCCATCGCCACAGGTGAGGTGGCGGAAGCGGGTGTGCCAACAGCAACGGGCTTGCACTCTCTCTCGCGCGGAGACGGTCTTGCTGCTTACCGGACGTGGCCGATAGGGTATCTGATTGACGGAATGCTGCGTCCGTCGGCTGCAGCCAGTCCGGCAGATGATCAGGATGCCGGAGCAGCGTTCGCGAGGGTCGATCAGAAGCAGGAAGTCGCACGAATCTTTCTCAACAGTCTTACTGGCGCGAGAACACTCGCGCCGGAAGACATCGACTACGTCGCCAGAGTCGTCGCCCAAAGGACCGGACTTGCGCCTGCCGACGCCCGCGCCAGGGTTTTGACCACATGGTCACGGCTGCAGGAGAAGGCAAGCCAGGCGAACAACGCGGCACGCGAGGCCGCGGACGAGGCGCGCAAGGCAACGGTACACGTCACGTTGTGGCTTTTTGTTTCATTGCTCATGGGCGCGTTCGCCGCAAGCGTCATGGCGACGATTGGCGGCCGTATGCGTGAACTCTGACGCGGCCGCGGAGCTAACTTTACCGAACTGTCTGGGAGACAACTATGCGCTCGATTCTTCTCTACTTGTTGGGTGTACCCATTCCCATCATCATCCTGATCGCGCTACTCTGGCACTGAGTCGCGAGGGTGCTGCAATCTGTTAGAACGCGTACGTGTCGTATCTCGCCTTGTACGAAATGCGCGATTTGCCCGTCGATGCGCGAGTCCGTCATGTTTGAACACTCCCGCTAAAGAGGCATAAGCAGGTCTGCCCGATTGCGACATGCCCCGCCAGACTTTCTGACAGCGACCCAGGGATGCCGAATCAGGAAGGGCATGCGCGTAGCGAGGGGCTGTGCCGTCCGAAATCCGTGCCTTGCATAGGCAATGCCGCCGCGTTACTGGCTGGTCGAGGGAAATGCTCTTCTGAGCGTCTCGACAAGCCGCGAGGCTTCATCAAGACGAGCCTTCTCAATTTCCATCTGGCTGGCGTCGCCAACACGCTCCGCCCATTTCTGCCGCTCACGCGCCAGGATGATGCGCTCGTTCACCGCGCGGATCGCTGTCCAGATGGCGTTCTCTTCGCTCCTTTCGTGGCCGTCTTCAAGAGAATGCGCGTTGAACGCGTGGCCGGTATGGCACCGGTAGCGAAGGGGATGGTCGTCGAGGATGCGCCACAATGTGCCGCCGCATTCCGGGCAGGTGAGCGGCGAGCGCTCCCCGATCTGGTCGAGATCCTCTGGCTGCACGACGTCGCGCTGCGCGATGCGCGCCTCGAGTTCTAGGTTGTTCGTGGGCATGGGCGTTGGCCCCTTGCGTTGAGCGCCTGCTACCGCGGCAATGATGCGCGCCGCAATTTCCTCGGCGCTCGCGATCATATCGGCGCCAGCGGCCGCGAGCGCTGAACGGGGCATCGAGGGCGCCTCGCAGTCGGCCGGATCCTGCACGATGGCGTAGCCACCGCGTGCACGCACGGTCGCGAGTCCTGCCGCGCCGTCGTCAAGATCGCCGCTGAGCACGACGGCCACGACGCGAGTGCCGTAGTCGAGCGCGGCGGACCTGAACAGCGGGTCCGCGGCCGGCCGGGCAAAGTTTTCTGCGGCGCTGTCATCGAGGCGGAATCTGCCGTGCGACAGCCGCAGGTGACGATCCGGAGGCGCGATGTAAATTCTTCCATTCGCAACGGCTTCGCCGTCGTCGGGATGGCTCGCCGGAATCGGCCCCCATTCCGACATGAGGTGCGGCAGTATGCTGTCGTGCCTGCCCACGTGGAGAACGACACAAACCGCGGCTGGCAGGTCCGGCGGCAGTTTTCTGGCAAGCCTGCGCAGCACACCGAAGGCGCCGCGGGAACCGCCTATCACGACAATGTCCCGTTTGTCCATGATTCCTCCCTCCTGCATGGGGGCGCAAGCGGCGCGCCCGTCAAACTGCGGAGTGAAGTACGGCGGTTGCCCGACCCCCGCGCTCGTCGTCGAGCTTGAGGGCCGGGCGTATGGCCGCCCGCGCAATCCCGCGTGGGGAGTGCCTACTTGCGCAGCGCGGGAAGGATGCGCTGCAGAGCCTGGATCAGCACCTGAAAATCAATCGGTCTGCTGATCTGCGCATCGAATCCCGCGTCAAGCACAGCACGCCTGTCTGCGTCGCGATCGCTTCCGGTTACGGCAACTGTCCGGATGCGCTGAAGCCCCGGATCGGACTTCAGGCCGGCTATGAACGCGCGCGCGTCGGAGCCAGAATCGTGAACCTCGCAGATCACGATATCGACGGGCTGCGTTGACATGACCGTTTTCGCCTGGCCAATACCCACTGCCGTGGTGACCGATGCACCCTCCAGCTCCAGAAGCCTGGCTAACGATGATGCGGTTTCCGGTTCTTCCAGGGCGATCATGGTACGTACGCCGGCAAGCGAGCCGGGGGAGGGGGGGGCGGGTTCCAGCTTGCCGAATTCACCCATCGCCGGAAGCCACACCGATAGCGTGCTTCCCTGGCCGGGGCCGTCGGAATATGCATCGACGCGGCCGCCGTGCATTTCTGCCAGCTGCCTCACGAGTGCCAGTCCGATGCCAAGCCCGGCCTTGGACCGGCCACGAATGCCCTGACGGTACATATCAAAGACGTGCGGGAGCTCCGACGTCGCGATGCCTTCGCCAGTGTCAATGACATCGATACGGATCATCTTGTGTTCACGTGAGATGCGCAGTTCGATCGTGCCGCCGGGGCCAGTAAATTTGATCGCATTCGAGACGAGGTTCCAGAGAATCTGCTCGCAACGGGTTCGGTCCGCGTAAATCGTAGCAGACTGCGTCGCCCCGGTTACCGAGAGCTTGATACTTCGGGCGATCGTGTCCTGCTCACAAACTTTAGCAATGTCGCGCACGACTGAGGCAATATCGAGTGCTCCCTGATCCAGCGCCAGTTTTCCGGTGCGCACGCGCGACAGGTCAAGCAGGTCGTCGATGATCTGCGCCTGGCCACGCACTGCACGGCGAATTGCATCCGCCGTATCGCGCACGGCTTCGATATCGCGCGTCTGGGGCAGACGGGCCAGCATCTCGGCCTTCATGCCGATCAGGTTCAGCGGATGTTTCAGCTCGTGTGAGAGCACCGCAATGAAATCATCCTTCATCTGGTTCGACTGCGTTTCCCGCTGCCTTTCCTCCTGCTCGTGCAGGAGCGCAACCTCTTTCGCATCATCGCGTTGCTTGCGCTCGGTGAGGTCGCGCACAATCTTGGCGAAGCCCGTGAACGATGCGTCCGCAATCGGCGTAACCACACCGCTGCACCAGACGCGGCGGTGATCCTTGGTTACGTGCCAGCGTTCGTCGTCGGCGCGTCCTTCGTTGCCGGCAGTTTCACGCTCGCGCGCAGGAATCTGCGCCTGCCGGTCGTCCTGCTCATAGATCAGTGCGATGTCCTTGCCGGTGACCTCGCTTTCGGCGTATCCGAAAATACGTTCGGCGCCGGTATTCCAGCTGACAATGCGACCGGCGGTATCCTGAACGATGATGGCGTAATCATTGGTCGACTGCGCGACGAGCCGCAGGCGCTGCTCGCCGATGCGGGCCAGCTCTTCCGCCTCGTGGCGCGCCGTGATATCGATCAGCGTGAGCACGGCGCCATCGATGCGATCGTCGGCCGTACGATAGGGCAGCAGACGCATCAGATACCACTGGCCTTCCTGGCTCTGCAGTTCGCGCTCGATCAGCTTCAGCGTCTCGAACGCTTCCTTGACGTCCTCGGCCAGCGTCGGATGCTTGAGCGAATGCGTAACATCGAACAATGAGCGTCCAATGTCGGAGTCGATCAGCTTGAATATCCGGGTCGCACTTGGGGTGAACCGCTTGACCTGAATCTTCCTGTCGACAAAGACCGTGGCGATCTCGGTCGATACGATAATGTTCTGCAGGTCATCGTTGGCCTTCGCGGTTTCCTCGACTCGCGAATGCAGCTCCGAATTCAGCGTCGTCAGTTCCTCGTTGACTGACTGCAGTTCCTCCTTACTGCTCTCCAGTTCCTCTGTGGCGGAGCGAAGCTCCTCGTTGATGGCCTGCAGTTCCTCGTTCGAGGCCTTCAGTTCCTCAACGGAAGTTTCGTACTGCTCGATATTGGTGGCGAGTTGCTCGCGGCTATGCTGCAGTTCCTGCTCGAGCTGCATCAGTACCGGGTCCTGCCCCTTATGCCCGGCTTCGCCTTCTTCCGACATGCGCTCCTGCACCTCATCGAACAGCACCAGGAAGAAGTCTGCGTTGACGCCCGGATCATGGAACGGGCGCACGGTCATGTTGATCCACGACGTGCGGCCGTCCCGCACGAGCTTGACACGCCGTGCTTCGACGCTTGCACCTGTCTGCAGTGCCCGGAAGAGCGTCGTGCGCAGGTCCAGCCGCAGCTCCGGTACAACGACGGCCATGATATTGGTCGATGGCTCGCCACCGGCGTGGTGCAGGAACTTCCCCGCGTTATCCGACAGATGCACGATCGTCGAGTCGCGGTCCACGATGACGCTCGGCGGCGCATACTCTTCCAGTACGCGCTGGTGTAGCGCCGAGAAGGAGAAATTGCGTCGCTCTGGTGGGAGCGGTGGATTCGCGCTTGCTGCGATCGACTGCACGTCCTCCGGAACTCCGCCCGTTTGTGCGAGCGAAGGGAAGGCGGACGCCTGCCTTGCGCCGTTGACGATTTTTCTTGCGCGGTAGATGCGGTACTGTTTGTCGACAACCGCGAACAGGTCGTCGGCGGCGTCGGCGGATTCAGCGGAGCCGAGGAACAGATAGCCGTCCGGACGCAGTGCAAAATGGAACAGCTCGAGAATCTGCCGCTGCACGCCGCGGTCAAGGTAGATCAGGACGTTCCGGCACGAGATCAGATCGAGATGCGAAAACGGCGGGTCCCTCAACAGGCTGTGCGACGCGAAGAGAATGCGCTCCCGCACGGGCTTGACGATCGTATAGCGCGCCCCTTCCTGCAGGAAGTAACGACGCAGGAGGTCACCGGGTACGTCGGCAGCGATTGAGTCCGGATAAGATCCGGCACGCGCACGCATGACCGCTGCGTCGTCGATATCTGTGGCGAAGACCTGCATTGCCGATGCCGAGCCGGCTGCCTCGCGCGCCTGCATCATCATCATGGCGATTGAGTACGCTTCCTCGCCAGTCGAGCAGCCTGCCACCCAGACGCGAATCTGCGCATCACTTGTGGCGCTGCGGAACAGCCCTGGAATCACCGCATGGCGCAGGGCGTCGAATGCATCACGGTCGCGAAAGAATTGGGTGACGCCAATCAGCATGTCGGCCAGTAGGGCCGCTGTCTCGTCCGGCGTGGCGCGGAGATAGTTGCGGTAACTTTCCAGATCGGTCAGCCCGTTGACCTGCAGGCGTCGTTCGATACGCCGGAGCACGGTGGCGCGCTTGTAATGCCGGAAGTCGTGGCCAGTGCGCACGCGCAGATGCATCAGGACGTCCTGGAGTGCGCGCTCGGCGCCTCCCCGGGGCGGGCCCGGCTCTTCGACCTCCTGTTCCACCGTTTCAAGTGCAGGCACACGGATGCGCCGGGCGGTGTCCCTCAGTTCCAGCAGCTTTTGCGGCATCTCGGCTGCTGGCAGGATGATGTCGACCTGTCCCGTGGTGATGGCATGTTGCGGCATCTCCGGGTATTCGGCATCATTTGGATCCTGCGCCATCGTGACGCCACCGTTTTCCTTGATACGGCTGAGACCCACTGCACCGTCTGAGCCGGTACCGGAGAGGACGATGCCCATGGCATTCATACCCTGGGCGTCGGCGAGGGTGCGGAAGAACTCGTCAATGGTGAGAATCCTGCGATCCGGCTCGTTGCGATCTGTCACGTGAAGGTGCCCGTCGGACAGGCGCAACTGCTTGCCCGGCGCGATGACATAGACGTGATTCCTTTCGATCCGCGTCACGTCGCTGACCTGTGCCACGGGCATGGCGGTGGCCCGCTGGAGGATCGCGTCGGCGTGGCTCTCGTGTTCCGGCGACAGGTGGAGAATGACGACAAACGCCATGTCCATCGAAGCGGGCGCATGACTGAAGAAATTGATCAGGGCGGGGACGCCGCCGGCCGATGCCCCGATGCCCACGACCGTGAGTGGGGACTTGCCGTCCGCGCGGCGAAGGTTGCCCGTGTCACCGGCATCACCTGAAGTCTTGGTGGTCATGTTGAAGGATCCTGGGTTTGGCCGCTGCGGTGCCGGCATCATTTTTGATTTCAGGGGAGTTCCGGCCCGGCTGCTGGCAATTCATGCAAAAGCAAGTCCGCGTGTCGCCGCGAACTGGAACCGCACATGACTGCCGTCGGCTACGGTGATCAACGTCGCGTCAGCGAGCACGAAATCGCGCTGCGAACTGAAGACGTCAGTTCGCCCAGGGCTGCACCAGGACATCCCGGGAGGAGGGCAATCGGGCAGAACTGGCGGTCCACCAGGTGACGACGCTTGCAGCCGCTACAGGCGTCCTGACGAATTACTACGTCCCCCGAACATCGGCTGATCAAGTCGGTGGACCCTCGTAGACCGTCCGAAAAGATCAGGTTTCGCATATTGTCTGGGGTGCGCCACGAATTATAATTCTTTCGCTCGTGACCATCTGATGTTCCCGGCACCGCGGGTTGCAGCCAGTTTGACTCCCAATCTCACCTGAGCCCCCGTGACCTCTGGCGTACGAATGGCTGTGCTAGCGAAGCAGCAGGCAATTGAGTGGATTGATCACAACCGGTGCGGCTTGCGGCGATAGCTGGAAGCCCCCACCCAGGGCGTCATCCAGAAGCCGCTAGCTACGTTGGGTTGACGCAATGCTCTTCGATCCAACCCATTGCACGTTCGCGCGCAAAAGTCAGAGCTTCGTTTTCGTCGATGAAATTCTCATCCAGACACAGGTCCTGGACATCATCTTCGAATGAACCGTCGGCCGACGGAATGAAGATTCTCGCATTGGCCACGATTCGTCCATCCTCGACGCTCACGCTCGCGCTGATCAGGCAGGACTGAAAAATGAATCGCATGGCTGCCTCCGGTAGCTCTTCGCATGACGACGTGCGCGAAGCAAGCGCCGTGCCGCGTAGACAGTGGCAAGTTGATAGCGCGCCGGACCGCGGCCCCGCGGGCGCCCTCACGTTGCGTCCCAAAACGCGCCGGCATACGTACGCGGCGACCTCAACCGCATTACAAAGGGCTAGCCATCAAGTCACCGAGTGGAAGTGACCGGACACCCTGAGCGCAAACCAGACGATTGGCCCCGGAGCGAGCACGTCGCCTCCAGCCTTCGTCAGTGGGAATGGCCGGTGCGCCAAGGCAGCTAGTTCTATGGGAAACAGCGATGAGCCGGGTGTTGCTGGTAGACGACGACGCAGCCTTTCGTGACGCGCTTCAGGCACGGCTGGACGACGCCGGATACGACATCACGACCGCTGCAAATGGTTTGGAAATGGTTACAGCCGCCTTGGGCGTCACGCCGGATGTAATTGTTTCAGACATCCATATGCCCGTTCTCGAGGGGCCGGATGCGGCATGCATGTTGAGGGCCATCCCACGGTTTTGCGGTGTTTCCGTCATTCTCATGTCCGGGGACGAAGCAAGCGCAGGTATTACCGCCGACGGATTTCTGCGCAAGGCCTTTGATCCAGGCGTTCTCCTCGATGCCCTTGCGAGTCTGCCCGAGCGCAAAAACGCCCAAAGTGCAAGTGCGACTTTGAAGTCAGGCAATCCCATTTTTCGAACCCGCGAAATAGGCGCAGCGCCGGCGGCATTGAGGCGGCAGCATCAGTGTATTTCGCGCGCCCTCGAGCTTGTGGCCGAACAGGAACGCCGGATATCCGGACTTGAGCAGCGCGGGTTCGAGACCGCGCTGGCGATCGAAGTGTATGGAACTCTGGTGCGTAGCGTAGCGACGCTAACTCGCTTTGAGCGAGCCGCTCCAGGCCCAGTTCTTTCCTCCTCAAGCTAACGTCGCGCTTACGGCGGCGGCTCTTGCCGCCCGCGAAAGCTCCCAAAGGAATGCGATGGTTCAGCAGCGCAGGAAACAGCAGCATCCGTCCTACGGGCGAATGACGTGCTTCCCGCATAGCCTGCCCGCGTTGTCACCACCGCCCGGTGAGCGCGTGCGGTGGAGTGCGGCGATGTGTGTCGCATCGACCGGCTGAATCCGCAGCCGACTGCAGCCGATCTAGCCGCGTCGAAAATCGAACAGGTGCATTGGCGTTTGCACGTTGCTGGATCGCCAGAGCGCTGCGGCCAATAGACGGAAGTATCGACCTTGAACTTCGCCCATGCGAGCGAGAGCGAAACACGGGTTTGCTGTACCTGCAACGTCACGCTCAGGGGAGGCTGAGCATCGATCCGCGGCAACGCCTGGTGCCGCAGCGACAGGCGTAGTCGCGGAATGCATCACTCCTGGCTTTCGGGGGCACCTCGAGCGCGTAGTCGATGAACAACTCCTCGCCGGGCTTGATGATTCTGGTGGCCTCGATGTACACCCTGCCTGCCTCTTCGACGGCCTCGCAGTTCGCTGCGCAGGCGTGGTTGAGCCAGCGCGCGCCGTTGCCGCCGCGCCCGCCATCGATCACGCGGCCGTTGGAAAGGCCAAACAGAAAGGTGTGTCCTGTATCCTCGCGACGCGCGTAATACCGGGTGGCTTCGCGCCAGGTCGTGACGAGCCCCTTGTATTCGAAGATGCGTTCGCCGGCGGAGAGTGCCAGCAGTGCGAAGACACCTTTTCCGTGAATGGGGGATGTCCGTACGGAGACACGCTTCATGGCGGGAAAGTGGGAAACGAGTGGCCCGGAGTATAGCCGGAGAAAATGCTTCGTACCAATATGCCTTGTGGGCCGTGTGTGTTGCGCTGGCCACAAGCCGGCGCATATGCGCGATGTCGCGCTCAGGCGGTCTTCCGGCTACCGGGTTCGCTTGCTCGCGACGGCAACTGTGCGCCGATTATCAATGCCGGCGCTCGGTTCCCACACGCACTCCAACGACGAACTCGCCTCGACATAGCGTCGGTAGCGCTTCTGAAAGGGCGTGCAGCCCCTTTTATTTCGCCGGGGCTCGCTCCGCGGGAGCGGCGCTCGGTTAGCAGGACTCGTCTGGCGACCGCGCTCGCCGAAAGGCACGCATTTCGGACATCCCTGTCCACCAGTAACCGTACTACCTTTGTACCACCCTTACGAGGGTTTCCCAGGTTACGGTAAGGGCATCTCCGAGGGAGATTTGGCAATGAACGGCTTTCGCGGACCGCTGGAAAGCAGCGATGGTCTGTACCCCTTGCTGCACTTCGCAGCAGTGCCTTTCGACTTCTCTCCGATGGGCGAGATCCCCTGTGTGCCGACATTCTGCTATTAGTCGATCTCTTGGAGGAAATTATGCCCGATCAGGCATACTTTGTCGGCCGTACGGTGAGGGCACGTTCACTTGCCAGACAGGGAAATCCTTTGGCCGCCTTGAACGAGATTGAGCCGCTGCTCAACCTCTGTGGCGCACGGCAGACATACCCGGCCGTGCTGGATGTCCCCTTGGCGTGTTGGCGAAATTAGCACCTCGGGGCGGACCGGCCTGGTGATTTGCAGATTGCTGCGCATCCACTAAATTGGCATCTTTGATGCGAATACTCCATAGGTTGGAGCCGATGAGTTACTCGCTTGACTACAAGGGATACCTGATCGACCACACCCCGTTTGTGGTCGAGCGTGACGTTTTCGGCGCGCAGTGGACCGTCAGAAGATACGGTGGTCCGATCGCGGAGCTGCCGTTTTCTAGCGGGGACCTCGGATGCCGCGGTGCTGCTGAATTGATGTCCGAAATCGCCAAGAGGGCGGCAATGAAATGGCTGGACCGAGTGGATCGGCAAGACGCCACGTCCCGAAACCTGATGGCTGATTGGCAGCATCGGGATCGCACGTTCCCGCCCCACGCTTGAACGATTGGGGTTGGTAGTTACGTGCGCTAGCGCACACAAGTGGTTTTCTCGTGCACGGACGAGGGTGCTAGGATCACCTCCACGCTTGCGAGGGGACCGCCATGACAAGTCAGTTATCCGAGTACAAGCCCGGGATTGAGATACATGCCAATGTGTCGAATCACCCGGAGCAAGCGAGCTTCACTGGCTGGATCGTTATCATCGACAAGACCCGGGGCGAGCACGTCGCCGATTCCCGGGTTACGCCGAAGTGGGCAAAACCGGCGAACACGCCCGAAGAGGCGTGCCGCATCCTGATCCAGTTCGGCAGGGATGTTCTCGAAGGTCGTGCTACGGGCGGCGATTTCGTCAACAACGGCTGAACTCATATCCTACCTCCCGAGACACGATTCCGCACTCTGCATCGCCGTTGTGACCGGCGATGCCAAAGTTTTTGCGGAGATCTACGCGTTGTTTCAGGCCGGTGAACCTCCTATCTCATTCCAGATACGGCCAGAGCGCCAAGCCTTTGGCAGTTCAGCCGCGAGCACACGCCAGCGCACCAAGACGCCTGCGAACGTCCCTTCGGCTTTCACCCTGCGTGGTCTGTTTCGACTACGTTCTGCTCACCAGCCAACATAAAAACTGGCCTGCCGTAGCACACATTCAATTCCAACTTATAGCAACCTGCCGTTCACGCAATGGGCCAAGGCGTTTGTGACAACCAGACGCTCACTGCGGCCATGCTCGATCGGTTCTTGCGTCATCCCCCAGCCGCCACGCAGGCCGACCTTTACGTCGTCGTGCGTCTTCTGCTGTCACAATTGCGGATGAGTTTCGATGCGGCGCGGCGTTTGTCATACAATGCATACGAACGGTCGATCATCTCGCCGGACAACTTTGATCGCTTCAATGATGGTGTGCGCCAGGCTTGTCTGCTATGCGCTGCTCGCCCGAAAGTATTGAGTTACGGTGCGTACGACATCTCGCCGAACTCGGTCACTCATGGAGTTTCTGGTTGCCTTGGCAACGGAGCGCCTGACCCTGCGACGTGTGCATCTTCTTGAGTTTTGCAATCGGATAGTTGCCGCTGCTGCATCCGAGGAGAGTGCAGTGTTGGTTGCGCAATATATCATCGGCCGCGAGAACCTGATGGCAGACTGGCGCTTCGCCCCGATTTTACTGCCTCTGCGGGCGATCCAGCCGCACCAGTGATCTTGCCTGCTGAAGTGGATGGTGTGCAACAGGTCGCGGGTCAACTCGATATGCTCGGTATGTCAACCGAGGATGGCGAGTGGATCGTAGTGAGCGAGCCCCGCCAAACCATTTTTTGCTTGAGATCGGCACCGACATCCTCCACGCGATCTGCGCGTGACCGGCGTGAAGGAGAGTGCTTGCTTTTCTTTGTGCGTCATCGTTTGGCTCGCGTGACGTGTGCCACTTGCGACGTGGGGACGAATTGGTTTTCGTCGCGGCCGGTCGCATTTTCGGTTGCCCACTGTAGGGCGCCCATCGCGAGTGCGAGCGCTTGCATCTGTGCGTCATCTGCAAGTTTCCGGGCGCGGCAAAATCGCATTACCGCTTCCTCTAAGACATCCGAGCACGCCCGACATCGCCGCGCTGGCCGCGCAGAGCCAGATCGTGCCGCCGAGTCCCTGCGCGAGATCGAGCCAATAGCCGGAAAGATTGCTGGAGCGGGGAAACGGCTCTTTGCAACGCGTCGGAGTATAGCACTGCAGCCTGCAGGAGCTGGGGTGAGTAAGGCGCGGGCGCTGGCGCCCCAAAAATACGTCGCGTCGAATCGCGGGACGCGTCAAAGCCGCCTGCGCGACAGAACGAATTCCTCAAGTTCCTTGCACGCGTGATCGATATGCCGCTTTAACAGCGCAGCGGCGCCCCGCACGTCACCGATCTTGCACAGGCGCACCAGTTCGCCGTGTTCCTCTTCCGCTCGCCGGCAACTCTCCGCGCTCAACGATAGCTGCAAGCGCGTGTAGCGGTCGGTCTGCTGTAACAGGCTGGCGACAATAGCCGCCGTGCGCGGCTGTTCGGCTCGCGACAGGAGCACATCATGTAGCCGCGTGTTCAGTTCACCCCAGCGGGCCAGATGCTGAGATTGCAGCTCCTGCCGGTACTCCGCAAGAATGGCGTCGAGTTCGGCGAAGTCTTGCGGCGTGAGCTTCGGCGCCGACCTTTTCAGAAGCAACGGCTCCAGCAGTCCGCGCAGCGTGAACAGTTCACTGATCTCGGCGATGGACAGCTCCGAAACGACTGCGCCCTTGTGCGGAACGATCCTGACCAGTCCTTCGCCTTCAAGTTGCACCAGTGCTTCACGCACGGGGATTCGGCTGATGCCGAATTCCGCCGCGAGCGCGTCCTGCCGGAGCTGAAAACCCTCGGGCAACTCGCCCGAAACGATCTTGCGACGAAGCTCGTCTGCGGCTCGTTCGGCGACCGTGGCAGTGGACAGGCGGCTGCCGGTGACGGGTGAGTTCATTGCGGAATACCGTGTGGAATCAGTGCGGAACGCGCATCCTGGCGGCGTTTCAGAATGTATAAATTATATCAGGCGAGTGGAACTGCTGGAAAGCGGCCACCTGGTGCGCGATCCGCGTGACGATATTTGTTTCGGGTTGACGTCGGTTATCGATTGTATAAAATATAAATCGTGTCGGCGGTGGACTCGTCCGGATTTCCGCCGCGCGCCCGCCCGGCAATCGAATTCTCTTACCGCAACCCGTAAGCGCGGATCATCGCGCGGCGCTGTCGCGTCGATCCAGACACGCGACTCATGACATGAAGGCCATCTAATGAAAATCGTTGGTTTCGATATTTACTCGTATGTGGTTGGGTACGCTCACGGCACTTACGTCATGTCCGGCGATCGCAAGGCGAACACGGAAGACGGCACCGTGGTGCGCGTTCGCACGGATGAAGGCATCAGCGGATGGGGGGAGATCACAACACTCGGCAAGGTCTATCTGCCGGTGTTTCCCGAGGGCATACGCACGGCGCTCCGCGATCTTGGTGCGGCCTTGATCGGCAGCGATCCCGCCAATCTCGGCCAGGTGAACCGCACAATGAATGCGACGCTGATGGGGCAGGAGTTCGCCAAGAGCGCGATCGACATCGCGTGCTGGGACATTCTCGGGAAATCGCTGAGTCGCCCCATTTCCGCGCTGATCGGCGGCGTGGTCAACGAGCGGTTCCCCGTCTATGAAGCCGTTCCGCTGGGCTCGCCGGAATCGATGGGCGAATTCATCAGAGAGCGCCGCAAGGCAGGCATCAACCGTTTTCAGCTGAAAGTGGGCAACAACCCCTTCGACGACATCGCGCGCACGCGCGCGGCCGTTGATGCCGGCGACCGCGAAACGGTTATCGTGGCGGACTCGAACGGCGGCTGGTCGCTGGCTGCCGCGAAGATGGCGTTTCAGGGGCTGGCGGGGCTGCCCGTGTATGTGGAACAGCCGTGCCGATCCACCATCGACTGTATTCTCGCGGCGCGCGGCTCCTCCGTGCCGCTCGTGCTCGACGAGTCGATCACGAGCCAGGACGAGGTGTATCGCGCGAAGTACGAGGCCAACGCGGTCTCGGTCAACCTCAAGTTCGGCAAGCTCGGCGGCCTGACCAATGTCGTCAAGGCGCGTGATCTGCTCCAGGATCTGAATCTCGCCGTTTCCGTGGAAGACATGTGGGGCGGCGACATCATCACGGCGGCGACGAGTCATGTCGCCGCAACCACGCGGCCCGAATCGCTGTTGATGACGCCGTTCTTCAACGACTGGACGGACGGGCACCTCGCGGGCTATGCGCCGCGCTCGGAGAGCGGTTTCGGCTCCGCGCCGACCGTGCCCGGGCTGGGTATCGAAGTCGATGAATCGAGGCTCGGCGCGCCGCTGTTCTCGATGGAATAAGCGAGACATTCAACACAACGGAGGCTGGCGGGATGCGGCCTCGCGCGTCGCAGAGAGGGCTGAAAAAGGAGCGGTTGCTTGCGTAACCGCTCCTTTTTTCTTGCTCGTTTCAGGTCGCCAGTCGCAGTTTTCCGTCGATGCGGCGATTCAGCCCGAGCGGGTTGTCGCGCTTCAGCGCATCGGGCAGCAAAGCTTCAGGCAAATCCTGATAGCTCACCGGACGCAGAAAGCGATGGATCGCCAGACTGCCGACGGAAGTCGAGCGTCCATCGGCTGTCGACGGATACGGCCCGCCGTGCACCATTGCGTGACCCACCTCCACGCCCGTGCCGAAGCCGTTCACGAGAATGCGGCCGGTTCGGCGTTCGAGCGCGGGCAGCATGCGGCGGGCGTCGGCGTAGTCGGCTTCGTCGATGTGGAGCGCCGAGGTCAGTTGTCCTTCCAGCGACTCGATCAGTTCGAGCATGACGTCGAGCGTCGGCACGCGCACGATCAGCGAGGATGCGCCGAAGGTCTCTTCCTGCAGCGCAGGATTGCCGCGGAACGCCTCGGCGCTGGTGACGAACAACGCCGAGCGGCCCTGATGGCCAGCCGTCGGATCGAGACCGCGTGCGGCAGTCGTCACGGCTTCCTGCGCGCCGGTCCTCTCGACCGCGTTTTCGTAGGCCCGGCGGATGCCCGGCGTGAGCATGGTCTGCGCCGCGGTGTTCTCGACCGCGGCGGCGGCGGCGCGAATGAACGCGTCGAGTTCCGGGCCGTCCACGGCGAAAACGAGACCGGGGTTCGTGCAGAACTGACCGGCGCCCAGTACGAGCGATGACACGAAGGCCCCAGCAATCGTCTCGCCACGATTCTTTAGCGCATGCGGAAACAGCAGAACCGGGTTGATGCTGCTCATCTCGGCATAAACGGGAATGGGTTCCGGGCGTGCCACGGCGAGTTGCATAAGCGCCATGCCGCCGCCGCGCGAGCCGGTGAAGCCCGCGGCCTTGATGCGATGATCCTTGATCAGCCCTTGACCGACGTCCCGGCCGCTGTCGAACAGCAGCGAGAACGTGCCTTCCGGCAGGGCGCAATCCACGACGGCCTGTTGTATCGCGCGGCCGACCAGTTCCGAGGTGCCCGGATGCGCCGAGTGAGCCTTGACGATGACGGGGCAACCGGCCGCCAGCGCCGAAGCGGTATCGCCGCCCGCGACCGAGAACGCCAGCGGGAAGTTGCTGGCGCCGAACACCGCCACCGGACCGAGGCCGATATGGCGCAGGCGCAGATCCACGCGCGGCAGCGGCTTGCGTTCGGGTTGCGCCGGGTCGACGCGCGCGCCGATGTAGTCGCCGTCGCGCACGACATCGGCGAACATGCGCAGCTGGCCGACTGTGCGGCCGCGTTCGCCTTCGAGTCGCGTGCGCGGCAGACCGCTTTCCGCCATGCAGCGTTCGATCAGGTCGTCGCCGATGTCGACGATTTTCTGGGCGATGGTTTCGAGAAACCGCGCGCGTACGTCGGGCCCGGTCTCGCGGTAGGTGTCGAAGGCGGCCCACGCGAGCGCGCACGCCCGGTCGAGGTCGTCCAGCGTCGCGCCGCCGAACGCCGGTTCGATCGCGGCGCCCGTCGATGCGTGGACGGCGTGAATCGTGCCGTTGCCGCCGAAGACGGATTGCCTGCCAATCAGCAAATTGCCACTGAGTTGCATGATGCCTGTTCCTTGCGCTGTCGATGACAGCCAGTTGGAGAAGTGAAGGGATACGCACCAAAGCAAAGCGGCCAGCGTGTGCTGGCCGCTTGCGACGGCGAAGACGAAGGCGAGATCGCCCTCGCGGTTCAGCCCTTACGCGTTGACGCCCTTCGACCATTCCGCGTACCAGTTGCGGAACAGCGCGTACTGCGTTTCGGCGTAGCGGCGCTGGGCGTCGCTGAGCACATCTGTTTCATTGAAGTGGAGCGTATATTCCTTGTCGCCGTTCAGGACCATCAGGTACTTGTAGTACAGCACGAGGTCGGTGCCTTCGTCGAACGAGGACAGCACAGCCAGCGCCGACTCAAGCTCCTGCGCCTGGCGGCGTGCGGTCACGTCGCCCTTGGCGGCCTTGCCGCACAGATCGACCAGTTGCAGCACTACACGCGGCAACGCATTGCCGATGCCGGTGATCGCGCCCGTAGCGCCGCAGTTGACGAAGCCGTGGAACACCTGCGTGTCGACGCCCGCCATCAGCGTGACTTCGTCGTCCTGGCTCGTGATGTGCTCCGCGGCGTAGCGCATGTCGGCGGCGCCGCCGAATTCCTTGAAGCCGATCAGATTCGGGTACTTCGCTCGCAGTTCGAAGAACAGATCGGCGCGCGTGGCGAAGCCATAGTACGGGCTGTTGTAGATGACGGCCGGCAGCTTCGGCGCGGCTTCGAGGATGGCGGAGAAGTGCGCCTTTTGCGCCGCCAGCGAGGCGCCGCGCGACAGCACGCGCGGAATCACCATCAGGCCGCCCGCGCCGACCTTGGCCGCGTGCGCGGCGTGAGACACCGCTTCCTTTGAATTGACCGCACCCGTTCCGACGATGGTCGGGATGCCGGCCGCGACAAGACGCGCGACACCTTCCTGGCGTTGCGCTTCGGACAGCAGCGGCCAGTCGCCCATCGAGCCGCAGTACACCACCGCGCTCATGCCGAGATCGACGAGTTCGCGCCCCTTGGCGACCAGTGCGTCGTAGTCGGGTTTGCGGTCGGCCGTGCAAGGCGTCATGAGGGCGGGGATGGTGCCGGTGAAGATCGAGTCGCTCATCGTATTTCCTTAAACATTCGTGAAGGGTTCGGGGCGGTGGTGCAAGGCCGTCGTCGGTCTCGTGTTGCGCGACGCGGGCGCGCCGGTCACCGATCCGGGCGTTCGTCGCGGGGACATCCCGCCAAACAATCGTACATCAACTGAATATTTTATACAAAACGATATTTAGGAATCTCTTGTCTGGAATCTCTATGTTATTGTATTAAATTGGTTTTATACGTTTTATTTGCACTCTTGCATCACAACTTTTCCGGCATGACGCGAAATCTATGAGAATATATTGTATAAATATTGTATCTGTCCGGCATCTTTTTCGGCGTTGCGCTGTGAATGAAATCCGTGTACTGTGACCGGTAATCGATAGCCAGCTATGCGGCAGGCGATGCAGATCGGGCAGCCTTGCAGCGGAATTCGAAAGGAGCGGACACTTGACGGAACGAACCGGCACCACGCAGTGGACCAACTGGGGCAGGAGCCAGGCATTCAGCCCAGCCGGGATCCGCCAACCCGCGAGCGAGGAAGAGGCCATCGAGCTCATGCGGCGAGACATCCTCGCCGGGCGGCCGTTGCGTGTCGCGGGCGGCGGGCACTCGTTCAGTCCGATCGTCAACACCGCCGGAAGCCTCTTCGATCTCTCCGGAACGGAGCGCGTGTTCTCCGTGAACGCGGCGGCGCTGGAAGCCGCGGTTGCGGGCGGATCGCGGCTATCGTCGGTGGGTGAACCGCTGTGGAACGCCGGTGTGTCGATCGCCAATCAAGGCGATATCGACGCGCAGTCGGTCGCCGGCGCCATCGCTACCGGCACGAAGGGCTCGGGTATCGCGCACGGTTCGATGTCGGCAACGGTGTGCCGGTTGCGTATCGTCAACGGGCTCGGCGAAGTGGTCGACATCGACGAATCGACGCCGGAGCTTCCGAAAGCCGGGCAGGTGTCGTTAGGTCTGCTGGGTCCCGTGCTGCGCGTGGGACTGAAGGTGGTGCCCGCGTATTACTTGCGCGAAGAACTGGTGGTGATGCCGTGGGCGGAAGTGAGCGAGCGATGGGGCGAACTGCTGGCCAACCATCATCACTTTTCTTTCTGGTGGATGCCGGCTGACCGGTCGCACGAAATGTACCGACTGCCGCCCACGCCGAAGGATCACTGTTTCGTGAAACTGCTGCACAAGATTCCGGCTGGTCCGTCCGTGTTGGAATCGGACGAGCCGCTGCGCCGCGTGGGCAGGGCGTATCGCATATATCCCGACGGCACGACGGATGCCGAGTTTCACGAGCTGGAGTACATGGTCGGGTCGGTGCACGCGCGCGAAGCGGTCGAGGCTGTGCGTCATCTGATGCTGAACGATTTCACCGACGCGGTTTCGCCGTTTCAGGTGCGCTGGCAGAAAGCCGACGACGCTTTCATTTCGCCGCAAAGCGAGCGGGACAGCACCTCGCTTTCGGTGTCGGGGGAAATCGGCAGGGACTATTGGCCGTTTCTCAGGGCGGTCGATGCCGCACTCGGTCCGTTCGAGCCGAGACCGCATTGGGGAAAGGTCAATTTCATGGATCGTCCTCGGGCGGCCGCGGTGTACCCGCATCTCGATCGATTCGTCAAAGTGCGGCGAGCCATGGACCCGAAAGGATTATTTCTGAATCCCTATCTTTCGGATATCTTCGCGTGAAGACAAACGAAGCGCGGCGCCGTTTGCACGCGCCGCTTCAAGCTCGAAGCCCGGTAACAGGAGAAGCCAGGGGAAAAGTCGGAGAGAGGCGGCTGGCTGGTGTGCGCGAGTCAGGCCCGCTTGCGGGGCGCTTCAGGCGCTACGGTAACGCCCGGCTCGGTCAAGTCGTCGCCGGCGAGCGGGCTCAAATGCTCGGTCATGATCTTCGTGACGAGCTTTTTGTCGCCGGACAGAATGGCGTCGAGCAACAGCTTATGACCTTCGGCTGACTTGACCAGTTCGCCTTCCTGGCTCGACAGCACTTTCAGGCCGTATCGCCGGGTCTGGTTGCGCAAGTTCTCGACGATGCTGGTGAGCTGCTCGTTCTTGAGAAGCGAGAGCAGACCAATATGGAAGTTCCTGTCCGCCTCAACGAAAGCGACCACGTTTTTCTCGTGCGCCGCCTTCACGATATCCGCAGCCAGTTGCTCGAAGTGCTCGCGGTGAGCGTTGACTTCGTCCTTCATCGAGGCGAGCTTCGCCATGGACGGCACTTCGATCAGCTTGCGCAATTCGTAGATGTTCCGGCGCTCTTCATCGCGCAGGGGAACCACGCGAAAGCCACGGTTCTTGACCGTTTCCATCAGGCCTTCGTTGACCAGCGTGAGCATGGCTTCGCGCACCGGGCTGTTCGACACCCCGAGTTCCGAAGCCAGCGCTGCGGCGGAATAAATTTCGCCTGGCGCCAGATCGCCTGAAATCAGCCGATATTTCAGAACGGCGAGCGCCTGGTCGCGCAGGTTGACCTGTTGTAAAACGTTCTCCATGGGGGCACCGAGGTAAAATGCTAGCGGTGACGTATAATACACTCTTACTCCTTGCGCTACCAGTGCGCGGTAATTTCGGCTTCCAGTCGCTACTCTGCGGCAATTTTCACCGGCAATCCGCTTGCCGCCGATTCGTAGATCGCGTCGATCACGCGAGCCGATATAAGAAGGTCTTCCTGTCCCGCCGCCGTCGAGTCGTCGTTCAGCGCGGCAACAATCCGCTCCAGTTGCACGCGTTGCCCGAACGTGGGGTAGTCGCGCGGGTCGGTCGGGTCCGCGAAGCTGAAGTTTTCCGGCACGTCCGCGTGGTGCTCGTCGTGCATCGAACGGCGGAAGATGATCTGGTCGTGCTCGCCGTTGAGCATGACGGTGCCCGCGGTGCCCGAGATAGTCAGCACATGACGCTGACCGGGGTAGGCCGCGGTCGAGGACGAGAACGTGCCGAGCGTCCCGCCGGCGAATTCGAACACGGCGGCGGCCACGTCTTCCGTGTCGATCTCGTGGTACGCGGTTTTCGTGCGGGCGTAGACCGAGGTGATCGGGCCCAGAATGAATTGCGCGAGATCGATCATGTGGGTCGACTGGGTCATCACGCAGCCGCCGCCTTCCAGTTCGTGCGTGCCTCGCCACGACGCATCCAGGTAATACCGTCGCGGTCGAAACTGGTTGTCGACGATATTGACCAGCACGATGTCGCCCAGCTTGCCGCTGCCCAGATCGTCGATCGTCTGCAAAACGGCCTTCGAATAGCGCCGCTGATAAATCACGAACAGGCGCCGCTGCGCTTTGGCGCACGCGTCGATAATCGCCTGCGAACGCGCCGTGGTGATCTCCAGCGGTTTCTCGACGATCACGTGCTTGCCTGCGCGGGCCGCTGCCACCGCGTACTCGCGATGCGTGCCGTTGGGCGTGGTGATGATGACCACGTCGATGTCCGCGTCGGCGAGCAGGGCGGCGAGGTCCGAGTAGTGGCGCGGGATCGCGTTGGCCGCGGCGAACGCGGCGGCCGCGTCCGCGCTGCGCGCCCAGACTGCGACGAGCGACGCATTGGCCACGCGCCGCAACTCCCGCGCGTGCGTTTGCGCCGCGACGCCCGCGCCGATCAGCGCGAAGCGCTGTGTCTTGACGTGCATCGGTCAGGCCGCGGCGGCTTTGTCGAGATCGCGGCGGGCGCTGTCGCGTCGCGCGCCCGTGGCCGTGTCGCGGCTCATGAGACGGGCGCGTGCGCGCTTGGCGGCCTCGTGCGCCGAACCGGTCGCGATCTCCATGTTGCCGATTTCCGCGAAGTAGTCGCCGGCGAAATGAATGTCCACGTCGCCGCGCTCGCAATAGGACAGCATCGGGTCGAAATTGAAGCCCGCCGGCCGATACGTGTTGCCCGGCTCCCAGCGCTGCACGATCGTTTCCTTGATGTGCCCCTTGAGTTGCGGATACATCTTGTAGATGTCGGCGAGATAGATGTCGCGGATCTCTTCGTCCGTGTGCTTCAGGAGCTGGCGCGCGGGTTCGCCGCCAGAATACACCATCAGGCTGCCGCCCGGCTTGCGCGGGCCGCTCGTGCGCAGCGGATTCGCGTGATTGAAGAACATGTCGAACGACGCTTCCGGCGTGGTGATCGCGTAGATATCGTCGTAGGGCATCGGGCCGGGTTCGTCGGTGATCACGCCCATGGTCGGGAACGGACCGTACTGCACGCCCTTCAGCACGCTGCGCACGTCTTCGGGAATGTCCTGCACGATCTGCGCGGCCTGGTTGGCCGGAATCGCGACGATCACCTGCGAGGCCGTGACCGTGTGCGTTTCGCCGTTCACTTCGTACGTGACGTTGACGCGATTGCCTTCCTTCTTCACCGACTTCACGGTGGTGTGGTACTGCACGCGGTCGCCCATCAACTCCATCATCACTTCACCGAGCCGCCCCGAGCCGCCGTTCAGATTGAGCGCCATCGAGTCGCCCTTGCCGGCCCAGACCGCGCCGAACAGCGAAACGCCCACGCCCGCGTTCTGATCTTCCATTTCGGCAGCCGCGCGCCGGCTCGCGGACTGGAAGAGCGCGTCGACCCGCTTCGGCAGGCGGCCGAGGAACTGGCGGAACGACAGATGCGACAGATAGCGCGCGACCCGCGCGCGGCGGCGTTGAGGGCTCTCGCCGTAGACCGGCTCCATTTCCTGCTGCCAGCCCTTCACGGCCTTCAGGATACGCAGGCCGACGCGCGCCATCGCGATGCGTTCACCGAGTGACATCGGCAGCGTGAGGGGCAGCGCCGAGACCGCCTTGGGCGCATAGACCTTGCCGCCCCACTGGATCGCGAACTTGTTGCCCGGAATCCGGATCACGTCCAGACCGATCGAATGGAGGATGTTGCGCATATGCGATCCGGCCGCCGGAAACAGATGGCCGCCCAGATTCATCCAGTAGTCGCCGCGCGCGAACGAATACAGCCGGCCACCCATGCGATGGGTTTTTTCCAGCACGAGAATCTTCTTGTCCCGGAGTTCCCACGAGGCGGAGATGCCCGAAGGACCTCCGCCAATGATGATGACGTCGTAGTCCGCGTTCCCGTTTGTCGTGTCCATTTGAGCCCTGCCGCCTGTCCGGTGAGTGAGAAAATCGGGGGTTTGCCCGAGGTTTTTTTGATCTGCTTGTTTTGGAGATCGGTAAGCGGTAATGTATTACCCGTCAGTCGTCATTGTCAACTGACTACAAAATCTTGCTGATGCGGTTCATTCACAAATCACACGACAGAGGAGTTACCCGATGGCTCAACCCCGACGTTTCGTTTTGCGCGTGCTCACAGCGGTCATCACCGGCGCGCTGATGGGCCCGCTGGCCAGCGTGCACGCGGAAGTCCCGAAGGCCGACAAGGTCGCTGCGCTGCTTCCCGAGGACATTCGCCAGGCCGGCGTGCTGCGTATCGCCGTGCCCGACATCGGCAAGCCGCTCGCCTATAAGGAAGGCAACAGCCTCAAGGGCATGGATGTGGATCTCGCCCATGCGATCGCCGAGACGATGGGCCTGAAGGCGGACATTTCGCTGATCCCGTTCGCGGCCGCGCTCACGGGGCTACAGGCGGACAAGTTCGACATCTCGTTCGGCGAGTTCTACGTGACGAACGAGCGTCTGAAAGTGGTGGACTTCGTGACGGACTGGCAGGACTACAGTTCGTTCCTTGCGCTAAAGACCGGCAAGACGAAGCTGTCCGCGCTCACGGATATCTGCGGTCATTCGGTCGGGGCGATGGCGGGCTCCGCCGAACTGGAAACGCTCAAGACGGCCGTGCCGAAATGCGGCGGGTCCGCGCCGACGGTCAGCAGTTTCCCGTCGATCAGCAATGCGGTGCTCGCGCTGCACAGCGGGCGCGTGGACGGCGTGCTGATCAATCGCGGCGGCGCGCAGGAAGCGATTCATCTGGACGACGCACTAGCGGCAACGGGCGAGATCGGCGGCGGTCCGACCGCGACCGCCATTGCGCGCAACAAGAATGCGGAGAAGCTCGGGAAGGCGCTGCAAGCCGCGTATGACCACCTCATCCAGAGCGGTGTCTACGCAAGCATTCTCAAGGCGAACGACACGGCGTACGGCGCCGCGAAAAGCGCGAGCATCTATCGCGAAGGCTCGACGCCGCCGAAGTACGGCTTCTGATTCGCGCATTCGCTGGACATTCGCTGGAGACAGGGGACAAGGCAGTCCGCGCTCGCGCCGGACTGCCTCACAGTGGAGCGACAAAAATGAATTTTCCTCCCGGCAGTTTTCTTTAGACCCGCCCGCATTGCGGACTGGCGCCGCACGCGTCATAGACCGGGAATGACCGTGCGATAAGCGCGGTTTCACACGCTGGTATGAGCCGTATCGACGATTGTCTGCCTCCATGCAGACAAAGCTTCGTCACGCCTGTTGCCGCCGTGACGGCACAAAAGTGCCGATGGCCATACCGGGTTTTTGTCGGCTTGACGCACCTAATCTGAGGTGTCAGGATGTTCACGGCTACCGGTAACCGATTACTGGATGATGATTGAATCACGCAGATTTCCCAGGGACACCCTTGGGACGACGTTTTGGGGACGCAGAGTGATGGATACGAGAAACACACTTCAAGATCAAAAACCGATGTCCGTTGTGCCACTCAAGCATCATGGGCGCCTGGTCGCCGCTGTGGTTCTCGTGGTCGTGCTGGGCGGATTCGTAATGTCGATGGTCACGAATCCGCGCTTCAAATGGAATCTCGTTGCCCAGTACCTGACGAACGAATCCATTCTCAACGGACTCCTGACTACGGTCTGGCTCACGGTCGCGGCCATGGCGATCGGCATCGTGCTCGGCACCATCGTCGCGCTGATGCGCATTTCCGATAATCCTGTGCTGAGCACGGTGGCGTCCGGCTACGTGTTCGTCTTTCGCGGCACGCCGCTGCTGGTGCAACTGATCTTCTGGTACAACCTCTCCGCGTTGTATCCCACGTTGACGTTGGGCTTTCCCGTCGGCCCGTCGCTCGCGCATTTCGACGCGAACAAGGTCATCACCGTGTACGTGGCGGCGCTGCTCGGCCTCGGCCTGAACGAAGGCGCGTACATGTCCGAGATCGTGCGTTCCGGTCTCGCGGCCGTGCCCGGCGGTCAACGCGAAGCGGCCCAGGCGCTTGGGCTCTCAAGCTTCCGCGTGATGACCCGCATCATCCTGCCTCAAGCCATGCGTGTGATCGTGCCGCCTACCGGCAATCAGCTTATCGGCATGCTCAAGACGACCTCGCTTGTCAGCGTGATCGCAATGGAAGAGCTGCTGTATTCGGCGCAACTGATCTACACCACCAACTTTCAGACCATCCCGCTGCTGATCGTGGCATCGACCTGGTATCTGGTGCTGACCACCGTGCTGTCGATCGGGCAGAACGCGCTCGAACGTCACTTTGGCAAGAGCGACCGTCGGACGCAAAAAAGCAAACCCATGATGGTCGAGGAAGCGACCGTTTCGAACGCCGGAATCTGACATGATGAAAAGTTCTACGCCTAGCGCTTCGGCGCAACGCTTCGCGCTCCACGCGCGCAACGTCGAAAAATCGTATGGTCCGCTCAAGGTGCTGAAGGGCGTCGACCTCCAGATCGAATACGGCAAGGTTGCCTGCATTCTCGGTCCGTCCGGCTCCGGTAAAAGCACCTTTCTTCGCTGCATGAATCATCTCGAACGTATCGAGAGGGGTTTCCTGCAGGTGGCTGGCGAGATGGTCGGCTATCGCGAACGCAACGACATGCTCTACGAACTCAAGCCGAGCGAGATCGCGCGGCAGCGCGCCGATGTCGGCATGGTGTTTCAGAACTTCAATCTGTTTCCGCACATGACGGTGCTGCAGAACATCATCGAAGCGCCCATGAGCGTGCGCAAGGTGTCGAAAAAACAGGCCATCGCCGAAGCGATGGACCTGCTCGCCAAGGTTGGCCTGACCGCCAAGGCGTCGGCGTATCCGGGCACGCTGTCGGGCGGCCAGCAGCAGCGCGTGGCGATTGCCCGCGCACTCGCCATGAAGCCGAAGCTCATGCTCTTCGACGAACCGACCAGCGCGCTCGACCCCGAGCTCGTGGGCGAAGTGCTGAACGTGATGCGCGACCTCGCCTCCGACGGCATGAGCATGATCGTCGTCACGCACGAACTGGGCTTTGCCCGCGAAGTGAGCGACCTGGTCGTCTTCATGGATGGCGGCGTCGTCGTGGAGCAAGGCAGCCCCGAACACTTTTTCAACCATACCCAGACGGCCAGAACCAAAGCCTTCCTGAGCAGAGTCCTTTAACGATTTAACGGAGTGCTAGCGATGTCGATTCCCTACACGGTGCGTACCCAGGCGTTTATCGACGGTCAGTTCGTCGATGCCGAGAACGGCGCCGTTTTCGAAAATCTCAACCCGGCCAGCGGGCAGTTGCTCAACCGCGTGGCCGCGTGCTCGGCGAGCGACGTCGACCGCGCCGTCCAGTCGGCCCGCAAGGCGTTTCAGTCGGGCGTCTGGAGCAAGATGGAGCCGCGCGAGCGCAAGCGCATCTTGCGCAAGTTCTCGGATCTGGTCGAAGCCAACGGCGCCGAGATCGCGTTGCTCGATTCCGTCGATGCCGGCAAACCGATCTCGGACTGCCAGAACCTCGACGTCCCCGACGTGGTGAACAATATTCGTTGGTATGCCGAAGCAATCGACAAGGTGTTCGGCAAGGTGTCGCCCACGGGCGAGGACAAGCTTGGTCTCATCGTGCGGGAAGCGGTGGGCGTGGTCGGCATGGTGCTGCCGTGGAATTTCCCTGCCGGCACGTTGTCGTGGAAGATCTCGCCGGCGCTGGCCGCCGGTAACTCCATCGTCGTCAAACCGGCTGAACTCGCGCCGCTTTCCACGCTGCGTATCGCCGAACTCGCTGCGGATGCGGGCATTCCCGCGGGCGTCTTCAACGTCGTGCCGGGTCTCGGTCACGTGACCGGCAAGGCGCTGGGCCTGCATCCCGACGTGGATGTCATTTCGTTCACCGGCTCCACGGAAGTCGGCCGTCACTTCCTGCGCTATGCGGCGGACAGCAATCTGAAGAAGGTCGTGCTGGAGTGCGGTGGCAAGAGCCCGCAAATCGTCATGGCCGACGCTGCCAACCGACTCGGATCCATCGCTGAAAATCTCGCGGGCGCGGCATTCTGGAACATGGGCCAGAACTGCACGTGCGGCTCGCGCATTCTGGTGCATTCGAGCATCAAGGACGCCTTCGTCGAACTGCTCGCGAACGCGGCGAAGCAATGGACCGTGGGCCAGCCGACGGACCCGGCCAGCAAGCTCGGCCCGCTGATCGAAGCGTCGGCGTTGACGCGCGTGCTTTCGGCCATCGACCAGGCGAAGCAGGACGGCGCCTCGGTGGTGTCCGGCGGCAAGCAGGTCATGAAGGAAACGGGCGGCTGGTTCGTCGAGCCGACCATCATCGCGAACGTGGACCCGTCGAGCGCCATCGCCCAGAACGAGATTTTCGGACCGGTCGTCGCGGTCATCGCCTTCGATACCGAAGAAGAAGCCATACGCATTGCCAACGATTCGTCGTTCGGTCTGGCCGCCACGCTGTTCACCAACGACGTGAACGTGGCGATACGCGTGGCGCGCCAGATCCAGGCCGGTACGGTCGCGGTGAATGGCTACGGCGAGGGAGACATTACGACGCCTTTCGGTGGCTACAAGACGTCGGGGTTCGGTGGTTACGACAAGGGAGTGGAAGCCTTCGATCAGTACACGCAGCTCAAGACCATTTATCTCTCGCTCGAGCTGAACGGCTAACGCATCTTTTCATCCAGGCGCGGGAAAGCTAACGCGCTTTCCCGCGCAGTACTTGCAGTTCCCGGCGTGACGAACGCCGGTTGTCCTTCGCAATCGAGTGTGCTTCGCACGTGTTGACTTCGGCTCGCAAAAGCCGAGGCCGCATCGGGCGGGAATACGCACGCCCGTCTTCATACTTAGGTATACGAAACTTATAAATAGAGAGATTAAACGTCAACGGCAGTTCCCTCGGAGAAGAAAAGTGTTCAAATGCAACAAGAAAAGTATCCTCACGGCATTCGCGGCCAGCTTCGCCTGCGCGGGCGCCTATGCACAGTCGTCGGTGTCGTTGTACGGCGTGATCGACGTTGGCATCGACTTCAACAATAACAGTGGCGGACACCAGCTCTGGCACATGCAGGACGGCACCTATGACGGCATCTACGGTAGCCGCTGGGGCCTTCAGGGAACGGAAGACCTCGGCGGCGGCCTGAAAGCCGTCTTCAAGCTCGAGAACGGCTTCAACGTGATCAACGGCACGCTCGCGCAGGGCGGCCGCGAGTTCGGGCGCCAGGCCTACGTGGGCTTGTCCAGCGACCAGTTAGGTACGGTGACCGCCGGCCGCCAGTACGAATCCGTGGTCGACTTCTACCAGCCGGTCACGATGGACGGTGCGTGGGGTGGCGCGTGGCACGCCGGCGACGTCGACAACAGCGCAAACTCGTTCCGCGTCGACAATTCGCTCAAGTACATGAGTCCCAACATTCATGGGTTGACCTTCGGCGGCTTGATCGGCATGACCAATTCGAACTCGCCTGGTACTAGCAAGATTGGCCTCTACAGCGTGGGCGCGAGCTACAGCGGCGCTGATCTCACGGTGGGTGCCGCTTACCTTCATGTGAAGCAACCGGGCACGCTGCTGTCGGGCAATTACGTTCCCAATACGACAGGCGCGGCGGTCGGTGCGACCGGCGCGTTCAGCTACGTCGGTCAGCCGGCGAACGAGCAGATCATGGCGGTGGGCGCGACGTACAAGCTGGGGGCCGCGAGCATCGGCATCAACTATTCGAACGTGCTGTTCGGTCAGGCCAACGGCACGAATGCCACCGTGCGGTTCGCCACGTACGAGGCGTTCGGTTCGTACCAGTTCACGCCGGCTCTTTCCGCCGGGCTGGGCTATTCGTTCACGGACGGAAGCATCGGTTATTCGTCCGCCAAACCGAAGTATCACCAGATCGCCTCGACGGTCGAATACACGTTGACGAAGCGCACATTCGTCTATGCGATGGCGACCTATCAGATTGCAGCGGGCGCGGGACAACCTGCCGATATCTTTGACGGCGTGACCGGCACGGCATCGTCGAGCAATCATCAGCTGGCCACGCGCGTGGGCATCGTTCACAAGTTCTAAGATTTCACGCAGCCCTTCTTGCCAATACGCGCAGGAGACTGCCGCGAAGAAGGGATTGGGCAGAATGCCGCGAGGCGTTCTGCCTTTTTTATGGGTGCGCCCAGCATGGGCGCACTCCTGCGGGTGCAAGTCCCGCCATGAGCTGGTCACAGCGAATGAAGTGAAGCGCAACTGCATGAGGGCGACCGAGTGTGGGAAGGAAGCGTGGAGCGTAAATCGTGAGCCGATGAACAAGAACTGCATAGAAGGCGCTGCCGAGCAGGGCGAGCGGGCATAAAACCGCGAAGCTCTTGTGATCAAGGAGCGCAGGCGTAGATCAGGCGGTTGTGCTGTGAAGGAGTGCGTTCTTACCTGGGGAGATCTCGCCTCGTGCCTGGCAGCGCGACGGTGTCGAACTGGAGCGGCGGGGCCATTGCTTTGCGCGCCATGCCGACGACGCGAATGTTTATGTTCGTAGTCGCCGGGCGGGTGAGCGGGTGATGGCAATGCTGCGACGCCTGTATGGCCGGCTGCGGCTAAAGGTCAACGAGACCAAAAGCGCAGTGGCGAGTGCGTTTGGTAGCAAGTTTCTGGGCTACGGCCCGTGGGTGGCTGCGGGCGGACTGGTCAAACGCAAGGTGGCGGCCACACCGCTGCTGGCGTTCAAACGCCGCATTCGTGGACTGACCTGTCGCAATGGCGGGCGCAGCATGACGGCAGTCGTGGAGCAGCTACGGTCTTATGTGCAGGGTTGGAAGGCGTACTTCCGGTTGGCGCAAACGCCACGAGTCTGGTTGGAACTGGATAAATGGATGCGCCACCGGTTGCGTGCCATCCAGCTCAAACACTGGCGCCGTGGCATCGCGATTTACCGGGAACTGCGTATGCGGGGAGCGCCGTGCGCTGTAGCGCAACAGGTGGCGGCTAACAGTCGCCGCTGGTGGCGCAATAGTGACCGGCTGCTCAAAAGCGTGTTGACCATCGCTCACTTCGATCGGCTGAGCGTACCCCGACTCTCGTAACCTCAACTCCCCGAACCGCCCGGTGCGGACCCGCATGCCCTGTGGCAGGCGCGCAGCCAGACGGCTGGCCTATGCCGATCGCTTTCTGCCGCGAACGCAAAAGCGAAAGTGCAAGGCGGCGCGAATCCATCGCGCCGCCTTGCCCCTCGAAACTACCGTCGTGCGGCGTGTTAGCGGGCTGCCTTCGTCAGCAGTGCCGGGTCGATCTTCGCTAGGGCGTTCTTCAAGGCCGCCAGTTGGGGCTGCGTGTAAGCCGGGACGGGCGCGCGCACCGAGCCGACACGCAGACCCAGCAATTCGCAGGCCGCCTTCACGCCGCTGTTGTACGACGCTTGACCCAGTACGCGAATCAGCGGATTGATCTGACGCCAGATGGACGCAATCGTCGCGTCGTCTTTTGCCTGGCTCGCCTTGAAGAGCAGGGCGAGTGCCGGAGCGGCGAAGTTCGCTATGCCCATCACCATGCCGGGTGCGCCGAGCGTGAGCGCGGGCAACATGATGATGTCTTCGCCGTTGAAGAAGGTGATCTTGTCGGCGTGGTCGTAGAGCAGTGCGTTCATCTGGCCGATGTCGGCAGACGAGTCCTTCACGTACTTTACCTGCGGAATCTCGGTGGCGAGACGCACCAGGAAGTTGACGTTCAGATGTAGGCCCGTCGACGGCGGGAAGTTGTACGCGCAAATCGGCAGACTCGTTGCCTCCGCGACGGCGGCATAGTAAGCGAACGCTTCTTCATACCCGATGCGTTCGTAGTACGGCGTCGCGAGCATGATGGCCGTCGCACCCGCGCGCTCCGCGTGACGGGACAGTTCGATCGCTTCTCGCGACGACGTCGCGCCCGTATGCGCGAGCACCGTCGCGCGTCCGGCCGTTTGCTCGACGACGACGTCGACCAGCTTGATCCGCTCCTGATGCGACAACACGGAGAATTCACCGGTACCGCCGGCGGGAACGAAGCCGTCGACACCGTCCTCGATACCTTGATCCACCAGCGCGCGCAGCGCGGCTTCGTCGATTTCGCCGTGGTTGTCGAACGGGGTCACGATCGCGGAAAGTACGCCTCTCAGTGCCATAAGAAATTCCTTGTCGAAAGTAAAAAATTAAAGCGGAGCGAAGCCATCGGCGAATTCGTCGTCCGCGTCGGCTGCAATGGTCAAAAATCCGTTGATATAGGCGCGCCCCGTCAATGCGGGCGTGATGAAGCGGCGGCCGGGCGTGTCCCGAACCTGCTTTGCCGTGACGGTGAACGTGGAGCCGATGATGCTCTGTGTCGTCAACGTGTCCTCGGGCTTGAGCAGGCCTTCGGTGACGAATTTGGCGAACACCGCGCTCGACCCCGTGCCGCACGGCGAACGGTCGATCACGCCGGGCGGCGCGACCACGACGATCTTCACGCGCGCGGTCGATGCCGGATCGTGCTGATAGAACAGCACCTGGTAGACGTCCAGCGTGTCGCCGCTCAGCGGATCGCGCACGCCGCCTTCGGTATAGGACGCGCGCAATTCGCGCGCGACGCGCACGATTTCCGTGGCATTCGAGCGATCGAGGGAGAGGCCGATTGTGTCGGCGTCGACGCTGATGTAGTAGTCGCCGCCGTACAGCAGTTCGACGGACGCCTTCACGCCGTTGACCACATGATCGTGGCGACCCGCCGTGAACGACTCGACGTTCGTCAGCGTGACAGTCGTGAACTTGCCGTCTTCCTTGCGGGCTTCGATGCCGACAGGACCAGCTGGCGTGCGGATTCGAAACGCCGCGTGGGTATGATCTTCGTTCCACGCGTGCGGAAGCAGGTCCATTTCTACGATAACCGACGCGAAACCGATCATGCAATGGCCGCACATCGGCGGATAGGAGCCTGGTTCGAGAATGACGGCGCCGATATCGCAGTCGTCTTCCGTTGTTTCGATTGGCAGGACCGCGCAGGTGAGGCCGCCGCCACGCGGTTCGTGAACTAGCCGCGTTCGCCAGAAGTCGGCGTGGTCGCGCAGCCAGGCACGTGCGACATCGACCGTCCCGACATCGGCGGGCAGGTCGATGCCGGACAAGACGATGCGAGTGGGGTTGCCGCCGGTGTGTGAGTCAACCGCAACGCACGGTTGGCGTTCGCTTCGCGCGAGCCACTCGAGCGCTTGGTGGGGCAGTGCTGATGAATGAGCCATTGCTATATCGTCGAGAGCCGGTGGGTGTCGTCACTGTGCCCGACCGTGAGTGAGTATATCATGTGACAGGTAGTATATTACACGTTACCCGCTACATGTCAAAATCAATTCGGGATCGTCGACGGAATGTCCCATCGATGGTAGCAACGAGGCCGCTGTCGGCCAATTTCAGGGGCTAAAGAGTGCTAGGTAGGCAACCATCGCGGAGGCCGGCTGTGAAGGTTATCGTTCGTCCCGCCGTCGGCGTGGCATAGCCGTTGGAGAACGCCGAACTGTAAGCCAGCGCGTCGGTGAGGCTTATCACATTGAGGGCAAAGTGAGAATCGCTGACATCGTAGGACACCATCGCGTCGGCCGTCGTTGCCGAAGGAATGCGCAACGTCATCGCGTCGTTGACGTAGTAGTCGGATCAATAGTAATGCCTCCTCCGACCTGAAGGTGGCCAAGTAGGGTAGGCGACTGTGGGTTTCTGCTGCCAGCGATGCGGCAACAACGCGGCAATGTCGCTGGCCCTGTGCGTGGGCAAGCGCGTGAGGATGTCCTTGAGATACGCGTGCGGGTCGTGCCCGTTGAGTTGCGCCGAGCGCAGCAGGCTCATGATCGCGGCAGCCACGCTGCCCCGCTTGCAGTGAACTTGCGAACAGCCAGTTGGCCGGAACAGACTCCGGCGGCGAGCGTGCCGCCGCAATCTACAGCCTCGTTGGCACCGCAAAACTCAACGGTATCGATCTGACCTGAAGCGTATCTACGCTACGTGCTCGCGCGCATCGCAGACCATGCGATCAACCGCATCGACGAACTCGCACCGTGGGTCGTTGCCGCTCAGCTCCGCACCGCAGACTGAAGATCACGATCTCTAGTCAAGACGTCGCTGCTGCCACGCTTACTATGCGCTCTGGGGTTAGCGCTTTGTCTCCGCGTCGGGGCAACGGGACGGTTGGCATGGCCACGCGTTGGTCTGCCCTCGGCCAATACGGCAACACACCGGGAACCCGCGTTTCTTCGCTTCGTGCGCAATCCACATAGGTTCCCTGACAGAGCTTAGGCCGCATTCTGCCTGGTGTTGGCTGTCGCTGTTAACGGATCGATAAGATCGGCCCATCGCTGCGCAAGATCGCGACGCTCAGAGAGATACTTCGTGGCATTGGTGTAGGCTAATTTGACTTTGTTGCGCTCGACGTGGCTCAGATAGCATTCGATGACCTCGGAACGCCACCGGCCACTTTCATAAGCCCATACTGCGATCGACCCGCGAGCACCATGCGCGCGGAACCAGTTGTTGCTTTCTTCATTCAGTCCCATTTGGGCGAAGATCGCGTTAACTGCCCCGCGTGACAGGTGCGGAAGTATCTTGGCCTTCGAACTATAAAAAACGTAATCTTCGGCGTTCGTTTTTTGTGAAATCGAGCGAAGTATCAGCAACCGAGCAGCCAGTTGGGCGGATAGTGGAAAGGAGTGCGGCTGTTTGTTTTTCATCCGGGAGGCCGGAATACTCCAGAGTGCATTCTCGAAGTCAAATTCACCCCAACGTGCCTGTAACGCCTCTCCGGTGCGGCATGCGCTTAGGAGTATCGTCGCTGCAAGCGTCCGCGTGGTTAGCATCCTGTTCTCGCTGTCGATACGATCGAGCAACGCGCACATCTGGGAGGGCGGTAGGGCTTTGTTGTGCCGGACTCTCCTGGGCTTAACCGCATCGCTCAGGGCGATCATCGTAGCTGGATTGTTTTGCGCGCGCCCCGAGCTGATCGCATAGCGGAACACCTGTCCGAGCAGCTGCTTGAGTTTGCCCGCAACATACGTGCTTCCGTTCTGCCGCTCGAAGCCTGTGCGAATGCTGCCGTTAGCGACGCCCCTGACCAACTGGTGAACGTGCGCCGCGGTGATTTCCGCAACGGGCAGGTTGCCGATGTCGCGGCTAACGACGTATCGCTCGAGCCATGTTTTTGACTGTCCGAAGGTGTAGTCGGCAACGCTGCCTCGGCGATGTTCTAACCATTCAGCGCACAACGCGCCGAGCGTCTCGGCGTGTGCCTGAACGTTCATCAGCCGTTCTTTCTCACGAGCAGCAACCGGGTCTATGCCCACGGCAAGCAGCTTATGTGCCTCATATGCGAGCAAGCGAGCTTCGGCGAGGTTCACGTAAGGGAACAACCCGATTTTCAGCGTTCGTTGACGGCCACCGAACCGGTAGGCCATGTTCCACGTCTTGCTTCCGGCAGTTGAAACGAGCAGATACAGTCCCCCGCCGACGGAACACTTATGGGGTCTATGGCCCGGCTGAAGCGCTTTGAGCGAGGCATCGGCCACTTTTAAAGGGCGCACATTTGTGCGTTCCGTGCTGTTCATTTGAGGCCTCTCCTGGTGCAATTACGGTACACCCGGCTTCACCACGCGTTGCCAACAATCTGTCGGGGAGCGAGGGGGAGCATCGGGGGCGCCAGGACACGAGCCTTCGTTTCTCCTCACGTTGCTGGTGGGTCTTGGGGAGATTAAGGGATTGCTGTTAGCCCTGCACGCACACGATAGGCATGACGCGCCGAGCCGCCGCGATCTGCGTCGCGGTCGCATTGGAGAGGCCGACATGGCGCACGAGCCCGCGTTCGCGCAGCGCGGCCAGCGCCTCGACCTGCCGCTCCACCGGCCCTTCGGCGGGCTTGTGGACGTCGCCCATGATGCGCAGGTTCACTACGTCGAGCGCTTCGAGCCCGAGGTTGCGCAGATTGTCGTGCACGGCGCGCTCGATATCGGCGGGCTCCAGCGCCGGCAGCCACGCGCCCTTGTCGTCGCGCACGGCGCCCACCTTGGTCACGATCGTGAGGTTCTGCGCATACGGGTGCAGCGCTTCGCGGATGATCTGGTTCGTCACGTGCGGTCCGTAGAAGTCGCTTGTGTCGATGTGATCGACGCCCAGCGCCAGGGCCTCGCGCAGCACCGCGACAGCCTGTGCGCGGTCCTTCGGCGGCCCGAACACGCCGGGGCCGGCCAGCTGCATGGCGCCGTAGCCCATGCGGTTCACCTGGCGGCCGGCCAGCTCATACGTGCCTGCGGGGTTTCTTCGTTTCGGCATTGCGCTCTCCTCGGTTGACGAATGCCCGCAGTATGGGCGCGTTCGAATTGTCCGATAATCCCATCGGATTCGAACAGGCTGTGCGCAATCTTGAACAATGCGGGGTGAACCATGCCGATGGAGATGAACGATCTGGCCGCTTTCGTTTCGGTGGCGAGCGCGGGCGGCTTTCGCGACGCGGCGCGCGCGGGCGGCGTCTCCGCTTCGAGCCTCAGCACGGCCGTGCGGCGGCTGGAGGCGAAGCTCGGCCTGCGCCTCCTGAACCGCACCACGCGCAGCGTCGCGCCGACCGAAGCGGGGCAGCGTCTGCTCGAATCGATCACGCCGCTCTTCAGCGAGATGGAAGCGGCGCTCGACGTGCTCAACGGCTACCGCGAGAAGCCCGCTGGCACGCTCAAGCTCAATGTGCCGGCGAGCGCGGCGCGCACCATCCTGCCCGGCGTGCTGGCGCCGTTCCATCGCGCGTATCCCGAGATTCGCGTGGAAGTGGTGGTGGAGGACGGTTTCGTCGACGTGCTCGCGATCGGCTGCGACGCCGGCATCCGCTACGACGAGCGGCTCGAGCAGGACATGATCGCGATTCCGGTCGGGCCGCGTGTGGAGCGCTTCGCGACGGCCGCGTCGCCCGCGTACCTGGCGGCGCGCGGGCGGCCCGAGCATCCGCGCGAACTGCTGGGGCATGCGTGCCTGCGCGTGCAGTTTGCGGGCGGCGCGATGCCGCTCTGGCATTTCGAGCGCGACGGCGAGCTGTTGCGCCTCGATCCGCCCGCGCCGCTCGTGGTGCGTCCGGGCGCTGCGCTCGACCTCGTGATCGGCATGGCGCTCGACGGCATCGGCGTCGTGCATCTGTACGAGGAAATGCTGCTGCCGCATATCGCGCGCGGCGCGCTCGTGCCGTTGCTCGACGACTGGGCCGTGTCGTTTCCGGGGCCGTTTCTCTACTATCCGGGGCGGCGTCACTTGCCGGCGCCGCTGCGCGCGTTCGTCGATTTCGTCAAGGCGAACGCGCACGGTAATGATTCGACATCCTGATGAAATTCGCGCCGACGCTCAGCATGCCCAACGTGTTTTCGCGCGACGCACGGGCCTATGTGCAGCAGCGCATGAACGTGGCGCTCGCGTTGGCCGGAGCGCTTGCGCAACGGTAGCGGCGGCGCGCACACGGCGCGCCGCCTTCCAGGTTTTATCGACGGCGCTGGGCGGCCTCGTGCTCAGCCACGCTTCCAGCCGTACTCGATGAACGTGCGGCAGAGCAACTCCATGCCCTTCGCATCTTCTTCGTCGAAGCGCGCGAGATACGGGCTGTCCACGTCCCACACGCCGATCAGTTCGCCGTCCGGCGTGACGAGCGGCACGACGATCTCGGACTGCGAAGCCGAGTCGCAAGCAATGTGGCCCGCAAACGCATGCACGTCGGGCACCACCTGCGTTTGCCGCGTGGCGGCCGCCGTGCCGCATACGCCCTTGCCGAGCGCAATGCGCACGCATGCCGGCTTGCCCTGGAACGGTCCGACCACGAGCTCGGTGCCGTCGAAGGAATAGAACCCCGCCCAGTTCAGGCCTTCGAGCGAATGGAACACGAGCGAGGCGAAGTTCGCCGCGTTCGCGATGACGTCGGTTTCGCCCTCGATCAACGAGCGCGCCTGGGCGGCGAGCGTTTCGTAGAGGGCGGGCTTGTCGGTGGGCAGGGTGTCGGAGAGCGAGAACATAAATCAGTCGATCGGAAAATGTGCCGGTCCAAAGGACCGAACGGTGGAGCAAAGCGTGAGTTTAGGCGAGATCGCGGATCGAGGCCCCATGTCGTCTGCGTCGGGCGGCCGTCGCGCGCCCAGGCGGGCGCGTGGACCAGCGCCAGCACTCGTGCGATTATTCACGATTCGCGTGGAATCGGTCCGCGCCGGCGGGGCTGGCTGCCGCCGCGTTTCCGGCATGCTGGCGCCGGCGCGACGCGGGCCACGCGCGGTCCGCGCCGCAGGACAGGCAACCGCAGGCAACCGCAGGGAAACGGAGAACGAGACATGAGCAAGACATTCAGAATCGCCGCGATCGCCGGCGACGGCATCGGCCAGGAAGTGATGCCCGAGGGCGTGCGCGTGGTTCAGGCCGCCGCCGCGCGGTTCGGCCTGAACCTCGAATTCACGCACTTCGACTGGGCGAGCTGCGACTATTACCTGCAGCACGGCAAGATGATGCCCGACGACTGGTTCGCCACGCTCAGGGGTTTCGACGCCATCTATTTCGGCGCGGTCGGCTGGCCCGACAAGGTGCCCGACCACATCTCGCTGTGGGGCTCGCTGCTGAAATTCCGCCGCGAGTTCGACCAGTACGTGAACCTGCGCCCCGTGCGTCTGCTGCCGGGCGTGCCGTGTCCGCTCGCCAACCGCAAGCCCGGCGACATCGACTTTGTCGTGGTGCGCGAGAACACCGAGGGCGAATACAGCTCGGTGGGCGGCAAGATGTTCGAAGGCACGGCGCGCGAGTTCGTGCTGCAGGAGTCGGTGTTCACGCGCCAGGGCGTGGACCGCATTCTCAAATACGCGTTCGAACTCGCGAACCAGCGCGGACGCAGGAAACTCACGGCGGCCACGAAGTCCAACGGCATTTCGATCAGCATGCCGTACTGGGACGAGCGCGTGGCCGCGATGGCCGGGGCGTATCCCGACGTGAAGTGGGACAAGCAGCACATCGACATTCTGTGCGCGCGTTTCGTGCTGCAGCCCGATCGCTTCGACGTGGTGGTGGCGTCGAACCTGTTCGGCGACATTCTCTCGGATCTCGGACCTGCGTGCACGGGCACGATCGGCCTCGCGGCGTCGGCGAACCTGAACCCGGAGCGCGCGTTTCCCTCGCTGTTCGAGCCGGTGCACGGCTCGGCGCCCGACATTTTCGGCAGGCAGATCGCCAATCCGATTGCGATGATCTGGTCGGGCGCGATGATGCTCGACTTCCTCGGCAACGGCGACGCGCAACACAAGGCCGCGCACGACGCGATCATGATGGCCATCGAAAAGGTGCTGGTGGAAGGCCCGCGCACGCCCGACATGGGCGGCACGGCGAACACGGCGGAACTGGGCGCGGCGGTGGCGGCTGCACTGTGACGAAGGCGCCGGCAGAGGCGAAAGCGCCCGGGCCGGCGGCATCGTCCGAAGTCGACGATCTGCGCGTATTCGGTATGGTTACGCACCGGGCGAGCTTCAGCGCGGCCGCCGAGGCGCTTTCGGCGGCCGGCCCATGTGAGCAGGCGTGCGGGCATGCTGCGCGCCGTGCCGGCAGGCCGGAGCGGCAGTGATCGAACCGCAGGAATGACGCGGGGGCCGCGCAGCGCGCGAGCGTCACTCGCCGTCGGCCTTGTCGAGCGCCTTGCGCTCGCGCCGCTCTTCGTTGCCGCGCCGCGCACGCATGCGCTGGCGCGAAAGCACGGTGATGATCTGGCCAGTGGTGGCGTCGGCGGGTATCTCGTTGCGAATCACGTTCGGCACCATCGGCAACCCCTTGCGCTGGCGCTGCAGCGCCTGCGCGATCGCCCGGCGGCACGCCGGCCCGTGGCAATCCCATTCGTCGCGCAGTTTTCCGCAGTAACGGCAGGTGTCCATGCGCCCCAGTTTACCCAAAATCGCCTGGCGGTTTCGGGTGCGATCATGGCGCGCCGCGCGCAGTGCCGCGGCGGTATGATCGGCGACGGACATGGTGGGACATCTCGGGCGGGAGCGGCAGATGGCGGCGATCAGCGTAGTCCTGTTCGACCTGGAAGGCGTGCTGTCGTACTACGACCGCGACGCGCGTGTCGCGAGCCTGGCGGCCTCGACCGGCGCGCCGCCCGAGGCCGTCCGTCATGCGATCTGGGGCTCGGGCCTCGAAGCACGCGCCGACGCGGGCGAACTCGATCCCGACGACTATTTGCGCGCGCTCGGCGCCGTGCTGGGCCGCGCGGTGAGCCGCGATGCCTGGCTCGCCTCGCGCCGCGCCTCGATCACGCCGAACGAGGCGGCGCTCGCGCTGGCGCAGCGCGTGGCGACGCGTTCGCATATCGCCGTGCTGACCAACAATTCCCCGCTCGTCACCGATTACCTCGACTATCTGAATCCGCCCGTTGCCCGGCTGTTCGGCGCGCGGATCTATTCCTCGGCGGCATTCGGCGCGGTCAAGCCGGCCGCGCAGACTTACCTTGGCTGCGTCGCGCAGCTCGGCGCAACGCCGCAGGCGACGCTCTTTATCGACGACAGCCAGGCCAATGTGACGGGCGCGCTCGAAGCCGGCCTGCAGGCGCGCCAGTTCGTCGATGCCGATTCCCTCGCTCACGATCTCGAGCGGCTCGGGCTCATCGATGGCGGGCCGCCTCCCGCGAGCCATACCGGCGATGCGTCACGCGGCGTTTGAGCCGCGCGCGCTATGAAGCCGCGCCCGGCTGCGGACGGTCCGCATTTCCAGCACGGGAGACCGCACGCGACGCACGAAATGAAGGTCCACCGTCAGCATGCCCAGGCGCGCGGAACAACGGGCCGAACGCATGGGTTGCGAATAGACGGGAGCTTGCGATTGAAGATGCGATGCAACCGGGCCTTGGCTCGCGACGCTGTGGCTGGGCGTGCCCACGCCCCTCGCATTCGCGCAGCAACCGGGCGCGCCGGCGGCCCTCGGGCCGGCTCCCGGCGCGCCGCTGCCCGCGCAGGGCTGGCTCGTGCGCGGCCATCGGGCTCAATCCCTACGTGGCCGCGGCTAAATTCGTGCTCGCGCGCGCCGACGATCGCAAAACCGTGGAATGCGCGGCGGCCGAAGTGGCCGACCACGGTTGTGGCGCGTGAAAGCGACGTAGCCGTGATGCGCCGCGCCCGGCGCGGAGGCGTTGGCCTTAGCCGCGCGCCGGAATGTTGAGCCCGCGCTCGACCGCCGGGCGCGCGAGGAACGCATCGAGCACGCGCGCGACGTTCCTGAAGTCCGCATAGCCCACGAGGTCTCCCGCCTCATAGAAGCCGACGAGGTTGCGTACCCAGCCGAACGTGGCCATGTCGGCGATGGTGTACTCGTCGCCCATGATCCATTGGCGCCCGGCAAGGCGCTGGTCGAGCACGCCGAGCAGGCGGCGCGACTCGGCAACGTAACGGTCGCGCGGACGCTTGTCCTCGTATTCCTTGCCCGCGAACTTGTAGAAGAAGCCCACCTGGCCGAACATCGGGCCGATGCCGCCCATCTGGAACATGACCCACTGGATCGTCTCGTAGCGCGCCGCGCCCTCGCGGGCGAGGAAGCGTCCGCATTTGTCGGCGAGATAGATGAGGATCGCGCCCGACTCGAAGAGCGCGAGCGGCTCGCCGCCAGGGCCGTTCGGATCGAGGATCGCGGGAATCTTGTTGTTGGGATTCAGCGAGAGAAATTCCGGCGACATCTGGTCGTTCGCATCGAAGCGCACCAGATGCGGCTCATAGGGGAGCCCGCTTTCCTCGAGCATGATCGACACCTTGACGCCATTGGGCGTGGGCAGCGAATAGAGCTGGATACGCTCCGGATGTTGCGCAGGCCACTTCCTGGTGACGGGAAACGCGGAAAGGTTGTTCATGCGAGGTCCTTGGAGTCCTTGGGCGATGCGGCGCGCGAAGCGGAGGCGCCGGCAGGCCGCCAAGTGTAGTGGAAATGGCGCGCGCCGTGTTTTGGGCCCAGGGCGCCGCTCACACGCTTCCTTCGCGCTCGACCACGAGAATGCGCGCCTCGCCGCGCGGATGGGCGACGTGCTCGCAGCCGACGCCCGCGAAGAAAATGTCGCCGGCTTCGAGCACGGCGATACGTTCGGCGCCGCGCTCGCGGTAGTGCATGTCGACCACGCCGTCGAGCACGGCGAATACTTCCTCGCCGTCGTTGACGTGCCACGTGTAGGGCTTGTCGGTCCAGTGCAGGCGCACGGTGGTGCCGTTCATGCTGGCGATGTCGAGCGCACCCCAGGGCCGGGCCGCCGTGAAGGTTTTCGAGCGGATGATTTTCATGGTTTGAGGCTCTTTCGCGCGGCGCAGGCCGGTGCTTATGGATGGGCGGGCAAAGACCGCGAGGGAGACGCGGCGTCACGTGATCTTTCGCGAGAACGCGAAGAGGACGTAGCCGCCGCAAGGCAAACCGGCATCGGCCGCGAAGCGAGGCGACGCTGGCCCCGCCCGCGACGGATTTGCGCGCGGGCGCTGCCGTCGGGGCTTAGCGCGCCGTGCGCCGCGGCCACAGCGTGCGGCCCCAGAATGTCAGCGAACGATCCCAGGCGAGCTGCGCCCAGACGGGGTCGTACTGCGTGATGGCGATGCGGTTCGGGCCTACGGCGGTCTCGTTCGCGAAGGCATGGTGAGCGAGATAGCGATGGAACTCGACATCGACGTCGGCGTCCTTGAGCTTCGTTTCGAGCGTCGCCACGGTTTCGATGCTGAACGCCTGGTCCTGGGTCGCGAAGTGGCCGAGGACCGGCGCGGTGATCTTGCTCGCGTCGATGTATTCGAGCGGCGGGAAGCCGTACCACACCACGGCGCCCGACAGGCCCGGGATCATGGTGGCCGCGAGCAGCGTGAGCGCGCCGCCCATGCAGTAGCCGGTCACGCCCACGCGATCCGTGAGCGTCTTCAGGTAGGTGACCGCGCCGTACACGTCCTGCGAAGCCGCGTCCGCGAAGTCGAGGCCGGTCATCAGATGGTGGGCCTCTTCCTGTTCGACCGTGCTCTTGCCGCGATAGAGGTCGGGCACGAGCGCCAGATAGCCCGCTTGCGCGAGCCGGTCGGCCACGCCGCGAATCTGGTCGTTCAAGCCCCACCACTCCTGAATCACGACGATGGCGGGCGCGCCCTCGGTCTTTTCGGGTTTGGCGAGATAACCCTGGAGCGTCTGGCCGTCAGGGCGGGTAAAGGAAATCATGGATCCGGCGGACTGTTTCATGGGGGCAACCCTCGGTGGTACGGTTGAACGAAAGCCGTAGCATAGCGCTTGCATGCGCGGCTTGCGCGAATGCGCCGGGCCGCCGGACTAACGCGTTTCGCGCCCCTCCGGCGGGCGGCGCTCACTGGCCGATCAGGTGGAGCACGACGTCGCGCGCGTGTGCCTGCCGCCGATGCTCGAACAGGTAGATCCCCTGCCATGTGCCCAGCACGGGTTCGCCGTGCTCGACCGGAATCGAGAGCTGCGTGTGCGTGAGCGCCGTGCGCAGATGCGCGGGCATGTCGTCGGCGCCTTCGGTGTCGTGCTCGTAGCGCCGGGGATCTTCGGGGGCGAGCTGTTCGAAGTAACGTTCGATGTCGCGGCGCACCGAGGAATCGGCGTTCTCCTGGATCAGCAGCGACGCCGACGTGTGGCGGCAGAAAAGCGTGAGCAGGCCGGTGCCGATGCGCTGTTCGCGCACGAACGCGCGGACCTCGCCGCTGATTTCGACAAGCCCGCGCGTGCACGTGCTCACCTGCAGATGATGAATGGCCTGGCGCATGATCGATTCTCCCTGGCGGACCGCCGCGCGAGAAAGAGCGGGCAGCTCGCGGTGCAGCGGTCAAGCATAGCGCAGGCACGCGGGGCGCGCTGAGCGGCCCCGCAGCCCCGCGGGCCGGGTCGCGCGCGCTGTGCCGCATGCTGGTACGATGTCGGCCTTGCCGAAAACTGGTGCAAACCGCCGGTGCGAACCTCGGCCGACCGGCCACGAAGGAGAAAACGACTTGAATCTCACCCGCTTCGCGAAAGCACGCCACGCCGCCAAGGCGTTCGACCCCGCTCGCAAGATTCCCGCCGCCGTCATCGAAGAACTCAAGGAACTGATCCGCTTCAGCCCGTCGTCGGTGAACTCGCAGCCGTGGCACTTCGTGGTGGCCGAAAGCGACGCCGCCCGGGCACGGATCGCCAGGGGCATGGAAGGTTTCGCATACAACGAACCGAAGGTCAGCCGCGCCTCGCACGTGATGGTGCTGTGCGTGCGCACCGACATGGACGAAGCGCATCTCGCCCAGGTGCTCGCGCAGGAAGCGGCCGACGGGCGCTTCGCGAACGCCGAAGCGAAGGCGGGCCAGGAAAAGACGCGCTCGTTCTACGTGAACCTGCATCGCGAGCGCGGCGACCTGGCGGCGTGGATGGAAAAGCAGGCGTATCTCGCGCTCGGCACGCTGCTGATCGGCGCATCGACGCTCGAAATCGACGCCTGCCCGATGGAAGGTTTCGACGCGAACGCCCTCGACGAAGAACTGGGCCTGCGCGAGCAGGGCCTCACCGCGCTCGTGGTGATCGGCCTTGGCTACCGCAGCGCCGACGACTTCAACGCGAAGCTGCCGAAGTCGCGCTTGCCCGCGGCGACGGTATTTACCGATCTCGGTTGATTCGGGACGGTCTGCGCCGCGCTCGCGGGAGTCGCGGCGATTCGAACCACCGGGGGCAATGCAGGATTCGTATTCGTATCAGGAGCGCCAGTCCATGCAAGGCATCAAACGCCGGATCGTGTACGTCGCGTTGTTCGAGGGCATCGCGATCCTCATCACCGGTACGAGTTTCGCCTCGCTGTCGGGCAGTGGCATGGATCGCGCCAGCGCGGCGGCGGTGTTCTCGTCGCTGATCGCGGTGGGCTGGAACTTCGTCTACAACGTGCTGTTCGAGCGCTGGGAAGCGCGCCAGACGAAGCGCGGCCGCGGCGTCGCGCGCCGCATCGCCCATGCCGCCGGCTTCGAGGGCGGCCTCATCGTATTTCTCGTGCCGATGATCGCGCTCACGCTGCGCGTACCGCTTGCCGAGGCGTTCCTGATGGACATCGGCCTCTCGGTGTTCTTTCTCGTCTACGCCTACCTCTACAACCTGATCTTCGACGCCGTGTTCGGCTTGCCCGCGTCGGCGTTGCCGGTGACGCACGCTTCGGAAACCACGCCGCGCGCGTAGCGCGGATTCCTCCGCTCAAGGGCCGACGGTATGGCTTTGCGTCCGGCTCGCTTCGACGCCAGCTGGACCGCTCGCACTCGCACTCGCCGCGGCCGCTGCGGCGTCGGGCGCCGGCGTCATGACGCGCGCCGGATGCTGGGCATCGTGCAGCTCGCCGGACCATCCGCCGCCCAGGTCGCCGATCAGCGACGCCGTGTCGAGCAGCCGCTGCTGCTGGACGTTGAGCGCGCTCTGCTGGTTGCTCAGTTGCGTGGCGAGGGCCGTCGCGACCGTCGTGTAGTCCACCGTTCCCGCCTCGTACTCGTTCTGCGCGATTTGCGCGCCGTGGATCGCGTCGCGTACCGCGGCGTCGAGCACCTCTGCCTGCTGCGCGAGTATGCGCAGCGCCGAGAGATCGTTCTCCACGCCCTGGAACGCAGCGAGCACCGTGCCCCGATAGTTCGCCACCGCCGCGTCGTAGCCCGCGCGCGCGGCCGCCACCTGGCCGCCGCGCTGGCCGCCGTCGAAGATCGTCTGCGTCGCGCTCGCGCCGAGCGACCACACATAGTTGCTGATATGCAGCAACCCGGAAAGCGGCGACTGCGTGAACCCGTCGAGCGCGGTGAGCGAGATCGCCGGATAGTACGCAGCCACCGCCACGCCGATCGCCGCATTGGCCGAGGCCATCTGCCGCTCCGCCGTCGCGACGTCGGGCCGGCGCTGCAGCAGCGTGGAGGGCACGCCCGCCGGAATGACGGGCAGCATGGGCAGTTTCGCGCTGTGCGGGATATCGACTTCTTCGGGGTTGCGCCCCACGAGCACCGCGATGGCGTGCTCGTATTGCGCGCGCGCCACGCCCAGTGCGATCAGGCTCGCGCGCGCGGATTCGAGCTGCGTGCGCGCGGAGATGAGGTCGGACGGCGGAACGGTGCCCGCCTGGTCCTGGTTGGCGACCACGCGCAGGAAGTCCGTGTAGGCCTGCACGGTATGGGTGAGCAGGTCGATGTCGGCATCGGTGATGCGCAGGTCGATGACGGCGTTGGCGAGCGCGATCTGTTCGGACAACGTGGCATTGGCGAGCGTGGCTTCGCTCGCCTGCGCCGTGGCCGACTGCTCCTCGATCTGCCGGCGCACCTGGCCCCACAGGTCGAGGTCCCAGCTCGCGTTGGCCTCCAGCGTGCCGCCGTTGACGATGCGCGCGCCATTCGGCGTTGACGTGATGCTGCTCACGCTGCTGAGCGTGCCCGTGGAGGAGCGCTCGCGCGCGAGCGAACCGGTGGCGCCGATGACTGGAAAGAGGCTCGCGCGCGCCACGCGCACTTCGGCCAGCGCTTCCTGATAGTTCGCGTAGCTCTGCCGCACCGTCTGGTTCGACACCTCGACGAGCGGCTCCAGTTCGTCGAGCAGCGGGTCCTGGAAGGCGGACCACCATTCGCCCTTGGGCCCCTGCGCGGCGTCGGGCTCGGCCTGGGTCCAGCCGGGCAGCTCTTTCCACGTGGCCGGCACGGCAACCTGGGGCCGATGGTAATCCGGCCCGACCATGCAGCCCGCGAGCAGCAACGCGGCGGCGAGCGGGACGAGCTGGACGAGCGGCAGCAGCCGTGCTCTCGCGCGCCGGGCGGCGCAAGGAAAGGTTCGCGTGAGCGATCGGTCAAAGCGGGTCTTCATCATGATGCGCTCTCATCGGCCTGACGATTCCACGGCAGGCGCGCGGCCCAGCGCGCGAGGCGCGCGCGCAGGCGGTCGAGGAACAGGTAAATCACAGGCGTGGTGTACAGCGTAAAGACCTGGCTCAGGATCAGGCCGCCCATGACCGTCACGCCGAGCGGCTGACGCAGCGAGCCCCCCTGGCCGATGCCGATGGCGAGCGGCACCGCGCCGAGCACGGCCGCGAAGGTCGTCATCATGATCGGGCGCAGACGCACCACGGCGGCTTCGTGAATCGCGCCGCGCGCGTCCATGCCGCCGTTGCGCTGCAGCTGGATCGCGACGTCGACCATCATGATGCCGTTCTTCTTCACGATACCGATCAGCAGAATGATGCCGATCATCGCGATCACCGAGAACGGCGTGCCGAAGATCAGCATGGCGAGCGTGGCGCCAATGCCGGCCGAGGGCAGCGTCGAGAGGATCGTGAGCGGGTGGATGGTGTTTTCGTAGAGCACGCCCAGCACGATGTAGACCACGGCGAGCGCGGCGACGATGAGGAGCGGCACGGTGCCCATCGATTGCGCGTAGGCTTGCGCCGCGCCCGCGAAGGCGCCGTGGATCGACGCGGGCATGCCGATGTTGCGCTCGGCCTGCTCGATGATCCGGCCGGCTTCGGAAAGCGAGCCGCCCTTGGGCAGGTTGAACGAGATCGTGCCCGCCACTTCCGTGCCCTGGTGATTGACCTGGGTGGCCGTGTGGCGCGTTTTCCAGTCCATGAGCGCCATGAGGGGCACCATGGTTTCCGCGGCCGTGCTGTCCGCGCTGCCGCTCGAGCTGCCGCCCTTGCTGTTGGCGATCGCATTGTTCTGCTGGTTGGCCACGGCGTTGGCGTTGCGCGCGTTGGTGTTGCCGCTCGCGGCGCTTGTCGTGGTCACGGAGGTGAAAGGCGTGACGCCCGAAATGACGCTTTCCGGCATCTGGGTTTGCGCGGCGCCGCTCGCGTTGCCTGCCGCCGTGCTCAGCCAGATGCGGTCGAACGACTGCGGAAACTGCCAGTACTGCGGCGCGACTTCCATCACGACGAAGTACTGGTTGATCGCGTTGTAGATGGTCGACACGGTGCGCTGGCCGAAGGCGTCGTAGAGCACATTGTCGACCTGGTTCGGATCGAAGCCATAGCGCTTGGCGGTCGCGCGTTGCACGGTCATGTAGGCCTCCAGACCATTTTGCTGCAGGTCGGAGTTCACATCCATCATCTGGTCGCGGTGCCTGTTCAGCTCGTCCACGAGACGCGGTACCCACGTGAAGAGCGCGTCGGCGTCGTCGCTCGTGAGCGTGTACTGATACTCGGCCGCCGACTGCCGCCCGCCGATCTGCAAGTCCTGCTGCGCCTGCATGAAGAGGCGCGCGCCCGAAACGGCGTTGAGCTTCGGGCGCAGGCGGTTCACGACCTCGGTGGCCGAAAGACGCCGCTCGGAAATGGGCTTCAGCTCGACGAAGACGGTGGCCGTATTGAGCGCGCGGCCGCCCGTGAAGCCGGCCACCGACTCCACGGCGGGATCGGCTTTCACGATGGCCTGCAACTGCGCGAGCTTCTTCTCCATCGCCGTAAACGAAATGCTCTGGTCGGCAATGATCTGCCCGATCAGGATGCCCGTGTCCTGCTCGGGGAAGAACGTGCCGGAAAGCAGCCGCGCGAGAAATACGTTGCCGACCAGCAGCGCGAACAGGATGAAGATCGTGAGCCGCGCATGATCGAGCGCGACATCGAGCGAGCGCGAGTAGAACTGCCTGAAGCGCTCGAACTGCGCCTCGATCCACACGGCGGCGCGCGAGGGCTTGCGATGCAGCGCCTCGCGCTTGAGCACGTAGGCGCACATGGTGGGCGTGACGGTGAGCGAGATCACGAGCGAGATGAGGATCGCGATCGAGAGCGTCATCGCGAACTCGTGAAAGAGCAGGCCCACGATGCCGGGCATGAGCAGGATCGGCAGGAACACGGCGATGAGCGAGAGGCTCATCGAAAGCACCGTAAAGCCCACTTCGCCCGCGCCGACCAGCGCCGCTTCCTTCGGATCGAGCCCGGCCTCCACGTGGCGCACGATGTTTTCGAGCACCACCACGGCGTCGTCCACCACGAAGCCGGTGCCGATGGTGAGCGCCATGAGCGAAAGATTGTCGATGCTGTAGCCGAGCAGGTACATCGGCCCGAACGTGCCGACGATGGAAAGCGGCAGCGCCACGGCGGGAATGAGCGTGGCGCGCGGCGAGAGCAGGAACACGAACACCACGCCGATCACGAGCAGCACGGCGATAAAGAGCGTGCGCTCGGTGTCGGCCACGGAGGCGCGCACGGATTCGGAGCGGTCGATCGCCACGTTCACCTTGATCGTGGCGGGCAGCGCGGCCTCGATCGAAGGCAGGCGCGCCCGGATCTGCTGCACCGTTTTCACGACGTTGCTGCCCGGCATGGGGTAGACGATCACGAGCACGGACGACTTGCCGTTGTAGAGCCCCGCGTTGCGTATGTTCTCGTTCGAATCGATGACCGAGGCCACGTCGCGCAGGAACACGGGCGCGCCGTTGCGATAGGCGATCACGATGTCGCGGAACGGCGCGGCATTGCTGATCTGGTCGTTCGAGAGCACCTGGTAGCGCTGGTCGCCCTGGTCGATGTGGCCTTTGGCGCTGTTCGCGTTGGCCGCGCCGATGGACGCGCGCACGTCTTCGAGGCCGATGCCGTAGCTGTTGAGCTTGCCGGGCTCGAGCTCCACGCGCACCGAGGGCAATGCGCCGCCGCCCAGCGTGATCTGGCCCACGCCGTCCACCTGCGAGAGCTGCTGCATGATGACCGAATCGGCGGAATCGTAGAGCTGCGCCTTCGTGAGGGTGTCGGAGGTGAGCGCGAGCACCATGATCGGCGCGCTCGCGGGATTGTACTGGCGGTAAGTCGGATTGCTGCGCAGCGTGGTGGGCAGGTCGGCGCGCGCGGCCTGGATGGCGGCTTCCACGTCGCGCGCCGCGCCGTTGATGTCGCGGTTCAGCCCGAACACGACCACGATGAGCGACGAGCCCGTGTTGCTGATCGACGTGAGCTGCGACACGTCGGCGATCGTCCCGAGGCGCCGCTCCAGCGGCTCGGCCACGGTGGACGCCATGATGTCCGGGCTTGCGCCCGCCATGTTGGCCTGCACCACGATCACCGGATAGGCGATGTTGGGCAGCGGCGCCACCGGCAGCCGGAAAAAGGCCAGCGCCCCCGAAATGAGGATCGCGATCGCGAGCAGCGAAGTCGCGACCGGCCGCCGGATGAAGAGCGCCGAAAGATTCACGGCGTGCCCTCGGGCGCCGGCGGCGCGTTGCCGTTCGCGCCGGTGCCGCCGCCATTGCCTGCATCGCCGCCGGCGTCGCTTTCAGGTTTGCGCTTGCGGCCGAAGCGCTGCGCGAGGCGGTCGAAGAACAGATAGATCACGGGCGTGGTGAAGAGCGTGAGCATCTGCGAGAGCGTGAGGCCGCCGATGATCGCGAGCCCCAGCGGGCGGCGCAGCTCCGAGCCCGTGCCGCTGCCGAGCAGCATGGGCAGCGCGCCGAGCATGGCCGCGAGCGTGGTCATGAGAATCGGCCGGAAACGCAGCAGCGAGGCCTCGAAAATCGCCTCGCGCGGCGGCTTGCCGTGCACGCGTTCGGCTTCGAGCGCGAAGTCCACCATCATGATGGCGTTCTTCTTGACGATGCCGATCAGGAGCACGATGCCGATGATGCCGATCACATCGAGATCCTTGCCCGCGATCATCAGCGCGAGCAGCGCGCCGATGCCGGCCGAGGGCAGCGTCGAGAGAATCGTGACCGGATGCACGTAGCTCTCGTAGAGCACGCCCAGCACGATATATACGGCCACGAGCGCCGCGATCAGCAAATAGACCTCGCTCGACAGCGAATCCTCGAACGCCTGCGCCGCGCCCTGGAACGACGACGTGATCGAAGGCGGCAGGTTCACCGCGGCCTCGGCCTTGCGCACGTCGCGCACGGCGGCGGAGAGCGAGGCGCCGTCGGCGAGATTGAACGAGATCGTCACCGAGGGGAACTGCGCGAGGTGGCTGATCATGAGCGGCGAGCGCGTGATGCTGATCTTCGCAATGCCCTTGAGCGGCACTTGCCCCTCGCTGCTCGTCTGGCTCGGCAGATAGAGATCGCCGAGCGACTCGACCGTGGGCAGCGCCTCGGGCTTCGCCACCAGAATCACGCGGTACTGGTCCGACTGCTGGAAGATGGTCGAGACGATGCGCTGGCCGAGCGCGTCGTAGAGCGCATTGTCGATGGTCGCCGCCGTGATGCCGTAGCGCGCCGCGAGCTGGCGGTTCACCTCGACGTTCACGGAGAGGCCGTCGGTGTTGAGATCGCTCGTGACGTCGCGGATCGACGCAATCTGCTTCATGCGCGCGACGAGCGCGGGCACGTACTGCTGGAACGCTTCCTGGCTCGGCCCGCGCAGCACGAAGTTGTACTGGTTGCGCGACACCGTGGTGTCGAGCGTGAGATCCTGCTCGGGCTGCACGTACAGGCGGATGCCCGGCACCTTCGCGACCGACTGCTGGATGCGCCGCCCGATCGCGTCGGCGGTTTCGGAGCGGTCGTCGTGCGGCTTCAGGTTGATGAGGAAGCGTCCGTTGTTGAGCGTGTTGTTGATGCCGTCGATGCCCACGTACGAGGTGAGCGACACCACATCGGGGTCCTTGAGAATTTCCTCGGCGAGCGCGGCCTGGCGCTGCACCATCGCGCGGTAGGAAATGGAATTGTCGGCCACGCTGATGCCCTGGAGCACGCCCACGTCCTGCACCGGGAAGAGGCCCTTGGGAATCGTGACGTAAAGCGCCGCGGTGAGCACCACCGTCGCCACGGCCACGACGAGCGTGAGCGTCTGATGGTCGAGCACCCAGCGCAGGCCGCGTTCGTAGGCGTCGAGCGTCCTGTTGAAAAGCCCCTCGCTGATGCGCTCGAAGCGGCTCGGGTGGCGTTCGGCCTGGGCGCGCAGGATGCGCGCGCACAGCATCGGCACGACGGTGAGCGAGACCACGGCCGACAGCACGATGGTCACCGCGAGCGTGACGGCGAACTCGCCGAACAGGCGCCCGATCACGCCGCCCATGAAAAGCAGCGGAATCAGCACGGCGATGAGCGAGATCGTCAGCGAGAGAATCGTGAAGCCGATCTGCCCCGCGCCCTTTAGCGCCGCCTGCAAGGGTTTGTCGCCTTCTTCGAGGTAGCGCACGATGTTCTCGATCATCACGATCGAGTCGTCCACGACGAAGCCCGTGGCGATGATGAGCGCCATGAGCGAAAGATTGTCGATCGAGTAGCCGAGCTCGTACATGATCGCGAGCGTGCCGATCAGCGAAACCGGCACCGAGATGCTCGGAATGATGGTGGCGGGCACGTTGCGCAGGAACACGAAGATCACGGCCACCACGAGCGCCACGGCGAGCACGAGCTCGAACGCCGCGTCGCTCACCGAAGCGCGGATCACGCCCACGCTGTTCGACACCACCGTGACCTGCATGCCCGCGGGCAGCGTCGATTCGAGCTGCGGCAGTTGCCGCATGATCTGGTTGACGGTGGCGATCACGTTCGCGCCCGGCTGGCGCTGCACGTTCAGCACGATCGCGGGCGTCCTGTTGTACCAGGCGCCGCGCTCCACGTCCTGCGCCGCCGTGGAAACGCGCGCCACGTCGCGCATGAAAACGGGCGAACCGTTCTGGTACGCGATGACCGTGTCTTCGTAGTCCCTGGGGTCCGAGATCTGGTCGTTGGAGTTGATGGTGTAGTTGAGGTCCGGGCCGTCGAAGTTGCCCTTCGGGTTGCTCACGTTGACGTTCGCGAGCAGCGTGCGCAGGTCGTCGAGATTGAGGCCGTAGGCGGCGAGCTTGTGCGGGTCGGCTTCCACGCGCACGGCCGGCACGTTGCCGCCCGCCGTGGTGACGAGGCCCACGCCAGGCACTTCGGAAATCTTGGTGGCGAGGCGGTTGTTGGCCGCGTCCTGCAACTGCGTGAGCGACATCGACTTCGACGTGACCGCAAGCGTGAGGATGGGCTGGTCGGCCGGATTGACCTTGGCGTAGGTCGGCGGCGCGGGCAGGCCGCTCGGCAGGAAGCTGTTGGCCGCGTTGATGGCCTGCTGCACGTTCTGTTCGGCCACGTCGAGGTTCAACGAGAGATCGAACTGCAGCGTGATGATCGAGGCGCCCTCCGAACTGTACGAGATCATCTGCTGCAGGCCCGGTATTTCGCCGAGCTGCACTTCGAGCGGCGCGGTGACGGTGGTCGCCATCACGTTCGGGCTCGCGCCCGGATAAAAGGTCTGCACCTGGATGGTGGGATAGTCCACCGCAGGCAGCGAGGAGACCGGCAGGAACTTCATCGCGACGAGGCCGACCAGCACCATCGCGATCATCAGAAGCGACGTTGCGACCGGCCGCAGGATGAAAAGGCGCGAAATATTCATCAGGGCGGGGTCCGGGCGTTAGCCGGCTTGCGAGGCCGCGGCGCTCGCGTCGGAGGCGCTCGGGGCCGTCGCGCCGGGTTCGCTCGACACGCCCGGCGTGCTCGCGCGATGCGGTGCGCTCGCGCCGCCCACGCCGCTCGCTGCCCCGGCATGCGTGGCGGGCCGCGTGGCCGCGGGCTGGATTTTCGCGCCGTCGTTGAGGCGGTCGAGCCCGTCGGTCACGACATGCTGGCCCGCCTGCAGGCCCGAGGCGATCACCGTGTAGCGGCCGTCGCCCGGTCCGAGCGTGACCTTGTGGACCGACACGGTGTTGTCGGCGTTCACGAGATAGACATAATCGCCGGGCGCGCCGGTCTGCACGGCCGGCGTGGGCACGAGCACGGCGTTCTGCAGCGTGTCGACGAGCAGCGTCACGTTGACGAACTCGTTGGGAAAGAGCGTTTCGTCGTCGTTGGGCAGGCTCGCGCGCAGCGTGACCGTGCCGGTGGCCGTGGCCATCTGGTTGCTGATCGCGAAGAGTGTGCCGGTGGCGAGCTCGCGCGCGTTGTCGCTGCTGTAGACGGTGACCGGCAGTTTCGCGCCGGCGTTCACGCGCTGGAGCACATTGCCGAGTGCGGTTTGCGGGATCGCGAACTGGACCGTGGTGGGCTTCATCGTCGTGATGACGGCGATGCCCGTGGAGCTCGACGACGTCACGTAGTTGCCCGGATCGACGAGCCGCAGGCCCACGCGCCCCGAAACCGGCGCCGTGATGCGGCAGTAGATGAGATCGAGCTCGAAGAGCCTGACGTTGGCGATGTCGGCTTTCACCGCGGCCTCGTACTGCTTGACGAGGAACTGCTGGTCGCTGAAGGTCTGCTCGGCGATGGACCGTTTCTCGTTCAACTGCGTGTAGCGCACGAGGTCCGCGCGCGCCTGCGCGAGCAGCGCCTGGTCCTTGGCCAGTTGCGCCTGCGCCTGCTCCTTGCTGATTTCGTACTGGCGCGGGTCGATTTGCGCGAGGAACTGCCCCTTCACGACGTCCTGACCTTCCTTGTAGCCCACTTCGGTGAGGTAGCCGCTGATTTGCGGCAGCACCGTGACGGTGGCGATGGGCGTGACGGTGCCGAGCGCGTTGAGCGTCACGGGCATGGGCCCGAGCGTGGCGGCGGCTACGGTGACGACCTGCGGCGCCGCGCCGTGCCCGGTCGTCTTGTTGCGCACGATATGCACGACGACGAGCGCGATCAGCACGATCACGACGATGGCGAGAACGAGCGGGCCGAGCCTGCGCCGCTTCGGTGCGCGCGGCGGGGGCGCTGGCGCAGGTGGCGGGGGCGGCGAGGGGGGCTGGGGCGCGGGTTGCGTCTGCGGGACGTCGCTCATGCCTGCCTCCGGGAGGTCGAGCCGACGTGCTGGGCGGTGCGGCTCGCGCGTGATGAAAACAATGAAGGGATAAACCATGCCGGCATGCGTTGCGGCCTGGCCGCTTCTCGATACTGCCGGTGATTGTCGGGTCGCTGCATACGTATTCTCGTGATTGTTATGCCGTCCAGGCCGGGCCTTGCCATGCAGCGAAGGCCGAGACTCGCAGTCTAACCAACTCGTGTGCAAATTTCGAAACGTTGGTTATTTGAAAGGTTATCGTGTGTTACCGGCCAGCCGGGCTCGCGATGCGCGCCGATGTCGGGCCGCTATGCCGCGTGGCGCCTTGCCGGGTCCCGCGCAATGCAATGCAGAAATGCTTGTTTGCGTGCGCGCGCGGGCAAGCCTAGATTGGAAGCGGTCAACGCCTTTGCAAGGAGCACGCGATGTCGAAGTCGATCATGCCGGCCTGGTTTGCGCGGCACGTGCTTGCGCGCCGCGGTCGCGCCGGTGCGCCGCCCACGCCGCCCGCATCGCCCGCATCGCCCGCAGGCGAGCCCGACGCGGCGCGCGAGCCCGAGCGACTCGAGCGGATTGCCTGTTATGCACGGGCCGGTTACTTCAATATGGGCTACACGCCCGACATGTATCCGTTCGTGGGCGACCTTCCTCCGCATTGAGCCAGCCGATGCGCGTCACTGCGCCGCGTTTTCGTCGGCGAAACCCAGCGTGCCTGCCGGGCGGAACTCGCTGGGCGGCGTGCCCAGTTCGCGGCGGAACATGTCGCTGAAACTGCTCGGCAGATAGCCGAGCGCGCGCGCCACGGCGCTCACGGGCTGGCCTTGCGCGAGGCGCGACACCGCTACGGCGAGTTGCACCTGGCGGCGCCATTGCGCAAATCCCATTCCAAGTTCGCGTGTGAAGAGCCGCGCGAGCGTGCGTACGCTCGCGCCGACCGTTGCGGCATGTTGCTCGAAGCCGATATCGGCCGACGGGTTGTCGATCACGGTGCGGCACAGCAGGGCGAGCCGGCGGTCGGACGCACCGGGCAGCGGAATGCGCAGCGTGGAGCGCGGCGCGCGCGCGAGTTCGATCGTCGCGAGACCGTAGGCCGCGGCGAGCCAGGCGTCGTCGTCGCGCGCGCGTTCGGCGAGGCTCGTGATGAGCTCGCGCAGCAGGCCGTTGATTTCGAACACTTCGCAGCGCTCGCTCAGGTGCCGGCTGTCGCGCTCGTGCAGATAGAGGTTGCGCATCTCGACGGCGCTCAGCATGTGGATGGCGTGCTGTGTGCCCGGCGGCAGCCACACGGCGCGCTGCGGCGGCACGACGAGCGCCTCGCGCCCGACTTCCACCCACATCACGCCGGAAACGGCGTAGAGCACCTGCGCCCAGGTATGCGAGTGCGGTTCGATCTGGAGCCCGCGCGGATAGTAGCGCGCGAGCGACCGGCCGTGCCCGGGTTGGCCGTCGAGTACGGGGGGCGCGGCTTGGGGCATGGTGGGAAACTCTCCGCGGTTGACCAGATCTGTGCTCGCTCGCGTGGCCGTCGGATTGACGACGCCGCCCGCGTGCGACCGTCACGCTAGCACGGTTGGATGCTCGCCGGAAGCGCGTGCGGCGCCGCCGCGCTGTTTTTGCGCATTGCGGCACGCACCGGTAATATGAGGCGATTTACCGGGCCGGGCGCCCGCGCCTCGCATTTCCCGCTCACGAACGCATCCGATCCCGCGATGCATGACGAAGGCCGGCGTCGTCTATCCGTTCGGCTTCCCCTCGCCTGAAGAGGAGACCGAAGTATTGCTGCGCATGCCGCCTCAGCTCACGCGGCCGCTCGCGCAGACCCTCGCGGTCATTGCCGCGGACTGCCGCGCGGCGTTCGCGCGCGAAGACCTGCAAGCGCGTTTTCCTCGCGGTGCCTCATCGACCGGGCCGCGCTCGTGCCGCGCGCGGGCGACGGGGAGCGAGCGGGCGACGAGCGGGAGGCGCACGGCGGTTTTCTTGCCGGCGCCGGCGCGTTGCACTACCTTGAACAGGGAGGCGTTGCGACCCTCGCAGCCCCCGTCCACCGACGATCACAGACAGGTCATGCCAGGCCACGATTACCGACCCGTGGATTACGACCGCCTCTACTACCGGCTCGATCTGGAGCCGGGCGCGAACGAGGCGGACATCAAGCACCACTATCGCCATCTCGCGCAAATCCTGCATCCGGACAAGTGGCGGCACCCCACGGCTGCTTCGATGCGTTGGGCCGACGAGCAGTTCAAGCGCGTCAAGGAAGCGCGCGAGCTGCTGGAGGCCTATTGGTCCGTGCATCACGCGCCACCGGTGAGCCGCTCGGCGCTGAGCGTCGCGCAGGCCGAGCAGTTGCACGCGCAGATGCAGTCGCTGCTGGCGCAGCGCGAACGCGTGCGCGGCGAACTCGATGCGCTGCGCGCCGAGCGCAGGCAGACGTTCGACGAAATCCGGCGCATGAAGCTCGAGCGCGACGCGCTGCGCGGCGAGGTCGCGGGGTTGCGCGACGCGGCGCAGGCGCGCGAGCCTCAGCCGGAAACCGGGCCCCAAGCCGTCGAGACGGCTTCGCGCACGAGCGGCGTGCGCGATTTCCTCTTTTCGAAATTCGAAGATCCTTCGCGCGGCTGGCTTCTCACGCTCTCCGCGAGCGTGTTCGTCTGCGTCGTGATCTTCGTCGTCGCACATGTCGTCGTGGGCTTGCTGCTCGCGCCGATTGCGCGCTTCGAGGCCGGGCGCTGGCTTGCAAACCTGCTGCAGTGGGCGCTCGTGGCGGGTGGTGTCGTGCTCGCCTTCGGCTGGGGCTGGGCGCAGCGCACGTTGTACCGCGCCGCGCGCGCGGGGCGCGAGCACGCGGTGGCGTTGCCCGCAGATGAAGCGTGCCGCCGCGTGAGCGCGGCGTTGCGTCACGAACCTCACTATGGCGCCGACTGGCGCATCGATTCGTACGAAGCTGCACCCGACGAGACGCAATTCGCGCTGCGCGCCGTGCTGCGTTTCTCGCCCGGCGCGCAAAGCGCCGCACGCTCCCACACGGTGACGTTTCACTGCCGGGCGCGCGCGGCGGGGCCGGCGCAAACGTCGCTTGCGTATGATTTCCACGCGGCAGCGCCCACGTGGTGGCTCGTGCCTTCCGCCCGCGTGGTGCGCGATCTGCGCAAGCGGCTCGACGGCGATCTCGGCGCGCCGCGCTGAGGCGGCGGTCCGGCCGCCGCCTTCGATCGGAGACGAAAGCGGAAGGGGGCAGCGCTCAAGCCTCGTCTTCCGCCGCGCGATCGCCTTCGTCGATGCGCTTCATGTTCTCCAGCAGCTTGAGCAGATAGTGCAGCGCATGCGTCATGTCATCCGACGAAAAATTGCCGAGCACATCCTCGTAGTACGCCTGGATTTTCGGAACGGCCTGCTGAGCCCACAGCTTGCGGCCCGGTCCGGTCATGCACACGAGACGCGACCGGCGGTCGCGCGTATCCGCCCGGGTGCTCACATGGCCGTCGCGTTCCATCCGGCTGATGAGGCCCGAGAGGTTCTGGCGGCTCACCATCAAATAGCGCGCGAGGTCTCCCACGCTCATGCCCGGCTGCGCGTCCTCGCGCGAAAGCGCGCCGAGCACGGCCCATTGCTGCGTCGTCAATCCTTCCGCTTCCACGGCACGGGTGCCGGTTTTATGCAACATGTTTGCGCATTGATAGAGCCGGAAGAATAGCCGGTTGGCGAGATCAAAACGGCTTGAATCCGATAATTTTACGGTTTTTTGCAAGGGTTTCTCCTGGTGTTTCCGCTCTTGTCTTCGATCTGGGTGTTACCTAGTATACGTCAACATGTTTACCTAAATAAAAGGCGGCCCGGAGGTTGAGCCGGCGTCGAAGCGGCCAATGTTACTGCTCCCGCGAATGGGAATGGAGGATCACGGTGCGAAAACTCGAAGGCAAGACGGTGGTGGTGACGGGCGGCGGCGGCGGGATCGGCGGGGCAACGTGCCGGCGCTTTGCAGCGGAGGGCGCTCGCGTGGCGGTGCTCGATCTGTCGTTCGAAGCCGCGCTGAAGGTGGCCGGGGCGATTCACGAAAACGGCGGCGAGGCGCTGGCGCTGCGCTGCGACATCACGAACCGCGCCGAGGTCGAAGCGGCGCTCGCGCAAACCGAAGCGCAACTCGGTCCCGTGGACGTGCTCGTGAACAACGCGGGCTGGGACGTCTTCCGGCCGTTCACGAAGACCGAGCCGGCGCAGTGGGACAAGCTCATCGCCATCAATCTCACGGGCGCGCTGCACATGCATCACGCCGTGCTGCCCGGCATGGTCGAGCGCAAGCGCGGGCGCATCGTCAACATCGCTTCCGATGCGGCGCGCGTGGGTTCGTCGGGCGAAGCGGTCTACGCGGCGTGCAAGGGCGGGCTCGTGGCGTTTTCGAAAACCATCGCGCGAGAACATGCACGCCACGGCGTCACCGTGAACGTGGTGTGCCCCGGCCCGACCGACACCGCGCTCTTTGCCGACTACAAGGAAGGCGCGGGCAATCCGGAAAAGCTGCTCGAAGCGTTCCAGCGCTCCATTCCGCTTGGCCGCATTGGCCAGCCCGACGACCTGCCGGGCGCCATCGTGTTTTTCGCGAGCGACGACGCGAGCTACATCACGGGCCAGGTCTTGAGCGTGTCGGGCGGCCTGACCATGGCCGGCTGAATATCTCCGGGCTTCCCGCCCTCGACGACGAAACTGCAAAGGCATCGATCATGAACTACGAAGACATCCTTTACGAAGTGCGCGGCGGCGCCGCATGGATCACCATCAACCGGCCCGACAAGATGAATGCGTTTCGCGGCCGCACCTGCGACGAACTGATTCACGCGATCAACAAGGCGGGCTACGACCGCGAGATCGGCGTGATCGTGTTGGCGGGCGCGGGCGACAAGGCATTTTGCACGGGCGGAGACCAGTCCGCGCACACGGGACAATACGACGGGCGCGGCACGATCGGCCTGCCGATGGAAGAACTGCATGCCGCGATTCGCGACGTGCCCAAGCCCGTGATCGCGCGCGTGCAAGGGTACGCGGTGGGCGGCGGCAACGTGCTGTGCACGATCTGCGATTTCACCATCGCCTCGGAAAAGGCCGTGTTCGCTCAGGCGGGCCCGAGGGTGGGGTCCGTCGATCCGGGCTACGGCACGGCGTTTCTCGCGCGCGTGGTGGGCGAGAAGAAGGCGCGCGAGATCTGGTATCTGTGCCGCCGCTATCCGGCCGCGGAGGCGCTGGCAATGGGCCTCGTGAATGCCGTCGTGCCGCACGCGCAACTCGACGCCGAAGTGCAGAAGTGGTGCGACGAGATCATGGAGAAGAGTCCTGCGGCCATTGCCATTGCCAAGCGCTCGTTCAACATGGACACCGCGCATCAGGCGGGTATTGCAGGCATGGGCATGTATGCACTCAAGCTCTATTACGACACCGAGGAATCGCGCGAGGGCGTGCGCGCCTTCCAGGAAAAGCGCAAGCCCGAATTTCGCAAGTATGCCAAATGAGCGCGTCTTCTCAACGATAAGGATCGCGAAGTACATAATCCAGGAGACGTCATGAACCCTTATATCGACGAAGACCTCGCCGCGCTCGGCGAACATGCGCGGCGTTTCGCGCAGGGTCGCGTCGCTCCCGGCTTCATCGAGCGCGACACCACGCGCGTGCTCGATCGCCGCCTCATGCGCGAAATGGGCGAGTTGGGCTTCATCGCGCCGGAACTGCCGGAGCAGTATGGCGGCCAGGGCCTTGGCTGCCTTGCCGCCGGCGTGATTCACGAGGAGATCGCACGCGCGGACCTGAGCCTCTCGTATGTCAATCTGCTCGCGTCACTCAATGGACAGATTCTCGCGCAGCACGCCGCGCCCGATATTGCTCGCCCCTGGCTCGAACGCCTCACGCAAGGCCGTGCGTTGCTCGCCATCGCGCTCACGGAACCGCGCGGCGGCTCCGACGCCGCGAGCCTGCGCCTGAAGATGGAGCGCGTGGGCGACCACTACGTGCTCAACGGCGAAAAGACTTCGATATCCGCTGCGGACCAGGCCGATGCCGCCGTGGTGTTCGCGCGCACCGGCAGCGTGGAAGACGGCGCGCGCGGCGTTTCCGCGATTCTCGTGCCCATGGACCTGCCGGGCATCACGCGCAGCCGGTTCGACTGTCACGGCCAGCGCGCAATTGGACGCGGCTCGATTTTCTTCGAGAACGTGCGCGTGCCCGTGGATCACCGGCTCGGAGACGAGGGAAAGGGCTTCGTGCAGGTGATGCAAGGCTTCGACTTCTCGCGTGCGCTGATCGGCCTGCAGGTGCTTGCGGTGGCGAATGTCAGCCTCGAGGAAACCTGGGCGTACGTTGCACAGCGCGAAGCGTTCGGCAAGCCGCTTTCGGCATTTCAGGGCGTGTCGCATCCGCTGGCCGAATACGCGACACAGGTGGAGGCCGCGCGCCTGCTGTGCCTGCAAACGCTCTGGCTCAAGGACCGAGGTCTGCCTCATACGGCCGAGGCCGCCATGTGCAAGTGGTGGGGGCCGAAGCTCGCCTACGACGTGGTGCATCAGTGCCTGCTTTCGTTCGGGCACGGAGGCTACGATCGCGGGCCGCTCGAACAGCGCCTGCGCGACGTGCTGGGCTTCCAGATCGGCGACGGCACGGCTCAGATCATGAAGACCGTCATCGCGCGTGCGAACGCGGGCCGCGACGCGGTGCCGGCATGATGCGCGCCGTTTGCGAGGTTTCCTTTCACGCCACCGGAGGCAGGACATGGAGTTCGACGCGGTACTGATCGGGCCGCGCCGCGCGCGGGAGGAAGCGCGGCGCTGGTGGCCCGGGCGCACGATCAACGACGAGCTCGACGCCTGCGTGGCCGAATGTCCCGGCAAGATCGCGCTCACGGCCGTATGCATCGGCGACGGGCAGGCCACGCGTTTCACCTATGCGCAGATGGCCCGCATGGCCGACCGCATTGCGGTGGGGCTTGCGCGCCTTGGCGTTGGGCGCGCCGACGTGGTGTCGATCCAGTTGCCCAACTGCTGGCAGTTCACGCTGCTCTATCTGGCGTGTTCGCGCATTGGCGCGGTGCTCAATCCGCTCATGCCGATCTTCCGCGAACGCGAACTCTCGTTCATGCTCAATCACGGGGGCAGCAAGGTGATGATCGTGCCGCAGCGCTTTCGCGGCTTCGACTACGAAGCCATGCTGCGCGCGCTGCAACCCGAATTGCCCGCGCTTCGGCATCTTGTCGTTGTGGGCGCAACGAACGAGGGCGCTCCCGCGCCGTACAGCTTCGAGGCGCTGCTCGGCGGCCCGCGCTGGGAAGAATCGAGCGATGCCGAAGCGATTCTCACGCGCCACCGCCCCGGCCCCGACGACGTGACGCAACTGCTGTACACCTCGGGTACGACGGGCGAGCCCAAGGGCGTGATGCATACGGCGAACACGCTGTTCTCGAACATCCTTCCTTATGCGCGGGCCATGCGCCTTGGGCGCGAGGACACCGTGTTGATGGCGTCGCCGATGGCGCATCAAACCGGCTTCATGTACGGCCTGATGATGCCGATCGCGCTGCGCGCAAGCGCCGTGCTGCAAGACGTTTGGCAGCCCGAGGCCGCGCTCGCGCTGATCGCGCAGGAGCGCGCGACGTTCACGATGGCGTCCACGGCATTCCTGGGCGATCTGGCCGACGCGGCCGGCAAAACCGGCACGCGCGTGCCGACACTGCGCACGTTCCTGTGCGCGGGCGCGCCGATTCCCGGCGCGCTGGTCGAACGCGCAAGAGAGGCGCTGGGTGCGAAGATCGTGTCGGCGTGGGGCATGACCGAGCTGGGTGCGGTGACGCTCACGCGTCTGGACGACGATGACGAGCGCGCCTTCACGACCGACGGCGCTCCGCTGCCGGGCGTCGAAGCGAAGGTGGCCGACGAAAGCGGCCGCACGTTGGCGGCGAACGTGGCGGGGCGGCTCTTCGTGCGCGCGTGCTCCGCGTTCGGCGGATACCTCAAGCGAGCGCATCTCAACGCGACGGACGCCGAAGGCTGGTTCGATACCGGTGACCTGGCGACCCTCGACGAACGCGGCTACATCCGCATCTGCGGGCGCAGCAAGGACGTAATCATTCGCGGCGGCGAGAACATCCCGGTGGTGGAGATCGAGTCGCTGCTCTACCGGCATCCCGCCATCGCGCAGGTCGCGATCGTCGCGTATGCCGATGCGCGGCTCGGCGAGCGCGCCTGTGCCGTGGTCGTGCCGAAACCGGGCGAGGCCGTCGATCTGCCTTCGCTCGTGGATTTCCTCAAGGCGGGCAAGGTCGCCGTGCAGTATCTGCCCGAGCGATTGCTGCTGCTGGAGGCCATGCCGTCCACGCCGGCGGGGAAGGTGCAAAAGTTCCGTCTGCGAGAAATGCTGCGCGAACTCGATACCCGGCGACCCTGAACGGGCTCCGGGCGCGACGGGGGGCGCGAGCGCCACGGGACGAAGGGCAATGCCGGGCTTTCGCGCGCGGCGCGGCGGGTGCGGGTTAGCAAACGTGCGTGGCGCGTGGAACCGCGATTAGCGCGTGGCATCGCACTGGCTTCGTCGCCGGGGGCGTTTTGTGACTTTTCACAATCGCGTTGTCCGCTTTCCCAGTTCTCCCGGCGTGAGCGACCCCGTAGGATGGAGGGCAGAAGACGCGGCGCCACGCTGCCAGGCCGCGCATCCAACGGAGACGAACGTGTCGAAAGCCCCCTGGCTCGCCAGCTATGGCGAGATTCCCGCTACCATCGATCCCAACGTATATGCTTCGCTAGCGCATCTGTTCGACGAAGCGATGCGCGAGCACGCGCACCGGCCGGCATTGCGCGCGGGCGACACCACGCTCAGCTATGCCGACGTCGATCGTCTCTCGCGCAATTTCGCGGCGTATCTTCAGCACGCGGGCGTGAAAAAGGGCGACCGCGTCGCCGTCATGCTGCCGAACCTGCTTGCGTTTCCTGTTGCGCTCATCGGCATCGTGCGGGCCGGGGCGGTTCAGGTGAACGTGAATCCGCTTTACACGCCTCGCGAACTTCAGCATCAGCTCGCCGATTCGGGCGCGCAAACGCTCGTGGTATTCGAAGCCGCGCTGCCGACCTTCGAGGCGATCAAGGCGCATACGGACGTGAAGACGGTACTGAGCGTCGCGGCAACCGATGGCGCCGACGCCGGCGGCGAGCGCGCGGCCAGGCCAGGCTCGTTTGCAGCCGCGCTCGCGCAAGGTGCCGCGTTGCCGTTCGAGGCCCCCACGTTGTGCGGCGACGACGCGCTCTTCCTGCAATACACGGGCGGGACGACCGGGCTTTCCAAAGGCGCGCTGCTCACGCATCGCAATCTCGTCGCCAACGTCGAGCAGTTCAGGACCTTCATGCCCGGCTTCATGACGCCGGGCGAGGAAGTGGTCGTCACCGCGCTGCCGCTCTATCACATCTTCGCGCTCACGGTGAATCTCATCACCTACTTCTCGATCGGCGCGGAAAACTGGCTCGTTGCGAACGCACGCGATCTCGACGGACTGATCGACGTATTCAAGGCCGCGCGCCCCACGAGCTTCATGGGCGTGAACACGCTCTATGCGGGGCTCGTTGCGCATCCGCGAATCGGCGAGATCGATTTTTCGCGGCTGCGGCTCGCGGGCGGTGGCGGCGCCGCGATCATTCCCACGGTTTCGGCGCGCTGGCAGGAAATTACGGGCGGCTTCATCCGCGAAGGCTATGGGCTGTCGGAGACGAGCCCGGTGCTGTCGTTCAACCCGGCGAGCGTCGACCGCTTCACGGGGACCACGGGGCTGCCGGTGCCGTCCACGCAGGTCAAGCTGCTCAACGACGGCGTGGAGGCCGCGCCGGGAGAGGGGGGCGAGATCTGCGTGAAAGGCCCGCAGGTGATGCAGGGCTACTGGAACCAGCCCGAGGCCACGCGCGCGGCCTTCACCGAGGACGGCTACTTCCGCACCGGCGACGTGGGCGTGTTCGACGCGCGCGGCTTCCTGCGCATCGTGGATCGCTCGAAGGACATGATCCTCGTTTCGGGCTTCAACGTGTACCCGAATGAAATCGAGGCGGTCGTGACCGCGATGCCGGGCGTGGCCGAATGCGCGTGCGTAGGCATGGCCGACGAACGAAGCGGCGAGGCCGTGCACGTGTTCGTGGTGCCCGCGCGGGAGGCGGTGCTGAGCGAGGAAGCGGTGATCGCACATTGCCGCGCGCAACTCGCGGCATACAAGGTGCCGCGCGTGGTGAGCTTCGTGGAGGCGCTGCCGAAATCGACGGTCGGGAAGATCCTGCGGCGGGAGTTGCGCGGGGCGAGTTGACGTTGGCGGCGCGCGGCGCGGCGTGTCGTTCAGCGCGCCGCGCTTTTGGCCTTCTTCGCTCCCCCCCGCTCTTTCTTCTGCTTCTTCGTGACGTCGCGCTCCGCGCCTTGCGTCGCTCCCCGCAGCTTGAGCGCGATGTCGAGCCGCGCGATCCAGTGCGCGTCATCGAGCTTCGCGCCCAGCAGCGTTTCGATACGTTCCAGCCGGTAGTCGAGCGTATTCGGATGCACGCCGAGCGCTTCGGCCGTCTGGCGCCGGCGCTGCCCGCTCGCAAACCAGGCTTCTAGCGTCGCCAGCAGATCCGCTTCCGTCGCGAGTTGTCCAGCTAGCGAGACGAGATAACGCAGCACGTTGGCGCTGCTGCGTACGCTTTCCTCGATGGCGATCGACGAAAAGCGGTGTACGCGCGCGGCGTTGCCGTTCTCTTCGTCGCCCGTGCCACTGCCGCGCGGCGCGAAATCCACGGCCTTGAGCGCCTCTTCCACCGAGGCCGCCCAGCCGTGCGCCCCTTCGTTCATGAGCCCGATGCCGATGCTGCGCACGCGCGGCTCGGCGCGCGCGAGCGCGCCCGCGTGCTCGGCCGCGCGCTGGTCGTTGCGCGTCATCGAGTCTCCGCGCACGCACGGCAGCCAGAACACGAGCCGCTCGCGGTGCCACGCGCGCACGAGCGCATCCGGTTTCAGCTCGAAGTGACGCGCGGCGCTGAGTGCGAAGCGGTCGAGCGCATCTTCGCGCACCGACGGCGCATGGTCGCGCAAGTCGAGATCGACGGCGAGCGCGATGCGCGGCAGCGTGGCGTCGAGGCCGAGCGCCTCGACGGTCTCGCGAAAGCGCGCGGCGTCGTCGGGGGCATGGAACACGAGGTCGTAGAGCTGCTGCAGGAGCGAGCCGCGCCAGCGCGCCTGCTGGTGCTGCTCGTCGAGATAGGCTTCGGCGATGTGTTCGGCCATCGCGTCGAAGTAATCGAGCAGATAGGGCGAAATTTCGAATAACAGTTCGTGCGCGAGCGTCGGTTCGGCCTCCGCGAATTCCGTGCAGGTGCGCCATAGCTCGCGCGCACCGAGGCGAAACGCGCGCAGCAGCGAGCGCAACGGCACGTTCTGGTGCACGCGGCGGCGCGCGAACGCGGCAATCTGCTCCATGACCGCCGTGGTGGGCGGCGAGCCGTCGAGCAGGCACTGGAACCACAGGTTGGCCGAGAACGCGATCGAGGCGAAGATGTCCTTGCGGGCCGCCGCCGTGAGCGCGCTATAGCCTTCGAGCGAGAGCAGCGTCTCGTAGGTCCGTTCGACGGCCTTCGGCGGGGTTTTGGCAAGCGTGCGCAGCCTGCTGCGCAGGCGTGTGCTGACGGGAGGAACGGGAGGCGGCACGGTGAGTTCACGGTTTCGGGTGAGACGACTCCCACGAGTGTACTCAGCGCCTTGCTACCGCGTCGAGAGCCTGGGCAACGTGGGGCTGCATGCCGCTGCGGACGGCGTGCGTCCGCACACGCGCCGTCTTCGCGACGCCCTGGTCGCGCGCTCCGGACGCGCTCGCAAGCCAAAATCCGAACATTACCGGGGGCGGATAGCGTTCTTTTTTAAGCCGAAGCGGCCGGTGAGCCGCTCATCCGGCGCACGGCGGCATTTTCGATCCCCGGCGCGGAATAATCGGCGCATGTCCCGTGTTAGCCCCGCATCGCCACACCCAGCATCGCTCCACGATCATGAAGTTCCGCGGGCCGCTCGACGAGCAGCCGGTTTCCGAAGCCGATATCCAGGCCTATAGCGACGGCACGCTCGCGCTCGCGCGGGCGGCGCACGTGCGCCGCTACCTTGCCGGGAGGCCCGGCGAGTGGCATCGGATCCTGTTTTACCGGCGCCTGAACGCGCAGATTCGCCATGCGTATCCCGCGCGGATGGCGCGGCAGCCCGCCGCGCAGGCCCGGCGCAGGCGCGCATTGCTGCGCTACGCTATGGCTCTCGCTGCCGCGTTTGCGCTGGCGGGCGCCGCGCTGGCGTGGGTCGCGGTATCGGAGCCGTCGCAACAGATGTTGAACGACGCCGCCGTCATGGCGCTGATGGAGGCGGAAAACACGAGGTCCGAGGCGCCGCCGGAAGCGGCGGTGCGCCCGCCGTTCGATCTCGGCGCGGCGGGCTTGCGGTACGTCGGCGGCGGCGCGGTACGGGTTGGCCCGTTTGCGAGCGCGCAACGCTACGTCTACGAAAACGGCGAGGGCGAGCGCGTGGTGCTGCTGGGCACGCGCGCCTGGCTGGCCGGCGCCGCGCCCCAGTGGAGCGCGCACCGCGCGGGGCCGCTGCGGCTTTTGATGTGGCGCCAGCGCGGCACGCGCTGGGTGCTCGCGGGCGACGCGCAAACGCGCGGGCTGATGCGCGCGGCGGACCTCGCGACGATGCCGCCGCGCGATGACGATGGATCGTGAACGCACGCGACGAAGCAACCCGCGATGCAACCCGGGATGAAACATGGACATCCGTGACGAGCTGATAGAACACGTGCCGCGCCTGCGACGTTACGCGCGGGCGCTGATCAACAACCGCGAGCTGGCCGACGACCTCGTGCAGGACACGCTCGAACGCGCGATTGCCCGCACGGAGCTGTTTCGTTCGGGGACCGACCTGCGCGCGTGGCTTTTCACGATCATGCACAACATCTTCGTGAACCAGGTGCGCAAGTCGGCGGCGCGCGGCGCGCACGTTTCCGTCGACGACGAGAGCGTGCCCGAAGCCGACTACGCCGTGCCCGCAAGCCAGATGGGCACGCTCGAGGTGCGCGACCTCGATTACGCGCTGCAGCGCCTGCCTGTGGAGCAGCGCGAGGTCGTATTGCTGGTGGGGCTGGAGGAAATGAGTTATGCCGATGTCGCATTGGCGCTCGACATACCGATCGGCACGGTCATGTCGCGTCTGTCGAGGGGGCGTGAGCGCCTGCGCGCGCTCATGGCCGGTTCCGTCCCGCGTGCGAATCTGAAGGTGGTGCGATGAGCGAGCAACAAAATCCCGTCACGCAGGACGAGATCCACGCCTACGTGGACGGCACGCTTTCCGAGGCGCGCCGCGCCGACGTGGAGCGCGAACTCGAGCGCAACCCCGATCTCGCCACGCGCGCGAGCGACTTCTTCGCGTTGAACAACCTGCTGCACGAGCGTTACGATCGCGTGCTCAACGAGCCGCTGCCCGCGCGCCTGCGCATCGCCGCGCCTTCGCGCGAAACGCAAAAGGCGCGCGCCGCTGCGAACTGGCCGCGCTTCGCGGGCCTCGCGGCGACGCTCGTGCTCGGTGTGGGCATCGGCTGGGGCACGCACTATGGCATGAGCACCACGAGCATATCCGGCGGCGCGCCGGACGGCGGCGCCCTGCATGCGGTGAGCGCGGACGGCACGGAGCGTTTCGCCCGGCAAGCGGCGCTCGCGCACGTCGTCTACATGCCGACGGTCGCCCGGCCCGACACGATGGGCGACAGCCAGGAGCAGGACTTCGTGAAGTGGCTCGCCAGCCGGCTCGGCACCAACGTTCACGCGCCGATGCTCTCGAGGAGCGGCTTCGAGCTTTCCGGCGGCCGCTTGCTGCCGGGTGACGACGGCGGCGAAGTTGCGCAGTTCATGTATCACGACGCGCAAGGCGAGCGCGTGACGCTGTGCATCTCGCACCGCAAGACGAGCGCCAACACCACGGCGTTCAAGCTGTATCAGGACGGCCCCGTGAACGTGTTTTACTGGGTGGACGGCGACTTCGGCTACGCGCTGTCGGGAGGCATCGACCGCAAGGCGCTGCTGCAGCTCGCGCACGACGTCTACGCCCAGTTGACGCCACGCTAGCGCCCGCCGCGCGGACCGCCGCCGCTACCTGACCTTGACGGCGACGAAACTGCGCGCGTTGTCGCGCTGGATCAGAAGCGACATGCTTTTCGTCGCCTTCGCTTCGAGGGCGGCGGCTTCGTCCTGCGTTTCGACCAGCGTGTCATTGAGTGACAGCACCACGTCGCCGGGCCGCACGCCCGCACTCGCGGCCGGGCCGATCGATGCCTCCACCATCAGACCCAGCGGCAGGCCCGTCGAGCGCTTTTCGTCGGCGCTCAGCGCGTGCGTGACGAGGCCGAGGCGGTCCGCCGCGCGGCGCGGCGCCGGTGCGGCGGCCGGTTGTGCGGGGGCGCTCGCGTTCGTCATCACCGTCTTGACAGCCCGCACGTCGCCTGGCGGCGCCTTGCTCACCGCGTCCGCCGTGCCTGGCGCGTCGGCCGCTTGCGCGGCTTGCGCCGCCGGATCTGCATCAGACGCTTTCTGCTCGAATGCCGTGTTCGAGAATCCCGTCGTGGTCGGCTGCCGGTTGCGGATTATCTTGAGCGAGGCCGGCGTGGCGGGCGGCACGGCGGCGAGCGCGGCGGCAAGCGTCGTGGCGCGCTCGACGGGCTTGCCGCCGACCTGCACGATCACGTCGCCGGTCCTGATGCCCGCCTGGCCGATGGGCGACGCGGGATCGACGGCGTCGACGAGCGCGCCTCCGGCATGCGGCAAGCCGAGCGCCGCCGCGAGCCCGGGGCTCACGTCCTCGACCTGCATGCCGAAGGTGCGGACCGTGGCGGCATTGCCGGCATTGGCGTTGCTGGCGGCGCCGGCTGTCGGGCCCTGGCGCGCCGCCTGCAACTGCTCGCGGAATTCGTTGGCCGCGTCGATCGGAATCGCGAAGGTCAGGCCTGCGTAGCGGCCGCCGTCAGCGTAGATCTGCACGCCGATGCCGATGACTTCGCCCGCGCGATTGAAGAGCGGGCCGCCGGAGTTGTCGGGATTGACCGCCACGTCGGTCTGGAGGAACGGAAACGCCTTGCCGTCGGGCAGCGTGCGCGAGGTCGCGCTGACGATGCCGGTGGTCACGGTGTTCTGATAGCTGTCCGGCGACCCGATCGAAAGTACCGGCTCGCCGACATGCACCTTCGGTGCAACGGCGAGCTTCACGAACGGCAGATCGTGAGCATCGATCTGCAGCACGGCGACATCGCTTTGCGGATCCACGGCGAGCACCTCCGCCTTGAACTCGCGCTTGTCGGTGAGCCGCACGGTGACTTCTTCGGCGCTGTCCACGACATGCGCCGTAGTCAGCACGACGCCGTCGGGGCTCACGATGAAGCCGGAGCCCGCGCCCGTCATCACGCGCGGCGCGCCGGCGTCGGCGTCGGACGCCGGCCGCGGCGCGCGCCGGAAGAACGCGAAGAACGGGTCGTCGGCGTCGATGGCTTCCTGCTCGGGCGGCGCGGCCTGGTCGTCCGCGCCGCGCGCGATCACGTGCACGACGGCTGGACCATATTGCTGGGCGAGAGAGAAAAAGTCCGGCGCGGCCATGGCGGTCGCCGCCGTGGCCGCGGTGGCCGTGGCTGGCGTGGCCTTGGGGGGCTTGTCGGCGGCGGTTTTGTCGGCAGCGTGCTTTTCCGCTGCGGGTTTGGCGGACGCCGGAGGTGGCGACGCCGCGTTCGCCTCGCAATGGAAGGCGCTGGCGAACGCCAGGGCAAGCGCGGCCGCGAAGCGCGAAGTGCGGGCGAAGTTCAGGCGGAGCACAGCACACCTCCCAGTGGTCATCGTGCTGGCGGGCGGCACACGATCGCCGGTAGCAATCGGTGCCGACGCACATAGTGTAGTCACGCCGCGAGGCAATTGGGGGGCAGGGTTTGTCCTGTAGCGCACGAAAAGCGGCGCGGCGCCGCCACGGCGCATCGGAGGAAATCGTCGCGTGCTTGCGAACGCGCGTGGGAGGGGTGGGCAGCGTCGCAGGAAAGCGTGCGAAAAGCCCCGCTCGTGGCGAGCGGGGCGATTGACTTCGGCGGGGCGCGCAGCGCGCTTTCAGCTACCGGAATACAGGTTGCAGAAGCTCACCGGTCCCACACACGCCGTGCGCGGCGCGCCGGCGTCGCTCGTGCCCTGCATGGGCGCGCCCATGCCGTCCCGCTGTTGCTGCGCCTTGGCGCGCGCGGCCTGCTGTGCGAAAACCGGGCTCACGTCGGGATACGAGCTGTCGGTGACGTATTGCGAGCCGTTGGCCTGCGCTTCGATCAACTGCTCGCGCACCTGGGCACGCGTGAGCCCCTGAGCGGATGCCGTCGTAAAGGCGCCGATGGAACCGAGAACGATCAGCGAAGCAGCAAGCGAGGGGAAAAGCGGGTGGCGGATATTCATTTCGAACTCCTGAGTAAATAGCATGGTTCGGCGACCGGTCGAGGTCCGGTCGATTCGATTCAATTCAATTCAATGGAGACTGCAATGGGTATACCACCGCAGGCGGGTTGCTATTCCCGTGGAGTTTGTAACGGCGGCGCGCGTTCGCGCTTCGTTGCGCTTCTTCGCGCGTCGTGGTCAAGCGAGCTGCACCTGCAGCCAATGGGGCAGATCCGCACCGACGAAGCTGACGCCGAACAGCGCGAGCGCGCCCGCCAGCAGAAGCGCGAGCGGACTGATGCGCGTTCTGAGCAGCACGCACAGCGAGATGACGGCAATTGCCTTGGCGGGGAGGCCGCCGTTCAGCGACTTGAGCAGCACCCAGCCTGCCGCGAGCATCATGCCTGCCGCGATGGGGCGCAGGCCGCGCTCGAGCGCCAGCTGCCACGCGGCGCCCTGATAGCGGCTCCAGACATGCGTGACGCCATAGATCAGGAAGCCGGTCGGCAGCAACAGCGCGGCGGTCGCGACGAGTGCGCCCCAGAATCCGGCAACCTGCCAGCCGATCAGCGTGACGAGCAGCGAGCCGGGCCCCGGCGCCATGCGCGAGATCGCGAAGTCGGCGGCGAATTGCGCATGCGTCATCCACGCGTGCACTTCGACGACCTGGCGCTGGATTTCGGCGATGATCGCCTGGCCGCCGCCGATCGTCACGAGCGAAAGTGGCGCGAAGATGGCGGCGAGCTGACCGAGCAGGCGCATGTTCATCGCCTACCCCGGCGGATCGCCACGTATTCGTAGATCACGCTGACTCCGCCGCCGACCAGGACCACCCAGACGAGCGGCAGACGGAGCATGCCGATCGCGACAAAGGTCGCCACCATCAGCAGCAACGGCAGCACTTGCCGGCGGACGCGCCTCGCGGTGACGACACCCATCGACAGCGACAAGCCCGTGGCCGCGGCGGCGGCGCCGGCAATCAGCACCTGCGTAAGGGGATGGAACAACAGCGCGCCGATCAGGGTGCCGAGCACGACGATCAGAAACGCCGGCGGCACCACGATGCCCGCCACCGCGACGGCGGCGCCGCGCCAGCCCAGCAGGCGGTGGCCGATCCAGATGGCCATGTTCTTCACGTTGATGCCGGGCAGCGCCTGGGAGATGGCGAGCCCGTTGAGAAAGTCTTCTTCGCTGATCCAGTTGCGATTCTGGACGAATTCGCGCAGCAGCCAGCCGCTCAACCCGCCGCCGAAGCTCGTCAGGCCAATGCGGCTGAAGATCAGAAAGAGTCCGGGCAGCGTGGGGCGCGGCGAGGCGTGGGGCGTGGAGTCGGTCACGGCAATGGCAGAGGGTCGAAAACGCCGCTAGCGGCCTTGAACATGCTTGATGAGATTCTCGCGCAGCGAGACGATCTGCTTCTGGAGCTTGGCGAATTCGTTCGCCGCCAGCGCGGTTGCGTCGGTGAGGTCCATTTTCAGGCATTTTTCGCGCAGACGCCGGCCGCTCTTCGTGAGACTCACGCGCACCTGGCGCTCGTCTTCAGGGTCGCGCCGTCGTTCGACATAGCCCATTGCCTCGAGTTTCTTGAGCATCGGCGTGAGCGTATTCGATTCGAGGAACAGCTTCTCGCCAAGGCCGCTCACGGTCTGGGCATCCTCTTCCCGGAGCGCCACGATCGCGATGTATTGCGAATAGGTGAGGCCAAGCGCTTCGAGCATTGGCTTGTAGGCCTTGCCGAACGCCAGGTTCGTCGAATAGACCGCAAAGCACAGGAAGTCGGAGAGCGGCATCTCCGCAGGTCGATCGGTTGGTTTCATCGAATCCTCGTTGCGCCAGGGAGGCGGGTTGCAAGGCGGCATCTGTATCGCATGCGATTATATCGCGATAGAGGGAAACACACCTGCCGCTCCTTTAGCAACTCTGCGCAGGAAGTTCATATTGGATGCGATGTAATCGCATCCGTTGAATGGTGGCCGCGGCGAATTCCCATGTCGAGCGTACAGGATTAAATCGCGTGCGATATGTCTGCTGCAACAATGAAGGGCCATATCGCATATGGCTCAGCGTCGGCATGAGGGTTGCGTGCTCACGCAAAATCCAGCGCGAGGCGAGAGCCGCTATGATGATCGGGCTGGCAGCGCCTCGAACGCTGTCTTCACGCTGTCCGCCGCGTGGCTCCTGGCGCGACGTGAACAAAACGCCTTGCCGCCATTGCTCATGCCCAGGAAAAAGACCAGCGTCTGGTTCAAAGGCCTCGAACTGCTCGAGCGGATGGGCGGTGCGCGCCCGAAGAAAAAGGCCGGCTCGCGCAAGGCAGGGCCGGTAAACGCCGCATCGGTGACGAAACCCGCGAAGCGCGCCGCGGTGAAGACCGCCGGGCGCGCGCCGCCCGCGAGCACGGCGGGCAACTGGATTCGTTCCTATCATTCCGCGCCGCCGGTCGCCGGGCGGCTCGTCAACCATCTCGCGTATGCGCTCTATGTGCCGGCCGGCGCGACTAGCGGCACGGGCATGCCGCTAGTCGTCATGCTGCACGGCTGCAAGCAGACGGCCGAGTCGTTCGCTGCCGGCACGCGCATCTGCCGGCTCGCGGATCGCTCGGGTTTTGCCGTACTGCTTCCCGAGCAGGCGAAGACGGCGCACGCGCAGCGGTGCTGGCACTGGCATGGCGATCACGCACAGTCCGAGGCGCCGGCCATCGTGTCGCTCGTCGATGCGATCGTGCGCGCGCACGGGTTCGACAGCGCGCGCGTCTACCTGGCGGGCATCTCGGCCGGCGCCGGTCTCGCGGCCGTGCTCGGCATGCGCTATCCGTGGCGCTTCGCCGCGCTCGGCCTGCACTCCGGACCGGTTTTCGGCGCCGCGAGGTCCACGATGACGGCCATGAACGTCATGCGCCACGGCAGCCGCGAAGATCCGGTGAGCCTGATCGAAACCGCCGTCGACGTGCCGGCGCATCCCGGCATGCCGACCGTCATCGTGCAGGGCGAGGTCGATGCGGTCGTGGCGAAGCGCAACGCCCTGCAACTCGGCGTTCAGTTCGCGCGCGTCAATCGGCTGCTTGATGCGCAAGGTGTCTTGCGCGTCGGAGAAATCCGGACCTATAGCCGCGACGCGGTGGCGTACACCGACTATGTGAAGTCGGGCCGGCTCGTCGTGAGGCTCTGTCTCGTTCGGGGGCTCGGGCATGCTTGGAGCGGCGGCGACCCGCGCGAGCCGTTTCATTCGGAGCGGGGGCCCGACGCCACGGCGATGATGTGGCAGTTCTTCCGGCGTCAGCGTCGAAGCTCGTGACGCGAGCCGAGGCAATCGGCGGGCTGCACGCGGTTTTAGCCCTCGCTGGCGCGGCGCACTCGCGCCGGAAGCCGCATCGCTGCCGCGAAACACAGCAGATGGAGACCGCAGAGCGTTGCGAAAGCCGGCAGGAATTGCTGCGGCTGTGCGCCAGAGGAACCCGGCACGACCCGCGAACAGCGATGGAGACGAGCGTGGTCGCGACCGGACCGCCCGTTCTTTGCGCGATGTTCAATGCCGTGTTCGCCGCGGGAAGCCGCGCTTTCGGCATCGCCGCATACGCGGCCGAAATCGAAGGAATGCTGATGGTTCCCTGACCCGCGCCGGCGAGGAACAGGCTGACCAGCGCAAGGCCGGTGGAAAACGCGTGGCCCGTCATCCACAGGAACGGTATCGTGGCGAGCAGGGCCAGTAACGCGCCGCCCGCAGCGAGCGCGCGGCAGCCGAGGCGCTCGGTCAGGAAGCCGATGCAGGCGAACGAGCCCATCATGCCCACGCCCGTGCAAGCGAGGAGCCAGCCCGCGCGCGCGGCGGAGAACCCGCAGGCGGCGATGAGGAATAGCGGAACGGCAAGCTGTCGCGCGTACAGGATGCCGTTGGCCAGAAACTGGGTGATGGCCGGGACCGCGAACTTCCGGTCCGCAAACATGCGCACGTCGATAAGCGCTGAAACTGCGTGGCGTAGCGAGTGCCGCACGAACGCCGCAAGCAGCGCGGTGCCGGCGAGCAAAAATACCGGGCCTGGCGGGCGGGGGGCGCTCTGGAGTCCGTAGACGAGCGCGGCCAGCCCTGGCGAGATCAACGCGAAACCCATGAAATCGAAACGGCGCCGCTGCGGCAGGCCGGGATCGGCTGGAGGCAGCCGGGCCGCCAATGCGACGCCGAGCATGCCGACCGGCACGTTGACGAGAAAGAGCCAGGGCCACGACGCGCGCGCGAGCACCGCGCCGGCGAGCACGGGGCCGAGGATGGGGCCGAGCAGGATGGGCAGGGTCGCGTAGCCCATTACGCGCTCGATATTCTTGCCCGCCACGCGGCCGATCATCATCTGCGCCATGGGCGCGAGCACGCCGGCGACGAGTCCCTGGAAGATGCGTGCGCCGATCAGTGCGCCCATGCCGTGCACCGCGGCGCACAGCATGGAGGCGAGCGTGAAAGTCGAGAAGGCGAACAGATAGAGAGAGCCGCTTCGCGCCGATGCGGTCCACGAGCCAGCCGTTGAGCGGCAGCATCAACGCCATGGCCAGCAGGTAGCCGCTTACGATCCATTGCGCCGTCGCGACCGGCGCGTCGAGCGCGCGGCCGATCGTCGAAAGGGAGACGGCGACGAGCGTCGAGTCCATCTGCGCCATGAACGAGCCGATGGAGACGACGGCGGCCACCTTCCAGACGGAAGGCGGAATCCGGCGGGAGGAATCGGCGTGCTCGCGTTGGGCGTCGGGGGCATGGGTGCGCGGCTGCATCTTGCGAAGCATGAAGACAAACAGCCGGACTTTCAAGCGTGCTCAGCGTGGCCCACGCTCGCGATAGACGACGGCAAAGCTCAGTGCAATCGAGCCGCGTCCCGTTCGTGGCGGGTCCTGCAGCGAAACGCCTGTAAAACGCGGGCGGCGCGCACGCGGCTCGCGGGCGCGAAACGTCTGCGGTTCGAGTTCAGGCGTGTCCGCCCGCGCGGGAATCCCTACGCGGCGTTCCGGTTTCTTTGAGGGCATGGCAGCTTTCCGGTGTCGTGCGACGGTGCATGCCCGTATTGAACACCGTAACGTTCGATCCGTAAAATGAATCGTTTGATCGATACGATAACTGAACAGAATGGAACTCAAGCTGCTGAAGTCGTTCTTGACGGTCGTCGAGTTGCGCCATTTCGGGCGCGCGGCCGACCTCCTGCACATGAGCCAGCCCGCGCTGAGCAAGCAGATCGGCGCGCTGGAGTCGAGCCTCGGCGCGAAGCTGTTCGAACGCGGTCGCCATGGCGCGGAACTGACCCGGTTCGGCGAGGACTTTCTGCCCGACGCGCGCTCGCTCGTTCAGGACGCCGATGAAATGCTCGCACGTGCGCGCGAGGCCGGCAGCGGCCGGCGCGGGCAGTTGCGCATCGGCATCTGCCTGTCCGTGCTGACGATCGCGCCGCGCATCATCGCCGACTTTCGCGAGCAGAATCCGGGCGTCGCCGTCTCGCTGAGCGATCTGCCTTCCGCCGAGCAGACCCGCCGCCTTCAGGCCGGCAAGCTCGACGCGGGCTTCATGCGCGTCCCCGCGGGCAGCGGTCTGTCGTCGTTCGGCGTGGTCGACGAAAAGCTGGCGCTGGCGTTGCCGCCGGGCTTCGGGCGCGTGCGTCTGCCCGCGGACTTCGCGAGGCTCAACGAAACCGGATTCATCGCGCTGCGGCGCATGCGCGGCCCGGGGCTCGCCGCGCAAATCGACAACTGGTGCCAGGCGCGTCGCCTCGTGCCGAACGTGACGCAGCAGGCCGACGACGTGCAGTCCGTGCTGGCTTCCGTCGCGGCCGGAGTGGGCGTGGCGTTCGTGCCCTCGTGCGCGGGTCATCTGCTGCGCGATGCGGTCGTCGTGCCGCTGCACGGCAAGCATGCGAAATGGCGCGTAGGGCTCGTGTGGTCCGGTGCTCAAAAGAACCCCGTGACCGCGCGGTTTGTTTCGTTCGTGCGCACGGCGCTGGGCGGCGCCTGACGGGAAGCGTCCGCCAGGCGCTGCTAAATTACGTCATAGACAGTGTTTTGAACCGAAAAACTGGAGACAGACATGGCCGCCCTTGTGATCGACGATCTTCCCGCCGCCATCCGCCAAGCCAAGCGCACGCTGCGCGCGCAGTTGCCTCGCTATCGCGAGGTATTCGAGGACCTCGCGCGGGCCATCGGCGAGCAGGCGCGCAGCATTGCGCGTCAGCGCGAGGCGGGCGAGGCCGTGATCCCGGAGATCGCGTTCGCCGACATCGCCGGGCAGCGCGTGAGCGCAGAGGCGATCGCGCTCGTGAAAGCGCGCGGCGCCTGCGTGATTCGCCGCGTGTTCGACCCGGCGCAGGCCGCGCGCTGGGACGCCGAAATCGCGGACTACGTGGGGCGCAACGACCTGGACGCGCGTCTCGCGCATCGCGCCGAAGACCGTTATTTCGGCCAGCTCGAATCCAGCCGTCCGCAAATCTACGGCATCTACTGGTCGCGCGCGCAGGTGCAGGCGCGCGAGTCCGCGGAACTCACCGCCGCGCGCGTGTTCCTCAACCGCCTCTGGCGCCACGAGAGCGAAGGGCGCGTGCATTTCGACCCCGACGTCGTGCCCGTCTATGCCGACCGTCTGCGCCGCCGCCCGCCCGGCTCGGCTTCCCTCGGCCTTTCCGCGCATTGCGACGGCGGCTCCGTCGAGCGCTGGATCGACGGGAACTTCCGGCGGGTCTATCGCCACGTATTTTCCGGCGACTGGCGACGCTACGACCCTTTTGACGCCGCGTACCGGCCCGATGTGAACGAGATACCCTCGCCCGCGGTCTGCTCGATGTTCCGCACGTTCCAGGGCTGGACCGCGCTCACGCCGCAGGGCCCCGGCGACGGCACGCTGCAGCTCGTGCCCATCGCCAACGCCATGGCGTACCTGCTCTTGCGCGCGCTGCAGGACGACGTGGCCGAAGACGACCTGTGCGGCGCGATGCCGGGTCGCGCGCTGTCGATCCGCCCCGAATGGCACGCGCCGCTCTTCGAGGCGCTGACCTCGATCCCGCAGATGCAGGCCGGCGACGCCGTGTTCTGGCACAGCGACGTGATCCACGCGGTGGAAGACGAGCATCGGGGCAGCGGCTACAGCAACGTGATGTATATCGCGGCCGCGCCGGGCTGCGCGAAGAACGACGCCTATTTGCAGCGGCAACTGCCGAGTTTTCTCGAAGGCCGCAGTCCGCCCGACTTCCCCGGCGATCATTTCGAAGTCGATTTCGCGGGTCGCGCCGGGGTGGCCGATCTCACGCCGCTCGGCCGCGCGCAGCTCGGCCTGGCGAGCGGCTAGCACGCCAAAATGACGCCCGCATGTCGCCACCGCGATTCGCGCGCTTGCCTGTAAAAGCGCCCATATGGCATGCTGTGCGCCGATCAACCGGCCATGACGACCATGGATTTCGCTTCGTCCATCGCAACGTATGGCGCCGACCTGTCGGGCCTGGTTTGCGGCTTTCGCTTCACGCCCGGCCAGCCCGGGCAGCCCGTCACGTGCGACGACTTCCTCGACGCGCTGCAGCGCACCCGCGCGAGCGGCGAGCCGCCGGCCGCGGGCGACGACACGTTCTACTGGCTGCACTTCAATCTCGCCCACGCCGCGGCCCAACCGTGGATGCACGCGCATCTCGATCTGCCCGGCGCCTTCTTCGAGATGCTCGTGGAAGGTTCGCACTCCACGCGCATCGAGCACATGGACGGCGCGCTCTTCGCGGTGGTCAACGACGTGATGTTCGATTTCGAGCTCACGCCCTCGCAGATCGCCACGCTCTGGTCGTACACGCACGAGCGCATTCTCGTGACCGCGCGTCTGAAGCCGCTGCGCTCGATCGACCGCCTGCGCGGCTACGTGCGCAACGGCGAGACGTTCCGCTCGCCGGCCGAACTGCTCATTCACCTGATGCGCGACCAGGCCGACCTGATGGTGGAGATCGTGCGCCGCACGAGCGTGGACGTCGATCGCGCCGAGGACCAGTTTCTCGCCTCGCGGCGCTCCGCGAGCCGCCACGAACTCGCGGCCATGCGGCGCATTCTGGTGCGTCTGCAACGAATGCTCGCGCCGGAGCCCGGCTCGATCTTCCGATTGCTCGCGCGGCCGCCACGCTGGCTCCAGTCGCCCGACGTGCAGGATCTGCGCGAAGCGACCGAGGAATTTTCGCTCGTGCTCGGCGACATGGCCGGGCTCGTCGAGCGCATCAAGCTCCTGCAGGAAGAGATTGCGGCGCGGCTCGAAGAGCAGAACAACCGCACGCTCTTCACGCTCACGCTCGTCACCGTGCTCGCGCTGCCTATCAATATCGTCGCGGGTTTTTTCGGCATGAACGTAGGGGGCATTCCCCTGGCGGAGAATCGCCACGGCTTCTGGCTCATGGTAGTGCTGGTCGCCACTTTCACGGCGCTGCTGGGCTGGTGGGTGTTTCGCAGACGCGGCGATACCTGAAGCCTGCCGCGCGCCCCGCGGCGCAATTAGCGCGCTATATACTAGGCGCTCGACATTTCCGTTCGAGCGTGCGCCATGACCGTTCCCTCGCCGACGCCTGAGGCCGTTCCGCCCTCCAGCGAAGACGCGCATGCGCAAGCGGGGAGCCGCGTCGAAGAGGGCGGGCCGTCGCGCTCGCGTCTGCACGCGGTTGCGCACGGAGCAGGAACCGCGGACATCGATCATTGCGGCAAGCCCTGGTCGGCGGACCCGCTGCTCGACGGCCTGTTGCGCCTCGTTGCGGCGCATTTCGGCGTGGCGGCGGCGTGCCTCGTCCCCGGCGACGCGCCCGCCGGCTGCCTGGCCGGCGCGGGCGTGGACGAAGCGCTCTACGAAGCCCTGCGAATGCTCGCCCGCGCTCCGGCCGCGAACGACGCACGCGAGCCGCTCGTCGTGCAGGACATCACCGAACATCCGGCCTGGCGCTCCGTGCTCTCGCACGCGCATGCGCTGCCGTTTCGTTTCGTCGCCGCGTGGCCGATGCGCGGCGCGCAGGGCGAGCATGTAGGCGGCCTTTGCCTGATCGACCCTTCGCCGCGCGAACTCGATGCCGCCGCTCGCGCAAGCCTCGCTGACTTTGCGCGCGTGGCCGCGGCGCTGGCCGCGCGCCCTGCGGCGTGCGGCGTCCCCGCGCCTGCCGAAGACGAGCCCGCGCTGCGCGCCGAACTCGAAGCCCTGCGGGAGCGCGAGCGCCTGCTCGCGCACGCGATTGCGGGCAGCGGCACGGGCATCTGGGACCGCGACGTGGTGACGGGCGAGATCCGCTATTCGGCGGGCTGGAAGGCGATGCTCGGCTACGCGGAGCATGAGCTGACGAACCGCATCGAGGACAGCTATCTGCGCCTGCATCCCGACGACCGCGAATACGTGAAGGCCGCCATGCAGGCGCATTTCGAAGGCCGCACGCCCAGCTACGAGGTGGAGCATCGCATTCGCTGCAAGGACGGCCGTTACAGGTGGATCTGCAGCCGCGGCAAGGTCATGAGCCGCGACGCGCACGGGCGCGCGCTGCGCATGATCGGCACGACAACGGACATCACCTCGATGCGCGAGATGGCCGAGCGTTTGCGCGAGAGCGCGGCGCTCATCACGAACCTCACCAACGAAGTGCCGGGCCTCGTGTTCCAGCGCCGCCAACTGCCCGACGGGCGCGCGCTTTTCTCCTATGCGAGCGCGGGCATTGCGGAAATCTACGAACTGGCGCCGGAGCAGGTCGCGCACGACACGGCGTGCGTCGACGCGCTGATCCATCCCGACGATCTCGACGCGTGGCGCGCCTCGTTCGAGACATCCGCGGCGAGTCTCACGCCGTGGCACCTGGAGTTTCGCGTGCAACTGCCGCAGCAGGGCTTGCGCTGGCGCCAGGGCGATGCGCGGCCGCAGCGCCTCGCGGACGGCGCAACGGTCTGGCACGGTTTCATCACGGACGCGACCGAGCGCAAGCGCATCGAGGCCGAACTGCAGGAATTCGCGAGCACCGACAGCCTCACGCGCCTGCCCAACCGCCGTCACTTCATGGCGCGCATCGAGGCGCAGCTTACCCAGGCGCGGCGCGGCGGCTCCGGCGCGGCGGTGATGATGTGCGACCTCGATCACTTCAAGTCGATCAACGACCGCTGGGGGCATGCGATCGGCGACGAGGTGTTGCGCCATTTCGCCGAGATCCTGCGCACGCAGTTGCGCACGGGCGACCTGGCGGGCCGCATCGGCGGCGAGGAGTTTGCGATTCTGCTCGCGGCCGCCGACCTCGAAGGCGCGCAAAGCGCCGCGCGGCGCATTCAGGAGCGCTTTGCCGCGGAGCCGCTTGGCGTGGAGGGCGGCGCGGTCGTGCTCACCGTCAGCATCGGCATCACGCTCATGAGCGCTGCCGATCCGAGCGCCGAAGCCGCGCTGACGCGCAGCGATTTCGCGCTCTACCGCGCAAAAAAAGGCGGCCGCAACCGCATCGAATGCGCGTGAGGCGCCGCCACGTTAGCTGACGTTGATGCGCACGCGGCAGCGCGCAAGCCCGCGACGGGCGCCTTGGTGTATGTTGGCGTCATCCCGTCGTCGCCGTCCCTGGCGGACCTGGTGCGGAGAACGCCTTGCCCGAAGTCTCGCCCAACACTGGCGCGACCCGCTCGCGAGTCGCGCGCCTGCTCGCGCTGCTGGTCGTGGCGCTGGTTCCGCTCCTGCTGTGCGTGGCGCTGGGGCGGTACGAGGCCGAGCGCATCTCGCGGCGCGAGGCGGCCCTCGCTTCGGCGGTCATCGTCGGGCAGGTCGTTTCGATCGTCGAAGCCGCGCAGGGCGCGGCCCGCACGTTCGTCTCGCGCGTGGGCGAGCCGTGCGAGCAGCTATCGGCCGGTCTCACGCTCGAGGCCGCCAACGTGCCCTACGTGCGCACGCTCAACATTCTCGATGAGGACCGCGTCGACTGCTCTTCGGCGCTCGTGCAGCAGCCGATTCCCGCCCGCGGCCTGCTCGACGGTCACGCCCGGGTGCCGGGCGACGAGTGGCTGAGGTTCGTGAACAACACGCCGATGGTGCACAATCGCCCCTCGCTGCTGGTCGGCATAACGGGCGGGGCGGGGCGCGCGGCCGTGGCCGTGGTGGACGCACAGTATCTGCTCGACCTGCTGCACGGCGCCGCGCCGCTCACGATGTTCCGCGAGGCCGAGCTGAGCGTTGGCGGGGGCGTCGTGCTGCGCGAGGCCCAAGCCGCCGTAAGGGATGCGCCGCTGCTGGCCGATGTGCGAAAGCGCGTGTCGGGCGCCACGATCGAGCTGAAGATGTATGGGCGGCCCGAACGCATTCGCGAAACCGGGGCCGGGCTGCTGTTGCGCTACATGCCGTGGGCGGCCGCGCTTTCCGCGCTGCTCGTCTGGCTCGTGCGCCGTCTGCAGCGAAGCGGGCAGTCGCGCCGCGATCAACTGCTGCGGGCCATACGCGCCGACGAATTCCACGTCGAATACCAGCCGCTCTACGGCGTGGCGAGCGGCCGGTGCGACGGCGTGGAGGCGTTGCTGCGCTGGGTGCCGCCAGGCGCAGGCGCGATGCGCCCCGACGAATTCATTCAGGCCGCCGAGGAAGAGCACGTGATCGTGCCGCTCACGCAGCATCTCCTGAAGCTCATCGCACGCGACGTCGCCACGTGGGACGTCGAACCGGGCTTTCATCTCGGCATCAACTTCGCGCCCGAGCACCTTTCCGGAGTACAGCTCGTAGGCGACGTGCGCGCGCTGTGCGCCGTCGTGGTGCCGCGCGGCATACAGGTCGTCCTCGAGGTCACCGAGCGTACGCTCGTGCGTAACACCGGGCAGGCGCGCAGCAATCTGGAGGCGCTGCGGCGCGAGGGCGTGGAAATCGCCATCGACGACTTCGGCACGGGCTATTGCGCGCTCTCATATCTGGAAAAATTTCCGTTCGACATCCTGAAGATCGATCGCGGCTTCGTGCTCACGATCGACCCCGAAGACCATCGTGCCGTCGTGCTCGACTGCATCATCGATCTCGCGCATAGCCTCGGAGCGGAACTCGTGGCCGAAGGCGTCGAAACGCAGGCGCACCTCGACTACCTGTGCGTGCGCGGCGTGACGTACATACAGGGCTTCGTCTATGCGAAGCCCATGCCGTCCGAAGCCTTCATGCGCTGGTATCGCGCGAACGGCGCGCGGGCCATCCAGCACGCCAAGGACGGCGGGCGCGCACTGAACGCCTGAAGACGCGCGCAAGGGCATTCCCGCCTGCGTGATTTGCTTAGCGCGAAACATCGGTTCTGCGAACGCGTGCGCGCCGGTAGCATCGGTGGCTCGATGGCCGCGCCGTGTGGGCGCGCGCCCAACGCCAGAACGGACCACCCGACGATGACCCGCGCCACGCACTATTCCCGCCGAAACTTCCTTGCCACACTGGGCGCGACGCTTGCCAGCGCGGCTTTGCCCGCCACCGCGTTTGCGAACTTTCAGCCCGACCAGTTCCGCATCGGCTACCAGAAGGCCGCGAGCACGCTCGTGCTGCTCAAGGCGAACGGCACGCTCGAAACGCGCCTCGCGCCGCTCGGCATCAAGGTGACGTGGACCGAATTCCCGGCCGGCCCGCAATTGCTCGAGGGGCTGAACGTGGGCGCAATCGATTTCGGCTATGTGGGCGAGGCGCCGCCGGTGTTCGCGCAGGCGGCCGGCGCCGACTTCGTCTATACGGCGTATGAATTGCCCACGCCGCATGCCGAAGGCGTGGTGGTGGCGAAGAACTCGCCGATACGCGACGTGGCGGGCCTCAAGGGCAAGAAAATCGGCCTGAATCGCGGTTCGGACGTGCACTGGTTTCTCGTCGCGCTGCTGCAGAAGCACGGGCTCTCCATCGGCGACGTGCAGCCCGTGTATCTCGCGCCCGCCGATGCGCGCGCGGCGCTGCAAAGCGGCGCGCTCGACGCCTGGGCGATCTGGGACCCGTTCCTCGCTGCCGTCGAATCGCAAGACGGCGCACGTCTGCTAGCCGACGCGAGCGGCGTGGCGAGCCATCATCAGTTTTTCCTGAGCCAGCGCGAATTCGCGCAAAAGCGCAAGGACGCGCTGGCGATCGCGATGGACGAACTCGGCAAGACAGGGCAGTGGGTGCGCGCGAACACGGCCGCCGCCGCCGCGAAGCTTGCGCCGATCCAGGGGCTCGACGCGGCGACGATCCAGACCGGCCTCACGCATTACGCGCACGAATACCGGCCTGTCGACGCCGCGGTCATCGCGCAGCAGCAGATCGCGGACACGTTCTACGACCTGAAGATCATTCCGCGCCGCGTGGTGACGAAGGAAGCGGTGCTCGCATAAGGCCGGCAAGCGCGGCGGTTCGTCAGGATGCCCAAGCTCAGTGCGGCGACGACCAGCCCTTGTAGCTGCTCACGTTGTCGCGCGTGACGAGCTGCGGCGTCATTTCGATCATCGCATTCGCGGGCTTCTTGCCGTTCATGATCTCGTAGCCCACCTGCACGGCGGTCTGCGCCATCTTCCACGGGTCCTGGCTTGCCGAAGCCTGCACGAGCGTGTCGGTCTTGAGCGCCGTTTCGATATCGGGCGCGCCGTCCACCGATGTGATTACGATGTTGCTGCGATGCAGTTGCTTCGCGGCGAGGTCGCTGCCGATAGCCTGCGGATCGTTGATGGCAAAAAGGCCGTCGAGCTTCGGGAAACGCGTGAGATAGCCCTGCATCGCGTTCATGCCGCCTTCGCGCGAGCCCTTGCCGTCCTGGTCGTCGGAGAGGATCTTGATGCCCGGCGACTTCGCGAGCACCTGCTTGCAGCCGTTCACTCGGTCGATCACTGCTGAGACCTGCGGCCCGTTCTGGATGATGACGTTGCCCTTGCCGTTGAGCTTCTTCGCAAGGTACTCGCACGAAATCGCGCCGGCTTTCACGTTATCGGTCTGCACGGTGGCGTTGGCGCCCGCGGCGCTCACGTCCACGGCCATCACCACGATGCCGGCCGCCTGTGCCTTTTTCACCGCCGGCTCGATCGCCTTCGGATCGGTGGCGTTCAGCAGGATCATGTCAACGTGGGCCGAAATGAAGTTGTCGATCTGCGTGAACTGCTTGTTCAGGTCGTAGTCGGCGGAAACGGCCGTGACCTTGGCGTTGGGGTTGATCTGCTTCGCTTGCGCTTGCGCGCCCTGCACGATCGTCACGAAGTAAGGATTGCCAAGCGAACCCACGGTGATGCCGATCGACTTGAGCTGCTTGTCGGCGGCATGCGCGCCTTGCAGCGCGAAACCGAGCGAGAGGGCGGCAGCGGCGAGAACGGCTTTCTTCCTGAACATGAGGTTGTCTCCTGAGGGGTCCTGTCTGGATGCTTTCCCGGCGGGAGCAGGAGGACCGCCTGCTCCCGCGCTGGTTGCCACATTCGTTGCGGGTTGCGGGGTCAGGTGCGGGCCGAGCCGCGCTGGCGGTAGCGGTCGAGCGCCACGGCGCCCACGATCACGAGGCCCTTGATGATGTACTGCCAGATGTCCGAGACGCCGAGCAGCACGAGGCCGTTGGTGAGTACCGCGATGATGAGCGCGCCGATCAGCGTGCCGACGATCGAGCCCACGCCGCCCACGAAGCTCGTGCCGCCCAGAATGACCGCGGCGATCGCGTCGAGCTCGTACGACTGCCCCAGTTGCAGGCCGTTGGCCGCGTAGAGGCGGGCAGCCGACATGACGGCGCCGAGACCCGCGAGCAGCCCGGACACGGCATAGACGAACATCTCGATGCCCCACACCTTGATGCCCGAGAGGCGCGCGGCTTCCGGGTTGCCGCCCACCGAGTAGATGCGCAGGCCCAGCACCGTGCGGCGCAGTACGAACCAGGAAGCGGCCACCACCACGAGCGCGATGATGACGAGCCAGGGCACGCCGAGCACCGTGCCGTTGCCGATGAACGCGAATGGCAGTTGCGGGTTGAAGATCGTCGTGTCGTGGCCCATGAGGCGCGCAATGCCGCGCACGGCCGTGAGCGAGCCGAGCGTGACGATGAACGGCGGCAGGCGCAGCAGCGCGATGAGCGCGCCGTTGACGAGGCCGAAGGCGAGCCCGACCGCGAGCGCCGCGGGCACGCCGATCCAGCCCCAGCCCGCGATGTTCGAGCCGAGCATGGCGGCCATGGCCGCCGCGGCCAGTACCGACCCCACCGAGAGGTCGATGCCGCCCGTGAGGATCACGAAGGTCATGCCGGCGGCGAGCACGATGTTGATCGACGCCTGCTGCGTGACGATGGAGAGGTTCTCCAGCGTGAAAAAGCCGTCGTTGAGCAGGCCGAAGCCAATGCACAGCAGCACCAGCACCGGCAGCATGCCTGCGGTGCGGATGAGCGCCTTCATGCGCTGGCGGTGGCCGTCGATGGCGACGCTGCGCGCCGGTTGCGCCGGTTGCCCGGTCTGCACAGGCGAGGCCGCGACGCCGTGCCGGGGAAGAATGCTTTTCATATCGGACTCCTGATGGACGTTTGGCGCGTGTGCGGTAGGGGTCAGGCGGCTTCGTCGAGCGCTTGCCGCGAGCCGGTGGCGAGTTCGATGATGGCCTGCTGGGAAATCGGCTTGCCGGTGTAGCCGCCCAGTTCGCCAGCGAAGCGACCTTCGCGCATGACGAGCACGCGGTCGGCCACGCCGATGATCTCGGGCAGTTCGCTCGAGATCACGATGATGCCGACGCCGGTTCTGGCGAGGTCGTTGACGATGCGATAAATCTCCGACTTCGCGCCGATATCGACGCCGCGCGTGGGCTCGTCGAGAATCAGCACGCGCGGGTGCGTTTCCAGCAGGCGCGAGAGCAGCACTTTCTGCTGGTTGCCGCCCGAGAGCGCACCGACGTTCACGCGCGCGCTGGGAACGCGAATGGATAGCGCGCGGATGGCTTCCTTCGCGCGCTCGCCGCCGCGCGCGAGGTCGAGCACGCCGAAGCGCGCATCGCGCCCGGCCACGGCAATGTTGATGTTGTCGCGCACGCTCATGTCGAGAAAGAGGCCCTGATGCTTGCGGTCCTCGGTCAGATAGACGAGGCCCGCGTTGATCGCGTCGCGCGGCGTGTGGACGTCGAGCGTCTTGCCGTCGATGGCGATTTCGCCGCGCACGCGCGGCTCCGCACCGAAGATGAGGCGCGCGAGTTCGGTGCGGCCCGCGCCGACGAGTCCCGCAATGCCGAGTACTTCGCCCGCATGCAGGTCGAGGCTGCAGCCGCGCACGCGCTTGTCGTCGGCGACGTCGCGCACGGTGAGCACGGCCTTGCCCGGATCGTAAGGCGCGTGCGCTTTTTTGTAGAAGCCCGAAATATCGCGGCCCACCATCATGCTCACGAGGCTTTCCGCGTTGAGCGCCTCGCGCACGAGCGTGCCTACGTAGCTGCCGTCGCGCAATACCGAAACGCGGTCCGAGAGTTCATAGACCTCTGCCATGCGGTGGCTGATGTAGATGATCGCGAGCCCTTCGTCGCGTAGCTGGTTGATGAGCTTGAAGAGGCGCTCCGTTTCGCGCGATGAGAGCGGCGTGGTGGGCTCGTCCATCACGATGATGCGCGCATCGCCATGCACGGCGCGCGCGATTTCCACGAGCTGGCGCTCCGCAATGGAAAGCGAGCCGACCAGCGTGGCGGGTCCGAAGCTCGCGCCGAGGCGCGTGAGCACTTCCTCGCAGCCGCGCTCCATGGCGCGGCGGTCGACTGTGCCGAAGCGGCGGCCGCCCGTGCGCAGCTCCCGTCCCGCGTAAATGTTTTCCGCAACGGAGAGATTGGGCGCGAGGCTCAGCTCCTGATAGATCACGGCCACGCCCAGTTCGCGCGACGCGTGCGGCCCGTCGATCACGACCGGCTTGCCCTCGATGAGAATCTCGCCGCCGGGATCGGCCTGGTACGCGCCCGAGAGGATCTTCATCAATGTGGACTTGCCTGCGCCGTTTTCGCCCATCAACGAGTGGACCTCGCCGGGGTAGACCGTGAGGCGCACGTTGTCGAGCGCGCGCACGCCGGGAAACGTCTTGGTGATGCCCCGCATTTCCAGCAGCGGGCGTGTGGATTCAGAGGGCGGCATGGCTCTCCTCCTGCGCTTGTGCGTAAGTGTGTGCGCCGGCGCCCATGAGGATGCCCGCGCGCGGGGAAAAGTTGAAGAACATGGGGAGCGTGGCAGCGCCGAGCGCCCCCGCATCGGGGCCGAACGTGCCGCGCACGAGCGCGGGCGTGCCGCGCGCCTCGGGGGCGGTAGCCGCCACCGCGACGCGCAGGCGTTGCATGAGCGTGTCGATGAGGCCCGCGTCCACATCGGCGTCGAGCACCACGGCCGGCACGTCGAGCACGCAGATCGCGGCGCGCAGCGCGGGCGCGAGCGCGTCGATACAATCGTCGAGCCATTCCTGCACGGCGGGGTGATCGCGCGCGATGCACGCTTCGAGGTCGGCGCGGCTGTCGATCGTCTCACCGCAGTACTGCAAGTGGCGGCGCAGCGCGATGAGCGATGCGCGCGAAAGCAGAATGTCCCACTGGCCGGGCGGCTGGTGCGCGGAAGGCAGGCGGCTGGGCGGCACGGGCATCACCGCGAAATCGCCCGCGTTGCCGGTGAGGCCGCGCACGCAGTCGCCGTCGATGGCGATGCCCCCGCCGATCGCCGGGCCGAGAAAGAGGTAAAGGAAGTCGTCGCGCTGACGCCCGCAGCCGTAGAAGATTTCGGCGATGGCGGCCGCGTTGCCGTCGTTCTCGCTGAACACGGGCAGCGACGCGGCGCGCGCGAGCTCGCCCGCGAAATCCACGTCGTTCCACACGCGGAAGGTGTCGGCGGGCAGGCCCAGTTCGCGCAGCCAACTGCCGAGGTTGTACGGCTGCGCGACGCCGATTCCCGCGAGACGACTGCGCTCTTCAATCGTCAGCATGCCTGACAGTTCGTCGATGTCGCCCTGCACGATTTCCCGCGCGACCGAGGGCTGCGGCAACAGCATGTCGTGCGAGCGGCGCGCGATCATCTGGCCCGCGAAGTCCACGAGCACGGTTTCGATGTTGGTCCGGTCGAGCCGCACGCCGATCGCGAACGCGCCGCGCGGCGAGAGGCGCAAGAGCGAGGCGGGCTGGCCGCGCTGGCCGTCGCGGCGGCCGCTCACCTCGATCAGGCCGTTGGCCGTGAGCGACGTGATGATGCTGCCTACCGCGGTGCTCGTGAGGTTCGCAAGACGCGCGAGGTCCGCCTTCGACGCCTCGCCCGCACGCCGCAGCGCCTGCAGCAGCAGGCGTTCGTTGAAGCGGCGGACGTTGGCGGAATTGCTGCCCTGACCGACATGCGGACTTCTCACGCGTCTCCTCCGGAACGAGGCGGCCGGCAATGTAATGAACTGCGGTGCCGACTAAATAAATCAACTTGATTTATTTAATGTCAGAAACGGAGGCATGTCAGCCTGGGGAAATCCCGTTGAGAGTCAACGGCGATAAGGAACGACAAGCCCGGATACGCAGCTGATGCAAAAGCTCAGGAAAGCTCAGGAAAATCTTTGCCTGGGGCGGGGAGCGAAACCGGGAGCCAGCAGGCGGCGTGCCCGCCCGCGCGCGAATGGATCACGCGCGGGCGGGGGGATGGGAAGCGGCGGGCGATTGCGTGCTACGGGCGCGCTTGCCCGGCATCGCGGCAGGCAAACCAGCGGCGGGCCGCGCGCGGCGCCCGAATGGTCTCTGCGTTTTCGGCGACCTCGCGCCACCAGCGTTCGCCGCGATGCGGCTCGGCGAGATCGAGCCGCTCGCCCATGCGCGGCGTGGAGAGCGTTACGCCGCGCGCGAGCGCGATGCCCGTTACGCGCTCGAACGGATCCTGCCAGCGGTGCATCGCGAGGTCGAACGTGCCGTTATGGATCGGCACGAGCCAGTTGCCGCGCAAATCGAGGTGCGCCTGCACGGTTTCCTCGGGCTGCATGTGGACGTAGGGCCACTGCGGGTCGTAGGCGCCGGTTTCGATGAACGTCGCATCGAAGGGGCCAAACTGCTCGCCGATTGTGCGAAAGCCGTCGAAATAACCGGTGTCGCCGCTGAAGAACACGCGCAAGCCGGCGTCCGCGATCACCCACGAGGCCCACAGCGTGCTGTTGCCGTCGAAAAGGCTGCGTCCCGAGAAGTGCTGCGCGGGCGTGGTCGTGAACTCGATGCCATCGACGTTCGCGCCTTGCCACCAGTCGAACTGGCGCACTTTCGCGCCGTCGACGCCCCATTCGATCAGCCGGTCGCCTACGCCGAGCGGCGTGAGGAACACGCCCGTCGTGGCGGCGAGCGCGAGCACGGTTTCGCGGTCGAGGTGATCGTAGTGGTCGTGCGAGAGGATCACGCCGCGTAGCGGCGGCAGGTCGGCGAGCGCAATGGGCGGCGCGTGAAAGCGCCTGGGCCCGAGACGCCGAAACGGCGAGGCGCGCTCCGCAAACACGGGATCGGTCAGCCAGAACTGGCCGCGCAGCTTGAAAAGCAGCGTGGAATGGCCGAGCCGGTAGGCGCTGCGGTCGGGCGCGGCTTCGAGCTGCGCGCGCGTGAGCGGTTGAACCGGCAGTGCGCCGGCGGGCATGGTGCCGCCCGGCTTATTGAAGATCATGTTCCACATGATCTTCAATGTCTTGCCGAGCCCTTCGGCCGGGCGCGGGCGCACGTTGCGAAAGCGCTCGCCGTCGTGCTGCGGCGAGGTGGGCGAAAGCTCGCGTCCGCGCTGGGCGGCGCTCAGGCCCAGGGTACGGCTCAGCGATGCAAAAGGCGAGGTCATGGCGGCGGGCACCCCAGGATCTGGAAAGTAGACTGAGTAGTGTAGTTTATCCGGGCGAAAAGTAAACTGGCTGGTGTAAAATTTGCAAATGGATTCCGCTCCCGCCGCCCCCCAACGTCTGACCGACCGCAAGCGCGCCGCCGTCGTCGCGGCGGCCATCGACGAATTTCTCGCTTCCGGCTACGACGCCACGAGCATGGACCGTATCGCCGCGCGCGCGAACGTCTCGAAGCGCACGGTCTATAACCACTTCCCGAGCAAGGAGGCGTTGTTCGCCGCGATCCTCTGCCAGCTTTGGGATGCCAGCGCGACCGGCGACGCGCCCGCCTACCGCGCAGGCGAGCCTCTGCGGCCGCAACTCGTCGAGTTGCTGCTGCGCAAGCTTCGTCTCCTGAACGACGAGGCGTTTCTCAAGCTCGCGCGGGTGGCGATCGCGGCGGGCATCCACTCGCCCGAACGCGCGCGCGACATGGTGGCTCGCATCGGCGAACGTGAGGAGGACCTCACGGTCTGGGTGCGCACGGCCGCCGCCGGCGGCCGCCTGAAAACGTCCGACCCCGCGTTCGCGGCGCAGCAATTGCATGGCCTCGTGAAGGCGTTCGCGTTCTGGCCGCAGGTGGCGATGGGCCAGCCGCCGCTCGACGCAGCGCAGCAGCGCCAGCTCGCCGAATCGTCCGCCGACCTCTTTCTCGCGCGCTACGCTTGACCATTTGCCGCCCGCCGCGGCGCCGGCGTCTTTCTGGACTAGACTTTTGCCTTTCGGGATCGCAGGCCGACTGGAAGGAGCGTTTCATGCCGTTCATGTTGCTCATCGCCGAGCCGCGCGGCCAGCGCGACACGCGTTCGCAGGCGCAGGGTGAAGCGCTCTACGCGCGCATGGTCGAGTTCGCCCACGAACTCGCCGGACAAGGCCGGTTGATCGAGGCGCACGCGCTCACCGCGGACACGAACGGCGCGCGCGTGCAGGTTCGCGAAGGGCGCGCGACTGTCGTCGATGGACCGTTCGCCGAAGCGAAGGAAATGATCGGCGGCTTTTTCCTGCTCGATTGCCCGACGCGCGACGAAGCGCTCGCCATTGCGCGGCGCTGTCCCGCAGCCGAATGGGCGAGCGTCGAAGTGCGCGAAACGGGGCCGTGCTTTCGCTGATGCGTGGCTTCTCCAGGTAGTTTCCCCAGGCACGCAGGACATTTCGCAGCCGCGTGTCGATTTCCGTGCGCCCCATGCGTCGTCTTCATGAGCGCACCTACCGGTGCCGCTTGCTTCGAAGGTCCCGGAACGTCACATCAAGGAGAAGGCAATGCGATTCATGATCATGGTGCGCGCGAACGCACTGAGCGAGTCGGGCGAGACGCCCGACGACCCGGAAATGTTCGCCGAGATGGCCAGTTATCACGAGGCGCTGGCGAAGGCGGGCGTGCTGCTCGACGCCTCGGGGCTGCAGCCCAGCTCGCGCGGCTTTCGCGTGCGCTACAGGGACGGCAAGCCGACGATCGTCGACGGCCCGTTCACCGAAACGAAGGAACTGATCGCCGGCTATACGCTGATCCAGGTGCGATCGCGCGATGAGGCGCTCGAATGGGCGCGCCGCTTCCCGGCGCCGTTCGGCAAGCATGATGACGGCGAGATCGAGGTGCGTCAGCTCTACGAGCTCGAAGACTTCGCGCCGTGCGAGGGCATCGAGCGGTTTCGCAAGCTCGAGGAAGAACGTAAGGCTTCCTGAACGTCAAGCCGGTTACTGCGAGAATCCGATCATGCATAAGCACATTTTCGTCGATCTGGGCGTGCGCGACCTCAAGCGCTCGATGGACTTCTTCGGTCAGCTGGGTTTCACGTTCGACCCGAAATTCACCAACGATCAAGCGGCCTGCATGGTGCTCGGCGAGAACATGTACGCCATGCTGCTCACCACCGGCTTCATGCGCAACTTCACCGACAAGGCGCTCGTGGACGCCCGCGAAAGCACCGAGGTGCTGACCTGCCTCTCGTGCGTTTCGCGCGAGGAAGTCGATGCGCTCGTCGACAAGGCGCTTGCGGCGGGCGGCAGCTCGAAGCGGCCGCCCATGGAGTGCGGCACCGACATGTACGGCCGCAGCTTCGAAGATCCCGACGGCCACATCTGGGAGTTGATGTACATGTCGCCAGCGGCCGTCGAAAAGGGCGCACACGGGTCGTGACGCAAGCGCGCGACGGGCACGACGCGTTTGCCGCGACGCGCCGCACGGTCGAAGCCGTGTGGCGCATCGAATCGGCGAAAGTGATCGCGCATGCCGCGCGCGTCGTGCGCGACGTGGGCGTGGCCGAAGAAATCGCGCAGGACGCGTTCGTCGCCGCGCTCGAGCGCTGGCCGACGAGCGGCATTCCTGAGAACCCCGGAGCGTGGCTCATGACCGCCGCGAAACATCGTGCGCTCGACCGCCTGCGGCGCGCGGCCTCGCATGCCCGCGCGCACGAGGCGATGGGTTCGGATCTCGAAGCGCTCGAAGCGCATTTCGCGCCCGATTTCGTGGAGGCGCTCGACGCCGCGCGCGAGGACGAAATCGGCGACGACCTGCTGCGGCTCATGTTCGTGGCGTGCCACCCGGTGTTGCCGAAGGAGGGGCGCGTCGCGCTCACGCTGCGTCTGCTCGGGGGCCTCACCACGGCCGAGATCGCGCGAGCGTTTCTCGTTCCCGAGGCGACCGTCGCGCAGCGCATCGTGCGGGCGAAGCGCACGCTTGCGGCGGCGAAGGTGCCGTTCGAAGTGCCGCGGCTTTCCGGCCTCGAACCGCGTCTTGATTCGGTGTTCGAAGTAATCTGCCTGATCTTCAATGAAGGCTATACGGCTACGGCAGGCAAGGACTGGACGCGGCCCGCGCTCTGCGAAGAAGCGCTGCGGCTGGGACGCATGCTGGCTCGACTCGTGCCGGCTCAGGGGGAGGCGCACGGCCTCGCGGCGCTGATGGAGTTGCAGGCGTCGCGCCTGCCCGCGCGCGTGGACCGGGCGGGACGCGCTGTGCTGCTCGCCGATCAGGACCGCAGCCGCTGGGACGCCCTGCTGATCCGCCGCGGCCTGGCCGCGCTCGCGCGCGGAGCAGGTTGTGCGGGCGCACCGGGCCCGTATGCGTTGCAGGCCGCGCTCGCCGCGTGCCACGCGCGCGCGCCGAGTGCGGCAGCGACGGACTGGGCGCGGATCGTCGCGATCTACGATGCGCTTTTGAAGCTCGACGCCTCGCCCGTCGTGCGCCTGAATCGCGCCGTGGCGGTGGGCATGGCGCAAGGACCGCAGGCGGCGCTCGATCTCGTCGATGCGCTTTGCGAAGAAAGCGTGCTGCGCCACTATCCGTGGCTGCCGGCCACGCGCGGCGATCTGCTGGAAAAGCTGGGCCGGTACGCCGAGGCGCGCGCGCAATTCGAGCGCGCGGCAGCGCTCACTCAGAACGCGCGCGACCGCGAAGTGCTGCTTGCGCGGGCGCAGGCGTGCGCGCCACGCGCATGAGGAGGAGGCCACCCCGCTTGCGCTTCTGAAATATTGGGGCACAACACTTGCTGCCTGTGCGCGCGGACCCACTTTCTTCGCACAAGCTCCCGATGACTTCAAAAGCCACGATTCTGGCAGTTTCATGCTCGGCCTTGCTGGGCACGGCGTGCGTCCACATCGGCCCGACGCGTCTGCGCGCCGATCAGGTCGATTACGCGAGGGCGCTCGGCGACGCGAAAAAGCGCGAAATACTCGCGGCGGTCGTCGGCCTGCGCTATGGCGATGCGCCGGCCTTCCTGACGGTCAGTTCGATCATCGCGGCGTATCAGTTCGACTCGACGGCGGGCGCGACCGCCAACCTCGGTTCAGGCGCGCAGCCGAACTATGCGCTCGCCACCGGCAACGTCACCTATTCGAACCGTCCGACCTTCACGTTCACGCCGACCACGGGCGAGGCGTTCGCCTCCGCCTACATCAGGCCGCTGGCGCCGGAACTCGTGCTGCCGCTCGCGGAAGGCGGCATCCCCATCGATTTGCTGTTGCGTATCAGCGCGCAATCGATCGGCGGGCTGCAGAACGGCAGTGCGCTGGGCGGTGAGGGCAGCGCGGGCTCGGCCGGCTTCTTCCAGCTGCTGCAGACGCTCAGGCGCCTGCAACTGGCCGGCGAGCTGAACGTGGAGTCGCGCGGCGAGAACGGCGCGAACAGCGTATTTCTCGCGCTCGGCGCGACGAACAGCGCGCAGTCGCCGAACGTCTCGTCGGACGTTGCGCGTGTGCGCGAACTGCTGCATCTGGCGGCGGACACGCGCACGTATCAGATCGTCTACGGGCCATCGGCGCAAGGCGGCAATCGCATTCCCATGGTGACGCGCTCGGTGCTCGGCATCCTGACCAATATCGGCGCGCAGGTACAGGTGCCGCCCGAGCAGGTGGCGAGCGGCGCGACGAAACCGACCGTCGGCCTGATCGGGGGCGAAACGCGTCCGATCATCGTCGTGCGCCAGGGGCCGAAGGCGCCCGCTGACGCCTATGTCGAGGTCGAATATGGCGGCACGGCCTACTGGATTGAACGTGGCGACTTCGATTCGAAATACGCGTTCACGGTCGTGCAAAACCTCATGGCGCTCGCCGAGGCGGATACGAGCGCCAAGGCGCCCGTCGTGACGATTCCCGCCAATTAGGCTTGGCGCGAGCGTTACGCGAAGCGCCGGCGCGCGAACATGGCGAGGTCGATCCGGCTCTCGCCCTGCGTGATCCGCTCGGCCAGCGCTTCTCCGATCGCGCTCGCGAACTTGAACCCGTGCCCCGAAAAACCGGTTGCGAGATGGACGTTCGGGCAGGCGGGCACCCGATCGATGATGAAATGCGTGTCGGGCGTCATGTCGTATTCGCACGCCCGGCCCATGCGCAGTTCGCCCGCGCCCGGCAGATAGCGCTGCAGGAAGGCTCGCAGATCGCCGAGGTCGGCGGGCTCGGCGCCAAATGGCGCGAGCGGCGCGTTCACCGGAACGGGCTCGCCCAGGTCATGGCGGCCCAGCTTCAGGCCGCTGCCGTCGAGATCGGGAAAGCCGTAGTAGCCGCCGACCTCCGAGGCGACGAAAAAGCCGGGGAAGCGCTCGGGCGCGAAGAGCCCGGCAGCCGGCTCGAACCACGCGAAAGTTTTGCGCACGCGCGTGACCGGAACGTCCAGGCCGAGCGGCGCGAGCAGATCGCGCGTCGATTTTCCGGCGCACACGATCAGGTCGCGGGCCGAGAATTTCTCGTTCTTGTCGGTCCAGACGCTGGCGCTCTCCCGGCCATGGCACTCGATGCGCGTGACGCGCGCGTTCGTGCCCAGCGTGGCGCCGAGCGCGGCGGCGAGCTGGCGGTACGCGGCGATGCCGCGCTCGCAATACAGCACACCCGCGCCGGGTTCGAAGTTCGCGATCTGGCCTGCCGCGAGCCGCCATGCGGGCCAGCGCTTGCAGGTCTGTGCGGCGTCGAGCGTTTCCAGCGGGATGCCGTGACGGGCCGCGCTGAGCTGCACCTCGCGCAGGAACGGGTCGTCGGGCATGCCGATATTGACGACGCCCGTGCGCGCGAAAAGCGTGGTTTGCGTTTGCCGCTCCAGGTCTTCCCAAAGCTGCTGCGCGCGCAGGGCGAGCGGCACATATGCCGCGCCTTCTCCATAAGCATGACGGATGAGGCGCGTGCTGCCGTGATGAGCGCCCTGGTCGTGAGGCGGATCGCCCGCGTCGAGCAGCAGCACCTTGTTGCCGAGACGGCTCAGATAGTAGCCGGCCGCCATGCCCATCGAGCCCGCGCCGACGATGATCGTGTCGAAATGTCGATTGCTAACGTTTGTCTTCTGCATGAGTGCCCCGTGCGCGGTACGGCGGGCCCGCCCCGCCGATCAGGACTGACGCGCCGTGAAGGGCATTCATTGTCGGCGCTTCACGCGGGCCTGTCGAGCCGGCGCCGGGTCAAGCCTGCTCGCAGTGCGGCGAACTGGCGAGAGGTGACGTTGGCGTGCGGCGCGAGAGCGCGCCGCGACGCACCTGGCCAGAGCGGCGCCGTGCCGTGCAACGCACGCGGCGGCACGCACGCATCAAAAGAGATGCCGCATCCCGATGCTCGCGCCCACCGTCGAGCCCGCGACCTCATACAGTGCGTTGTTGATCGACAAGCCCGTGTCCATGCGCCCATGGTTGTTCACGTAGCCGACCTGACCGTACAGCGTCGTGCGCTTGGAGAGGAAGAACTGCACGCCGCTCGAGGCCATGAGCGAATGATTGCTGCCGTCGTTGCCGTCGCGCGTGTACCAGACGCCCGCATCGACGTCGAGGTAGGGCGTGATCATATAGCTGAGGCCGCCTGAGTAGACGCTGTTGTCGAACGATTGGGCAACTTTGTAGAGCGCGTAGGAAGCCGAGATCGTCAGCGAGTTCGGGAAGCGATAGCTCGCCCCGATCGTGTGGCCCACGAATTCCACCGTGCCCGGAATCGGCGTGGTGGCGGCGCTGCCGCCGGCGTTGCCGCTGTACAGTGCGCCCGTGAGCGTGAGGCCCGCAATGCGGTAGCGCAGGCTTGCCGAGTACTGGCGTCCTGCCTGGAAGTCGCCGGCCGCGCCGCCCATGGCGAACATGCCCATCGCCTGAATGCCTGCGATTTCCGGCGACGTGTAGGTGAGCGCGTTGCTGTTGAAGAGGCCGGTCACATACACGTTGTCTACATAGCTCACGAGGCCGCTGCCGAAGTACGACATGCCGCGCGGGTCCGTCTGGTAGAGCGAGAGGAAGAACGGTGAGTACTGCAAACCGGCCTTGAACGTGCCATATGGGCTTTCCATGCCGATCCACGCCTGGCGCCCGAAGAAGTTGCCGTTGGAATTGTTGAACTTGCCGTTGGCCACGCTGATGCCGCTTTCGAGCGCGAACACCGCGCGCAGGCCGCCGCCCAGGTCCTCGGTGCCACGCATGCCGAAGTTCGATCCCGACATGCCGCTGTCCGTGAAGGAGAACTGGTGACCGGCGTTCTGGCCCGTCTGCAGGTTCATCGTATGGCTCGTATAGAGGATCGATCCGTCGATGATGCCGTACAGCGTGATACTGCTCTGCGCGCTCGCGACACCCGCCGCGCTCATCAGTCCGGCCGCCGCGAGGCAGCGCGCCAGCCACTTCGTGCCGAGGTTGTCGCGTTGTAACATTTCGTCATCCTTAGTGTTATGTATGGGTTGAGATCGATGGTGACAGGGTGTTTCGGGCGCTTCAGGCAACGCTTCAGGCAATAGGGGGCCACGGTTCCTCACGGAACCGCGCGGATCGGGATGCTGGGAATGCTACGGTGCGGCGCGGCGCGCGCGGCTGAAGGGACCCGCACGCGGGCGCAGGAAGGGCGTGGGCGAGCGCGGGGTCATCTTGGGCCTGCCAGGCATGAGCCGGAATGAATGCGCGTTCACCGATCGCTCCTCCACTGACGAGGGGTGTGCAACGTTGACGGAATGCTACGTTTGATGGGGCCTATTTTTGTACGACCGTGCGGAATTTGTCATCCTGGGGGAAATACTCCCTGTTTACAGGCGTTCATGACATTTCGTCGAACGCGCAAACGCCCTGCAAATCAAGGGTTTTTTATTTATCGCGCGCCGTTCTGCTGACCGCTGTTCATGGCGTGAATTGTTCCGGCTTGGCCGTACGCGTCGCGGCGAGCGGCGCGGCCTCATAGGCCGGAAAAGCGCAGATGCAGCCCTTCGCCGATATCCGCGGATGCCGACATGATCCATCGGATTTTGCAAAACGCGCCGCCATGGCGGCAGCAAGACGTCTTTCATTTCGCGCCATAACTCGCGTTGACGCAATCCGGTGCGCAGCGCGGTTCGAGCAGCTCGCGCAGAAGCTGCCGATAGGCCGCGCGATGACTTGTCAGTTCGCGCCGACTTAAAGGCTCCGAACGTATGGCCCGCCGAACGCACATCTGCGTGATGGGCGCAATGAGCAACAGCGGGTTCTTCGTCGCCGCGCCGGGGCGCAGGTGCCCCTGCATGACGCCCTTCCTCACCATCTTGCCCACTGCGATGACGTAGGCGCTTTCTGCCTGTTCGCGCCATTGCTCCACGAGGCCGGGCAAGCGGACGCTTTCCGCCATCAGTAGCCGGAACGTGGCGACGAAGGGTTCGCGCGTGCACCACGTATACAGCTCGCCGGCCAGCAGGTCGATCACGCGCTCCACCGTAACTTCGCCGGCGGTGAGTGCGCGTTCGTCAAGGACCGAGGCGTTCAGCAAAAGCCCGAGCAATGCCTCGAGCACCGCGTCCTTGCTTCGGAAGTGCGTATAGACGCCCCCCTTTGACAGCCCCGCACGCGCCGCGATGTCGTCGATTCGTGTGGACGCAAAGCCGCGTTCGGAGAATTCGGCAAGCGCGGCGTCGAGAATCTGTGTCGTTCTTATTTCCGGTGGCAGGCGGCGCCTGCCATTTTCAGTGCGCTGTTGCGCCATATCTCCTCCCCAAAGGCACGGGTCGCCGTACCGAACGGTCCACGATGCTGCAGTTTATGGTCTGCCAAAGCGATAGTAGTTACCGACTGGTCGGTCGTTAACTGACCTGGATCAACCTCGCCGATATTCGGTGCCGCTATAAGTCTGACTTGCCCCATTCATTGGACAGGCTGGCGAAGCCATGCGCGATCAGACCTCTGCTAACGGAACTTCCGGAACGCGAAACAGATACCGGACGCTCGCACTGGGCACCCTGGCAGTGGCCCTCGGTGTAGGGGGGGTATCCGGCTGCATGTCGCTCGCTCCGCATTACGAACGCCCGTCGATGCCCGTTCCCGACGCATGGCCGCACGACGCGCCGGATAGCGGCACGGGGGCGGCGTCCCGCACGTCCTGGCGCGACTATTTTCCCGACCCGCAACTCCAGGCGTTGATCGCGCAGGCGCTCAAGCAGAACCGCGACCTGCGCATCGCCGTGCAGCGGGTCGAGCAGGCGCGCGCCGCCTATGGCGTCCGGCGCGCCGACCAGTTCCCCTCGGTTTCCGCGGGCGCGGCGTACGCGCGTCTGCGCACGCCGGGTGGCTTTCTGCTGAATCAGCCGACGATCAGCAGCTTCTACGACGTCGATCTCGTCGAAAGCAACTGGGAACTCGATTTCTGGGGTCGCGTGCGTAACCTCAAGGACGTGGCGCTCGAGGATTTCCTTGCGAGCGACGCATCGCGGCGCGCCGCGACCGTCAGCCTGATCGGACAGGTCGCGAACAGCTATCTGAATCTGCGCCAGTATGACGAACGTATTGCGCTGACTCGCGAAACCATTGCGAGCCGTGCGGAGTCGCTGCGCATTTTCCGCAGGCGCTTCGAGGTCGGGGCGATCTCGCGGCTCGATCTGGAGCAGTCCGAGATCCTGCTGCAGCAGGCCCAGGCGCTCGACGCACAACTCGAACAGTCGCGCGCCGCCGAGGCCCATGCGCTCGAACTGCTGGTCGGCGCACCGCTTTCGCTTTCGCCCGCTCCGCAGGCGCTCGACGATACCAGCGTGCGCAACGACCTGGGCGCCGGTTTGCCGTCCGCGCTGCTCGAAGACCGTCCCGACATCGTCGCCGCGGAGCATCAGTTGCGCGCGGCCAATGCCAACATCGGCGCGGCGCGCGCGGCGTTCTTTCCGCGCATCTCGCTGACCAGTTCGTTCGGCACGAGCAGCTCGGCGCTGCACAGCCTGTTCGCCTCGGGCACGGGGACGTGGCTGTTCCTGCCCGATCTCTCGCTGCCGGTCTTCGATGCCGGCCGCAACCTGTCCAACCTGAAACTGGCGCAGTCGCAGCGAGACGAGGCCGTCGCGCAGTACGAAAAGGCCATCCAGTCCGCGTTTCGCGACGTGTCCGACGCGCTGTCGGCCCGCGAGTGGCTGACCTCCCAGGTCGGCATCGCGCGCGCGACGCTCGCGTCGCAGTCGGAGCGGGCGAGGCTTGCCAGACTGCGCTACGACAACGGCGCGACGCCGTTTCTGGAAGTGCTCGACGCGCAGCGCGACCTGCTCGCCGCGCAGCAGCAGCTCGTGCAGACACGCGCCGCATTGCTGTCGAGCCGCGTCGCGCTGTACGCGGCGCTCGGTGGCGGCGCGCTGCCCCCGGCCACCGGGGAACAGACGCCGTCCTCATCCGCACAACCTCCGACACAGGATTCGTCGCAATGAATGTCCCGATGAAGAAGCTGTTACCCGCTGCCGCGCTGCTGGTGGTTGCCGTGGCGACGGGCTACTACGCATGGACGCACCTGCGGGACACCGGTCCGGGCGATGGTTTTGCGAGCGGCAACGGCCGCATCGAGGCCACCGAGATCGACGTCGCGACGAAGCTTGCGGGCCGCGTGGACGCCATCTATGTCGACGAGGGCGACTTCGTGAAGGCCGGGCAGCCGCTCGCGAAGATGGAGGTGCAGGTACTGGAGGCGCAGCTCGACGAGGCGCAGGCCCAGCACCAGCAGGCGATCAACAACGCCGCGAGCATCGAGGCCCAGGTCGCGCAGCGCGAAAGCGACAAGGTGGCCGCGGGGGCGCTCGTCGCGCAGCGCGAAGCGGAACTGGATGCCGCGCAGCGCAAGCTGGCGCGCTCGGAAACGTTGTCGCGCGAAGGCGCGTCGTCGATGCAGGAACTCGACGACGATCGCGCGCGCGAGCGCAGCGCGCAGGCCACCGTGAGCGCGGCCAAGGCCCAGGTGGCGGCCGCCGACGCGGCGATCACCGCGACCCGCGCGCAGCTCGTCGCCGCGCGCTCGATGGTGGCCGCCGCCGGGGCGACCATCGCGCGGGTCGATGCGGACATCACGGACAGCCAGCTCGTCGCGCCGCGCGACGGACGGGTCCAGTACCGCGTGGCCCAGCCGGGCGAAGTGCTTCCCGCCGGGGGCAAGGTCCTCAACATGGTGGATCTGTCCGACGTCTACATGACGTTCTTCCTGCCCGAGACGGCGGCCGGCAAGGTGGCGCTCGGCACCGAGGTCCGCATCGTGCTCGACGCGGCGCCGGACTACGTGATTCCCGCCACGGTCTCGTTCGTCGCCAGCACCGCGCAGTTCACGCCGAAGACCGTGGAAACCGCGAGCGAACGGCAAAAGCTGATGTTTCGCATCAAGGCGCGCATCAGCCGCGAACTGCTGCTCCGGCATCTGAAGCTGGTCAAGACCGGGCTGCCCGGCGTGGCGTGGGTCAGGATCGACCCCGCCGCCAACTGGCCCGCCAGTCTGGCGGCCAGGGTGCCGCAGTGAACGCGATGCCTTCCGTGCAAGCCGTTGCGCAGGCCGTCGTTCGTCTGCGAGGCGTGAGTCTGCGCTACGGCAAGGTTCGCGCGCTCGACGACGTCACCCTCGACGTTCCCGCCGGTTGCATGGTCGGACTGATCGGGCCGGACGGCGTGGGCAAGTCGAGCCTGCTCGCGCTCGCGGCGGGCGCGCGGGCGATCCAGCAGGGCGAAGTCGGCGTGCTCGGCGGCGACATGGCGTCGGCACGCCATCGCGACGCGGTCTGCCCGCGCATTGCCTACATGCCGCAGGGGCTCGGCAGGAACCTGTATCCGACGCTCTCGGTCGAGGAAAACCTGCAGTTCTTCGCGCGGCTCTTCGGCCACGACGCCCGCGAGCGCCGCCGCCGCATCGACGACCTGACGCGCAGCACGGGCCTGTACCCGTTCCTCGCGCGCCCCGCCAGCAAGCTCTCGGGCGGCATGAAGCAGAAGCTCGGCCTGTGCTGCGCGCTGATCCACGATCCGGACCTGCTGATCCTCGACGAGCCGACCACGGGCGTCGATCCGCTCGCGCGCGCGCAGTTCTGGAGCCTGATCGCGCACATCCGCGAGGGCCGGCCGGGCATGAGCGTGATCGTCGCGACCGCGTACATGGACGAGGCGCAGCGGTTCGACTGGCTCGTGGCCATGGACGCGGGCCGCGTGCTCGCCACGGGCACGCCGGCCGAACTGCTCGCGCGCACGGGCTGCGACACGCTGGAGGCCGCCTTCATCGCACTGCTGCCCGAAGAGCGGCGGCGCGGCCACCAGCCTGTCCGGATCACGCCGCTGCAGGACGGCGCGGATACCGACATCGCGATCGAGGCGCACGACCTGACGATGCGCTTCGGCGATTTCGTCGCCGTCGATCACGTGAGTTTCCGCATCCGCCGCGGCGAGATTTTCGGCTTCCTCGGCTCGAACGGCTGCGGCAAGTCGACCACGATGAAGATGCTCACCGGCCTGCTGCCGGCCAGCGAAGGAACGGCCACGCTGTTCGGCCATCCGGTCGATCCGCGCGACACGGAGACCCGTCGCCGGGTCGGCTACATGTCGCAGGCGTTCTCGCTGTACGGGGAGCTGACCGTGCGCCAGAACCTCGTGTTGCACGCGCGCCTCTTTCACGTGCCCGAGCACGACATCCCGGCGCGGGTGAGCGAGATGGTGAGCCGCTTCGGCCTCGCCGATGCGCTGGACGCGCTGCCCGAAAGCCTGCCGCTCGGCATCCGGCAGCGGCTTTCGCTCGCGGTTGCCATGGTGCACCGGCCCGAGCTGCTGATTCTCGACGAGCCCACTTCCGGCGTGGACCCGGTCGCGCGCGACACCTTCTGGCAGTTGATGCTCGATCTGGCGCGCCGCGACCGCGTGACGATCTTCATCTCCACGCACTTCATGAACGAGGCCGAGCGTTGCGACCGGATCTCGCTGATGCACGCGGGCCGCGTGCTCGCGAGCGACGCGCCCGCCGCGCTGATTCGCGCGCGCGGCGCCGCGACGCTCGAAGCGGCCTTCATCGGCTACCTGACCGACGCCGGAGGCGAGACGGCGGAAGCGGCGGAAGCCGGCAGCGGCACGGAAGAGGCCGATCCGGCACCTCCGGCGGATGCACCGCCGCAAGACCCGGTCGCCCGTGCGCATCGCCGCTTCAGCCTGCGCCGCGCCCTCAGCTACATGTGGCGCGAGGCACTGGAGCTGCGCCGCGACCCGGTGCGGGCGGCGCTCGCGTTGCTGGGCTCGCTGGTGCTGATGTGCGTGATGGGCTTCGGCGTGAGCCTCGACGTGGAGAATCTCAGCTTTGCCGTACTCGACCGCGACCAGACCGAACTGAGCCGTGATTACACGCTCAACATCTCGGGGTCCCGCTATTTCGTGCAGCAGGCGCCGCTTGCCGACTACGCCGACATGGACCGGCGGATGCGCAGCGGCGACCTGTCGCTCGCGCTCGAGATTCCGCCCAATTTCGCGCGCGACGTCGAACGCGGCAACCCCGTGCAGATCGGCGTGTGGATCGACGGCGCCATGCCGCAGCGCGCCGAAACGATACGCGGCTACGTTCAGGGTATGCACGCCGCGTGGCTGGCGGACCAGGGCCTGCACCGGCTCGGCGTTGCGCCTGCGGCGCAGGTCGACATCGAGACGCGCTTTCGCTACAACCCGGACGTGAAGAGCCTGCCCGCGATGGTGCCGGCGATCATTCCGCTGCTGCTGCTGATGCTGCCGGCCATGCTGACCGCGCTCGCGGTGGTGCGCGAGCGCGAACTCGGCTCCATCATCAACCTGTACGTCACGCCCGTGACGCGGGCCGAATTCCTGATCGGCAAGCAGGTTCCGTACATCCTGCTGGCGGTGCTCAACTTTCTGCTGATGACGCTGCTCGCCGGCATCGCGTTCGGCGTGCCGGTGAAGGGCAGTTTCCTGACGCTGCTGGCGGCGGTGCTGATCTACAGCGTCGTCGCGACCGGCATCGGCCTGCTGGCGTCCACTTTCACGCGCAGCCAGATCGCGGCGATGTTCTTCACGATGATCGGCACCATGATTCCTGCGGTACAGTTTGCCGGGCTCGTCAATCCGCTCTCCTCGATGAGCGGCAGCGGCCGGCTCATCGGCGAGATCTATCCGGCGACCTACATGGTGACGATCAGCCGCGGCGTGTTCAACAAGGCGCTGGGCTTCGCCGATCTGCGCGCCCAGTTCTGGCCGCTCGTCGCGGCCGTGCCCGTGATCCTCGGCACGACCCTCATGCTGCTTCGCAAGCAGGAGAAGTGACGATGCGCGCGCTCCTGAATGTCTACCGGCTCGGCGTGAAGGAGTTGTGGAGCCTGTTGCGCGACCCGATCATGCTGGTGCTGATCGTTTTCACGTTCACCGCCTCGATCTATTCGGCCGCCACCGCGCAGCCCGACACGCTGCACATGGCGCCCATCGCATTCGTCGACGAGGACGGCTCGCCGCTGTCGGCACGGATCATTTCGGCGTTCTTCCCGCCGCAGTTCGGCACGCCGGTGCTGATCAGCGCCGCGCAGGTCGATCATGGGCTCGACTCCGGCGAGTACACGTTTTCGCTCAGCATTCCGCCGGACTTCCAGCGCGACGTGCTGGCCGGGCGGCACGCCGAAATCCAGCTGAACGTCGACGCCACCCGCATGAGCCAGGCGTTCACGGGCAGCGGCTATGTCCAGCAGATCGTGGGCGGCGAAATCAGCGATTTCGTGCGGCGCTACCGGGGGAGCAGCGCGCTGCCGATCGACCTCGAAACGCACATGCGCTTCAACCCGAACCTCGAACAGTCGTGGTTCGGCGCGCTCATGGAGATCATCAACAACGTGACGATGCTGTCGATCATCCTGACCGGCGCGGCGCTGATCCGCGAACGCGAGCACGGCACGATCGAGCATCTGCTCGTGATGCCGGTCACGCCCGCGCAAATCATGCTGGCCAAGGTGTGGTCGATGGGGCTGGTGGTGCTCGTCGCGGCGGCGTTCTCGCTGACGTTCGTGGTGCGCGGCGCGCTGCACGTGCCGATCGAAGGGTCGGTGACGTTGTTCCTCGTCGGCGCGGCGTTGCACCTCTTCGCCACGACGTCGATGGGGATTTTTCTCGCGACGATCGCCCGCAGCATGCCGCAGTTCGGAATGCTGATGGTGCTCGTGCTGCTGCCATTGCAGATGCTGTCGGGCAGCATCACGCCGCGCGAGAGTATGCCGGCCGTGGTGCAGGACATCATGCTCGCGGCGCCCACCACGCACTTCGTCGAACTCGGGCAGGCCATCCTGTACCGCGGCGCGGGAATCGACGTCGTATGGAAGCCCTTTCTCACGCTGGTGGCGATCGGAGCCGTGCTCTTTCTGCTGTCGCTGCGGCGTTTCCGGAAAACGATCAGTCAGATGGCGTAACCGGATATCGGCCACACGCGCAGTGACATCAGGCCGTGGCCGTACATACGCGGTCGAACGCGGACGATCGCGTCGTCGGCGCGGCTGTCCGTGGTCGCGGCGGTTCGAGGGCGCGTGCTCATGACGGCTCGCCGACGCGGAACACGCCGAGTTCATCCGGCTCGCACTGCGCGATCAAGCCGGTTTCCCAGGCGAGATAGGCGCGCGCGGCGTCGAGATTGCCGTCGTGGCGGTCGTGCACGAAGAACAGATAGTCGATGCGGTCGCTGTCCGCGAGGAGCGGGCCCGATGAGTCGACGGGCAGGCCCGCTTCGCGCCAGGTGTCGAGTCCGCGCGCGGTGCGTGCGACGTGCCGGTAGCCGGCATCGCGCAGATCGGCGGCGACGAGGGCGGCGGTGGCGGGATCGTCGGCCAGCAGGACCAGCGGTGTGTCCGGCGACGCCTCGGCGGCGCGCAACGTGTCGAACACGATCGCGCGCGTGGTCCAATGCGAGCCGGCCGCGCGCGTTTGTTGCCACGCAGCGCTCGCGCGTAGATCGAGCACGACCGGTGATGCGGCGGGGGCGGCGGCGGCGCGCAGCGCTTCGGCATCGAGTGCAGGCGGCGCGTTTCGCGCGACGACCTCGGCCGCTTTCTCACGCGCGCAAGCGCGCGTTGGCCGCGAAGCCGCGATATCCGCCGCGACCGTCGCCACCTCGAAGCCGAGTTGAACGAGCCAATGCGCGACGACCGGCGCGCGCACGCCGTCGTAGTCCACGAGCAGCAATCGTGCGCCGCGCACGCCGACGGTCTGGTCGGTCGCCTGGATCAGTTGTCCTCCGGGCGCGTGCGTCGCGTGCGGAAGGCCGTCGTGTGCGTATTCCTCGGGCGCGCGAACGTCGAGCAGAAACGTCGTGCGCGTTGCGTCGTCGATCCAGGCGTGGGCTTCGCGCGCGTCGAGCGACCTAACCCCGAAACGTCGTGCGAGCGCGCTCGCACGCTCGCGCGCGGCTTCCGTCGCCGTGCCTGAATGACCGCGCGTGCTTCCATGTTCGAGCGGCAAGCCGGCGAGCGCCCAGCCTTGCGTGCCGTTTTCGAGCGCGAACACCGGATTCGCGACGCCGAGACTGCGTAGCGTCTGCGCGCCGATGATGCTGCGCGTGCGGCCCGCGCAATGAATGACGACTGGCACGCCGGGCGATGGCGCCAGCGTGTCGATGTGCGCCGCGAGTTCGCCGTTCGGGCAGCACACCGCGCCGGGGATCGTCATCTTGCGGTGTTCTTCGCGCGTGCGTCCGTCGAGCAGCACGACGGCGTCACGCTGGCGATCGAGGTCGGCGGCGGAAATGTGCGGCGTGCCATACGCGTGCTCGACGAGTTCGCCGAACGTTTTCGACGGCACGTTGACGCCGCGAAACAGCGTATAGCCCGCATCGGCCCAGCCGCGCGCGCCGCCTTCGAGTATCGATACGTCGCGATAGCCGAGTTGCGCCAGCCTCGCGCCGGCACGCGCCGCCACCGAGGATGCGCCATCGTCGAGCACCACGATGCGCACCTCGCGCCGGGGTAGCAACTTCGGCGCGTCGAGTTCGAGCCGGCTATACGGCAGCGGGATCGCGAAGAACGGATGGCCTTCGCCGAACTGTCCGGCTTCGCGGACGTCGACTAGCGCGATCTCGCGGCCATCGTTGAGGAACGCGCGCACGGTGCGTGCGTCGACGAGCGGAAGGGCGTTTGCAGAAAGCGTCATGGGAGCGAATCAGTGAGGCGATCAATGAGACGGACGCCGGAACGCCCGCGCCTGATCGGCGTTGCCCGCGAAGCGCTCGGTGCCCGTGCGGACCCCCGACGCGCCGCCGGCGTGCGCGTTCATCAGCCGACCGCCTGTGTTTGACGGTGCAGATGCGTGCGGTTGTAGCGGACGATGCGGCCGCTGTCGGGCTCGAAGCCGAGCCGCCCGTCGAGCGTTTCGAGCGGCCGGCCGTACAGATGGAAATGCAGCGTCGGCGTAATGCCGGTCACGTGGATGCTATGGATGTCGTCGGGCAGGAACTCGATTGGCGTGCCCGGCTGCACCATCACTTCGCGGTCGAGCGCGAGCGTTGCGCGTTCGGCGTCGCTGCCGTCGTCGGTGCGGCGATAGACGCGATTGAGTTCGCCGCCCTCGACCGCCGCGATCACGGCCCACGTGTCGTGGTTGTGCGGAATCGTCGTCTTGCCGGGCAACAGCGAGTTCAGATACAGCGCGATGCCGTCGCTGCCCGGATTCAGCCGGTAGCGCGCGGACGTGTCGCCGCTCGCGGCGTCGGGCGGCGGGAACGCGCTGCGCGGGAACAGCGTGGCCTGGGTCGCGAGCGTCTGGAGTTGCGCGCCGATCCGCGCGAGCGATTCACGCGTGATGCCGTCGCGCGCGACGATCGCGCCGACCGTCGCGAGCAGCGTGGCGACGGCATCGGTGCGGGCGGCGGTATGCGGGTCGGTTTGGGTGGAGGCGTTCGTGGTCATGAGGATTCAGAGGGCCGCGTGCCGGCCGCCAGTGGTGTGTTGCAGGAAGCGCCGCGTGCGTTCGACGCGCGGCACGTGAAAGATCGGCGCGTGCGGTCCTCGACGGCGCGCACTTCGCCGCGGCGGCACGCGTTCGCGGACCGCTTGCGCTCGCACATCGCGTGCGGACTTCGCGCTCGCGCGCGGCCTCGTCCGCGTTTGCCGGGGCTACCGCGCCGGCGTGGCGGCAGGCGAGCGATGTCATGCTCCGGGCGCTCAAGGTCGTCATACAGCCGAACATTCTAGGAAGCATGGCACGGCTTTCGAACCAAGGTTTCGTCACAACGATATGCGGCGCTCCTGCTTTCCATAGCAGATCAGATTCGTTTTCATCGCGGCGTGGCGTATCTACGCTTGTTGGTTCGTCATCTTCGCCATCCGCCGTTGGCCAGAGCCTTCATGTCAATCGCCGCTTTTCGCCCAGTCCTGCCGAACCTTCCGCGGTTGCGCCGCTTGCCCGTGCTGCGCGCGGTGGCGACGGCGGCATTGGCGTTTCCCGGCGCGGCATCGGCCGATGCCGCGCTCGGCCGGATCGCCGCTCGTCATGGAATCGCGGCAACTTTATCCGGCTCGCGAAGCACCCCGGCTACCGGGGGCAAGGGCAAGCCGTTCATCGACCCGATGCGGCCGATCGCGCAGGAGCGGGCGCCGTCGGTCGATCTGCTCGAACTGCATTTCCATGCGGTCCAGTCGCGGAGTCTCGCCGGCTTCGGCAATGCGCCAATGAGCGGGTATGCGTCGCTCGCCTCCGTGCGCCGCGCGTGATCCTTTTATCGAGTCTCCCATGTCGATCCCGTCTCCCGCAGAATTCCCCGATAGCCCGCTGTCCCGCTCGCTGCATCAGCCGCTGCTGCTCGGCCTGTTCCTGCCGATCCAGAGCGGCGGCTGGTCGATGTCGACGCTGCCGCGCACGACCGACTGGTCGTTCGACTACAACGCGCGCCTGACTCGCCGCGCCGAAGCGCTCGGCTTCGACCTCGCGTTCGGTCTCGCGCAGTGGCTCGGCAAGGACGGGCACGGCGGCGCGACGCGCTATCGGCGCGAGTCGCTCGATTCGTTCATCACGATCGCGTCGCTCGCCTCGATCACGCAGCGCATCCTGTTGATCTCGACGCTGCACATCCTGTACGGCAACTGGCATCCGCTGCATCTCGCGAAGTTCGGCGCGACGCTCGATCACATTTCGGGCGGCCGGTGGGGCTTGAACATGGTGACGGGCCATTCGATCGACGAAGCCGAGATGTTCGGCCGCGTCGGCCATTTCGAGCACGACCAGCGCTACGAGATGGCGGCCGAGTTCGTCGATCTGATGGAGCAGCTATGGTCGCTCGACGACAACCTCACGTTCGACGGCCGCTGGTACAGGACGCGCAACGCGTTCGTCTCGCCGAAGCCGCGTTACGGCCGGCCAGTGCTCGTGAACGCCACGAGTTCGCCGGCCGGCATCGAGTACGCGGCCAGACATTCCGATCTGATTTTCGTCACGAGTCCGGCGGGCGCGCAGATCGACGCGGCGCTCGACGTATTGCCCGCTCACACCGCCCGGATTCGCGAGACCGCGCTCAAGCACGGACGCAAGCTGCGTACGCTGATCAATCCGACCATCGTGTGCCGTCCGACCGCGCGCGAGGCGCGCGCGTATCACGACGCGATTCTCGCCCATGCGGATTTCGGCGCGGTGGACGGCTTCACGGGCCGCCGCAGCGACGCGCAGGCGTGGCGCAACCACCAGCGCGAGCAGCGCGTGCTGGGCGGCAACATCCAGATCATCGGCTCGCCCGAGCGCGTGGTGGACGACCTGCTGCGCCTGAAGGCGGCGGGCATAGACGGCGTGCAGCTGACGTTCTTCGACTTCGAGCCCGATCTCGAGTATTTCGGCTCGGCCGTGCTGCCGCTCATGGAACAGGCGGGCCTGCGGGTGCCGGCCCATTCAACGAACGAGGAGTGACTGACCGATGGGAACGACCGATTCGAATCTGGCGGACGCCTTGCGCACGGCACCGGTGGAACCGGGCTCGGCGGCGCTGGGGGAACTGGTTGCCGCGATCGCGGCCGGCGCGCTCGCGCGGGACCGCGGCGAAGCCGGGACGCGCGATGCGATCGCGCTCGTGCGCGCCGCGCGGCTCGGCGTGTTTCGCGTGCCGAAGGCGGAGGGCGGCGGCGGCGCGACGCTCGTGCAGCTATTCGAACTCGTGCTCGATCTGGCCGAGGCCGACTCGAACATTCCGCACATCCTGCGCAACCATTTCGCGTTCGTCGAAAAGGCGCTGCGCGCGCGTCACGTCGAACCGTACCCGCGGTGGATCGCGCGCGTGCACGACGGCGAGCTGTTCGGGCTGGGCGCGAGCGAACTCGGCACGCAGCATGTCGGCGACGGCGACGGCAACACGCGGCTCGAACCCTCGGGCGAGAACCATCGGCTGACGGGCACGAAGTACTACAGCACCGGCAATCTGTACGCGGACAACGTCATCGTCAATGCGAAAACGCCGGACGGCCGGTTCGTCGCCGCGCGCGTGTCGGTGCGGCAGCCGGGCGTCGACGTCCGCGACGACTGGGACGGCATCGGGCAGCGCGAAACCGCGAGCGGCACGACCGTGTTCGAGGGCGCCGAAGTGGCCGGCGACGACGTGCTCGTGCTCGCGGACGACGTGAAGGTCGCGCATCAGGCGACGTTCGCGCAGCTTTATCTGACGACGATCGTGGCGGGCATTGTGCGGCGCGTCGCGAAGGACGCGGTCGCTCTCGTGCAGCGCCGCGAGCGCAACTACTACCACGCGGTCGCGCAGCGCCCGGCCGAGGACCCGCTGCTTCAGGAAGCGGTGGGCGAATTGCAGGGCGCGGCGTTCGTCGCCGAGGCCGCGGTGCTGAACGCGGCGGCCGTGCTCGGGGCGGCGTTCGACAGCGCGATTGCGGGCCAGCCCGACGAAGCGCTGTTCGTCGAGGCCGCGCGCCGCGCCGCGAAAGCGAAGGTCGTGATCGACCCGCTCGCGCTGCAATCGGCGGCCCGGCTGTTCGACGTCGGCGGCGCGTCGGCCGCGAAGCAGAGCGCGCAGCTCGACCGGCACTGGCGGAACATCCGCACGATCGCGTCGCACAACCCGGGGCTCTACAAGGCGAGGGCGCTAGGGAACCACGCGATCAACGGCGTCGCGCTGCCGTCGGCCGCGTTCTTTTGACCTCCTTCTTGTGTCACCCATGACGAGTCCTTCAACCATCCCAACGATTCACCCCGCCGCGTTGCGTGCCGCGCTTGCCGAAAAGCACCGCGAGATCGCCGTTCTCGACGTGCGCGAGGAAGGCGTGTCCGCGCGCCGCCGCCTGTTCTATTCGTCGGTCGCGCCGGCCGGCCGGCTGGGCCTCGTGGTCGGGGCGCTCGTGCCGCGTCGGTCGGTGCCGGTCGTGCTCGTCGACGAAGCGGGCGAGGACGCGCCGCGCGCCGCCGCGTGGCTCACGCGTTTCGGCTACACGGACGTGGCGATTCTCGAAGGCGGCGTGAGCGGCTGGGAAGCAGCCGGGTTCGAGGTGTTCAGCGGGACCAACGTGCCGGGCAAGGCGTTCGGCGAAGTCATCGAGCATCGGCTGCATACGCCGAATATCGATGCGCTCGCGCTGAAGCGCCTTCAGGACGCCGGCGGCGATCTCGTCGTGCTCGACAGCCGGCCGTTTGCCGAATACCGGACGATGAACATTCCGGGCGGCGTCGAGTGCGCGGGCGCCGAGCTGGTGTACCGCGCGCTTGCGGCGGCGCCGTCGCCTGAGACGCTGATCGTCGTGAACTGCGCGGGCCGAACGCGCAGCATTCTCGGCGCGCAGTCGCTCGTGAACGCGGGCATTCCGAACCCGGTGGCCGCGCTCACGGGCGGCTCGATGTCGTGGCTGTTGTCCGGTCTCGAACTCGAACGCGGACAGATCCGCACGGCCGCGCGGCCCGACGACGCCACGCTCGCCGACGCGCGCAGCCTCGCGCGGCGCGCGGCCGCGAAGGCCGGCGTGGTCGAGATCGACCGCGCAACGCTCGCGCGTTTCGAGCAGGAGACCGGCACGCACACGCTGTACTGCTTCGACGTGCGCGATCCGCTCGAATACGAGGCCGGGCACCGCGCCGGCTGGCGATCGGCGCCGGGCGGCCAACTGGTGCAGGCGACCGACGAGTACGTCGGCACGCTGCACGCGCGGGTCGTGCTCGGCGACGACGACGGCGTGCGCGCGCGGATGACCGCGTCGTGGCTCGTGCAACTCGGCTATCTGCACGTATTCGTGCTCGATGACGCCGCCGCCGGGCAGCCGGCCGCGTTCGAATCCGGTGCCGAGCCGCGTGCGATCCTGCGCGCGCCGGGCCGCACGCAGTGGATCGAGGCGGACCGGCTCGCGCAGGCTTTGGAGGCGGGCGAGGCACAGGTGGTGGATGTCGACAGCAGCCTCGCGTTTCGCCGCGCACATATCGCCGGCGCGCGCTTCGTCGCCGCGAGCGCGCTCGAAGCGTGGCTCGAGCGCATCGACGACCCGTCGCGCCAGCTCGTGCTGACTTCCGGCGACGGCGTGCTCGCGGGCTTGCTGGCCGACGAACTGCGCGAGCGGCGGCCCGGCGTCGGGGCGCTGCTCGGCGGCACGCAGCGCTGGCTCGCGCTCGGCTTGCCGCAGGCGAGCGGCGACGACGGCAACCTCACCGGCGACGCCGACGCCTGGTACAGCCCGTACCACTACGCGCCGGATGCGGTGGCGGAGCAGATGCGCGCATATCTCGCGTGGGAGTTGCAACTGGTCGCGCAACTGGAGCGGGACGGCATCGCGTCGATCGACGTCGTCGATTTCGACACGCCGACTCAGGCACGCAGCGAAGCCCGGCTCGCGGCGTTGCGCGGCACGAACTGACATCGCACCACATCGTACGAAGGGAAACCCATGAATGCTCCGCGCAGGCTGCATCTGAATACGAACGTGACCGGCGTCGGCCGTCATCCGGCCGGCTGGCGCACGCTCGCGAATCCGAAGTCGATTATCGATTTCCAGTTCTTCTCGACGATCGCACGCGTGGCCGAGCGCGGCAAGCTCGACGCGGTGTTCCTGTCGGACTCGCTCGCGCTGCAGGGCCACGCGAGCGGGCCGTCGCAATCGTTCGAGCCGACCGTCCTGCTCACGGCGCTCGCGAGCGTCACGCAGCACATCGGCCTGATCGGCACGGCGTCGACGACGTTCAACGATCCGTTCAATCTCGCGCGCCGTTTTGTGTCGCTCGATCATTTGAGCGGAGGCCGCGTCGCGTGGAACGCGGTGACGACCTACGACCCGGCGGCCGCCGCGAACTTCGGCACCGGCGCAGCGCCGGACAAGCCGGCGCGTTACGCGCGCGCCGCCGAGTTCGTCGAGGTCGTGCTCAAGCTGTGGGATAGCTGGGAAGACGACGCGCTCGTCGCCGACCGCGCGGACGGGCGCTATGCGGACCCGGCGCGCGTCCATGCGATCGGGCACGCTGGTCCGAATTTTCAGGTGATGGGGCCGCTGAACGTGCCACGCGGCCCGCAGGGGCGGCCGGTGCTCGTGCAGGCGGGCGGCTCCGAAGCGGGCGTCGCGCTGGCCGCGCGCCACGCGGACGCGGTGTTCACCGCGCAGACGACGCTCGACGGCGCCCAGGCGTTCTATCGCGACATCAAGGCGCGCGCCGCCGCGCACGGGCGCAACCCCGATCATCTGCTGATCCTGCCGGGGCTTTATCCGGTGATCGGCGGCACGCTGGCCGAGGCGCGTCAGCGCAAGGCCGAGATGGACGCGCTGCTCGACCGTGGCGCCGAACTCGCGAAATTCGCGCGGGCGCTCGGTGTTCGCGCGGCCGATCTGCAACTGGACGCGCCATTGCCTTACGACCTGATCGACAAGGGCGACCGCACCGACGTGTCGAGCGGCTTCATCCGCTCGACGGTGCTGCTCGCGCGCAGCGAGAACCTGACGGTACGCGATCTGCTCGATCGCAATCCCGGCGCGCACCGGATGCTCGTCGGCACGCCCGAGACCATCGCGGACGATATCGAGCGCTGGTTCGTCCAGCGCGGGGCCGACGGCTTCAATCTGAACGCGGACGTGTTTCCTTCGGGGCTCGAAGCGTTCGTCGATCATGTCGTGCCGCTGCTGCAGCGCAAGGGCATTTTCCGGCGCGACTACGACGGCACGACGCTGCGCGAGCACTACGGTTTGCCGCGTCCGGCGAGCCGCTATGCGGCGCAGGCGGACGCGGTCGTTTGACAGCGCGTGTTTACCCATTCTTCGAGGCACGTATGAGTATCAAGGAATCGACTCTCGCGGCGACGCCGGTGCTGGACGCCGTCGCGACACCCTCGCGGCTTGCCGCGCTGCGCGAGCCGCTCTTGCGCAGCGCGGCGCCGGTGCTGCTGATCGTGTTGTGGCAGCTGGCTTCGTCGCTCGGTCTCGTCAGCGAGTTCGTGCTGCCGTCGCCGGCTTCCGTGCTCGCGTCTTTTCGCGAACTGTGGCAATCGGGCGACTTGCAGGCCGCACTCGAAATCTCGCTCGGCCGCGCCGCGCTGGGCCTCCTGATCGGCGGCGGCGCGGGGCTGCTGCTTGGCGTGGCCGCCGGCTTGAGCAAGCCGGCCGAACGCGGTGTCGACACCGTGCTGCAAATGCTGCGCACGATTCCGTTCATTGCACTGGTGCCCATTTTCGTCGTGTGGTTCGGTATCGGCGAGTTGTCGAAGGTCGCGCTGATCGTCGGCGCGGCGATCTCGCCGATGTATCTGAGCACCTGGCATGCGATACGCGGCATCGACCCGAAGCTGCTGGAACTCAGCCGCGCGTTCCGTCTCGCGCGCGGGCATCAGATCCGCCTCATCATCCTGCCGATGGCGCTGCCGGGCATACTCGTCGGCGTCCGCTATTCGGCCGCGATCTCGCTCCTCGCGCTCGTGGCCGCCGAGCAGATCAACGCGAGCGCGGGCATCGGCTACATCCTGAACAACGCGAACCAGTTCCAGCGTACCGACATCATCATCGCGGGCATTCTCGTCTACGCGGCGCTTGGCATCGCGGTGGACGCGCTGCTGCGTTACATCGAGCGCAAGGTGCTTGCATGGCGAGGTGCGCATGTCTGATCTCGCCTACTCCGGCGGCCGGGCCGCCGTGCCGGTCGTCGCGCGGCTATCTGGCGTTCGCAAGCGCTACGGCGAGAACACCGTGCTCGACAACGTCGACTTCTCGGTGCGCGAGGGCGAGTTCGTCGCCCTCGTCGGGCCGTCGGGCACCGGCAAGACCACGCTGCTGCGGCTGCTCGCCGGTCTCGAATCGGCGTCGAACGGCAGGACGGAAGTGTCGGGCAACACGTCGGTGGTGTTCCAGGAGCCGCGGCTCATTCAGGCACAGCGGGTCTGGAAGAACGTGCTGCTCGACGACGCGCACCAGCCCGACGCGCGTTCACGCGCGGCGGCGGCGCTTCAGGACGTCGGACTCGAGGACAAACTGGAAAGCTGGCCCGTCAGCCTGTCCGGCGGTCAGGCGCAGCGCGTGGCGGTGGCCCGCGCGCTGTATCGCCGCCCGGACCTGATGCTGCTCGACGAGCCGTTCAGCGCGCTCGACGCGTTCACGCGCCGCAGCATGCAGAGTCTCGTGCTGAAGCTGTGGGCGAAGTATGCGTTCGGCGCGGTGATCGTCACGCACGATCTCGACGAGGCGCTGATCGTCGCCGACCGCATCGTCATCCTTTCCAAAGGCCGGATCTGCCATGAGACGCGCGTGGACTTGCCGCGCGAGCGCGACGTGACCTCGCCCGAATTCAACGCGCTGAAGCGCGATTTGCTCAAGCAGTTCTCGCTCAGCCTGTCGTGAGATTTCGTTCCCTTTTGTGTTGAAGGTATTTATGTCGCTAAAAAAATCGCTCCAGGCGGCGCTGGCTGCCATTTCGCTCTCGCTCCTGCCGACGAGCGCCCCTCACGCGCAGAGCCAGCCCGACTTGAAGAACACGAAGCTCGTGATTGCGTACCAGGACCCGGCGTTTCCTGCGCTGATCCGCAAATCGGGCGTAGTCGCCAACGCGCCTTACCAGATCGAATGGGTGCTGCTGACGGGGCCGGCCGCGAACCTCTCGGCGCTCTATGCGGGCAAGATCGATCTCGGCCACATGGGCGACACGTCGCTCACGATCGAGCAGTCGAACGCGCGCACCGAATGGACGAGCGATACGGCGCCGTTGCGCATCGTCGCCGGCTGGCGCACGTTTTCGTCGAAGGCGTATCCGCCGCTCGTGACGGCGGTGCGCGCAAGCGCGGGCATTGGCGGCGTGCAGGCCATCAAGGACCGCAAGTTCGGCTACAACTACGGCGGCTACAATCACGCGCAATATCTGGCGACGCTCGTGAAGGCCGGCGTGACCGAGAAGCAGATCGAGCCGATCAAGTTCAATGACGGCGCGACGTCGGCGGCCGGGTTCAACGCGGGCGAGGTCGACGTGTACGCGGGCGCGCTCGGGCCGATTCTGCCGACGGTGAAGTCAGGTAAGGGCAAGATTTTGCTGACCGACCGCGACACAGGAATTCCGGCGCTCAATGTGTGGGCGACGACGTCCGCGGATCTGAAGGACCCGGCGAAGGTGGCCGGGCTGAAGGACTTTTTCGGCCGCATGTCGGGCTACTGGCCGTGGCATGAGGCCCATCGGGACGAGGTGATCGGCGTGCTGAAGGACACGCTGAAGATCCCGGACGAACGCGCGGCCTTCGAATACGGCGTGCGCAGCGGCGGCTTCGTGAAGTTCGACGCGGGGTTGATCGGCCAGGAGCAGTCGATCGCCGACATCCTGTTCGACGGCCATGCGATCCGGAAGAAAGTGCAGGTGGCGGTCGAATACGATCCGCAATTCAATACGGTGCAAAAGGCGGTTTGGCCGATTCCTGTGAAGGATTAAGGGGGGCTCGCCGGGTTTCCGGCGAGCCGCGTCAAGCCGCCGTTGGCCATTGGCGGCGCTCGTGAGGAAACAGGCGAGCGCCACTGATGACCGGTCCAGTTCGGAAGCGCCATGAAGGCCGTCAACATGGATACGTGCGTACCGCCTGGCTTCGTCTTCCTGGCGAATGCGGCGCCTTGATCGTCCCGGCTGCTGTTTTCCAGGCGAGCGGTCACGCTGAAAGTCAGCGGTCTTGCCGACGCATTCACGCAGACGCATGTGTGCTCGACGGGCGCCCGGGTCTTCTAAACGTTCCCGCCGTTTCCCGCTCGACGGGAGTCCCGTCGACAGTCAATCCTGATACGACGGATCTCGCCGATCGAGAAAGCGAAGCATTGCCGCCCACTCCATTTCGCCGTAAGGACGACGCGTGGACGGTTTGTACAGATGGCTGGTTTTTTCGATGACGTCGTCGGGCGGCAGATGTAGCGCGGACTGGCAGGACATGGCGTCCACCTGCGCGCGGCATGCATTCTCGAGCCAGTAAGTCGCGTTGAACGCCTGCGCAATGGAGGCGCTGGCGACAAGCAGCCCGTGGTTGCGCAGGAACATCACTTCGGCGTCGCCGAGATCCCGCGCGAGCGATTCGCGTTCCTGAAGATCGACTGCGACGCCTTGATAATCGTGATACGCAACCGTCCCGAATCGCATGGCGGTCTGCGTCAAAGGCAGGAGGCCGCATTTGAGCGCGCCAATGGCCATGCTCGCACGGCTGTGCGTGTGGATGACGCACTTGACGTCCGGCCGCGCGGCATGAACGGCACTGTGAATTACATATCCCGCGCGGTTCACCCCATAGGTTCCCTCCAGCGGATTGAGCAATTCATTGCCTTCCAGATCGATCGTGAGGAGACTGGACGCAGTCACTTCCTCGTACATGAAGCCATACGGGTTGATGAGAATGCGCTCCTCGTCGCCCGGTACACGGGCCGTAATATGGTTGTAGATCAGATCGCTCAAGCCGAAGTGAGGCATCAAGCGATAGCATGCGGCGAGGTTTACGCGGGTAGCCCACTCTTCGTCTGATACGAGGTCACGGACCTGAGAAAGTTTGTCTGCCTTGTTCAACATGGGGAGTCTTCCTGAAGCGAAAGTCAAAGAAGCAAAACTCAAGTGAATTGGTAGAGATGTGCGGGGTTGTCCACCAGAACCATCTGCTGGACGGCCGGATCGGGCGCCCAGCGCATGAATGCATCGAGCAATTCTCCGTCGTCCGGCAGCGTTCCCTCAAACGAGGGATGCGGCCAGTCCGTGCCCCACACGCAACGCTGCGGGGCGTGCGCGACCAGTCGCGCGGCAATATCGTCAACATCGTCGAATGGATATCCCGCCACGGATGACCGGTAGGCGCATGCCTTGAGCCACACGCGGCCGCCGTCCAGGAGACCTCGCAGGGCATCGAACGCAGGGTGCTCGAATCCCCACGCGCAAGGAATATGACCAAGGTGATCGATCACCACGTCGGTTGGGAGCGACCGTAATGTTGGGGCGAGTTCGGGCAATGACGCGCCGTTTACGAATACCTGGGTATGCCAACCGAACGGTGCGATCCGCCTGGCGAGCGCGGTCAAATGCGCGATCGGAGGTCCGCCGGGCGTGACCAGATTGATCCGGATCCCACGCACGCCGGCGTCGTGCATCATCCGCAATTCCACATCGCCGATAGAGGGGGCGATGACCACGACGCCCCGCGACCGGCTTGGACCAAAGTGATCGAGCGCGGCAAGCGTGCAGCGGTTGTCGGTGCCATAAACACTCGCCTGGACGACGACGACACGCTCAGTCCCGAGAATGTCCTGAACCGCCTCGTACTGCGCAATAGACGCTTCGGGCGGCGTGTAGGCTCGATTGGAACCCAACGGGAACCGGCTGTGCGGACCGATAATATGAATGTGGCAGTCGCAGGCGTTGGGCGGCGCCTTTTTCCGCGGACGACTGATGGACGGTCGAGCAGGCTGGCACATCGGCGGAGCGATCGTTCCGGAATGCATCGCGACGAAACTCCTTGCAAGAAATACGTGAAGGGGAAGGGCGATCAAGCCGTGTAGCCTCTCGCGGCAGCGGCGTCGTCGTCGGTCTCGGTGTTCCCGGAGCCTTCATCGTCCGGCAGGCTGCGCCCCAGTGTTTCCGGCAGCGTCAGAATGGCGAGGACCATGACCGCATACGCGCCGACCCCGAATATGGCGATGGCGTTTGCCAATCCGACTTCGCTCGTCAGCTTCCCGACGAGTGCGGGAAAAAGCGCGCCGATACCTCGCCCGAAGTTGTAGCAGAACCCCTGCCCCGTCGCTCTGACCCGGGTGGGAAAGAGTTCGGTCATGAACGGACCCATGGGCGAAAACATCATGAACGCACAGAGTCCGAGCGGGAATCCCAGAAACAGCATCGCTTCGTTCCCGAACGGAACGAGCATGTAAAGGGCGAGAAGAACCGCAGCGCCAACCGCGCTGACAAAAAAAGTCATCTTGCGGCCAATCAGGTCGGCGAGCCACGCACCCAGCACGAACCCGACGAAGGCGCCCGCGATCATGACGAACGTATAGCCAGTAGTCCCAATTACGGAAAGACCGCGAGTCGTCTTCAGGTAAGTCGGCAGCCAGATCAAAAATGTGTATGAGCCACCGATCGAACCGGTCGCCAGCGCGGAAACGCGCACCGTCGTCGCCAGATATTCAGGCCGGAAGATGGTCAGCAGATTGCCGATTCGCGGCTTTCCGTTGTCGTTTCGTCGCTGCCCGACGTAAAGACGAGACTCGGGAACGTGACGCCGGACCCAGAAAACCAGCAAAGCCGGAGCGAGGCCGATCCAGAACAGCGACCGCCAGGCCAGTTCTTCGGGCATGATCGAAAAGAACAGCCCGAAGAGCAGCGCGGCAAGCCCCCAGCCGACGGCCCAGCCGCTTTGTACGATGCCCACGCTGCGGCCGCGATATTCTTTTCGAACGACTTCGCCGATCAAGACCGCGCCGGTTGCCCATTCGCCACCGAATCCAAACCCCTGGAGCGCGCGACAGATGAACAGTTGTCCGTAATTCTGGGCAAAGCCGCTGAGAAACGTGAAAAGCGCGTACCAGAAAATCGTGACTTGCAGAACGCGCACTCTTCCGAATCGATCAGCGGCAAAACCCGAAAGCCATCCTCCTATCGCGGAAAGCAGAAGCGTGACCGTGCCCAGTACGCCCGCCTGGGACGTATTGATATGCCAGGTGAGCATAAGAGTCGGTATGACGAAGCTGAAAATCTGGACGTCGAGCGCGTCCAGGGTCCAGCCGAGGAAGCAGCCAGCCATCGTGCTTCGCTCCGTCTTGTTGAGTTCTCTTAACCACATGCCTGTCTCCGGTGACGTGCGCTTCGGGCAGCGCTATCTTTTGAGAAGCGAGGCGCGAACAAATCGTGCTGTGCGCGAACGGCGCGTATCCGGCGCCCGGTAATCTCCGGAATGGAAATTGGGTCAGTGGTACACGCTAAATTGATGATACGGATTTTCCGCTGTGACAACCCCCGTTACAGAGGAATAGTTCACCGGTTGAAATTCGCTATCTGGCTGTTGCGCTTTCCGGTGACGCGCGTCGAACGACGCCATGAAGAATGCATGCCGCCGTTTAAGGAAGAGACCGACTGGGTGAGCATCGGCGCCGTCCCCGCTCATTGGGCCGAACGTCGTCGCCTCGCTTTCAGGTCTCGAGCGCTGCCGATTCGATCTCCAGTGCATCGGCGATGCGGCGAAGCTTCAGCCGGAGCGCCTCGACATTGGATTCGGGAAACTGCTCTGGCTTGCCCGTGATGACGATTGCCGCAAACGCCTCGCCCACACGATTGCGCACGGGTAGCGAATAGGCAAAAGAATGGGGCACGAGGTCGCCGAGATTGAGGCCCAGCCCATATTGCGCTGAGCGCTCCCTCATCCGCTGGAGCCCCGGGAGCCGGCCGGTGCCGTGCCGCATGATTTCCTGTTCGGTGTTGTCGGTCACGATGCGGTCGGCTTCGACCTTCGGCAATGTCTGCAGGATCGCGACGCCGCCCGCGGAAGTGATCAGCGGCCTGCGGGTTCCCGGATGAATCATGGTCCCGGTGTGAGGCGCGCTGCCCTCGCGCACGGTGCAGACGAAGTCGTCTCCGCTCCTCAGCAGCAGCATGGCAACGCAGGTCATTTCGTGGGCAAAGACGCGCAGAATCGTTTCGGCGCTTCGTTGAAACTGGGCGTGTTCAGGCAGCGCCAATCCGAGTTCGAACAGCATGGGCCCCGGCAGATAGTGGCGATCATCAAGACGCTGCCGGACCAGCCGTTCATCGACGAGGCGCGTCAGCACGCGATGGACGGTTGCGCGGTCCTCGTCACATGCGGTCGCCAGATCGCTGAGTCGCCACCCGATGCCCGGCCGGCTGGCGACCATGCGCAGCACCTTGATGCCGCGAGTAAGGCTGCGCGTGCCGGGCCGGGTGGGTGCGCCGGATACCTGTGGCCTGCTGCCGGACCGGTCGCGTGATTCGGCCGCTGCGCCGGCTTCGTCGGTGGCGTCGGGATTCGCGGCCACTCGCATGATAGGACTCCATATGGGGTGGATTTGTTTTGCTCCGATGGCAAGGAGCCGTGAACTGATTTTATTTGTGCCTGCGCGTTTCCGATCCTGGCGTTTCCAGCAGATTTCCGCATCAAGTCGAGCCGGCGAACGCGCGCACGGCGCTGCCTTTTGCAAGCGCCACGGTTGCCGCCAGTTGGGGAGCGCGAACAAAAGCGCACTGCGGGAAACGCCTGCGAGCGTTCTGTGACGACATAAACGCGGAATTCAACGCCTCTTCTTTTTTGCATTGCAATACGGCGGCCCAGGGATTTCCAGAGGTTCGGATGCCTTGGGATTACCAGCGATTCGAGCCTATACTAATTTCCAGATAACAAAACCGTTTTCGCTATTTTGAAAAATGAAGCCGACTGACCGCGCATTAGGAATCTTCGAAGCGTTCGAGACCGCAGGCCGTCCCATGACTCTGAGTGAGCTTGCCGATGCGGCGGGACTGCCGGTGAGCACCAGTCACGGCATCGTGCGTGTGCTGATGGAGCGCGGGTACCTGTATCTCACGAGCCGCCGCAAGGATCTCTATCCCACACGTCGTCTTTACGACATGGCGGAAAAGATCATTGCGCGCGATCCTTATCTGGAGCGGTTCGAACCGTTTCTGGAAAGGCTGCGCGACGCAACGCAGGAAACCGTCATTGTCGGCAAGCGGCAGCACGACCAGATCGTTTATTTGCGCGTGCTGGAAGGGCCGCAAACGATCCGCTACAGCTCCGCCGCCGGTGCATTGAAGCCGCTGCATTCGACGTCGATCGGCAAGGCCATGCTGAGCCGCGTGGCGCCCGAGGAACTGCGCAGACAGCTCGTGCAGGCGCCATTGCCTGCGGTAACGGATCACACGGTCACGTCGCACGAGGCGCTCTTCGCGGAAATCGCCCTGGCGCGCGAGCGAGGCTACTTCGTGACGCGCGGCGAAAGCGTCAGCGACGTCTACGCCGTCGCGGTCCCCGTGAACGTCAACCGCGACGTGCTCGGCATTGCGGTGGCGGGGCCGCGTCACCGCATGGAAGGGGAAATCGAACGCGTTGCCGCGCGGCTGCTCGACGTTCGACGCGAAATCGAGCAAGGCAATCCATGAGCAGCGCCGAACGTCTCGTTTTGACCGATGTGAACGACGGCGTCCTGTACGTCACGATCAATCGGGCCGAGAAGCGCAACGCGCTGAGTCGCGCGACGCTTGCGGCCTTGCGTGAGACGTTCGCCGGCGCGGCGCACGACGTAACGTTGCATGCTGTGGTGCTCACGGGAGCGGGCGAGCGCAGCTTCGCGGCGGGCGGCGACCTGCGCGAGTTCGACGCGCTGCGCAGCGAGGCGGACGCGCGCGCGCTGTTCGATCACGCGGCGGCCACGCTCGACGCCATTCGCGCCATGCCCGTGCCGGTGATTGCCGCGCTTAATGGCACCGCGCTCGGCGGGGGCGCCGAGCTGGCGATGGCCTGCGACTACCGTCTGGCCGCGGCGCACGCGGCGATCGGGTTCGTTCAGGCGACGCTCGCCATCACGACGGGATTCAGCGGCGCGGCCGATCTCTTCGCACTGCTTGGGACTTCGCGCGCCATGCGCGTGATGGCCGCGGCGCAGGCTCTCGAGCCGCGCGAGGCCTGCGCGCTAGGGCTCATCGACGAGGTTTGCGACGAAGCGCAACCGCTCGGCGAACGCGTGGCGCGCTTCGTTGCGCCGTTCGTCGAACGGCCGCCCCACGTCGTGCGGGCGATCAAACAGCTCGCGAACGCGCATCGACGCGCCGCCGTGCAGGCCATGCGCGACGCGGAGCGCGACGCGTTCGCCGCGACCTGGACGGCGCCCGAGCATTGGGCGCTCGCGCAAAAGTTTCTCGACCGGCGGCGTCCAGAGGCGCCTGGCGCGAGCGCGTAGCCGCGCGTGCGTGTCCGTATGCGCAGCCGAAACGGGGTGCGTCCGGCGACGCTCCGGCGATGATCTTTAGAGGGGATGGGATGAAGGCAAGCACAGTAGAACTCGACGAAGCGGTGAGCGTGCCGTACGCGGACCGCACGCCTTCCGGGCTGCATGTTCCGGTCGTGGTCGGCCCGGAGCAGGTGGCGGAGCGCACGGGCATCGGCGAGCCGGGGCGTTTTCCGTTCACGCGCGGCATTTTTCCGGATGGCTATCGCGGGCGGCTCTGGACGATGCGCCAATACTCGGGATTCGGCACGGCAGAAGAATCCAACGAGCGCTATCGCTTTCTGCTGCAACAGGGGCAGACGGGCCTTTCCGTCGCGCTCGACTTGCCGACCCAATGCGGACTCGATCCCGACGACCCGATGGCGCGTTCGGAAATCGGCAAAGTCGGCGTGTCGCTCTCGAACCTTTCCGAAATGGAGTTGCTGTTCAAGGGCATCGATTTAAGCCGCATTTCGACGTCCTTTACGATCAACGGCACGGCGGCGATGATCTACGCGATGTACGTGGCCTGCGCCGACAAGCAGGGTGTGCGACGCGAAAAGCTTACCGGCACGATCCAGAACGACATCCTGAAGGAGTATGTCGCGCGCGGCACGTGGATCTTTCCGGTGCGCCCTTCCATGCGCCTCATCGCCGACTCCATTCTGTACTCGAACGAAGTGTCGCCGCGTTTCAATCCTATTTCGATCGCGGGCGCGCACATGCGCGACGCGGGCTGCACGGCGGTCGAGGAGATGGCTTATACGCTCGCCAACGGCCTTGCCTATGTCGACGCCGTAGTCGCGCGCGGCGGTGACGTGGCGAAGTTCGCGCGGCGCCTGAGCTTCTTCTTCTACGTCCACATGGACTTGTTCGAGGAAGTCGCGAAATTTCGCGCGGGGCGGCGCGTCTGGGCGCGGCTCATCAAGGAGCGCTATGGCGTCGATGACGAAAAGGCGCAGATGTTCCGCTTCGGGGTGGTGTGCGGCGGCTCCTCGCTGACTTCGGCGCAGCCTTATAACAACATCGTGCGCGTCGCCATCGAAACCTGCGCGGCCGTGATGGGTGGGGCGCAGTCGGTGTTTACCTGCGCGTACGACGAGGCGTTCCAGATTCCCACCGAGTTCTCGGCCGAGATTGCGTTGCGCACGCAACAGATCATCGGCTACGAAAGCGGCATCGCGCGCACGGTCGATCCGCTCGGCGGCTCGTACTTCGTAGAAGAACTGACCGACCGCACCGAGAGCCGCATACGCGAGCTGATGGCCGAGATCGACGACTATGGCGGCGCCGTCAAGGCGATCGAAGACGGTTGGCTGCAACTGCGCATTGCGAACAGCGCGTTGCAACGCAAGCGCGATACGGACGCCCACGCGCGGCTCGTGGTCGGCCAGAACTGCTTCAGGCGCGAGGACCAGGCTGAGCAGCCCGGCGAGCTGTTCCACCTCAATCCGCAGGCGAGCGCCACCGTTCTCGAGCGGTTCGAACGCTTGCGCGACACGCGCAACGAAGCCGAGGCGCGCAAGACGCTCGCGGCACTCGGCGAGGCGGCGGCGCGCGAGGAGGGCAACCTGATGCCGTATCTCGTCGATTGTTGTCATGCATATGCGACGGTTGGGGAAATGGTTGCGCAATTGAAGGCGCAGTGGGGCGAATTCGAGGAGCCGGTACATCTATGAACGGACTGGATCAGGAAGCGCCGGTTGCGGGTGCAAGCGCCGCTCCGCTCAAGGGTAAACGCATACTTGTCGCGAAACCGGGCCTCGACGGCCACGATATCGGCGCGAAGGTGATCGCGCTGGCGTTTCGCGACGCGGGCGCGAGCGTGATCTACACGGGGTTGCGCAAGAGTCCTGAATATATCGTGCGCGTGGCCGTGGACGAGGACGTCGACGCGGTCGGCCTCTCCATTCTCTCGGGTAGCCATAACGAGCTCGTCGCGCGCACCGTGGCGCTGCTCGCGCAAAGCGGCGCGGGCGATATTCCCGTGTTCGTGGGCGGCACCATTCCGGCCGACGATCGCGCGGCGTTTCTGCGCTCAGGCATAAGCGGCGTGTTCACGAGCGACATGCCGCTCGACGACGTGATCGACGCCGTGGCGAAGGTGCTGCGATGAACGCGCCAGCGAACGCCGTGCGCGCGGGCCCGCTTGCCGGCATCCGCGTGATCGAGGTCGGTCATATGCTGATGGGCCCGTACTGCGGCATGCTGCTCGCCGATCTGGGCGCCCACGTCATCAAGATCGAGCCGCCCGAAGGCGACATCGGCCGCGCGATCAGCCCGTATTCGATCGGCCCGCACAACGCGTATTTCGCGAGCCTGAACCGCAGCAAGGAAAGCGTCGTGCTCGACCTGGCGAGCGAGGCGGGGCGGCATTCGCTCGAAGCGCTCGCCCGCGATGCGCATGCGCTCGTGACCAACCTGCGGCCTCTCGCGATACGCCGGCTCGGCCTGACCTACGAGCATCTGCGCCGGTTCAACGAGCGCATCGTGTGCGTCGCGCTCACCGGCTTCGGTCTCGACAGCCCGCATGCGGACCTCCCCGCCTACGATTACGTGATCCAGGCGCTGACCGGCATCATGAACCTTACCGGCGATCCGGGCGGGCCGCCCACGAAGGCGGGCTATTCGGCCGTCGACAATTCGACCGGCATCATGGGTGCGGTCGGTCTGCTCGCGAAGATCGTCGAAGGACGCGGCGGCCAGGTGGACATCGCGATGTTCGACGTGATGGTCTCGCAACTGAACTATCTTGCCGGCGCGGTGCTGAACGGCGGCGAGGAGCCCGCGCGGCACGCGCTGTCGTCGCATCCGTACATCGTGCCGGCGCAACTCTTCAGGACGCGCGACGACTGGCTCATGATCTTCATTACGCACGACAACTTCTGGCGCATCTTCGCGCAGCGTGTGGGGCGCCCCGAATGGATCACGCAGCCGGGTTTCGCCACCATGGCCGAACGGCGCGCGAATCGCACGGAGGTGGTTGCCGCGTTGTCGGCGCTGTTCGAGCGCGAGACCACGCAGCATTGGCTCGATCGCCTCGCCTCGTCGGGCGTGGTCGTTTCCCGGCTCGCGACGATTGCCGATGCGCTCGCGAGCGGCCAGATCGAGGCGCGCGAGATGGTGGTCGAGATCGAGTCGGAGGCGGGGCCGTTGAAGGTCGTCGGCAATCCGGTACGCATCGACGGCGTGCGCACGCACTATGGCTTGCCGCCGCTGCTCGGCGAGCATACGGCGGCGTGGGCGGCCGAACTGCCGACATGAGCGCCGCAGCGACGCAGCCGCAAGGCGGGCCCGAAGCGGCGCGATTGCGTTACGACGAAGGCGGTCTCGCCGGACGGCGCCAGCTTGCGCGCGATCTCTCGCGCTTGGCCGATGCTTCGGTTACCGAAGCATTGCGGTTGTTGCGCGACGAGGGCGCAGCAGCGAGCCGCCGCATCGGGTTCACCGGGCCGCCGGGCGCGGGCAAAAGCACGCTGATCGGCAGACTCGCGAAGTTGCGCGCCGCGCGTGGCGCGACGCTTGCGATCGTGGCCATCGACCCGAGCAGCCCGAAGTCATCGGGCGCGCTGCTGGGCGACCGCGTACGCATGGACGCGCTGCTCGCCGGAACCGACATATACATCCGTTCGCTGCCGAGCGGCCGGTCCGCGGACGGCCTGAGCGACAACCTGGCCGATGTGCTCGCCGCTATCGAGGCCGAAGGCTTCGCCGAGATCCTGATCGAGACGGTGGGCGTGGGCCAGGTCGAAGCCGGCGCGCGGGCGCTCGTCGACACGCTCGTGCTCGCGATGGGCCCGCAATCGGGCGACCAGATCCAGGCCATGAAGGCCGGCGTGCTCGAAACAGCGGACATCGTCGTGATAAACAAGGCCGATTTGCCGGGCGCCGAACGCATGGCGCAGGACATTCGCAACGTGCTCGAGCGTCGGAGCGGCGAAGGGCGGCGCGTGCCGCCGGTGCTGCTCACGCAGGCGAGCGACGCCGCTTCGATCGAGGCGCTGTCGCGCGCGATCGACGAACACGAGGCGTGGAGCGCGGTCCATGTCGACGCAGCGCAGGCGGCCGAAGCGCGCAGGCTCTGGCATGTGCGCAGTCTGCTTGGCCGCCGGGTGGCGGAGTTGATCGACGCGCTGCCGGCCAACGTTCGCGAGGCGAGCGTCGCGCAGATTTACCGCTATGTCGCGAATCTGATGCGCGAGAAGGACGCCTGATCCGGCCGTGCGAGCGTGTGACCCGAAGAACAACCGAAGAACAACACAATGAGACTGCAGGAGATCTGGATGAGACGGTTTCGCAACCTGATGTTCGCCGTGTCCGCCGCGCTGTGGCTGTTTGCCATCCCGCTTTCCGCGCGCGCGGACGACACGATCACCTTGAAGTTGGCCCACCAGTGGCCCGACGACCCGAACGACTACGTGGTGGCGACCGGCAAGAAGTTCGCCCAGGAAGTGATGCAGCGCTCGGGCGGCAAGATCCATATCGACATCTTCCCGGCCGAGTCTCTGGTCAAGGCGCTCAACATGCACACGGCCCTGCGCAACGGCAGCGTCGATCTCGCGATCTATCCGTATATCTACGCCGCGGGGGCCATTCCGCAGTTGAACCTCATCCTGCTTCCGGGCCTCTGGAAAACGCCGGAGGACGTGTACCGGTTCCGCACTTCGGCGCCGTGGAAGGAGCTCGAGGCGAAGATCGAGGCATACGGCTTCAAGACGCTCTGCTGGATCCAGATTTCGGGCGGCATGGCTTCGCGCTCGAAGCCCATCAACGTGCCCGCCGATCTCAAGCAGCAGAAGGTGCGCGGCGCGGGCAAGATGATGGAGGCCGCCTTGCAGAGCGCGGGGGCGAGTACCGTTTCGATGGCGTCTTCCGAAACCTATAGCGCGATGCAACTGGGCTTGCTCGACGGCCTGTGGACCTCGTCCGGCACGTTCGGGTCGTACCGCCTTTATGAAGTGGCGAAGTACTACAACTCGCCGGAGCAATACAGCATCTACTACACGATCGAGCCTGTCGCGATCAGCATGAAAACATGGAACCGCCTGACGCCGGCGCAGCAGAAGATCATGACCGACGTGGGCCAGAGCCTCGAACAAGCCGCATTCGAGGGCGCGAAAGCGGACGACCGGCGCGTGACGCAACTGTTCGCGAGCCACGGCGTGCAGATTCACCAGATGACGCTCGACGAGTGGAACCAGTGGCAGAAGCTGTTCCAGCAGGTCAGCTTCCCGAAGTTCCGCAACGAAGTGCCGGACGGCGCGCGTCTGCTCGATCAAAGCGTGGCGCTCTACAAGTAGGAGCGAGGGCATGCGACATCCATTCGATCGTTACACGCGGCTGCTCGATCTGTTCTACAAGGGCGTCGAACTTTCGGTGGGCATGACCGTCATCGCCACGGTGGGGGTGATCTCGTATGGCGTGCTCGCGCGCGAGGTTCTGCATCTGTCCGACGTGTGGGTGACCGAAGTCACGACATACCTCATGGCGTACATGACGTTCGTCGGCACCTCGGCGCTGGCCTGGCAGTCGCGGCATCTCCAGGTGGACGTGCTCGGGCACTGCGTGGGCGCGCGGGCGCGGCGCGTGCTGGCGTTCGCGTCGGCGCTGGTCGTGGCGGCGGTGGCGCTCGTGGTCGCGGTGCTCGCGGTCGAATTCTGGTGGGACGCATGGACGAGCGGTGAACGCTCCTGGGGGATGTTCTCGCTGCCTCTGTGGATTCCGTATCTATGCCTCGTGGCCGGCTCGGTCATGCTCGTGCTCGCCCAACTGAGCCGGCTCCTCGCGATCGCGGTGACGGGCGCGAGAAGCCTGCGGCACGACACGCTCGACGAACTCGCGCTCGGGAGGGAGAAGTGAATCAGCTCTTCATTGGCGCGGGCATGTTCGGCGGCCTGCTCGCGGTACTGTCCTTCGGTGTGCCGATTGCGTTCGCGCTGCTGTTCGTCGCGCTCGTCTCGCTCTTCGTGACGGGCGGAGGCTGGGACGCGCTGAATCTCATCGCCAGCACGTACTGGGGATCGGTCGCTTCGTTCACGCTCACTTCGGTGCCGATGTTCATGTTCATGGGCGCCATCGTTTCCGCATCGGGCATGGGCGCGCGGCTCTACGGCGCGATGGCGACGATACTGGACGGGATGCCGGGCGGCCTCGCCGTGGCGACGACGCTTGCATGCGGCGTGATGGCGGCGGTTTCCGGGTCGAGCGTTGCCACGGCAGCGGCCGTGGGCGGTTTTGCGGTGTCGGAAATGCGGCGCCACGGCGTGCCTTCCGGGCATGCCTGCGGGTCGGTGGCTGCCGGGGGCACCCTCGGCATCCTTCTGCCGCCCAGCATTCCGCTGATCGTCTACAGCGTGATTGCCGAGCAGTCCATCGGGCGGCTTTTCGTGGCGACGCTGGTGCCCGGCGTCATGATGGCCGCCGCCTTCGGCATCTATCAGATCGCGCTCGCGTTGCGCCGCCGCGAGCCCGGCGCGCCGCGGCGCACGCGGGCGCTTGCGCCGCTCAAGGCGCGCGTACTCGCGCTCAAGGACATCGGACCGTTCGCACTGCTGATTCTCATCATTCTCGGCTCGCTGTACCGCGGCCTCGCCACGCCGCAGGAGGCGGCCTCGCTCGGCATCGTCGCGAGCCTGATCCTTGCCGGCGCGGTGTATCGCGAGCTGACGTGGAGGAAGTTTCGCGAGATCCTCGTGAACGCCGCGCAAAGCAGCGTGATGATTCTCGCGGTGATTTCCTCGGCCATCGTGTTCGGCTACGTGATGACCACGAGCCAGGTCGCCATCTCGCTCACGCAGGCCGTTGCGGGCGCACACGTCGCGCCGTGGGTGTTGTTCGTGAGCATCAATCTGCTGCTGATCTTTCTGGGCTGCTTCATGGAGACGATCGCGATCATCGTCGTGACGATGCCCGTGCTCGTGCCGGTGGTGCAGGCCTATCACTGGAACCTCGTGTGGTTCGGCGTGGTGGTGGTCATCAACATGGAGATGGCGCTGATCCACCCGCCGGTGGGCCTCAATCTGTTCGTGGTGCGCAGCGTGGCGCCCGACGTGCCGCTGCGCCGCATCGTGTTCGGCACGCTGCCGTACGTGTTCATCATGGCGATGGTGCTCGCGCTGATCGGCGTGTTCCCGCAATTGACCATGCTGATTCCCGCCGCTACGTGAGCGAGTCCGCATCCGCGTCCTCCAGCCGGGGCGCGAGTGCGAGGCCGCGCAGCAGCGCGAGAACGGTGGTGATGGCAGGGCAGGGCACGCCGGCTTCTTCGCCGATCTGCCTGACCTGTCCGACGATGGCCTCCGTCTCGAGCGGGGCGCGGTGCAGGACGTCCTGCAGCATGGACGGTTTGATACCCCGCCAGGGCGGTGCGTCCGCCGGCGCGCCGCCGTTTGCGAGCGCGGCCCGGATACGCGCGGGCGCGTCCCCGATCTGCATGCCGCATGCGCGTGCGATGGCCGCGACTTCGTCGGCCAGCTGGAGGCACAGGTTTTCGAGTCCGGGAACGCCTCGGAGCGCGTCGATCGGCAGGCGCGTCAAAGCGCACACGACGTTGAGCGGGACGTTGCGCGACACCTTCATCCAGATCTCACGGCGCAGGTCGGTGCAGGCCTCGGCGGCGAGTCCCGTGTGCGCGAGCAGCGACACGGTCGTTTGCAGCCGCCCGGTGAGCGTTCCATCCGGTTCGCCGGCTATCCAGCGGTTCTGGCCGCTGTGGCGAATCACGCCGGGGGCGGCGATCTCGTTGGCCGAGTAGACCACGCAACCGAGCACATGTTCGGGCCGCACGGTGTTCCACAGACGTGCGCCCGGATCGACGAGCGGCAGCGGGCCGCGCGAGCCGGTGCCGTGCCGCCACCACCAGGGGATGCCGTTCGCGACGAAGACAACCCAGCCCGCCGCCCCGCGCAGCGCAGCAATCGCTTCGGCGGCGTCGGCCTGAGCGAAGGCCTTGAGCGTGACGAACACGATGTCCTGCGCCGGGAGATCGGCCGGCGTATCCGTCGCGGCGGCCGGATGTGTGACGGATCGTTCGGTACCCGAAAGAATGGTGAGTCCGCTGGCGCGAATCGCGGCCAGATGCGCACCGCGCGCGATGATCGAGACGTCGTGTCCGCCGCCCGCGATGAGGCGGCTGGCGAGGTAGCCGCCGACCGCGCCGGCGCCGAACAGGGCGAGCTTCATCGGGCGTTCAGGCGCCGCGTGGGCAGGGCGCGTCGATTTCCTCGACGTCGAGTTGCGCATACGAGTCCGCAGCGCCGCTCGTGTGCCAGGGGTGCGCGCCTTCCGCGATCGCGCGGATGGCGGACTCGTCGCGCGCCATACGCTGGAATGCGGCTTCGACGACGGCTTGCGCATCGGCATGCGGGACCACCACCACGCCGTCGCCGTCTGCGATTACCAGGTCGCCGGGGTGCACGACCACGCCGTCGCATGACACGGGCGTATTGACCGAGCCGTGGCCGGCTTTGAGCGGTCGCGCGGGCGAGATCAGCGTGGACCACACCGGAAAGCGCATCTTTTCGAGCGTATTCGTGTCGCGGATGCAGCCTTGCACGACGACGCCGGCAAGTCCTTTCGCCGCCGCATAGTGCGCCGCGACGTCGCCCCACTGCGCGCCGGAGTTTTCCGCGTGGGTGACGACCACCAGCACGTCGCCGCGTTGCGCGAGATAGAGCGCGCGATGCATCATCAGGTTGTCGCCCGGCGCGCAAACGGCAGTGATCGCCGACCCCGCGACCGTGAGCCCGCGATTCAGGGCGCGCATGCGTGGCGTCATGAGTCCGCTGCGGGCGTTGGGGCCCATTGCCTCGTGAACGTCCGCGGTGCTCAACTGGACCGCGCGCTCGCAGAGCGCTGCCGGGATGCGCTCGACCTGTGTGTAGACCTTCGAAATGCCCATGGTGTCCTCCGTAAAGATGGACTCCGATATTGAATGGCACGTTCGAGGCGAACAAGCGCGCATGTCGCGCGTGTTTTGCAATGTGAACCATTGCACGCCTCGTGCATCGCCGGCGAAACCGGTGCTTGCGGGATTTCTCTAGCGGTACTGAAGGCCGCGTCGCGCTAGTATCGAAAGGCGCATCAGCCGGCTGGCGGCTTCGAAGCCATGAACGACCACGCGAGGAAATGCGATGCCATCCCATACCCTTGACACCGGCGCGATATCCGCAACGTCGATCCATCAGATGCTTGCATGCGGTCTGGTTTGCGCGGGCACGCCAATCGACGAAGTCTCCATATCGGATGAAACGGGGCGGCCGCGTTCGGGCACGCAGAGCCTCGAGCGCGCGATTTGCCTGCTGCGCGAACTGGCGTCGCGCAACCGCGCGGGGTGGCGACTCGGCGAGCTGGCCGCGCGCTGCGAGATCGACAAGGGCTCGGCGCACCGGCTGCTCGCTTGCCTGATTCGCGAGCGTCTCGTCGAGCAGCGGTCTTCCGACCGGCGCTATCAGCTTGGGCCGTTGTTGTGGGAGCTTGCGCTTTCCGCGCCGCCCCGCACGGCGCCGCCCGATGTCTGCCGCGAGCGGCTAACGGCCGTGGCGAGGCGTTTTGGCGGACTCGCGTTCCTGATGCTGAGGAGCGGCAACGAGTATGTCTGCGCAATGCGCGCGGGTCACGCGGAGCTGCGCGCGATATCGGTCGAAGCGGGCACGCGCCGACCGCTCATCACGTCGGCGGGCGGCGTCTCGATCCTGCTCGCGCTGCCGGAATACGACGCGCAGCGCATCCGCGCGAACAATATTCGCCAGGAACTGTCGCGCTGCGGCGATGTGCGCTTGAGGAGCCTCGACCAGATGTACCGCCGTTCCCAGGCCTTCGGCTACGGTGTGAACCTCGGCGACGTGGTGCCCGGCATCCACGCCGTCGGCGTGCCCGTGTTCAGCCGGCCAGGCAAGCCGGTTGCCTCCCTCTGCCTGATGACCTGGTCGGACAGCCTGCCCGAAGCGCGCGTGGACGAAGCCTGCGAGGCGCTCATGGCGGAGGCGCCGGCTGCCGTGGCCTGTTGCACGGCTGAAGTAGCCGCCTGAAGTAGACGCCTGAAGTAGACGCCTGAAGTTTCAGCCCGAAAGTTTCAGCCCGAAAGTTTCCGCCAGAAAGTTGCCACTTGACGTCGCGGCGTGACGTGGCGCCCGGGTTTTGTGCCTGAACGCACCGCTTGCGGCATCTCCGCTTTGGGGATGTGCGTCGGCGGCGCGTTGACGTCCCCGCGACGGTGCCGCACACCGCGCGCTTGCGCAGCGCAAAAAAGTTCACACTGCAAAACGCGGCGCCGCCACTCGATTGCCGCTGTCCTGATCGCCCGACACAATGAATCGACAGGACAACGGATAAGGACCGGCATGGACATCGAGAAGGCCATCAATCTCGACGATCTGCGGCTGCTGGCGAGGAAGCGGCTGCCGCGGATCGCGTTCGACTTCATCGAAGGCGGTGCAGACGACGAGCGCTGTCTCGCGCGCAACCGGGAGGCGTTTCAGCGCTATCGACTGGTGCCGCGCTACCTCGTGGACGTGTCGCGGCGCGACCAGTCCTGCACGTTGCTCGGACGCACCTATGCGAGCCCGTTCGGCATTTCGCCGACCGGCCTCGCGGGCCTGTTCCGGCCGAACGCGGACTTGATGCTCGCGGCGGAAGCGGCGGCGGCGAACATCCCGTACCTGATGTCGAGCGCGAGCACCGATTCGATCGAGGAAGCGGCGAAGATCGCGCCGCACAACACGTGGTTTCAGATCTATGGCACGCGCAACGACACGATCAACGACGATCTCGTTCGACGCGCCCGCGACGCCGCCATCGAAACGCTGGTGTTGACCGTGGACGTGCCGGTCAACTCGAATCGCGAACGCAATCGCCGCAACGGCTTCACGCGGCCGCTCAAGCTTTCGCCCGCGATCGTGCTGGAGGCGATGGGCCATCCGCTCTGGGTGCTGCGCTATCTGCGCAGCGGCGGCATGCCGATGATGAAGAACTGGGCACATTACGCGCCGCCCGGCGCCCGGGCGGGCGACGTGGCCGACCTGTACGGCACGCTCACGCCCGCACCCGCCACCACGTGGCGCTCGCTCGAGCGCGTGCGCGATCTGTGGCCGGGCAAGCTCGTCGTGAAAGGCATCCTGCACCATCGCGACGCCGCGCTTGCCGCCAACGCGGGGGTGGACGGCATCATCGTTTCCAATCACGGCGGGCGGCAGCTCGACGGCGCGCCGTCGCCGGTCGAGATGCTGCCGGCGATCAAGACCGCCGTCGGCGGGCGCGTGGAGTTGATGCTCGACAGCGGCGTGCGGCGCGGCACGGACGTGGTCGTCGCGTTGTGCCTCGGCGCGCGGGCCGTGACGTTCGGGCGGCCCACGCTCTACGGGGCAGCCGCCGGCGGCCGGCCCGGCGTGCGCAAGGCCATCGAGATCATGCGCCGCGAGGTGGACGTCGTGATGGCGCAGATCGGTTGCGCGAGCCTCAATGAACTTGGTACTGCGAATCTTCACGACTGGCCACCAGGCGAAGTGGCAAGGCGGGCCGAAATGCTGCGCCACGACGGCGACGCGGTACTGAACGCCGGTTAGCGGCAGCGCCGCCATTCCGAGACCAAAAAAAGGAGACACCCAGTGAAAAAGCCCACCCGTTTCTTGGCCGCTCCGTGGGGGCGCGCCGCGCTCGCCGTGTGCGTGCTGTGCACTGCGGTCTATGCCCACGCGGCGGTCATGTGGCGCGCCTATACGTACAACGCGGCGGCTACGGTCACGGCCGTGAAGGGACTCAACGCGCTTTTCGAGCAGATTCGCAGCGACACGGACAATGCGCTCTCGATCCGCCTCAACCTGGGCGGCACGCTAGCCATCAGCGCGACGAATATCACGGAAGCCGTGGCGGGTAACGTCGTGCAGATGGGCGACGACGCCTTCTTCGTGGGCAGCGTGCCGGTGGGCGGCACCGTGCGCCTGCCGATGCTGATCGGCGACCGCGCCGCGTTCGACCGCGGCTGGGCCGCCGAAGCGCCTTTTCTCAAGGCGGCCTACGACAGGAAGGGCGTCGTGCTGCTCGGCCACTACACGTTCCCGATCAACGTGATCTGGTCGCGCAGGAAGCTCACCACGCTTGCGGACATCGCGGGCCAGAAGATCCGCGTCATTTCGCCGGAGCAGGCCGAGTTTATCCAGCGCCTCGGCGGCATTCCCGTGACGCTCGGGACATCGGAAGTCGCGGCGGCGCTCGACCGAGGTGTGATCGACGGCGTGACGACCGCGAGTTCGGGCTATGGCTACATCTGGCGCGACCTGCTCAAGTATCGCTACAACCTCAACATCAGCTTCATCGACTCGCTGATTCTGGTGAACAAGCAGGCATGGGCGGCGCTGCCGCCGCAAACCCAGGCGAAGGTGCAGCAGGACGTCGATGCGGCCACCGCCCGCATCTCCGACGCGATGGCCGAGGAAGAAGACCGCTTGACGAGCCAGCTCGGCAGCAGCGGCATTACCGTGACCACGCCGACGCCGGCCGACATGGCGCAGGCGCGGCGCCTCATCTCGCCTTACTGGGACTCGTGGGCGAACGCGCGAGGCGGCACGGCCGAGCAGGCGCTGTCGAAGGTTCGCGCCGCGATCGAGAGGTGATGTCATGAAAGCAGGCATTGTCATGGCCAAGGCACCTGAAACCCCGGAGATTGCAGTGCGTGCGTTCGCCGGGAACGAGACGCCGGGCGAGGAGACGGGCGAAAGCCGCATCGACTGGGTGTGCCGATGGGTCACCCAGCTCGCGGTTATCGCGCTGATCCTGATGATCGCAACCGAAGTGATCGCACGCAGCGTGTTCCACCTCTCGCTCGAAGTGACGGACGAACTGGGCGGCTATGCGCTGATCGTCGTCACGTTCGTGAGCTTGCCCACCTGCCAGGCACAGGGCGCCTTCCACCACGTGCACTTTCTCGACGCGAGGCTCGGGCCGCTCGCCCGCGCGGTGCTGCGAGCCGTGTTCAGCGCGGTGAGCCTCGCCGCCATCGCCATCCTGTGCTGGCAGTTCGTGCTGTTCGCACTGACGAGCTGGCAGTCCGGCGACGTCGCGGCAACCACGCTGCTGACGCCGCTGTGGATCCCGCGCGCGATCATGTGCTTCGGCTCCGCGTGCCTGTGTCTTTCGCTGTGCCGCACGCTGCATCGCGACTGGCGTTGCATCGCGAACCTCTTGCACGGGAGAAACGCATGATCGCGCACATCGAACTCGCCGTGACGTTTCTGCTCTTTCTCGGCCTGCTCGGCGCGGGCATGGCGGTGCCGTTCGCCATTCTCGTGCCGGCGCTCGCGTACCTTTACATGCAGGGCGGTGTGGCGGCATTCGGCGGCATCGGGCTGACGAGCTGGGGCAGCATGAACAGCTACACGCTCACGGCCATTCCGCTCTTTATCCTGATGGCCGAGTGCATTCAGGCAAGCGGACTCGGCTTTCGCGTATATGGCGGCCTTGCGCGGCTTTTTCGGCGCATGCCGGGCGGCCTTGTTCAGACCAACCTGATAGGCTGCGCGCTCTTCGCCGCCGTGAGCGGCTCGAGCATCGCCACGGCGGCAGCCGTGGGCAACGTGGCGTTGCCGCAGCTCGGCGCGCGCTGCTACGACCGCAAGCTCTCCACCGGCTCGCTCGCCGCCGGCGGCACGCTGGGCATTCTGTTTCCTCCGAGCATTGCGCTGATCGTCTACGGCACCTTCACGGAAACTTCGGTTGCCAAACTGTTCATGGCCGGCGTCGTGCCCGGCGTCTTGCTCACGATGCTGTTCGTGATCTACGTGGCCGTTCGCGCCTTGATGCGTCCGGACCTCGTGGAAACGCCCGACGAAACCCCGACGCGCCTCGCCATCCTGGTTCGCGCGCTGTGCGACGTGCTGCCGCTCGGGTTGCTCGTGGGCGGCGTGCTGGGCGCAATCTACGCGGGTATCGCCACGCCGACCGAAGCTGCGGCTGTCGGCTGCATCGCGGCGATGATGATCTGCCGTCTCTTTGCCACCTTCACCTGGAAAACGCTCACGACCTCGCTGCGCAAGGCCACGCTCATCGTCGGCAACATCATCTTCATCACTTACGCCGCCTACATTTTTTCGTATGCGATGACGTATGCGGGCGTTGGCGAGGAAATCACGTCGTTCATCGTGGGGCTGCATTTGACGAAGCCTCAGTTCTTCATCGCGCTACTGGTTCTCTATACGGTGCTCGGCGCGTTGATCGAGAGCCTTGGCATGATCGTCATCACGGTGCCGTTGCTTGCGCCGGTGCTTGCCAGTTACGGCATCGACCCGGTCTGGTTCGGCGTGGTGGTCGTGATGTTCATCGAAATGGGGCAGATTACGCCGCCCATCGGCATCAATCTGTTCGTAATCCAGAGTATTTCAAAAGGCTCTATCACGGAAGTCGTGCAGGGCACGATTCCCTTTCATCTCATCATGTTCGCGTTGCTTGCGCTGCTGATGGCATTTCCGCAAATCGCCCTGTGGCTACCCACGCGCATGATCGGCTAACCATACCCGGGAGACGCATTCATGTTCGATCCACCCACGAGACTCAAACCCGAGCTGTTCGCGAGGATTCCTGAGCGCCTGCACGTAAATGAGCGCACGTCGCAATGGGTCAACGTGCAGCAGCATGGAAACCCGACGCCCGTTTTCCTCGAAGGGCCATCGTTCGACCACGAGGGCAATCTCTGGGTCGTCGACATACCGTGGGGCCGCCTCTTCAGGATCACGCCGCGGGGTGACGTGACGCTCGAACTGGAGTACGACGGCGAACCGAACGGACTCAAGTTTCACCCCGACGGACGCGCCTTCATCGCCGATTACCGGCACGGCATCATGGTCTTCGATCCGGCGAAGGGGACGATCGAACCGTATTTCGTGCGGCCCACGCTCGAACGCTTCAAGGGCTGCAACGACCTGTTCTTCGCGTCGAACGGCGATCTTTACTTCACGGACCAGGGACAGACGGGTCTGCACGACCCGACGGGCCGGCTTTACAGGCTGCGCACGGACGGGAGGCTCGACTGTGTGCTCAGCAACGTGCCGAGCCCCAACGGGCTCGTGCTCAATCTCGACGAGACGGCCGTGTATCTCGCCGTCACGCGCGACAACGCCATCTGGCGCGTGCCGCTACTCGCGGACGGCACGGCCACGAAAGTCGGCGTCTATCTGCAGATGTCGGGAGGAGGCGGGCCGGACGGGATCGCGCTCGACGAGCAGGGCGGCCTCGCGGTCTGCCATGTGGGCTTCGGCGCCGTCTGGATTTTCAGCGCGAAGGGCGAGCCGCTCTACCGGATCGATTCGCCCTTCTCGTTGACCACGACGAACTGCGCGTACGGCGGCCCGGAAAACCGCGACCTTTTTATCGTCGACTCGCGCGCCGGCTGCATCCTGAAGGTCGAGGTGCCCGTGCCCGGCAAGCGTATGTACTCGCATGCCGGGCGAAGCAACCGAACCGAATGAACGATCAGATCAATGAAACGGAGCAATGAGATGGAAACGTTGGACAGACTGGACGGCACGCCGCTCAAGGAAGGCGTGGCTTTCGAAGTGCGTGCGAAGGTAGGCGACTTTCTGGACGGCAGACGGCCGATCGAGCAGCTGGAAGCGCTCTGGCGCGAGTACCCGGTGCTGATCTTCCGGCGCGAGTCCGTGCTGGAAGAAGAACTGGTGGCTTTTTCCTCGTTGCTTGGCGAGTGCGAGGCGGTGAGCCGCAAAGACATCCTTTCTCCTTACTCCGACAAGATCATTTATTTCAGCACGTTGCGCTACGCGGACGGACGCAATCTTGGCGGTTTTGCGGGCGGCGAGGACGTCGACTGGCATTCGGATCAGACTTTTCGCCCCGCGCCATCCACCGGTGCGATTCTCTATGGTGTCGAGGTGCCGCGCGACGGCGGCGATATCTACTGGGCCGACCAGTATCGCGCGTGGTCGCTGCTGCCCGAGGAGGTGCGCCGCAAGATCGACGGCAGGACCGGCACCTATCGCTATGCGAAGCGCCTCGCGATCATGAACGCCACCGAACTGAAGGGTAAATTCGACGAACTTTCGCGCGCCCCCGACGTGCGCCATCCCGTTGTGCTCGAACATCCGGTTACCGGCCGCAAGGCGCTCTATGCCGACCCGACGACACTCGTGTCCATCGATGGGCTGACCGAGGAGGAGAACGCGCGCATCCTGCCGGTGCTGTTCGCGGCCGGCGGCGACGCGTCGGCGGTCTATCGTCACAAGGTGCTCTCCGGCGACCTCATGATGTGGGACAACGGCTGTACGATGCACCGTCGCGACGTGATGACGCTCGAACAGCCTCGGTTGATGAAGCGCACGACTTTCCGGTTGCCGGCGGCCAGATACTGCGTGCCGCACTAAGAAGCTGTTGCGAAATTAAGTTTCTGGGCTGTTAACTTTTCTGACTTGGTGTTAACTTCCTGTCTTGTTTTGCCCGACAGGAAGCGATGCCTAA
>NZ_FMYQ01000002.1 GCF_900096975.1 Paraburkholderia lycopersici
CCGCCGCCGTACAACTTCGCGATCCTGCCGAGCGTGCGCTCGCGCGATCCGCTCTGGCAGCCCGACGCGAACGTGCCGCGCACGGGCTACCTGCTTCATCGCGGCCGCGAGGCGCTGGGCGTGACCCCGCTCACGGGCGAACCCGACGTCATCCTCAAGATGCCCGACGACACCTGCGCGCCCTTCGTGCTGGGCGTGGCCGCGACGCTCGTGTTCGTCGGGCTGCTGCTGCATTCGACGTCGTTCACGGCGCTCGCCGGACTGGCGTGCGCGCTGGCGCTGCTGGTGTGGCTGTGGCCGCAACGGGCGCTCGGTCAGCGCGAGCCGTTCGCGCCGCAAAGCGCCGCGCCCGCCGGCAAGACCGCCGGCGACGTCGCCGCGCGGAGCGAAGACGAAACGCTCGCGCTTCCGGTGGGCAGCGCCGGCGAGCACGCGGGCGGCTGGTGGGGTGTGCTCACGCTCGTCGTGACGGAGGCCGCGCTGTTCGGCTATCTGCTGTTCTCGTACCTCTACCTTGCCTCGCAAAGCGCGCAGCCGTGGCCGCCCGAGGGGCTGCCGAAGCTCGGCGTGAGCGGCCTCAACACGGCGCTGCTGCTCGCGAGCAGCGTCTTCGTATGGCTCTCGGGCGCGTTCGTGCGGCGCGCGCGTGCGTGGCCGGCGTTCTGGTCGATGATCGCCGGCATCGCGCTGGGCGTGGCGTTCGTGACGATCCAGTTCTTCGAATGGCACGACCGCCCTTATGGCCTCGCCTCGAATCTCTATGGTTCGTTGTACTTCACGATCACAGGCTTTCACATGGCGCACGTGATGGCCGGCGTGGCGATGCTCGCCGCGCTCGCGTTCTGGATCGCGCGCGGCTATTTCGACGGCAGACGCAACGCCGCGCTCACCATCGGCGGCCTGTATTGGCACTTCGTCGACATCGTGTGGCTCTTCATCTTTTCCGTGCTCTACCTCTCGCCATACTGGATGCGAGGACGATGATGCAGCCCGCCGCCCCTACGCCAGGCCGTGCGCCCGTTCCCGCGCGCATCGCACCCACGCTCAGGCAGCACGTCGCCGTGTGGTATGGCCTGCTCGGCGTGCCCGCCGTCTGGGCGGGCCATGTGCTTTTTTGCCAGGCGCTGGCGGCGACGGCCTGCGCGGGCGGCGTTCCCCAACGCAACGTCGAGCCATGGCACGTGGTGCACTGGACGCTCGCGTTCGTTTCCGCCGCCGCGTTCGCGCTTGCGCTCGCCGGCGCGCTGCTGGCGTGGCGCGCCTGGCGCGAAAGCGCCGCGCTCGATTATCCGCAACGCGACACCTTCCGCTTTCTTGCGTGGAGCAGCGCCGCGGTTGCCGTGGCGTTCACGATCGGGCTCGTCTTCACGATATCGGTACTCCTCGCGTTGCCGCTCGAGCGCCTATGCGAGGCATTGAAATGAACGCGCGCATGGTCGCGAAAGCGCGGCGCGCCGTGCATCTGGCGACATACGTGGCCGTGCTCGCGCTGCTCGGCGGCTGTGAGCGCGACGCCCCGTTCGCGACGACGAAGCCGCCCCCCGACGCCGCCCAGATCGCGCTGGGCGAGAAGCTCGCCAAAGCCGGCGACTGCGCTTCGTGCCACGACTCCGCCCGACGCGAGCCGTTCGCGGGAGGCCTCGCCGTGAATTCGCCGTTCGGGCCCATCTATGCGAGCAACATCACGCCCGACCCCGTGCATGGCATCGGCGATTACACGCCGGCGCAATTCGCGGCCGCGTTGCAGCGCGGCGCGGCGCCCGGCGGCAAACGGCTCTATCCGGCCATGCCTTATCCGTCCTTCGCGGCACTCGACTCGCACGACGTCAACGCCCTTTACCAGTACTTCATGTACGGCGTGAAGCCGGTGGCCAACGCCACGCCGCAAACGCATCTGCCGTTTCCGTTCGACCAGCGCTGGGTGATGACGTTCTGGCGCCTCGCATTCGCGCAACACGGACGCTTCGAGCCCGACCCGGCGCGCTCCGCGCAATGGAACCACGGCGCGTGGCTCGTGCAGGGCCTCGGCCACTGCGGCGCGTGCCACACGCCGCGCGGGCCCGCGTACAACGAAATGGGCTACACGCAGAGCAGCCCGCTCTATCTCACGGGCGGCGTAATCGATCACTGGTATGCGCCGAACCTCACGGGCGATCCCGGCAGCGGGCTCGGCCGCTGGAGCGCCGACGACATCGCCGTCTTCCTGCGCGACGGCCACAACGGCCGCGCCTATGCGTTCGGCGCGATGGCGCCGGTCGTGGAAGCGAGCACGCAATACCTGAGCGACGACGATCTGCACGCCATCGCGGTCTATCTGAAGTCGCTGCCCGCGCGCAAAGCGAGCGGCCACTACGCCGGCACGCCCGCCGCGCGCGCCGCCACGATGGCGGCGCTCGAGGGCGGCACGCCGGAAAGGCCTGGCGCGGGGCTCTATCTTTCGTACTGCGCGAAGTGCCACGCGGCCGACGGCGACGGCAAGCCCGGCCAGGCGCCCCCGCTGGCAGGCAGCTCGCTCGCGCTTGCCTCCGATCCGACGAGCATGCTGCGCCTCATCGTCGAAGGCAGCGAAAGTCCGCAAACGAGCGGCGGCGGCACGCCGCGCAAGATGCCCGCGTTCCGCACGCCATTCACCGACAGCGAAATCGCCCAGGTTGCGAGCTTCGTGCGCGGCGCGTGGGGCAACGATGCCGCGCCCGTCGCCCCCGCCGAGGTCACGCGCCTACGCGACGCCATTCATCGCTGAAAGGAGAAATGGGAAGCACCGCGCGCCGATCAGGGACTGGACGTCGAACTCACTGCCCCTTCGTGTCGCTGCTCGCGTCGGCGCCCGGGGTGTTGGTCGTGTCGTTCATCGGCTTCGTCGTGTGCTTCTTGTGATGCGTGCGATGCGTAGACTTGTGCGTGGCGCCGGTGGCGGAAGGATTCTGCTCCACACCCTGCGTTTGCGACGGATAAACCCCGCTCGCGCCGCCGGTCGCTTCGCCCGCCCCGGTGCTGCTGCTGCCGCCAGCCCCGCCGCCGCTGCCTTGCGCGAGGGCGAATCCCGACGTTGCAAGGGTGACGCTCACGAGTGCCGGAATGAAATAGTGTCGTCGCTTCATGGTTGGGTTTCCTCATCATCGTGTTGAAGGAAGTGCGGGCGGCCGTACTGAAACCACCCGCGCCGGATCTGACCCGCGCATGGGGTGTGCCGCGATTGGCAAGCGCCTTCAAATGGCGCTTCGAACAGGTCCGCTGCAAGGGCATGCGTCTTGCGCCCGTGATCGAACCCCATGCCTTTCCCGATTGCCCATGATGCAAGCCGCCGCCCTCATGAATCCGATGCCTTCCGCCGTGAGCTGGCCCGATTTCGCGGCGCGACTAGCCGTGGCCGTGGCGGCCGGCGCGCTGATCGGCCTGAACCGCGGCGAGTCCGGCAACGCGGCCGGGCTGCGCACGACCATGCTCGTCTGCCTCGCCGCATGCCTTGCCATGCTGCAGGTGAACGTGCTGCTGACGCAGCATGGAAAACCGCAGGATTCCTTTGTGACGCTCGACCTGATGCGTCTTCCGCTCGGCATTCTCTCGGGCGTGGGCTTCATCGGCGCGGGGTCGATCCTGCACAAGGACGGGCTCGTGCAAGGCGTCACCACCGCGGCGACCATGTGGTACGTCACGATGATCGGGCTTTGCGCGGGGGGCGGACAGTACGTGCTCGCCGTCGCGGGCACGGTGCTGGGACTCGTCGTGCTGCGGACGCTCCAGCATATCGAGCACCGCCTGCCGCGCGGCCGGCGCGCCCACGTCACGCTGGGCCACGACGCCGGCGACGACGCGCGCAGACTGATCGACGAAGCATTGCGGGGCCGACGTTGCCGCGTAGCGCTGCTAGGCGTGACGCATCACACGGCGGAAACCGCTGCACACCGGCGTCTCGACGCCTCCTTCGAGGTGCGCTGGCAAGCACGCCCGGACGATCACGCCGTGGAGACGGCGCTTTCCGCCCTCGTCGCGCGCGTGCACGAAGAGGCCTCGTGGACGATCGAGCGGTGAGCTTGCCGCGTAGCGCTGCCGCCCTGGCTCAAGGCGCGCTGCGATGGCCCTTCGACTACGCGGTCAGCAGCGTCGCCATGCGAGGTCACGGTGCGCTTGCATCACTACGCGTAACGCTTGAAACCGGCACCCGCGCGAGCCGGCGCCCGCGATTTCCGCCTTCCGCCGCTCGCGGCACGCGCGATGCGCGCTTGTGTCTTTTTGTGTCTTTGCATCGACAGCCTGTTCGGGAGGAATGCATGAGCCAGATATGCGAAATCATGTCGCGGGAACCATCAACGAAGCGGCGGAGTTGATGCGGCGTCACGATATCGGCGCGCTACCCGTGTGCGACGGCGGCCGCGTGGTCGGCATGGTGACCGATCGCGACCTCGCGGTGCGCGCACTCGCGAGCCGCCGCGCGCCGCACGACCCCGTCGCGCGCGTCGCCACCGAGGGCGTCGAATGGTGCGACGACGACGAAGACGTCGACGTCGTGCAGCGCCGCATGGGCGAGGCGCAAGTGCGCCGCCTGCCGGTGGTAAGCCGCCGCCGCGAGGTGGTCGGCGCGATGTCGATCGGCGATATCGCCACGCGCTGCGCGGGCACGCAGCGCGAACGCGTCACGAACACGCTGGAAGACGTCTCGCAACGGCGCCGCAGCGGCGTGTGATCTGGCGCCACGAACGCGCGGCGCCGCCGGGATCACAGCGCGTCGTGCCACTCCCGCATCACCACGAGCTTGCCGTGCAGATGCGACGCGGCGAGGCGCTCAAACCCCCTGGGCGCGTCGTCGAAGTCGAAGCGCTCGACCACCTCGACCTTTACGGCGCCTTTTTCGACGAGATCGACGATATGCGCGAGCTGCGCGCCGTCGGGCCGCGCCGTGTAGCGCGTGGCCCGCGCGCCATGGCGTGCTGCTTCGGCCTGCGAAGGTTCGCTCAAGGTCGAAACGAGCGCGCCGCCGTTCTTCACGACCTGCCACGAACGCTCCTGGGTTGCGCCGCCCACGAGGTCGAAGACGAGGTCCACCTCGCCCGTCGCGTCTTCGAAGCGCTGCGCGTGATAGTCGATGACTTCGGTCGCGCCGAGCGCCATCAGCGAGGCCCGTTCGCCCGCGGATGCGGTAGCGACGACGCGCGCGCCGCAATGGCGTGCGAACTGCACGGCAAAGCGCCCCACGCCGCCGCTCGCGCCCTGGATCAGCACGCGCTCGCCGCTTTGCAGCTTGCCGTGGTCGAAGAGCCCCTGCCACGCCGTGAGCGCAGCAAGCGGAATGGCGCCGGCCGCGTCCACGGCGCATTTCGCCGGCGCGCCCGCCAGCACCGTCGCGGGGGCGACCACGTAGTCGGCGAGCGCGCCCTGCCCCTGGCCCACGAACGCGCACACGCGTGCACCGAGCGGCCACGCCTGCGCGCCCTCGCCTCTGCGCACCACCACGCCGGCCACGTCGCGGCCCAGCGTAAAGGGCAAATCGTCTTGCGAAATGAGCGGATAGCGGCCTTGCAGCGTCTTGAGGTCGACAGGATTGAGCGCGGCGGCCTGAACCTCGATCAGAACCTCCCCGCGACCGGGCTCGGGCACGGGCACGCTCTCCTGGCGCAGGGCTTCCACGCCGCCGAAGCGCGTCACGCGCCATGCGAGCATCGTGTTGGGTACGTCAGCGTCCATCAATCGCTCCTTGGGGATCAAGACTTCTTGCCGGGGATGACGCTCGCCATCACCTGGCGCGCCGTGTTGGAAATCACGCTGCCTTCGCTCGGGTCGCCTTCCATGAGCGCCCGCGCGAAATGGCGCGCCTGATCGATCGTCACGTGCGGCGGCAGCGGCGGCACCTCGGGATCGGTCTTCACTTCGATCACGACCGGACGCACCGTGGCAAGCGCCTGCTCCCAGGCCTCGCCCAGTTTCTCCGCGTCGTCCACGTAAATGCCGGTGAGCCCGATCAGCTCCGCGAAGCGGTGATACGGCACGTTGGGAATGTCCTGCGAGGCCTCGAATTTCGGATCGCCCTGCATGACGCGCTGCTCCCACGTGACCTGGTTCAGGTCCTCGTTGTTGAACACGCAGCAGATCCAGCGCGCGCTATCCCATTGTTTCCAGTACTTCGCCACCGTCACGAGCTCCGCCATGTTGTTCATCTGCATGGCGCCGTCGCCCACCAGCGCGATCACAGGCCGTCCGGGATGCGCGAACTTCGCCGCAATGGCGTAGGGAACGGCCGCGCCCATCGAGGCGAGGCCGCCGGAAAGCGAGCACATCATGCCGCGGCGGATCTTGAGATCGCGCGCGTACCAGTTCGCGCACGACCCCGAATCGCTCGTGACGATCGCGTCATCGGGCAAGCGCGGCGAAAGCTCCGTCACCACGCGCTGGGGGTTCACCTTGCCGCCAGTCGCCGCATGTGCTCGCTCTTCGAGCACGCGCTGCCAGCGCTCGTTTGCGTGGACGATGCGATTGCGCCAGCTCGTGGCGTTCTTCTGCTCGAGCAGGGGCAGCAGCGCGCGCAGCGTGGCCGCGCTGTCGCCGACGAGACTCACCTCCATGGGGTAACGCACGCTGAGCATGCCTGCGTCGATGTCGATCTGCACCGCGCGCGCGTCGCCTTCCTTCGGCAAAAACTCCGAGTACGGGAAACCGGACCCGACCATCAGCAACGTGTCGCACGCGTTCATCATCTCGTCGGTCGGCTTGGTGCCGAGCAGGCCGATGCTGCCCGTCACCCAGGGAATGTCGTCGGGCACCGCAGCCTTGCCGAGCAGCGCCTTCGCCACGCCCGCATGCAGACGCTGGGCCACGGCGATGACTTCGTCCGTGGCGTGCATCGCGCCCGCGCCCACGAGTATGGCGACGCGGTTCCCCGCGTTGAGCACGTCGGCCGCGCGCGCGAGATCGGCCTTGCGCGGGACGACCTCGGGCGCGGCATAGCCGACGCCGGAATGCGCGGTGCCGTGCTTGCGCGCGGGCGCTTCGTATTCGAGCTCCTGGAGATCGTTGGGCAGCACCATGGCCGTGACCGTGCACCGCGAGAGCGCGATGCGCACCGCGCGGTCCACCACGTGGCGCACCTGCCCCGGCACGCTGGGCTGTTGCACGTACGCACCCGCCACGTCCTTGAACATGGAAACGAGATCGAGCTCCTGCTGATAGTGCGCGCCCAGGGCGGCGCGCGCCTGCTGACCCGCGATGGCGAGCACGGGCATATGGTCGAGGCGCGCGTCGTAGAGCCCCGTGAGCAGGTGCGCTGCACCCGGGCCCGACGTCGCGATGCACACGCCCAGTTCGCCCGTGAACCTGGCGTGGGCGCTCGCCATGAAAGCGGCCATTTCCTCGTGGCGCGCCTGCACGAATTCGATCTTGCCCTTCGCGCGCTGAAGCGCGCCGAACACCCCGTTGATGCCGTCGCCGGGGTAGCCGAACACGCGTCGCACGCCCCATTCGTGCAAGCGGTCGATGATGAAGTCGCTCACCGTAGTCGTCGCCATTTGCCGTTCTCCTTGCCGATGGTCCGATCCATCTGCGAGATTTGAAACCTGGGGACCGCAAGCGCCGGTCCGTCCGGCGTCACACGCGCAAACGTCGAACCCGGCAGGCACATTTCAGCCACGCGACGGGCATGTCGATTGCTCAGCAGGCACCGTCTCGCCGGGCGAGGCGCACGCCGGGACCCCACCGCGATTCATCCTTTCCGGGGAAAGCGCATTCACCAGAGCGCCGCATGAACTTTTTGCCTTTTTCAGCCGATTTCACCGACGAGCCGGGAGCCGCCCATGGCTGAGCGGCGAGGATCTGGCGGCATTGGCGCATGGTCGCGCGCGCATCGAGGCACGCCGCGGCGCGCGGACGCGGCCAGGCAGCGGAATGACGACGACGCGAAAAAAGGCGAGCAAAGCCGCAAGAGCCCCGGCAAAAAGCCGTTGATCGTGCTGGGCGTCGTGCTGCTCGTGATCGCGATCGGCGCGTTCATCTGGTGGTTCGTCACGCGCAACGAGGTGAGCACCGACGACGCCTACACCGACGGCAACGCCATCACAGTCGCGCCGAAGGTGTCGGGCTATGTCACGCAACTGAACATCGACGACAACGTGTACGTCCACAAGGGCGACCTGATGGTCGAGATCGACCGGCGCGACTACGCGGCCCAGGTCGCCCAGGCGCGCGCGCAACTGGGGCTCGCGAAGGCGCAGTTGCTTTCGGCGCAGGCCCAGCTCGACATCGCGCGCGTGCAGTATCCCGCCCAGTACGAACAGGCGCGCGCGCAGATCGAAACGGCCAGCGCGAACTATGCGCGCGCGCAGGCCGACTACGACCGGCAGCACAGCGTCGACCCGCGCGCGACGACGCAGCAGAACATCGACACGGCCAACGACCAGCAGCGCGTCACGCACGCCGACGTCATGAGCGCGCGCGCGCAACTGAAGACGGCGAGCCTCGTGCCGCAACAGATCCGCCAGGCCGTCGCCGCCGTGGATGCGCGCCGCGAACAGGTCGCGCAGGCCGAGGCTCAACTCGACACGGCACAGCTCAATCTCGCGTGGTGCGATCTGCGCGCGCCCTCGGACGGCTGGATCACACGGCGCAACGTGCAGTTCGGCAGCTTCCTGCAGGCGGGCACGTCGCTCTTCTCGATCGTGACGCCGCAGTTCTGGATCACCGCGAATTTCAAGGAGTCGCAGCTCACGCGCATGCGCCCCGGCGACAAGGTGAAAATCAGCGTGGACGCCTACCCGAAGCTGGCGCTGCACGGCCACGTGGACAGCATCCAGCTCGGCAGCGGCTCGCGCTTTTCCGCGTTCCCCGCCGAAAACGCCACAGGCAACTTCGTGAAGATCGTGCAGCGCGTGCCGGTCAAGATCGTGATCGACGACGGCCTGCCGGGCAACCGGCCGCTGCCGCTGGGGCTGTCGGTCGAGCCTACCGTTTATCTGGGGCGGTGAGCGGCCGGCCATGAGCGATTCGCACAGCACCTGGCGCCCCGCAGGCAACCCCTGGCTGATCGCGATCGCTGTCACGCTCGCCGCGTTCATGGAAGTGCTCGACACGACCATCGTGAACGTCGCGCTGCCGCACATCGCGGGCACGATGTCGGCGAGCTACGACGAGGCCACCTGGGTGCTCACGTCCTACCTCGTCGCCAACGGCATCGTGCTGCCGATCTCGGCGTTCTTCGGACGCGTGCTCGGGCGCAAGCGCTACTTCTTGCTCTGCATCGTCGCGTTCACGGTGTGCTCGTTCCTGTGCGGCGTCGCGACGAGCCTCGGCCAGCTCGTCGTCTTTCGCGTGGCGCAGGGCTTTTTCGGCGGCGGCCTGCAGCCGAACCAGCAGTCCATCATTCTCGACACCTTCGACCCGAGCCAGCGCGGCCGCGCCTTCTCGATCTCGGCCGTGGCGATCGTCGTCGCGCCCGTTCTCGGTCCGACGCTCGGCGGCTGGATCACCGACAACGCTTCGTGGCGCTGGGTCTTCCTCCTGAACGTGCCCGTGGGCATTCTCACGACGCTCGCCGTCACGCAGCTCGTCGAAGACCCGCCGTGGGTGAAGCGCGAAACGCAACAGCGCATGAACTGGCGCACCGTGGACTTCTGGGGCATCGGGCTCATCGCGCTCGGCCTCGGCTGCCTGCAGGTCATGCTCGATCGCGGCGAGGACGACGACTGGTTCTCGTCGCCGTTCATCGTCACGTTCGCGGTGCTCGCGGTGCTCGGCATGATCGGCGCTGTCTTCCGGCTGCTCTATGCCAGGCACCCGGTCGTGGACCTGCGCTGCCTGCGCGATCGCAATTTCGCCGTGGGCTGCTGCATGATCGCCGCCTTCGCCGCGGTGCTTTATGGCAGCGCCGTGATCGTGCCGCAGCTCGCCCAGCAGCAACTCGGCTACACGGCCACGCTCGCGGGCCTCGTGCTTTCGCCGGGGGCGCTGCTCATCACGATGGAGATCCCCGTCATCAGCCGGCTGATGCCGCATGTCCAGACGCGCATGCTCGTCGTGGCCGGATTCGTTCTGCTCACCGTGGCACTCGTCTACGCACGCACGCTCACGCCCGATGTCGACTACGTGACCCTCGTGAAGCTGCGCAGCGCGCAATCGTTCGCAATCGGCTTTCTGTTCGTGCCCGTTACGACGCTCGCCTATCTCACGGTGCCCAGGAAACTCAACAACGACGCCTCCGCGATCTTCACGATGTTCCGCAACGTGGCCGGCTCGATCGGCATTTCGGTTTCGACGGCGCTGATCCGCGAGCGCTCGCAAGCCTGGATGGCTCACCTCTGCGCGTATATGTCGCCGCTTTCGCAGAGCTATCAGGACACGCTCACGCGCGAGGCGCATACGGTCATGCAAAGTAGCGGCGCGCCGCTCGCGCAGGCCATGCAGACGGCGAACGGCCATCTCTACGAGACGTTCGTTTCGCAGGCAACGATCCTCGCCTACATCGACGTGTTCGGCATTCTCGCGTGCTTCTGCGTGGTGTTCGCGCCGCTCGCGCTGCTCTTTTCTCCCGTGAAGGCGTCCGGTTCGGGAGGGCACTGAAATGCGCGCGCTCGACTTCACGCTCGCCGCCATGCTCGCCGCCTCGCTGTGCGCCTGCACCGTGGGCCCCGATTTCAAACCGCCGCGAGCGAACGCGCCCGGCGACTGGAACGCCATGCAAAGAAGCGCGGGCGCGGAGCCTCGGCAAGCGCAGCAGCCGGCGCCGGCCTCGACGCCCACGGTCGAGTCCGACCCCGACCCGCGCTGGTGGCGCAGCTTCGGCGATCCAACGCTCGACGCGCTGATCGGGCGCGCGCTGAACGGCAACCCCGACCTGCAGATCGCGGTGGTGCGAATCGCACAGGCGCGCGAGCAAATCCGGCAAGCCGTCGCGCAAGGTCTGCCGAACGTGCGCGCGAGCGCGAGCTACAAGCGCGAGCAACTGGGTGCCAAGGGCTTCCTCGAATCGTCTGGCGTGTACGACAAAGTCGATGCGCTTGGCGCACCGGACTCGCCCGTCGACAGGATCGCGCCGGGTTCGGGCGCAACAGTCGAACGCGGCGTGCAGGGCGTGCTCGACCAGATCACCGCGCCAGTGAACCTGTGGCAATCGGGATTCGACGCGTCATGGGAACTCGACCTCTTCGGGCGCGTGCGCCGCTCCGTCGAGGCGGCGAATGCGCAAGCCGATGCCGCGCTCGAATCGCAGCACGACGCCCAGGTCTCGCTCGAAGCCGAAGTGGCGGAGACCTATCTGCAACTGCGCGGCGCACAGATGCTGCACGCGACGGCCGAAGACCTCATTGCCCAACAGCGCGAAACCGTCGAACTCGCGCGCAGCGCGGCAAAACATGGCCTCCAAAGCGAACTCGACGTAGAGCGCTCGCAGGCCGAGCGCGCACAAACCGAGGCTTTGCTGCCGCAATACGATCAGCAGATCGCGCAGTCGCTCAACGCGCTCGCGGTACTGGCAGGCGAAGCGCCGGGCGCACTCGACGCCGCCCTCACGCCGCCGGGCGCGCTGCCCGCCACGCCGCCCACGGTGCCGGTGGGCCTGCCCGCCGCGCTCGCGCGCCGCCGCCCCGACATTCGCCGCGCCGAGGCCACGCTCCACGCCGCGACGGCCAACGTGGGCGTGGCCGTCGCGCAGTTCTACCCCGATATTTCGCTCACCGGGCAGATCGGCACGCGCGCGAGCTCGCCGCACGATCTCGCGCACTGGGCGAGCCTATTCTGGTCGTGGGGGCCGAGCGTTTCGATGCCGGTGTTTCAAGGCGGCGCGCTCGTGGCGAACCTGCGCCTCTCGAAGCTCCAGCAGGTCGAAGCGGCGCTCGACTATCGCAAGACCGTGCTGGGCGCGCTGCGCGACGTGAACAATGCGCTCGACGTCTATCGCACCGACCAGGTACGTCTCCTCTCGCTCAACGAGAGCGTCGCCGCGCAACGGCGCGCCTACGATCTCGCGCGCGCGAGCTATCGCAAGGGTATCGTGTCGTTCATCGACCTGCTCGATGCGCAGCGGCAGTTGAGCAGCGCCGAGCAAAACGCCCAGCAAGGCGAACTGCAGGTCTGCACCGATCTCGTTTCGCTGTACAAGGCGCTGGGCGGCGGCTGGGAGGACGGCGGCCCGCTCGCTTCGGGAACGTCCGGAACGTCCTCCTCAGCGCCCTAGCCGAGAAGCTTCGACGCCGCGCGGAACCGGTGCTTGCGCTCGCGCTTGAGCGCCGCGAGCGCGGCGTCGGCGTTGGCGGCATCGGCGAAGACCTCGCGGTGCTGCGCGAGCAACTGCTCGCTCGCGACGGCATCGTTTAGCTTACCGAATCGATCTTGAAGCTTTTTGAGGGACTTCACGCCACGAGACTCGCGGCGCGGTAGCGTCGGCTCGAAGAATTCCAGCAGATAGCGCAAGCGTTTCGCGCCTTTGCGCACCTCGTGCCACGGGGCGTAATCGCTGCGTTTCGCCTCCTGCGCACGACGCATGCGCTTGCCCAACGTGCGCCGCGCCGCCTTTACGCGCTCGCGCGCGAGGCGCCTGATCGGCGAGCGATGCGCCGACGTGTTGAGCTCGCGGTTCGCGTCATGCAGCATGTCGCGCAGCGCATGCTTGAGGTCGATCGCCGAAAGGGTCTGGCGGACTCGCTCGCGAGCCGCGTGCCGTGCGGCGGCGAGGCGCTCGTCAGCGAACGCCGAACCGCTTTCGGCGTCGGCGCGCTCGAGCAGCGCGATCGCGATGTCCCAATCGCGCGCCTCGCCGGCCGCCGCGGCGGCGCGCTTGAGAAGGGCCCGCCGCGGCTCGACGAATGCGCACCCGAGCAACGGCCGCCACGCCCACAGCAGCGTTCGCAAGCGCCGCAACGCGACGCGAAGCTTGTGCAGGTTCTCCGGATCGGGGTCGAGCGATGCGGCCCGCGCCAGCGCCTCGCTCACCATCGGCTGCGCGTAGCTGGCGAACTGCGATTGCGCGTCGTCTCGCCCGCCCGCCGCGCCCTCCGCCTCCGGTTTCGTGCCCGCGCTCACGCCGGCACCGCCTGCGCGTCGCGCGACCACACGCGATGCTGCCCCGCCGTCTCGATGAATGCCTTCAGCACACGCTTGAGGTCGGCGGCGTCGCCGCTCGCCACGCCATCGGCCGGATCGGGCAATTGCGCGGCGGCCAGCACGAGCCGGCCCGTATCGACCGCGCCGATCGCCTTCAGGTGCTTGAACGCTTCGAGCACGAAATGGCGCGCGTCGCCGGACTGCGCGAGCGCTTCCGTGGCCGGCTGGCCGCCGGGCACGAACACCGCGTCGAACATGACCGAGGGCATGCCAGTGATGGTTGCATCGGGCGCGACGTCGCCGATGGGCGCGAGCGTCGGCGCGATGACGAGCGCCGTCGCCCCCTCCAGCGCGAATGCGTCGCGCAGTTGCCTGAGCATGGCGGGGTCGGCGCCGGGCGCGGTGAGCAACGCGATCTTGCGCGTCTTGATGCCCGGCTGCACGCGATTGAGAAGACTCAGCGCGGGCGAGGCCGGAGTCTTAGGCTTGCCTGGCTTGCTGCCCGCTTTGGGTTTCGGCAAACCGAGCGCTTGCGCCACGCTTGCGGCGAGATCGGCGTCGATGTTCGCGAGAATGTCGTTGACCTGACGCTCGCGAATTTCCGGCTTCGTGACCTTGCCCAGTTCGAAGGTGTAAGCCGCCTTGATGTGCGCTTTCTCGGGCCCGGACATGCTGTTGTAGAACATCGTGGCCTGCGAGAAGTGATCCTTGAACGATTCGCTGCGCGTGCGGATTTTCACGCCGTCCATGCGCTCCTGGTAACTTTCGAAGCCGCCGTCCGCCGGCAGCGTTTCCTTCGGCCAACCGTCGCTCACCGAATTCGGCTCATAAGAAGCCTGTCCGACATGGATGGTCTGCCGGTGCATGGCGTCGCGCTGGTTGTTGTGGAACGGACACACAGGCCGGTTGATCGGTATCTCGTGGAAATTCGGGCCGCCGAGCCGGCTGATCTGCGTATCCGTATAGGAGAACAAACGCCCTTGCAGCAAGGGGTCGTTCGTGAAATCGATGCCCGGCACGATATGGCCCGGGTGGAACGCCACCTGTTCCGTTTCCGCGAAGAAGTTGTCCGGATTGCGATTGAGCGTCATCTTGCCGATGATCTTCACCGGCACGACCTCCTCCGCAATGAGCTTGGTCGGATCGAGCAGATCGAAATCGAACGCGTGCTCGTCGCTCTCCTCGACTATCTGCACACCAAGCTCGAACTCGGGGTAGTCGCCGCGCTCGATCGCCTCCCACAAATCGCGCCGATGAAAATCGGGGTCCTTTCCCGCGATTTTCTGGGCCTCGTCCCAGAGCAGCGAATACGAGCCCAGCACGGGCCGCCAGTGCCATTTGACGAAGCGCGCCCTCCCCTCGGCGTTGACGAAACGGAACGTATGGACACCGAAGCCTTCCATGGTCCGCAGGCTGCGCGGTATGGCGCGATCCGACATGGCCCAGATAACCATATGCGCGCTTTCCGGCACGAGCGAAACGAAATCCCAGAACGTATCGTGGGCAGTGCCGCCGGTGGGCATTTCGTCGGGCGCCTCGGGCTTGACCGCATGTACGAAGTCGGGGAATTTGATCGCATCCTGAATGAAGAAGACGGGCATGTTATTGCCGACCAGATCGAAATTGCCCTCCTCCGTGTAGAACTTCGTGGCGAAGCCGCGCACGTCGCGCACGGTGTCCGACGAGCCGCGCGGGCCCTGCACCGTCGAAAAGCGCACGTATACCGGCGTTTCCTTTGCGGGGTCCTGCAAAAAGGCGGCGCGCGTGAGTTCGGCCTGCGACTCGTACACCCGGAACACGCCATGCGCGGCCGAGCCGCGCGCGTGAACGATGCGCTCCGGGATGCGCTCATGGTCGAAGTGCGTGATCTTTTCACGCATGATGAAGTCTTCGAGCAGCGACGGGCCGCGTGCGCCCGCCCGCAGGGTGTTCTGGTTGTCGGCGATCTTCACGCCCTGGTTGGTGCGCAGCGCCTCGCCGTCCGCATGCGCGCGGAACCGGTCGAGGCTCTGCGATTTCGCGTCAGTGGGCTGTGGCTTGCCGTTGGGGCGATTGCGGTGCGGCATGGATGGCTCCTGTGAAAAATCGGTGGGCTGGCCTGCTGGGAGAGCAAGCGATGTGCCGCCGCTGCGGCGTTCGGGCGCGTGAGATGCGGCACGCCGTTTGCGCGAGCGCGCCAGTAAGAGGAACGAGCGAGTGGAGCGCACGATGGCGCGATGGATCAAGGCACTGGACCTGGCGGCGTTGCCCGCGCCGGGCATGCGGCGCGTCTCGCTCGAGGGGAAGGCGGTGCTGCTCGTCAACGCCGGCGACAAGATTCGCGCATTCGGGGCCGATTGCCCGCATGCGGGCGCGCCGCTCGAGCAAGGCGCGCTCTGCGAAGGGCGCATCGTGTGCCCATGGCACAAGGCGGCCTATTCGATCGAGACAGGCCAGTGGCTGGAGCCGCCCGCACTGGAAGGACTGACGTCGTACCCCGTGCGCGTGGAAGCCGGTGCCGCGTATGTCGAACTGGCCCCCACGCACGCGGCGACGGCTCACGCACCGCTGTCGCGCAACGCGGCGGGAGGCCGCCTCGCCGTCATCGGCGGCGGAGCGGCGGGAGCGGCAGCCGTCGCCACGCTGCTGGAAAGCGGCTTCCGGGGCGAGGTGACGATGTTCGCCGCAGAGTCGCAAGCGCCCTACGACCGCACGTGCCTGAGCAAGTTCGTGCCCGCGGGCGAGATGGCCCCCGACGAAGTCCCGCCCATCCTGCCCGACTGCGTGACCCGCGATGCGCGACTGCGGATCGACCACAGCGAGGTAAGACGATTCGATGTCCAAAGTAAATGCGTCACGCTCGCGGAGGGTCGCGAACTCGTGTTCGACGCGGTGCTCATCGCGAGCGGATCGGTGGCGAAGCGTCCCGACATACCGGGCGCGCAACTGGGCCACATTTACACGCTGCGCAACGTGAGCGACGCCGGAGCCATCCTCAATGCGCTCTCGCCCGGCGAGCACGCGGTGATTCTCGGCGACAGCTTCATCGGGCTCGAAACGGCCTCGGCGTTGCGCAAACGCGGCGTCGAGGTCACGATCGTCGCGCCGGGCGGCCTGCCGCTGCAACGCCCCCTCGGCGCGCGCGTGGGCGCGATGTTCCGCGACTGGCACGAAGCGAATGGCGTAGTGTTCCGGCGCGCGAAGGCGGTGCGCTTGACGGGCGCGCACGACGTGGAAATGCTCGAACTCGACGACGGCGGCTCGCTGCGCGCGAAAGCGGTGATTGCCGGCATCGGCGTGCGTCCCGCTACGCGGTTCCTGAGCGGCATCGAACTCGACGACGATGGCGGCGTCAACGTCGACGCCACGATGCGTGTAACACGCGATGTCTATGCGGCGGGCGACATCGCGTGCTTCGTACCGCGCGGCGCTCCGTCGGGCGGCGCTCCGCTGCCCGGCACGATGCACACGCCGCAACGCATCCGCATCGAGCATTGGCGCGTTGCCCAGCAACAGGCGCGCGTCGCCGCGCTCAACATGCTGGGCGGCAACGCGCGCTACGAGGGCGTGCCGTTCTTCTGGACCCAGCACTACGACAAGCGCGTCGACTACCTGGGCCACGCCGGGCACTGGGACGACCTGCTGATCTCGGGCCGCCCCGGCGACGCCCGCTTCAGCATCCTCTATTCCCGGCTCGGGCGCCTCCAGGCGGCGCTGGCCTGCGGCCATGAACGCGAAATGGCGCTCCTGAGCGAGCGCATGCGCGAGCCCATGTCGACCGGTGCCGCGCGCGACGTTCTGAGGTTCTGATGCGGCGCGGCGCAGCGCCCGCCCCGGTTGCGCGCGCCGTCTACTACGCGCTCGCCTCGAACGTCGTGGTGGCGCTCTGCAAATTCGCCGCCGCTGCCTACACCAATTCGGGCGCCACGCTCGCCGAAGCGGCTCACTCGAGCGCCGACTGCCTGAACCAGGTGCTGCTCATCGTGGGGCGGCGCGCGGCCCTCGGGCCGCCCGACGAGCAGCATCCGCTGGGCTTCAGCCGCGAGACGCATTTCTACGCCATGCTCGTCGCGCTGCAGTTCTTCATCGTGGGCGGCCTCGTTTCCATGGCGATCGGCGCGTGGCGTCTCTGGCATCACAGCGGCGTGGATCACCTGCAGGTCGCTTTCGGCGTGCTGGTCGTATCCGCGCTAGCCGAGGGCAGCGCGTTGCGCGCGTCGATCCGCTCGATCGACAGAAAACGCCGTGCGGGCGGCTTGTGGCGCTGGTTCCGCGAAACCGGCGAACTGGAAAACATGCTCTCGGTCGGCGAGGACGCCGCGGCGCTCGTGAGCCTGCTCGTCTCGATCGCCGGCACCGGCCTCGCCGCGCTCACCGGCCGGCCGGGCTTCGACGCGCTCGGCAGCATAGGCGTGGGCGGCGTGATGATGGCGACGGCCGTGTTCTCGCTTCGCGAGATCAAGTCGCTGATCGTCGGCGAGGCCGCGCGCGCGAGCGTACGCCGCGCAATGCACGCATGGCTCGACGCGCGCCCCGAGATCGGCCGCGTCGTGAGCCTCGTAGTGCTGCGCTGGTCGGACAGCCTGCTCGTCGCCGTGCAGGCCGAACTCGTCGAGCGCCGCGACGCCGTGGCGCTCGTGCGCACCATCGACCACATCGAGCACGATCTGCAGAAGGCATTTCCGGCGGCGCGCTGGGTGTTTTTCGAGCCCGAACTGCGCGAACACGGCGAACACCCGCTCTGATGCGCCCGCGAACCGGCAATCGAGGGGGCGACCAGGAAGGCCCCGTGAGCGGGCAAGCGTATTGCGCACAGCGTCGGCGAACCTCTCTAACCCCTGATCGAACCCCAACGAGGCCGCCATGCATACAGCCACCCGCACCCGCGCGCCGCGCGCGCACGACGCACAGGACAGCCAAAACGAAGCGCATCGCCAGAACGGGGCCGCAAGTCCGCCCGACGCCGTGCCGATCGAGCTCACGATCAACGGTGCGCGACACGCGCTGCGCGTCGAACCGTGGACCAGCCTGCTCGATCTGCTGCGCGAGCAGCTTCAGCTCACCGGCACGAAGAAGGGTTGCGATCACGGCCAGTGCGGCGCGTGCACCGTGCTCGTGAACGGCGTGCGCATCAACGCGTGCCTCGCGCTGGCCGCGGCGCACGACGGCGCCGACGTCACCACCGTGGAAGGGCTCGCGCAGGATGGCGCATTGCACCCGGTGCAGCAGGCGTTCGTCGATCACGATGCGTTTCAATGCGGCTATTGCACCCCAGGCCAGATCTGCTCGGCCGTGGGGCTGCTCGCCGAAGGGCACGCCCACTGCCGCGACGAAGTGCGAGAGCAGATGAGCGGCAATCTGTGCCGCTGCGGAGCCTACGTCAACATCACGAACGCCGTGGAGGCGGTGCGCCGCGCACAGCGTCTCGCCGCGAGCGAAGGAGACGAACCATGAACCGCTTCTCGTATGAACGCGCGAAGAGCGTCGCGGACGCGGTGCGCCTGCACGCTGCGACGCCCGGGGCCGTGTTTCTCGCCGGCGGCACGAATCTCGTCGATCTGATGCGCGAGAACGTCATGCGCCCCGCCGCGATCATCGACATCACGCGGCTGCCGCTGCGCGATATCGAGCAGACGCAAGACGGCGGCCTGCGCATCGGGTCGCTCGTGACCAATAGCGCGCTGGCATGGGACGCGCGCGTGAGCGCACGCTACCCGCTTCTCGCGCAGGCGCTGCTGGCGGGTGCGTCCGCGCAGATCCGCAACGCGGCGACCGTCGGCGGCAATCTGCTTCAGCGCACGCGCTGTCTGTACTTCTACGACCCCGCGACATGCTGCAACAAGCGCGCACCGGGCAGCGGCTGCGCCGCGCTCGACGGCGTGAACCGCATGCATGCGATCTTCGGCGCAAGCGAGCATTGCATCGCCACGCACCCGTCCGATATGTGCGTCGCGCTCGAAGCGCTTGATGCGACGCTGCACGTAGCCGGCCGGCGCGGCACGCGCACGCTGCCGTTCGACAGCCTGCACCGGCTGCCCGGCCGCACGCCGCACCGCGAGACGACGCTCGCCGACGAGGAACTCATCACCGCCATCGAGTTGCCGCGCGAAGGTTATGCGCGGCACAGCACGTACTTGAAGCTGCGCGATCGCCAGTCGTATGCGTTCGCGCTGGTTTCGGTGGCGCTGGGCGTGCGCGTCGAGGACGGCGTGATGCGCGCGCTCGGTTGCGCGCTGGGCGGCGTGGCTCACAAGCCCTGGCGCAACGGCGAAGCGCAAGCGCTTCTGATCGGCCGCGCCGCCGACGATACGCGCGCGATAGCGCGCTACGCCGACGCCGTGGTCGCCCAGGCGGACCCGCGCCCAGGCAACGCATTCAAGGTCGATCTCGCGCGGCGCGCCATCGTGCGCGCGTTCGAAGTCGCGCTTGCGTCCAACGGGGAGGAATCGGCATGAGCACCGTTTATGAACCTCGTAGCGGCATGCGCGCGGGCGCTCACATCGGCGCGCCGGTCTCGCGCGTGGACGGTCGAAGCAAGGTCACCGGCGCCGCGCGCTACGCCGCCGAATTCGGCGCCCCCGGACTCGTACACGGCGCGGTCGTGAACGCGACGATCGCACGCGGCGAAATCGTCTCGATCGACGCGTCCGCCGCGCAAGCGTTGCCCGGCGTGCTGCACGTTCTCACGCACGAGAACCGCCCCGCGCTCGCAGAAGACGACGCGGCCTGGAAGGATCAGATCGCACCGGGCGGTACGCCGTTTCGCCCGCTCGCCGGCACGCGCGTCCGCTGGGCGGGCCAACCCGTTGCGCTCGTCGTGGCGCAAACGCGCGAGCTCGCGCACTATGCGGCCTCGCTCGTGCGCGTGCGTTATCGCCGCGAGCCGCATCGGACCGAACTCGCCAGCGTGTTGACGGACGCCGTCATCCCTTCCACCGGGAAGGGCGGCTTCGAGCCGCCGCCCGAGCCGCGCGGCCACGCCTACCGGGCGCTCGCCTCCGCCCATGCGCGTACCGACGCGTTCTACAGCACGCCCATGGAGTTCCATCAGCCGATGGAAATGCATGGCTGCACCGTCGTGCCCTCCGCCGACGGGCGCTTCACGGTCTACGAAAAGACTCAGGGCGTGAGCAACACCCAGCAGTACCTGATGAAGGTATTCGGCCTGCAGCAGGATCGCGTGCGCGTGATTTCGCCGTTCGTGGGCGGCGCCTTCGGCTCCGGCCTGCGTCCGCAATATCATCTGCCGCTCGCAATGATGGCCGCGCGCACGCTGCGCCGCCCCGTGCGCGTCGCGCTCACGCGCGCGCAGATGTTTACGTTCGGCCACCGGCCGGCCTCGATCCAGCACGTCGCGCTCGGTGCGCGCAGCGACGGCCGGCTCGCAGCGATCGTTCACGAAGCCGTGGGCGAGACCTCGCAGTTCGAGGACTTCACCGACGTCGTCGTCAACTGGGCGGGGCAGCTCTATCGCGCGCCGAACGTGCAGCTCGGCTACAAGCTCGGGCGGCTCGACGTCTACACGCCGCTCGACATGCGCGCGCCGGGCGCCACGCAAGGCCTCTATGCGCTCGAATGCGCTATGGACGAACTCGCGGTTGCCCTGGAAATGGACCCGCTCGAACTGCGCATCCGCAATTACGCCGACGAGGACCCGAGCAAGCACTTGCCGTATTCGAGCAAGGCGCTGCTCGACTGCTACGCGCAAGGCGCGGAGCGCTTCGGCTGGGGCGCGCGCATCGCGACGCCGCGCGCGATGCGCGACGGCCACGAGCTGGTGGGCTACGGCATGGCGACCGGCATGTGGGACGCCATGCAGACCGAGGCCAGCGTGCGCGCCGTGCTCAACGCGCAAGGCCGCCTCGAACTCTCCAGCGCCACGGCCGATATCGGCACGGGCACCTACACCGCGATTTCGCAGATCGCCGCCGATGCGCTGCACATGGGCATCGACAACGTCGCGTTTACGCTCGGCGACACGTCGCTGCCGCCCGCGCCGATCGAAGGCGGATCGTGGACCGTGTCGTCGGTCGGCAGTGCCGCTTCGGCCGCCTGCGCGCAGTTGCGCTCGCGGCTCGCTCAACTGCTGCCCGCGCATGGCGGCGTTGCGTTCGCCAATCTCGACCCCGCCATGCTCGACGCAGCGCTCGTGATCGAGGACGGCGAAGTGCGCGTGCACGGCGCGACGGGCCGTGAGCGCGCGCGCGTGCGCATGGCCGACCTGCTCGCCGACGCGGGCATGAAAACGCTGGAAGAACAGGTCACGCTCAAGCCCGAAGCAATCCAGAAGCGCTTTTCGATGGCGACGCATTCGGCTGTGTTCGCCGAAGTGCGCGTCGACGAAACGCTAGGCGTGGTACGGGTCGCGCGCGTGGTGAGCGCGATCGCCGCTGGCCGCATCGTCAATCCGAAGACGGCCGCGAACCAGATCGCGGGCGGCGTGGTCTGGGGTATCGGCATGGCGCTGCAGGAGCACGCGCAGTTCGACCATACGCTCGGGCGCATCATGAATCACAACCTCGCCGAGTACCATATGCCCGTCAATCGCGACGTCGGCGAAATCGACGTGCTGTTCGTGGACGAGCACGACGACGTGGTGAATCCGCTCGGCGCGAAAGGCGTAGGGGAAATCGGCGTGGTAGGCGTGGCCGCCGCGATCGCGAACGCGGTTTTCAACGCCACGGGCAAGCGCGTGCGCGATCTGCCGATCACGCTCGACAAGCTGCTGTGAGGCGCGGATACGCGGCGCGCGCGGCAGTCGTGGTGCGCGCCGCACAGGCATGGGCCGGGCATATCGCGCCCGATCTCGCGCGCAAGGGCAACGGGCTCGCCTTCCGGCACGCCGACGCGCAACGCTACGCGCTCACCCGAGATCGCCGCGCGCACGCGCGAGAACCAGCGGTGTTACGTCAAGAACCGGAAATCGCACCCCTCGTCGGCCTGCAGGATTTCGCGTTCGTAAAGACTCGCGTAGCCACGCTTATGCCGCCATTGCGCGCGCGGCGGCTGCGCCTGGCGGCGCCGCTCGAGTTCCTCCTCGGGCACGAGCAGTTCGAGCGCGCGCTGCGACACGCTCAGGCGAATGCGGTCGCCGTTCTTCACGAGAGCGAGCGGGCCGCCCGAGGCCGCGTCGGGCGTGATGTGCAGCACGATCGTGCCGTATGCGGTGCCGCTCATGCGCGCGTCCGAGAGGCGCACCATGTCCTTCACGCCCGCGCGCGCGAGCTTGCGCGGAATCGGCAGGTAGCCCGCTTCGGGCATCGCGGCTTCGCTCGCGGGGCCCGCATTCTGCAGCACGAGGAAGTCGTCGGCGGTTACGTCGAGCGCATCGCTGTCGATGCGGTTCGCCAGATCCTCCAGCGAGCCGAATACCACCGCGCGCCCTTCTTTTTCGAACAGCGCCGGTTCGGCCGCCGAGCGCTTCAAGATCGCCCCGCGCGGCGCGAGATTGCCGAACAGCGCGACGAGCCCCCCTGTTTCGCGCACGGGCTGCGCCGCGGGCCGCACCACTTCGCGGTCCACCCAGCTCACCGCGTCGAGCCGCTCGCCGAGCGTTTCGCCCGTGACCGTGCGGCAATCCAGATGGAGCAGCGACTTGAGTTCGCGCAAGATCGCGGGCACGCCGCCCGCTACGTAAAGATCCTCCATGTAGTGGGCACCGGTCGGCTTCAGGTCCACGAGCACCGGCGTGGTCTCGCTCAGTTCGTTCAGGCGGCGCAGATCGACCTTGATGCCCAGACGCCCCGCGATCGCCGTGAGGTGGATCACGGCATTGGTCGAGCCGCCAATCGCCAGCAGCACGCGCAGGGCGTTCTCGACGGACTGGTGCGTGATGATCTCGCCCGGACGGATCGGGTTCGCGATCAGGCCGAACGCCACGCGGCCCGTCTCTTCGGCAATGCGCAGACGGTCGGCGTCGACGGCCGGGCACGCCGCGCTGTTCGCGGGCATCATGCCGAGCGTCTCGGCGATGATCGCCATCGTGCTCGCCGTACCCATCACCGCGCAGGTGCCCGCTGTCGAGGCGAGGCGCCGCTCGACGGCGTCGATTTCGTCGGCGTCGATCTGCGCGGCGCGGAAGCGGGCCCAGAAGCGGCGGCAATCCGTGCAGGCGCCGAGGCGCTCGCCGCGATGCCGGCTCGTGGACATCGGCCCCGCCACGAGCTGCACGGCCGGAATGTCCGCGGAGGCCGCGCCCATGAGCTGCGCGGGCACCGTCTTGTCGCAGCCGCCCAGCAGCACGACCGCATCCATGGGCTGCGCGCGCGTCATTTCCTCGACGTCCATCGACATCAGGTTGCGGAACTTCAGGCTCGTGGGCGTGAGAAAGGTCTCGCCGAGCGAGATGGTCGGAAATTCGATGGGCAGGCCGCCCGCCGCCAGCACGCCGCGCTTGACCGCCTCGATCATTTCCGGAAAGTGGCGGTGACAGTTGTTGAAGCCGCTCGCCGAATGCGCAATGCCGACGATGGGGCGATCCAGCATTTCGCGGCTATAGCCCATCGAGCTTGCGAAGGTGCGGCGCAAATAGACGCTGAATTCGCGGTCGCCGTAATTCGTGAGGCCTTTGGCAAAGCCGGTTGCGCTCGCCTCCGGCTTGTTCGGCTTGTTGTCGTGCGATTCACTCATCACTTTTCCTCGCCAGGGATTCCTGCAGTCGAACGACGACTCTACACCTCGCGCGCCGCCAACGCGGCCCGTCGCGCGACTTTACAGAACGCCTTCACCGGCGCATTGAACTTCGCTGCGCGACCACGCGGTCATTCAAGGTATTGCAATTGCTGCTCGCTTTATTTCGGTCAAATGAAGCGAAATCATGTCGACAAACCAGCCTCCCCACGATGCCTCCCGCACGACGCAGAGCGCGAAAGTGCCGTCGCATCCGCATGGCGCCGCCTCGCCGGCCGGCAGACATCCCGCGCCGCCCTGTACGCTCGTGATCTTCGGCGCGGGCGGCGATCTGACAAAACGCCTCCTGGTGCCCGCGCTGTACAACCTCGCCGTCGACCGCCTGCTCGACGACGGCATGCAGATCATCGGGGTCAATCATGGGGAGCGCGAAACGAAGGCGTGGTGCGACGACCTGCACGACGCGCTGCAAAAGTTCGCCGCCGACAAGGCCAGCACCTTTCACGCGGGCAAGCTCGACGACAGCGCGTGGAACTGGGTCGCGCAGCGTCTCTCCTACATGGCGGGCGAATTCGAGGACGACGGCACGTATCGGCGCCTCGCGCAGCAACTCGGCGGCGAGGCGCGCGGCGGCGTCGTGTTCTATCTCGCGGTGGGCGCGCGCTTTTTCGAGCCCATCGTCGAACGTCTCGGCAAGGCCGGCTTGCTTAGCGAAGGCGATGGCATGTTCCGCCGCCTCGTGATCGAAAAACCCTTCGGCGCCGATCTCGCTTCGGCGCGCGATCTGAACCGGCATCTGCGGACGTTCGTGAAGGAGTCGCAAATCTATCGCATCGACCATTTTCTCGGCAAGGACACGGTGCAAAGCATTCTCGCGCTGCGCTTCGCCAACGCGATGTTCGAGCCGGTCTGGCGGCGCGAATATATCGACAGCGTGCAGATCACGGCTTCGGAAGTGATCGGCGTGGAAGGCCGCGGCAAGCTCTACGAGCAGACCGGCGCGTTTCGCGACATGGTGCCGAACCATCTTTTCCAGCTGCTCGGCATGGTCGCCATGGAGCCGCCCAACTCGTTCGACGCCGAAGCCGTGCGCGACAAGAAAGCCGAAATCTTCGCGGCGCTCAAGCCGCTCACGCCCGATGACGTGGTCTTCGGACAATATGCGAACGGCCCCGGGGGCGTGGCTTACCGCGACGAACCGGACGTCGCGAAAGACAGCCGCACCGAAACCTACGCCGCCGCGCGCGTACAGATCGACAACTGGCGCTGGGCGGGCGTGCCGTTCTATTTGCGGACCGGCAAGCGGCTCACCGCGCGGAGCACGGAAATATCCGTACAACTAAAGAGTGTGCCGTTTCTCCTGTTCCGCGATACGCCTGTCGTATCGCTCACGCCCAATATCCTGACGCTGCGCATCGATCCCTCTCACGGCATGAGCTTCGATTTCAACGTCAAGACGCCGGGGGCCGTCGTGCAGATCGGCGCGGTGCGCTCGTCGTTCGACTACGACGATTTCTTCGCGGAGCAAGCCAATGTCGGCTACGAAACGCTGCTGTACGATTGCATGCTCGGAGATCAAACGCTCTTTCAGCGCGCCGACGGCGTGGAGGCGGCGTGGGCGGCGGTGGATGGCGTATTGCATCGGGCACTCGGCGCCGCGCTTCCCGTGCATGAATACACCGCGGGCACCGAAGGTCCCGCCCAGGCCGACGCGCTGCTCGCGCGCGACGGCGGCGCATGGCGCGCGCTCGCGCAAGCTGCACCAAAGAAGCCGTGAACCAGACAGCAATGGAGAACGTATGGCCCCAAAACAGAAAGTGACGAATCTGACACCCACCGCACCGGTCGTCGAAAGCATTCTCGCCATCGACATCGGCGGGAGCGGCCTGAAAGCCGCGATCATCGACATGGACGGCGCGATGCGCACGGAGCGCGTGCGCGTGGCCACGCCGCATCCCTGTCCGCCCGCCCTGCTCGTCGATACGCTTCACGCGCTCGTCGAGCCGCTTATCAAGCAGTATCCGCCGGCGCATGTGTCGATCGGCTTCCCTGGTTTCGTGCGCAACGATCGTGTGCTGACGGCGCCGCACCTCGGGCCGCAAGACTGGATCGACGTGCCGCTCGCCGAAATGATCGGCAAGCGCCTCGGCATCCCCTCGGTGCGCATGATCAACGACGCCGAAATGCAAGGGCTCGCCGCCATCGAAGGCCGCGGCCTCGAATTCGTCATGACGCTCGGCACGGGCGTGGGCACGGCCATGTTCCGCGACGGCGAGCTGATGCCGCATCTGGAGCTCGCGCATCATCCCGTCAGCAAGAAGCACGCTTACGACGAGTACATCGGCGACGCCGCGCGCCGCAAGGCCGGCAACAAGCGTTGGAACGCGCGCGTCGCGAAGGTCGTCGGCATACTCGAATCGCTCGTGCACTACGACAAGCTGTGGATCGGCGGCGGCAACGCCTCGCATCTCACGTTCGAGCTGCCGCCGAACGTGGCGACCGTGCCCAACGCCAGGGGCATCGAAGGCGGCGCACGCCTCTGGCATCCGCGTTCGGTGCGCGAAACGCGGCAGCTTCCCGAAGCGGCGCTGCGCGCCGGCAAGTCAGGAGCCTAGCCGGCTTTTCCCGCGGTTTCCGAGGTCAGGCATCGCGTCCCCGTCGCGGGCGTTGCGCGAGGCGAGGTTCAGCGTCTTGCGCTGGCGTGCTCGTCCGCCATGCCTGCCCGTTTGCCGGCCGGCGCGGCCGAAAATAGCCGCCCTTGTTTACGGCGACGGTTCCCTTGCCGGGCCGGGAGAAACCGGTACGGCCGCCCGCATCGTATGCCACGTCATGATGCAATGCATGTGGGCGTCAAAATCGGGGCTGGCTTGAGAATAGTGTCGTACCATTCAGCAGCGTGCCCGCGCCGGAGGGCGTAGCAACGGATCGAAGCCGGCCACGGAATCGAGCGCACTCTGCGGAGCCGGTGCGACAATCGTCCGGCGTACCATGAGACGCTGCCTGCGCAGCGGCAGCGCTTCGGTCGGGTAGGGCCCGCGTGCTTAATGGTCTGTTAAGTCTCGTGTTTCTACAATCGTCGGTTTCAACCGCGCAGTCCTCCACAGGGAGCCCTCATGCAAAACGCCGCCAACTCGCGTTACGACTTCGTGGCGCGTCTGCTTCACTGGCTGGTCGTCGTCATCGTCGCGACGCAGTTCGTGATTGGCTGGACCATGCCGGACGTGCACCGCGACACGCGGCCCGTCGGCGAAATCGCGTGGCATCTGGGCGTCGGCACCGCGCTCCTCGCTGCCATGGCCTGCCGTCTGCTCTGGCGCGCGACTCATCGTCCGCCGCCCGACGAACAGTCTCCGCTGATGCGCACCGCGGCAGGCCTCACGCATTTCGGCCTGTACGTCCTGCTCGTTGCGGTGCCGGTGCTAGGATGGATCAACGCCTCGTCGCGCGCGTGGGCCGTCATGCTGTTCGGCGTTCTCCCGTTACCCGCGCTCTCGCCGGCGGGCTCCTCGTTCGGGCACGCCATGGGCGACGTGCACAGCGTGCTCGCGTGGGTGCTGTTCGGGCTCATTTGCCTGCACGTCGCCGCGGCGCTCTATCATCGCTTCGTGCTCAACGATCGCGTCCTGCAGCGCATGAAGCTCTAAGGCGGCCTCGGCGAGCAGACCGCCGCGAAGCACGAACGAACGAGCCGTGGACACGAGGCAGCGGATCGTCCAGAATCGGCCACTTGAGCCCTTCCGCGGGTCGCAACCGTCTGCACCATGAAAATCGCGGCACTTTCCGATATCCACGGCAACCTGCCCGCACTCGAAGCGGTGCTCGACGACATCGGGCAGCGAGGCGCGGACGTCGTCGTCAACCTTGGCGACATGCTCTCTGGCCCGCTTTATCCGTCGCAAACCGCCGACCGGCTCATGCAGCTTGGATTGCCTACGATTCGCGGCAATCACGAAAGACAGTTGCTCGCGGCGGATCCGTCGCGCATGGGGCCGTCGGATCGCTTTGCCCGCGCGGCGCTAAGCCGCGCACATCTGGCGTGGGTTCGCGAATTGCCCGCCACGCTATGGCTCGAAAGCGACGTGCTCCTCGTGCATGGCACGCCGCAGGACGACCTCTCGTATTTCCTCGAAACGGTCACCGCAGACGGATGCCGAACGGCCACGCATGGCGAAGTCGGACGCCGCGCCGCCGATGTCGAAGCAACGTTGATCCTATGCGGCCATACGCATTTGCAACGGTCGATGAAACTCGCGGACGGCCGCCTCATCGTGAATCCGGGCAGCGTCGGCCTGCCGGCTTACGAGGACAGCCACCCCTTTGCTCATCGCATGGAAACGGGCTCTCCGCACGCCCGTTACGCGAGCATCACGAGAACGCCGGACGGCTGGGAAGCGGTATTCCGAACCGTCGAGTACGACTGGCATGCCGCCGCCGAACAAGCGGCCTCGAACGGCCGGCCCGACTGGGAAGCCGCGCTTCGCACCGGCTATTGCTGAAGCACCGCCTCGGCTCGCGAACGCATCAGTCCGCTGCGATATGCGGCTGTAGCGCCTTGAGCCAGCACGCCACCACGACCGCCCCGCCATCGGGCGTGCCGATGGCGCGCGCGCCCAGGTAGCTTGCCCTCCCCGCCCGCGGCGTCATGCGCGCCGTATCCTGCGCGCCGGATTCCGCTGCGCGCACCGCGTCCGCCCATGCCTCGGTAACGGAGCGCGCCGACTGCAGGCCGTGTTCCAGCGCCTCGACGGCGGGCACGAGCGCGTCCAGCATCGTGCGGTCGCCCGGCTTCGCGCCGCCAAGTTCGCCGATCGCCTCGGCTGCGCAGCGCATCGCGTCCACCCAATCGCGGGCGTTGGGCTGGGCGCGCCCGGCCAGCCTGCGAGAGGCGCGCAGCAGCGCCGTCGCGTAGAACGGCCCCGAGCTGCCCGCTATCGCGCGGCGCAACGCGGCGCCGGTTGCGGCAAGCGCGCCGTCCGGCGTGCCGAGCGCGCTCGCGGGCAGGGTCAGCAAGGCCTGCGCCGCGCGCTTCATGCTGGCCCCGAGATCGCCGTCGCCAGCGCGGGCATCGAGGTCGGTGAAGCGCGCCTCGTTCTCGATGAGCGCGTGCGCAACGGCATGAAGCGCCGGCTCGAGCCGGCGCGCCCACGGCCCGTTGCCCGCGTCCGCACGCGCCGCCGCCGGTTGCGCGCGCGAGTCGGAGGACACGTGCGCCGGCTCCACGCGGATCTCGCGATTGAGCGTCCCGACACCGGGCCACGCGCACGCTTCGGTATCGGCGTCGAGCAGCGCGAGCCTTGCATCGTCGAGCCGCAGAACGGAGATCGAGCAGCCCGGCATGTTGAGCGCCGAGAGGAACGTGCCCGCCCACGCGCGCTCCACGACGACGCCCCGGCGCGAGAGGCCCTCGAATGCGTCGCGCATGACGATCGACAGTTCCATTGCGGGCGTCGCGCCAAGCCCGTTCACGAGCAGGGCCACGCGCTCGCCGCTTTTCAACTTCAGTTCCCCGGCGATATTGGCGAGCAGCGTTTCCGCGAGATCGCCGGCGGCCATCGGAATCGTGCGCTCGACGCCCTTTTCGCCGTGTATGCCCATGCCTAGCTCGATCTCGTCGTCGGCGAGGCGAAAACCGGCCTGTTGCGCGCCGGGCAATGTGCAACCGTCGAGCGCCACGCCCATTGTGCCGAGGTTCCGGGCCGCATCGCGCGCGATCGCCGCGACCTGCGCCAACGCGTCGCCGCGCGCGGCGGCGGCGCCCGCGATCTTGTGCACCAGCACGGTTCCCGCAATGCCGCGCCGCTGGCCGCGCTCCGTGCGAGCGCGCAGCGACACGTCGTCAGCCACGACGACGATTTCGACGGGAATGCCTTCGGCTCTCGCCAGTTCGGCTGCGAGACCGAAGTTGAGCCGGTCGCCCGTGTAGTTCTTCACGACGAGCAACGCGCCGTTCGGCCCCGCGGTCGCGCGAATCGCGGCGAGCACCGCGTCGGTAGAGGGCGACGTGAAGACCTCGCCGCACACGGCGGCGCTGAGCATGCCGCGCCCGACATAACCGCCGTGAGCGGGCTCGTGACCGCTGCCGCCGCCCGAAATCACCGCGACGGGACGCGCCGGCGGATGCGCCAGCGCCTTGCGGACCAGCACGTTTTCGTCGCCGAGCACGGCGACATGCGGGGCAGTCCGCGCGATCCCTTCGAGCATTTCGCGGACGACACGCGACGGATCGTTAACGAGTTTCTTCATGGCTCCCTCGAAAGAGTGACAGAGGCAGTGGTTGCGCATTTTGGGCGAGATCGTCTATTGAAGCACGGGCATGAACGCCCTGCAGATTCATGTTCCCGCGAACGTGAAACCTGGAGCGGTGCGCCCTTGTTCATCGAGGTCAGGCATGGAGTGGCGACGTGCCCCTCTTCATCCGATACATCCGCTGGGTAAGGCCTGCGTTTTTTTCATCCCGCCAGGTTACAGGTCTCGCCGCGAGTACCTGGCGCCTTCTAACCTTCCCAGGGAAAGTCAAAGACTGGTAAATGGAGCCAGTGCGCGTTGATCGATACCGATCTTTAAAACTTATCCGATTGTTTTTTTAAGGCGCGCGAAGAACGATGAATGTATTCAGGTCGAGCTTTGCTTGTCCTTTCGGTGTAGCAGTGCAAACCCGCTCCATCAAGCAGCAGACCGCCGACCTTCGCGGCACGGCAAAGAGCGCCCCCAATGACTTCCCGGAGTTTGCCAGTCCGCTTATTGCGCTTTCCAGTCCTGCGGGTATCGGAACTTCCACGGCGGGCAGCACGCATATCCAGAGCGACGAGGACACCGCCATCACGACCGGGCGCAGCATTGGCTTTGCGGTGGGCAAGTCGTTTCACGCCGCAGTGCTCGAAAGGATTTCGCTGTTCGTGCGCAAGGCGGGAATGATGCTCGTCGCCGCGTCAGGAAAAATCTGTATCGAGGCCCAGGGAGACGGCATCGACGTGACCGCGAAGAAAGAGTTCATATCGCGAGCGAGGACGGCTGGATCAATCTGACCGCCATGAAGGGCATACGCCTGAATGGTGCGGGAACGACCGTGGAACTGAGCGTCGCCGGGTTGCTTGGCGCTACGAACGGGTTGTTCCTCGTCCACGCTGACGACCACAAGACCGACGGACCGCAATCCACGCCCCCTGCGTTCCCGCCGAAGGCTTACACCGACAGGTCGTCACTGTCGCATCTATATCACGACGGCGAACCGGTTCAGGGCGCGAAGTTCGACATTCATTACGACGATGGCAAACGCTACAGCGGCACGCTTGACAGCGCGGGTCATGCCGATCTGAGCGACGCACCTCTCGGTGCGGGCCGGATGAAGATCGGGTCGGATTCGCGCCCATTGCAGGTCAAGGCCAATGACCCCAATCCCGACTACAAGTCGCGCTGGGGAGAAAGCGATTTCAGTGCATCCGCAAACAAGCAGAACAATGGTGGCGTATGAGTGATATGACGGTGAGCAACCCCGCAGAAAATCGCATTGGGGCAATCGAGACGGGAAAACGGATATGGGCCAATGCCGCCGCTGCGGCCGATTGGATCGGCGGCGCGTTGAAGGGGGAATTCGGCCAGCAGCAGACCACTGGCCAGATTGTCTTCGATGCAACGATCAGCATGTTTCCGGTCCTGGGCGAAGGTACGGCGGCACGCGATACCGTCGCGATCATCATGCATATGGCCGACAAACGGGAGGCGATGGAGGACCGTTGGGCATGGATCAAGCTGGTACTCTGCCCGATTGCCGTTGTCCCGATCTTTGGCGGAATCCTGAAGGGTATCGGAAAGCTGGTCATCCGCGCCCTTGAGAAGTCTGAAGACCTGGCGAAGCTGGCCGAAGAGGTCGTCCGGTTCGTGAACCGCATGTGCCACGGTAACGCCTATGAATGGCTGCGCAAGCTGGATTTCACAAAATACGAAGTAAAGGTCGTCGGCGGGCTGACGGAAGCGCTGGACCGCTTCTCGGGGGCCTGCCGGTATATCGTGCGCAACATGGGGAACGCGCTACCTTCGCATGTCGTCACGTATCTGTCGGGCTTGCCTGCGAAACTCCAGCCGATCCGTAACGCGGCAAACCGGATGGTTCCGCAGGCGCTGCGCGACCTGAACGACTGCCTTGCCCGCGTGCGCGCACATATGGTTGAGGGCACCTGGGCGGATATATCGGTCGGGTCCGGCAAGGTGACGACGCGTGAGGGCGAAGGGCAGATGGTGGCGGCTGCTCGCGACGCCGGAAAGGAGGCACATCCAGCCGCGAAGCTCGCGGATTATAGCCATGTCGAGGGGTGGCCGGATTTAAGGAGAGGCAGCCACATTGCACAGGATGAGAATACTGGTGCAAAAAGCTATACCGTTATCAAATCGTTCAGCGACCAGGCACCGATTGAGGCCGTGACGCTTGCGCCGGGCAAGTACAACCTGGCGCGCGTGCTGGATAACACGAGGCGCACGACGAAATCACGCTACAAGCTGAAAGGGACGATCTCGACGCGTACCAAGCGTTCCCCTAACTGGCTACCGCGCATGGCGAAGAACGGGCGCGAGTGGCGCGAGAAGTGGGCCGTCAAGATGGATTGGAATCATAACGGCGCGTATATCCACCTGGATCATATTCCGACCCGCACTGAGCTTATGGCAATGGGCGTGGCGGATATTCCAGCAGACTGGAACGGGTTGCGCATCTGGAAGGGGATGGTATCGAGCCAGTACGACAAAGAACTGGGCCGATGGCTTGAAGGCGGCGAGACCCAATACATCATCGATTTCAGCCATCCCTATAACAAGGTGCTGGAGGACTACGTCAAGAAGCTGATCGCGATGCCAACCAACTGGAAGGATGTGACTTTTTGCCGGTTGACCGGGTGGCAGTCCGCCCGCTGGACAAGGATGAAATCCTGCCGAAGGTCGTCCCGCAGGGCTATACGAACCGTGCGCCTGCGGTTGCTGGTCGCGCATTGCCCAGCCATGACAGCGCTCAGGCGCAAAAGTGAGGAATACCGGTATGTCAGACTTTATTTATGTCGCGGGAAAAAACGACGATTCGGCGCGCGACCGCGCGTTCTACCTGCTCAGGAAGTACACGAGCGCCACACTGTTACGACACGCGATTGACTTGTACCGCGAATTCCTGCGCGACTTCGAGAGGGAAATCAAGCGGCCTGAAGTCGAAATCGACTATAGCGATGATCTTGTGGAGTTTATGCGTTTCCTTCAACCGATGGAGTATGCCGAACCGTTATTGACGAACCCTGCGCGGCGCGCGGAAGCATTCGGCATGCTGCGCGAAGGCGTCAAGTTCAGCAGCTACATCTGGGGTCGAAAGTATGAGGAGCTTGGCGCGGCTGATCCATCAGACCTGTTCTACAAACTTGGATATCGGGAAGACAAGACGCAATCAATTGGTATATTTGGAAAAGCGTCGTTGGCTAGTTCGCTAATATCGTTGATGCTCACAACGATTAATAAGGAATCGGTTCTGTATTTAAACGATGAACCTGACTCCCGTTCTGTAATGCGCTGGACCTACGAAAGCATTTTCTTTGACGATCTGCCCTTCAACCGGATTCCGCCCATCCGCTTTCCCACGCATCTTCCTACCTGCCCGCCGCGTAACGAAGACAATATGGACGAGGTATGGAGCGGCCGCGAGATTCCCGTGACGGGCATCTGGGAACCGTGGGCGATTGATCCGAAGATCGGTGTTCGTTGCCCCAACTACTATCTCGCGGGCGACATCGCGAGCCAGTATCAGATCGAAGGCACCGATACGCTGGAGGATGTTCGCTGGCGGTTGATCTGGAAGGACTTGCGCTACCCGAGCGGTCAGACTCCAGTCGAGGAGGATGACTACTTCGCGCCGGCCCCGTCCGCCAACCTTAACGCACCGGTCGTGCGTCAGGCACGTCCAGGCGAAGTGTGTCCCGAAAGTGGCGAATGGTACGCGCCGCACCTGAACAACAGGACGTTCAGGATGAGCACAGGCGAAATCATGCCCGGACCGGAGTTTGCGTCTACGGGAGCCGTAATCTGGTATCTCAAACCGCGCCCGGATAGCGGTAGCACACTTTAACGTTGGTAACTGCCACGTTTGGGTGGAGCGCTCAAAGTACCGAATTTTCGATATTCTGATTTTTTCACCCAAATCCTTGCCGCAATAGTTGGGGTAGCATCGCGACCATTGTGATATGGAGTTAGCAAAATACGGAAACAGTTATATCCATGATCTCATCTACGGCGGGCATATCGAACGAAGATCGAATAATGTCGAGAGAAGCGGAATCCGGTTTTCAAAAAGATTGGATTTTTGTCATCGGTTGGACTTCGTGGAGCGGCTGAAGCAGAAGGATAAAATCTTATCAGCCGCAGATAATGACAATGCTTTCTATCGCGACAATCAGCGTGTGACAGTTCGACGACTTCGCGATTTCGTGGACGGCTGGAATCCGGCTGTCAAAGACGAATGGCGCGTCAGTCGTATTCTCCGATATCGATCTCCAGCAGGCTAGCGCACCTTCCAGGTAAAAACACCAATTAAACAGGCACATCAAACCGGTTATTCGGGCAGTAGCGTCGATTGCAGTTCTGTCCCTGCTTTCGCTGTCCTCACGCCCAGAACGCCATGGTCCATCTGCCCGCCCCCGCGCTGACGCCAGTGCCTTCACAAGTAACCTGCCCACTCATGCGGAGCGACGTTGCGCCAGTGACGACGTGCCCGAAAGCGTTGCGCCGCAATGAACGTAGCTGAAACACCTGGACCCATCGCGTGCGGACCCCGTCGCGCGCCCGGCAACGCCAGGGCATCGCCCTGGCGGTTGCACTGATACTGTGCCTCGCAGCAGGCGCGATCCTCAGCGCGAACCTCTCCCGCGGCACGGCAGATTCGCGTCTCCGTAACGAACTGAACGTCACCTCGGAACTCGACGCGCTGCTCACGCTGCATATCGCCGCCAACACCGACTTCCTGAAAGGCGTGGGCACGGCAGGTTACGCCTCGCGCGCGTGGCCAATCAAACGGGCCGCGGCCGTTGCCGGCATCTACGACCGGCTCGAGCACGACTTCACCGGCACGCCGCGCAACGAGCGCGCGGTCCGCGAGCTGCGGCAACTCAGCGCCGTGTGGCCCGAGGAACTCGACGCCGCCGCGCGCAATATCGCGCTGGCCGACGCCGGCGCGAAGCTCGAGCCCGGCCTTCTGCAGCGCGCGAACGAAACGCTCAGCTCCATCATGTCGCATCTCACCGAACTGCGGACCGTGCAGCGCGAGCGGATCAGGATCATGCAGTTCGGCGCCCAGGCCCAGCTCGCCCGCCAGAAGATCTCGCTCATCGGTACGGCGACGGCCGGCGCGCTGCTGTTCCTCTTCACGCTGTTCACGAGCCATCGAGCGGCATCCGGTGGCGATGCTCATCTTCGACGTCAGGCCAGGGACCATTTGCGCATTCGCGGCCGGGCCCTGGAGGCTTCGCGCAACGCCGTGATCATTTCGAAAAACGCCGATGGCGGGAACGTCGTCACTTATGCGAACGGCGCGTTCGAGCGCATCACGGGGCGAACGGTGGCGGAAGCCAACGGTGCCGAGCTTTGGAAGATCCTCGATTGCGAAGCATCGGGTCCCCACGCCGATATCATTCGGAGTGCAATTCAATCCGGTAGGAAGGTTTCAGAACTGCTCAAGTGCTACAAACCGGATGGATCGTCCTATTGGGCCGAACCGCATATCGCGCCGGTTCTCGACGAGTGCAATCGTCCGACGCATTGCGTCACCGTGTTCAACGACGTTTCCGAGCGCATTCGCTATCAGGAACAATTGCGCATGCAGGCCAACGAAGACTCGCTTACGCATCTTCCGAACCGGCTCGGCCTCAAGGCGAGGCTGAACGAAATGGTCAGAACCGCGCTCGCGGAACAGCAAAAGCTCGCGCTGGTATTCATCGATCTCGACAACTTCAAGGAAGTCAACGACTCGCTCGGCCATACGGCGGGCGACGAAGTGCTGTGCGAAGCGGCACGCCGCCTCTCTGCGAATATCGCGCACGGCGAGATCGTGTCGCGCTATGCGGGCGACGAATTTGTCGCCGTACAGCACGGCCGGGGCGACGTGGAGAGTTTCGTCGGCGTCGCGGAAAAGATGAAGGAATCGCTCACGCATGGGCTCCTCATCGGCAACAAGGTGATCGTGCCGCATGCCTGCGTCGGCCTCGCGGTGTTTCCCGACCATTCCAGCTATCCTGATTCGCTTCTCAAGCATTCCGACTCGGCCATGTATCGCGCCAAGTCGGTCGGACCCGGCACCATGCAGGTCTTCGAACCTGCTATCGCCACGCAGAATCTGGAGCGGGCGAGCCTCGCGCGGGCGCTGCGCGTTGCGGTGTCGTCGCGCGCGTTTTCCGTTGCCTGGTAGCCGCGAGTCAATCCGACGACGGGTGAAACGACAGGCTTCGAGGCACTCGTTCGCTAGCGCGACCCCGAACGCGGTCAGGTCAGCCCGGCGCGCTTCGTTCCGCTCGCCGAAGAAAACGGCTCGATCGTGCAAATCGGCGAGTTCGTGCTCGAGGAAGCGTGCCGCCAGGCACACGCATGGGCACGCCAGTATCCGGACATCGTCGTGTCCGTGAACGTGTCGCCCGTTCAGTTCGTGCGCTCGGATTTGACCGCTACGGTGGCCGCTACGCTTGCGCGCACGGGCGTCAGTCCGCGCAACATCGAACTGGAGATCACCGAAGGCGTTCTCATGGCGCCCCGCTCGCTCGCCACGCTGCGCGCCCTTCGCGAGATGGGCCTGTCGATTGCCATCGACGACTTCGGCTCGGGCTATTCGAGCCTTGCGTATATCCGCAGCTTCATGGCCGACCGGCTGAAGCTCGACATGTCGTTTGTGAACGGCATCGGCCATTCGCGCGCCGACGAGGTCATTGTGAAAGCCGTGCTGGCCCTCGGGCAAACGCCAGGCATGCGCGTGGTCGCCGAAGGCGTGGAGACGCTGCGCCAACTCGAATTCCTGATCGAGAACGGCTGCAATGAGGCCCAGGGTTACTGGTTCGCGCGCCCTGTGGACGTAGCTGCGGCGCAGGCCTATCTGGAAGCGAGTCACGCGCCCGGCGTCCCCCAAAGCCAAGTTGCTCCAGAGGCTGACGAACCGCGTTTGCGGCAGCGTCCTCGCCGGCGCGATTCGCAGCGCGCTGCGTGCGCTGCCATCCGCTCGCCACACCGCTCGACGATACCGTCAACGCGCACCTCCGCCGAGCGGATCGCTTCCATCCGCAACTTGGCACGCGACGCCAGGTGTTATCAAACAATATCGAGCAAATGCATTCACAGGAATTACCCGAAACCGACACAAAATCCTCCACTCCTAAATTTCTTGAAGTCGCAATTCCCTCTACTACTATGGATAGGCAGTTAACATCCCTAAATTATTCTATTTCTCTGCTTTCACCTACCCTTTGAGGGCAGGTTTGCACAGTCGGTTATCGTGGCTTTCAGGATGTTCCATAACCGAAGAAGCCATCGATCATGGCGCCGTCAATCACCTTCTTGCCTCAAGGAGATCGGATCATGAAAAGCCAACTCGTCCTTTCTGTCATCGCTGCGCTTCTCGTCGGTTTCTCTTCTTCCGCGCTCGCGCAAGGCACATCCGGCGGGGATCAAAGCCAGGGGACAGGTCGCCAGCAGGTCATGCCAACCATGCCGCATCGCGACTGGCACGAGGGCCAGCAGGTGCCTTCGAAATACCGGCACTACAATTTCATCATGAACGACTGGAAGTCTCATAACCTCGACGCCCCCAAGCGCGGCCAGCAATGGCTAGGCGTCAACGGCGACTACGTGCTCGTCAATAGAAGCAACTGGAAAATCTCGAAAATCGTTTCGGGCACTGAGTAAGAGAGGTTATTCGTTCACCCGCCGTTTTTGCCTGCTCCAGGCGTGGGCGATGCCCTGCCTGGAGCAGGCATCAATCGACGAGCCGAGAACGCAGGCGCTTGTATTCGTCTTCCGTAATCGAGCCTGCTGCCTTTAGACGATCGAGCTTTTCGATTTCATCAGCGACACTGTAGCCAACGATGTGGCGCAGTTCCTCGCGTGCCTTTTGCGCTCGCTCCTGGTTGCGGGACGCCATGTCTCTACCCTGCGTGAGGATATAGGCGAATATGCCGATATAGGGAAGAACGATGAGAAATATTACCCAGATGATCTTCAGAAAACCCGATATGTCGGTTCGCCGAAACAGATCGCTTGTGATCGTGATGAAAAGCCAGAACCACAATATGAACATGAATATCGAAAAAGCATCGATAATGAAGTTTGAAAACGTAAAGCCGTTTGCGACGATCATGAAAGTTCTCCCTCGGGTGCGTGAGGCAAACTGCAACTGCGCGTTGATGTTCGCGTCATAGGCGCCATGACCCCGCTAGCAGGCATAAAGGCGGCCTCCGCCAGTGCCCATTCAGGTCAGGCCCTTCTTGCGCTCGCGTCCAGCAAGCGGTACGACAGCCATCGAAATGAGATCGAGGCCGAGGAACAACCCAAGCAGGGGAAGCGGCACACTCGGGAAATTGGCGGCAAGAAAGATGGCGAGCAGGAAGGACAGCGCAGCGCCGACAAGACTTATATTGTTGATCTTCACGTCCTCGCCAAGCGAGGCAATGATCTTGAAGAAGCCGTCGAGCACGAAGAATATCATCAGCATCACGGTAAGACCGCGCGCCCGTGCGCTGTCGTTTACCAGAATGAGGATGCCGATGAGAACGGGTACGATAACGGGAGGAATTCTCCTGATGAAGAGCTTCCAGCCTCGCGCAGTAAAGAGATTCAGGGCGTGCACGAAGCCGCAAAAGAGCAGCATTCTCGCAATGAAAAGTGTACCGATCAAAGATCTTGTCGTGAGCGACAGGATGATGCAGAGAATTCCCGCCACGACGAGAAGGGTTGAACTCGCAATCGGGAAAAAAGCACGCTTTTTCATATTCGAATGTAACTGCATCAATACGGTTACATAGCTCGACATGTATGACTTATGTGTATGCTTATCGAATTGCAGGCTTTAGCGAAATTAAGCGTTCTACTATCGGCCGTGGAAGTATAGTGCGTCACCCTGCAAATACAAGGGCGCGAGTGCATCATGAATTCCGAACGCAGCCACACCTTCTCGTTCAGTCCCGACGGCGAACACTTCCTGATCGACGGCAAGCCGTTTCAGATCCGCAGCGGCGAGATGCATCCGGCGCGCATCCCGCGCGCGTATTGGCAGCATCGAATTCTCACAGCGAAAGCAATGGGGATGAACTGCGTCTCGTTGTACATCATGTGGAACTACCACGAGACGCGTGAAGGCATATTCGATTTCCACAGCGGCAACCGCGATATCGAGTCGTTCATCCGCTTGTGCCAGTCGGAAGCGATGTGGGTGCTGCTGCGCCCAGGCCCATACGTGTGCGCCGAGTGGGACCTTGGCGGCCTCCCTTCGTATCTGCTCGGCGACCCAACCATTCGCCTGAGAACCGACTCCGCCACCAGTCCTCGCTATATGTCGGCCGTAGCGCGCTACATCGATGAACTGGTCCCGCGCATCAAGCCATTGATGATCGAAAATGGCGGACCGATCCTGATGATCCAGATCGAGAACGAGTATGGATCGTATGCGAGCAATCCGGCTTACCTCGAAGCCCTCAGACAGCTCTGGCTAAAGGGAGGCATAGCCGGGCCGTTCTATACCGAAGACGGTCTCCCGCAACTGGAGCACAACCGCACCACGGTAAGCGGCGGTGCGATCGCGCTAAGCAACGGAAACGCGGCAACAATCGCGGCCGTGCGCCGCGCGTTCCCCACCGTACCCGCAATGGCTGGAGAGGCGTACCCCGGCTGGCTTACCCATTGGGGCGAAGCAACGTTCGCGGGCTCGGACTACGATCTCTCCGATACCCTGACGGCGTTCATGCAGTCGCAGCTATCGTTCAACCTCTACGTCATCCATGGGGGCACGAACTTTGGTTTTTACGCGGGCGCGAACGTGGACGAATCGGGCAACTACCAGCCCGATATCACAAGCTACGATTACTGCGCGCCGATCAGCGAGCAAGGCATGGTGACGCCGAAGTACGTGAAGTATCGCGAGATCATAGCCAGTTATCTGGCCGATCCATTGCCGGAGATACCCGATGCGGTCGCCACGCTCGGACATACCGACACGGCGATCTCGACGCCGGCACTGTACGCGTCAATATGGGACAACCTGCCTGCGGCCCTGCCGCGCGATCAGAGCGTCGATCCACAGCCGTTCGAGCACCACGGTCAGGCTTTTGGCTTCATGCTCTACAGGAAAACGTTGCAGACGCATGCAAATGCAGTGCTGGATATCAGCAGCGTTCACGACTACGCGACAGTTTTCCTCGGCGAGAAGTACGCGGGCGGTGTTTCGAGAGCGCCAATCCCGCGCGGGTACGCGCGGGCGTTACGCATGATGCATCGTGCGCCGCTTGCGCTGCGTTCCGCGATGCAGGATTGCAAGCCTCGCGGTCCCGTTCCGCTCGAGATTCTTGTCGAGGGCATGGGGCGCGTCAATTTCGGCCCAGAGATGGCCGACCGCAAAGGGCTGCTGGAGCCAGTCCGGATGCAGCAAGCCGATGGCTCGATTTTGCCGTTGCAGGATTGGGAAATCTTCCTGCTGCCGATGGACGAAGCATTTATCGAGAGTCTGACGGAACGCTGCACGAACCCGCTCAAACCCGGGCTTTTTTTCAAGGCGGTACTGCGGCTGGATGAAATCGGCGACACGTGGCTGGATATGCGCGACTGGACCAAGGGTATCGTGTGGGTCAATGGTCACAATCTCGGACGCTACTGGAACATCGGCCCGCAACAACGCTTGTTTTGCCCCGCGCCGTGGCTCACTCGAGGTGAGAATGAGGTATTGGTCTTCGATCTGCACCAGATCGAAGCAAAGCCGTTGCCACTGGCAAATTCGTTGTACTAGCGCTAGCGCGGCGTTCCCTCGGCCAGCGGCACGAGTTCCAGCGTAAGCACTTCGAACGGCGCGAGCTGGACCTCGTGCGGCACGTCCGCTTCCATTACCGCCGGAGTCGTCGCACAGGCCACTGTGCGCCAGCGGGTTCGTGAATGGAATCGTCCTGGCACCGCGGCCGGCAACTCCAGATGGCGCCGCAAATCGATTGCGAAGCGTTGCGTACAACGGTGCGGATTGCGTAGCGTCACGCAGGCCTTGTGCGGCGCCCACGCGGCCCAACCGTAGACGGCCTGTTCGTCGGGCGCTCCGCCTATCCAGTGGCTGTCGCGCAAAACGTCGGCATTCTCGCGCGCCCACCTGGCGGCGGCGGCGAGCTCGTCCCAATCGCTTGCGCCAAGCAGTGCCGGCGTGATGTACAGCTCCTGCAACTGCGTGCCGCTCGCGAAGAAGGAGCGCACCTCATTGGCGAAAGCATCGCCTGCAGACGTATTGAGACGCGGATTGCACTGTGCATAGACAATGCCGTGCAGCATCAGCGAATTGACGGGAAAGAACGGACTGCGCAGCACGACGTTGCGATACGTCTGCGCGTCGCGGTACGTGATCCAGCGCTCGCGGTTCGTGCCGCTGCCGGCGAGGCCGTCGTCGCTGCCGCCGCGCCAGATCGCGTCTACATCACGCAGCCAGAATGGCGACGGATGCGTTCCTGTCGAAAGATTGATGAACGTGTCCGGCCTTGCCGCGCGAATGTCCGCGATAAGCTGGATCGCGGCATCCCAGTCGCTGTCGAAGAGGCTGCCCGGAAACACCCGATCGGCATTGCCAGTGCCGTCGAACTTGAACTGGTTCACGCCGTCCCGCATGAGCAAGTCCATGACGACTTCGCGAAAGCGCTGGAAATATCTCGGCCCCGACAACGCGAAGCCGCCATCGATAACCTCATAACCGGCGACGATACCTCGCCTCACGCGCTCATGTTTCGGCGCGCCGTAGCCGCCCCAAGGCGAAAGCCATACGCCGGGCGCGGCGCCATAGCGTCGCGCGGCGGCGCGTAATGCGGCGAAACCATGCGGAAACGCCTTGCTGAAATGCCAGCCGCCGTCGAGGTCGTCCCAGCCATCGTCGAACAGAAACGAATCGATCTGCACGGCGCGCGCGGCATGCAATTCGCCGCCAATCGTTTCGATACGCTCCAGCGCCGCGTCCTCCGTGTAGGGCGTGAGGTAGCCGATATCCCCCCAGCTGTTGTAGTGCAGAAATGGGCGATAGGGCCTCGCCCGCTCCCGCTCCAGGTAAGCGGCGAACTCGCGCCGCCGCTGACCGTCTGCCGCCACGCCGGCTACCGCGGAATAATCCAGTGTGCGGTTCCTTTTCAGCGGCAACGTGCGTTGCAGCGTAAAGGAGACGCTACCGTCGCCCTCATGACTAGCTGCCAGCGGCATCTCGAAGCCGAGATAGAAATTGCCGGCGATGATTGGCGTGCCGTTTCGCTCGCCACTGAACTGTGCGCCGGCAACCCGCGCCTCCAGCAACGAAACGACAATGATGGCTTCATCCCGAAGAAGCGCCGTAACCGCGATCCCCATGCGCAGATAGCGTGAATGCACGCGTTGCTCTACGCTCCATTGAATCTTCAGGCGGCCTTGCGGGTCGGTCAGAGTGAAGCTCACACGCCGCCCTGCGGTTCGTTCGGCTAGTCGGGATGCGTGGACCTTGGGGACGAGTGCCTCTTCCCTCACGGGCGCAACGATCCTCGCTTCAGTCGGGCCGACGGTAGTCCCGTCTGCGAACGTGAGCAAAAATGGCGCGACGATGGGCAGCGCATCTCCGCGAGTGCGATCGATCAACGAAAAGTCGGTGAGCTGCGCATTACCGAATGTCCAGCGCAATGCAATTACGCCGTTGCCGAACGAGCTAGCACCGCCTTTCGTCCGGAACACGGGCATGCCGTCTTGTGGGGACGAAGCTTCGATGGCGCGCATGGCGGACCTGCCTCGATCAGTGGAGCTTCCATAGATTAGTGACAATGATCGCGCTGGGCAACACGCTCAAGCGAACGAAAGTTCCAGCCCTCAGTTCGCGCGCAACGTAACTGGCCACTACCTTATGTGAACCTTAAAACTGTCGAACGCATTCCATGCTTTACCGCTGGTTACACGATTGACAATTCCGAGGGTCTCTTTCGCGTCCGCTACGACTAGAATCCGCTTCCATCACAACCGCGTCGGTTGACTGGAACAGAGATCTTTATGAATCGCCTGACGTTTTATCTTCTCGCAGGGCTGGCAGGAACATGTGTGAGCACGGCGGCATTCGCTCATGCCGATGTCGGCGTCTATCTCGGTGTTCCCGGGCCGGTCTACGCAGCGCCTCCGTCGGTGTATGAGGCACCGCCCGTGGTCTATGAAGCGCCGCCCGCAGCAGTTTACGAAGCCGCGCCGGTGTACGGCTACGGCTACAGCTACCGTTACGACCGTGACGACGACGAACGCCGCTGGCACGACCATGGACATCACCGTGGCTGGGAGCATCATCACGGCGACGACGACGATTGACCGGCATCCCGGATAGGGACTGACATGATCGCCTTTATCGGCGTGCGGGTGGAACCGGGCCAGCCGACCGCCGACATCGTCGATCCGCTCACCGATCGCGTCGTCACCGCCACGAGTTCCGTCACCGGCGCGCTATATGCACGGCAACGTGCACGCTTTGCCACCGCCGGGATGGAAGTGGCGTGGGTCGCGGGAGCCACCCCGCTTCGCAGCGGCTCACTGCTGCCGAACTAAGCGGATTGCCTCGGTTTAAAGGGGGCCATGCCGCTGAGCCGAATGATCGGACACGTCGTTCGAAAGCGAAACGATATGTGACCAACCGTAACAATAGCCACGGACCTACTCACCGGTGGCGATATCAGGCCTTTCCCGCGCGGCCAGAGCGGCGGCAAGCGCATTTTACACTTGCTTTCGATTCTTTACCTACGCGCGATGATTTCAAACATACGATGAAAAACGCCTTGCGCGTCAGGCACAAAGGCGGCCCGCGAATAACGCCGCGGGCCGCCTTTCTCATTCGTAATCCAATCAGCGGAATGGCCCACACAATAAATGAACCGCTTCGACACCGTCATTCTGGGAGTTCTCACTCAAGCCCATCTTGCCCCGTTGCTCAATCACGCGATTCGGGTAATGGCGGGACTCTATACGTTCAAAGGTTACTTGCTGATCCCGCTATTGTGGTGGATCTGGTTCCAGCCGAGCGAACGCCGCGAATGGCGGCGCGAGATGGTGATCGCCACGCTGGCGAGCGGCCTGATCGCGCTCGCGGCGGGGCGCCTGCTCGCGCGTTTTCTGCCGTTTCGCCAACGCCCGCTTTTCAATCCGGAACTGCATCTGCATTTCGCCTCGTCGTCGCTGAGGGCGGCCGGACTGACCGACTGGAGTTCGTTTCCAAGCGATCACGCCATGCTGTGGGTGGCGATCGCGATGGGAATATTCCTCGTATGGCGCGTCGCCGGGATATTGGCGCTTTTATATGCGGCAGTGGTCATCTGTTTGCCGCGTGCATATCTGGGCTATCACTACCCGACGGATCTGCTCGCGGGTGCCGCGATCGGCGTGGTGATTACGTGGCTCATGACGCGCGACGCGGTCAGGAAACGAACCGCCGCGCCCCTTCTGCTCTGCAGCATGCGCTATCCCGGGCCGGCCGCAATGCTCGGGTTTCTCGTGTGCTTCGAGCTCGTCACCCAGTTCGACGATCTTCTGCGACTCGCCCATTCGGTGTTGCATGCGACGTGACGGGCGGCGCCGAAAGACGCCGCCCGCGTCCGCTCAAACCGTGCCCGGATTGATATAGGCCGTCTTGACCGTAGTGTAGAACTCGCGCGCATAGCTGCCCTGCTCGCGCGGACCATAACTCGATCCCTTGCGCCCGCCAAACGGGACGTGATAGTCCACGCCCGCCGTTGCGGTATTCACCATGACCATGCCGGCCTGCACATGACGACGGAAATGGTTAGCATAACCGATCGACGTCGTGCAGATACCGGCCGACAAGCCGAACTCCGTGTCGTTCGCCGCGGCGAGCGCTTCATGGTAGTCCTTGACCTTGATGACCGAAGCGACCGGGCCAAACACCTCTTCGCGGTTGATCCGCATCCCCGCCGTCGTGCGGGTAACCAGCGCGGGCGCGAGAAAATAGCCGCGCGTCGCGCCTTCAACGCGTTCGCCGCCAAACACCTCGCCGCCCTCCTCGCGCGCAATCGCAATATAGCGCTCGTCCTGCTGAAGCTGCTTGTCGTCGACCACAGGCCCGATATGGGTCCCGTCCGCCAGCGCGTCGCCGGTCTTCAGCGTTTTCATGCGTGCCTTCATGGCCTCCACGAAGCGGTCGTGAATGCCTTCGGTCACGATGAACCGGCTCGACGCCGTGCATCGCTGGCCCGTCGAGAAGAACGCGCCATTGATGCACGCCTCCACGGCCACGTCGAGGTCGGCGTCGTCGAGCACGACCATGGGATTCTTGCCGCCCATTTCCAGCTGGAACTTCTTGCCCGTCGCAAAGCACTTCGCGCCGATCGCGCGGCCCGTCGCGACAGAGCCGGTGAAGCTGACGGCATCGACATCAGGAGAGCTGACTATTGCCTCTCCCACCACCGATCCACGGCCCATCACCAGGTTGATGACGCCGGCCGGCGCACCGGCCTCGGCAATGATCTTCACGAGCTCCCACGTGCTGGCCGGCACGAGGTCCGCGGGCTTGATGACGACCGTGTTGCCGTAAGCAAGCGCGGGCGCGATCTTCCACGCGGGAATCGCGATCGGAAAGTTCCAGGGCGTGATGAGCCCGATGACGCCGAGCGGCTCGCGCGTCACCTCGACGGTCATTCCCGGCCGCACCGAAGGCACGATCTCGCCATCGAGGCGAAGCGCCTCTCCAGCAAAAAACTTGAAAATCTGCCCGGCGCGTCCGACCTCGCCGATTGCCTCGGGAAGCGTCTTGCCTTCTTCGCGCGCGAGCAACCGGCCCAGCTCGGCCTTACGGGCGAGAATGACGCTGCCCACCTGATCGAGCAGGTCGAAACGTTGCTGCGGCGTCGAAAGCGACCACTGCGCGAAGGCCTTGCGCGCGGCGGCAATGGCGTCGCGCGTCTGCGCCCCGTCGGCCTGCGCGAATTCGCCGATCGCGTCGTCGAGGTTGGAGGGGTTGAGGTTGGTGGAGGCCGTGGCGCCGCGCACCCACTGGCCACCGACGTAGTTGTCGAACCGGTTCATGTTGTCTTTCCTCATTCAGTGGCTAAGAGCAATCCGCGTGCGGCGAGATTGCGGTAAAGCGCGCGCACGCCGAAGGTCCACGGTGCGAGTTCCGTGCTTAACCGTACGGTGTTGGTCAGCGCGCCGAGTTGCGGCGTGGAGATGGTGACCTTGTCGCCGAGGTGATGGGTAAAACCGCCGCCTTCCGCGTCGCGGTCCTTGATGGGCGAGAACATGGTGCCGAGAAAGAGCATGAAGCCGTCCGGGTACTGATGATGCGGCCCCCACGTCTGCGCAACGAGGTCGGCCGGGTCGCGGCTGATTTCGCTCATGTGGCTCACGCCTTCGAGCACGAAGCCGTCGTCCGCGCCCTTCACGCGCAGCGAGACACTGGCCTCGCGGACCGAGTCGAGACTGAACGATTCGTCGAACAGACGCACGAACGGGCCGATGGCGCACGACGCGTTGTTGTCCTTGCACTTGCCGAGCAGCAACGCCGAACGGCCTTCGATATCGCGCAGATTGACGTCGTTGCCGAGCGTCGCGCCGGCGATCTCGCCACGGCTATTGACGGCGAGAACGATTTCCGGCTCGGGGTTGTTCCAGTTCGACACGGGCAGCAACCCGACGTCCGCGCCAAACCCCACCGCCGACATGGGCTGCGACTTCGAAAAGACTTCCGCGTCGGGGCCGATGCCCACTTCCATGTACTGGGACCACGCACCGCGCCGTTCGAGTTCTGCCTTGAGCTTCATTGCCGCCTCGGAGCCGGGCTCGAGCTTCGAGAGATCGGTGCCGATCGTCGCGGCAATGGTCTCGCGAACCTCGCGCGCCTTCGCGGGATCGCCGCCCGCCTGCTCCTCGATCACCCGTTCGATGAGACTGACCGCAAACGTCACGCCGCACGCCTTGATGGCCTGAACATCGTTGGGTGCGAGCAGGCGAAGCGTGGGTTCCCCGTTGCCCGGCAGATTCGCGTCGACGAGTTTCCCGACCGGACCGAGCGACTCCCCCGTCACGGTGCGCGCAAACCGGGCAATGTCCTCGCGGTCGAAAAGGTCTGCGGTAGTCGGCGCGCTGCTCGTGACGTCGAGGACTTCGCCATTGCGAACGAGCACCACAGAGGGTCCTTCATGCTCGCCCGCCTTGCGCCACACGCGGCCAACGAGAAGCGCCCGCTCGACATCGACGGGAAGCCAGTTTGATCGGGAATTCGAGGTCATGGTGCGAAATGTCTCCAGTTCATGTGCGCCGCTCATGCGGCAGGGCGAGCCCGATGCATCCAGGCCGGCCCGATCCGGGTTGGCGGCCTAGTGTGAGTGGCGCGGATTTCCGCGTTCGGCGATGACTTTCAGGTAGAGCGTGGCGGGTTCGAGGCACCCGCCCGTCGACAGTTGGCCCACCGTCTTGCGATACAACGCCTGCCACGGCGTCTGCGCGGGCGGGATGGCAAAGCTCGCGGTTTCGCGTCGTCGCGCCAGCTCTGCTTCGTCGACGAGCACGTTGACGCTGCGCGCATTCAGATCCACGCGAATGCGGTCGCCCGTTTGCAACAGCGCGAGCCCGCCGCCCACGGCGGCCTCGGGAGACATGTTGAGAATGGACGGGCTTGCCGACGTACCGCTTTGCCGGCCGTCGCCCATCGTCGGCAGCGACGTGATGCCCTGGCGCACCAGTTCGGCCGGCGGCGCCATGTTCACGACCTCGGCGCTGCCCGGATAACCGACGGTGCCGGCGCCGCGAATCACGAGAATGCAGTGCTGGTCGATTTCGAGCGACGGATCGTTGATGCGCGCGTGATAGTCCTCCGGACCATCGAACACGATCGCTCTCGCCTCGAACGTATTCTCCGCGCCCGGCTCGCTCAAATAGGTCTGCCGGAACGCGTCGCCTACCACCGACATCTTCATGATGGCGCTGTCGAAGAAGTTGCCCGAAAGCACCATGAATCCCGCGCCATGCCTGAGCGGCTCGTCCGTGGTCTTGATGACTTCGCGATCAGGTTCGGGCGTGCTGTCCGCAATCGCGCCAATGGTAAGGCCCGACACGGTCAGGCAATCGCGATGCACGAGGCCGGCGCGATCGAGTTCGCGCAGCACGCCGGGCACGCCGCCTGCCCGGTGAAAACTCTCGCCCAGATACTCGCCCGCCGGCATGCAGTTCACGATGAGCGGCACCTGCTCGCCAACGCGCTGCCAGTCTGCCAGACTCAGTTCCGTGCCCATATGCCGCGCAATCGCGATGAGATGCGGCGGACAGTTCGTGGACGCGCCAAGTGCCGAAGCGACCACGATGGCATTCTCGAACGCCGCTTTCGTCATGATGCGCGACGGCCGCACGTCGTCGCGCACGAGGTCGACGATGCGCTTGCCCGTTGCGTACGCCATCTGGCCGCGTTCGCGGTAGGCTGCGGGAATGCTGGCGCAGCCGGGCAGCGACATCCCGAGTGCTTCGGCGAGGCTGTTCATGGACAGCGCCGTGCCCATCGTGTTGCAGTGGCCGATGGACGGCGACGAAGCCGTGGTCAGCTCCATGAAGCCCTCGTAATCGATTTCGCCGGCCGCCAGCAGATTGCGCGCGTGCCAGATGACCGTGCCCGAACCGACGCGCTGACCACGATGCCAGCCGTCGAGCATCGGGCCGCCCGAGAGCACGATGGCCGGCATATCGACCGTCGCCGCGGCCATCAGGCACGCGGGCGTGGTCTTGTCGCAACCCGTGGTCAGTACGACACCGTCGAGCGGGAAGCCGTGAAGAATCTCGACGAGACCGAGATAGGCGAGGTTGCGGTCGAGCGCGGCGGTGGGCCGGCGGCTTTGCTCCGCAAGCGGATGGACGGGAAACTCCATCGGAATGCCGCCCGCGTCGCGAATGCCCGCCTTGGTGCGCGCCGCGAGTTCGATATGGTGGCGATTACAGGGTGCGAGGTCGCTGCCCGTTTGCGCAATGCCGATGATGGGGCGGCCCGATTGCAGTTCTTCGCGGGTCAGCCCGTAGTTCATGAAACGCTCGACGTAAAGCGCCGTCATGTCGGCATGCGCCGGGTCGTCGAACCACTCCTGGCTTCGCAGGCGCCGTGGATTGGGCTGGGTCATGTCTCTTGCTCCGTTGTACCTTGTCTCGACGATGTGGCGGGCGCTGACGAACGCTCACGAACACACCCATAAATAAGCCGATAGCGCTTGCCGAAGTGTTATCGGTAACATTCAAGATGTTAGCACTTTGCGCCGCATCTGTGGACCGGGTCAGACTACGCGCTTTTCCGCTAAATGACCAGGCGACGGGCGGCCGAGGCGGAATCCCCTGGGTTGCCGCGGAGCCGCGTGCCGTGCTAACGTGGTGCGCCGTTTTGTTACCGGTAACATATTTGGGATGCACCAGCAGGTAACGCTCGTCGCAGCGACACCGTTCGATGGCACATTTAAAAGGAGACACAAGCCCATGCCGACCATGACCCAGATTGCGGATTCGCCGCCCGCCGTCAACGAGACCGAAGAACAGCTGTACCGCAAGGTCTTGAAGCGCATTCTGCCGATATTGCTTCTGTGCTACGGGGTCGCCTACCTGGACCGCGTGAACGTCGGTTTCGCGAAGCTGCAGATGCTCGACTCGCTCGGCTTGAGCGACAGCGTCTACGCCGTGGGTGCGAGTATCTTCTTCTGGGGCTATTTCCTCTTCGAGATGCCGAGCAACCTGCTCCTTCACCGCTATGGCGCGCGCTTCTGGATTGCGCGCATCATGGTGACGTGGGGCATCGTCTCTTCGTCCCTCGCGTTCATCTCGCCGCTCGCCGGCTTCTTTCACGTCCAGCCCTCGACGATGTTTTACGTCCTCCGGTTTCTGCTCGGCGTATGCGAAGCCGGCTTCTTTCCGGGCATCATCCTTTACCTGAACTACTGGTTTCCGGCGCGGCGCCAAAGCGTGGCAATGTCGGGATTCCTGATCGCCATTCCCGTGAGCCTCACGTTAGGCGGCATCCTCTCCGGGTGGCTAATGGAGAACACCCACGGCCTGCTCGGCCTCGGCGGCTGGCAGTGGATGCTGCTGCTCGAAGGCGTGCCCTCCATACTCGTTGCCTTCGTGGTGCTCTTTCGCATGGGCGACGGCATTCAATCGGCAAAATGGCTGAGCGCTTCCGAAAAGGCCATGCTGCAAAGGAATCTCGAGCACGAAAGCGCAAAGAAAACACATAGCGCGGCAGCGGCGCTCAAGAGCCCTCGCGTCTGGCTGCTCACCTTCATCCTGCTGACATTCAATACCGGTTTTTACGGCCTGGCGTTCTGGCTGCCCTCCATCGTCAAGGCGTCGGGCGTGAAGAGCACGTTCAATGTCGGCCTGCTGACCGCCATTCCCTATCTCAGCGCGGTCGTCGCGATGATCTGGAACGCGTCGCACTCGCGCAAGACGGGCGAACGCCGGCTGCACGCGGCAATTCCTGCCTGTATCGGCGGCATCAGCCTGATCCTGAGCGCGCTTTCCGCGCACAACGTACCGATTTCAATCGCATTCCTGACCATTGCGACCTGCGCGATTCTCGGCCTGATGCCCATTTACTGGACATTCCCGGGCCAGATCCTCTCGGGCACAGCGGCCGCGGCAGGTATCGCGCTCATCAACTCCGTCGGCAACCTCTCGGGCTTTACGGGCTCGATGATCACGAGCGTGGCAAAGGACCTCACGGGCGACATCAACAACGGCACGTATGCGCTCGGAGCCTGCCTGCTGATCAGCTGCGTCCTTATTCTGTCGATTCCGAAGAACATGTTGAACGGGGACCCGGCCGAAGGAAGCTGATCGGTTTGCTAACTTGCCAGAATGGATCGCCGCCACCAGCACGCTTGCGCGAAACTTCTCTACACCATCATTAATCGGCAATAGAGCGCCGGCCTTGTGGCGGCGCTTTTTTTTGCGTGAGCGATTTGTCCGCGCATCCGTCCCGTGCACAATAAGCGTGCGAAAGAACTTCGAGCAGCCTCAAGAAAAAGCGGCGCACTGCCGATAACACGTACAGACTGTTTTCCGCCCGACAGACTGTACGCAGGCTACTCTCACGCAACGGAGACGCTGTGATTCGAAACTGCCTTGGAGGGCTGCTGCTGGCGCTTGGCTGTCTCGGGACCGCGATTGCGGCGGGACCCGACTGCTCGCGCTCATTTACGCTTGCCTTACACGATCACGGGTTGCTCTATTCCGTCGACACGGACACCGGCATCGACAAGGACTTCGCCGACGAACTGGCGCGCCGCAGCGGCTGCCAGATCCGCGTGAGCCTGATGTCGCGGGCGCGTATCTGGAAGCTGATCGAATCGGGCGCGCTGGATTTCAGCCTCTCGGGCATTGCCAACGACGAGCGCAATCAGTACGCGGATTTCGCCTGGTATTTCAGCAACAAGTACTATCTGCTGGTGCGCAAGGATTCGGGCATCCACCAACTGGATGATTTCGAACACAACGACAAATTTCAGCTTGGCGTGATTCGCAGCTTCCGCTACAGCGCATCGGCCAACCGGCTGGTCGATTCGCTGGCCGCGCAAAACCGCGTCAGCCAGGCCGGCGGTCTGGAGCCGCTGTATGAAGCGCTGATCCTTGGGCGCATCCAGGGCATGATCATCGAGCCTTTCGATTATCCCGCCATCGATGAGGCGAAGATCCGGGACGTGACGAATATCGTGGAGTTCGACGACCCTCCCATTCCGCATGGCCTCATCATGTCGAAGAAAGCGCTCTCGCCCGAGGAACGCGAAAAGTGGCGGGCACTGGTCAACGAAATGATTGCGGACGGGACGGTCCGGCGCATTTTCGTGAAGTACTTCAAACCCGACCTCGCTGATTCGATGGTCCCCTTCTAGACGCCGCCATGACCCGGACGCGCCTCGTTCTGCTCCCGCTGTTGATCCTGGCCGCCGCGCTCGGCGTGACGTGGGCGCTCTGGAATCACGAACGGCAAGCCGCGCGACACGAACTCCTCACGCAGTTCGATTTTTCGCTAGGCGACGCGGTGAGCCGCATCGAGCAGCGCATGGGCACATACGAACTTCTGCTGCGCGGCGTGCAGAGCCTCTTCGCCGCCAGCGGCAACGTGGACCGCGATGCGTTTCGCGCCTATGTCGGCACGCTCAATCTCGACGCCAATTTTTCGGGCATCCAGGCCATCGGCATCATCGAATGGGTGCCGGAGATGCAAAAGGCCGCGCATATCGCGGCCATGCATCAGCGCGGATTGCCCGGCTATACGATCCAGCCCGACGGCCAGCGCGAAGACTATGCGCCCATCATCCAGCGGGAGCCGTATATCGGCGCCAATCGCGCGTCGCCCGGCTTCGACGCCTGGGCCGACCCCGTGAGGCGGCGCGCCATGGAGCAGGCGCGCGACACCGCCATGGCGACCATTTCGGGCAAGGTGCGCCTCTCGGTGGATACCGGCCCCAACGCCAGTCCCGGCTTCGTCATGTACCTGCCGGTCTACGCACACGGGCAGACGCCGGAAACCGCAGTGCAGCGGCGCGCCCAACTGGTCGGCTGGGTCTATGCGTCCTTCCGCATGCACGACGTCATCGCAAGCCTTTACGGCGAAGAACCACCCGGCCTTTCCATGGCCATCTACGACGGTGTGGAAACTTCGCCTCAAGCGCTGCTGTACAAGACCTCCGGCGCACCCGGCATTCACGTGCCCTCGGACCTCTCGGCCAGCGAATATCTCGTCGTCTGCGGCCACGACTGGCTGCTGAAGATGACGGCGCGCGACGGCTTCAAGGCGCGTTTCGGCCGCGACGCGGCGACACTCATCGCGATTACCGGCACCGTCCTGAGCCTGCTGCTCGCGCTCCTCACGAGGCTCATGATGACCGGCCGCAGCCGCGCGATACGGCTAGCCTCGTCGATGACGAAGGAACTGCGCGAGAGCGAGGAAAAATTCCGCGCCATCGCGGACTGCACGGTCAACTGGGAAATCTGGTGGTCGCCCGAAGGCAAGCCGCGCTGGATCAACTCGGCGGTGGAGCAGTACATCGGCTATACCGTCGAAGAATGCATGGCCATGAGCGACTTCGCCCGCACCGTGATCTATCCGGGAGATATCGCCCATGTCGAGCCCGAGTTCCGCGGGGCGCAACGAGGCTCCCGTGGCGACAACCTCGAATTCCGGTGCGTGCGCAAAGATGGGTCGCTGATGTGGCTCTCGGTGTCCTGGGTGCCGATCACCGATTCCAGGGGCGACTTCATCGGCTTTCGCACGAGCGGGCGCGACATCACCGAGCGCAAGATCGCCGACGAGCGGATCAAGGAACTGGCGTTCTTCGACGCGCTGACCGGATTGCCCAATCGCACGCTGCTGCTCGATAACCTGAAGGACGCCATTGCTGCGAGTGCACGCAACGGCACCAGCGGTGCGCTGCTGTTCATCGATCTCGATCACTTCAAGACGCTGAACGACACGCTGGGACACGACAAGGGCGACCTGCTGCTGCGGGAAGTGGCCAAGCGCCTCGCGGCGAGCGTACCCGCGGGCGACACTGTGGCGCGGGTGGGCGGCGACGAGTTCGTCGTGGTGGTCGGCAAGCTGAATCCGGACCGAAACGAAGCGGCGCAGCAAACCGAAGACCTCGGTCAGCGGATTCTCGCCGTTCTTGGCAATCCTTACCGACTCGGCGACATCGACTACCGCAGCACCGCAAGCATTGGCGCAACCGTTTTCCAGGGGCTTCAGACATCGACCGACGACCTCATGAAACAGGCCGATCTCGCCATGTACAAGTCCAAGGAAAGAGGGCGCAACGCCGTGCGGCTTTTCGATCCCGACATGCAGACGGTCGTGGTCGAGCGTGCCGCGCTCGAGGCGGCGCTGCGCGACGCCATCGAAAACGACGAGTTCGTGCTTCACTACCAGATGCAGATCGACGGCGACCGCGTAACCGGTGCCGAGGCGCTGGTGCGCTGGCTTCATCCCAAGCGCGGACTCGTGTTCCCGGCCGATTTCATTCCCGTGGCGGAAGAAACCGGGCTGATCGCCAAGCTGGGCAACTGGGTCCTGCATGCCGCCTGTATCCAACTGGCGCACTGGGCCACGCGGCCCGACACGGCGCACTTGACGATTGCCGTCAACGTGAGCGTCCAGCAGTTGCACAAACCCGACTTCGTGGACGCCGTGCTGACGACGCTCCACCGCACGGGCGCGAGACCGGACAGGCTGAAACTGGAGCTGACGGAAAGCGTGCTGGTCGACAACGTGCAGGAGATCATCGAGAAAATGGAAGCGCTGAAGGCCCACGGCATCGTCTTCGCGCTGGACGATTTCGGCATCGGCTATTCTTCGCTTTCCTATCTAAAGCGCCTGCCGCTCGCGCAACTGAAAATCGACCGCTCTTTCGTGCGCGATGTCCTTGTCGATCCCAACGACGCCGTGATTGCGAGAAGCATCGTGGCGCTGGCGCACAGCCTTGGAATAGGCGTGATCGCGGAAGGTGTCGAAACCGAAGAACAACGTGCCTTCCTCGCTTCGGCGGGGTGCTACGCATATCAGGGTTACCTCTTCTGCCGGCCGGTTCCCATCGAGGCGTTCGAAGCGGCGCTCGGCCGGATGGAGGCACGGCAGTGTCTCGCGGAGTGACTGCGTAACGCCGTTCGACGCGCCACGCATCGCCAAATCGACGGGAAACTTTCCTCACTGCGCAGAACGCGCAATCCGATATGTTCGAAAACGTGCCGAAGCCGCGTCCAATGCGCGATGTACAACGTTGCCTGCCATCGTCGTGCAATGAGGACTACTATATCGTCAGTGTATTGGTATTGGGCAACCGGATCGAGGAGGCTCGATGGCCGACTGGTCGAACATGATTCGCGATTTCGTCGACGAAATCGCTGCGAGCGTCGCGATGATTGGCCGCGACGAACGCGGCCAGTTCGTCGTTTCTGCATGCAACGATCATTTCATGCAGATGACGGGCGGCAAGCGCGGCACCATCAAATCGTTTCCGGCCTCATTCGACACGCTGATTCCCAATTACGCGCGGACGGAATTCCGCCAGAAACTGGGCGAATGCTTCGAATCGGGGGTCGCGCGGGAACTGGAACAGGCCTACGATCTAAGGGACGGAACGCACTGGTGGCGCTTGTCGTTGAAGCCGCTGCGTCAGTCGGAAGGCGGAAGCCCCGTGCTCGAAATCATGGTCACGGGCCTCGAAATCACGACGAAGATGCTGTTGACGCACGAACTCGAAGTCAGCACGTCGCGGTTTCGTTCCGTCGTGGACGCGGCCTACGACGCGATCATCACGATCGACCAGCAGCACTGCATTACGCTCTTCAATCGTGCCGCCGAGCGTTTGTTTGGCTATTCAGCCGAGGAAATGCTCGGCCAACCCATTACGCAACTATTGCCCGACCGCTATCGCGCCAATCATTCGCAGTATGTTCACCAGTTTGCCCGCTCGCCCGTGCGTTCCCGGCAAATGGACGAGCGTAACCGCGTATATGGGCAGCATCGTGACGGCTCACCGCTGCCCGTCGAAATTGCGATATCGAAAATCAATGTCGGCGGACTGATCGAATTCACCGCCGTGATTCGCGATATCGCCGACCGTGTTCAATTGATGGATTTGCTCCAGAAACAAGCCGTTACCGATGAATTGACCGGCCTGCCCAATCGCAGAGAGTTTTCCGATACCGTAGAGGCGTTTTTGGGGTCGGACAACAAGCTTTCGGTTTTCATTCTCGATATCGATTTCTTCAAGAAGATCAACGATAGCTACGGACACGATGTCGGCGACGAAGTGCTGCGCGTCATGGCAAAGGTCGTGATGAACGCCGACAAGCGCATCGACGTGTTTGCCCGTTGGGGCGGCGAGGAGTTCGTCGCCGCGCTGCCGGGCCTCGATATCGAGGAGGCAACGGCCGTTGCCGAGGACTTGCGCCTGACGATCGAGCAGCAGAATTTTGCGCACACCTGGCGACTCGACAAACCCATTCCGTTTACGGTGAGCATTGGCGTGACCGAACGCTTGCCTGGCGAGCATGACGTCGGCGCGATCGTCAAGCGTGCGGATCTGGCGCTGTATCGAGCCAAGGAGAGCGGACGCAATCGCGTGGAAGTTGGCTGAACCAACCGACAAGGAGCGTGGAATGGACAGAATCGCGCTCTCCTGCGTAGCCGTCCTGGGCTTATTGCTGTTCGGCCTCGGGCTGTCCATTTCCATGCTGCGGTTTCGCGAGCGCACGCTTTCGGGCGGCGCGCCGGACCCGTCGGATCTGCTGCACAAGTTCGTCCGCGCGCACGCGAACACCGCCGAATATGTTCCGTTCTTTGCGGTGCTTTTTCTTTATCTGGGCGCGCATTCGCCAACGCCCGCCACCGTGGCGCTGATGGTGGCCGCGACTGTGTGCAGGTGCCTGCTCGTCGTTGGCCTCATTGCCTTCCCGAGCATGGCGAAGCCCAATCCGGCGCGATTCGTCGGCGCGCTCGGAACCTACGCAGCCGGTATCGCACTCAGCCTCGCGTTGTTGCATTGAGCGGCAACGGCCAGCGCACGCCGGGAACAAACCTTCGTTGCGCGTGCAACTTCTGCGGTTTTTTCTTCGTTTCGACGTGATCGTGTTCGCGCTGCGAGCCCGGTATTTTCGCCGTGACACGGCGTTTGCGGTTGATATGCGGGGTTGGCGGTTAGTTGCGTCATGGCGTCGACCGAGCAGCCGCCCGGACTACGCCGAAGGAAGCGCGAAGCGCGCAATTGCTTCGCGCAGGCTCGCGGCCTGATCGCGCAGCGAATGCGCCGCTGCTGCGGCCTCCTCGACCAGCGCCGCGTTCTGCTGCGTCACCCGGTCCATTTCGCTGATCGCCTCGTTCACCTGCTCGATACCGGCGCTCTGCGCCGACGACGCCGCGCTGATTTCATCGAGGATTGCATGCACGCGCGTAACCGACCGCACGATGTCGCCCATCGTCTCGCCGGCATTCGACACTTGCTCCGCGCCGGCCTCCACAGCCTGCGTCGATGCATCGATGAGATTCTTGATATCGCGCGCCGCTGCCGCCGAGCGTTGCGCGAGGCTACGCACTTCCGCCGCGACCACGGCGAAGCCGCGCCCGTTCTCGCCAGCACGCGCCGCCTCGACCGCCGCGTTGAGCGCGAGAATGTTGGTCTGGAACGCAATACCGTCGATCACGCCGATGATGTTTGCGATCTCCCGCGAGCTGTTCGTGATGTCGCCCATGGTATGCACCACGCCGTCCACGGCGTTGCTGCCGCGCCTCGCAACCTCGGCGGCTGCGCTCGCGAGATGCGCTGCCTGCCCCGCGCTTTGCGCATTGCGCTTCACGTTGGCCGTTATCTCGTCCATGCTTGATACCGTCTGCACGAGCGCGGCGGCCTGCTTTTCCGTGCGGCTCGACAGATCGGCGTTGCCCGAGGCGATTTCGCGCGCGCCGACGTTGATGTTCTCCGCGCCGGCCTGCACGCGTGACACCGTCTCGACAATTCCGTCGCGCATGGTGGCAAGCGCCAGCATGAGGCTGGGCTGGCCGCTGCTGCGCACCGGCACCTGCTCGACGAGGTCGCCTTGCGACATGCGCCGCGCCGCCTCGACCGCCACCTCCATCTCACCGCCGAGCGCACGCATGATGCTGCGCACCACGAACGCCATCACCAGGGTGGAAGCACCTGCAAGCAGCGCGGTAACGACGAGCCAGCGCAACAGATTTGCATAGAACTCCGTATCGATATCGTCCATGTACATACCCGTGGCGATGTACCAGTCCCACGGCGCGAAGCGGACCACGAAGTTGGTCTTGACCGGATGTACGTCGCTGTGTGGCTTGCGCCCCACGTAGTCGGCAAAGCCGCCGCCGTGCTGGTTGCCAGCGGCCACGAGCTTGGGAAACAGAGGCTGGCCGGCTCCGTCCATCATGCGGCTCGCGTCCTTGCCGGCCATTTGCGGCAGAAACGGATTCATCACGATCACAAGATGCGAATTGATGACCGCGACATAGCCATCGTCGCCGTAGCGCAGTCCGCCCAGCGCAGAAAGCGCCTGCTTGCGCGCCTCGTCCTCGCTTAGCGCCCCCTGCTGCGCGAGATGGTAGTAATGGTCGGTCAGACTTTGGGCTTGCTGGACAAGCGATCTCAACTGGTTTCTACGATCGTCGAGCATGGTCGAGCGCGTCTGCCACGCGCCAAATCCGCCGACCAGCACGAGACCGATCCACAGAACGGCGATCATCGAAACGAGCTTGCGGTTCAAGGTCATATTGGAATTTTTATAAGGATGGCGAAACAGAATCCGCAAGTACCTGTCCGGACTCCCCGATACGCGCGGTGCCTCAGCGCACGACGACCATGCACACCGCCGTCGCCGTCGCGACGAGTTTCTCCTCCTGCCACAACTCGCCGTTCACGTTGCATACACCCCGCCCTCTGCGCACGAGCGTCGCCCGGCCGGTCAGCTTGCCTGGCTTTGCAGGCCGCAGGAACGAGGCGTTCAGGTTCAGCGTCGCGCAATGCTCGCCCTCGGCCAGCGTGGAAACGACCAGTGTCGCCGTCACGTCGTCGAGCATGGCGCACAGCATGCCGCCCTGCACCTGGCCCGCTGGATTCAGGAATGGAGCGCCTCCCTCGTACTCTGCCTCCAGCGAGGCTTCGCCCAGCGATATAAACGTACCGCCGAGCATGGCCGTAATGGGCGGCGGCGAGCCGCGCTCGCCATACAGCCGCGCAAGAACGGGCTTTTCGTCGATGTCCATTGAAGGTCTCCCTGTTTGCCTGCCGCGAAGCGCAGCTATTCACTATTCATTCGCCACGAAACACCGGCTTGCGCTTTTCCTTCCACGCGAGCGATCCTTCGCGCAGGTCCTGCGAAGTGTCCGCCCGTGCCACGTCGCGCTGAAACTCGTCCTCGTCCAGCGTGCCGTTCGCGATCCGGTTCAGATGTTTCTTCATGCCGAGCAGCGCGAGCGGCGCCATGCCGGCCAGTTCGATACTCAGGCGCTCCACTTCGCCGTCCAGCGTTGCGGGCGCAACGACCGCATCGAGAAAGCCGCAAGCCAGCATCTGCGCGGCATCGAGCGTGGCGGCGCGCAGCAACAGATTTTTCGCCACATTCAGGCCGAGTCGCGAGACGTAGCGCTGCAGGCCGCCACGATAAAAAAGCAGCCCAAGCCGTGCCGCCGGAACGAACATCTGGCTGGCTTCAACCCCAATGCGAAAGTCGCAGGCGAGTGCGAGATCGGTCGCGCCGCCAAAAACGCCGCCGTTTATCGCGGCGATCGTCACGGGGCGCGCCTGCTCCAGTTCGTTCGCGAGCGCCTCGAAGCTCGCCCCCGCGTTTTCGTCGGCCACGCTGCCGATGTTGAAGCCGGCGCAAAAGTGCCGCCCTTGCGCGCACAGACGCAGCACGAGCACGTCGCGCGCGACGTTCACGTCGCGAATAAAACCGCGCAGCGTGGCGAGGTCTTCCGGTTCGAGGCGATTCGCCATTTCAGGGCGTCGCAACGTGACCGTCGCGATCGGGCCCGCAACGGTAAGCTCAGGCGCGAGCCCGGGTGAATGGGCGGGTTTCGAGGTCATCTCCAGCCTTAGTGGAAATTGTAGATCTGCATGGTCGTTTCGCCGGTCTCGATGCGTTTGCAAATCGTCGCTTCGTCGGCTTCGCGCTGCGCGCCCCTGGCCACGACCTCTGCCGCTCGCGCGCGCGGGATGGCCACCACACCGTCACGGTCCCCGACGATCAGATCGCCTGCACATACCGTAACGTTTCCGATCCGCACCGGCTCGTTGATCCAGCCGATCGCGCCATAGTCCTTACCCGTGCCGCGAATGGAGAGTCCGCGCGAGAACACCGGAAAACCGATGCTTTCCAGCAGGTCCGCGTCGCGCACCGCGCCGTCGATCACGAGACCCGCGAGCCCCCGCACCTTCGCGGCGGTCGTCATCACCTCGCCCCAGTAGCCATGCTCGTACACGCCGTTCGTGTAGACCACGAGCACATCGCCCGGCTGTGCGAGCGCAATCGCGCGGTGCAGCCAAAGGTTATCGCCGCCGGGCGAATGCACGGTGACAGCCGTGCCGCAAATCCTGAAGTCCGGCGCGACGGGCTTGATTGCCGCGGGCAATGCGCCGATCTTCCCGCCGGCTTCGTGCAGCGTGGCAGCGGGCACGCTGCGCGCGGCCTCGACCACGCTTGCTTCGACGCGTTCGATCGCAGTGCGAATCGTCGTCGCGCTATCGTGCTCTTTCATGCTTGTTTCTCCCGCGTCTGCAACTGGTGGTACTTGAACTGCTTGCGCGCCTCGTCCAGATGCATGCCGCTGCGGCAGGCCTCGCGAATCGCGTCTTCCGCGCGGTGAATCGTCTCCGCTGCTTCGAGCACGGCGTCCTCGTGTTCGCGCGGAATCACGATCACGCCGTCGGCGTCGCCGCGCAGAATGTCGCCGGGCTGCACGCGCGCCTCGCCCACATTGACCGGAATATTGGTCGCCTCCACCTGCACGCGGTCCTTGCCCGTGCGCATCCAGTGATCGCGGCTGAAGATCGGGTAGCCGAGCTTCAGGCACAGCGACACGTCGCGGCAGATGCCGTTGATTACCGTGCCCGCAATGCCGCGGCGATGCGCGATTTCGGTAAGGATGTCGCCCCACACGGTGGCATCTTCGCGGCCGCCGTTATCGAGCACGATGACGGCGCCCTCGGGTACGTCGTCGATATAGTCGCCCACCGTGCCGGGCGGATTGGCGGCGGGACCGTACTTGAGCGTCCAGGCGCGGCCCGCCAGGCGGAAGTCCATACTGCGCGCCTTGATCCTGTAGCACTGGCCGTTGATGCCGAGCTTGTCGAGCGCGTCGGAAAGCGTGGCCGTGTCGAGCTTGCCTGCACGTTCCACATTGCGGTCGTCGCGGTTATCGTTCATCGTCATGGTTCCGGAAAGTGTCGTGAATTGCGGATGCGCTCAGGCAAGCATGTGTTCGTAGTTGCCGCCCATTACCTTGCCGACTGGCGTGCCCGCGAGAATCGCCTTGGCCATCGCGGCTTCCCTGGCGACGATCATCTCGGCGGTTTCGAGCACGGCGTCGATGTCGGCTGCGCGGATGAAGATCACCGCACTGTTGTCGGCCACCACATAGTCGCCCGCCTCCACCCGCACCTCGCCGATCTGAACCGGTACGTTGGTGCCCTTTTCGACCACGCGGCCACGCGCCGTGCGCGCCGTGGTCGCGCGACTGAATACGGGCAACTCGTAGCCGATGGCTTCGTCGATATCGCGCACGTGGCCATCCGCGACCACGCCCGCAACTTCGCGCACCTTGGCGGCCAGCGAGAGCAGGCCGCCCCAGCATCCTGCTTCCACGCCGCTGCGCTGCTCGACCACGATCACGTTGTCGGCGTTGGCCTGTTCGATCGCGGTGCAGCCGAGATGCACGGGCGGCCCCGGCGGCGCGACGCCCGTGCCGAGCTTGACGGTGATCGCACGGCCAGCAATGCGGCGCTCGCCCGAGCGCTGCGGCAGGCCGCTAACCACGCCACCCAGTTTCAGTTTGTCGAGCGCATCGGAGACGGCGCAGCAGTCGAGCCGCCGCAAGCGCTGTACGTTTTGGTCAGCCATGTCGTTGTCTTCCATGTATGTCTTGAGCCGATTGAGGCGGGATCAGTCGAGCGTGCGCCACGCCGCGAAGCAAAGGCCGGTTCCGGTCAGCGCAGGACTGCGGTAGCCCGGCGTGTACGACACCCATTCGAGATCGAGCGACTTGACAGCCTCGACCGCGATGATCCAGTTGCGAATTTCGGAACTGCCCGCCTGCAGTTGCTTCGGATCTAGCGCGGCAAGCCAGGCGCTGTCCTTGCGGCGGATCGCATTGATGATGCCGTTGTCGAGGTCCTCGTCCACCACGAAGTGCGAGAGGCCGCCCGAAGCGAGCACGCCAACGCGCAGGTCTTCCGGGTAGGCTTCGATCAGCTCGCGCAACGCGGCGCCAAGCTGAATGCAGCGGCGTGGCGTGGGCTGATTCGGCGGATCGAAGGTATTCACGATCACCGGAATCACCGGCAAATCGAGGCCTTGCAGGTAGCGCCGATGAATGAACGAGAACGCGTGTCCCTCGTATTGGCCGCGTTCGAGACCATCCATCGCCGCGATGTCGAAGTCGCGCTCGCAAAGCTCGCGGATCACCCAGCGCGCCATTGCTGATTTGACGGGATAGTGCGCGTCCCCGTCCGGCTCCTGACGCATGGCGCGCGCCCGCGCGTACCAACTGTCGTTCGGGCTCGTCTCGCGCTTCGCATTGCGAATCGTCTCTCCGTAGTAGATGGCAAACGCCGGATTGTTCGTGGTTCGAAACAACTCCGTCTGGTCGTCGCCGACCACGATCAGCACGTCGAGCTTCGCGGCGCGAATGCGCTCGCGCAATTCGTCCATTGCCGCTTCGGCCCGATCGTAGCGCTCGCCCATGCGTTCCGGCGTGACCATCGCTTCGGCTTCCGCGGGTGCGCGCTCCAGCAGGTCATCGTATGTGACGTGATTGCCGCCCTTGTCGAAATAGTGTGGATTCTTCGGGTCCACCGCGCGAAAGCCGTGCTGCCAGTCTTCGCGCTGCGAAACCAGCATGATGCTGTGCGACGAGCCGAATGCGGCTACGAGGCGTGCCATGTCGTCTCCTTCTCCTGTACGTTGTTGCTCTGCTCGAGCGCTCAGACGACGAACGCCGCGCGCCACTGTTCGATTTGCTCGTCCGCGTAGCCAAGCTCGCGCAGAATGGCCTGCGTATGCTCGCCCTGCTCGGGCGCGAGCCGGGGCGACGCTTCGCGCGGGTAGCGCGAAAGACGGAACGGCTGGCCGACGAAAGCGACTTCGCCCTTGCCCGGCAGATCGACAGGCCACGCCATCCCGAGATGCTTGACCTGCGGGTCCTCGAACACCTCGTCGATGCGGTGAATCGGCCCGCAAGGCACTCCTGCCTTGATAAGGACTGCGGTCCATTCTTTCGTCGTGCGCGTCTTGAAGACTTCGCTCACGGCGTGGTTCACGGCGTCGCGATTCTCCACGCGGGCCGGATCGGAGTCAAAACCCGGCGCGCGCGCGAGATGATCGAGGCCGAGCGCCTCGCACAGGCGCGTCCACATGGTCTGACCGATGGCCGCGAGATTCAGGTAGCCGTCCTTCGTCCGGAACACGCCGGTGGGCACCGTGAGCGGATGCTCGTTGCCCACCTGCTGCGGCACCTTCTTGTCCACGAGCCATTGCGCGGCCTGGAAATCGAGCATCGCGAGCTGTGCTTCGAGCAGTGACGTCTGTACCCACTGCCCCTCGCCCGACGCTTCGCGCTCGAGCAACGCCGTGAGAATCGCCATTGCGCAGAAGTGGCCCGCACAAAGGTCCGCAATCGGAATACCCACGCGCATCGGTCCTTCGCCCGGCTTGCCCGTCACGCTCATGAGCCCGCCCATGCCCTGCGCAATCGAGTCGAAGCCCGGCCATTTCGCATACGGTCCGTTCTGGCCAAAGCCCGAAATGCTCGCGTAGACAAGGCGCGGGTTGATCGCACGCAGCGCATCGGGGCCGATGCCGAGACGGTCTTTCACATCAGGCCGGAAGTTCTCGATGAATACATCCGCGCGCTTGACCAGCTCATGCAGAATCTCGCGGCCCGCAGGGTCCTTCATGTTCAGCGTGAGGCTTTCCTTGTTGCGATGCAGATTTTCGTAGTCGGCGCGATTGTGGTCGCGCCCGCCGATCATGTCGTCGCCGCCGGGCGCGCCGGGCGGAATCTCAAGCTTGATCACGCGCGCACCCATGTCGGCGAACAGACGCACGGCGGTCGGTCCCGCGCGCACGCGCGAAGCGTCGATGATCGTGAAGCGTGACAGCGCGCCTTTACGATCCCGTCCAGTTGCCTGCGTATCCTTCAAATCCTGGCTCATGGTCGCCTCCCTCAGGCCGGAGTAAACATCGCAACGGGATAGCCACCGTCGCTGGGCTTGAACACCACTTGCACGCGTTGGCCAATGGCGAGGGACGCCGGATCGCAGTCCACGAGATTGGTGAGCATCGTCACGCCTTCGTCGAGCGTCACGTAGGCGAGCGTGTAACGCGCTTCGTCCTTGCCCATCGTGCTGTGCGAATAGATCGCGCCCATGCCCTTCGACTCGATCCACCCGGTATTCGCGCTCAGGCAGTGCGGGCAGATGTCGCGCGGGTAATAATGCGTCTCGCCGCAGTCGGCGCAGTGCTTTACGAGCAGACGCCCTTCACTCGCCGCCTCCCAGAACGGCAGCGCCTCGGGCAACGCCCGCGGCGCGGGGACGCGGCGCGGACCGGCGGGCTTCGCCGCTTTCGCTGCATGCTGCCCTGATTCCATATTGCGATTAGTCGTACTCATCGTTAAACCCGTTCCAAAATGAGCGTTGCGGCCGTGTGCCGCGAGGCGAGCGCACCGCCGATGCCGTTCGCGAGCGCAATGTCGCAGTTCGGCACCTGCACGGCTGGGTGCGCTTCGCCACGCAACTGGCGCACGGCTTCGATGACCTTCGTCACGCCGCCGCGGTTTGCCGGATGGTTGTTGCACAGGCCGCCGCCGTCGGTATTGAATGGCAGCTTGCCGACGCCCGAAATCAGGCCGCCGTCCTGCACGAACTTGCCGCCCTCGCCCTTCTTGCAGAAGCCGAGATCTTCGAGTTGCATGAGCACGGTGATCGTGAAGCTGTCGTAGAGCGACGCGTACTTGATATCGGCCGGCGTCAAGCCCGCTTCCGCGAACGCCGCCGCGCCCGACCATCTGGCCGCCGACCACGTCAGATCGATCCGGCCGCCCGCCGCATGCCTGGGCGCTTCGCCCGTGCCGCGCACTTTCACGAGCGGGCGCTTGAGCTGCTTTGCGATCTCGGGGCGGGCGACGATGAGCGCGCCTCCGCCGTCGGTCATGACACAGCAATCCAGACGATGCAGCGGGTCGGCGACCATCGGCGAATTCACGACATCCTCGACGGTCACGACGTTGCGCAGCATGGCGTGCGGATTGTGCTGCGCGTGATGCGAGGCCGCGACCTTGATCCACGCGAGCTGCTCGCTAGTCGTGCCGTATTCGTACATGTGGCGCTTTGCCACCATGCCGTAAAGGTTCTGCGTGGCCGGGCCGAACGGCAGCTCGAACTGTACCTCGGGTGCGTCCGGGTCCGGCGCCTTCAGTGCAAGCGCCGCGCCCGCTGCGCGCGGACGGCCCGCGAGCGTGATGAGCGCCACGTTGCAGCGGCCTGCTGCAATCGCCTCGGCCGCGTGCGCGACGTGGAGAATCGGCGCAGAGCCGCCGCACTCGGTCGAATCGACATGGCGCAGCTTCAGGCCAAGGTATTCGGCGATCGTCGTAGTGCCAAGGCCGGGCGCGTCGCCTGCGCAGAAGTAGCCGTCGATGTCGTCTTTCGTCAGGCACGCGTCTTCGAGTGCGCCCTTCGCAACGTCGGCGTGCAGGCGCACGACGGAAAGATCATCGGCCTTGCGCGTGGGATGTTCGTACGCGCCGACGATATACGCTTTTCCGTTCAGGCTCATACGTTCTCCTCATCAAGGCGATGCGACGTAAAGCGGTTCAGTTGCCACGTCGCGTCTCCGTAGGTCATGTTGATCGCGAACATGCGCTTGGCGTAATGACCCGCGCGGCACTCTTCTGTCATACCCATTGCGCCGTGCAACTGGATCGCCCATTCTCCCGCGTTCTTGCACGCATCGCCGATAAAAGCCTTCGCCGCCGAGACAAATCGGCTGCGGCGCGCCGGGTCGCTTTCGTCGACCGCCATCGCGGCTGCGCATGCCATCGACTTGCCCTGTTCGAGCGCGATGAGCGTGTCGGCGATGCGATGCTGGAGCGACTGGAACTTCGCGAGCGGCGCGCCGAACTGCGTGCGCGTCTTCAGATGCTCGACGGTCAGTTCGAGCAGCGCCTCCAGCGCGCCGACCGATTCCGCGCACAGCGCGGCGTTCGCGCGGTCAAGCGCTGCTTCGACGAGCGCGCAGGCCTCGCCCGCCTCGCCGATCAAATCGGCCGCGGTGACGGCCACGTTCGCAAAGCTCACGTGGGCCGCGCCACGCGCATCGATCGTTGCGAAGCTACGCCGCGTGATACCCGGCGCATCCGCATCGACGAGGAAAAGCGACAGGCCATGCCTGCTGCCGCGCTCGCCCGACGTCCGTACCGCCACGACAAACGCGTCGGCGACCCCGCCGTCGAACACGAGCGTCTTGGTGCCCTCGATGCGCCAGCCGTCGCCGGTTTCCGTCGCCCGCACCGCGAGGCGCGAGAGGTCGTAGCGCGCGTCGGCTTCGCCCACCGCGAGCGCGAGCACCTTATCGCCGCACGCGGCTGCTTCGAGCCATTGCGAACGCTGCGGCGCGCTGCCCGCCACACCGATCAGCGCGGCGGCGGGCATGCCGCTCGCCAGCCACCCGGCGCCACCCAGCGCGCGGCCCAGTTGCTGCGCGACGAGCATGGTTTCCACCGCGCCGTAACCGCTGCCGCCGAAGTCGGGGGCGATCGTGAGGCCGGTGACGCCGAGTGCGGCGAGGCCCGCGCGGCGGCGCGCCGCGAGCGCCGCGTCCTCGGCATTGCCGCGCTGGTGCGCGGGATATTCGCCGTCGCAGAAGCGGCGTACCGCATCCTGCAGCGCGACGTGATCTTCGGTCAGAGAAAAGTCCATGATTTATCGTGTCCGCTTCAGGCGTTGAACAACGCGCGGCTGATCAGGTTGCGCTGCACTTCGTTGGTGCCGCCGTAGATCGACAGCTTGCGCGCGTCGAAGTAGTTGGCCGCGATGGCAATGACGTCCTCGGAGCTCGGCGCCTCATGGCCCGCCTGGTCGAGCAGCGCGGCCTCGTCGAATGCAATGGCGTCGGGGCCGGCGATGTCGGCAAGCAATGCATAAATCGCCTGACGCAGTTCGGTGCCGCGCACCTTGAGCATCGAAGCCTCGACCGCCGGCACGCGGCTTTGCTGGTTCGCGCTCAGCATGCGCAGGCCCGTGAATTCGAGCGCCATCAATTCGATCTCGAGACGGCTCACGCGCGCCTCGAAAAGCGGGTCGCCGGCGATTCCCTGCCGCTTGCCGAGCTGCTTGACGCGCGCAAGCTGCTGTTTGCACGAACCGATGCCCGCAATACCGGTACGCTCGTGTCCAAGCAGGTACTTGCCATATGACCAGCCCTTGTTCACCTCGCCCACGAGGTTCTCGACCGGTACGCGCACATTGTCGAGATAGACCTCGTTGAGATCGGTGCCGCCTTCGAGCATGCGGATGGGGCGCAATTCGACACCCGGCGACTTCATGTCGACGAGCAGGAACGAAATGCCCTCCTGCGGCTTCGCGTTCGGGTCGGTGCGAACGAGCGCGAACATCATCTCGCACCAGTGCGCGTACGAAGTCCAGACCTTGTGCCCGTTCACGACGAAGTGATCGCCGTCGCGAACGGCAGTCGTGCGCACACTGGCGAGATCCGAGCCCGCGCCCGGTTCCGAAAAGCCCTGCGCCCACCACGTTTCGCTGCGGCGGATGGCGGGCAGGTAGCGCGCTTTCTGTTCAGGTGTGCCGAACGCGTTGAGCACGGGACCCAGCATGTTGATGCCGCTCGCGATGATGCGCGGCGCACCGCCGAGCAGCGTTTCCTCGTCGAAGATGTAGCGCTGCAGCGGCGTCCATCCCGGGCCACCTGCTTCTTTCGGCCACGAAGGCGTGATCCAGCCGCGCTCGTAAAGGCGCGTGTACCACTCGACGTAGTCGGCGCGCTCAAGGCGCAGGCCCAGCTCCGCCTTGCGCTTGAGTCCCGGCGACAGGTTCTTCTTGACGAACTCGCGCACCTCGGCGCGAAACGCTTCGTCCTCCGCGGAGAATTCCAGTCTCATTGATTCATTGTCCTTATCAGTGATGTGCGGCGTCTCGCCCACCGCACACGACGAGCGCATCGAGCGCGAGCACACGGTCGGGATAGGCCACGAGCGGGTTCACGTCGATCTCGGTGATCTGCACGTTCGCGCGCATCTGCGCGCCGATCGCGGCGACGGCCTTCGCGATGGCGGCCACGTCCACGCCTGCCGCGCCGCGCACGCCGTCGAGCAGCGCCGACGCCTTCAGCCGACGCAGTTCCGCGACGATGTCGGCTTCGGCCATGTCGGCCGGGATCAGCCGCACGTCCTTGAGCGCCTCGATCCAGATGCCGCCGAGACCCACCAGCACGACGGGTCCCCATTCGGCATCGCGCTTCGCCCCGACCACGAGTTCGAGACCGCGCGGCCCCATCGCCTCGACGAGCGCGCCATCCAGCGTCAGCTCGGGGCGATGCGAGGCCACGCTCGCATGCAGCTTGTCCCAGCCGCTGCGCAGCGCGTTCGCGTCGGCGAGGCCCACCACCACGCCGCCCACGTCGCTCTTGTGCGGCAGCTCGCTCGCCTGGGCTTTCAGTACGACCGGGTAACCAATTTCCTCTGCAATCCTGATCGCTTCGTCAATCGACTTCGCGAGCCGGCCAGGCGGCACGGGAAGGCCCGCGGCGGCGAGCCATTGCTTGCCCTGATATTCGGCGTAAATGCCGTTCGCGGGCACGGGGCACGGCAGCGCGATTGCCGCGGGTTGCACCGTTTGCGCGCGCTCGGCACGCTGCAACGACTCGCCATAAGCGGCCACGCGTGCGCAGGCCCGCAGCGCGCGGTCGGGCGAGCGGAAGAACGGCACGCCGCTCTCGGCAATCGCCTCGACGAAGAACGGCTCCAGTGCGTTGTTGTCGCCCATCACCGCGAGCACGGCCGGTTTGGTTGCGCGCGCAAGCGCCGGCACGAGATGGTCGGCCTTGTCGCGCTGCGCGATGGACGGACCGCCCATGATCGAAAGCACGAGGCTGCCGATGTTCGGATCCGCGAGCACGGTGTCGATCAGCTCACCGATCAAGCCCGGATTGCGCACGCCGATCGTCGTATAGTCGAGCGGGTTGTCGGCCACGGCGAAGTCGGGCAGCAATTCGGTCAGCTTCTTGAGCGTGGGTTCGGTAAGCTGCGGCAGACTCAAGCCGATGTCGTCCGCAAAGTCGAGCGTGATGTTCTTCACCGCGCCCGATGCCGTCATCACCGCCGTGCCCGCCGCGGGCGGCACGGGGAAGCGCGCGAGGATCGTGGTGGTGTCGAACAGTTCGTCGAGCGAATCGACCACCACCACGCCTTCGCGGGCAAGCAGCACACTCGCCGTGGTGTGGTCGCCCGCCAGAGCGCCCGTGTGCGACTGCGCCGCTTCGCGGGCCCGCGCGCTTTTGCCGGGCATCAGCATCACGATCGGCTTGCCTGCCGCGCGCGCTTCGCGCGCCAGTGTGAGGAACGTTTGCGGCCGCCGCACCTGCTCGGCGTAGACGGCGATCGCGCTGGTTTGCGCGTCGGCGACGAACCACGCGAGATAGTCCTCGATGCCGAGCACGGCTTCGTTGCCGGTGGAAACCGCCGCCGTGATCGGCTGGCCGCGACCCATGAACGCGTCGCGCAGATTCGCCGCCATGGCGCCGCTTTGCGCCACCACGCCCACGCCCTTGCGGCCCGCGCACGGGTATGGCGCGAGCGCCTCGAAGGTTACCGGCACGCCTTCCTCGAAGTTGGCGAAGCCCATGCAGTTCGGCCCGATCAGCGCAATGCCCGCGGCATTCGCGGCTTCGGTCAGCGCCCGCTGTTTCGCGCGGCCCTCCTCGCCCGCTTCGGCGTAACCCGAAGCGAAAATCACCGCCGCACCCGTGCCGAGCGCGCCCAGCGTGCGCACCGTGTCGAGCACGCCGGCTTCCGGAATGCAGAGCACCGCGAGATCGATGCCTTCGGGCAGCGCCCCGACACTGTTCACGCAGGGGCGGCCGTTGATTTCCTGGCTGCTGCGCGACACGAGATGGATCGCGCCCGCATAACCGAAGCGCTCGAGGTTCTGCAGCACGAAGTTGCCGAACGAGCGCGGGTCGGCGGAAGCGCCGACGATCGCGATCGAGCGCGGCTTGAGCACGCGTTCGACGGGCAGCACGACGGCGGCTTCGGGGAGTGACTGACTCATCAGGGCATGCCTCTTCTTGATTGCTTGATCGGGATACCGGAACGGTCGCCCAGGATCGTTTCGATGAGGATCATTCTGGCATACCAGAACAGCATTCTCAATACACCAGAGGCTCATTTCCATGCCTGGCGTTTTCCCCTAGTCACCCAGGGAATAGTCATGGCATCAGCCATATATCACTGATTTATATGCAATTTCTCTTGTCGACAGGTGACATCAGGGGCCACACGCGTCGGTATAAGAAAAACCCCAACTTGAATACCACAACGTCAAATTGGTATATTTGCTTTACCCGAACACCACAACCGCGTCTCCATGAAACCTGTAGTCGACCTGTCCGTCGAGCTTGAGGGCGCCGCGCCCGACCTGCCCGCAGCCGCGCCGCGCATGCGCGCGAGTCTCGCGAACGACATTCGCGAGATGTTGCAGGCCGAGATCGAAACGGGCCAGCTCGCGCCCGGCACACCAATCGACGAGCGCGCGCTCGCTGCGCGGTTCAACGTATCGCGCACGCCGGTGCGCGAAGCGCTTCAGCATCTCGCGGCGCGCGACCTCGTGGTGATTTCGCCGCGCCAAGGCATTACGGTGGCGCGGCTCTCCATTGCGAAGGTGCGCTCGATGCTCGAGTACATCGGCGAACTGGAGGCGCTTTGCGCGCGTTTTAGTGCGCGGCGCGCGAGCACCACGCTACACGAGGCGCTCGATCGCGCGCTCATGGCCTGCCAGCAGGCCGCGGTGGAAGGCGACGCGGGCAAATACGCACGCGCCAACGCGGTCTTTCACGACACGATCTACGACGGCAGCCGCAACGAGTGCCTTGCAGACCAGATCCGCTCGGCGCGACGCCAGTCGGAACGCTACCGTGTGGCCGACCTGCGCAACCGCAGCCAGATCAGCCGCTCGTTGCAGGAGCACTTCGAGATAGCCCGCGCGATCCAGGCCGGCGACGAAGCAAAGGCCGCCGACCTGATGCGCCGCCACGTTCCCGCAGGCACGACCGGCTTTTCCGAATTTCTCGCGGCCGTGCCGCGTCATTTCTTCGACTTCGGCACCGACTGACAAGCCTGGTCATCCTGAATAATTTGAAACGGAGACAACATGCCTCGCTCGATCGATGTCCCAGGCCTCGCGCACAACGCCCCGATTCCGGTGGGCGCGCGCGTGGCCAACGTGCTGTGCTCGTCGGCGATTGCCGGCAAGGACCCGGCCACCGGCAAGCTCGCGGGTGCGAGCGCCGACCAGGCCCGCCTTGCTTTCGACAACCTCAAGCGCTTTCTCGACGCGGGCGGCGCAACGCTCGCGGACGTCGTGAAGCTCACCGTGTACGTGAAGGACGACAGCGTGCGCGAGCACATCAACGCGTACTGGCTCGCGTTCTGGCCCGACCCGGCGCAGCGGCCCGCGCGTCATGTCGTCGTGCACGAACTGCAGCACGGCATGGCGCTTCAGCTCGAAGCCATGGCCGTGGCGTACTGAACTCCGGCTCATTCCCGCAACGCAAAGCACACCTCCATTGAAAAAGGCCCCAACGTGATCATCGACTCCCACGCCCACGTCGTCATGCCGCCCGAGAGCTTCCGTTACATGGCGGAGCTCATCGGCGGCCGCGCCAATCCGTCCACGAAGCCCAATGTGCCCGACGCCTCGGTGCGCAAGGCCGCCGAAGAACTCGTGCGCAGCATGGATTCGGTCGGCACCGACGTGCAGTTCATCTCGCCGCGCCCTTATCTGCAGATGCATTCGGTCAAGCCTGGGCGTGTGACGGAGCTCTGGTCGCGCCACTGCAACGACCTGATCGCGCGCTTCGTCGCGATGTTCCCCGACCGCTTCCGCGGCGTGGCAGGCCTGCCGCAGTTCATGAACGAGTCGCCGGAAGTGCGCGTGGTGGCGGAGCTCAAGCGCTGCGTGAACGAACTCGGTTTCGTGGGTTGCCTGCTGAACCCGGACCCGACCGAATCCGAAGGCCCGACACCGCCGGGTCTCGGCGATCCGTTCTGGTATCCGCTCTATGAGGCAATGACGGCGCTCGACGTGCCCGCGCTCATTCACTCGGCCGGAAGCTGCAGCCCGCGCGAGTCGTACACGCTCAAGTTCATCAACGAAGAGAACATAGCGGTCATCTCGCTGCTCGAATCGGACGTGTTCCAGAAGTTTCCGAACCTGAAGATCGTGGTGGGCCACGGCGGCGGCGCGATTCCCTACCAGATGGGCCGTTTCCGTTCGTGGGCCGTGCGCCGCAATCACCCGCAAACCTTCGACGAGCAGCTTCGCAAGCTTTATTTCGACACCTGCAACTATTCGAAGGAATCGATCGAGCTGCTGCTCAAGGTCGCCGGCGCCGACAACGTTCTGTTCGGCACCGAAAAGCCGGGCACGGGCAGCGCGCGCGACCCGGTCTCCGGCCGCGACTACGACGATATGAAACCGGTGATCGAAAGCATCGAATGGCTCACCGAAGCGCAGCGCCGCAACGTGTTCGAATGCAACTGCCAGCGCGTCTATACGCGCGCGTTCCGCCAATATAAGGAGGCCTGAACATGGCCATGACCGTCGAAGAGAACGAATTGCTCACGCGCGTCGAAAACGGCGCGCCCATGGGCGAAATGATCCGCCAGCATTACTGGATCCCGGCGGTGCCCTCGGCGAAGCTCGAGGCGGACGGCGCACCCGTGCTGGTGCGCCTGCTCGGCAGGAACTACGTGGCATTTCGCACGACCGACGGCAAAGCCGGCGTGATCGACGAGCTTTGCCCGCACCGCAAGACCTCGATGATGATGGCGCGCAACGAACACAACGGCCTGCGCTGCATTTTCCACGGCTGGAAGGTGAATGTGGAAGGCCAGGTGGTCGAGGCGCCGAACCAGGTGGGCGATCAGGCGCAGTTCTGCAAGCGCGTGAAGACGAGCCAGTATCGCGTGGAAGATCGCGGCGGCATCATTTGGGTGTGGCTCGGCAAGGGCGATACCCCGCCGCGTTTTCCCGACCTGCCGTTCACGCAACTGCCCGCCGATCAGCGCTCGGTCACGAGCGTCGAAGTCCCCACCAACTGGGTGCAGGGTGTGGAAGCCTCGATGGATTCGTCGCACGTGGGCGTGCTGCACGAATCGACCACGCAGATCACGGCGGGCGGCGGCAACGAACGCATGCATATGACGAAGGCGCTCGCGCCTCGCCTCGAATTCGAAGAGCGCCCTTATGGCTATCGCTATGCCGCGCTGCGCGACCTCCCCGACGACAAGATCTACGCGCGCGTGAACAATTTCGTGATGCCGTGGTACGGCATCATCTGTGCGCCTGACGCGAACAGTCCGAGCACGGTGTTCTTTTCGACGCCCGTGGACGACGTCACGCACCGCGCCTGGTTCGTGCATTTCAATCCCACGCGCAAGCTCGGCATGACCGTGATGTCGGCTACGCCGGACGTATGGAACTTCCCGCCACTGCCGCCGGGCACGCGCGAGCAGAGCTTCGGCCAGAACCGCGACCTCATGAGACGCGGCCACGCCACGGGCTTCCATCAGCACCTGGGCACCGAGGACTTCGCAATGTTCCTTGGCCAGGGCCCGATTGCGGACCGCACCACCGAGCAGCTCTGCTCCGCCGACGGCGCCGTGCTGCGCGTGCGCGCGCAACTGCTCAAATCGGCGCGGGAGTTCATGGCCGGCAAGACGCCCACGCTCGCGGACAACCCCGACCTCGACTACTCACGCGCGATCTCGATTGGCGGCGTGTTGCCAGCGGGCACCGACTGGCGCGTGCTGACCGAAAGCGCGTAAATCGCGCGTAACCCCGTATTTCCGGAATGACTTCGATGCTCGCCCCGATGTTCGCCCACTCGCTTCTCACGCTGCGCGTCGCCGCGGTCGACGCTCCGACTTCGCTCATCAAGTCGATCACGCTCGAAGCGGCCGATGGCGCGCTGCTACCCGGCTTCGAGCCGGGCGCGCACCTCCAGGTCGAGATCCCGCCCGCGACGGCGGGCGGCGCAGCGCAGTGGCGCTCGTATTCGCTGATCCATCTCGACCCCGCCGTCGATCCGCGCAGCGGCGTGCGCGCATACCGCCTCGGCGTTCGCCGCGAAGACGAGGGCCGGGGCGGTTCGCGCCACATGCATGCGCTCGAGGTGGGCGCCACGCTCAACGTGCGCGCGCCGGTCAACCACTTCGCGCTCGCCGCGCCGCCGCGCGTGCTGCTCATCGCGGGCGGCATCGGCATTACGCCGATCGTCTCGATGGCGACCGCGCTCGCCGCGCAGCAACGCGACTTCGAGCTGCATTTCAGCGGCCGCACGCGCGAGGCGCTGCCGTTCGTCGACGAGTTGCGTGCACTCGCCGGAGCGAATCTCGTCCTGCATGCCGACGACGACGCGGCCACGCGCCTCTCGATCGACGCATTGCTCGACGGCGCACAGGTGAACCAGCCGATCTACGTGTGCGGACCGGCGGGCATGATCGAAGCCGTGCTCGCCGCCGCGCGCGAGCGCGGCTGGCACGAATGCGATCTGCACTACGAACTGTTTACGGAAGCCGCGCCGCAGGAAGGCGACACCGCGTTCGAAGTCGAGCTGAAGTCGTCGGGCAAGCGCCTCACCGTGCCCGCGGACAAGTCGCTGCTCGACACGCTCGTCGAAAACGGCGTCGACGTGATGTACGACTGCCGCTCGGGCTACTGCGGTTTGTGCACGACCGGCGTGTGCGACGGCGATATCGAGCATCGCGACACCTATCTTTCGGACGCGGACAAGGCGGGCGGCAAGGTCATGCAGGTCTGCGTATCACGCTGCAGGCGCGGCCGCCTCGTGCTCGACCTTTAATACAGACAACGGAATTCGGAATGAGCGAAACCCTGGTTACCTACGAACTCGACGGGGCGGTCGCCCTGATCGGATTGAACCGTCCCGACAAACGCAACGCCATCAACGAGGACGTGATCGCGCAGTTGCGCGACGCCGTCCTGCGCGCCGGCGAAGAAGCCGACGTAGGCGTGCTGTTCGGGCACGGCGGCAACTTCAGCGCGGGTCTCGACCTGCGCGAAGCGCTTTCGCGCGCCACCGGCCAGACCGCGCCGCCGCGCAAGCGCCGCCGCCACTCGTGGCACGAAGTGTTCGACGTCATCGCACGCGGGCCGATTCCGTTCGTCGCGGCGCTGCACGGCGCCGTGGTGGGCGGCGGCCTCGAACTCGCGACGGCCGCGCATGTGCGCGTGGGCGACACGACGGCATTCTTCGGCTTGCCCGAAGGGCAGCGTGGCATCTTCGTGGGCGGCGGGGGCACGGTGCGCATTCAACGTGTGATCGGCTATACCGTGATGGCCGATTTGATGCTGACGGGGCGCCTGCTCTCCGCCGAAGAAGGCATGCGCGAGCACGTCATCACGTATCTCACGCCGCCGGGCGAAGCGCTCGCCAAGGCGAAGGAACTGGCCGCGAAGATCGCGCAAAACGCGCCCGACACCAACTGGCGCATCACCAACCTGCTGCCGCGCGTGAACGATCTCTCGCACGAAGACGGGCTCTTCCTCGAATACATGAGCTCGAACATGGCGCGCTCGCCCGAAACGGCCAGGCGCCTGCAGGAATTCGTGGACGGCAAGGCCAAGCCGCTCGAGCGCCCCGACGCGCGGAAAACCACGGCTTGACCAGGGACGAGGCACAACGAACCATGAATGCAGCAAACGAACTGAATCCGCAGGAAACGGCGGCGCGTGAAGCAGCGCTCGCGCATGTGAAGGCAGCCGAAAAGGCCGCCGCGCAGATTCCCGTCGGCAACGCGGCGGCGCGCCCGATCGCGCGCGCCGCCGTGATCGGCGCGGGCACGATGGGCGGCGGCATCGCCATGGCGCTCGCTGCGGCGGGTATCCCCGTCACGCTCATCGACGCGACGCAGGAAGGTCTCGCGCGCGGCCTCGCCCGCATCGGCGACAACTACGAGAGCAGCGTGAAGCGCGGCAAGCTGGAGGCCGCCGTGCGCGACGAGCGCCTCGCGCGCATCGCGGGCTCGCTCGCCGTCGCCGATGTCAAGCATGCCGATATCGTCATCGAGGCCGTCTTCGAAGACCTCGCGCTCAAGCAAGGCATCTTCCGCGAACTCGACGTGCACGCGAAGCCGGGCGCGGTACTCGCCACCAACACTTCGGGCCTCGACATCGACGAAATCGCCGCGGTGACGAAGCGCCCCGCCGACGTGGTTGGCGCACATTTCTTCAGCCCCGCCCACGTCATGCGCCTGCTCGAAGTCGTGCGCGCGGCCCAGACCGCCGACGACGTGATCGCGACGCTCATGGACCTTGGCCGCCGCATGGGCAAGGTTTCGGTGCTGGCGCGCATCTATCCGGGCTTTATCGGCAATGCGCTCTTTCGCAACTACAACCGTGAGGCGCATTTCCTCGTCGAAGACGGCGCGCTGCCGCACGAAGTGGATGCGGCGCTCAAGGATTTCGGCTACGCGATGGGCATCTTCGCCGTGCACGACATGGCCGGCAATGACGTGGGCTACCAGACGCGCAAGGCGCAAATGGCGACGCGCCCGACCGACCGCCGGTGGAACGATCTCATCCTGAAGCTCGTCGAGATGGGGCGCCTTGGCCAGAAGAGCGGCAAGGGCTGGTATCGGTATGAACCTGGCAGCCGCGAGCCACAGCGCGATGAAGAACTCGAGCGCTTCATCGTCGAGGAATCGGCGCGGCTTGGCATCGTGCGCCGTCCGATTTCCGCCGGGGAAATCGTCAAGCGCTGCGTATACGGCATGATCAACGAAGGCGCGAAGCTGCTGGAACAAGGCGTTGCCTTGCGTGCGAGCGACATCGACGTCGTATATGTGACGGGCTATGGCTTCCCGGCGCATCGCGGCGGCCCGATGTACTACGCGGACCAGATCGGTCTCGCGAGCGTTTATCGCGACGTCAAGCGCCTATACGACGAGTACGGCTACTGGTGGAAGCCGGCGCCGCTGCTCGAAAAGCTCGCGGCGCAAAACGGCCGCTTCGCCGATCTCTGATCGCCTGCTTCGATCGTCTGTCCCGCCGTGCTTTCGCGCACGGCGACTTGCGAGGCGGTCTGACCGCCTCGCGCCATCAGTCGTCGTGCTCGCCGTTGAGCGGGCCGGCCTCGGCCGAAGCCGCTTCGCGCGGATACGCCATCGGCGCGTCGTTGAAAAACTCGGCGGGCAAGGTGGCGAGAAACTCGGAAAAACCCGCGTCGCCGCCCGGCGAGTGTTGCGCCATGACCTCTTCGGCCGTTGCCTCGTCGCCGGAGAGCAAGGCTTGCGCAAGGCGCTGGTGATCGGCGATCACCTTCTCGCGGCGGCTCGGCGCGAGGAACAGCTTCGGACGGTAGCGTGAGATGAGGCGCCGAATTGCGCGAATCTGCTCGGCCAGGTAGTCGTTATGGCACGCCTGGCAGATCACCTCGTGGAATTCCGCGTTGCTGCGCGCGAAACGGCGGGCGTCGCTCTGGTTCAGCGCCTCGACGCCTTCGTCGATCGTGCGCTGCAGCTCCACGCGCTGCGCGTCGTTCATGCGCCGTGCAGCGAGGCGCGCCGAGACGGCTTCCAGCTCATGCAGGAGTTCGAGCATGTCGCGCAGTTGCGGGACCGTCATCTTGGTTACGAACACGCCCTGGCGCGGCACGATTTGCACGTACTGCTGCGCGGCGAGTTGCTGCAGTGCCTCACGAATGGGCGTGCGCGACACGTTGAAACGCGCGGCGAGCGCGCGCTCGTCGAGGGCCGCGCCGGGCACCAGTTCGCCTCGCTCGATTTCCGATTCCAGGAGCGCCTTGATTTCGGCCGAACGGCTCAGTTTGGGTGGCTGACTCATTGAATGACAGACAGTGGGGTTCGAAAGGCCGCGCCGGCAGCGCCATGTTTGGGGCGGGCAGCGGCGCTTAAAATCCATATCATACCGTGCAGGTATACCAAACGCCCAACGGTGTGTTACCCCAATGAGACGGATCGGGCCTGGGGTGGTCCGGAAATGGCCTGCACGGCCCGCCGCGCCTTGCAACGGGTTCCCGGGCGCGCGAGCACGTTCCGGGGGGCCGCCGCGCGCCACGACACGCCGATCGGGCCCCGGCGCCGGGAGGCGCTGCCACGTCGTACCGTCATGGTGCGAAACATTTTGCCTGGCCGTTCGAGTCGGAGTCGCCTTCAATATGCGTGCAGACCCGTGAGGATGCAGATTCGCACCCGGGCACCCGAGGCCGGGAAACCTGCATGGCAATCGATTCGCGTAGTCCTCCACCCGCAGAGGAATCCTAAAAAATGCGCCGGCATCGGGGTTCTCATCCCAACCACCGGCGCACCGGAAAACGTTTAGAACAGGTGGCGAATGCCGATCTGCACGGCCAGCTGGTTAGCCGTAGTCGAAGCGAGGTTACCGTACAGCGAACCGCCCGCGCCCGGCACCGAATAAGGCGTCGAGACGAGGAAACTGTCCGCGAACTTCTGGCCTGCGAACGCGTGCTGGAAGACGCCGAACAAATACACGTCGGTGCGCTTGGAGAGGCGATAGTCCACGCCGGCGCTGTAGAGGTTGTACTTGCCGAGCTTGTGCTGGTCCACGTACGTAAAACCGCCGCCGACCGTGAGCATCGGCGAGAACCTGTAGCTCGTGCCGGCTTCATAGGCGCTCACCGTCACTACGCCGAGCGGGCTCTTCGACGCATTCGTGTAGGTGTACACACCGTTGATCGACCACGCATCGTTCACGTTCACCATGCCGCCAACCGCGACCGTGTAGATCGACTCGGCATCGAGCGCGACCTGCGCCATCGTGCCGACGCCGCGCGCCGCATTGCCGCCATCGGTTTTCGTGATCACGGCGGCCATGGAATACGGCGCGTTGAACGTGCCGGTCGGGCTGTACTTGATGCCTCCGCTTATCACACGCGGGTTGCCGGTCGGCGTGCCGCCGAAAGCGCCCGCAATGTTGCTGAAACCGTACATCACGCCCGCGCCGAAACCATGCCAGTTCGGCGTTTCGTAGCGCACCATGTTGCTGACCGGCTCGCCGGCCAGGCGGTCGATGTCGTAAGCGCCGTGAAACGCATATGAAGGCGCGAACTGCGCGACATTCGTGTAATAGGAGACGTAGTCGTAAATGAAATCGTAGTCGTAGCCGGCGATCAGCGTGCCGAACGTATCGCTCGACAGCCCCACGAATGCGCGGCGTCCGAACAGCGCGCCGCCGTGGCTCGCGGTGCCGGTATTCAGCGAGAAACCGTTTTCCAGCGTGAAGATCGCCTTGAGGCCGCCGCCCAGATCTTCTGCGCCTTTCAGGCCCCAGCGCGACGCCTGGTTAATGCCGTCGTCGAGCTTGAAGAGCGAATGACCGCCCGCGTTGCTCACATAGGTAAGACCATCGTCGATGATCCCGTACAGCGTCACGCTGCTTTGCGCGTGCGCCGCTGTCGCCACCGCGGCCGCTATCGCGCCCGCCCATACCTTCTTCTTCACTTGACGATCTCCTTGTATTGCGGGCTATGGCGCCCGCTTATTTACCGCTGTATTTCCGCCGGCTGTTACCGGCTACGAATTACTTGCTGCGCGAAAGATGGCGCGAGGCGAGGAAGTAGTGGACCGCCGACCACACGAGCACCACGCTCACAGTCAGCATCGCGTAGCGGATGCCGTAGGCCGAGGCGTCGTGACACGCCGAAGCGAATGGCCCTTGAACCGCGGCTGCCGCGCCATGGAGGCCGTGCGCGCCCCCGGCTTCGCAAACCTGCTTGAACTGGCCCGCGGTGAAGAGGCGCGCCGCAAATCGATCGCTAAGGAATCCTACGGCTGTGGGCCCGAGCCCCTGACCCACCAGATTCATGAGAAGGAACACACAAGCCGATGCCGTGGCGCGCATGCGCGGCTCGACAATGCCATGCACGACGGCGAAGGTCGGCCCGTTCCACATGCTCAGCGTGACCGTGGCAACGAAAATCAGCGCAACGGCAACGGGCCAGTGCCCCAGCGTGAACGCGATCGCGACGAGCGGGAAGCCGATCGCCGTGCCTAGCGCGGGCACCCAGGCATACCAGCGGCGGTTCTTCGCGCCCAGCGAATCGGCGAGCAGGCCGCCGAGCATGTTCCCGAAAATGCCGCCCACGCCGATCATGAAGCCGAAGATCAGGCCGGCCTGCGCGAAGCTCAGTCCATAGACGCGGTTCAGATAGATCGGGATGAACAGGTTGATGCCGTATTGCGCGAATCCGGCGACCACGGTGCCCAGCAGCATCTGCACGAAGGCGCGGCTCGTGAAGAGGACCGTGAGCACCTCGCGCAGCGGCGGCACGGGGGCCGCGGCATGCATCGCGCCCTCTTCCGCCCCGCCGCGCTTCGGTTCGCGCAGCGTAAGCCAGGCGAGCAGGCCGAAAGCAAGTCCCGGCAGGCCGACCACGAAGAACACGGGACGCCACCCCATGTGCTGGACCATCAAGCCCCCGCCGAGCGCGCCGGCAAGCACGCCGATGGGCGGCCCGAACGCGTAGATGGAAAGCGCGCTGGCGCGGCGGCGCGGGCCGAACTGATCGGAGATCAACGAATGCGCGGTGGGCGTGCTGCCCGCCTCGCCGATGCCCACGCCAAGCCGGTACAGCAGCAGTTGCCAGTAGGCGCCTGCGGTACCGCACAGTGCCGTCATGATCGACCACGCACCGATCGACAGCGCGATCAGCACGACGCGATTGAAGCGTTCGGCCAGACGCGCGATCGGCAGGCCGAGCAGCGAATAGAAGATCGAGAACGCGAGCCCGTTGAGCAGGCCGAGCTGCAGGTCGCTCAGGTTCATCTCCATTTTCATCGACTGGCCGACGACTGCGATGATGATCCGGTCGACGAAGCTCGATGCGTAGATCAGAACGAGCAGAAGCAGAAACCAGCTGCGATACCAGCCCGCTTCAGACCTGGCTCCCATGTTCTGGGCTGTCAGTTCCTTCATTGTGGTGTCTCCGAGGTGAGCTTCAGGTGGTTGGTCGCCCGCCGTTTGTATGCCACAATGCTTCTGTGGGATTTTTTATTGATTCTCTAGCATAAACTTTGGGTGCGCAAGAATAACCCGCGTCAAACACATCATCGTTTTCACTAGGGGAACTCGTCTAATAAAACGACTCGACGGAGACCGGACGAACCTCGCCGGGCGCCAGCGCCCGCAGGCTCGAGTACGCTGGCGTTGGTGACTCGTGACGAAGAAACATAAGGGGAGCCAGGGACGGCGCAGATCAATTTATTGCTTGCGCAACGAATAGGGTTTACCCGTGACTGGCGGGGCCGTGGCATATCCAGGGCCGGGTTCTGTTTTTATTCGATCGACAAGGCGTCGAAGCTTGCCAGGAAAGAAACGGTCGGCGAACGCGATCCATCGCCCGTACCGGCCCATCTGCGCTGCGCCGTTCAGGCCGGCAGCGCCAAGCCCCGTGAGCGGCAAGAGCGTGACCGCGAGACCGAGCCGCATCGGCAGGCGGCCGGTCGCGAAAAGGCCAGCCGGGGCGCGCGAAAACGAACGGCACAACCGGCAGGATGCAGAGGCGCATTCGTGAGCGCACCGTCCACGAATGCGATGACACGGGTAACATAAGTTCGGTCTACAGACGAAATGCGCCACATGGCGTATTTCGGTGCCCGTGTATCGCGGGCATGTCCGGAACGTGCACGCCGCGCATCGCGGCATCGGCACGTCCGCACCGGCGCGCGAACATGGGCGGATATCAATACGCCGCCGTGTCAGGCGATCTGTATCTCCACGTATCGTGCTCCCACGGCGACACATGCTGTTTCAACGGGGCCGCGGCGGGACATTCTCCAGATACGTGGGAGCGGTCCAATACGCTCGTCTGTTCACTCAAGGAGACCCATCATGCTCGCTCGCCTCAAGATCGCCGCCGTTGCCTTCGGCCTCGCCGCTACCGCCGCGTTCGCCGCTTTTGCCTCCACCGACGAATCGGCGCGCGGCTCCGGCGCGCTGCAAACCGGCGCTCAAGCGCCCAATTTCACGGGCATCGACGCGTGGCTCAACAGTCCGCCGCTCGACCTGAAGCAGTTGCACGGCAAGGTCGTGCTCGTGGACTTCTGGGCCTTCGACTGCATCAACTGCGCGCACACTATCCCGCACCTCAAGGCGCTCGATGCGCGCTATCGCGACAAGGGACTGGTGGTGGTCGGCGTGCATACGCCGGAGTATTCGATCGAGCGCGATACCGCAAACCTGAAGAAGGCGATCCGGCAATATGGCATTACGTATCCGGTCGCACAGGATAACGGCTATGCGACTTGGAATGCCTATGGCAACCAGTATTGGCCGGCCATCTATCTCATCGACCAGAATGGCAAGCTCGTCTATACCCACTTCGGCGAAGGGAATTACGCCCAGACGGAGCAGAAGATTCGGGATCTGCTCGGCATACACGACAAGCAAGGCTAATTGTCTCGTGCCGCCGCCCCTCATATCAGGGGCGGCGGCTATTTTCGGGTACCGCCAGAATCAACCGGTTACGCCGCGCGCCGCTCACAGATGCGTGACCTGCAGGATGGCCTGCGCAAACTCCCGGGGCGCCTCCTGCGGGAGATTGTGGCCGATGCCGCCGCCGATGTTCCGGTGCTGATACTTGCCGGTGAACTTCTTCGCGTATGCGGCAGGCTCGGGATGCGGCGCGCCGTTGGCGTCGCCTTCCAGCGTGATGGTCGGCACCGTGATGGGCGGCGCGGCGGCAAGACGCTGCTCCATGCCGTCGTACTTCGATTCGCCCTGCGCAAGTCCGAGGCGCCAGCGGTAGTTGGAGATCACGACGGCCACGTGATCCGCGTTCTGGAACGACGCGGCGCTGCGCGCGTAGGTGGCGTCGTCGAAATTCCACTTCGGCGAAGCGAGTTGCCAGATGAGCTTGTTGAACGCGTCGCGGTTCGCGGCATAGCCCTGCGCGCCGCGGTCGGTCGAAAAGTAGAACTGATACCACCACTGGAATTCGGCTTTCGGCGGCAGCGGCTTGCGGTTCGCTTCCTGGCTGCCGATCAGATAGCCGCTCACGGAAACCAGCGCCTTCACGCGCTCGGGCCATAGCGCGGCGATGATATTGGCCGTGCGCGCGCCCCAGTCATAGCCGCCGAATACGGCCTGATCGATCTTCAACGCATCCATGAGCGCGACGATATCGACGGCGGTAACGGCTTGCTGGCCGTTGCGCGGCGTGTCGTCCGAGAGAAAGCGCGTCGAACCGTAGCCGCGCAGATACGGCACGATCACGCGATAGCCCGCTGCGGCCAGCATCGGCGCGACCTCGACGTAGCTATAGATGTCATACGGCCAGCCGTGCAGCAGGAACACCGCCGGACCGTTCTTCGGTCCCGCTTCGGCATAGCCCACGTTGAGCAGCCCCGCATCGATCTGCCTGATCGGGCCGAACGATACGCCGCTGCCCGTGCGCGAGTTTCCTTGCTCGCCGCCAGCCGACTGCGCGTGCGCGAGACCGCCGAATGCGAAATCCGCAAGCGTGAGACCAGCTAGCGACGTACCGAGAAGGCGGCGACGCCGGACGTTGACGGGATCAGGCATGACCAGTTCTCCTTTTGGTGTGGATGAGGGCCGCGCCCAAACGGCTTGACCTCATGAATTCGCCCACCGGAAGGCCGGTCGATCAGACTCGCGGTGGGGGGCAAAACGCCTGGAGGAATTTATACTCGCGCACGGAGATCGCTTTGTATCGCAATGTGTACGCCCGAAGTACCTACACAAAGCGAATCAAAAAAGCCGGCGCGCCACGCCGGCGACCAGGCAGCAAAAGATGACTGACGGTTTGCGCAAGAGCCGAGCGCGGCCACGCAGTAGCCGATGAATGCGCGTCGGCATTGAATGCAGACGGGGCCGAAAACGGGAGCGAGTGGCTACAACAGCGTCAACGGCGACGGGGCAGCACATTCGCTCCTGAGCGCCGGGGTTATGACGTGTCGCATGAGCGCAAATACCGCGCGTGGCAACGATGCCTGAAAATATCGGCCCTGTCCGCTGCGAGAGCGCGAATCGACGGTGTCGCTCGCCCGAGTGCCGCATCCCCGAGCCCCAGCTACGTCCAGAAAGCGCTCGCTCTTCGTCCGTCACGTAGATCGTGCGCGTCTGCGCGGCTTCACCAGCCTTTGCACCGCGCCCTCGGCGACATCCTTGAACAGGGCGACGCCGCCATAAGCGCGCGCGGCAAGCATGGCGCCGTAGACCACCGACACGAGCGTTACCGCCTCGGTTTGAACCGACGAATCCAGTTTGATGAGATTGTCCTTCACACCCGATTCGAGCACCCGTTCGAGCCACGAAGCCAGGTTGCCGAAGAACGCTGTCACCCCTTGCGCCACTTCTTCGGGCAGCGATGGGAGCTCGGCGCCCAGCATGCCCGCGACGCAAAACGGAGCCGTGTCGTCCGCAATGCAGCGTTCCCAGTGGCCGATGTAGGCATGCAACTGGACAACGGCGTCGGCGCCACCCGCCAGGAGCGACGCCGCATCGGCGTCGAATGCTTCCTGCCACTCGTTCAACACGGCGATCACGAGATCTGTCTTGGCGGGAAAGTGGTGGTGAATGCTCGCCTTGCGAATGTCGATCGCTTCCGCGATGTCGGCATAGCTGAACCCGTTGTAGCCACGACGCATGATGAGTTGCCGTCCCGCTGCAATGATCCTGTCTGCCGTAAGGTCCCCACTTGCCGTCATTTTACCTACCATCTAGTCGGTTGAATTGTCGATAGCTTACGCCGGGTGGGGACCGATTGCCACTCGCAAAGATTTTCTTGCCTACCAGCCATCCTACTAGTAGGATGGCTTAATCGAACAGGCAATGGCCTGTCGAGTTCCCCGTTACCCATACCGGAGCATGAAAATGAAAATTTCCTCATACGTAACCCGCATCGCCGCCGCCGTCGCCCTTTCGGCCGCCGCTCTCGGCTCGCAGGCCGCCACGGCCGCGCCGGTCAGGAATGTCGTCCTCGTCCACGGCTATTTCGCCGACGGTTCGGGGTGGCAAGCCGTGTCGAAGATCCTCGCGCGCGACGGCTACAAGGTCTCCGTGGTTCAGGAGCCCGAAACTTCGTTCGACGACGACGTCAAGGCGACCACCCGCGTGATCGATGCCCAGGACGGCCCGAGCATCCTCGTCGGCCACAGCTACGGCGGCGCGGTGGTGACCGAGGCCGGCAACGACGACAAGGTCGCGGGTCTCGTCTACGTCGCCGCGTTCCAGCCCGATACGGGCGAAACCCCGCTCGAACTGACCAGGAAGATGCCGCCCGCGACCAAGGCCATCAAGGCGACCGCCGACGGCCACCTGTACATCGATCCGGCCAGTTTCCACGAGGATTTCGCGGCCGACCTGCCCGCTTCCGAGGCCCGCTTCATGGCCATCTCGCAGGTAACACCCGCCGCACAATCGTTCGGTGTGCCAATCACGCACGCCGCGTGGAGAACGAAACCGAGCTGGGCGGTCGTGGCGACGGCGGACCGCGCGATCAATCCCGACCTGGAGCGTTTCATGACACAGCGCGCAGGCAGCAAGACGGTCGAGATCGACTCGAGTCACGTGGCCTACATGTCACACCCGGCCGAGATCGCGAAACTGATCGAGCAGGCCGCAGCGCAATCCAGCAAGGAATGACGCCGCGCGGCGCGCTGCTCGGGCCATGTGCGCGATCCAGCGGCTCACATCGCCGACGCGTACAGGGTCGCACATTGCCAAACGCAATCGACCGGCCCGAGGGCAGCGACAGCGCGCAATCGCTGCCTGACCTATACTAAAGAAACGTTTCAGGAAATCGGGCCATTAGATATTTTCTATTGTCCGTGGTATCGAGCAGTCACATCGCCTCAGCCGCCAGTTATCACGATCTCGTGCAATGTCGTTGCACACGCTGGCCGGCGATGAAATAGCACGCGGCGGACGCGGCTGAACGGAGCAGCAAACCTGCCGGGCGCAGACAAAAGCTGCGCACTGCGACGCGCATCGTCCCAGTGCGGATAAATACACCGACGACGGCGATTGCTCAAATCATGGTCAAGCAGAAGGCGATCGGCTGCGTCGATATTCCAGCCCAAACATGGAGGATTGAGTCATGCAGAAGGCAATCAGCACATTAATTGCGGCGGGTGCAGCGCTTGCGCTGGTGGGCGGCGCTTATGCACAGAGCAACAACACGCTGGCGACCCCGACCACCGTGTCGCCGGCCGCCAATACAACGAGCGCAACGAGCGGCTACGGCACGCCTGGCGCCACGAACTCGGACAGCGGCACGGGCGCCGCTTCGCAGAACTCGCTCTCGCAGAAGAGCACCGACACCAGTTCGACGTCCGACACCAGCGCTTTCGGGAGCAACAATACGCTGGCGACGCCCACCACCGTATCGCCAGCCCACTAGCAACCGTTGAGCATGGCAACCAGGCGCAGATAACGTAGAGCGAACAACCGCTTCGAGCGCCTGGAGCACAGGTGGAGTCGCGACCAGCGCCATGGTTCGCGGAACATCGCCGGGCTTCGCTCAGTCGTGACCGACCATTATTTCCCGCTGCCCGGCGCTAGAAGGAAAAGGCCGCTGCCCTCGTGGATAGCGGCCTTTCTTATTCCCGACATCTTCCTTTCAGTAGTCTGTGTGACACCGATTGGCGGGATGCCCGTCCACGAATACGAATCGGGTTTGTCTGGAGCCGCCTAACGTCGGTTCACGACTCGATTGCGGCCGCATCGAAACGTGCGCCGCTTGATCGGTGAAAGGGCAGGCGTCGTTCTTTCCTGCTGCGAATTCACATCATCGACGATGCTCACGCGAATTCGCGCCCAGCATACCCGATCCTGTGGCCATGTCGCTTCATGCCCGCCATTCATCGAACGCGCCATGGCAACGGCGGCATACGAGCACGACGACGATGCTGCGCCAAGCAGACTCGCCCATGCGATCGAGCGCGGCGAGGCATCCGGCAGCAGCTTCGACAACTCCGCGCGCGAGACCATCACTTCGACGGCCGCCGAGAACAGGAAACCAGGACTCAGGCCCCAGAACAATTGCCAGAGCATGGCGAACGCCATCCACAGGGCGTGCCCGACAGCGGAAAGCGCGTGCGTGGTAACCTCCCCGACGGCCGGGCGGCCGTCGTAGTCCCGTTACCGGCCGCAACCTGCTTGCCTGGCAACCGGGCAGTGGCACAACCGGCAACGCATCAGGGACAGCACATGAATTCAGGCAAATCATCCAGGCGTACGCTTCCGGGCAAGCGCGATCTCGAAGCCATGTCGGCGTTCCGGTACGACCTGCGGAAGTTTCTGCGGGCTTCAGAAGAAATTGCCAATGCCGCCGGCATCACGACGCTCCAGTATCAGTTGCTGCTGCACGTGTGCGGCTTCCCCGACCGGCAATGGGCAACCGTAGGCGAACTCGCGGAGCGGTTGCAGGCGGCGCCGAACGGCACGGCAGCGCTCGTCTCGCGCTGCGAATCGGCGGGCCTCGTGAAGCGCAAACCCGATCCCGCCGACCGCCGCCAGGTGCAGGTCCACCTCACGGCGAAAGGCGAGAAGTTCCTGCTCGAACTCGCGGCCGAACACAAGGCGATCTACGGCGCGTTTGGCTGGGTGTTCGACGAAGCAGGCGGCTAGCCCCGGCCGCACTGGCCTGAAACGCCGCGCCGGTCGCCCAGCCAATTTATGTCACAATATGCCTTAAATGGCGTTTTTCCGGCGATCCCATGCGATTTCCCACCTTTGTTGACCGTCGCACCATCCTGCGCAGCCAGCGGCGCTGGCTATATTTCGGCGTGTTCTGGCTTGGCGCCGTCGCGACGGGACTCGTGGCGGTCTTGTATGCGCGGCTCATCGACTTCGGCTACGACGTCTTTCTGCGGATGATCGCCCACAACTGGTGGTTGCCGCTCGTCATCACGCCGGCAATCGCGGCGTTCAGCGTCTGGGCCACGCGCCGCTGGTTTCCGGGCTCGGAGGGCAGCGGCATCCCGCAGGTCATCGCGACGCTGCACGACGTGCGCGGACTCGGCCCGCGTCTGCTTACGCTGCGCATCCTGATCGGCAAGATCGCCCTCTCGTTTCTCGCGATCCTCGGCGGATTCACGATCGGCCGCGAAGGCCCGACGATTCATGTGGGCGCGGCGCTGATGTTCAGCCTGCGGCGTTTCTACCCGGCACGGCTGCGCAGCATTTATGGCGTCGGCCTCGAATACAAGCTCGCGCTCGCGGGCGCGGCCGCCGGTCTGTCCGCCGCGTTCAATGCGCCGCTCGCGGGCGTCGTATTCGCCATCGAGGAACTCACACGCAGCTTCGAAGCCCGGACCAGCGGCGTCATCATCACGGCGATCATCTTTGCGGGCGTCGTCTCGCTCGCCCTGCAAGGCAACTACGTGTATTTCGGCACGATCGCCATCGCAGGGAAATTGCCCGATCTGCTCGCCGTCGCGGTCATTCTGGTCGGTGCGATTACAGGGCTGGCGGGCGGCGTGTTCTGCTGGCTGCTGCTCAACACCGGCCGATGGATGCCCGCCCGGTTATTCGCTCTCCGAAATGATCATCCCGTGGTATTCGGCGCGCTGTGCGGCCTGTTCATCGCCGTGATCGGCGTGGCGAGCGGCGGTCATCTGTTCGGCAGCGGCTATGCGGAAGCCCGCGGCATGCTCGAAGGCCATTCGCAGCTTGGCGCGGCCTATCCGGTCCTGAAGATGGCCTCGATGGTGGGCTCGTATCTGCCGGGCACGCCAGGTGGTCTCTTTGCGCCGTCTCTCGCAATCGGCGCGGGCGTCGGCAATGCGCTGCATATGGTGTTCGGCCAAATGCAGCTGCCGATGCTGATCGCGCTCGGCATGGTCGGCTATCTGGCCGCCGTCACGCAAAGCCCGATCACAGCGTTCGTCATCGTCATCGAAATGATCGACGGGCACGCGCTGGTAATCTCGTTGATGGCGACCGCGCTGATTTCGAGCCAGACATCGAAGCTGTTCGCGCCGCCGCTTTACGAAGCGCTGGCGCAGCGCTACCTGAAGCGTTGACCCAGGCAGACCGGACCGAGGCCCGGCCCTCGACCGCGTACTGAACGACCAGCCGCGGCTGGCGACCGGAGCGCTTGCCGCGCCCCACGCGCCTCGTGCGCGCGATGTATGATTTCGGCGGGATCGCGCACCGTATATCGTGGGGTACGTCATGGGAAGCGAATGGAAACGCCGCATCAGGCTGTTTATCCAGCGTTTCTGGCAGCCGACCAGCGCATGCATGACGTGTATGCCGGGGAGCTGGGGCAACGTCATGAGCCTCACCCATTGGGCGATTGCATTCAAGACGGGGCTGCTTACCGGCGCGCTGGCCGTGCTGCTTACCTTCACGCCGGCGGCGAAGTGGTACGCAAATCGCTATGGCAACGCACTGCTCGTTGGCTGCCTGACCGCAGCACGCGATGCCTACTCGCACACGAGCCGCTACCGCTTTCATTTTCTCGAACACATCGCGACGGGGGTCGTGTCAGGCCTGTTTGCACTCGCCGCGTCGTACCTCTTCGAGGACCGCGCACGCCGCATACGCATGGTATGGGTACGCCTGTTCGGATGATTCAACCGCGCCCGGCGGAAGGCGTGTCGCCTGGCGCATCCACGATATTGCACGGCGCACCCTCACGCCAGGCCGCGACGTTGCGCAGCGTCGTCTGCGCGATCTCGTTCATCGCTTCGCGCGTAAAGAATGCCTGGTGGGACGTGACGATCACGTTCGGAAACATCAGCAGGCGTGCGAGCACGTCGTCCTGCAATGGTGCATCCGAGTGGTCCTCGAAAAAAAGCCCGCCTTCCTCCTCGTACACATCGAGACCCAGGTGCCCCAATTGGCCGCTCTTGAGCGCATCGACGAGCGCGCCGCTTTCCACAAGTCCGCCGCGCCCGGTATTGATCAGCATGGCGCCGCGCTTCATTTTCGCGAGCGCGTGACGGTCGATCAGGTGGCGTGTCGCCGGCACCAGCGGGCAATGCAGGCTCACCACGTCCGACTGCGCGAGGAGGGTATCGAGCGCGACATAGCGCGCGCCGAGCGCCAGCAGGTCGGTGGCCGGCGTGCCCGGATCGTGGGCGAGAACCTGCATGCCGAAGCCCGCCATGATGCGCGCGAAGCACCGGCCGATAATGCCCGTACCGATCACGCCGACCGTCTTGCCGTGCAGGTCGAAACCGAGCAGCCCGGCGAGCGAAAAGTCGCCTTCGCGCGTGCGCGAGACGGCGCGCGGCAGTTTGCGGTTCAGCGCGAGGATCAGCCCGACAGCGTGTTCGGCCACGGCATGGGGCGAGTACGCGGGCACCCGCGCGACGGCGATGCCAAGGCGCTGCGCCGCCAGCAGATCGACATGGTTGAAGCCCGCCGAGCGCAGCGCGACGAGGCGCGTGCCGCCCTTATGGAGGCGTTCGAGTGCAGGCGCGTCGAGCGTATCGTTCACGAACGGGCATACCACGTCGTACCCGTCGGCGAGAACGGCGGTATCGGCATCGAGATGCGATTCCTGGAAGTGCAAATCATATTGAAAAGCCGCATTCGCTTCGGCAAACGTGTCGATGTCGTATTGGCGGGCGCTGAACAGGATCATGCGTGGACGAGCTGAAGTAGAGGTACGGGTTCCCGACATGGAGACCTCATGCGAGCTTGGTGTGCGCACGGTGCGCACAATTCGCGCCTTGACCGGGACCATGAAGCGTTTGCGGGAACCGGACGGCTGGCGGGCCGGTGCATCGGCGTTCCGACAATGGTACCAGCAGCACGACGGGAGATCAGGGTCCGGCATGCGCAGGTTACACGCAGCGGCGGGAGCCTGCCGCGTGGGCTGAAGATCATGTCCACCCGTAATGGCGGACACGTGGCAGCCCGGCTCCGTATCGATACCAATGCCAAGGGCAGCAGTCAGACTGCCGGCCAGCGGAACTTGCGTCGACCGGTTGGCTTTTCTCACTGCTCCCGGGCGCTCCCGTAAGTCAACGCAATATCAGCCACAAAGCCGTCGCACCCAGTCCCGGTTCGGGCGTTCCATTCAGAAAACGGCGGAATAACCATGCGGCGCAACGTTCGGCGTGCTCCACAGCCGGTTCGCGCTTTATGCGGAAAGCGCCTAATCTTCAGATATCGGCTCTTGCCCCATCTGCGAACCGGAGCGCGCGCCGGCGTGCGTCGCATTCCGGCCGTTCTGGACTCCCGATGCGCGATCATCGCCCCTCGCATGCCGCGGTGCACGACGCGCCGCACACCCATCCGCAGCACCCGCTGGCGGCGCGGCTTGCTCGGGGCGTGTTGTTCGTGGCGCTGCTCGTTGCGTGGGCCGTCGCGGCCGCCATCGGCGCATTCGCGGCGAACCCGCCCATCGTCGTCATGACCGTGAACGGGGCGATCGGCCCCGCGAGCGCCGATTTCATCGTCCGGTCGCTGGAACGCGCCGCACGTGAGCGCGCGCCGCTCGCGGTTCTCGAACTCGATACGCCTGGCGGCCTCGACACCTCGATGCGCCAGATCATCAAGGCTATCCTCGCCTCACCGGTGCCGGTCGCGGCGTTCGTCGCACCCAGCGGCGCGCGCGCCGCGAGCGCGGGCACCTATATCGTCTATGCCAGCCATTTCGCGGCGATGGCGCCCGGCACCAACCTCGGCGCCGCGTCGCCGGTGCAGATCGGTGTGGGCGGTCCGCCAGCCGGCCCGGAAGCGGCCTCGGGCGCCTCGGCCGCGCACGGCGACGACACCGCATCGACCGAAACCCGCAAGGCCACACACGACGCCGCCGCCTACATTCGCGGCCTCGCGCAACTGCGCGGGCGCAACGCCGCGTGGGGCGAGCGCGCGGTGCGCGAGGCCGTGAGCCTCTCGGACGAAGAGGCGCGCGACCAGCATGTGATCGACCTCGTCGCGCAGGATCCCGCCGATCTCGCGCGCCAGCTCGACGGCCGCACCGTCACGACCACCGCGGGCGCGCAGCGCCTCGCAACCGCGCATGCGCCGCTCGAAGTCGTCGCGCCCGACTGGCGCAACCGCTTCCTCTCGATCATCGCCGACCCGAATGTCGCGCTGATCCTGCTGACGATCGGCATTTACGGGCTCTTCTTCGAGTTCGCGAACCCCGGCTTCGTGCTGCCCGGCGTGGCGGGCGCGACCTGCCTCCTTGTCGGCCTGTTCGCCATGCAGTTGCTCCCCGTGAACTACGCGGGCCTCGCGCTCGTGCTGCTCGGGCTCGCGTGCCTCGTCGCGGAGGCATTTCTGCCGACCTTTGGCGTGCTCGGCTTCGGCGGCCTCGTCGCGTTCGCGATCGGCGCGCTCATGCTGATCGACACCAGCGTGCCCGGCTACGGCATCCCGATACCGCTCGTCGCGGGCCTCGGGCTAGGCGGCGCCGCGTTCGTCGCAACGGTGTCGAGCGTGGCGCTGCGCGCGCGACGGCGGCCCGTGGTGACGGGTGCCGAGGCCATCGTAGGCAGTATCGGCGAAGTGATCGACGACGGCCTGCATCCCGATCCGCGACCCGGCCACACGGCCTTTTCCACTGGCTGGGCGCGCGTGCACGGCGAGCGCTGGCATGTGGCATGCGCGACACCGCTCGCCGCCGGAAGCCGCGTGCGCGTGAGTTCGCGCAGCGGCCTCACGCTCACCGTCGTGCCGCTGCGCGACGCGGCGCACAACGAAGGAGAACGTTCATGATCGGCTACACGTTCGGTTTCACCGGTCTGCTGATCGCGCTGGCGATACTGATCGCCTTGTCGTCGATCCGCATCTTCAAGGAATATGAGCGCGGCGTCGTGTTCATGCTCGGGCGCTTCTGGAAGGTCAAGGGGCCGGGCCTCGTGCTCATCATCCCCGTGGTGCAGGTGGCCGTGCGCATCGACCTGCGCACCGTGGTGTTCGACGTGCCGTCGCAGGATGTCATCACGCGCGACAACGTTTCGGTGAAGGTGAACGCCGTGGTCTATTTTCGCGTGGTGGACCCGGAAAAGGCCGTGATTCAGGTCGCGCGCTACGTCGAGGCGACGAGCCAGCTCGCGCAAACCACGTTGCGCGCCGTGCTCGGCAAGCACGAACTCGACGCACTGCTCGCCGAGCGCGAGCAGTTGAACGCCGATATCCAGAAGGTGCTCGATTCGCAAACGGACGCGTGGGGCATCAAGGTGTCGAACGTGGAGATCAAGCACGTCGACCTCAACGAAACCATGATCCGCGCGATCGCCCGCCAGGCCGAAGCGGAGCGCGAGCGCCGCGCGAAGGTGATTCACGCGGAAGGCGAACTGCAGGCGTCCGAAAAATTGCTGCAGGCGGCGCAATGTCTCGCGCAGCAGCCGCAAGCCATGCAACTGCGCTATCTGCAGACGCTCACCACGATCGCCGCCGACAAGAACTCGACCATCGTCTTCCCGCTGCCGATCGAATTGCTCAACGCGCTGATCGCGCGCGCGGACACGCCGCGCGAGCGTTGAAGGACGCCGGGTGCAGGCGCGTTTTCGCGCACTGGTCCGGTGCCGGCACTCTCAGTGCCAGAAGATCGCAAGGAGAATGGCGCTGAATAAACACCACTTCATGACGTAGTAGGTCGTGCGGTTCCATGCCTTGAGCCGCTTACCTGCGAGGCGTACCGAATAGATATAGCGGAACGCGTGATTCAATCCTCCTGTACGGTCACCGGTTCCGTTCGGCGAAGCTGCCATCCGCATCAGGAAATCGCCGACGATGCGATTAACAGCCCCGGCCCAACGGTACTTCATTGGTCGCTCAATGTCGCAAAAGAGGACGATGCGATCCTGTTCTGTGTGGTTGGCGGCATGGTGCAGATAAGTCTCGTCGAACACGACGTCCTCGCCATCGCGCCACGAGTACGGAATACCATCGACGACGATCGCGCAGCGGTCGTCGTTCGGCGTGGTGAGCCCGAGATGATAGCGCAGCGATCCGGCGAATGGATCGCGGTGCGGATTGAGCGATCCGTTGGCAGGCAACATCGCGAACATCGCTGCCTTCACAGTCGGAATACGCTGCAGAATCTCGATTGTCCGAGGGCAAAGCGCTGCCGCGGAAGGATGTGGATCGCCGTACCATTTCAGGTAAAAGCGTTTCCAGCCGGTACGGAAAAACGAATTGAAGCCAATGTCATTATATTTCGCGGCAGACTGAATACGGCTTGCATCGCGAAGTGCAAGCGCTTCTTCGCGAAAGGTTTTCCACTCGCTTTTGAGTAATGAGAGTTCTGGAAAATACGAAGTCGGAATATACGGCGTATTCGGAACTGCAGAGAAAATATAGGCGAAATAGTTCAGCGGCGCGGTGAATGTCGAATGATCGCCGAGCTGCCGAAAGAAACTGCCGTGACGCGTGTTGCCACGGCGGTGCGTGTACGCCGCGCATAACAGAAAGAGGATGAGAAAGACCCAACGCATAGAAAACGACCCAGTCCGGTACAAAACTGGAAAGATTTTAAGAAATTTTGTGGTTGATCGCCACGAAGCCGACCAGCCAACGGCCAACGCTTCTGAATTTCGCTCGATATTGGGGTAGTGCCGAAGAGCGCATCGCGACGCAGATCCATAGGCGTCGTGCCTGCCTGATCGGGCGACCTGGACCGTCACCTGACGCGGCGCCAGTTTTTCCGACCCGGGCCTCCGGCGCCGGAAGTGCCTTGCGATCGAGCAGCCCCGCATCCTGAACGCCATAAATTCAGGTCTCCGGTTAGGCAATCTCGCCCTAACGCTCCACGGTTTCCTCCGAAGAATCAGAAGAACAGAATCATGATATAAATCCAGGCCAATGGAATGCTACGCCAACGGCCTGTCGGCACGTGACGAATAGTGAACCACCAGAGAATCCGGAGAGTCCATGCGCGCACTATCCGAAGCACCAGACAATGAATTCCGCCATGTCCGCTTCGTCCTGACCGACATGGACGAAACGCTCACCTGGCAGGGCAGGCTGTCAGCCGGAACCTATACCGCGCTTGAACACCTTCAGGCCGCCGGCGTGCACGTCATTCCGGTCACCGCAGCACCCGCTGGCTGGTGCGACCAGATGGCACGAATGTGGCCAGTTGACGGCGTTATCGGAGAAAACGGCGGACTGTATTTCGAGCGCTCGGAAACTGGGCATGGCATTGTCCGACATTACTGGCATCCCGATGAGTCACGCATCGAGATTTCCGAACGTCTCAGGGCCATTGCAGACACCGTGATGACGACACTGCCGGGCACCCGGTTTGCCGACGATCAGCCATTCAGGTTGAGCAGCATTGCTTTTGCCCGCCCGGACGACCCCGCCGCTGGCGATCGGATTGTCCGCGCGCTGAGAGACGCGGGAGCCGACGTAACGATCAACAACCTGTGGATTCTTGGCTGGCTCGGCGGATACGACAAGCTCTCGATGACGCGTCGCATCCTTGCGGAACAATACGGTATCGATATTGATCGCGAACGCGATGCCATCCTCTACAGTGGCGATTCGACCAACGACGCGCCCATGTTCGCGTTTTTCACGCACACCGTCGGCGTCAGCACCGTGACGCAGTACCTGGATCAGATTCCAGTTCCGCCATGCTGGATCACACGCGGCCCCGGTGGCACAGGCTTCATCGAAGCTGCGGAAGCCGTCATTCGCGCCAGGAAATAGCCCGATCATTGCCCGCAGCGGAAGCCGCTCATTCAACGATCGATGTCGGGAACGACCTCCGGACCCTATTGCCTATCCGGTCGCGCCGGATACGTAAAACCGCAGCAGCGCCCCGAATTCTTCGCGTGCGAACACGCGCGCTGCTTTCCCCGATCCCGTGTTCTGCGCTCCACCACATCCGGGCAAGATCGTGTACCTTCGGCCGCCCGGAATACCGGTAATGAACAACGGGTAAGCCGATCGCGCATGGCTTCACGTTACTTTTGCCGCACCTCGGTCGCGGCCGGTACCAGCACTGTGCCGTCTTTCGCCGTCGGAGCCATGAACGGAATCGGCTTGCCGGTACGTTTATCGACCAGCATCGAATGGTGTTCGCCGCGCCCGAACAGGTACCGTTCGCCCCATTGCTGCAAGGCCACGACGACAGGGAACAGATGTTCCCCCTTGGCCGTCAGCACGTATTCCTGATAAGCCGTGCCATCCGATGCCGGCCGGGTCGCCAGAATCCCCTCCTCGACCAGGTGACCAAGACGGTCGGACAAAATGTTGCGGGCGACACCCAGATTGCGCTGGATGTCGCCGAAGCGATGGATGCCATCGAAGACGTCGCGCAGGACCAGCAGCGACCAGCGATCGCCGATCACATCCACTGAACGGGCGACGGGGCAGGTTCCCCCACTGACTGATTTACGGCGTGGCATGGCGTCTCTTCCGGCCAATATGTGGCCCACAATGTAGTTGCATTTTAAAACTGTACGCTCTAGCATTCAATCAGTTTTGTTTTGAAACCAGATTGAACAGACACTGGATCATGCAGACCTCTTCCGCGTCACCGTTGCCATCGAGCGGGAGCAACACTTCCGCTCGCCCTGCGGACCTGCCCCGCAGTCTGGTATGCCTCTTCGCCACCGCCAGCGGATTGAGCGTGGCGAACGTCTATTACGCGCAGCCGCTGCTTGATGTGCTGGCGAGGGATTTCGGCATCACCCATGCAGCTATCGGCGGCGTGGTCACGGCAACGCAGATCGGCTGCGCGCTGGCCTTGCTGCTGCTCGTGCCGCTGGGCGACCGGGTGAATCGCCGCCGGCTGATGGCAATGCAGTTGCTGGCGCTGGTGATCGCACTCGCAACGGTTGGCATGACGCGGTCGGCTTCTGCGCTGCTGGCGGGCATGCTCGCCGTCGGTCTGCTGGGTACGGCCATGACCCAAGGGCTCATCGCCTATGCGGCCAGCGCCGCTGCACCCCATGAGCAAGGCCGCGTCGTCGGCGCAGCGCAAGGCGGCGTCTTCATCGGCCTGCTGCTGGCACGGGTATTCGCCGGGGCCGTAAGCGATCTTGCCGGATGGCGTGGCGTGTACTTCTGTGCTGCCGTGCTGATGTCGGCGATCGCGCTGCCCCTGTGGCGACGATTGCCCGCGTTGACCACGACGCCCGACCCGATGAGCTACCCGAGACTGATTGCATCCATGCTGACGCTGCTGCGGCAGGACACGGTGTTGCAGGTGCGCGGCGTGCTGGCGCTGCTGATGTTCTCGGCACTCAACATTTTCTGGAGTGCGCTGGTGCTGCCATTGAGCGCGCGGCCCTATGGTTTCTCACATACCCTCATCGGTGCGTTTGGTCTGGTGGGTGCGGTTGGCGCGCTGGCCGCCGCGCGCGCCGGGAAATGGGCCGACCGGGGATACGGCCAGCGCACCAGTGGAGCGGCACTCGCATTACTGCTGCTGTCCTGGTGGCCGCTGTCACTCATGGGGGGCTCGACCGGTGCCCTCGTGGCCGGCATCGTGCTGCTCGACCTGGGCGCCCAGGCGCTCCACGTCACCAACCAGAGCATGATCTTTCGCACCCGTCCCGAGGCGCATAGTCGACTGGTCGGCCTTTACATGCTGTTCTACGCGGTCGGTAGCGGGCTGGGCGCAATCGGGACGACAACGACCTATGCCCGTGCCGGCTGGCAGGGCGTGTGCCGGCTGGGCGCCGTTGTCAGCCTGCTGGCGTTGCTGTTCTGGTGGGTGACGCGGCGCACGATACCTGCCGTCTCGCCGCAGGCCTGAAACGAAAAAAAGGGAGCAAAAATGAACGAACTGGATTTGCTGGGCCAGGCCGATGCACGCGGCCGGCGCTATACCGAAACGAACGCACATCGCCGGGTATTTCCTTCAGCCGACGCCATCGCCGCACTGGCGGCCTTTGACGAACCGCTGCCCGAACACGGCCTGTCCGCCGAAGACACGCTGGCGCTGCTGGACGACGTGGGATCGCCCGCCACCACCGCGTCCAATGGCCCGCGTTACTTCGGTTTTGTGATCGGGGCCTCGTTACCGGCCGCTGCGGCTGCGGAACGGCTGATGCTGGCGTGGGATCAGTGTGCGTCGACATTCGGTAACTCACCGGTATCGGCCACCCTGGAACGCATCACGGCCCGCTGGGTACTCGATGCACTGGATTTACCGCGAGACAGCGCCGTGGGATTCGGTACCAGCGCCACGGCCTGCACGTTGACCGCGCTGGTCGCCGCACGGCGCACGTTACTTGCCCGGCAGGGCTGGGACTTCGACAGGCTGGGCCTGCACGGCGCTCCCGAAATCAAGGTGGTGGTCTCCGACCTGGTTCACATCACGGTCAGGAAAGCGTTGCGCGTGCTGGGTTTCGGGCAGCAACAGATTGTCCATGCGCCAGTCGATGCCCAGGGGCGAGTCGATGCCTCCCGGCTGCCGCCGCTCGATGAGCACACGATCCTGTGCCTGCAGGCTGGCGAGGTGAATACCGGCGCATTCGACCCGTTCGAGCAGATTATTCCGGTTGCCAGAAAGGCCGGTGCCTGGGTGCATGTGGATGGCGCATTCGGCCTGTGGGCGCGTGCGTCGTCGCTGGCCCACCTGACACGGGGCATCGAGCACGCCGACAGCTGGACGACCGACGCGCATAAATGGCTGAACACGCCCTACGACTGCGCCATGACGATTTGCCGCGATGCACAGGCACTGTCGGAAGCCATGAACAGCGACGCGGTGTATTCCGGCGCAAGCGCTGACGCACAGAAGAACCTCACGCTGGAATTCTCGCGCCGCCCCCGGGGCATTCCGGTGTGGGCGGCGTTGCGCAGCCTCGGCCGCAAGGGCATCGCCGGACTGGTCGAGCGACACTGCTCGCAGGCCCGTCGCGTCGGCGAGGGCTTGGCGCAGGCCGGCTTCGAGGTGCTGAACCGGATCACGCTCAACCAGGTGCTGTTCCGTTGCCCGACCGACGCGCAGACACTGGCAGTTTGCGCGGCGGTACAGGAAAGCGGCGAAGCATGGTTCGGCGGCACCGTCTGGCAGGGACGTCCCGCGATGCGTATCAGCGTATCGTCCTGGCGCACGACGGACTCGGATATTGATGCACTGCTGGACCTGATCGTAAGGGTGAGCCATCCCGTCCGGGCCAGTGTCTGACTTCTGCCTACCGAGTTCCGGCGTCTGCGCGGTTCCGGCGCGGTCTTGCCGGCGGCACTGACCGATTGCCTGGTGTCGAACACCGTAAAGTAACTGAAGTCTCCACTGGAACAAGCTCGTGCCGCGGGCGCAGACGAGGCGATCAACTACGTGACGCGCCCGACTGGAAACGCGAAGTACGGCCGCGGACTCGACTCAGCATCTGGTCCGGGTCGCGAAGTTCCAGGCGCAACACGGACTCCATCCGGTCGTGGATCGTGAGTTCGACTTCGGCGATGTCCCGCAGGCTTACGCGCCTCTGCGCGACAGGGCGCATGTGGGCAAGGTCGTGGTGCGCGTAGCAGGGCAGGAAGCACGCTAGCGCTGCGAGCCCGGATTGTGCCCGCAAGCACTATCAGCCTCGACACTATTCAGGAAGCTCGCGACGATCTGTCTGCTCTCGCCAATGTCTCGAAGCTTCTCGTCGAGTTTCTCGACTTCCTGCCGCAATGCAGCCCGGACTTCCCTGCACGGTTCGAAGCGTGGCTGGTTGTCCAGAATGCACGGCAGCAGGATGCGGATGGTCTCGATCTTCAATCCCGCGGCATTTAGCATGCGTATGCGCTGGGCGGCCTGTACTTCAGCATCGCCATAGTCGCGGTAACCGGCGTCCGTGCGCGCTGGCTGCAGCAAGCCTTCCTGTTCGTAGTAGCGCAGCATCCGCTCGCTGGTACCGGTGTAACGCGCCAGTTCTCCGATTCTCATGACGGCCCCCCAATAGTCCTTGACCTTGACAGCGCTGTCAGAGTTTAGCCTTGGATCGTCTTTCACAAAAGCGGGGTTCAGGGTCATGGCGGTGGTCGAAATTGATCGTGCGAAGGTCTCTTACCGGGTCGACGGGCACGGGCCTGGACTGGTGCTGGTACATGGCACTGGCGGAAATGGAGAAAGCAACTGGGGACATCTGGTCGGACGGCTCGCAGCGGACTGGACTGTGGTGCGGCCCGACTATGCCGGTTCTGGAGCAACCGCCGATGACGGACAGCCCTTGTCCGTGCCGGTTCTGGCTGCGCAGGTCGTCGGGGCCGCACGGGCGGCCGGCGCGGCGCCCTTCGATCTTGCAGGCTTCTCGCTGGGAGCGAGCATAGCCGCCTACATCGCGGCCGAATACCCGGACGACGTGCGCGCGGTGGTACTGCTGGCGGGTTTTGCGTCGGGGGCCGACAGCCGCATGCAACTGGAGTTCGGACTGTGGCGCGACCTGATCCGCACCGACCGACGCGCGATGGCCAGGCTGGTTCTGCTAACCGGCTTCAGTCCCGACTTCGTGCGGGAGCTCACCGTGCAGCAGATCGAGGAGAACATCGACGCCATCGTCAGTGGCAACCAGTGGGAGGGCATGGCTCGACAGGTGGCGCTGGACCTCTCGCTGGACGTGAGCGAGCAAGCCAGACGCATCAACAAGCCCACCCTGGTCATTGGCTGCACCCAGGACCAGATGGTACCGACTGCTCACGCGCGGGCACTGGCAGCCACGATTCCGGGCGCACGGTACGCGGAACTGGAAAGTGGTCATCTGGCGCCGCTGGAGAAGCCTGATGAATTCGTGCGGCTGATGACGGATTTCCTTCGTGCCGGGAAACAGTAAGCGCCCGGCTTCTTCTCCCGATGCTGGCCGCCTTTGTCGCACGGACTACTGAATACTTTCCCATGGGCCTGTTGACGCAGATTGCCGGTGAAAAGTGCCGCCGGCGCAGGCAGGCTTCCTCGTGAGCGGCTACGCATGAATTGCGGCGTCGACAGCAGCGCCCTTCACCCTGACGACCCGGCGACTGCCCCGGCGCCCGTATTCGCCGGATTGCCTGGCATCATTGCGTTGGCGACGGCCGTTGCCTCTTCGATATCGAGGCCCGGCAGCGCGGCGACGAACGCCTCGCCGCCCCACGATGTCTTTGGCTGTCCATGCGGAGCATCCCAATAACGGCTTGGCGGGTCGATCTCTGCGGAACGCGCTTATCGATATCGCACACGGGTCATTGCACCGTGCATTTGCGCGCTCGCGCGATGCCCGCAATGAACGGCTTCGCCGCGTGCCTTCACGCCGCTTCGGCTTGCAGCTCGCGGCCTGGAATCGCGGCCAGCAGCGTGCGCGTATACGGATGCCGGGGTTCGCGCCAGATATCCCGGTGGTCGCCGCTTTCGACGATCCTGCCCTGCTGCATCACATGCACACGGTCGGCGATGTAACGCACGACCGAGAGATCGTGCGAGATGAAGAGCATGGAAAGCCCCAACTCGCGCTTGAGTTCGACTAGCAGATTGAGGACTTGCGCCTGGATCGAGACGTCCAGCGCCGATACCGGCTCGTCGCAGATCAGAAACGCGGGTTCGAGCACCAGCGCACGCGCAATACCGATACGCTGACGCTGCCCGCCCGAAAATTCATGCGGAAAACGCGCGAGCGCCGCCGCGGGAAGACCCACGCGCTCCAGCACCGAGCGCACGCGAGCACGGCGCGCTATCGCGTCGCCCATGCCGTTCACGGCCAGCACGGTTTCGAGAATGTCGCCCACCGTGCGGCGAGGGTTGAGCGATGCATAGGGATCCTGAAAGACCATCTGGAACTTGCGCCGCAAAGGCCGCAGCGAACGCTCGCCGAGCTCGGCGAGATCGGTCCCGTCTAGCTCGATCGAGCCGCTCGCAACCGGCGTGAGGCGCATGATCGCACGCGAAAGCGTGGACTTGCCGCAGCCCGACTCGCCCACGAGCCCGACCGTCTCGCCCCGGCCGATATCGAACGACACGCCGTCCACGGCATGATGCGCCGGCGCGCCATGGCGCGGCGGATACGTCACGCGCAGGTCGCGCACGGCGAGCAGCGGCGCGGTATCCGCAATCTGAATGTTCGACGCCGTGCGTTCGGGCACCGTGCGCGGCACCACCACGAAGCCGCCCTCCTCACCGGGCCGGTCCGACGTTGCCGTGTGACGGATTTCCGGCAAGGTCCACGATCGATAGTGCAGATCGTCGGCCAGATTGAGCGAAGCGCTCAGGAGTCCTCGTGTATAGGCGTGGCGCGGATGCGCAAACAGTTCCGGCGTCGCCGCCTCCTCGACCTTGCGCCCGGCCAGCATCACCGCCACGTGGTCCGCGTGGTCGGCCACGACGCCCAGGTCGTGCGTGATCAGCAAGAGCGACATCGATAGCTCGCGGCGCAATGCGTCGAGCAGTTCGAGGATGCGCGCCTGGATCGTCACGTCAAGCGCGGTAGTGGGTTCGTCGGCAATCAGCAGACGGGGGCGGCACGCCACCGCCATTGCGATCATCACGCGCTGGCGCTGGCCGCCCGAAAGCTCGTGCGGATAGTCGTCGAAGCGGCGCTGCGGCTCGGGCATGCGTACGAGATCGAGCAGTTCGATGGCGCGCGCGCGGGCGGCCCGGCGCGACAGCGCTTCGTGCTGGCGCAGCGTCTCCACGATCTGCGCGCCAGCCGGAAGCACGGGATTGAGCGAGGTCATCGGCTCCTGAAAGATCATCGAGATCCGACTGCCGCGCAGTTCGCGCACCGCCTTGGGCGGCAAACCCAGCAGTTCGCGCCCCTCAAAGCGCACGCTACCCGTGACGCGCCCGGGCTCTGGAACGAGCTGCATGAGCGAAAGCGCCGTCGCGGATTTGCCGCTGCCCGACTCGCCCACCAGCGCCAGCGTCTCTCCCGCCGCGATATCGAAGCTCACACCGCGCACGGCTTCGTGCGCCCCGAATTTCACGCGCAGATCGCGCACTTCGAGCAGTTGGCTCACGTGACACCTTTACGGTCGTTGCCGTTGACGCGGATTGAGGGCCTCGTTCAGCCCGTCGCCGAGCAGATTGAGCGCAAGCACCGCGAGTACGATGGCCGCGCCGGGAATCGCCGTGAGATACCACGCGGCGCGCAGCGAATCGCGGCCGGAACCGATCATCGAGCCCCAGCTCACGACGTTCGGGTCGCCCATGCCGAGAAACGACAGCGACGACTCGATCAAAATAGCGCTCGCCACCATCACCGAGGCCGTGACGATCACGGGCGGCAGCGCATTGGGCAGGATCTCGCCGAAGATGATTCGCGTATTGCCGAACCCCTGACTGCGCGCCGCGAGTACGAAATCCGAGCGCCGCAGCGCGCGGAATTCCGCACGCACGATGCGCGCGACCGTGGGCCAGGAGGCAATGCCGATGGCGAGCGCGATCACCACCACGCTGGGCCGCCCGATCGCCACGAGCACGATCACCAGCAAAAAGGATGGCACGGTCTGGAACAGTTCGGTCACGCGTACCAGCGCGTCGTCGATCAGGTTTCCGAAATAGCCGCCGATAGCGCCCACGAACGTGCCGATCACGAGCCCGATGCCGGCCGAGGCCGCGCCGATCAGCAGCGACACGCGCGCGCCATACGCCACGCCCGCCGCCACGTCCCGCCCGAGCGAGTCGGTGCCAAGCCAGAATTGCGGGTCGCTGCCCGGCCACTCGAACGGGCCTCCCACCATGTCGAGCGGATCGCCGGGGTAGAGTCGCGGCGCGAGCACGGCAAGCAGCACGAACGCGGCGAGCAGCAGGAGACCGGCGCATGCCGAAGGATTGCGCAACAGCGCCCGCCAGAAAGCGCGCCCGGCGCGCCGCGCGGGTGCGCCATCGGCATCGGCGCCACGGCGGCCGGCCAGCGCCGACGCCAGCTGGCGACGCCACGGCGACCCCTGGTGCGCGGCCGCCCGGGCATGACCCGGCAGATCCGGCGATTCGAAACTCATTGAGGTTCCTCCGATGACGACTCGCAGAGGCTGCGCCCTCCGCGACCTGGCTGATTCAACCTACGCGCGGATCGAGCCATGCCTGCAGCAGATCGACGAGGGCGTTCGCGACGATGACGAGCAGCGACGACAGCAGCAGCACTCCCAGCAGCACGCTGAAGTCCCGCGCCAGCACCGCATCCAGCGCAAGACGGCCGAGCCCGGGCCAGCTGAACACCGTCTCCGTCACGGCCGCGCCACCCAGCAGCGTGCCGAAATGCAGCCCCACAAGCGTGGTGAGCGGCATCAGCGCGTTGCGCAGCACGTGCCGCAACGTCACTCGCCACGGATGCAGCCCTTTGGCCTGCGCCGTGCGCACGAAATCCTGGCGCTGCACTTCGATCATCGCGGCGCGCGTGATGCGTGCATAGATCGCCACGAAGAAAGTCGCGAGCGTTGCCGCGGGCAGCAAGACGTGTCGCGCGATATCGGCCGCGTAGGCGAAGCCGTGCAGGTTCGCGCCGATCGTGACGTTGCCGCCGCTCGGCAGCCAGCCCAGACGGACTGCGAACAGAATGATGGCGAGCAGGCCGATCCAGAAGCCCGGCGTCGAATAGAACAGCAGTGCGAACACCGACAGCACGCGGTCCGGCCACTTGCCCGCCCAGTGCGCCATCACCGCGCCCAGCACCACGCCGGCCACGAGCGCGAGCGAAAGCGCCACGCCCATCAGCAGCAACGTGTTGGGCAGCCGCGAGAGGATCAACTGCATCACGGGCATGTCGTAGCGCGGCGAATAGCCAAGGCTGAAATGGGCAAGATGCTTCAGATACGTCCATAGCTGCACGAGGACGGGCTGGTCGAGCCCGAACTTCGCGCGCAGCATGGACATCGTTTCCGTCGTCGCGGACCCGGCTTCGCCGGCGATTACGTCGGCGGCATCGCCCGGCATCAGCTTGAGCAGGAAGAAGTTGAGGATAACGATGCCGAGCACTGTGGGCAGCGCCTGCCAGGCGGTGCGGCGCAGGATCGTTTGCCAGCGGGCGCTTCGGCTCATCGTCGGGTTCCGTTACGGGACGTGGCGCATTTCAGGCACTCAGCCATACATCGGCGAAATTGCCCTCCAGGCCCTGCGCGCTCACCGTGTGATCGTGCACGCGGCGGTTGGCAAGCGTGACCATGCGCGGCGCGACGAGATTGAGGATCGGCAGATCGTGGTAAACGGTCTGCTGGAACTGCCTGTAAAGCGCCACGCGGCGGCTTTCGTCGACTTCGACCGATGCCGCCTCGAGCAAGCGGTCCGTTTCCGGACTACTGTAATGCGGCGCGTTCGAGAACGGCACGCCGGGGCGGATGTTCTTCGACCAGTAAAGACGCTGCACGCCCACCGCCGGATCAAATAGCGTGTTGACGCCGATGCTCGTGAAATCGAACTGGCGGTCGGCGTAGACGCGCTTGAGGAACGACGGCAGGTCCTGCGAGCGCACCGTGACGTCGATACCTACGCGCGCAAGCGCCGACTTCACATAGCCCGCCTGGCGCTGGTACATGTCGCCATACGGAAGGTAATCGTGCGTCAAGCTGAAGCGTACACCGTCCGCGCCGCGCGGCTTGCCTGCCGCATCGAGCAGCGCCTCGGCCGCGTGCGGATCGAACGCATAGGGCGCGATATGCGCGTCGTGATAAGGCGAAGCGGGCGTGATCGGCGTGGGCGAGACATCCGCGTAACCGTAGGCCACGGTCTTTTGCACGACCTGCGGGTTGATCGCATGCGCAATGGCCTGGCGCACGCGCAGGTCTTTCAGCACCGGATGATCGAGATTGAAATCGATCTCCGCCAGGGGCTCCAGAAAGCGGTAGCCGCGCGTTTCAGTCGCGAGCTGCGGCAATTGCGTGAGGCGCTGCAAGTCGGCGAGCGGCACGGGGTTCTCGCCGCCCAGATCGAGCGCGCCCGTTTCGAACGCCGCAGAGCGCGCAGCCGGATCAGGAATGACCTTGTAGACGAGCGCGTCGATATATGGCTTGCCCGCGTCCCAGTAATCGGGATTGCGCTCGTAGACGATGCTCGCGCCGCGCGTCCACGACTTGAAGCGAAACGGACCGGTGCCGACAGGCGCATTGTTGTGCGGGTTTGTGAGCGGATCGCCCGAGGCGTACAGATGCTTCGGCACGATCGGCGACTCGCCCGCCGAAAGTGCCTTGATGAGAAATGGCGCGGGCTTCGATAATTCGATGATCGCCGTACTCGCGTCGGGCGTTTGCACCTTCGTCACGTTCGCAAAGGTGCTGTGCCCGCGCGGGTGAATCGCCCTGAGCAACTCGACCGAGAACGCCACGTCGGCGGAAGTGAACGGCTGCCCATCGTGCCAGCGTACGTTGTTCCGCAGCTTGAACGTGTAGCGCAAACCGTCGGGACTCACGGTCCACGCGGTCGCGAGCTGCGGCTGCGGACGCAGGTCGAAATCATAGGCGAGGAGCCCCTCCAGCACCTTCGAGCTCACGGCGAGCGCGGGCCCCGTGGTCTGGAAGATCGACACCAGCACGGGCGGCTCGGGATTGATCAGCACGTTCAGCGTGCCGCCGCGTTTGCGCGTAACGGCACCCTGGGCGCGGGCAAACACGGGCAACCCCGCCGTAGCGGCGGCCGCGCCGCTTGCGATAAGGAATTCCCGACGGGTCAAACGTGACATGCTGATGCGTCCGATATCAAGAAGGCCGAGCGTTGCGATCTGCCACAATCGGTAGATTCGGGCAGTGACGACAGAGCTGTAATCGTAGCAACGGCCTTCTCACGCACTAACCAAGCGATGCTGCTAACCATATGACCCGGTGCGCCGAATGATGAAAGCGGTCACGCAACACCTCAGCCGATCGACCAGCAGGGCGCCCGGCGCCGCAACGAGCCTCCAAGGTGTCCGTCCTCCCGACAGCCCGGCGGCGCGCGCGCTTGCGCAGCCGCTCCTGCTGGCAAGAAGCGCACCGTATAAGCGGCAAACGGACTCCGCTTCAGGCTCGCTCAAGCCCCGCGCCAACGGTGGCCGCGCGCACGCCCGGCCGCTCAAGCCCGAGATGCGAACGCAGAGTATTGCCTTCGTATTCGGTTCGAAAGAGGCCACGACGTTGCAGGATCGGCACCACGCCGTTCACGAACGCGTCCAGGCCGTCGGGCAGCGCGTCCGGCATGAGATTGAAGCCGTCTGCGGCCTCGCCCTTGAACCAGTGCTCGATGTCGTCGGCTATTTGCTCCGGAGTGCCAACGATCACCCGATGCCCGCCGCCACCCGCGAGCGAGCGAATCAGCTCGCGCACCGTGTGACCGCCTCGCCGCGCCTCGGCAATCGTGGCGTGAAAGAAGGTGTGGTTGCCGTTGCCTCCGTTGGGCAGCGCGAGATTCTCGGGCAGGCGCGCGTCGAGTTCGAGCTGGTCGGGCGAAATACCCAGTGTGCCGGCAAGGCGCGTGAGGCTGTAGCGCCACGGAATCCGCTCGACGAGTTCGTCGCGCCGCCGCAGCGCCTCGGCCTCGGTCGCGCCGATAACAGTCGTGAGGCCCGCAAGCACCTGGACGCCCTGCGGCCGGCCGTACGCGGCGGCGCGTGCATTGAGGTCGCGCCGGTACGCCGCCGATTCCTCGAACGACTGCGACGCGGAAAACACCGCTTCCGCGTGACGCGCCGCGAGATCGCGGCCGTCCCCCGAGCCGCCCGCCTGCACGAGCACCGGATGACCTTGCGGCGGACGCGGAAGATTCAGCGGCCCGTGCACCTTGAAAAAACGGCCATCATGTTCGACAGGACGCACTTTCGTCACGTCGATGAAGCGGCCGCTCGCCTTGTCCCCAACAAAAGCGTTGTCGTCCCAGCTATCCCAGAGCGCCTTGACGAGTTCCGTGAACTCCACTGCGCGCGCATAGCGTTGTGCGTGATCGGGCACCGCGTCGTGGCCAAAATTGCGTGCCGAAGGCAGATCAGCCGTCGTGACGACATTCCAGCCCGCGCGCCCATGACTCACATGGTCGAGCGTGGCGAAGCGCCGGGCGATGTTATACGGCTCGTTGTAGCTTGTCGAAGCCGTCCCGATCACGCCGATGTGCGTGGTCGCCGCCGCGATACTGGCCAGCAGCACGGTAGGCTCAAGCGCCGTGATCGGGCGAAAGTCGATCTGATCGATGATCGCCGCGTTATCGGCAAGGAACACGGCGTCGAACTTCGCGCTTTCGGCCAGTTGCGCGACGCGCACATAGTGCGCCACGTCCACGAACGCGCGAGGATCGGCATCGTCGAGCCGCCATGCCGACGGCACGAAGCCCGAGTGCAGGATATTGACATTCAAATGCAGGCGGCGCGACGCTTCGGTCGCCGAGGTTCGGCTCATCTCGCAGGCACTCCTCAAATCATGGGCAGCGCGGCCAGCACCAGCCACGCGAGGTTTCAGAACACGCGGCCTTCGGTGAGGTGCGTCGTCACCCCGTTCAAGGCATAGTCGCCCACCACCCGCGCCTTGTGCAGCAACGGGTTGTGGCTGAAGATCGTGCGCAGGTTGCGCCAGTGCCGGTCGAAATTGTGCGCACGCGAAGTCGCCGACGCGCCGCCCGCTTCGAACAGACGCTCGGCGGCTTCAAGCGCCAGCTTGCTCACCACGAGCTGCGTGCGCGCCGTTGCGAGCGCCCCTTCCAGCACGAGCGATTCCGCATCCGGCGTCCCCGCGCGGATCGCCTGCGCCGAGCGATCGAGCGTGCGGGCATTCTCCTGCACCAACGCGTCAATCGCATGGCTGTACGCGGTGAGCGTGCCGACCACCTGCTGGATGAACGCGTCCTCGCGCGCGGAGGGCGCCGTGCTGTGCAGCACGGGGCGCCCGTGCTCCAGCACGTAGCGTTTCGCATCGGCAACCACGTTGCGCACGATGCCTGCGGCCACCGTCACCAAGTGGAGTTGCCGCAGCGCGCCGCAGTGGCGGCCCGCGAGCGTGGTCAGGCTGCGTTCCGTGATCTCGTCTGCGCGCACCAGCAGATTCTCGAACACGAGACTGCCGCTCGCCGTCATGCGCTGGCCCATGCCGTCCCAGTCGTCGAGCACCGCGAGCCCCTCGCGCCGCACCGGCACGACGGCCACCACCGGGCGGCCCTCGTCGTCGAGCACGCTCAGGCGCGCGTAGTCGGAAAATGCCGTGCCCGTTGCATAATATTTGCGGCCGTCGAGCCGGTAATGCTCGCCGTCGCGCCGGAGCTTCGTGGTGTACTCGCCCGGACGCGACGTCCCCAGTTCGGTCGACGCGCCGCCAAAAATCGCGCCGTCAATCACGCGCTGGATCTGCAAATTGTTGAACGACGTGCGAGCCGAAAGCAGCAGCACCTCGGTCTGGTCGTAGTGAATGCGCAGCGCATGCGCGAGATTGCTGTCCGCTGCCGCCAGCGTTGCGATCACCTCGAACTCGTCCACGAGCGTGCCGCCCAAGCCGCCCCATTCCACCGGCAACCTCAGACGTCCCAGCCCTGAGCGTCGGAACGCTTCGAAGCCCTCGAAGGGCAGTTCGCGGCGTCCTTCGCGCCCGGCCGCATCCTTGCCGATGATCTCCGCCAGCGACGGCAAGTCAGCGAGCGCATCCTGCAATGAGGAACCGGCCGCGCGATCGCGCACCGGAAGCTGGGTGGGAAGAGCGGACATCGAATTTTCCTTTTCGTCAGGCCCGCGAATCGCCAGGATTCGCGGGCAGCGCACGGCGTTTCACCGAAAGGAAAAGTATAGGGAGCGCGTTGTCCGCGACTAACCACGGAATTCTAATTTTGTTATTCGCCTGCCTGCATTGACCCGCCTCGCGCACAGTCGCGCAGCACGATGGCGCGGCCAAAGCAAACCACGCCTGCGCATGGACCTATTTCACTTTTCGTTCTTTGACCACGCGGCGAACGCTTGCCGATAATCGCCTGCTCCATACTGCCGCGCGACGCGTTTTACGCGTAGCGCCCATTCTCGACCAAGGAGTCTTCATGATGCGTCTCTGGTACACAACTTCGCCAATCGCCGGGTCGAAGCAGAACAGTTGAGCGCTGCCTGGCGCGCAGCGCGGCGCCGACACGCGAGCCGGAAAGCAGGACCGCCGTCTGAGCGAAACCAAATGGCGGCCAGCGACGATCGAACTCGCGCGGCGCGTCGGGACACATGCGCGCTCGCGCAACCTCACCGACGCGCAGGTCCTCCACACGGCGATTCAATGGCCCCGGCCAGCCGTCCTTCGTGCGACTCGTGCGCCATGGCGCCACGCAAGACGCGCGCGCCGGGCGGCGACGCTAACCACCAACCGATCAGGAAGGCACCGTGAACGCATCGACTACTCCGAATGCCACGCGCGCGCGAGACGAAGATCAGCCCGCCGCGTTGGTCGAGCGCGCGGCGCTGCTCGGCCGCGCATTCGCCGCCGTGGCCGACGAACATGACCGCAACGCCACGCCGCCGCTCGAGCAATTCCGCGCATTGCGCGAAGCGGGTTTGCTGCGTGCGAATATTGACCCCGGTAACGGCGGCTACGGCGCAGGGCTCGCGCTGTCGCGCGCCATCGTCGCGGAGATCGCCTATGGCGATCCATCGGTCGCGCTCATACTCTCGATGCACTACAGCCAGCACGCCATGATCGTGCACGACGCACGCGAACAGACGGGCAACTGGCCCGCGGCGCTCGCACGGCGTCTCACGCAGGCGAGCGTGGAAGGCCGCGCGCTCGTCAACGCGGCCCAGGTCGAACCCGCGCTCGGCTCGCCTTCGCATGGCGGTCTACCGGAGACGCTCGCGCGCCGCGACGGCGACGCGTGGCGCATCACTGGACACAAGCTCTATGTGACGGGCGCGCCGTTGCTTACGTGGATCAACGTGCTCGCCCGCACCGACGAGCCGGAGCCGCGCCTCGGCCACTTCCTCGTGCCTCGCGAGGCGGCGGGCGTGCGCATCGTGGAGACCTGGGACCCACTCGGCATGCGGGCCACCGCGAGTCACGACGTGGTGTTCACGGAGGTGGCGATTCCCGTTGACAATGTCGTTGGCTTGAAACCCGCGCATCTTGGCGTGCAGCGCGATCCGCACGCCACGGCGTGGTACTTCAGTCTGGTCGGCACGGTCTACGACGGCGCGGCGCGCGCTGCCCGCGACTGGCTGCTCGCCTTCCTCAACGAGCGCAAGCCGGGTGCACTGGGCGGGGCGGCGCTGGCCACCGTACCCATCGTGCAGGAAAGCGTGGGACGCATCGAAATGCTGCTGACGACCAACGACTGGCTGTTGCGCACGCACGCCGACGCGATCGACGCGGGTACCGCGCCCGCCGGGTTATCCGCCGTCGTCAAGCATACCGTCGTGGACAACGCCATTGCGGCCGTGGATATCGCGCTGGAACTCGCGGGCAATCATGGCATCGCGCGGCACAATCCGCTCGAACGCCATCACCGTAATGTACAGTGCGCGCGCATTCACGCGCCGTCCAACAGCTTGCTGCGTGCAATGGCCGCGCGCAGTGCGCTGGGCCTGTGATACAAGCCCCGACGTACACGCCGGGGCAATGGATTAACCGAAATAACGCACGGAACCCGACCGTCCACAAGAAGGGGAAGCCGTCCCAAAAGCATGTGCCCGCTTGCCGCGCGCATTCTCCTGATATCGAACTCGCTGGGCGACAAGGGACGGTCGCCCACACGCAAAGCGGCCGTTCAGACACGCTCCGCCGGGCGCTTTGTTAGCGAAATGCCTGCCGGATTCCCAGCGCGACAATGAGGCCTCCACATGTGAGGTCGATCCATGCCTTCGCGCCACGATATGCCGCCGCAATCGCCGCGCGCGATAGAACGAGCGCGACTGCTCCGTACCAGCACATCGCTGTTGCGCCGACAGTAGCAAGCATGGCAAAGAAGGTCGGCATGGAAACGTGGGTGGGCGCCGCTGAAGAAAACACCGCCGCATAAAGGCGATGGACTTCGGGTTCGCGATATTTGTTCTGAAGCAATTCGCAATTGACCGCTGTTGGCCGAAGCCACGTAAAAACGTCCGGACCAGCCGACCAGTAGAGAACCCGACGGAGCGCATTTGCGTGGAGCCAAGTTGCCAAAGGCTGATCGGATTATGCTACGCCATCGAGTAAAGTCAGCGCGTTAGGTCACGCGCTGGCCAACTTCATCGCCCGCATCGCTTCTGCGAATCCCGTCGCTCGAGGTTATATGCCAGCACGTGCAAACTCATTTCGGCAGCGATACGCCGAAGCCCGCGCGTCTGGAGTGAGTCGAACCCATCTGGTGTTTGAGGGTGCCGAACACGTATTCGACCGTTCGGCGGCGTACCGTCATTGCGTCAAGCTGGCGATCCGGCCCGTGCTGCAGCGGACAACGCGGACAGGCACGGCTCCAGTAGCCATGTATTTCTGCAAATTGGCGCTCTCAAGCGACGTGTATCCGTATATCGCACGTTGACCCGCCGGGCACAGGTACTGGTCTTCACTGGCGATGTAAATGAAGTCGCTCCGGTCGAACCGTCCGTCTGCCTTGGCGCCCCGGCGGTTTTGCGTTTTCGGGACCATTGCCGCGATACCTGCATCGTCGCAAGCCTTGATTTCCTGTGCGCTGAGGTATCCACGGTGTGCCAGTGCCTTGATCTTCCCCTTGCCCATAGCGTCGCGCTCAGCCCTGGCCATTGCTGGCCATTGGACTCAACTGCGCCCGGTCGCCGCCAACGCTCGTGACTTCGTGGGTCACGATGAGATGGTGTCGAGTATCGACGGCTATCCTCGTTTTACTCCAGGAGGCGTATTTCCGCAGCCCCTCCATGGTATCTAGTGCTTCGGCACCGCAGCATTGCAACAGGCGATTTCAGCTACCATGGTTCGCTGGCCATTGCGGAGGTGCACCGCTCCTGGAAACAGCGGATGTCAGGGTCAACCACGCTCGCCAGGGTCCTCGAACGCAAACCGCCCTTCTGCGACGAACGCATTCACGGGTCTCCGCTGGGTCGGCCATTCGCGCTCCTGCAGATCCCGTGGCAGCACCGACGAATCCGCACGCTTACCGACCGCGATCGCCACTTCCACCTGGTATCCTTCAGGCACGTTCAAGACGATCCTCGCCTTCGCGCGATCGAACCCGCCAATCGCGTGCGCACTCAGGCCCGCATAGTACGCCTGAAACGCGAGACTGGCCCACGCGGCACCCGCATCCAGCGAATGACTAACAAGCGGACTCGGCTCACTGGAACCGGGACGCACGTGCGTCCTCGCCGAGAGCAGCACGATCAGCACCGATGCATTCGCGGCCCATCGCTGATTGTTCTCGTTTAGAAGACCGAATACCGCCGGCCAACTGGCGGAGTCCTTGCGCGCATAGATGAACCTCCAAGGCTGTGCATTGTTCGCCGATGGCGCCCAGCGCGCTGCCTCGAACAAGGCGTACAGCGTTTCGTCATCGACGGCGGCTCCCGTGAACGCGCGCGGCGACCACCGGTTCGTGAAGATTGGAGCGATGTCGTACTCTGCTTTGCGAGGCTGGGTCATGATTGCGCGACCGAGTGGGTAAGAGGATTGTTGGGGCGCTGCAAACCGAGGTTCTCGCGATAAGTTCTGCCTCCGTATTCCGTGCGGAAAATGCCGCGGCGCTGCAGTTCCGGCACTACGAGACGGGTGAAATCTTCGAAGCCACCAGGCAGATAAGGCGGCACAACATTGAAGCCGTCCGCGCCACGCTCGACAAACCACCGCTCGATCGTATCGGCTACCGTCTTGACCGAACCGATGGCCTGCAGATGCCCCCGCGCAACCCGAAAGCGCAGCACGAGTTGCCGGATCGACAGATTCTCGCGGCGCGCCAGCTCAAGTTGCTGCTGAAAGCGCCCTTTGCCATTCTCGGGCGCGCGATACGGCAGATCAGGCAACGGTTCATCAACCGGGTAGCCGGACAGGTCGAAGCCGCCAAACTCCACGTTGCTCACATCGACGAGTTCCTGAAGTTCGTTAAAGCGATCCTGCGCCTCCTGATCCGACTCAGCCACTACGACGGACAAGCCGGGTGTGATCTTCAACTGGTCTTCATCGCGACCGTACTTCGCCATACGCCCTTTGACATCGGCATAGAACGCGCGAGCCACATCGAGCGATGTCGCCGAACAGTAACTCATTTCCGCGACACGCGCGGCGAACTCCCGTCCACTTTCCGAATTGCCCGCCTGGACAATGACCGGATAGCCCTGAATCGGCCGCGGAAAATCCAGCAATCCTTCGGTAGCGACATGTTTGCCTTCAAACTTAAGCGGATGTGACGCACGCGGATCATAAAAAATGCCGCGCTCTCGATCAGGTCTGTCGAATGCATCGTCGTCCCATGTATCCCACAACGCTTTCGCGGCATCGACGAACTCGGCAGCCCTTTCGTAACGCTCCGCGTGCGAGCGCGGCGTGACAATGCCGAAATTCTTCGCCGTATGTTCTGAAAACGACGATACGACATTCCAGCCCGCGCGCCCGCCGCTAATGTGATCGAGCGACGAAAACTTGCGGGCCACGTTGTACGGCTCGTCGTAGTTCACGTTGACCGTCGCGACGAGACCGATATGGCGCGTCGACACTGCAATTGCCGAGAGCAGCGTGAAGGGCTCGAACTGATAGCTCTGCGCGCTACGTCCCGTCTGCGGCGTGATTTCGCCCGAGCGGCCAATAAAATCCGCGACGAAGAACGCGTCGAACCGCGCTGCTTCCGCGAGCTTTGCCGCGCTGATCCACCACGCCAGATCTGGCCGCCCATTGCCCGTCGAGCCCGGATGACGCCACGCGGCAAGATGATGTCCAAACCGCTGGAAAAATACATTGAGAACCAGTTGGCGGTTCCTCATAACCATCGCTCCACTTCGTTTATTTCCCGTGATTGCCGCAGCCTGATGCACTGCGGCAGTCCTGCGCAGCCGGACAGCGTGAGTTACGCCGCAGCGTATTGCGAAGCACGCTCCAGCAGGCCGGTGCGTCTCCATTGGAGTTCGATCGCACCAGGCGTGTATACCTGCGCGCCGCCGATCTGCGCCGCGATCGCCTGGAAGCGCGCCGCTTCCTCGATAAGCAAAATCAGTTCGGCCGTCTTTGCGATGCCCTTGCCCCAGAAATTCGCGCCGCCGTTCGATTCCAGCAACGCAGGCGGCGGAGCCAGATCCGGCCGTGCATCAAGCCGTTCGCGCACGACCTCGAGCGAACTGCGTGTGCGTTCGAGGTGATTGGGAATTTCACGGGCAAGCAGATGGCGCTGCGCCGCGACGTACAAGATGGGAAATGACTTATGCGCAAGCGACCATGCGGCGAGATATGGCGTATGCGCATGAATCAATGTATCCGCTTCGAGCCGTGCCTCGTGGAGCAGCGACTCCGGCCGGTCGGAAAAGCGGCTAATGTCGATGCGCGGTGTCTTGTCCCGCTCCCAGGGCTGTGGGAAACGCAAAGTCAGTAATTTGTCTTGTCCGGGAATACGATGTGACACATGGAAAATCAGGCTCGCCGAAAGCGTTCCCGATTCACGTAGAAAGTCGAATGCGTGTGCGGCTTCATTTCTGGCTGCGTCGATATAAAGGGTAACTTCATCGTCAGAGATCGTGTGTGACATGGTGAGTGCCTGGTTCCTCAAACGGTTAGAAAGATAAAATCGATGTGTGATGTCGCGCCGCTTTCGCTATCGGTCCTGCGGTGCAAGAAAATGCGCGAGCAACTCTGCGCGCAATGCGCCGTAGCGGGCGTCCTCGCGGCGCCTCGGCCGCTCCAGATCGACAGTCGCGATCTGGGCCACCCGGCCCGGCTGGCTGTCGAGCACGACGACGCGGTCGGCCAGATAGATCGCCTCGTCGATATCGTGCGTGACGATGACAATCGTGGTCCGTTCCTGCTGCCATAGATGCAGCAGTTCCCGCTGCATCTTGAGCCGCGTAAGGGCGTCCAGCGCGCCGAACGGCTCATCGAGCAGCAATACGTCCGGCCGGCCCACCAGCGCGCGGGCGATGGCCGCGCGCTGCGACATACCGCCCGACACCTGCTGCGGATACGCATTCTGATACGCATGCAGGCCGACTCGGTCCAACTGCGAAGTGGCCCGCCGGCGTCGTTCGTCGCGGCTCAAGCCGGTCCGCGTCAACGCCAGTTCTACGTTCTCAAGCAGAGTCAGCCACGGAAACAGCCGGTGGTCCTGAAACACCAGCGAACAGCTCGAACGCGTGCCGCGCACCGGCATGTCATCGTGCAACACCTCGCCGTCGTAGTCGGGATCGAGTCCGGCCAGCAGACGCAGCAAGGTCGACTTGCCGCAACCGCTCGCGCCGACTATAGCGACGAACTCGCCCGCTGCGATATTCAGGCTGACGCCTTCAATCGCAGTAACGGGCCGCCCCTCCAGCGCGAAGCGCTTACCGACACCATGCAGGTCAAGCCGCCCGCTCTGTGGCCCACCGTCCCGCGGGGCGCCGCGAGCGGCGATCAATCCGGGATCTGCAATGCCATTCATTTCACCCGCCATTGGCCGTCAGTACAGAGAGCTTCGATACCCCCGAGCGCTCGATTGCCGCCATAGCTTTCGCGACGGTGCCGTACGGGACCCCCTCGTCGGCCTGCAGGTTGAGCGCAAGGTCCTTGTTCACGGCAACGCGCGCGCGCAGTTCCGCTTCGAGCAGCGCAAGCGGCAACTCTCGTTTATCGACGAACACCTTGCCCTGCGCATCGACGCTCACCGTCACCGCCTTGACCTGCTGCGGCGGCGCCGTGGTCGCGGTTTTAGGCAGGTTAACGTGTACGGCGTTGTTCAGCAGCGGCGCGGTGACGATAAACGCGACGAGCAACACCAGCATGACGTCTACAAGTGGCGTGATGTTGATTTCGCCGAGGACTTCGTCGTTATCGGAAGAGGTCGAGAAGGCCATTATGCGAACACCTTCTCACCAGACTTCGCGCCCGTTGCCGTGTCAGACTGAGCCTTTCCGCCCGGCGTGCGTGCGGACGGCGCGAGTGAGACGAGCCGGAAGTCGCTGCGCTGTGTCAGGTTGATCAAATCGGTTGCATAGTCATCGAGCTCGGCATTCACAACCTTCAGGCGACGCAAGAAGAAGTTGTACGCAAGCACGGCGGGCACCGCTACCGCGATACCGATGCCGGTCGCGACGAGCGCCTCGCCAATCGGACCTGCGACCACGTCGATGCTGGCCGACGCACGGTGTGTAATCGCAGTGAGCGCGTGAATGATCCCGAACACGGTTCCGAACAGTCCAACGAACGGCGCGGTGCTTCCGATCGACGCCAGCACGGCGAGTCCGCTTTCCAGCGAACGCCGTTCTTTCTGTATCTGCTGGCGCAGATGCCGCTCGAGCAGTTCCTGACGGTCCCAACTGTGTTCGAGATCATGTGCGGCGACCTGCGCGCCACCCGGGCCAGCGGCCGAACCCGACAGCGCACCGAATCCCGCCTGCGCCAGACGCGCCTTTGGTCCAGGCTGCGCATCCTGCAGCGCGGCCGCAGCCGCAAGGTCGGGAGCGCTCCAGAACCGACGGCTGAACACGCGATCGCGACGTGCAACATAGATGTGCTGGATCGCCTTGACGACGATGAGTACCCAAGTGACCACGGAAAATGCGACAAGGGTCCAGAGCGCGCCCTGGACGATGTATGTAGTCGAAAAGTCGTTCATTGAAACCTCTGGTACGTAAAGACGTGAATGTGGACGGATATTGATGCTCGACGCTAGCCGAGCCGGAAATCGATGGGCACCTTGACCCAGCCGTCGGTTGCGGTCGCGCCGCGCCTGGCCGGGACAAACGACCAGTTGGAAACCGCCTTGAGCGCGGCTTCATCGAGCATCTTCCGGCCACTGCTGACAGCGACACTGACGCTATCGGGACGGCCGCTTGCGAGCACATGCACTCTCAGCACGACGTGCCCTTCCCAACCTTGGTCCTGCGCAACGGGCGGATAGACGGGAGCAGGGTTGTGCAGATAATCGGCGTCGCCGCTCGGCTCTGTCACCGGCTCGGGTGATGCGGGCGCTACCACAGGGGCCGGGGTTGTCGGCGCGACCGCGACGGCGTTCGGTGCCGGCGCGTTTTGCGCGGGCTGCGCGACGACGGGCGTCGAAGGAGCCGGCGCGGGGCGCGGCGCAACGGTGGGTCTAACCGGCGCTGCGCGTGGCCTCGCCGGCGGCGCTGCCTTCTGTGGCAACGGCTTTTGCGGCAACGGCTTCGGCGGCGTAACGGTCTCCGGAAGCGGCTTGGGCGGCGTTACCTGCAGGATCACCTCGACAGGTCGCAGGACTGCGGGCTGCGCATGCGCCAGAGGAGTGTGCGTCACGCGCCACGCGATAGCAGCGTGCAGCGCGATCGCGAGCAGGGCAACACCGCTCACCACACGCCAGTCAGGGCGCGCGAAGTCAACGCGTGTCGGCTGCCACATCGATATGGATGTCGAAGCAACGGGCGCGATCTGCGACACCTGGCGCAGCGCCAACGCTCGGCGTCTCATGACACGTGCGGCAGCTCTGCCATCGCCCTGCCCGAAGGTCAATGTGCTCATCGGAAAATCCTTTCTGCCCAATCGCATAAGTCGGTAAAGAGAGAGACCCGCCGCCTTGACGACAAGCGGCAGACCGGCCACATTGAGCAGGTTCCATGCCATTCTTTCCGCAGTGCGCCATAACCGCGTTGCCAGCCCCGATTCGCACGACGACCGCGTCACACGGCCCTTGCATGAATGACGCACGACACTGCCGCGCCCTGCTGCAAGCACAACAGTGAATGCTTGGCGCTGTTGCCAATTGACCACCGCCACACGCTACGCAGCCCAGTCGTTCAGCAGGCTGAGTACGCGTCGATGCCCGGAAAGGCCGACGCAATCCACACGCGGTGACGGCACTGCCCACCTGGCGCGGACCTTGCTCAAAATAGATCTGATGACCCTCCGACTGATTCCATGACCGACACACGCCCTTCAGCCGCACCCGCCTCGTCCACTCCGCTGACGTACGCACGTTCACCCGTCCCGACGCCGCTCGGTATCGCCATCCATCTTGGCTGGCTCAACGGCGACTGGTCGGAGAATGGTGTCGCAATCAGATCGGCGCAAAGCGGCGTCGCCCTTGCCGATCGCGTGTCGCAGAACGAGCACATGCTTGCGAACTCTTTCTTCCAGGGCGGCAGCATTCCTGCGATGTGGGCGCGCTCACGCGGTGCCGATACCCGCGTGATAGGCCTGTCCTGGATCGACGAAACGCAGCAGATCGTCACGCTCGCGTCGTCCGGAATTCAGGGTGTGAAGCAACTGCGCAGTCGGCGGCTCGGCTTGCCGCTGCGTCAGCACGACACCATCGATGTGAATCGGGCAACCGCATTGCGCGGCTTTCTGAACGCACTCAGTCTGGAAGGGCTGACGGCACGCGATGTCGAGTTCGTCGATATCGACGCCCACGCAGTGCCGAATGCGACGCCATATCTGCGCGATATCGAAGCCTTGCGCGCCGGCACGGTGGACGCCATTTATGTGAAGGGCGCGCATGGCGAGCTGGCGGTACGCGGCAGCGCGTACCGCTGCGTTATCGATCTCGGTTTCCATCCCGATCCTCTCGTGCGCAACAACAACGGCACACCACGACCGCTCACAGTCAACGGCGCGGTGCTGAAAAACTTTCCCGATCTCGTAGATGGCTTTCTACGCCTCATTGCCGCCGCAGGCGACTGGGCCCGCGTCCACCAGCGCGAGACTCTGGAATTCGTCAGCCGCGAAGCGGGTGCGCCGGTGACCGCAGTCCAATCGGCGTACGGCAACCGGCTGCATTTGCACCTCGGTATCGATCTCGCGCAGGGCTCGATCGAAGCACTCGGTACGTTCGGGCACTTCCTGTTCGAGCACGGCTACCTGCCGACGGCCTTCAGCGTCGCCGACTGGATACATCCCGGACCGCTTGCTCGCGTCGACGCCCTGCGCAACGCGCGCAGCGCCTGATTGCCGCCTTCACACCGACAGGACATCCGTCGCCTTATGAGCTCTATCCATTCGTTGAATCATGTCGTTGTCAAACGCGACGCCGCGATTCATCGCGCCCGCGTCATCTGGCGCCGCCTGTCGGCGCACGCCACGTATGCGATCTCGCCAATGCTGCTGCTCTCGCTGTGGGCATGGGTCGCGCAATCCGGACTATTTCCGCCGCAGATTCTCTCCTCGCCGCTCGACGTGTGGCGCGACTTCCTCATGTTGCTCGAATCCGGCGAACTGCAGGACAACCTGGGTATCAGTATGGTGCGTCTGCTAGCCGGGTTCGTGGTCGGCGCGCTACCCGGCATTGCCTTCGGTATTGCGCTCGCGCTATCGCGATCAGTCGAGGCCTATTGCGGATGGACTTTCGCCACATTGAGACAGATGCCGACGCTGGTGATGATTCCGATGTTCGTCCTTGTCTTCGGGGTCGGTGAAACGCTCAAGATCGTGATCGTCGCAAAGGCCACGTTTTTCCCGGTAGCGCTCGCGACGTGCGAAGCCGTGCGCGCTCTGCCGCGTGCTCAACTCGAAGTCGCGCAGTTGCTGAAACTGCGCGGCTGGGTGCTGTATCGCCGGGTCGTCCTGCCGGCGGTGGCGCCGGGCATTGTCACCGGCATTCGCATCGCTCTCAGCCGCTCATGGCTCGTGCTTATATCAGCGGAACTGCTCGCCGCCGATAGCGGCGTCGGAGAAATGATGCAACTCGCACGCCAGTCGCTACAGACGGATACGGTGATGGTCTGCATCTTCATAGCGGGTGCGGTCGGCTTTTTGTTCGATCGCATCCTGCGCGGCATCGAACGAAGCGTGCTGCGCTGGCAGCGCGCCTGAACGCACAGGCCCTACACGATGAATCCACTCGACCTCGCAAACGACCATCCTTCCGCCGCGCGCGCGACGGCTCCGCACAGATGGCAACGCGGCCGCGCCCTGTTGCTGCCCGCGCTGCTGCTACTCGCCTGGGAATGGGCATCGCACCGCGACGCCGCCATGGCCTACGCGTTCACACCGATCGAAACTGTGCTCGCAACGCTCTGGGGCCTGTTGCGCGGCGCGGACCTCTGGATCAACGTGGAGGCGAGTCTCGCCCGCACGCTCGCGGGGTTCGTCGCCGGAGTGGCGGGCGGCATCGCGTGCGGCGCGCTGATGGCGCGGTCGCGGCTCGCCGCCCGCGCCATCGGTCCGATCTATCACTTGTTACGGCAAGTGCCGTTGCTCGGCCTCATCCCGCTCATCAGCCTGTGGTTCGGCACAGGTGAGTTGGCGAAAACACTGGTGATCGTGCTCGCGAGTTTCTACCCGGTCGTACTCAATACGTTCGAAGGGTTGAGCGGAGTCGATCCGCGTCACCTCGAAGTCGCGGCGCTCCTGGATCTGGGTCCATGGCGCCGTCTGACGCGGGTCCTGCTGCCGGCAGCGCTGCCGTCGATTCTCACCGGCGTGCTGCAGGCGCTGCCTTTCGCATGGGTCAGCGCGGTCGCGAGCGAATTGCTTTTCACTGCGGGTGCGGGGCTCGGCGGCATGATATTGAATGCCCAAGCGGGTGCGCGGATGGACGTGATCGTCGTCGCCGTCCTCGCGGTAACCGCGCTAGCCGCTCTGATGAACGCCCTTTGCATTCGCATCAGCCGCCGCTTCGCGCGCCCTTCGTCGCGCTAGACGCAGGAAAGCGCCCGGTCTTGCGGAAAATTCGCTTGCGCTCGCTGCGCAGCCCGGTACTCCGCGCGCGGGCGTTCAGTTCGCGCCCGCGACGGTGAGCAGTCCAAACTGGACCAGCTTCGCACGGACAACATTGCGGCTCAATCCGATCACCCGCGCCGTGTGGACCTGATTGCCGCGGCAATGCTCGTAGGCAGACCTGTACAGACGTTCCTCGATCTGCTCGAGCAGACCGGTCGTGCCGGCGCGTACCAACGCGTCGATCGCCTCCCCTAGACGGTCGACACACGGCGCCGCCTCCACCTGTGCGGTGACGGGCGGCACCCACACTGCAAGTCGTAGATCCGCTGCCTCAATGCGCGGCTTCGGATTAATCAGCAGCGCGTGGTGGATCACGTTCTCGAGTTCACGGATATTGCCCGGCCACGGATGCGCGCGCAGCCGATGCAGCGCATCGTCGGTCAGGTCCGGTGCCGCGATGCCAAGACGCCGCGACAGCACATCGACAAAATGCCGCGCGAGAGGCGCGATATCGTCGAGCCGCTCGCGCAACGGCGGCAGGTTGAGCGGCGCAACATTCAGACGGTAGTACAGGTCCTCGCGAAACCGGCCGGCACGGACCGCTGCTGGCAGATCGACATTGGATGCAGCGATTACGCGTACATCAACGCGCACGGGATGGCGCGCGCCGACCCGCACGATCTCGCGCTCCTGCAACACGCGCAGAAGCTTGATCTGGATACGCGGCGCGAGATCCCCGATCTCGTCGAGCAGCAGCGTGCCGCCCTGCGCGGCCTCGAACCAACCCGCACGCGCATCGGTGGCGCCGCTGAACGCGCCGCGTTCGTGACCGAAGAGTTCGCTCTCGATCAGCGTTTCAGAAAACGCCCCGCAGTTAACAGCAACAAATGGCTTGTCACGCCTGTCGCTGAATGCGTGGACGAGCCGCGCGACCCGCTCCTTGCCCGTGCCGCTTTCTCCCGAGATCAACGCAGTGGCGTCGCTAGGTGCGATCAGCAGCAAACGATCGAATAGCAGCCGCGAACGTACGTCGACAAACGCAAATTCCTCCGCGAGCGCCGTCGCAGAATCGGGCGCGCAACGATCCCTATCCGAAGAGCGATTGACTGACATGAGCGAAGAAAGACGGCATACGTATGATCGAATCGCGACGCTACCACACCGTTCGCACAACGGGAACGAAAGTAAGCCGCTAACGATATTCCACTCGTGCGTGCATGACGCGCGGTCTTCATCGCGACCACCCGCAAGTGTTCCACTTCCAACACCGCAGTGCGTCGCTGCACAGAATTCACCAGCGCGCGATGCCGCTTCGAAGGCGCTACGCGCGCCGAGTTCGTGTAACACACCCTTCAGCCGCGCATCCGCGCTCAACATACGCAACTGGCATGGAAGCTGCTCTTCAGGGCCGCGCGAAAGACAGGCGAACAACACCGCTTGTATCCGCCGCTCCATTTCTCTCAAACCGACAAAGGACCTTCATGTCGACCGATACCATCCACGCCGCGGAACTCGGCGAGCCCATCACAACCTTCGTTCAGCACGCGCGTCGCGACTTCGACAAGGCCGCGCGCGTGTTGAAGGAAACACGCTCCCTGTCCGCGACCAACACGTTCCAGGCCTATGTACGCGTGCCTGGGGAAGCGCTCGTTGTGAGCCTGCACGCAGCCAGCCCGTGGGCCGACGACCAGCAAGTAAAACCCGTTGTTGCAAGCTTCGACGGGGAAGTGATTTACGGCGACCCGACGTCCGGTGGCCATGGCAAGCGATATGCCGACGTGTTTCGTCAGCAGGCGGACGTCGGCGTCGTGATTCACGTGCACGGACCGTATCTCGGCGCCTGGGCAAGCGCCCATCGCAGCTTGCCGATCCAGTATGCGCCGGCGCAACGCTATACGCGCGCGCGAGAGATTCCCATCTATATCGACCGCCGCCCGGGCGAACCCGCCTTCATCAACGAACAGATCAACCGTGACCCGAACATTCCGGCGATTCTCGAAGCAAACGGAGGCTCCACGTTCTGGGGCAAGGACATCCTCTCGGTGTCGAAATACATCCTGATTCTCGAAGAAGGCGCGTATTTCCAGGCCGTCGCCGAGACACTCGGTGGATCGAAGGAATTCGGCCCGGGCGTCCTCGAACAGCAATGGCGAATGACAGGCCTCGCAGGTTAGGCCGCTTCGTCTGCACGTCCATCGCGGTGCCTCCGCCGTTCGCAGAGCGGTCCAGCTATCTTCGGCGCGCATGCGCCGAACTCCATTCAATGACACCATGTTCCACTCACGCTCAATGCATGCGCTTACCACTGCTCTTCGCGGGTTTGTCCTCACCGCGTTGTTGGCATCCGGCGCGCTTCACGCCACCATTGCCCGCGCCGATGAGGCAAAGGCAGTTCGCATCGCCGTGATCGCCAGCTTCGATTCCGGCAAGCCCACCTTCAATGGCGCGTCGGAAATCGTCCGCCGCGAAGGCTGGCTTGAGAGCGAGCTGAAAAAGCGTGGTGTCGCGCTCGAATACGTCACCGTTTCGAGTTCGGCGGTGGCCACGCAGGTCAACGAAGCACTCGCCAACCACGGCGTCGATTTCGCGGCCTATGGCGACTTGCCCTCGATCGTCGTCAACGCGGGCGGAATCAAGACGCGCATCATCGTGCCGGGCGGCGCCGGCATGAACACGTACCTCATTGTGCCCGCCGGTTCCGGCGCGAAGTCGATTCGCGACCTGGTCGGCAAACGCGTCGCGATCAATCGCGGACGCCCGTGGGAGTATCAGTTTCGAAAGTTGATCGATCAGAACGGATTGAAGTTCTCCGATTTCCGCATCATCAATCTGAACCCGCAGGCGGGTGCTGCCGCGATCGCCGCGGGCAAGGTCGATGCCGAGTTCACGCTCAGCGAATCGTTCCTGCTCGAAGACAGGAAGCTCGCAAAAATCATTTGGTCGAGCCGCAACGAACCGGCGGACTGGCGCATGCGTGCCGAATTGTGGGGTACCGAAGATTTTGTTTCGCGCAACCCGGCACTGACGCAGGTGGTAGCGACCGCTTTCGTCAAAGCGCAGTACTGGATCTCGCAGGCCGCGAATCAGGACGACTTCTACAAGACCGCGGCGCGCGCCGGCACACCGGAAAGCGCACTGCGCCGTCAATACGGCGAAGACAATGTCGCGTGGAAGGACCAGTGGTCCCCGCTCTTCACGCCCGGATTGCGCCAGCATTACATCGCCGAAGCGGATTACGCAAAGCAGGTCGGCATCATTTCGACGCCTGTCGACGCGACGCGCTTCTTCGATTCGACATACGTCGACGCCGCGCTGAAGGAACTGAAGCTCGACGGCTACTGGAACGCGGCGCCGATCGTCTCCGCTGTGTCGGCGAAATGAAACAAGCGTCTTCACGTTTTTCCGAAGCGCCGCTGCTCCGCTGTCTCGCCATCTATGGCCAGATGCCCTGGCGCTTCGGGCTGACCGCGCTCCTGTTTGCGGTCGTCAATGGCAGCGTGGCGTGGCAACAATGGCTGGTCGGGCGCGCGGTCAACGAAGTCAATCACGGACACGTCGTTGTGCGTCTTGCCGACGGCGCGCTCGATTTGCACCGTGCGTGGTACTGGCTGGCCCTGCTGATCGGTGTCGCGTCGATCCGCGCACTGCTGCAATATGCTGCCGGCGTGATGTCGATGATCGTCGGGCAGGAACTGCTGCTCGTCATCCGCGAACGCATCCTGATCCAGATCCAGCGTCTCGATCTCAGCTACCACTGGCGGCACGGCATCGGCGAGCTTGTCACGCGCACCACGCGTGACGCCGACAAGGTGCGCGATGCGCTGATCAACTTCTGGCGCCAGGTGTTCGAAACCGCGATGCTCGTGATTGCATCGATCGGTATGCTGTGCTGGTACGCGCCGTGGCTTGGCATCGTCCCACTGTTGCTGACATTCACCGGACTTGCGCTCCTTGTCATGCAGATGGACCGTCTCGTCACGCTAGACCGCGCGGTCGGCACCGCCTACGACCGTGTCAATCAGGATCTGACAGAAGGGGTCAGCGGCGTACGCGTGATCAAGGCGTTCGGACTGGAATCGGCGCGGATCGCGAGCTTCAATGCGCAGGTTGCGGGGTTCAGCCATGTGTCGCGCGAAGCACTCGCGTATGCGGCACGGCGCATTCCGCTGCCGCAGGTGATCGTTGCATTCAGCCATGTGTGGGTACTCGCGTATGGCGCGCAGCTGATTGGCGCGGGGCGATTGAACGTCGGCGAACTGGTGGCGTCGCTGCTGCTCGCGAATACACTCGTGCTGCGGGTCGAAGGCATCGGCCGGGTCATGCAAATCTTCGCGGACGCGCGCGCCTCCGCGCGCCGGATCTGGGCGTTGCTGGACGCGGACCCGCAGTTTGAATCCGGCGCCGAAGCGCCGCCGTCCGGCGCGCTCGGTATCAAGCTCGACCGCGTGCAGGTATGCACCCCAGGCGGCGGTAACGACGTCCTGAGCGACGTCAGCTTCACGATCGAGCCCGGCGAAGTGGTCGCGCTGGTCGGCACGACGGGTTCAGGGAAGAGCACGCTGATGGGTCTACTGCCCCGTCTCGTCGACGCCCAGACAGGCACCGTATCAGTCGGCTCGACGCTGCAGGGCTGGTCCGGTGTTCAAGCGCTCGACACGCGGGCATTGCGTGAGCGGGTTCATGTCGTGCCGCAGGAAAGCTTCCTGTTCTCCGACACGCTGATAGCGAACCTGCGTCTGGCCGCCCCCGACGCCAGTGACGAACGTATTCGCGCGGCGTTGAGACTGGCATCCGCCGAAGAAGTCGTCGACGGACTACGCGAGGGCTTCGCCACGCGTCTCGGGGATCGCGGCATGACGCTTTCGGGCGGGCAGCGCCAACGCCTGTGCCTCGCGCGCGCGCTGCTGGCGCGCCCCGCAGTCCTGGGACTCGACGACGCGACGAGCGCGCTTGACGCAACGACCGAACGCACAATCCTGAACAACATCCGCGCATTGCGCGAGCGCACGAGCGAAGGCATCACCGTGCTGATCGTATCGAGCAAGCTGTCCACCGTTCTGCTGGCCGACCGCGTGCTCCTGCTCGCCAACGGCCGCATCGCGGCGCAAGGCACTCACGCGGAACTGGCGCAAAGCCATGCCGCCTATCGCGACCTGATGGGGCTCTGAATGACCAGTATGCGCGGCAAGTCGGCCATGTCCGACATCGAACTCGAAGAACATCTCGCCCGGCAAGCGCTAAACCGCAGCATGTTCGCACGGATGCTGCCCTTGCTTGCGCCCGCATGGCGGCTCGTCGTCGCGGTCGTCGGGATCGAACTCCTGCTGGTCGCGACCGTCTTTCTGCGGCCGGTGTTGATCGGTATTGTGATCGACCGCGGTTTCATCCGTGGCGCTTCGCACTGGACAGTCCGCCCAGACGTGATCGTCTGGTGCTGCATCGCGCTAGCGCTTAGCTGGACTATGCGTTTCGCGATGGGCGGCGCATCGCAGTATCTCGCCGGCAACGCCGCGATCCGCGTGCTCAGCGGCCTACGGGCACGCGTATTCGCGCACGTGCAGAGTCTCAGCGTGGGCTACTTCGACCGCACCAAGGCGGGCCGTATCATTTCCCGCGCCGACCGGGACGTCGATACGCTCGAACCGCTGCTGATCCAGGGACCGCCCGAACTGCTGTCGGCAGTATTGCGCTGCGTGGTGGCCGGGGTGATGTTGTGGCATATCGCGCCGAGCCTGCTTTTCAGCCTCGCCACGACAGTACCCGTGCTCTTCGCCGCCACTGCGATATTCAAGCGCGTGTCGCAGGAAAACTGGGCGCGGGTGGCCGAGTATCGCAGTCGTTTCACCGCACACCTGATCGAGACAGTCGCCGGCGTAAGGATGCTTCAGCAGACCGTGCGCGAGTCCGACAACCTCACCCGCTATCGCGGGCTGTTGAATGACTTCAACCAGGCACTCGTGCGTGGGAGCATCCGGGCAAACTGGTTCGCACCGTTCACGACAGTGCTCACGAGCACAGGCATGGCGCTATTGCTGGTGATCGGTGCACGCGGTATCGCTCTGCACGAGATGACGATCGGACAGGTAGCGCAGACTCTCTTCTACGTGTTCCTGTTTCTCGGGCCGCTGCAGGAGTTGACCGACCTGTTCGAACGTTATGCGAACGGAAGCGCGTGCGCACAACGCATCTTCCTGCTGCTAGATACCGAGCCGCAAGTCGTCGACGCGCCCGGCGCAGCGGGATTGCCTGTCGTGCGCGGCGACGTGCGATTTCGGGACGTGAGTTTCAGCTATGACGAACGCAACTACAGGCCAGTGATTGACGGGCTCAATCTGCATATCGCCGCAGGCGAGGTACTTGCCATCGTGGGGCCGACAGGACATGGCAAGAGCACGTTGGTGCAAATCCTGACGCGGTTCTATGACGTGACCCATGGCGCGATAGAACTGGACGGCGTGGATATCCGCACGATCACGCAACAGAGCCTGAGGCGACACGTCGGCGTAGTTTTGCAGGATAACGTACTGTTCGGCGGCACGATTCTCGACAACCTGCGGCTCGCCCGGCCCGACGCGACGGACGAGGTGCTCGTGCAGGCCGTCCGCGCGTTGGGCGCGGACGAAGTGCTCGAAAGCCTGCCGGCCGGCTACCACACCCATGTCGGCCCTTCAGGCTCTCATCTGAGTCATGGCCAGCGTCAGCTTGTCTGTCTCGCGCGCGCGTACCTCGCCGATCCCCAAGTGCTCGTGCTGGACGAGGCAACGTCGGCTGTAGACGTGCATACCGAAAGACGCATCCAGCGAGCGTTGCGGACGCTATGTGAAGGACGCACCGCTATTATCATCGCCCATCGGCTCGCGACCATCCGGGACGCGCACCGCATTGCCGTGATTCGCCACGGACGCGTTGTAGAGCTGGGACCACATGCGGCGTTGATGCACGCCAGAGGAGTTTATGCGGCGTTATATCAGGCCTATGCCGAAAATTCGACAGGCGTTGGGCCCGCAATCGACGCGTACGCACCGTCGTGACGACCGGTTGAGTCCTGATTGAGCCCTGATCGAAGCGCCGGGAAAAGCGTCTTTTCAGGCGCTCACTGAAACGATATATCGCGCGGCATCGCGATCGGGCCATCGCCGATGTCGACGGGCCTGCTTCGCATCACATCGGAGAGCGGCTTCGGATCGATCCATTGATCGATGCCGAAATCATCCGGCAGAAAACCTTCGCCGTGCAGAAACGCCTTGAGTCGCTTGATGCCGTCGATCGATTGCGGATCGAGTTCGAGGCGCAGCGCACGATGCACCTGGTTGCCGTACGCGTAGCGGATCCAGCTGGGCGTCCAACCCGTCTCGCGACCGATCATCTCGATTGCCTGTACGGGATTGCGCGCAGCCCACTCGCCCGCGGCCACTACCCTGTCCAGCAAACGTCCGACGAGTTCGGGATGACGGTCCAGAAGACGCTGATTAACCGTTAGCGGACGCGGCGTTCCATTGCCGATCCGCATCATGGGATCGGGATGAAAGCCGATGTTGACGATGAGTTGAGCGCCGATCAGGTGTGCCGTCTCGGCGCCGCGAACGTCCTTCAGATAAATGACGTCTACCTGCCCCGTGACCAGTGCGCGCGCCTCGTTAGCAAACGTGTGCCGACCGCGTCTGCCTGTGTCGACGGAGCGCACGATATCATCGCTGATCGTCGCCGGCAGCGCGTGGTCCTCAAGATCGACCCATTCGACTTCATTGCGGCCAATGCCCTCCGCGTCAAGCACGGCGGTAATCACGCGCAGTGCGGCAGCACGATTGTGATCGACTTTCAGCGCGTGTTTCGGCAACCCTATCCGACGGCCGCGCAGGTCCTTCGGCGTGCGGATGCCGGCGGTCGGCAATACTGCCAGCGCCTGGAACTCGTCCGTCCAGGTGAGGCCAATCAGGCGGCTCGCCTGGCCTGCCGACCGTCCATAGAGCGCAGGAACGCTACCGCCCTGCCGTAACGAATCGGGTAAATCGCTTTGCACGTGCGGCGAAAACCGCTGTGGATCACGACTGTCTTCCTGCAGCGACCGCAGCGCAACGCCCATGCCACGCATTGCATCCTGCAGCCAGCCGAGATGCCATGCAATCGACAGCGGCGTCGGCACAGGCGGCCGGATACACCAGATTTCTTCGGAATGGTCGGCCATAGGTAACTCGCCAGAATGAAAGATACCGACGCGGCCAAGTAGAAATGACAGAGAGGGTGCCGCATGTGCAGGCACCCCCGTCATTTCTTTCCCGCGTCAGCGGGTGCCGGCACTCCGCAAGCTTACCAGCGGAATGTCCCGTTGACGCCCACATAACGCGGCTCGCCGAGCGCGGTGGGATACGCGCCGTTCGCGGCGACCTGTGACAGGATCACGTACGACTTGTTCAGCACGTTATTCACATAGACCGTCACGTCCCACTTTTTGCTCGGCGCCGAATACGTCAAGCTCACGTTGCCCAACGTATAGCCCCCTTCCTTCTGCACTGGATCGTTCTGTATCACCGCGTTGTAGTAGATTCCGCTGCGATAGCTCCAGTCAGTGCTGAACAGCAGACTGCCTCCGACGGGCTCAGGCACCGGCACGCGGTAGTCGAGACCTGCCGTAATCGTCGTATGCGGCGTACGGTAGAACGAATTGCCACTCGCGTCGACTTGTTGCGTGCCCTGGTAGGTCACGAAATTCGTATAGTGCGCATTGAGGAAACCGAGGCCCGCCCATAACCGGAGGTTGTTTGTCGGAAGCGCCTGCAGTTCGAATTCGAGACCCTGGATCTTGCCGTTTGCGGCGTTCTGCAACGTACTCGTGGTCTGGTTCGGTATGCCTGCCGGGTTCGGCGTCTGCACGTTCAATTGCAGGTTTTTCAACTGGTAGTCGAATATGGCCGCATTCAGGATCAGCCGCTTGTCGAACCATGCGGTCTTGATGCCCAGTTCGTAGTCGGTCAATGTTTCGGGCTGCGCTACCGGAATCGACGCGACGCCGTTGGCCACCACGATCGACGGATTGAAGCCGCCCGAACGGAAGCCCGTTGCAAAGCGCCCATACACCAGCGCGTCCTCGCTGAGCTTGTACTGAGGCGTCAGATCGAACGTGGTCTGACTCCAGCTGTCGGATGCGCCAAGCGACGTGCTGCTGAGCGTAGAAGACCCGACTGCCGATAACGGCCACCATGTTCCAGGATTATTGAACACGACGGAGCCCGCAGCGCCGCTCGCGAGGCGTGACTCCTGCACGGTCTTGGTTTCGCGCGTGTAACGGACGCCGCCTGTCAACGCAGCGCGGTTCGTGAGATTGAACGTTGCGCTACCAAAGAACGCATTGCTCTGGTCCGCCTGGTGCAACGGCTGACTCAAATACGCGGTACGTGTTGAAGGCGCAATCGTCGCTGACACGGACTGGTAATCCAGGCTCGAATCAAAATACATGTAGCCGATAAGCCAGTTCAGGCGGTCCGTCTGCGGCGACGCGAGGCGCAGTTCCTGCGAGAGTTGCCGGAAGTCGGTATGCGAATACGTGCCACTCTGGTTCGGTACGCGTGGCGACGGCGGAGTACCTGGCTGCTGGAGAATATCGTCGTGCGCGGTCTCGATCGCCGAGATCGACGTAAGCTTCAGCCGACCGATCTGATAGTTCAGGGTCACACTGGCGCCAGCCGTGTCATTCGTCACGTTGCTGTAGCCAGCGTAGAACGGATCGCCAATCTGCGGATTCGCTCCGTACGACGGAATGAAGCCATAGTTGTCAGCGCCACCCGCGTTGATCCCGATGGGATAGCTAGGTGATGCCGTGCCGCTGTAGCGCGCGAAGTGCGCATTGACGAGTGCACTGAAGTTGCTCGACACGAGCGCCAGCAACTGTACGCGACCGCCGCAATCGCTATAGTCCGGCTGGTTTTTACCGGTGTAGTTGTTGTGCGCATAACCGCTTGTCTCGTCACAGCGGAACGCGACGCGGCCGGCCAGCGCATCCTCCTTGATCGGGCCGCCGACAGCGGCCTCGATCTGGCGCGTCCCGTAATTGGCGATGCCGAGTTTCGCGTAGCCGTCGTAATCGAAAGTAGGTTTCTGCGAAATGAAGTTGACCGCACCGCCCGTCGTATTCTTGCCCCACAGAGTACCCTGGGGGCCACGTAGCACTTCGACGCGCTGCTGATCGTAGATCGGGAACACCTGGCTCGAAGCGAGCGCAATGAATACATCGTCCTGGTAAATGCCGATCGGACCTTCGAGATTCACCGATGGATCGTTCGAACCGATGCCGCGCAGGAACCACCGGGGTTTCGACGTAAGGCCGCCGCTCGATTGCGCGGAGAAGTTCGGCACCAGGCGAGCGATGTCGTTCGAGTTATGGATGTTCCCCTGCTCCATGTAGTCCCCGCTGATCACGGTAATCGGCACCGGAACATCCTGAATCTTCTGTTCGCGCCGCTGCGCGGTCACGGTGACAGCCCCGAGCTGCTTTGGCGCGGTATCCGCTTTCGCGGTTGCGCGAGCAGCACGTTTGGGCGCGGTCGCCGCGGGTGCGGACTTCACGTCCGCATTCTCGCCGGATGGCACCGTCGCCGCCTGCGCGCCCGTCTGCGCATGACCCACGAGTGAGTACGCGAACAGGAGTGTGACGAGTGCGATATGAGTCAGACGATGTGTCGGCCGAAGCCCAGTCGCCGCGTCCACGGGCCAGTTTTTCAGCCTGCTGCCTGGTTGAAGGTCGTATTTCACTTGCACTAATTTCCCCAAAAAATTGTCGTTGTCGGACTCGTTGCCCATTGGGCGCGGGGTCGTGCAGAGCAGCAAATATGCCAATCAACACATCATCGCGAGCAGGCCCTTCATGGCCGGGTGTTTGCGGGGAGATTCATGCTCTATTCGCCTATCGGTCAGACGCGCGAGCCCATAAGCGTTGTGCGTCGAATGCAACATTCGCTGTCGGATTCGGCACAGGCGCAAGTCGAAAGCGCAGCAGGCGTGCGAGGCACAGGCGCATTGCACGCACGCGCATATCCAACGCACATGAACATGGTTGTCCTGCAATGCGGTAGGTCATAAATTGACTGCTTCAGGCGTTGCGCCCGGTCGCCATCCGTTGCGTCCCGGCAGCGCGAGGTAAAACGTATGGCGTCGAATAACATCCCACCCACTACGCTGCTTGCACTCGACGATTCGCAACCGCTATCGATCCGGGCCAAAGCAATGGTCTTCGCCGACCCGGCATCGCGGGCGCTACTCGACTATCTCGAGCGCATGGCGCCAAGCGATGTGCCCATCCTCATCAATGGCGAAACAGGTACTGGCAAGGAACTCGTCGCGCGGCACGTCCACCGCTTGAGTCATCGCACTGGGCCGTTCCTTGCCGTGAACTGCGGCGCGATAACCGAACAGCTCGCGGAAAGCGAGCTATTCGGCCACGAAGCCGGATCGTTCACCGGCGCTGCGGGCCGCCGCGAGGGATGGTTCGAAGCGGCAGACGGGGGAACGCTGTTTCTCGACGAAATCGGCGATCTGCCACTTCCGCTCCAGGTCAAGCTGCTGCGCGTTCTGCAGGAACGCGAGGTCGTAAGATTAGGTTCACGCAGGCCGATTCCCGTGAACGTGCGCCTCGTTGCGGCTACGAATGTCGACCTGAATCACGCGGTGCAAGCAGGTCGCTTCCGTCTCGATCTGCTGTTCCGGCTGAACATCGCGCAGATCCGTGTTCCTCCGCTGCGCGAGCGGCCCGGCGACATCGAACCGCTGGCTCAGCACTTTCTCTCGCAATATGCACAGCGCCTTGGCCGAACGACCGCCCGGCTTTCCGCAAGTGCACTCGCGATGCTGCTTCGCTATCCGTGGCCGGGTAACATTCGCGAACTCGAGAACGCAATTCACTTCGCATTGCTGGTAGCGGACGGGTCGGACCTGCAGCCCGAGCATCTGAAGATGGCCGGCAACTGGAACGAGCACGCGTGGGACAGCACCTGGAGCGTCGGCGACGAGGCCCTCGGCACCATGCCCGGAGCTGGCCTGGCGGGCGGGCCTTCACCGCTTGCTGTAATCGGCGAGCAGTTGGAGCGGCTCTTCGATGATCCGCCAGCCGACCTCTTCAATCAGCTGGATCTGCTGATCGTGAGCACAGCATTTCGCGCAAGCGGTGAAAACCAGGTACGTGCGGCGGCACTGCTCGGCGTGACGCGTAACGTCGTGAGAACCATGCTGCGACGTCACGGATTTGTCGGCGCGGGCGATTCATCGCCGCCAGCCTCCGACGACGCCGGCTTCACGCAAGGCGCTCCAGCGCGCTATGGATCATCGCCAAGCGTCTGAGGATCGCGCGCGATATGCATCGCACTCACGGCGAAACGCCGCATGTCGTGAATCGCGGCACTTGCTTAACTGGTGATTTTCGCGCAGCAGCAAACGGCGCACTGCATGCGATTTGCTGAACTTGCAGCACGCGATGCACATCGTACGCCGTCTGACAATGACTTTCGCGATGGCACAGACGTTGCGTTAGAGCACTCCCGTCGGGCAGCGCAACGGCTGCCGATATTTCTGACGAGGAGTCTTATGAAAACGGAATTTTTCTGGCGCCTGCCGCTTGGAAGCGATGGCCCTTACCTTGCATCCGATAAGAACACGCGCGGGCCGCAACCCTGGAAACCCGGCAACATCGCGCCCGGTCGCCTGCCTGACGGCGGTGCCGATGGTTTCACCTACATTGACTACATCGCGCAGGTGGCCAAGGCCGCTGAGCTTGCAGGCTTCGAAGGTGCGCTGCTGCCAACGGGCCCTGAGCCATGGATCGCCGCCGCGGCGCTCGCGCGCGAGACTCGGCGCATCAAGTTCCTGATTGCCTTCCAGGCCACATGGACCTTGCCCGCGTATGCGGCGCAACAGGCCGGCATCCTGCAGAATCTGTCGCACGACCGGCTTGAATGGAACATCATCACCGGCGGCGTTCCCGCACAACAACGCGCCAATGGCGACTTCCTCGAACACGACTTGCGCTATAAGCGCACGGGCGAATTTCTCGATGTCGTGCGGGGGCTGTGGGAAAACGAGCGATTCTCCTACAACGGCGAAATCTACAAGATCGAGGACGGCGCCCTTCACCCTGCATTGCGCCGCGAACGTCGGCCTGGCATCTATTTTTCGGGCTTTTCCGAACCGGCGCTCGAAGTGGCATCACGTCACGCCGATGTCTATCTGAACTGGGCCGAACCCATCGACAAATTGAAGCCGCATATTGCCCGCGTGCGCGATCTCGCCGCGCAAAATGGACGTGCCATACGCTTCGGCATCCGAATCGATCTGCTCGCCCGCGAAACGGAGGAGGCCGCGTGGGCGGAAGCACGTCGCCAGTATGGCTTTATCGATGGCAACACCGCCAATGCTCTCAAGCGTGTCAACGGTGGCTCCGATTCTGTCGGCGCCGCGCGCCAGACCGCCTATCACGCGAAAGCGCATCGCTTCGAAGACCTGATTCTCGGGCCGAACCTGTGGGCCGGCTTCGGACTTGCCAAACCAGGCCCCGCCGTTGGTCTCGTGGGCAATTACCAGAATGTCGCCGAGCGCCTTTCGGAGTTTCGTGACGCCGGCATCTCGACATTCATCCTCGCCGGGAATCCGCACCTGGAAGAAGCCTTGCGTATCGGACAGGAGGTGCTACCGCTTATCCGCACGGCCCCCGCGAAACCCACTGGCACGCAGTCCACCAACAGCCCGCAAACAGCTTCCGTGGTCGCCTGAAGACCGCGCAGACACCAAATAGAGATGCATGACGCTGTATCCGAATGACCTTCTGAACTTCATTGGAGCAAGCATGAGCAAGGCGCTCGACACGCTGTGGTACACCCGCTGTCCCGTCCCGACCGGACTCGGAATCGCCTTTCAGCGAGGCTGGCTGGAAGACAGCTTTCGCGACCAACATACTGAGCTGAAGTCGCTACGTGAGTCGAATGAAAGGGCGGTTCGCGAATCGCATTTCGATCACACGCTGCAAAATTCCGTACGTCACGGCGGCAATATCCCGGCCATATGGGCGCGCTCGGCAGGCCGCGCGACACGCGTAATCGGCCTCTCATGGGCGGACGAAATTCAATTGATCTTAACGCTACCGGACTCCGGCATCAAGACGGTGCGGGATTTGAAGGGCCGCCGGTTCGGCCTGCCGAAATGGGAGAAAGTCCAGATCGACTTCACGCGCGCCCAAGCTATTCGCGGCCTGGAAAATGCGCTGAAGCTCGATGGACTCACTGTGTCCGATGTCGAACTCGTCGATTTCACAATCGACGGTGGATACAGTGATGAGCCGGCGCAGCGAATCGCAGGTACACAACTGTTTTCGGGGCGTCGAGCGGGCAGCCGCAGTTCGGAACTTGTGGGGCTGTTGCGGAATGAAGTCGACGCAATCTTTCTAAAGGGCGCGCAGGCCGCGTTGGTAGCCAACCAGTTCGGGCTGCATACGGTGATCGATACTGGATCGCATCCCGACCCGCTAATCCGCTCGAACAACGGCACACCGCGCACGCTGACGGTGGACGTCAATTTGCTTGACCAGCATTTCGACTCGGCTGTGCGCATTGTCGAGCAGGTCCTGCGCGCCGAACAATGGGCGCATCAACATCAGGACGAAACGCGCCGCTTTCTCGCGCGCGAGACCAATAGCAGCGAGTTCTACGTGACCGCGGCGTATAGCGAGAATGCGCATCTACGGTTGCGCACGGACTTTGCGGAACAGTCAGTGCTGGCGTTGCAGGATTTTAGCGACTTCCTGCTGCGCTGGAAATTCATTCCGGAACGCGTTGACGTGCACTCGTGGCTCGATCAACGGCCATTCGAGAAGGCGCTGGAAAGACTGCACACAGATGAGAAGCTCAAGGCAGCGTAACAATGTCGCCCCACTAATGGTTGCCGAGGTGGTCGTTCCTTCTGGATCCGGGTAATCTGGAGAAAAGACCAGTCGACACCTTGAATCGCGCGCAGTGTTCCGCGTGGCGCTCTCGCAAGGCACGTTATCTGTAGCACGGCCGTTGGCGTAAATCCGGAGCACACAAATCAGTTTCACGTTGCGCCTGACTCGAAGATAGGGACATCGACCGGCAGTAAAGTTCGCACATGAAGCAGGTCTGACAAACGTCAGGACGGGCGCACACAATCATAGGCTGCCCGTCCTGCCACTCGCCCATGATGCTAAAGATCCATATCTACGGGCATTTGGACCGAATACCTCCCAGCCAACGTCTTGAGCACGAATACCTGCGCAAAATCGAGAGGCGCAGTTCTACTCGACAGCCCAACCAACCCGTACTACACGGCATACGGTTCGATGCATGGCTTGGGGCGTAAAAAACATACCCCGGTTTCAAATACAAGCCAAATAGCAATCTGTTTGACACTGCCGATGTATCGGTTGAGGACAACCGGCATCAATATATTGATGCCGTTGGAAGCGTTGTGGGAACGGTCGCTGGTGCGCTAGTCGGTGATGGAGTTCCGCCTCACGATAAGACGGCAAAAACCTCAGGTTTCCCAACGAAATCGAAGAACGGCGGTGCCAAGATGGCTGCGACCGGGACGTAACGCCAGCTTACGTGCGGCGCCGCTCGCGGTTTGAATGAAGCAACGAAGCACAGTTGGTACGACACGCCACTCTGGAAACCAGTCGGCTTCATGCAGAACCTGTGCCAGCCGAAGCAAGTCCCACGGGAACTTTTAAGAGTCCAACAAAGGAGAGAGTGCAGCAAATAACGGCGGGAGTTTAAGGGTGCTAACGACCCGAAGCTCTGCTGGCTATCAGAGCCTCATCAATTTGGTGCCGACGGCGAGACTCGAACTCGCACAGCTTTCGCCACTACCCCCTCAAGATAGCGTGTCTACCAATTTCACCACGTCGGCACTACGTGCAATCGGGGACGCACGGGACCCCGTATCGCGGACAACCCTGTCAGCCAAGGCTCAGACAGCACTCTGCGGTGTGCACCAACAGCATGTTTAGATAAGAACCCACATGCCTTTCAGCGCCACCCCTCAGGATAGTGCGTCTACCAATTTCGCCACCTGGGCTTGAAGGGTCGCCATTGTATCGAGTCCCTCCGCATTTTTGAAGGCCCCGCGCGAAGAATTTTCAGGCCCAAGGTCCGCCCCAAGCCGGCGCTTCCTTGCGGGCGCGCACTGCATCGGCGTGCTCGCGTGTCATCTCGATCAACGCGCGCAATCCGGCCGGCACATGCCGTCGAGCGTCGGCGTCCAGTGCTCCAGCACGTGAACGAGCGCCCCAGCCTTCAGGTCCGCACACATTCCACTCAGTCAGGAACGCGAGACCGAGACCAGCACATGCCGCGGCGAGCATCAAGCCAGCTTCATCGAGCGTCACCGCGCCTTCGCCGTTCACGCGCACGGTCCGGCCACGCCGCGCGAACTCCCATGGGAAGATCTGCTCGCCCGGCATGCGGCAGCGGCGCGCGGCGGCTTGCATCCCGCAAAGTATTCCGGACTCCAAATCACTGCCAGGCACTGCCCGCCGCCGAACGGCACCGCGATCATGTCCTGCGACACCAACACCGTGAGGCGGATGCCGGGTGCCGTACCCTTCGATCACGATGCCAATGAGCCCCCGTTCCGTCACGATATCGAATTTCATGCGGCTCGCCACGTATCGGACGCCACAGGTAAGGCACGTTCGGGCTCGCAGTATTCCCGAGCCGAAGTCACGCGCCGGATTAGCGTCGCCTGCCTGGACCGCGCCCTAAATAGTCGCGACCACCGCCCCCACTTTCGCGATCGCCCCGTCGCGCTGCGCCGGACTCGCGCGCGTCGCGCCCGTCAGATAGGTCGCGACGAGGATAGGCGCGCGCCCCACAGGCCAGACGATGGCGATGTCGTTCGCAGTGCCGTGGTCGCCCGTGCCGGTCTTGTCGCCTGTGCGCCAGTCTTTCGGCAAACCCGCGCGCAAGCGCGCATCGCCGGTCTGGTTGGCGACGAGCCACGCAATGAGCTGCTCGCGCGAGGCCGCCGAAAGACGCTCGCCGACCAGCAACTCGCGCATGTCCGCCAGCATCGCGGCGGGCGTGGTCGTATCGCGAGGGTCGCCTGCTATCGCTTCGTTGAGCGTGGTCTCGTTGCGGTCCAGCCGCGTGACCGGATCGCCGATGCTGCGCGCAAAAGCCGTAACCGCCGCCGGCCCGCCTATGCTCTCCAGCAGCAGGTTGGCCGCCGTATTGTCGCTGCGCGTGAGCGCGGCTTCGCAAAGCTCGGCGACGGTCATGCCTTCGCCGCCCGCGCGCGGCCCGCTCACGGGCGAATACGAGACGACCTGGGCATGCGAATACACGATCTTGCGCGCGAGGTCTTCGCCGCCATGATCCTTACGCGTCAGTACCGCCGAAGCCAGCAGCAGCTTGAACGTGCTGCACATGGGAAAGCGCTCGTGCATGCGCCAGCCTTGGGCGCGACCGCTGGCCGTATCGAGCATCGCCACGCCGAGCCGGCCGCCTGTTTGCGCCTCGATTGCGGCGAGCTGCTTCTCGAGCGCGCCGTGACGCGCCGCGTGCTCTCGTGCCGATACGGCCACGCCAAACGCCTGAGATGCAAACCCAGCTATTGCCCCAGCCAATACCGTCATCGAAAACCTGCGTCGCGTAATCATCGCCTCTCCCTGAAGAGCCGACACTATCGCGCGTCCGCTACGAGGTGGCAAACGATGATAAATTGTCCGACACCCAAGAAAAACTAATGGCTCGATCATGCGACCGAATCTGCCCTTCAATGCGTTGCGCGCGTTCGAATCGTCGGCGCGGCACTTGAGCTTCACTCGCGCGGCGACCGAGCTGAACGTCACCCAGGCGGCCGTGAGCCAGCAGGTCAGGATGCTCGAGGAGCGCCTTGGCGCGACGCTGTTCAAGCGCCTGCCGCGCGGGCTCGCGATCACCGACGAAGGTCTCGCGCTGCGCCCGGTCCTCACCGACGCATTCGATCGCATCGAAGCCGTGTTGCGGCAGTTCGAAGGCGGCCATTTTCACGAGGTGCTGACCGTGGGCGCCGTGGGGACATTCGCGGTGGGGTGGCTCATGCCGCGCCTGAAGTCGTTTCACGAAACGCATCCGTTCGTGGAACTGCGCATCATGACGAACAACAATCTGGTCGATCTCGCGGCGGAAGGTCTCGACTTCGCCATCCGTTTTGGCGACGGCACGTGGCCCGGCTCGCGCGCCGTCAGGCTGTTCGACGCGCCGCTCTGCGCGCTCTGCGCGCCCGATATCGCCGATCGTCTGCGCACGCCCCTCGATCTCGCCGGCGAAAAACTGTTGCGCTCGTATCGCACCGACGACTGGACGCTCTGGTTCAAAGCGGCGGGGATCGCGCCGCGCCCGGTGCGCGGGCCCGTGTTCGACTCGTCGCGCCTCATGGTGGAAGCGGCGATGCAAGGCGCGGGAATCGCGCTCGCCCCCGCTTCGATGTTCGAACGCGATCTCACTGCGGGCCGGCTCGTGCGGCCCTTCGATATCGAGGTGCAGGCGGGCAGCTACTGGCTCATTTCGCAAAAGGGCAAGACGGCCACGCCGGCCATGCGCGCGTTCAACCAGTGGATCGTGAAGGAAGCCGGCGGTCGCGAAGCGTCATGATGCTTTCGCAACGACGGCCAAGCGCCTTGCACGTTGCGCGGGTTACGCGCCGCGGGTTCGAGTGCGTGGCTGCACGGATTTCACATCGTCATCGCCAGCCGCGTCGCGTGATCGATGGCGCGCAGCGCGTCCAGTTCGGCGGCGACGTCGGCGCCGCCGGTCAGCAACGGCCTCGCGCCGCGCGCAATCAGTTCGTCGTAGAGCGTACGGTTCGAAAGCTGGCCCGCGCACAGCACGACATGATCGACGGCAAGCACGTGCGGTTTTCCGTCGACGCGATAGTGCAGGCCTTCGTCATCGATCGCCTTGTAGGTCGCGCCCGAAGTCATCGTCACGCCCGCCTTGCGCAGGCTCGCCTTGAGGATCCATCCCGTCGACTTGCCGAGCCCCTTGCCGAGCGGCTCCGCCTTGCGCTGGAACATGTGAACGCGGCGGCGCGGCGCGCCATGACTGTCGAGTCGCGCGAGCCCGCCCTCGCTCGTCTTCGCGAGATCGACGCCCCACGCACGGAAAAACGCGCCACGGTCGAGCGATTCCCGCGCGTCGCCCAGCAGATACACGGCTACATCGAAACCAATGCCGCCCGCCCCGATGATGGCCACGCGCTCGCCCGCTTCGACGTTGCCCGTGAGCACGTCGATGTACGACACCACCTTCGGATGATCGATGCCCGCGATATCGGGCATGCGCGGCGTGACGCCGGTCGCGATGACGATTTCGTCGAATCCCGCGCCGGCGACTTCGTCGGCCGTGGCAGGTCGGCCAAGCCGCAGCGTCACGCCAAGCTTCTTCAGCCGAACCTCGAAGTAGCGCAGCATCTCGTGAAACTCGGCCTTGCCGGGCACGGCCTTCGCGAGGTTCAACTGGCCGCCAAGGCGCGCGCCGGCTTCGAACAGCGTGACGGCGTGGCCGTGTTCGGCCGCGTTGACAGCGCACGCCATGCCGGCCGGGCCGCCGCCCACCACGGCGATCCGCTTGCGTTGCAAGGCCTTGCCCGCGGCGAATTCGATCTCCCGCCCCGCGCGCGGATTGACGAGGCAAGTCGCCGTGCGCTCCGTAAAGATGCGGTCGAGACAGGCCTGATTGCAGCCGATGCAGGTATTGATCTCGTCGGCGATGCCAAGCCGCGTCTTCTTCGCGAAGTCGGGATCGGCCAGCAAAGGACGCGCCATCGAAACGAGATCGGCCACGCCGGAGTCGATCAGCGCCTGCGCCACCTCGGGCGTATTGATGCGGTTCGACGCCATCACGGGAATCGACACCGCCTCTTTGACGTTGCGAATCGCGTCGCGCCACGCCGCGCGCGGCACGCAGGCCGCGATGGTCGGCACCGCCGATTCGTGCCAGCCCACACCCGTGTTGATGAGGTCCGCGCCCGCCGCTTCGATCTCCTTCGCGAACGCCGCAATTTCGGCGCCGCTCATGCCGCCTTCCACAAGGTCGATGGAGGAGACGCGGTAGATCAGCATGGGCTCGCGGCCAATCGTTGCGCGCACCGCGCGCACGATGTCGAGCGCAAAGCGAATGCGGCCTGCGAAGCTGCCGCCGTATTCGTCGTCGCGCTGGTTGGTCGCGGCAGCCGTGAACTCGTTGATGAGGTAGCCCTCCGAGCCCATGATCTCGACGCCGTCGTAGCCGGCCTGAACCGCCAGCGCCGCCGTGTTCGCGAAATCGGCGACGGTCGCGCGCACTTCCTGCGTGCTCAGCGCGCGCGGCGCGTACGCGTTGATTCTCGCCTTGGCGGCCGAAGGCCCCACGCATTCCGGCACCTTCGCATAGCGCCCCGCGTGCAGGATCTGCAGCACGATCTTCCCGCCCGCGTCGTGAACGGCGCGCGTGACGACACGATGCTCGGCGCACTGCTCGGCGCGGTTGAACAGCGGGCCGCCCGCCTCCATCACGCCTTCGGGATTCGGCGCGAACCCGCCGCTCAGGATCAGGCCGATTTCCCCCGCCGCACGCGCCGCATAGAACGCCGCGAGACGCTCATGCGGACGGTCGAGCGTCTCGAGCCGCGTGTGCATCGCGCCCATCACCATGCGGTTGGGAAGCACCGTCGCGCCGACGGTGAGCGGGGTCAGAAGACGGTCGTAGGTCGCCATGGGGATGTCTCTCGATGTTCTCAGCGTCGTTTCCGCACTCTAGGCGAGCCCGGTATTTACGTCAACATCATGATATATATGAGCGACCATCGAAGGAATATTGTCCGTATGGACGGCTCGTTGACTTCGAGCCAATATTTTCGTATCAGCTATTTGTCTCATTGCCCGCCGCGCAAACGCGACGACCGAAGCAGGCGCCCATGACCCAGAACGATCCTTCGTACGACCAGTCCGTCTCCTCCGTCCACAACCGGCTGTTCTTCCGGCTCTTCCAGGCCGGCAACACGCTCGACAGGCAAACGGCCAAGGCGCTCGGCATCACGACCGTGCAGTGGTCGGTGCTCGGTGCGCTCTCGCGCCCGCAGGCTGCGCAGGGCATGTCGTTCTCCGAGCTTGCCGACTATCTCGTGGTGAGCCGCCAGAGCCTGGATGGGGTGCTCAAGCGGCTGGAACGCGACGAGCATGTGCTGCGCGTGGCCGATACCGTCGACCGGCGCGCGAAAAAAGTCGTCCTCACCGACAAGGGAAAAGTGTTCTGGGAGAGCCTTCAGCCCAGGATCTACGAGTTCTATCGCCAGGCGCTCGCGAACTTTCGTTTCGACGACAAGGTGTCGCTCGTTCACTTCCTGAATCAGCTCAACAAGGGCATGGACGAGATCGACATGGGCGCCCCCGCAACGCGGGCCGTGGAGTAAACACAACGCTGGGGCGAGCCGCCGTTCAGCGAAATCCGTTCTTGCCCAAGTTGCGCCCCGCAACTAATATCGATTGCGATGCGCAACTTTCTTTGGGCCGACCATGGATATCATCGACGTTCCCGCCAAGAGTCGTGACGCAACCATCCTCGAGCTTCGCGATTTTTCCCGCAAACTGGTTCGCGAACTGGGTTTCATGCGCGCCACTTTGGCCAATAGCGATCTGGCGCCTTCGGCTGTTCACGCAGTCCTCGAAATCGGAATGGGGCCGGGCATCAGCGCGAAGGATCTGGCCGGCATCCTGCGGCTGGACAAATCGAACACGAGCAGGCAGCTTTCGCGGCTCGAAGCGGGCGGCCTGATCGAGCGACGAATCTCGAGCGACGACGCACGCGCCACTGAGCTGTACCTGACCGACGAAGGGGAAAACCTCCGGAAAAAGATCGACCAGTTCGCGACCGATCAGGTATCGAACGCCTTGCGCCGCATGGTGCCCGCCGATCAGCAAACGTTGCTCCGTTCTCTCGCGCTTTATGCCGATGCGCTCGCGAAAGACAACGATCCCGAAGCGGCCGCAGCGAAAGAGAACATCGCGCCGGTTTGCGAAGGCTACCGGCCGGGCTGCATTGGCGACATCGCGAGCCTCCACGCGCGCTTCTATTCAGAGCACTGGGGGTTCGGCGCTTTTTTCGAAAAGAAGGTCGCGAGCGAACTCGCCGAATTCGCGAACGCATTACCCGCCGACGGCAAGGCGCTTTGGCTCCGTATCGAAAATGGCCGCTCGCTCGCCTCTCTCGCGATCGATGGAGACAAGGCCACGGGAATCGCCCATCTGCGATGGTTCATCGTCGACGATGCATTGCGCGGCTCCGGCATCGGTCGGCAACTCATGACGTGTGCCATGCGCTTCGTCGACGAACAGCAATTCCGTGAAACGTACCTTTGGACCTTCAGCGGGCTCGATTCGGCGCGCCACCTGTACGAATCGTTTGGCTTCGCGCTGGACGAGCAATCGGAGGGAACGCAGTGGGGGACACGTGTCGTCGAGCAGCGCTTTAGCCGGCGGCGGTCAGGCAACCGGAAGCCCGAGCTCGTCGAGCCGTGAAAGAAAGAGCCGCAACGTAGGCGAGGTGTTGGCGCGGTTGTAGCCCACCACGAGATCGACCGTGGGCGCCTCGCCCGCCAGCGGCCGGCTCACGACGGACCACGGCAACAGGTTGTTCGCATACTCGGGCATGAGCGCGAGGCCACGCGTGGACGCCACGAGCGACATGGCCATCGCGAGGTTGTCCACGCCGTGCTCGGCCGTCACCGTCACGCGGTGCGCCTGCAGATAGCCCACGATCACTTCGTGCAGCACGCGCGCCTTGTTGGACGCCATGACGAACGGTTCGCCGGCGATGTCCTCCGGACCAATGGCGCGCTTCGCCGTGAGCCGGTGATCGCTCGGCATCAGCACGACGAGCCGCTCGCGGCTCACCACGCGGTATTCAAGGTCGAAGCCGGGCTCGGCGCGCAGAAAGCCGAGATCGAGCTTGCCGCGCGCGAGCGCGTCCGCCACGTCGGGCGAGTAGTAGCTCGACACCGTCACGTCGATATTGGGCAGTTCGTCGCGCAGCACATTCATCGCGCGTGGTAGCCAGGTCATTTCCTGGCCCGTGAGGAAACCCAGCGCGAATACCTTGCGTTCGGGCAGCGCCGCGCGGCGCGCGGCCTCGCCGGCGGCGTCCACCTGGGCGAGCGCGAGCCGCGCATGGTCGAGAAAAGCCTTGCCCGCCGCGGTCAACTCCACGCCGCGGGCGCTGCGGATAAACAGTTCCACGCCCACCTGGTCCTCCAGGTCGCGGATCTGGCGGCTCAGCGACGGCTGCGACGTGAAAAGCCGCTGCTCCGCCGCCACGGTCAGGCTGCCCGTTTCGGCCACGGCCACGAAATACCGCAGATGCCGCAATTCCATTGCTCTCTCCAGGCCGGCCATGCCTCGCAGGTATGCCGGCAAGCCTACAAAGTCTTTTTCCGCAGCGCAAGCGCCCTCTAGAGTACGGCACATGGCAACGCGAACGGCAAATGGCAGCAACGCCTGCCGCTACCGTCCGAGCCATGCCATCGCTCGCGGGCATGACAAGTCCGCCCGGCACATCGACAGGAGATTCGCATGTCCCAGCTCACCGGCAAGACCGCGCTCGTTACGGGCGCCTCGCGCGGCATCGGCCGTGCCATTGCGCTTTCGCTCGCCCGCGCCGGCGCGCAGGTGCTCGTGCACTACGGCAGCGCCGAAGACGCCGCCGACGCGGTCGTCGCCGAAATTCGCGCAGCGGGCGGCAAGGCCCAGAAAGTGGGCGCGAACCTGCGCGACGCCGAAGGCCCGCGTCAGTTGGCCAAACGCGTGCGGACGATCGTCGGCGACCGGCTCGACGTCCTCGTCGCCAACGCCGGCATCTCGAAGCCGGCACGGCTCGAAGATACAACTGTCGAGGACTTCGACGACCTCGTCGCCGTGAACGTGCGCGCCCCATACTTTCTGGTCCAGCAACTTTTGCCCACGATGTGCAAAGGCAGCAGCATCGTGCTGCTTTCCTCGCTCGCCGTTCGCAACGCCGTTGGCACGATCCCGGCGTACGCGGCCAGCAAGGGCGCGGTCGACACGCTCGTCGCCCACTTCGCCTCGACGCTCGGCCCGCGCGGCATACGCGTAAACGCCGTCGCCCCGGGCGTGGTCGCGACCGACATGTCGAGCTTTACGAAAACCGAAACGGGCCGCGCGACGGCGTTGGGCATGCAGGCATTCAAGCGCATCGCCCAGCCGGAGGACATTGCGGACGCCGTCGCTTTCCTCGCCTCCGACGCGGCCCGCTGGGTAACCGGCGACACGCTGCGCATCGACGGCGGATCGCGACTCTGAAGCCGGAATCGCGCTGAGCATTGCACACCATCCGCCCTATTACTTCGCATTCCATACTGATACACGGAGAATCGTCATGCCTTCCCTCTTTTCACCGGCTCAAGTCGGCCCCTACACTCTCTCGCATCGCATCGCGCTCGCGCCCCTCACGCGCATGCGCGCGCAAGCGGGCGACGTGCCGGGCAGCCTGATGGCCGAGTACTACACGCAGCGTGCAACCGAAGGTGGCTTGCTGATCGCCGAAGCGACGTCCGTCTCGGTGCGCGGCAATGGCTACCTGGGCGCGCCAGGCATTTACGCCGATGACCAGATCGCCGGATGGAAGCGCGTGGTCGATGCGGTGCATGCGAAAGGCGCACGTATCTTTCTGCAGCTTTATCACGCGGGCCGCCAGTCGCATCGCGACCTGCAGCCCGGCGGCGCCGCGCCGCTCGCGCCTTCGGCCGTCGGCTTCGAAGGCATGGCCCACACGAAGGACGGCTGGCAAAGCGCCACGCCGCCGCGCGAAATGACGCTCGAGGACATCGAGGCGGCCATCGAGGAATTCCGCGCTGGCGCTGCGCGCGCGCTGGCGGCGGGTTTCGACGGCGTCGAGATTCATGGCGCGAACGGCTACCTCGTCGACCAGTTCCTGCAGGACGGCTCGAACCGGCGCACCGACGCATACGGCGGCTCGCGCGAAAACCGCGCGCGCTTCCTGCTGGACGTGACCGCGGCTGCGGCCGCGGTGTTCGGCGGCGAGCGCGTGGGCGTGCGCATCGCGCCGGGCGGAACGTTCGGCGGCATGTCGGACAGCGACCCGGCCGCGACCTTTAGTCATGCCGCGCGCGAACTGAATGGATTCGGCCTCGCCTGGCTGCACGTGATCGAGCCGCGCGTGGCAGGCAACCAGGAAGTGGAGGAAGGGGCAAACGCCATCGCGGCACGCGATCTTCGCGCGCACTTCGACGGCCCAATCATCGCGGCCGGCGGCTTTTCGCCGGAAACGGCGGCCGCCATCGTCGAGGCGGGCGACGCCGACCTCGTCGCATTCGGTCGCCACTTCATCGCCAACCCGGACCTGCCGCACCGCATCCGCCACGGTCTGCCGCTCAACGCCTACGACCGCGGCACGTTCTATGGCGGCGACCATCGCGGCTATACCGACTATCCGAGAGCATCGAAAACCATCACCGCGTAATAGCGCTTTTTATTGAGGATTGCAGACATGACAACCGAATCTCCGTTGCTGTATGAATCGAAGGCCTCGCCCAATGCACGGCGCGTACGGATCTTCATCGCCGAAAAGGGCATCGGGATCCCGATGCGCGCCGTGGACCTGGGCGCGAAGGAGCAGTTTTCCGACGCGTACAAGGCGATCAACCCGCGCAGTCAGGTCCCCGCGCTCGTCCTGCCCGACGGCGCGACGATCACGGAAGTGACGGCGATCTGGCGCTACCTCGAAGAGACGTACCCCGAGAGGCCGCTGCTCGGGGGCGACGCCAGAACGAAGGCGCTCGTCGCGATGTGGGAGCGACGCGCGGAGCTCGACGGCTTTGCGCCCGTGATGGAGGGCGTGCGCAACGCGGCGGCGAGCCTGAAGGGCCGCGCGCTGTCCGGCCCGCATGCCTATGAGCAAATCCCCGAAATCGTGGCGCGCAGCCGCAAGCGCGTCGAAAACTTCTACGACGACTTCGAGGCGCGGCTCGCTTCGGAGCGCTTCGTGGCCGGCGAAACGTACTCGGCCGCCGACATCACGACGCTCGCGGCGGTGGACTTCGCTACGAAAGCGTTCAGCATGCCGATTCCCGAACGCCACCTGGCGCTGCGCCGCTGGTATGAGGAGGTCGCGGCGCGGCCCTCGGCCGGCGCGTAAATCACGGCGCTCCGATGCTGCAAAGGCCGCCATGCCCGCACAGGAAAGTGGCTTTTGCATCTCTGGGCGCAATGCCCGGCCCGCGCGGAGGCGGCAACATCGGACCATCGCTGACTCATGCTTCCGAGGCATGGCCACCCGCCTGGAAAGTCTTTTTCCTGCGTGCGCCGGGCCGCTAAATTGGTTTCCAGCAGCACCTCTTTACCGGCCCCTGCGCCACCCCAAACTCTCAGGAGAACGATCATGTCGAAGCTCAACGGAAAGACCGCCCTCGTCACCGGCGCCTCGCGCGGTATCGGACGCGCCAGCGCCCTGGCCCTCGCGCACCAGGGCGCGCATGTCCTGGTTCACTACAACAGCGGCGCAGCGGCCGCCGACGAAGTCGTCGAAGCGATCCGCGCCGCCGGCGGCCGCGCCGACAAGGTACAGGCCGACATGGGCGCCGCCGACGGCCCGCATACGCTCGCCGCCCGCGTGCGCGAGATCGTGGGCGAACGGCTCGACGTCGTGGTCGCCAACGCCGGCATTGCGAAGGAACTGGGCATCCAGGACATCACCGTGGCCGACTTCGACGAGCTCTTCGCCGTCAACGTCCGTGCGCCGTACTTCCTCGTGCAGCAACTGCTGCCCGTGCTCGGCGAAGGCAGCAGCGTCGTGCTGCTCTCGTCGCTGGCTGCCCGCTCCGCCGTCGGACAGCTCAGCGCCTACGCCGCGACCAAGGGCGCCATCGACACGCTCGTGCTGCATTTCGCGGCCGCGCTCGGCGAACGCGGCATCCGCGTGAACGCGGTCGCACCGGGCATCGTCGCCACCGACATGTCCGCGTTCGCCCGCACCGATGCCGGACGCGATTTCACGCTCGGGCTGCAGGCGCTGCAACGCGTGGCCGGAGCCGAGGACATCGCCGACGCCGTTGCCTTCCTCGCCTCCGACGACGCCCGCTGGATCACCGGCGACACGCTGCGCGTGGACGGCGGCTCGAAGCTCTGAATCCGAACCCGGGCACCAGGGCATCGAATCCTTTCCAGATAATAAGGCATCCAAAATGAACGCGAACGAACTCGGGCTACCCTCGCCCGTGCGAGCACGGCTCGCTACAACTCGCACACCGCGTCGTGCCGGCGCCTTCGATCATGCGGGCGCCGAGGCGGTCCTGCGAAGCGGACAACTCGGACCGCCGCCGTCGCCGCGATCAAAGATCATCTCGCTTTCTATCCCGACCGCGCGGACTCTATAGAAGTCCCGAAAGACTGAGCGCACCTCCATTCTGAACATGCGCCGAACCCGTGCAACACTCACCGGAGCAACAACATGAGCACCCAACCTGTCGTTTTGATTACCGGCGCGTTGACCGGCATCGGCCGCGCCACCGCCCTCGCCTACGGACGCGACAATGCACGCGTGGTGGTTTCCGGCCGCCGCGACGAGGCTGGCCGCGCACTGGCGGACGACATCCGCGCACTCGGCGCGCAGGCCGAATACATTCGCGCCGACGTCAGCAAGGAAGACGACGTGCGCGTGCTGGTCGAGCGCACGATCGAGCGTTTCGGCCGCCTCGACATCGCCGTCAACGCGGCCGGCGCCGAAGGCGAGCCCGGTCCCGTCACCGGGCAGACGCCCGAGCGCTACATGGCCGTGTTCGATGCGAACGTGCTCGGCACACTGCTCGCGATGAAGCACGAACTGCGCGCCATGACGGCGCAGGGCAACGGCAGCATCGTTAACATTTCGTCGACGATGGGCTCGCGCGGCGCGCCCAACGTTTCTCTGTACGTGGCGAGCAAACACGCCGTGGAGGGCCTGACGAAATCGGCCGCGCTCGAGGCGGCGCCGTTCGGCGTGCGCGTGAATGCAGTGGCGCCGGGGCCCGTCCAGACCGCCATGCTCGACCGCTTCACGCTCAACCCCGAACGCAAGGCCGCCATGCTCGCGGGCGTGCCGCTCAAGCGCGCAGGCAACCCCGAGGAAATCGCGGACGCGATCCGCTTCGTCGGCTCGGCGGCGGCCAGCTTCATGACGGGCGAAATTCTACGCGTGAACGGCGGGCGCACGGCGGCGTAATGCGACGTTCCCGCGCAAGCCATTCGAACGGACGACGCGGCTCGACGCGCAACGAGCAAACATCAGCCGAAATACGCGGCAATACGATCGCGCAGCAAATCGCACAGCGCGTTGACGGTCGGCGAGAGCATCGTGCGATGGGCGCAGACGAGATGCAGCGGCGCATCCTCGCCCTGGAACGCATCGAGCGCGGTTTCGAGGCGGCCTGCCCTGATGTCCGCGAGCACATCCAGACGCGATTTGTACGCGAGCCCGTGCCCCGCCACCGCCCAGCGGCGCACGAGTTCGCCGTCGTCACTGCTGCGGTCGCCATGCACGCGCACCACGGCCGCATCGCCGCCGCCGAAAAAGGTCCAGCGATCGTGCAGCACGCCGCTCAGCGCGAAGCGCAGGCAGTTGTGGCGAGAGAGATCGGCAGGTGACACAGGCTTGCCATGGCGCGCGAAATACGCCGGCGCGCCGCACAGCACGCGCCGGTTCGCGGGCGCGAGCGGCAGCGCCACGAGCGCGGAATCCTCGGGCACGCCGTAGCGAATCGCCACGGCAACCGGCGAGCGGAACATATCGGTCACATGGTCGCCGATGTGCACCTGAAACGACACTGCCGGATGCTGAGCCTGAAATTCGTCGAGCCAGAGCATGAGCACGCTGCGCCCGAGGTCGGAGGGAATCGACAGCGACACCGTGCCGCCGATCGTCATGCGTCCGCGCACCACGGCGTTCTGGCCGGCTTCCACCTGTTCCATGACGTTGCGCGCATAGTCGAGGTAACGCTCGCCATCCGGCGTGAGCCGCAGGCTACGCGTGGAGCGCGCGAGCAGGCGGGTGCCGAGTTCGGCTTCGAGCCGCTTGAGCCCGACGCTCGCCACGGCGGGCGTGAGATCCAGTTGGCGCGCGGCAGCCGAAAGGCTTCCATTGTCCGCCGCGCTGATGAAGATGACGAGGTCTTCCAGTCTGATCATGTACCGTCGCGTGTCGATGGATGGCGGGGCGCGATGCCGGCGCGCCGCTGTCATGGGGTAGGCGAACTGTACACGAACGCAACGCGATGAGATCGCGGGACCGACGGCGCGAACTCGCCGCAGGCTCGACCCGGGGTCCGGCCGACATCACAGGTGAACTCTGCATTGCTCGCGGCCCGGCGGTTTCTATACTGCTTCGTACGCCCCCGCGAACCCACAGGTCCGTCTCACCCATGTCTAGCCAGGCCGCCCGTGGGCTTCGTTCTGCCGACGATCCGCGCATCGCCGCCACAACGGCGAGCGGAATTTGACAAGGAGTACGATGCAATGCTGAATTATCCCGCCGCTTACCAGTCCACGAAAGGCTCCGCGCTCGAGGTAAACGAGCCCTTCTACCGTCACATCGCCGAGGAGCGCGACCAGCGCGAACTGATCGAATCGATCGTCGTGCCGATACGCTCGGGGCAGGCCTGGAGCGTGCCTGCCGGGCACGTGTTCCGCATCGTGACAATAGAAGGGCCGCAGGTGGCCGACCTCAATCTCTGGAACCGGCACGATCCGCGCGAACGCATGTGGGCCTCACGCACGCGCCAGTTGCAGCAGGCGCACGTGAGCACGCTCGACCGCCTGTGGTCCACGCTGCCCTTCCTGCGCCCGATGGTCACGATCACGGACGACAGCCTGGCCGGCTACGGCGTCGATGAGCACGGCGGGCGTGTCCACGATCTGCTTGGCACGCGCTGCGACCCCTACGTCAACCGCATGCTGACCGGAGAGGACTTCCACTTTCACTGCCACTCGAATCTCACGCGCGCCATCGCGCCCTATGGACTCACCGAATACGACGTGCACGACGTGCTCAACGTGTTTCAGTGCACCGGCCTGAATCTGGAGGACAAGTACTTCATGAAGGCCTGCCCGGCGAAGAAAGGCGACTACCTCGAATTCTTCGCGGAGATCGACCTGTTGTGCGCACTCTCGACCTGCCCCGGCGGAGATCTTTCGCTGCCGATGTGGGGTCCGGATGCGCGCGACCCTCTCGATGTATGCCGCCCGCTCGGCGTCGAAATCTACCGGCTCGCGCCCGCGTTGCTCGCGGGTTGGTCGCCGCCGCCCGTCGCCGAATATCGCGGCTTGCACGGCATGACATTACCGCAGCCCGACTGGAAGTATGGCTGCTGAAGCGCACGCCCGAAACCGCATGATCGCTGCGCCGGCAAGGACCGGGGCCGACTGGTTGCGATGCGCAAAAAGCCGTCGGGCCATGCGCCCACATCATGTGTTCGCATGGCCCGACGGTTTGCTGCACTCGAATGCTTACTGCTGCTTTACGACCTTCTTCGGCTTCGGCGGCGACTCCACTTTTGCGTACTGGAACGCGGGGGTCGCCTTCAGCGCTTCCTTGGTCGCGCCGGGCAAATAGAGATTGCCCTGATGCACGTCGAGCGAAGCGATCGGCACCGCGACGTCGTGCGAGCCGACGCCGAGGAAACCGCCCGCCGCAACGATTGCCGCTGAAACAGAGCCGTCCGGCGCCACGATCAGATCGCGCACCGTGCCGATTTTCACGTTGTCGTCGTTGTAGACGGGCTTGCCGAGCACGCTCTTCTTCACGCTCCAGCCTTCGAGCAGCGCCTGCGACTGCTCGACCGAAACGCTCAAGGGCTGTGCGCCCGCGATCTGGGCATTTGCGCTCGCGCTGGCTACCACGGCGCCGAATGCGGCCACGGCCAACATCGTCTTGCGGAAAGACATTTTGCTTTACTCCTATATTCTGGTGTGGTTTCGCCGCACAAATTACTGCGTGTCTGCAGGCGCAACGCCATGGTAGCGGGTATGGCGACGGCGTGCGTTCAAGGTGCTTGCAAGGTATGCAGCAAAGCCCACCAGCGCGAGAATCCGGCGGATCGCCGTGGCGCAGTGCTATCCGAAATCGACCGAGCCGGTCGGCAAGATCGTCGTGGCGCTCTGATTCTTCGAGCCATGGGCGGCCAGGGTCAACGTCCGCTCGCCCGCAAGCACATCGGCCGCACGTGCACGAACGAAGAAAGAGCGGAAACTCACGCGGCTGGAGCGCATTGGGCGCAAAGCCCGAAAATGACGAGGCTGGAACGCGTATAGCGAAAGTGCTTCGCCGCCGCGATGGCGGCATGCTGCTCCTGCAAAGCGGGCTCGTCGATGTCATGCACACTCTTGCAGTTCTCGCAAACGAGATGCGCATGCGGCACGCCACGGCCCAGTTCGTACACCACGCGCGTTTCGCCTACCCACGTGCTCGCGAGCACGGCCGCTTCCACCAACTGCGCGAGCGCGCGATACACACTCGCAAGGCTGCACTGCTCCGCGTCCTTCGCAATCCGGCGGAACACCTGGTCGGCGGTCATATGCTCATGGGGTGCATCATGAAACACGTTCAGCACGGCCACGCGGCTGGACGTGGGGCGCAGGCGCGCTCTCTTCAGATCGGAGTAGACCGTTCTCATTCGTGGAAAAACACATCGGCAAAGCGGACAGTTTCCCCGACGGTTGCTTAAGGCTTCCTTATGACTACACTATGGACGGCACCGCGGCCGGCCTCGGCACGCAAAACGATGCAAAGCGCCCGAGCGCGGCACAAAAACCGTTGCCGCTCAACGGGCGGCACGTGCGGGACAATCCGGGGATGCTACAGGGCACGCCGCCTTACAGATTGAAAAAAACACACGACTGGCGGATATTGGGCAAAAGTGACTTAGTCCGATCTAGAGATAAGGACTTCTGATGAAGCAGGACGCGTTCTCGTCGCGCGATGTGGTCGTTGCCGAAGGCTCGTCGGCGGCGCGGCTCGTGGCACCGGCGCTCGTCGAACGCTACACCGTCGAGCTGATCCGGCCAAGTCCAGGCGTTCGAACGCCGGCAATCTCCGTCGCGATGCGCAAGGACACCGAGAACCGCCGTGCCTCTCGGGCGGTGCGCGATTTGAGGCTGGCATGACGCACACGCCCACCGTACTCTTCGGCGCGTTCGACCGGCACAATTTCGGCGACCTGTTGATCGCACAGGTGGCCGCGCGCATGTTGCCGCGCCGCGAGCTGCTCTTCGCCGGACTTGCCTCCAGAGATCCGCACGGCGACGGCGGACCGGTCACCGTCGCGCTCGCGCGTATCGTCGCGTTTGCGCGCGGCCGCGCCGTGAACGTGATTCACGCGGGCGGCGAAGTGTTGACCTGCGACGCGTGGGAAGCCGCCGTCATGCTCGCCCCGCCGCGGCGTGCGCAGGCACTCATTGCGGCAGAAAGCGAATGGCTGCGCGACAAGCGCATATGGGCGCGCGAGCAACTCGGCGTTGCCTCGCTCGCGCCCTATGTACTCTCGAAATCCGCGCTGCCCGGCGTACGCGTGAAGCACCTCGCGTTCAACGCCGTGGGCGGCGTCGATCTCGACGCACGCGATCCGCAATTGTGCGCCGACGTGCTGGCTGCCTTGCAATCCGCAGACACGGTAAGCGTGCGCGATCGGCAAACGCAGGCGCGGCTGGCAGAACGAGGCATCGACGCCCGCCTGATACCGGACCCCGCCGCGATGACCGCCGCCTTGTTCGGCGCGAACATACGCCGCCACGCCATGAACGCCGCGCTACGCGAGGTGACGGAAACGTTCCCCCACGGCTACGCAGCAGTGCAGTTCAGCGCCGACTTCGGCGACGATGCGACGCTCGACGTGCTGGCCACCCAGCTTGAACGCGTCACGCAGAGGCACGGCATGGGCCTCGTGCTGTTTCGTGCGGGCGCCGCGCCCTGGCACGACGACCTTGGCGTGTACGAGCGGCTAGCGGCGCGCCTGAGTGCGAAAGCGGTTCGTGTGTTCGTTTCGCTGAACGTATGGGACATCTGCGCACTGATCGCACGGAGCCGCATATTCTGCGGCAGCAGCCTGCACGGACGCATCGTGGCGATGGCTTATGGGCTTCCACGCGTCAACTTCAGGCATCCTGATCATTCCGCTTCCTCGGGAAAACACGCGGCTTACGCGGCAACGTGGGATGCGGAGGGTGTCGCCGGCACGGTGCCTCTGGCGGGCCTTTTCGGTGCCGTTGTCGGCGCGTTGGCCGCCCGGCGCGAGCCGCTGCGCAATATCGCAGCCACACTCGCGCGACAGTATCGCAGCGAATTCGAAACCTTGGCTATGCGTTGAAAAAGCACGACATGCCCCATCTCGCGCCTGCCCGGCTTCGGAGCCCCCGGCCGGATACACGCCTCCGACGCGAGCGCCGTCTGAATGGCTGCCAGGAGCGTCGCCTGAAAAACGTTGCCACAAGCACAACGCATTTGGGTTTCAACCAGGTGTCTCCCCGTCGCGGCATCAATAAAGTGCGTGCTATGACCTGTATCGGCATCGGCATACGTCGCGCGCACTACGCATGCCATTTCATCGATGCACGCGCAACTTGTCCCCTACACGCTTTCAAAATGTAAAGAGGTCGCGATGTCTATTGAAAAGTCGGCGGAAATTGCCGCCCGCCTCGACCGGCTGCCGCCATCACGCACGGTCTGGTCGATGGTAATTCTGCTTTCGCTCGGCGGAGTATTCGAGTTCTACGACCTGTTTTTCACCGGCTATGTCGCGCCCGGCATGGTGCATTCGGGGCTCTTCACGCCGGAGTCGCTCGGCTTCTTTTCGGCGCTCGGGCCGCTCAAGGTAGCCGGCTTCGGCACCTTCGTGTTCTCGACGTTCGCCGGCCTGTGGGTCGGCGCGCTCGCGTTCGGTCAGGTGGCCGACCGCTTCGGGCGGCGCATCATCTTCACCTGGTCGCTGATCTGGTACATCGTCTGCACGGCCATCATGGCATTCCAGACCAGCGGGCAGACTCTCAATATCTGGCGCTTCGTCGCTGGAATCGGCATCGGCATCGAGCTCGTGACCATCGACACATATATCTCCGAGCTGATTCCGGGCTGCGAGCGCGGGCGCGCCTATGCGGTCAACCAGTTCATCACGTTCAGCGTCGTGCCCGTGGTCGCGTTTCTCGCTTATATACTCAAGGATACGCATCCTGTCGGCCTCGACTACTGGCGCGTGGTGATCCTCATCGGCTCGATCGGCGCGATCGTGGTGTGGTTCCTGCGCCGTAGCATTCCGGAGAGCCCGCGCTGGCTCGCGCGCAACGGGCGCGTGGACGAAGCGGAACGAATCGTGGCCGATATCGAGCGCCGCGTAGCCGCTGAAACGGGCACGCCCTTGCCGCCGCTCGGCCCGCTCGCGCTGGAAAAAGGCGGGCGCGGGTCGCTTGGCGAAGTGCTGCGTCCGCCTTATTTGCGGCGCACGGTCATTCTGTCGATTTTCAACATGGCGCAGGTCATCGGCTTTTACGGCTTCGCCGCATGGGTGCCGACGCTGCTGATCGCCCGCGGCGTTCACATCACACAGAGTCTCGCCTACGCCTTCGTGATTGCGATCGCCAATCCGTTCGGGCCGCTGCTCGGCGTCTGGTTCGCGGACAAAGTCGAACGCAAGACGCAGATCGTCGGCGGCCTGCTGATCATGGCCATCGTCATCACGCTATTCGCGCAGGCTTCGCAGCCATGGCTCCTGATCGCGCTGGGCGTGCTCTTCACGCTTGCTTCCAACGTGATGTCGTATGCCTATCACGGCTATCAGGCCGAACTCTATCCCACGCGCGTCCGGGCGCGGGCAGTGGGATTCGTGTATTCGTGGAGCCGCATTGCCGCCGCGTTTGCGGGGCTCGCGATCGGCATCCTGCTACATCATTACGGTGTGCCTGGCGTTGCGGTATTCATCGGCGCCTCGATGCTCGTGGGCATCGTGATGATCCTGCTCGGACCTGTCACGCGCGGGCTGCCGCTCGAGACCATCAGCCATTGAGCGCGGGCGTGCGGCGCGACCGTCAGAACAGCACGTGTGACTTGACAATCATCTGTGCTGCCGCGGCCAGCACGCACACGAGCACGACAACACGAAACGCAAGCGGATGCAGGTTGTCGCGCAGCGGGCGAATGAGCAGCATGCCCACAATCGCGGGTACGCTCGCGGCCCCCGAAATCGCGAGGTCGATGAGGTTGGCGTGCGCGCCGTGGCTGAACGTCGTGATGAGCGTGACGACCGACACGACGAGTATGATCGCGATCTGCTTGGTAAAGGCGCGGCCCGTCGCGCCCGATGCAATCAGATACATGGCGAGCAACGGCCCGGGCACCGCGGCGATGCTTTCCATGAGCGCCGCGCCGAAGCCGAGCGCGAAGCCCACGGGCCTCGCGAGTGCCGGCGAGAGCGTGAAGCGCGGAGAAACGAGCAGCAGCACAGCCGCCACGATCAACGCCACGCCCGAAGCCGCCTGGGCGTGATGCGGCTCCAGCGCGAGCAGCACCGACACTCCGAGCACGTTGCCAATTACCGTGCCGATTAACGGCGCGGCGATATTGCGCAAGGTAGGCAGCATTTCGCCGCCTTCCAGCGCTTGCGGAATATTGCCGAGAATGATCGGCATGGAGAGCAGCAGCACCGCTTCCTTGACCGGCAGGAAATGCGTAACGATAGGCATCGCCACAAGCGGCACGCCGATGCCGGTCACGCCCTTCACCATGCCGCCCAATACGAGCGCAAGCGCAATGCCGAATAGTTGAAGCGCGTCGAGCGACTGTAAATGGGGCGCGAGAAGGCCCGAGGAAAGGGAGAGGCCGGACATCGTAGGGAAATAGGGAAATGGGCGCGAGTATTTTCGCGCCGCGCATGTAAAAGTGGCCGCGGGCGTCTAAGCGCCGGCGCGGCCACCTGTTCGCGAGTAATGCCCGCTTAAACGATTCTTTTAAGCAGGTGCTGCGGCTTGTGGCTGCTTTGCGGCGACGTTTCGACCAGCCGATCTGCGTGCCGCTTTTTTTGCGGGCGCGGCTTTCTTCGCGGGCGCTGCCTTCGCCCGCTTCGTTGCGGCCTTGTTCACCGCTGCCGAATTGGCGCGCGTTTTCCGTGCCGCCTTCGCTGCGACCTTGCGGCCTGCGGTTTTAGCACCTGCCGAACCATTCGCCGCGCTGCCGTCGACCAGGAATTTCGAACGGTCTTTCACGTCGCGAATCCAGGCCGGCGCACGGCCGCGGCCGGTCCACGTCGCGCCCGTTTTCGGGTCGGCGTATTTCGCTACAACCGCGCGCTTCGTTGCGGTCCTGGCACCCGCGCCCGGCTTGCGGCCACGTTTCTTGCCGATAAAGCGCTCGATGTCGGCCAGGCTCAGACCATGCCTTGCCATCAGATCGCGAATTTTCGTGAGTCCGACCGACGTCTGTTTTTCCACGATCGATTCGGCCTGCTTTTGCAGCTTTGCGATCTTCGATTGAATTGCATCCAGAGTGACCATTCAAATCTCCTTATTCACGGTTTTTTACGGACGCCCTTCAAACATCGTTGGGAGATCGAAATGCGATCTCGTCCGTGCGGGCGTCGCGAAAGATAGGGCAATTATGAAGTCAAATCACACACGCTGGCAATTTTAAACGATTGAATTGCGCTGAAAAGTACGTTTGCGGACCAAAAGGTGGATTGCAGTCCAAACATCGCCTTCAAATTTACATTACGCAACATTCGCACCGGACATTTCCGCACTATGCCGGTGCCTGCGCGCGCTGCAATTCGACGACATTGACCTGTGTGCCAAATACCTCGCGAATCAGCGGCAAAAGGTGATCGTGGTGCGTGAGAAACAAGACCTGGGTTTTCACGGAGAGGTCACGTAACGCGAAGAAACCGGCCCTGGCGCGTTCGTCGTCGAAATTGATGAACAGGTCGTCGGCGACGAATGGCAACGCCGCCTTGCTCGCCAGTTGCAATTCGAGCGCCGCGATGCGCAGCGCGAGAAAAAGCTGGTCGCGCGTGCCTTCGCTCAGTCCGCTCACTTCCACCGTTTTTCCGTTGCCGCGACGCGCATGCAACGCGGGCGGATTGCGCTCCGTATCGACCACGAGGCGCGCAAATTCGCCAAGCGTAAGTCCACTGAATATTTCTCCCGCGCGACGCAGCATCGGCCCCTGCTTCTGGTCGCGATAGCGGTCCGTTGCCCATTTGAGCAGGCGGCTTGCGGTCGCGGCTTCGAGATACTGTTCCGCGGCTTCGCCCATTGCGCTCAGCGCTTCCTGGCGCTTCGCCTCCGCAAGCGCCGCGTTGGCCTGGCCGTTAACCGCGTCGAACGACTGGGCGGCGCTGACCTGTTGCTGCAATTTTTCGCTCAGCGCTCGGCCGTGCGCCTCGAGTTGCTGCTTCACGGTTTCGAGCAGTGCCGGCACCTCGGTAATAGGCTGCTCCGCGATTTCCGCCGCGATGGCTTCCTGCGAAAGGCCGTCGCCTTCGCGCACGAGCGTGTCGCGCGCCGCCGAAATCGCGTTCGACAACGCGCGGCGCGCATCGGAGCGCTCGGCAAGCGGCAACGCCGCATCGATGTCATTCACGCCCGCAAGCTTCAGGATGGGTTCGATGCGCGCCTGCGCGCCCGCCACTGCGGCAACCGCATCCGCCACGCGCGTACGCGCGACCTGCAAGTCGGCCTCGGCCTGGGCGAACGATTTCGCCGTTTCGCGTGCGCGAGCAAGCCGCTCCGTGAGTTGGCGTGCCACGTCGATCCCGTCGCTCGACGCGAGGTATTCGGGTGCCAGCGCCTCGGCGAGGCGCCGCGCGTCAGCTTCGAGCGCCTGCAATTGCGCGTGGATCGCACGCATGCGATTGCGCGGCGCTTCGGCGTCCGCGAACGCAGCCGCAATGGAATTGGCCAGTTCCACGGCACCTTCCGCCGCCGCGAGCGTTGCGGCGCGCGCGCCGAGATTCGCTTGCGCGAGCGCATCGCGCCACTGCGTCTGCCACTTTTCGTAGGCCTCCTGCTCAATCGCCAACCTGGATTGAGCGGATTCGTGCGCGCGTTCGGCGTCGCGCAATTGCGACTGCAAACTTTCGCGTTGCACGGCGCTTTTCTGCGCCGACAGCTCGAAGTTTTCGGCCGCGCCGATCAGCGTCATCAATACGTCGCCTTCATTTGCACTGGAAACCGCACGCAATGCTTCGAGCAGCGCCGCGTGCGCGGCGGTGCGTGCGGCACGGCGCTCGTCGAGCTCGCCCGCGCGCCGGTCGCGCTCGCTCTGCGCCGCAAGCACGGCTTCGCGACCCGCGAGCCACGCGCCCATGTCCGCGAAAGGCATGCCTGGCAACTGCGCGGCGTTGGCGGTGTGCGTCCATGCCGCCTGAAAATTTTCGCGCTCCTGCTCACGCTCGTTCAGCGCGGCAAGCTTGCGCCGAGCGTTCGCCCGCGCCGCTTCGAGTTGCTGACGCAGGTTCTGCAATGTGGCCGCGGCCTGCGAGGTGCCGAGTTGCGCGTCGACTAGCTCGTCGGCAAGGCGGATCGCATCGTCGACGAGGGGCGCACCGTCCGCGAGGCTCACGCGCGCCTGCTTGACTTCATCCCACGCGCTATCGCGGCGCGTACGCGCTGCCTGAACCTGTGCGGTAGTGACGACTTTGTTGCCCTGCGTGAAATGCCTTTCCTGCAGTTCGAGGCGCCCGGCTTCCTCTTGCGCCGCGGCGGCCGCTTCGCGCGCCGCGGTCAACGCGCTTGCGCATGCGTTCTCTTCTTTTTGAAGCGCGGCAAGGCGCGTCGCGGAAGGCACGTCGAGCGCGCGCAACACGTGCACCGGCTTGCGCCATTGCCCTAGCTGTTCGAGCTTTTCTTCGAGCGCGCGTTGCGCGTCCGCAAGTTCGCGTTCCAGCGCGCTTTCCTTCGCCGCGCTGTTACGGAACTCGCGCGCATTGTCGAGCGCCCCATGCAGAGCATGCGGCACCTCGATGCCGGGCAAGCGCGTCAACTCGTCCCGCAGTTGGGCGAGCCGGCGCGCCTGTTCGTCGCGCGCTTCGCGTGCGCTCGTCAGCGCCTGCTCGCGCACGCCGTGATCGCGCAGCAGATTCGTCACGGTCTTTAGTGCCAGCGCGCCGGGCAGCGCCGCGCGCAATTCCGTCTCCTCTGTGGGCCAGCCTAGCTGGGCGGCCGCCGCAAACGCCGCGTCGAGATGACTCCGGATCTCCGTTTCCCGCACCAGCAGTTCGCGCGGATGATTGATGCACTCCCCACGCAAATCAGCGAGCACGTCGATTTCGGCGGCGAGCGCGAGCGCCGCGCAATCAGGCTCGATCGCATCGCGTGATGCTTCCCTGGCGGCAAGATCGGCTTGGCGCGCTTCCTGCACCTTGCGCTCGGCGGCGATGTCGGCTTGCGCCTTCAGCAGATCGGCATATGCGGTGGGCGGCAAATCGACGACATCGCCAAGCGCGGCCAGTGCGTTTTGCTTGAACGACAGCTCCTCGAGATACGGCGCCAGCCGACGCACCCGCTCCAGCTTCGAGCGTTGCGATTCGAGACCCCGCTGTTCGGCACGCAGGCGCGCGATCGCCTGCTCGACCGATTCGAGCGCTTCCTTTTTTTCGACCCAGTCGCGCGTGCGCACTTGCGCCGCCTTGAGTTCGGCCGTCGCCTCCGTGAACGCGGTTTCTGCTTGTGCATACGCACTACCGCTGCGCCGGGGCGCCCAGAGTTCGGTCGCGCGATTTTCCAGTTCTTCTCGCACGGGCCCGAGACTGCCTACGCCTGCGGCCGATTCGAACAGCACCTGGCCGAGCTTGTCCGACGCGTCGAGAATGCTGCGGCCGCCTTCGACGAGCCGCGCGTGATCGAGGCCGAACATCTGTTCGAAGAACTCTTTGCTCGCGCCATCGAGGAATGCGGCGAGAAAGTCGTCGGGCAGTTTGCCGTCCTGCGGCGTGCGCAGTGAATTGCGGCCCCGCGCGCGGTGAAACCGCAACTCGTTCACGCCGTTTTCCAGCACGCCGCCAATGCGCAATTCAGGCGTGCCGTGCAGAAAATCGAGCGGCGTTTGCAGGCGCATGCCGAACAACAGCTCCGACACGGCGGTACGCACCGTGGACTTGCCCGCTTCGTTCGGTCCCACGATCACGTGAAAGTCATGCTCCGCACTGGCAAACGGCAAGGTCGCATCCGTGAACTTGCCGTATTTGATCAAATCGAGTTGCTTGAGACGCACGAATCATTCTCCCGTGGAAAGGCGCGCAAGCAGCGCGGGACCGACCTGCTCCACCAGCGTCGCGAGTTTGCCTTCGCGGGCAAGTTCGAGCAGCGGCGCGTCTTCTTTCACTTCGCTGCGTACCTTGCCGACGAAGGCGCGCAAATCGCGTTCGAGCAGCGTGAGGAATTCGGGGTCCTGCGTCGCTGCTTCGAGAATCTGCCTGAGATCGGCAAGCGCTTCGAGCTGTTCGTTTTGCGCGGCGGCCGTATCGGCGGCGGCGGTCTCGAGCTTGACCTTTTCCAGCCAGAGCCTGTCGTTGCCGATGATGCCGATCTGGTTGAGCACCTCCGCGCGCAATTGCGTGGCGCGCCCGAAAAAGAGTCCATGCGCCGGCGACTTGCCGGTCACCGTCACGCGCACTGCGCGCGGCACATGCGGATCGACGGAAAGCAGCGCTTCGAGCGACGCCCCGATCTTGCGCGATAGATCCGCAACGCTCAGGCAGTCGCTCGCATCGACGCGCACCGACTCCCAGCGCAGCACATCGAAGTAGAGACGCTCGACCTCGGTGCGTGCGCCTTCCACCGTCACGAGCACTGCGCCACGGCGGCCGGTTTCCCGTATGTGCCGCCCCTGAAGATTGCCCGGAAACACGATAGTCGACTGTTCCGACCACTGCTGGAATTCGTGCACGTGGCCGAGCGCCCAGTAGTCGTAGCCTTTCGCGTACAACTCGGCGCGCGTACACGGCGCGTAGCTCGCGTGCGCGGCATAGCCTTCGAGCGCGGTGTGCAGCACGCCGACGTTGTAGTAACCGGAAACCGGCGGCGGGTAACCGACGGCGAGATTCTCGACTACGGCCTTGTCCTTGAAGCTCTGTCCGTGCAACGCCACCTTGAGGTGGTCCAGCCTGTGCGTTTCGGGCTTGCGATGGCTGAATACCACCACGTTATCCGGCAACGTGAGCTTCTTCGTCATTTCGCTTTCCGCGTCGTGGTTGCCCCACAGCGCAAAGACCCGAATTCCTGCCTTGCGCAAACGCCCCATCTGCTGACCGAAGAAAATGCCGGTGTTGTGATCCTTCCAGTCGCCATCGTAAAGGTCGCCGGCAATGACGACGAACGCCACGTCTTCTTCGATCGCGCGATCGACGAGCAGACGCAACGCGTCGCGCGTGGCATTGCGCAACTGCACGGCAGGCGCGTCGGGATAGGCGCTCAGGCCATGTAACGGGCTGTCGAGGTGAATGTCTGCCGCGTGGATGAACTTCACGACGTGTCCTTTCTTGTATGGCCAGGCGCTCGGGAGATAGGGCGATAGGGCGATTACCGCATCGCGCAACGCGCCTGCCGGTTGGGGGCCCAATAGTGCGGAACAACAATGCGGCTCAATTTTAATCGACGCACATCGATTCGATGAGATGGGCACGGAAGGCGCAATGCCTTCGCTGCCGGGCACGACGCGAGGCACGGAGCGCCAGCCTGCTTTGACACGGTCGCCTGGCACGCTGTGGAATTAATTTATCGGCTATTGCTATTGATATCCGCCGCAGGATTCTCGGGCGCGGCAACGCGCCCTCAACTCGCAATACGCCCCCTTTCGCGCATCACGCAAGAGACGGCACATTGCCCCCGGAAGCGACAAGCATTGGATGGACAAACCGGGCAGCATGAGAATGTTCGTGAGCGTTGCGCAAGCGGGGGGATTTGCCACGACCGCCACGCGTGCATCGCTGAGCACCGCCGCTGGATCGCGCGCGATCATGGAGCCCGAAGCCAATTTGCAGACGCGGCTGTTCAATCGCACCACGCGCCAGATTTCGTTGACCGACGCAGGCCGGCGCTATCTCGCCCATTGCGAGCCCATTCTCAACCAGGTCGAACTGGCCGACGCCGGGACAATGGGCGCGAGCGCGCAGCCCGCAGGGAGGCTGCGCATTCACGCCACAGCTAGCTTTGGCCAGCATTACCTCACGCCGCTGCTCGCGCAATACACGGCGCAATTCGACGACGTCTGCGTCGACCTCGTACTCTCGCAGCGTACGCCCGACCTGCTCGAAGAAAAGCTCGACGTGGCGATCGTCTGCGTGCAGAACCTGAAGGATTCGTCGCTCGTTTCGCAGCGCGTCGGATTCACGCGCTCTGTGCTGTGCGCGTCGCCAGGCTATCTGATGCGGCACGGCACCCCGCGCGCACTCGCGGATCTCGAGCACCACACCTGCCTCCAGTTCAATCTGCAAGACATGTCCGCGGCACAATGGCTGTTCGATGACACCGCTTCGGAATCGTTTCGGACAACGAAGGCTGCGCCGCTTACGGTCAACATGGCGGAGGCGCTTGCGCAGGCCGCCCGGACGGGCATGGTTATCGGCTTGCTGCCGGTATCGACCGCGTTGCAAGGCATTCCGAAGACAGCCTGGTTCACGTCCTCCCCGACGGGCACACGGTACCGCACAATATTTGCGCGCTCTACGCCTCGCTTCAGTATCTGGACGCGAAAATCAAAGCGCTCTTCGCATTCCTGCGTGAGGCGGTGCCGCAGAAAATCGCCGAACACGAGTCGGCGCTCGACGCGACGCGTGCGCGGCGCGATTGTGCAATGACTTGTGTCGAGTGAGAGCGCGAGTTGCACTCCACCAGCCCTTCTCCGCCTTCCGATCTGTTGACGCGCACAAAAAGCGCTGCCGCTCCGCACACGGCGCCTGCGACGAAGCGCGCGGACGGCCAGCACAAGGCGCCTCGGTGGGTCCCGAAAAGCTGTTGCGCAACGCGCGCAAAATGTTCGCGAAGCGCGGCTATGACGCCACGAGCGTGCGCGAGATCGCTCGATAGTCCGGCGTCGATGCGGCGCTGCTCGCGCATCATTTCGGCTCCAAGGAGACGCTATGGGAAGCGGTGGTTGAGCAGATCACGGAACGCATTGCGCCAATGATCGAGGCGACGGCGGCATCACGTAGGTCACCCCTCGGGGCGCGTGATCGCGTGGAACACGCGCTCGAAATCGACATCGACAGCGTATTCGACGAGCCGGGCGTCGGTCTTTTCTTCGCGACGGCGGCAACGGAGGAAGGCGCACGCTCGAATCTGCTCGTCGAGCGGATGGTCCGGCCGTATCACAAACGTGCAGGTTCCGCTTCTCGCCAATACCGACCGGCGCAACGCACTTGAGGTGGTCGACGCGAACGTGCTGTTCTTCATGCCGCTTAACAGGATCAGCGAGATTCGTTGCGTACAAACATCTCACGCAGGTGTTCCCTGCGCTGCTGGAGCATAAGGCCGGGTACACACGTGCGTGCAGTACTGGCGAAGGCGCTGAACACGTTGGGGTGATGCGAGCGACGCTCCGATTTCATGGCTCGCGCTGGAGTTCGCGTCCGGAAAACAAAAACTACAAAATACGTATCGAAATATACGGATGATATTGGTTGAGGTGCTTTAGCTCGTTGAGGATAGTTCGAGGAGCACTTCGGGGTCGGAGACGGGATAGGTCCGTGAAACAACTACTAGAATTGAGTTTGCTTTCGGCTTCAAGGCACTGTTGGATAAGGCTTTCGTGAGTTTCTCCAAGGTGAGAGAAATGTTTCACGGACAGTCGAGAGTATTCTTAGAGCCGATTTGGGTATGCACGGTAATTTTTTCGATTGCGCAGCCCTTTTACCGGTATGGGAATCGAGCGTTAGGACGAGCACCAACATTCTGTTAGTTGCATTCATACCGATTGCCGCAGATTGATTAAAACACTAAAGCCATGCGCGACGGTCATCGGCAAGCAGGCGGCTAAGCCAGGCCGGTCCGTATAAGAACTGCCGCTGCCTCCTACTCTTCGCAGCCCAAGGGGCAACTCTGATTCCGGACGGTTCATCAATCGTCTTCCAGAAGACTACGTCTTTCGCATATGACATAGCATCAGGCAGCCACGGCCAGCACGCGCTGCACTTGCAATGACGTTCGGACGATGCGGGAGGCAACACGCCAATGACGCTGGCGGAGATACGAGGGGTTTGTACGGAGGCGAGTGTGGGCCGCATATCCAATCGGACTTCGGCACTGCGGAACAGCACGCGAGGTTTAACGGTAAATCGCATGAACGCAGACACTGCCGCATATGACTGGCAGCGCGGAAGACTGCATGACGCGCAGCCATATTTATGCTCCCGGTGGCGTGGGAAATCAAACTCCGCGCTGGTGGCCCTGGATCAGACGAGGCTCGATCGCCGGACCCCGGCTCGGGATCGAGCGCACCCATTGCTGCGGCGGTAGTCCCGGGAATCCGAAGGTCAACAACTTTTCTCGGGTAACCCAAAATGGGCGAGCGAACCAGCAAGTTCGTCGAGAAGCGATACGTTCAACGTGAGTTAGTGATAGCGGAGAGTTCGACGTTGGTGTGTCGACTCGACACACCAACTAGCGATATGAAACAGGACTCAGAGTTCTCCAAGCCGCCCCACTCCAATCTTCGTACCCGTTGCTAGTAGAACCCGCTTACCAAAATCAAGCGCGCTCGGCAAAGGACTACGTAGTCTTCGAACCAGCGGTCGTGGCTAAACGGACTTCGCCTGTGCCGCGACTAGCGGTAGCTGGCTATCGTGTGTCGAATCGACACACAGACAACTTCGCGCAATCGCATCCGCAGCACCCGGTGTGTCGACTCGACACACCGCAAAGGCACGACACATAGAAAGAAAAAGCCCGCCGAAGCGGGCTCTCCTCCCAGTCCAACACCTCACGACAGCCTCAACCGGGCTTCACGTTGAACAGTTGACTTATCAGTTCCCGAATCTGCGTCTCCTGGGCATCCGATAGCACGCCTGTCTTGAGCTTGACGGTGAAACTGTGGGTATCTTTCGTGATACTCCCGGCGTGACTCTTGCCCGAAAAGATTTTCTCAATACTGCGCTCCGAAACGCTCTCGGTCGATTCGCCCCGGCTCGCTTGCGCTCCGATTGCCGCTGCCAGTTTCCCCTGATCCAGCGTTCGGTCCACAACAGCCGGCCACAATTCGCGCGCCGCCGAAAGACCCGTCGAACCGTACTTTTTGATCGCGGAGACCACTTCGTCGGCCGCAGAGCCGCCGAGCAACCGCGGATTCAGATCGAGGTCTCTCCGGATGAAATCGGGAAGATTTTCGAAGGCCAGAAAGCGGTACAGACCTTTGCGCGACATACCGAGCGCCTCCGCCATGCGCTTGCGCGTAGGAAACTCGCGCTCGGCACGACGCAGCGACTGTCCAATCTCGTAATCGGTCAGGTCTTCGCGGCCGACGTTTTCCACCAACGCCAGGACCGCCATGTCTTGATCAGAGCATTCAATGACGGACGCGCGAATTTCCTTGGCCTGAATCAGAGCGTGCGCGCGTAGACGTCGTTCACCCGCGATCAGCTGATAGCCGTTCTCCGCCCGCCGAACGACGATCGGTTCGACAAGTCCGACCTCCCGGATCGATTCAGCCAGAGAGGCAAGACCCTCGTCACTGAAAATCTTGCGCGGTTGCCACGGGTTGGGCTGAATCGCGCTTACTGGCAACATGAGTTTGTCGCTCGTATTCTCCAGTTCTTGAATGCGCTGTTGCGCAACCGCCAACGCACCCAGCATTCCCGGTCCGGTCTTGAACGCACTGCTGCGGCGCGGTTCGGCCGGAGCGACGGCAGCAGGCCGCTCGGGTGCCGGCCGCTCGGACGAGGAGCCTAGCTCGGCAGTCTTCGCCGCCATTTTGTCGCGGAATGAACTCACTTGCCGGCCCTCCATTGCTCCACGTAGAGATCGTCGATCCATCGCACATAGTCGGTCAGCGGCTGCCGTACGCGCGCGACCGTCTTGTCGGCGAGATCGCCTTTGCTGATATCGAATACGGTCGCCATCGCCAGCGCGCCGTTACTCATTGCGGAACTCGCCGGCACTTCGAGAGCATTCACCCAGTCCTTGTAGGTCCGCTGAACCCAGGAGCGAACAACAGGCGCTGACGACGTCTTCCCGTAGTCCACCTTCGACAGCAAAACGGATACGAAGTCGTAGGTCTTTTCGTCACCGCGTTCCATGATCGTGTGCGCGAGATCCGAGAAGAGGCTCCAAAACGAAACCGAACTGATGAAATCCAGGCTCTCGGGCACAAGCGGCATGACCATCGCGTCGGCGGCCATGAGGGCGTTGATGGTGAGATAAGAAAGCGAAGGGGCCGTGTCGAGGATGATGTAATCGTATTGCTTACGCAACGTCTCTACACCCTGGCGCAGCAGATCCCAGAACTTGAATCCCGGGTTTTTTATTACAGTGCCCGGAATATGGAACTCCGCAGAGAACAGCGTGGGGTGCGCCGGAATGACATCGAGCCCGTCCCAGTACGTTTCCTGCACAAAATTCAGCAGACCGCCTTCCATATGAGGGTCATAGATGAACGGCAAGACCGTGCTGTCCTCGGTCACTTCCTTTTCGGCATACAGCCCGCAGAGCTCCGTCAATGACGCCTGCGGATCGAGGTCGATAAGCAGGACCTTGCGACCACGCAAAGTCAGGCCCTGTGCGAGACACATCGTCGTGGTCGTTTTCGTCGAACCACCCTTGAAATTCGCGACAAGAATGACCTTGCCGTCCGCGTCGCGCACGCCCGTGTGGAGGGGCGTCTGATAGATATCGGAAACCTGCTGGACCCACGTTCTCGCTTCCGGCAGCGTGAAAACACGGCTTCGCCCGGATCCCTGTGCCACGCCTTGCGGCAAACCTTCGCGGGTGGCGAGCAGGTTGTTCAATTTGATGCGGTCAATGCCGCAAAGCTCTGCGACCTGCGCAGACGTAAATGTGGGCGCCATCTTTCGCGGCCGCGGCGCCAGCATCATTTCCCGAAGCTCTTCGGACAAACGGCCAGCCTCTTCGGCAAATTGAGTGATCGCGGAAAGATCCACACGTCGATCGATCGACGGCAATTCGATAGTTTTCGCCATTAATACGCTTTTTATCAGAATTTGGATAAAGCGTAGAGTACAGCAAAAGTGTATGAAAACCCACTCGTTGAGGACGTTCTGCGAAAAATTGCTCGCCAAAATGGCCTATATCAGCTTCGTGGATCACTTCCTATGCCGAAATGCCAGTAAAAGCAGCAAGACCGCTGGAGCCGTTGGAGGCACATCCTGTCGGGATACTCATTTTTTTTGCACTTGCTCGTGGCCGCGCAATCCGTCGCACGCTTATACATCGAGTATTTTGTGCAGACCGCATTATCCGGCCGTTAGTACCGACTGCGCGACGTGCGCCAGACTCGCAAGGTCACGGTTTTTGTGCAATCCCGGCGTGAGATATTCCTGCGAAAGCACTCGCAGTGGGTGGAGTAACGATTTTTGTGCTTCTAACCTTTCCGCCTTATCTACGAGCTCGCGCTACCAGCACAAAAACCGTTACCGTGCGCAGGTATAGAAAGCGGTATCGCCCATTCACCACGCGCATTGCACAAAAACCGTTACCTTGAGCGCCACCGACACGCCAGACCCCGCCTTTTCTCCTCCGGCACTGGAGGTGCGCTCCTCTCTATAGCATCCGAACGGCCCAGCGGCACAAATTTCGTTACCTCGTTCTGCACGGCAAAAGTCAGCGTGGCAAGCAGTGCTGCACAATAACCGTTACCTTGAAGCGTCCCACGACGTTGATGCACAAAAAACGTTGCTATTGCGGTAGCGCCGATATCTGCACATAAACCGTTGCCTCGCGCTTCGCCCACTCTGGAGAGCACTGAAAGCGACATCATGGCGCCTACCTTCAATGCAGCGGGCGCAATCGAGGCGATTTCGGGCGCCCTGCACATAAACCACTTCCTTAGACCGCTGGTTCTGCACAGAAATCGTTACCTGTGACGAGCTTTATCCCGCGGCCCGTTCGTTCCGCTCGGGTAGTTCATAGCGCTGAGCCTTTAAATCCGGGGCACTGCGATTCTTTCACTGTCTTGCGAGACACATCACAGTGAAACTCTGGTTCAGCGTATGTTCGTCGAGCGGTTTGTTTGTTTACTTTAAACATAAAAACCTACCGACCAACTAACAAGGCCGCCCATATCCTTTTGATTCAACGACTTGCCGGAAAAAAGCACCGTTATATGTGCTCGATGCACCGTTTTATGTGCTTCGAGGTGCCGGATTATGTGTTGCCGGTGTAGAGATATTTGTGCGACCCGGCACGTTTTATGTGCGCAAGCCAAACCAGGGCGTTGTTTGAGGTAACGTTTATTGTGTTGACTTGTGTTTGCGGAGTGATAGAGTGCCCGCCAATGTCGACGGGGAGAACGGGTGTATGTCGGAGGAGAGCGGGCGGAGGACGACCACACAGCAGATGTCGCTGGGCCTCTTTGAGGAGATGTCCGGTCAGCCGATCAATGAAAGCACGCGCGAGATCGGCTTTCAGCGCAACAACGTCTTCGTCGCCATCAATGGGCTTGGGCTCTCTTCACGCCGTTTTATCGATGCCGCGTATTTCATCGCTGCCCAGGAGCCGGCGCCGCGCGATATTTACGACGTCGACCTGAATTACTTCAAATGGCTCATGCGCTATGAAAGCCGCAACGTGCGCCATTTGCAGAGCGTCATCAAGGAAGCGCAGCGCGTGCTGATCGAAGTGACCGACACGCCGCCCGATCGTGCTCCCAACGAAGACGACCAGTGGATTTCCGAGCAACTGATGGGCAGCGTCAAGATCGGCAAGGGGCGCATTCAGTTCCGTATCCCGCCGCTGATGCTGCGGCACATCACGGGCCCTGACAAGCATCACTGGCTGAATCTGTGTATCACGGCGTCGTTTTCGCAGACCTATGCCCGAGCAATCTACGACTACGTGCAACCCTACGTGGCGGCAGGCCTCACCGACTGGATCGAGCTCGACGTCATGCGGCGCTGGCCCGGCAAGCTAGGTACGAGCGCGTCGGAGTTCAAGCATTTCCGGCCCAAGTACCTTGACCCCGCGGTACGCCAGATCAACGAGCTTTCGGACCTCGATCTCAGCTACGAAACCCGGGCCGACTCGGAAACCTCGCGCAAGATCAACAAGATCCGCTTTCGGATGAAGCGCAAGGATACGGTCGCGGCGCTGTTGACCCGGCAACCCGACGCGCACGACCTGTTGCTTACGCTCAAGCAGGAGTTCGGCCTCAGCAACAAACAGTTCGACGTAATTGCCGAGCACCGCATGAGCTGGACCGACGAGCGCATCCGGCAGGCTATCGAGTACACGCGTTTCCGGCTCAACCAGGGCAAGGTGACCAAGAGCCCCGCGGGCTATCTGATGAAGGCGCTAAGCCACAACTGGCAGGTCTCGGAGGCCGAGCGCAAAATGGTGGCGATCCAGAGCGAGCTGGCCGTGGCGGCGACCGCGCAGGAAACCGCGAAGACGGCGACCACCACGGCGGTGAAGCAGAGCATCGCGGCGCGCGATGAAGAGGCGAGGTCGAAGCGCAACGAGGAGGTCGCACGGGGCCGGGAGCACTTCGAATCGGCCGACGAGAAGACCCGCAAGGAACTGGTGCGGCTCTATATTGCCTCACAGGCTGGCAAACTCATGCTGCGGCGCCTGAAGCTCGAAGCGGGCGCGCTGTCCGACGCGAACATCCTCAACCACTCCGACTTGTCGTGGTATTTCGGACAATTCGTCTACGGGAAAATGAAGCAACTTGCCGCCCAGTGAGCGTCTGCCAATACGCCTGACGGTTGAAGTCATGGCAAGCGTGTTGGGGCTTCGGGCCGCACGTTGCCCGGTACGATCCCGCGAGTGGAAAAATCCATGAGATCAACGGCTTGGGGGCCTCGTCCGGGGCGTTCTCCACAAGCTTGCCCACTGAATCTGTGGGTAACTCGACTACCCCAACCCGCGAAGCAATAAAAAAGGAAGGCCAAAGCCTTCCCTTTTTCCCAAAAACCGACGACGCGTTACTTCTTCTCGTCGTTCAGTTGCGGCAGCGTATAAGCGGCGCCCGGCGCGAGCAGACCGACCTTCGAGTAGACGCGCAGTTTCTCGCGCGTGTCGGTGATGTCGAGGTTGCGCATCGTGAGCTGGCCGATACGGTCTCGCGGCGAGAACGTCGAGGCGACTTTCTCCATCGACAGACGCTCCGGCTGATATGTGAGATTGTCCGACTTCGTGCTGAGAATCGAGTAGTCGTTGCCGCGGCGCAGTTCGATCTTCACCTCACCGGTGACGGCGCGCGCAACCCAGTGCTGGGCCGTTTCGCGCAGCATGATCGCCTGCGGATCGAACCAGCGGCCCTGGTACAGCAGACGGCCGAGGCGGCGCCCGTTCTCGCGGTACTGCTCGATCGTGTCTTCGTTGTGGATGCCCGTCACGAGGCGCTCGTATGCGATATAGAGCAGCGCGAGGCCCGGGGCTTCATAGATGCCGCGGCTCTTCGCCTCGATAATGCGGTTTTCGATCTGGTCGCTCATGCCAAGACCATGACGGCCACCGATGCGGTTCGCTTCCAGCAGCAGTTCGACGGCATTCGGGAAGGCCTGGCCGTTCAGCGCGACCGGCTGGCCTTCCTCGAAGCGGATCGTCACTTCTTCCTTGTCGATCTTGACGTCGTCGCGCCAGAACGCCACGCCCATGATGGGGTTCACGATCTTGATGCCGCTCTCGAGGCTTTCGAGGTCTTTCGCTTCGTGCGTCGCACCGAGCAGGTTCGAGTCGGTCGAATAGGCCTTCTCCGCCGACATCTTGTATTCGAAGCCCGACTGGCGCATGAATTCCGACATTTCCGAGCGGCCGCCCAGCTCGTCGATGAACTGCTGGTCAAGCCACGGCTTGTAGATCTTCAGGTCCGGGTTGACGAGCAGGCCGTAGCGGTAGAAGCGCTCGATGTCGTTGCCCTTGTAGGTCGACCCGTCGCCCCAGATGTTGACGCCGTCTTCCTTCATTGCGGCCACGAGCATCGTGCCGGTCACGGCGCGGCCAATCGGAGTCGTATTGAAGTACGTGACCCCAGCCGTCGAGATGTGGAACGCGCCGCATTGCAGGGCGGCAATGCCTTCGGCCACGAGTTGCGCGCGGCAGTCGATCAGGCGGGCGCCCGCGGCGCCGTATTCGGTCGCGCGGCGCGGGATCGAATCGTAGTCGTCTTCGTCGGGCTGGCCAAGGTTCGCGGTGTAGGCGTAGGGTACGGCGCCCTTCAGCTTCATCCAGTGCAGCGCGGCGCTGGTGTCGAGGCCGCCGGAGAACGCAATGCCGACTTTTTGGCCGGTCGGAAGGCTTTCAAGAATTGTGCTCATGAGAAAGAACCCGGTAGAACGGAGAATGCGGAGGGAATTCGGTCGAATCGTCAAGTATCTGGCATCGCCGGCCTTTCGGCAAGCCTGGCCGGGGAGGGCTTTACGCCTTCTCCGGCGCGACATCCGCGTAAATAAAAGGGTACGGCCTCGATGCTCCGGCCTGGAGCGAGCACGGCTGCGCTGCGCGGCGGCATCGCGCGTTCAGTGCAGGTTTTCCCAAGCCGCTTCGATTGCGCGTAGCGCGCCGATCACAATCGAACGGTTCAGCGCCGCAGCAAGCACGCCGTTGCGCTCGGCATAGGCCTCGCACAGCCGCTCATGATCGGCGCGGGAGCGCTGCAAACGGCCAGGCAACGACGTGCTCAGGTGGCGCAGCCGGTTGGTACGCATGCGCATGGAGTCCAGCACTTCCTTGAAGATGCCGTTGCGGCTCACGCGCAACTCCAGGTCGCGAAACGCGACGTTGGCCCGGAAGTAGCCGTCCACATCGCCTTCGGACGCGATATCGGCGAGTTTGCGACAGGCGCGCCAGAGCGATTCGATGTCCTCGTCCGTGGCGTGCTCGACGATTGCCAGCGAGACCTGCGCGTAGAGCAACGCACGCAGTTCGTAGATTTCGCGCACTTCCTTGAGCTGCATGGCGGCCACACGCGGGCGACGGCGCGGCGACCAGTCGACGAGCCTCTCGCGCGAGAGCGCAAAGAGCGCCTCGCGCACCGGCGTGCGGCTCACACCGAAGCGCTTCGCGAGATCGACCGAATTGAGGTCGTCGCCGGGATGCAGCCGGCCTTCGATAATCCCGCGCGCCACCCACTCGACGATTTCGGCTACCGGCGTCTGCTCGTCCGCTTCCGAGGCGGCCAGCACGCCGACGTCTTCATCCATGCGTTTTCCCCCCGAGGCGCCGCGACCGTGCGCGGCGCCGGAGATTGTAACAAACCCCCCGCCGGGTTTGTCTTTGAAGCCGCAGGCCGATGCTTAAGGTGTGTACATTCGTGTGCTATATACCGGAAAAGATGCGAATAAAAGCGGTATATAAGCTATAAATGTCGACAATGACGCAAATGCAGCCGACCGCCCATCAGGCAAGGAGAACGCCATGTACAGCGGAACGGAGACTGTGATGCGACCGATTTTCGGCTTCGGCGTATTTCTGCGGATTTCGCCGGCCATGCTCGTGATCGCGGTGGCGGTTTGCGCGCGGGGCCAAAAACCAGCGGCATACGGCTCGAAGCGTCTGCTACGGCATGCGCGTTCTCGAAGTATCGACCGGTTGCTCGTCGGGCATGCCCAGTAAGGCAACGGACTCGCCGCGGGAGAGGCGTGCGGCTTTCCAGATCATCAGCAGGTGATAGTAGAACCGCGCGCTGAAGCCGAACCGATAGGCGTAGAGATTGCCGAGCGCGAGCTGCAAACCGGCGCGTGCCTCGTGATTGCGCGCGAGCAGCGACACTACGATCGGCACGAGCCGGCGCAGCGCGAGCTTGCGCGCCGGTTCGAGCTCGGCCGGCAGCGAGAGGCCTTTGAGAAAATGCCAGGCGGAAATCGACGACGCATTGACCGAGCACCGCGTTGCCTGGGATACCGAAACATCGGTAATACGATAACAGGAGACGTGCTCGTTCACGTAGCATACGCGCCGCGCGGCAAGGCAGAGCCGCGTCCCGAACACGTAATCGCAGCAGGTGCCGTAGTGGTCGTCGTAGCCGATCTGCTTGACGAGTGCCGCATTCGCGAGCCAGCCGTTGTTGGGAAACATCTGCACGATGCCGGCCCGGCCCGGCGGCGTTTGCAGCCCGGCTGCGCTGGCCGTCCGGCGATACGCGGCGTTCATGCGCCGGCTCGCGGCGTGATTGATGCGCCCGTGATGGTCGGTTTCGTATTGATCGCCGAACGCCACGTCGAGATCCGGATAACGCTCCCACTGCGCAAGCAATCGCTCAATGCAGTGCACGAGCAGGTAATCGTCGTCGTGGATCAGGAGGATCTTGTCGCCGCTCGCGCGCGCAAAAAGGCTCGCGACGTTGCGTGCCTGGCCGAGCGCGGGCAGGTTGCGCCGGTAGTCGATGCGCGGATCGTCGCGATAACGCGAGGCGATCAGGCGCTCCGTGCGATCGTCGGAGGAGTCGTCGCCAATCACGATCTCGATGTTCGCATGCGTTTGCATGAGGCACGATTCGATGCACCGGACAAGCAGATCTGGCCGGTTGCACGTTGGCAGACAAATGGAGACTTTCGTCGTTTTTATCGTCATGGGCGGACCCCGGTGCTTGAGGGAGGCGAACAGGTTCGCAATGCGAACTTCATTCGTTGCCGATGACGGTAAATGAAAAAAACGCGAAAGAAATTGAAAATAATTCGCAAGGAACGGCGCTTGCGCACGACGGCCTCCCAACTCCCGGCGCCACGGGCGTTCGCGAGTGCGTTCACCTTTCATCTGATGATTCGGAAAGAAAATTCAAGGATGCCAAAATATTCGCGATCACCCAGGACGGGCTTGCTGAGTGCCGGAATATCTTCGCCAATCACGTTAATCTCGCGCGTTCCAGCGCAGCAAAGACGCGATGCCGGCGACGCGTGCGGCGCGGTCGATCAGCGAATACTTGAGCCGCATGTCCGGCGCGACGATTTCGTCGGCGACGCAGATATATCGACCAGTTCGATTCCCTGCGGTATTCGTTTCTTGTCGTGACATTCTCCCGGTATTCACGGGGTATTTGCGCAATCGCGCGCGTCGAATTACACAGCAAGATCCGGATCGGAACGCAAGGCCAGCTAGCGTACTGTGATCATCGGGACGGTGGCGCAGGGCTTGCGCACGTGATCGACGGAATACGCGTTGCGGGAACAACGGAAGGGCATGATGAAAGCCACGGGCATGAGGACAGACAAGCCGGATTCGGTGCCGTACGACTGGGCGGAGATCGAGCGATCGCTCGACGCGCACGGCAACGTCGTGTTGCCCCGCGTGCTCAGACCGGAGCAGTGCGCACACCTCGCCGCATTGTATGCGAGGGACGATTGCTTTCGCTCGCGCATCGTGATGGCGCGCCACAATTTCGGCCGCGGCGAATACAAGTACTTTGCGTATCCGCTGCCGCCGCTGTTACACCGGTTACGGCATGCGCTGTATCCTCACCTCGCGCCGATCGCCAATCGCTGGAACCGGCAACTGGGTATCGACGTGCAGTACCCGGACGAACTCGACGTCTTTCTCGACCACTGCCATCGTGCGGGACAGACGCGCCCGACCCCGCTCATCCTGCAGTACGGTCCGGGCGACTACAACTGCCTGCATCAGGACCTTTACGGCGAACACGTGTTTCCGCTGCAGGTGGCGATGTTGCTCTCCAGACCCGGCGCCGATTTCGAAGGCGGCGAGTTCGTGATGACGGAGAGCGCATCGAACGGTCAGCATGCCGAAGTGATTCCGCTGGAGCAGGGCGATGCCGTGCTGTTTGCCGTCAATCAGCGCCCGGCGACGAGCAAACGTGGCGGCACGCGCAAGGTGGCCATGCGGCATGGCGTGAGCGTGCTGCGCAGTGGAATGCGCCACACCGTTGGCCTGATTTTTCATGATTCACGTTAGCACGCACCGGATGCCTGCTTTCGACGGCCAATGACCATAAGGACCGCATCATGCAATTATTTCTCAGCCATCTCCAGTCACCGCTCGGCGATCTCCTGCTGGTGAGCGACGCCCGGCAGTATCTGCACGCGCTCGAATTCACGGATCATCGAGCCCGCCTGCATCGCGGCGTGCGCGAGCGTTACGGTACTGCCGAATTGATCGAGGCGCTGGCGCCCGCTCCCATCGCCGAGGCTATGGCCGGCTATTTCTCCGGCGAACTGAATGCGCTCGATTCTCTGTCGGTCGCCGTGTCGGGTTCCGATCTGCAACAGAAGGTCTGGGCCGCGCTGCGCCGCATTCCGGCCGGGAGCACGACGAGCTACGGCAAGCTCGCGAGAGAGCTGGGTTTCGAAGATCCGCGCGCGGCAATCGATATTGGCGCCGCAAATGGAGCGAATCCCGTCGCCATCGTCGTGCCGTGTCATCGCGTGATCGCCAGTACCGGCGACCTCAAGGGCTACGCGTGGGGCTTGCATCGCAAACGCTGGCTGCTCGAACATGAGAAGGCGGTTCCGGCTAGACGCGAGGGGCCACGCAGCGCGATGCTTCCCGGTTTTTAGCGCAAGCGGAATTTCGCCCATGACCACCTTGGCCAACCGGATCGGGGAGCTGGATTGGACCGCGATCGCCGCGCAACTGGACAGCGAAGGCTATGCGGTGCTGCCTCGCCTGATCGGCGCAGACCAGGCTTGCCAACTCGCACGCGAGGCCTGCAAGTCGAATGCACGGTGCCGAAAGCCCCTTGAGGCCGTCGATGCCGGGCGGGGCGAACTGCTGTATTTCAGCGCCGGTCTGTCGCAGCCGTGGGCGCAATGGCGAACGGACTTCTATCGCCAGCTGGCGCCTGTCGCCAACCGTTGGAACGAAATGCTCAACGTCGCGTACCGGTATCCGGCGGAACTGTCTGCGTTTCTGGAGCGCAACGGCCAGGCGGGGCAGACGAAGGCGCAATCGCATGTGAACCTTCTGCGTGCCGGCGACTATCTGGCGTTGCATCGGCGCAGCGATGGACAACATGTATTTCCTTTACAGGTCGTCGCTTTGCTCACGCAGCCGCGAAAAGATTTCACGGGCGGCGAACTGGTGATGACGGAGCAGCGCCCGCGCATGCAATCGCGGCCGATGGTCGTGCCGCTCGGTGCCGGCGACGCGGCGATCATCACGACGGCGCAGCGGCCATGCAAAGGCGCGTCCGGCCATTACCGCGCGAATCTCAGGCATGCGATCAGCCGGGTGCGGAGCGGCGAGCGTATCGGCGTGGAATTGTCGTTCCACAATGCCCCCGGAAACGACGAAGAACAACGCGCATTTGATCTGCATATCTAATCAATCGCCGAGAAGTAGCGCGCCGACGACCCGTTATAAGTCGCGCCGCGATGCAACTAACCGCCAATTCCGGCGCTCTCCCACGAGTCCGCCTGCTTTGCGGCGCAGTCGAACCCGCATTGGTCCATTGCACCGAGCCCAGGGACTACCCTTAAAAGTAATCTATCGACTTTTTATCGATAAATTACCGTGATAGATTTCCAGGCTGCATCGAGCGCCACGGGAAGGGTGCGCTCGCGCGCCCGGTTCCGCGGGCCGGCCGGAACACACGCGGTCACAGGACATACCCAAGGCGGAGGAGAGATGCTGGTTTTGATAGGGGTGCCGATCGTCGTGATCGGCTTTGCATTGCGCCTGAACGCGCTGCTCGTCGTGACCGCCGCGGGCATCGCGACAGGGCTCGCGGGCGGTCTGCACACGGTCGAGATCGTCAGTGCCTTTGGCAAGGCGTTCGCCGATAACCGCTACATGGGCCTCGTCTGGCTCACGCTGCCCGTCATCGCGCTGCTGGAACGCAACGGCCTGCGCGAGCAGGCAAAGCAGCTCATTTCGCGCGTGCACGCGGCCACCACCGGCCGCGTGCTGATGCTCTACTTCGTCGTCCGCCAGATCACGGCCGCGCTCGGCCTGACGTCGCTGGGCGGCCACGCGCAGATGGTGCGTCCGCTCATTGCGCCCATGGCCGAGGCGGCCGCGATCCGTCGCCATGGCAATGTGCCCGACACCGTGCGCCAGCAAATCCGCGCCAACGCCTCGGCGGTCGACAATATCGCCGTGTTCTTCGGCGAGGACATTTTCATCGCAATCCAGTCGATCCTGCTCATCAAGGGCTTCCTCGAGCAGAACGGCATCGTCGTGCAACCGCTGCAAGTCTCCGTCTGGGCAATTCCCACTGCCTTTGCCGCGCTCATCATCCATTGCGTGCGCCTCAAGCTGCTCGATCACGATCTCTCGCGCCGCTTGAAAACACCGCGCGCGCAGGGAGCGGCGAGCCGCCAGGGAGCCGCATCGTGATCAAGCTCGAATCGCTGTATGTCGTCGCGGGCCTGATGTTCGCGTCGTTCGCCGTTTTCAATCTGCTCGACCGTGCGAATCCGCGACGCGTCATCAACTTCGTGTTTTGGGGCGTCTATGCCGTGACGTTCGTCTTTGGCGGCGAGCTTCCGCATTTCGTGACGGGGTGTCTCGCCATCGCGCTCGCCTTGATCGCGGGCTCGGGCAAGCTGGGCCGCAGCCCCTCGGGCGGCGACCGCGCCGAGGCCGCGGCGCGCCGCGAGCAGAGCGCGCGCCGCTTCGGCAGCAAGCTCTTCATTCCCGCGCTGCTCATTCCCGTCGTCACGCTGGTCGGCACGCTCACGCTCAAGTACGCGCCCTTCGTCGAGGCGAAGAACGTCACGCTCATCTCGCTTGTGCTCGCCACGCTCGTCGCGTTCGGCGCCGCGCTCGTCATGCTGCGCGATTCGCCCGTGCACGCGCTCAAGGGCGCACGGCACACCATGGACGCCGTCGGCTGGGCCGCCATCCTGCCGCAGATGCTCGCGGCGCTCGGCGCGCTGTTCGCAGCAGCCGGCGTGGGCCAGGTGGTGTCCGGGCTCGTCACGAACTGGATTCCGCAAAACTCGGCATTCGCCGTCGTGGCCGCCTACACTTTCGGCATGGCGTTCTTCACGATGATCATGGGCAACGCATTCGCCGCCTTTCCGGTGATGACCGCGGGCATCGGCCTGCCTTTGATCGTGCATCAGTTCCACGGCAACCCGGCCATTCTGGGCGCAATCGGCATGCTCTCGGGTTTCTGCGGCACGCTCATGACGCCGATGGCCGCCAACTTCAACATCGTTCCGGCCGCGCTGCTCGAACTGAGCGACAAGAACGGTGTGATCAAGGCGCAATGGCCCACGGCCGTGCTGCTTCTTGTCGTCAATACGCTGCTGATGTATTGCTTCGTTTTCCGGTTCTGATGAGCTCACGATGACCACACACCTCACCGCCGCCCACGCCTCGAAGTTCGCCTCGCTCGCGCTCGCGCACCTCACGCGCGAGTACCCGAACAAGCTGACGCACTCGCTCGAAGGCCCGCAGGACGTGCAGGGCCCGCGCGCGCTGCATCCGGTCTTCTATGGCAGCTACGACTGGCATTCGTGCGTGCACGGCTACTGGCTCGTGCTGCATTTGCTGGCGCGCTTTCCCGACCTGCCCGAGGCGCCCCGGATCATCGGCGTGGCGGACGACCATTTCACCGAAGAGAAGATGGCCGGCGAAATGGCCTACCTCACGCTCGCACACAATCGCGGCTTCGAGCGGCCCTATGGCTGGGCATGGCTGCTCGCGCTGGCCGCGCAGGTGGACGCGCTGAAGCTGCCGCAGGCCGCGCGCTGGAAGGCAGCGCTCGCTCCGCTCACGATGTGGTTCGTCGAGCGTTTCGAGGACTTTCTGCCGAAGGCGACCTATCCGCTGCGCGTGGGCACGCACTTCAACACGGCGTTCGCGCTCACGCTCGCCCACGACTTCGCGAAAGCCACGTCGCGCCCGGCGCTGGCCACGCTGATCGCGGATACCGCCACGCGCTGGCATGCGAACGACGCCGACTGCCAGGCGTGGGAGCCCGGCGGCGACGAATTCCTTTCGCCGGCGCTGAGCGTGGCCTTGCTGATGAGCCGCGTGCTGCCGGCGCGCGACTTCGAACCGTGGTTCACGCGCTTCTTGCCCAACCTGGCGGTGCGCGAGCCCGCCACGCTTTTCACGCCGGCCACCGTAACCGACCGCAGCGACGGCAAGATCGCCCACCTCGACGGGCTCAATTTGAGCCGCGCGTGGTGCCAGCGCGCGCTCGCGCGTGCGTTGCCCGAGGGCGACGCGCGCGTGGCGGTGTTGAACGCTGCCGCCGAAACGCATCTGGCCAGCGCCCTCGACCATGTGGCCGGAGACTATATGGGCGAGCACTGGCTCGCCACTTTCGCGACGCTCGCGCTCGAAGCGTAGAAGCACGGGCGCGCATTTGCGTGCTTCCAGACTGAAGATTTGACTGCCCGCGGTCGTTATAACGGGCTTGAAGTCCGCGCCGCGCGACCAGACGCCCCGGTCGCGCGGCGCGGGAGGTCGAGTCAATTCAGGTCTGGAAGGCTATGCAAGTAGAAAAATTCATGACGAGACGTATCGTCATCGTTGGTTTCGACGATACGCTGGAGACGGTTCGCGATATCTTCGCGAAGGCGAACTTTCACCATCTGCTCGTCGTCGAGGACGGCAGGCTGCAGGGCGTCGTCTCCGATCGCGACCTGCTGCGCGCGGTCAGCCCCTTCATCGACAGCGTGGTCGAATCCGCGCGCGATCTCGGCACGCTCAACAAGCGCGTGCACCAGATCATGAGCCGCAAGCCGCTCACGCTGCGGCCCGAGTCGAGCCTTTCCGAGGCCGTGGCTCTCTTTCTCACCAACAAGGTTTCTTGCATTCCCATCGTGGACGCCGATTTCCGCCCGGTCGGCATCGTGAGCTGGCGCGACGTGCTGCGCTATCTCGTGCCGATGGACGAAGCGGGCGCAACCGGTGCCGGCGCGCAGCCGGAAAGCGTGTGACGCCAACGCGGCACGGTGCGACATCCGTCGACCCGTATGACGAAGCTTCACTGACGACCGTACTTCTTTCCTGCGGACCATAAAGTTCGCGGCCTCTCCTGCCGTTGTCATGGACAGGGCGCTTAAACAGCCTGACCGCCTTGGGCTGTACTGGGTGAGCGCACCGGGACAACCGTGAAAACGACTGGGACACGCGCGGCCTCCAGAGCCGCGCGCCCCACGGAGAGAGACCAGGAATGCTTCACAAGCTGTCAATACGCGCGAGCCTGACCCTGATGATCGCGTTCTTCGGGATCGTGCTGATTCTCGGAGCCGCGATGGGCTTGCTGTCCATGCGAGCGGGCAACGAATCGCAGCGCATCATGTACACCGTCGATACGCCGGCCGTGGCGGATCTCGAAGGCAGCGCCGGCCAGTTGCTGCGCCTGCGCCTTGCGCTCGCCACCTACGCATCGCTTTCCGAACTCGGCGATCACGACGCCGCCGACGCCGTGCTCAAGCGCTTCGACCAGTATCTGAAGAACTCGAACGAGCGTCTCGAGCACTATCTGTCGATTGCGAGCGGCGAAGGCGAGGCGCAGGATCTCGTCGCCGACATGCAGGCCAAGCGCAACAGCTTCCTGCACGATGGCGTCGATCCGGCGCTGGCGGCGCTCAAGGCAGGCGACAAGGCGGCGTTCCACGAACTGCAGGGCCACAAGCTGCCGGCGCTCTACGGCAACTTCGAAAAGGCGATGCTCGTGCTCGAGAAGCGCCAGCTCGATCTCGGCGCGAAGCGCTATCAGGAAGGGCAGGACCGCTTCAGCTTGGTAAGCATCGCGGTGGCCGTGGGCATGGTGTTGTCGCTCGTGTGCGCATGGATCGGCCGCACCGCGCTCATGCGCGCGATCGTGCATCCCGTCGATGCGGCCATCGCCCAGTTCCAGCGCATTGCTGCCGGCGACCTGAGCGGCGCGGTCGAGGCGACGAGCGACAATGAAATGGGCCGCCTCCAGGCCGCGCTGCGGCAGATGCAGGACGCGCTCATCAAGACGGTCAGCAGCGTGCGCGAAGGCGCGCAATCGATCGACAAAGGCGTGAGCGAGATCGCCGCGGGTAACACGGATTTGTCGCAACGCACCGAGCAGCAGGCCGCCTCGCTCGAGGAAACGGCTGCGAGCATCGAAGAGCTCACCTCCACCGTCAAGCAGACCGCCGACAACGCGCGCCAGGCCAGCGCGCTCGCGGAAGGCGCCTCGGGTCTCGCCGCGCAGGGCGGCGCACTCTCGCGCGAAGTGGTCGGCACCATGCAGGACATCGTGGGCGACTCGCGGCGCGTGGGCGAGATCGTCGGCGTAATCGAGGCGATCGCGTTCCAGACCAATATCCTGGCGCTCAACGCAGCCGTGGAAGCGGCCCGCGCGGGCGAGGAGGGCCGTGGTTTCGCCGTGGTCGCGAGCGAGGTGCGCTCGCTCGCGCAGCGCAGCGCCGCGGCGGCCAAGGAGATCAAGGAGCTGATCGAGTCGTCGACCTCGCGCGTGGAAACCGGCGCGGGCCTCGTCGAGCGCTCGGGCTCGACCATGGGCGAGATCGTCGAGGCCATCGCGCGCGTGAGCGCGATCATGAACGAGATCGCGTCGGCGGCGGCCGAGCAGAGCACGGGCATCGAACAGGTGAACGTCGCCGTGGGCCAGATGGATCTCGTGACCCAGCAGAATGCGGCGCTCGTGGAGCAGGCTTCGGCCGCGGCTTCGTCGCTCGAAAACGAGGCGCACCAGCTGAACGCCGTGGTTTCGGTGTTCCGCACCGGACGAGGAGCGTAGCGCGCACGCCGCATCGCGCGGTCGGCCCGCTGCCGTTCCCCGGGTATAGTCGTGGATCACGACCATGGACTGGAGACAACGATGCAGCTTGTCGATCATGTGTCGATCGGCGTTCCCGATCTCGACGCGGCGCGACCCTTCTATGACGCGATCATGAGCGCGCTGGGCGCGGCCAAGGTGTATGACCGCCCCGACGCGCTCGGCTATGGCGAGCGTTGCAGCGCCGCCGATACGCAATCATCCTGTCTCGCCGTCTATCTGGACACCAGCCACATCGGCCCGAACAGGCGGCACTGGTGTTTCAAGGCGGCCTCGCGCGCGCAGGTCGATGCGTTCCATGCAGCCGGCCTCGCCGCTGGTGGCCGAACGGACGGCGATCCCGGCTTGCGGCCGCATTATCACGCGAGCTACTACGGCGCATTTCTCGTCGATCCGGCTGGCAATCGCGTCGAGGCGGTGTGCCACTGCGCTGCGGAGTGAGCACCGTCCCGGTTGCCCGCGTGTCGCCGGACCCTTGAAGCGGACCCCTCGGTCCATTCCGGCGGTCCCCGTGCGCCGTGCGCCAGCCGGGCCCATGCCGGCGGCCATCGGCGGCACGCGAGACGCCAGCGTCGTCAGGGCTGCGGCGCTGGCTCCGCTTCTGCCTCGGGTTCGGACTCCGCCATATGCACGTCATGCAGCCAGCGCGTGGCCTTGGCGATGGCGCGCGAGAGCCGCGCCACTTCGTTGAGCTGCTCGATCATGTCGTTGGCGAGGCGGAAAATAAAGGCTTCCTCTTCGTTGCGAAGATGCACGGCCGACATGATGTGCCGTCGCGCGAGGTCGGACTGCGCCTCGATCTGAGCCTTGGCGCCGACGATGTGCGTGACGACGTCGGCATCCGGGTGCGTGATCGTCTTCACCGCAAGCGTGAAGTGGTCGATCACGCCCTTGGCGAATTGCACCGCCGGGGGGCTTCTCAGCAGCGACACGTCCGCGCTTTGCGCGAGGCGCCGCTGGCCGATTGCGAGCATGCTCGTCGTGGCCACTTCGCGAATGGCGTCAAGGCAGGTCGCGATGCGCGCGAGATCCACCAGTTGCCGGCCTTCGTCGTCGTTGTGGACTGCTTCGGATAACGTACCAATATAGGTCAGAATGGCGGTGCTCAGCGAATCGGCGGCCTTGTCTTCGCTCGTCACCGTGGAGAGCGCCTGCGCGGTGCTCGACGCAACGAGCGCGGCGCTATGCCGGAGCAGCGTCTGGACCTGCTCGCCGAGCGCGGTCAGCTCGAGCTGCACGCGGGCAATGGCGAGTGCCGGCATTTCGATCAGCGTGTCGTCGAGGTAGCGTGGCACGCCGGGGTCCTGCCACGCTTCGCGCCCCGCAGGGGCGAGGCGCTCGGCCAGCGTGGCGATGGGACCCGTGAACCAGATCAGCACGAAGGTGCTGAACACGCTGAATACCGTGTGCGCATTGGCGGCCTGTCGCGGCGTTTCGGCGGCAAGGCGTGCCGCGCCGCTCAGTTCGGGCGCGGAAGGCGAGATCATGCGCACGAAATCGGCGAACTGCGGAATGACGAAAGCGAAGAACAGCACGCCAAGCACGTTGAAAAGCAGGTGCACAATGCCTACCTGCGCGGCTTCCGCAGACTTGCCTATCGACGCGAGCAGCGCCGTGCCGCAGGTCCCCACGTTGGCGCCGAGTATCAGCGCGATGCCCGATTCGAGCGGAATGAGCCCCTGGCTGCCGAGCGCGATCACGATAGCCAAGGTGGCCGCCGAGCTTTGCACGATGGCCGTGAACACCGCGCCGATCACGATGCCGATCAGCGGATTGCGCATGTCCTGCATGGCGTCGATGAATGGCTGGTAATCGCGCAGCGGCCGCGTGGCGTTGCCCATCATCTCGATGCCGAGAAACAGCAGGCCGAGGCCGAGCAGCGCCCCGCCCAGCTCGCGCAGCATTTCGCGTTTCGCGAAGCCGTATAGCAGGAAGCCGCCCCCGAGCATGAACGGCGTGAGCGCCGAGATATTGAACGCGATGATCTGCGCGGTGAGCGTCGAGCCGATATTGGCGCCCATGATCATCGGTATGGCCTGCCGCAGCGTCATGAGCCGCGCGGAAACGAAACCCACGAGCAGGACCGTGGTGATGGTCGACGAATTGAGCAGCGCCGTGATGCCTGCGCCGGCAAGCACGCCGCGAAACCGGTTGGCGGTGAGCGAGCCCAGCAGCGATTGCAGGCGCGCCCCGGCGATGGTCTTGAGCGCGCCCGTCATGAGGTCCAGCCCGAACAGAAAGAGGGCGAGGCCGCCGACCAGCAATCCGGTAATCTCGATCAGATTCAGGTTCGCACCGGTCAGCATGACGATCAGCCCTCCCTTTCGAGCCAAGACACCAATGATAATTTAGTTCGACTAAGCGATTTTATGCATCATGGTATGTCCTCGTATCCAGGCGTCGCTGCTGGGGCGTGACCGACGCTCTCAGCGCGGGTATCGAGCGGATGACGAGCTTCTCGATCTCCACGACGAGGAAGAACAGGACCGCCCCGACCACGAGCCAAAGCCAGGCCGACAACGGCAGGGCGTCGGTCTGGAACACGGCGTGAAAGGGCGGGGTATAAGTGAACAGGAGCTGCAGCACCACGACCGCGGCGATGCCATACCAGAGATACGGATTGCCCATGTGCGCGCGCACGGAGAGTGACGAGTTGATCAGCGACCGGCTGTTGAGGAGATAGAACACCTGGCCCAGCGTGATCGCGTTGACGGCGGCCGTGCGCGCCATCGGGTCCGACGCGCCCTGCGCCTTCATCCAGAAGAAGGCCGCGAGCGTATAGAGCACGAGCGCCGCGCCGACGAAGAGAATGCGCCAGATGCCGAAGGGCGTGACGATGGGTCTGTCGATCGAACGGGGAGGTCGGCGCATCACGTCCGCTTCGTGGGGCTCGAAGGAAATGACGAGACCGAGCGCGACCGACGTGACCATGTTCACCCACAGTACCTGTGGCGCCGTGATTGGCAGCGTAAAGGCGAAGAGGATCGCCACGGCGATCACGGTGCCCTGGGCGATGTTCGTGGGCAGCAGGAAGAGCATGGCTTTCTCGATGTTGTTGTAGACCGTGCGTCCCTCCTTCACTGCGGCTGAGATCGAGGCGAAGTTGTCGTCGGCGAGAATCATGCCCGCGGCTTCTTTGGTCACCTCGGTGCCCTTGATGCCCATCGCCACGCCGATGTCGGCTTTCTTGAGCGCAGGTGCGTCGTTTACGCCGTCGCCTGTCATGGCGACGACCTGGCGGTTGGCCTGGATCGCCTTCACGAGCCGCAGCTTGTGCTCGGGGCTCGCGCGCGCGAACACATCCACGTCGCGAACGCATTCCTGCAGCGCCGCGTCGTTCATGGCCTCGATTTCGGTTCCGGCCACGGCCGTCCTGCCGTCGCCTATGCCTAGCATGCCCGCTATCGCGGCGGCCGTGACCTTGTGGTCGCCCGTAATCATCGTGACGCGAATGCCGCCGCCGTGGCATTCGCGCACGGCGTCGATCGCTTCCTTGCGCGGCGGGTCCATGAGGCCGACGAGGCCGAGAAGCACGAGCGTCTTCGGCAAATCCTGCGGGCCGAGATTGCCGGATTCGACGCCGGGGTCCGGCAGCCACGCGAGCGCGAGCACGCGTTCGCCCTGCGAGGCGAGCCGCTCGCCCTCGCGCGCGAAGCGCTCGCCATCGAGCGGGGCGGGGCCGCTCGCCGTTTGCTGGCGGTCGCAGTGCTCGATGATGACTTCCGGCGCGCCTTTCACCAGCAGCATCTCGCCTTGTGCCGAGCGGTTCAGCGTCGCCATGAACTTGTGCTCGGACTCGAACGGAATGGCGTCGATGCGCGGGGCGGCCGCCGTTTCCGCGGCACGGTCCATGCCGAGCTTGCCCGCGAACGGATAGAGGGCACCCTCGGTCGGGTCGCCTTCCACCTTCCACTTGCCTTCTTCCTGGAACAGCCCGGCGTCGTTGCAGAGCAGGCAAACGCGGCCCATGAGCGTGAGGACGTCGGGCGCGGCGTCGAGCGGCTTGCCGCCCGATTTGACCTCGCCCTCGGGGGCGTAGCCGTCGCCGGTCACTTCGTAGGGCGCCTCCGCCGTCACCACGGAGGTCACCATCATCTCCATGAGCGTGAGCGTGCCCGTCTTGTCCGAGCAGATGCGCGACACGGAGCCCAGCGTCTCGACGGCCGGCAGGCGGCGGATGATGGCGTTGCGCTTCGCCATGCGCTGCACGCCGATGGCGAGCGTGATGGTGATGAGCGCAGGCAGGCCCTCGGGGATGACCGACACCGCAATGCCCACGACGGCCTGGAACAGCTGGATGAACGTCATGTGGCCGAGCCAGTGGCCCCAGGCGAAGAGCAGCACGCTGATGATCCCGATGGCCGCCGTGATGACGTATCCAAACTTCTTGATCTGCCGCAGGAGCGGGGTTTCCAGCGCGCTGACCTCGGCGAGCATCTGGTTGATGCGGCCGAGCTCGGTCTGGCTGCCCGTCGCCACGACGATGCCGGTCGCGCGCCCGGAGAGGACCATCGTCCCGGAAAACGCCATGTTTTCGCGGTCTCCGACGGTAGCCTGCGCGGGCATGACGCCCGTGTTCTTCTCCGCCGGCACGGATTCGCCCGTGAGCGCCGCCTCTTCCGTGCGCAGGTTCCGCGCTTCCACGAGACGAATATCCGCCGGGATTCTGTCGCCCGATTCCAGCAGCACGACGTCGCCGGGAACGATCTCTTCGGCGGGAACGAGGCGAACTTCCCCGGAGCGCAGCACGCGCGCTTCCGCGGAGAGCATGTTGCGAATCGAGTCGAGCGCCTTTTCGGCGCGGCCTTCCTGCAGAAAGCCCAGCAGCGAGTTGAGGATGACGACCGCGAAGATGATGGAGGCATCGAGCCACAGGCTCAGCATCAGCTTGATGAAGCCGGCCGCGAGCAGCACATAGATGAGCACGTTGTTGAACTGGGCAAGAAGGCGCGCCAGCGGTCCGCTTTTCTTGCCTTGCGGCAGCAGGTTCGGCCCGTAGGCACCGAGACGTTTTGCGGCGTCCGCCGGCTCGAGCCCTTGCGATGGATCGACGTCGAGCTGACGCTCGATCTCCTCGGCCGGCGTGGCGTGCCACGGCGCCGCGCTCGCACCCGAAGACGTACTCTTGGCTGAATTCATCTTCGCCTCTCATGGTTGCCCGGAGATTCAACGCCAATAGTAGGTTTTTTTTGCCTGCGGCACGTGCAAGCTGGTTGGCCCGCCCGGTTTCGCCTGGGTCGTTGCGCAGGCAGCGCGGGGACGTATGGCAACATCAGCGCGGCACGATCCGCGCCTGTTTCATTCCATGCGCATCGCGCGTTTGCCGGCCCGCGCCGACGAACTGAGGAAAGCTGAACAATCGGGCGCTCTTGCCATGGCCGGTCGCGATGACCGTGGTTCCATCGATCGCGCTGCACGTGGACCTTTTCGCAGAACCACGACATACGGTAACGTATTGCGGATACGGCGCACGTGCCGCGCAACAGGAGTTTGTCACGCATGACAGCAAGACTGAACGAATACCAGCAGCCTGTCGGCGAACCCGTCACCGGCTGGCAACCACGCGAGCGGCCCGCGCGCGTGACGATAGAGGGGCGGTTCTGCCGCATCGAGCCGATCGATCCCGAGCGCCACGCAGCCGATCTTTTCGAGGCCTATGGCGCGGCGGCCGACGGACGCGACTGGACCTACCTGTTCGCCGAGCCATTCGCGGATTTCGCCGCGTTTCGCGCGTACCTCGCGAAAGCCGCCGCGTCGAGCGATCCGTTCCACTTTGCCGTGATCGACCGCGCGAGCGGCAAGGCGGTCGGCACGTTCGCGCTGATGCGCATCGAACCGGTGCACGGCGTGATCGAAGTCGGCAGCGTGACGTTTTCGCCGCGCCTGAAACAAACGCCGCTTTCCACCGAGGCGCAGTACCTGCTGATGCGCCACGTCTTCGACGATCTCGGCTACCGGCGCTACGAATGGAAATGCGACAGCCTCAACGCGCCCTCGCGCAAGACAGCACTGCGCCTGGGTTTCCAGTTCGAAGGAATTTTCCGCCAGGCGATCGTGTACAAGGGGCGTAATCGCGACACCGCGTGGTTCGCGATCATCGACAAGGACTGGCCGCTCGTAAAACGTGCGTTCGAGATGTGGCTCTCGAAAGAGAACTTCGACACCAGCGGCAAGCAGCGCGCGTCGCTCGCAAGCCTCCGGCAAGCGGCGGCATCCTGAATGTCCGGCGCGCTCCTCATTCGCGACGTGACGCCGGCCGACCGCGACGCGTGGTTCCGTCTCTGGGCGGCCTACAACGCGTTCTATGAAGCGAGCGTCGCGCCGCAAGTCAGCGAGCGAACCTGGCAGCGCATGCTCGACGAGAATGCGCCGCTCTTCGGGCGCGTCGCCGAAGTGGAGGGCCGCGTGGTGGGCTTTTGCCTCTGCGTGCTCCACGAAGGCACCTGGGTCGAGACGCCGATCTGCTATCTGGAAGACCTGTTCGTCGATCCGGCGTACAGGGGGCGAGGTATCGGCAGGCGGCTCATCGAAGACCTCATCGCGCTGGCGCGTTCGCGCGGCTGGTCGCGCCTTTACTGGCACACGCGCGAGAGCAACCCGGCGCGCAAGCTCTACGACGAATTCGCCACGGCCGACGACTTCGTGCGCTACCGGCTGCAGTTCTGAGCGGGCAGCCTCGCTTCCCCACCGGACCTGTTGAATCTCCCCCCATGTTGCGCCAGGTCGCGGTGCGCGCCGCGATCCGGCATTCGTTCCGACATCGATTGGAAGACGATAGATAGGATTGTAACGAGTATTGTCACGATCATTTCATCGGTATAGGATGGGTGCGAATAAGCCATCACAGTTTGATGTGCATTGCACAAATTCGCCTCCCAGCCTATGTCAGAAGCTTCAACGAACTCGCTCGTCGTGTTGCGCGGCGCGCCCGCGCGGCCCGCTCATGCTGCACGCAATGCCGGCGTGGCGTTCGATGCGTCGTGGCTCGACGCTTTGCGCGTCAATCACTCCGCGGTCGAGCGGCGCACGGCCACGCTCGGCACGCGCCGTGCCGTCAAGAAGGACGCGCAGGCCGCGTGGCTGTTGAAGGCCATCACCTGCATCGATCTCACGACGCTCAACGGCGACGACACCGAAGGCCGCGTGCGGCGCCTCTGCACGAAGGCGCGCCACCCCGTGCGCGCCGATCTGCTCGCGGCGCTCGGCTTCGCGCCCGAGTCCATCGCGACGGGCGCGGTGTGCGTCTATCACCGTTTCGTCGCCGCCGCCGTCGACGCGCTGGCGGGCAGCGGCATTCCCGTTGCGGCCGTTTCCACGGGCTTTCCGGCGGGCCTCAATCCGCATGCGCTCAAGCTCAGGGAAATCGAAGCTTCGGTCGCGGACGGCGCCGCGGAAATCGATATCGTGGTGACGCGCGAGCACGTGCTCACCGGCAACTGGCGCGCGCTCTACGACGAAGTGCGCGAGTTTCGCGCGGCCTGCGGCGAGGCGCATCTCAAGGCGATTCTCGCGACCGGCGACATACGCGTGCTGTCGAACATCGCCAGGGCGTCGATGGTTTGCATGATGGCGGGCGCGGACTTCATCAAAACGTCCACGGGCAAGGAAGGGACCAACGCCACGCTCGACGTCTCGCTCGTCATGGTGCGCATGATCCGCGAATACCGCGAGCGCACGGGCGCGCTGGTGGGCTTCAAGCCCGCGGGCGGCGTATCGACCGCAAAGTCCGCGCTCGCGTACCAGATCCTGATGAAGGAAGAGCTGGGGCGTTCGTGGCTCGAGCCCGAATTGTTCCGCTTTGGCGCGTCGAGCCTGCTTGCCGACATCGAGCGCCAGCTCGAACACCATGTGAGCGGCCGCTATTCCGCCTTTCACCGTCACCCCGTAGCCTGAGCAGATCATACCGATGAGCGTAGCCGAGTATTTCCGAACGATGGACTACGGTCCCGCCCCCGAGGACGATCAGCCCGTGCGCGCCTGGCTCGCGCAGCACGGGGCGTCGTTCGGGCATTTCATTGACGGCGCGTGGCGCGAGAGCGCGGACGGCGAGCGCTTCGACGTGCGCGCGCCCGCAACGGGCGAGCCGCTCGCGGCCGCGGCTCAGGGCGGCGCGGCCGACGTGGCCGCCGCCGTCGCGGCGGCGCGCGCGGCGCAGCCCGCGTGGTACGCAATAGGCGGCGCGGCGCGCGCGCGCCATCTCTATGCGCTGTCGCGCATGGTGCAGCGCCATAGCCGTCTGTTCGCGGTGCTCGAGGCGCTCGACAACGGCAAGCCGATTCGCGAAGCGCGCGACATCGACGTGCCGCTCGTCGCCAGGCATTTCCTCCATCACGCTGGATGGGCTCAACTTCAGGATGACGAACTATCTGGCTGGTCGCCGCTTGGCGTGATCGGCCAGATCGTGCCGTGGAATTTCCCGTTGCTCATGCTCGCGTGGAAGGTGGCGCCCGCTATCGCGCTGGGCAACTGCGTGGTGCTCAAGCCCGCGGAATATACGCCGCTCACGGCGCTCCTGTTCGCCGAGCTGGCGCATCGCGCGGGCTTGCCGAAGGGCGTGCTCAACGTCGTGACGGGCGATGGCGGCACGGGCGCCGCGCTCGTCGGTCATCCCGACGTCGACAAGATCGCCTTCACGGGCTCGACCGAAGTGGGCCGCCTCATTCGCAGCGCCACGGCGGGCTCGGGCAAGTCGCTCACGCTCGAACTCGGCGGCAAGTCGCCGTTCATCGTGTTCGACGACGCGGATCTCGACGGCGCGGTGGAAGGCGTGGTGGACGCCATCTGGTTCAACCAGGGGCAAGTGTGCTGCGCGGGCTCGCGCCTGCTCGTGCAGGAGGGCGTCGAAACGCGCTTCCTCTCGAAGCTCAAGCGCCGCATGGCTACGCTGCGCGTGGGGCCGTCGCTCGACAAGGGCATCGACATCGGCGCGATCGTCGATCCGGTTCAGCTCGAGCGCATCGAGTCGCTCGTCGAAGCGGGGCGGCGCGAAGGCTGCACCGTGTGGCAGCCGCACGAAGTCGAGCTGCCGCCGGGCGGCTGCTTCTATCCGCCCACGCTCGTCACCGGCATCGGGCCGGCCTCGACGCTCGCCCAGGAGGAGATCTTCGGGCCGGTGCTCGCGGCCATGAGCTTTCGCACGCCCGAGGAGGCCGTGGCGCTCGCGAACAACACGCGCTATGGGCTTGCCGCGAGCGTGTGGAGCGAGACCATCGGCCGCGCGCTCGATATCGCGCCGCGCCTGCAATGCGGCGTGGTGTGGATCAACGCGACGAACCTCTTCGACGCGAGCGTCGGCTTTGGCGGCTACCGCGAGTCGGGCTTCGGCCGCGAAGGCGGGCGCGAGGGCGTGTTCGAGTATCTGAAGCCTTCCGCATGGAGCAAGCTGCCGATGCGCGCGCCGCGCGCGAAGCGAGCGCTCGCACGCGACGTTGCGGCCACGATCGAGGGAATTGACCGGACTGCGAAGCTTTTTGTCGGCGGCAAGCAGGTGCGTCCCGATAGCGGTTATTCGCACGCCGTATTCGCGCCCAACGGCGAATGGGTGGGCGAAGCCGGCGCGGGTAGCCGCAAGGACGTGCGCGACGCTGTCGCCGCCGCGCGCGGCGCGGGCAAGTGGACGCAGATGAGCGCGCATGCCCGTGCGCAAGTGCTGTACTACCTCGCGGAGAACCTGAGCGCGCGCGCGGAGGAATTCTCGCGTCAGCTCACGCGGCGCGCGGGACACGACGCGCACGCGGCCGGACGCGAAGTGGCGGCGGCCATCGACCGGCTGTTCAGCTATGCGGCGTGGGCCGACAAGTTCGAAGGCGCGGTCCATACGCCGCCGCTGCGCGGCGTGGCGCTGGCGATGCACGAGCCGCTTGGCGTGGTCGGCGTGGCGTGCCCGGACGAAGCGCCGCTGCTGGCTTTCGTTTCGCTGATCGCGCCGGCGCTCGCGATGGGCAATCGCGTGGTCGCGCTGGCGAGCGAGGCGAGCCCGCTCGCGGCTACGGATTTTTACCAGGTCGTGGAAACGTCGGACGTCCCGGCGGGCGCGCTGAACATCCTGACCGGCGAGCGCGCCGCGCTGCTGCCGGCGCTCGCGAAGCACGACGACGTGGATGCGCTCTGGTGCTTCGGCGCCGCGAGCGATTCGGCCCTCGTGGAGCGCGAGTCGGTCGGCAATCTCAAGCGAACCTTCGTGGACCATGGCCGCGAGGTTGACTGGTTCGACCGGGCGAGCGCAGGATTGCCGTTCCTGCGCCATGCAGTGCAGGTGAAGAACATCTGGATACCGTACGGCGACTGAGCGCTTCCAAAGAAGAAGGCGCCACGCCCACAAACAGCCAGGAGACAACATGCTGAAAAACCTCGACCCGCTTCTGAACGCCGATGTCCTGCAAGCGCTGCGCGCAATGGGGCATGGCGACGAGCTCGTCGTGTGCGACGCGAACTTCCCCGCCGATTCCGTTGCCCGCGCAACGGTGCTCGGCAAGCTCCTGCGCATCGACGGCGCGGACGCGCCGCGCGCCGTGCGCGCGATCCTCTCCGTGCTGCCGCTCGATACGTTCGTGGAAGCCCCGGCAATGCGCATGGAAGTCGTGGGCGAGCCCCACGCGATTCCGGCCGTGCAGCGCGAGACCCAGGCCGAGGTCGACGCAGCCGAAGGGCGTCCGGTCCCGTTCGCGCCCGTCGAGCGCCACGCCTTCTATGCGCGCGCGCGCAAGGCGTACTGCGTGATCGCCACGGGCGAGGCGCGCGGCTACGGCTGCTTCGTGTTCACCAAAGGCGTATTGCTCGCCCCCGACGCGCCGCGCGCGAAGGAGGCCGGCCAATGAGCGGGCGCGTCGTCATTCTCGGCATCTACGTAACCGATCTCGCGTTTCGCGCGAGCCGCATGCCGATGATCGGCGAGACGCTCGCCGGATCGGCGTTCGCGATGGGTCCGGGCGGCAAGGGCTCGAATCAGGCCGTGGCCGCCGCGCGCGCGGGCGCGCAGGTGGTGTTCTGCACGCGTGTGGGCAACGACGCGTTCGGCGAAATCGCGCGCGCCACCTGGGCCGCCGAAGGCATCACGGCGCGCACGCGGGCCGCGGAAGGCCTTGCCACGGGCGCGGCTCACATCTTCGTGGAAGAGACGACGGGCATGAACGCGATCATCGTCGCGGCGGGCGCGGCGGGCACGATGGAGCCGGCCGACGCCGAAGCGATCGAAGCCGATATTTCGGCTTCCCAGGTATTCGTGACGCAGCTCGAACAGCCGCTGGCGGCGGCGCGCCGGGGTCTCGAAATTGCGCGCCGGCACGGCGTGAAGACGGTGTTCAATCCGGCGCCCGCCATGCCGCTGCCCGACGACATTTTTCCGCTGTGCGACTACGTCACGCCCAACGAAACGGAGGCGACGGCGCTCACGGGCGTCGAAATCCGCAACGCCGCCGACGCCCGCCGCGCCGCCGACGTGCTGCTCGCGAAAGGCGCGGGCGCCGTCATCGTGACGCTGGGCGAGGCGGGCGCGCTGCTGCATACACGTAAGGAGTCGGTCTTGCTGCCCGCGTTCCATTGCGGCCCGGTGGTGGAAACCGCGGGCGCGGGCGACGGCTTCACGGGCGGTTTCGCCGCGGCGCTCGCGCGCGGCGACGATCCGCTCACGGCCACGCGCTTTGGCTGTGCGCTCGCGGGCATCTCCGTGACGCGGGCAGGCACCGCGCCCTCCATGCCGCGGCGCGAGGAAGTCGACGCGATACTCGCGCGCATGGCGAGCGCCGCGGCGCATTGAGCATCGACTGCAAACACACTGCAAAGGACGAAGTCCATGAAGTCTGCTCTCCTGGCCAGATGGTTCGGCGACCGGCAGTTGAACTTCCTGCTGGCCGTGAACCTCATCGTCGTGCTGGTCGCGGTCTGGGTATCGCGCGGACAGTTCGTCGGCATCGACAACCTGCAGTCGATGGGCGCGCAATTACCCGAAGTCGCGCTGCTCGCGCTCGGCATCATGCTTTCGATGCTCTCGGGCAACGGCGGCATCGACCTCTCGGGCGTGGGGCTCGCGAATCTTTCCGGCATGATCGCCGCGCTGGTGGTGCCGCGCTTCGTGAGCGGCGACGATTCGCCGGCGCTCTATACGGCGCTCTTTTGCGTGATCGTCGTGGGCATGGGGCTGCTCGGCGGCCTGCTCAACGGCTTCGTGATCGCGCGGCTCGGGCTCACGCCCATCCTCTGCACGCTCGGTACGCAACTGCTTTTCACGGGCTTCGCGGTGGCGCTCAGCAATGGCGCCTCGGTGCACGTCGATTATGTCGAGCCGCTCGCCGACATCAGCAACGGCACGTTCTTCCAGGTGCCCATTTCGTTTCTGCTGTTTGTCGCCGTGGTCGTGCTGCTGGGGTGGCTTCTCAGGCGCACGCCATTCGGGCTGCGCCTCTATCTCATGGGCACGAATCAGCGCGCGGCGTTTTATGCGGGCATTCCGCGCGCGCGCATGCTCGTCGTCACGTACGCGATGTGCGGCGTGCTCGCGTCGCTCGCCGGGCTCGTGAGCGTTTCGCACACGCTCAGCGCGAAATGGGACTACGGCAATTCGTATCTGCTGATCGCGATTCTCATTGCGGTGATGGGCGGCGTGAATCCCGCTGGCGGTTATGGACGCATCATCTGCGTATTCTTTGCCGCCACCGTGCTGCAATTCCTTTCGAGCCTCTTCAACCTGATGGGCGTTTCGCAGTTCTTCGGCGACTGCGCCTGGGGCTTTCTGCTGTTGCTCTCGCTCGCGTTCGCGGGCGGCGAGCGCGTACGCGCGATTTTCGGTCTCGCGGGGCCGCAGCCCGCCGCGCAGTCGGGCGGCAAGGGGCGTGCCTCGGGCTGACCGGCTGGACTGTGCAGCAGGCGGGCATCGAGCCTCGGAGGTCCGCCGCCATCCATTTCGGGGCGACAGTATAAAAAAGGAGACATCCGACATGAACTTCAAGCGACTCAGTGTGGCACTCACGGCTTGCGCGCTCGCCGCCGGCGCGGCGGCCGTGGCGTATGCAGCGGAAAACCCGACGATCGTGACCGTCGTGAAAGTGACCGGCATCAGCTGGTTCAATCGCATGGACGACGGCGTGAAGGAGTTCGGCAAGGACAATCCGAACATCTCGGTCTACCAGACGGGCCCGGGCCGCGCGGACGCCGCGCAGCAACTGAAGATCATCGACGACCTCATCGCGAAGAAGGTGAGCGCGATCGCCGTCGTGCCGTACGATCCGCCCACGCTCGAACCGGCGCTCAAGAAGGCGATGGACCGCGGCATCAAGGTCGTCACGCACGAGGCCGACAACGAAAAGAACACGATGGTCGACGTCGAAGCATTCGACAATTCGGCCTACGGCGCCGCGCTCAACGACCGGCTCGCGGCGTGCATGCACGACGAGGGCAAATGGGCGACGATGGTCGGCTCGCTCGGCAGCCGCTCGCAGGTGCAGTGGGCCGACGGCGGCATCGACAACGCGAAGAAGAAGTTCCCCAAGATGCAGCTCGTCGAGACGAATCTCGAAACGAACAACGACGGCGAGCACGCGTATGAAGTGGCCAAGGAGGTGCTGCGCAAGCATCCGGACATCAAGGGCTTCCAGGGTTCGTCCTCGCTCGACGTGATCGGCATCGGCCGCGCCGTCGAGGAAGCGGGCCTGCAGGGCAAGATCTGCGTCTACGGCACGGGTCTGCCGACCGAGGCGGGCAAGTACCTCGAAAGCGGCGCGATCAACGGCATTGCGTTCTGGGACCCGAAGCTGGCCGGCGAGGCGATGAACAAGATCGCGAAGATGCTGCTCGATGGCAAGACCGTGGAGAACGGCGCGAATCTCGGCCTGCCGGGCTACGAGAAAGTGACCGTGTCGAAGGGGCCGGGCAAGGGCATCATCGTGCGCGGCCAGGGCTGGGTGAGCGTCGACAAGTCGAACTACAAGCAATACAACTTCTGACCGGAAAACAGCGGCGCGCAACGGCCTTGGAGCCGGCGCGCGCTTCGCTGCGACTTCGCCAGAGCGTAACGAAGAGTCAGGACATGGCATCAGAACCGTTATTGCAGGTGCTCGGCGTGCACAAGCGCTTTACCGGCGTGTACGCCTTGCGCGGCGTGACGCTCACGTTCGAGCGCGGACAGATCTATCACCTGCTCGGCGAGAACGGGTGTGGCAAGAGCACGCTCATCAAGATCATCTCGGGCGCGCAGCCGCCCGACGAAGGCGAGCTCGTGATCGACGGCGCGCGCCACGCGCGGCTCACGCCGCTCGAATCGCTGGCGGCCGGCATCGAAACGGTCTATCAGGATCTTTCGCTGCTGCCGAACATGAGCGTGGCCGAGAACGTGGGCCTCACGACCGAGCTGGCCGAACACGCCGGACGTCTCGCGCGCACCTTCGACCGCCGCGAGCTTGCCCGCACGGCCGAACGCGCGCTGAAGGCCGTGGGCCTGTCCGGCGACGCCGATTTCCAGGCCACGCTGATCGAGCAATTGCCGCTCGCCACGCGCCAGCTCGTCGCGATCGCGCGCGCGATCGCGAGCGAGGCGAAGTTCGTCATCATGGACGAGCCGACCACGTCGCTCACGCAGAAGGAAGTGACGAACCTGATCGCCGTGCTCGGCCAGTTGCGCGCGCAAGGCGTGACCGTGCTGTTCGTGAGCCACAAGCTCGACGAGTGCTATGCGATCGGCGGCGAAGTGATCGTGCTGCGCGACGGCCAGAAGGTCACGCAAGGCCCCATCACCGATTACACGAAGGCGCAGTTGAGTGAGCTGATGACGGGCCGCGAGCTTTCCACCGAGCGTTACCGCAGCGCCGCGCCCGAAGCCGGCGTGCTGCTCGACGTGCGCGGCCTCGGCCGCGCGGGGTTGTTTCGCGACGTGTCGTTCACGCTGCATCGTGGCGAGATTCTCGGCGTGACGGGCCTGCTCGATTCGGGCCGCAACGAGCTCGCGCGCGCGCTCGCGGGCGTCGCGCCCGCCGATGCGGGCGAAATCGTGCTCGAAGGCCGCGCGATCAAACTCGCTACGCCAGGCGACGCGCGGCGCGCGCGCATCGGCTACGTGCCGGAAGACCGCCTGAACGAGGGGCTATTCCTCGACAAGCCGATTCGCGACAACGTCATCACGGCGATGATCGCGAGCTTGCGCGACCGCTTCGGCCAGATCGACCGCGCGCGGGCGCGCGCGCTCGCGGAAGACACCGTGAAGGAATTGCAGATCGCCACCCCGGACGTGGAGAAGGCCGTGCAGTCGCTCTCGGGCGGCAACCAGCAGCGCGTGCTGATCGGCCGCTGGCTCGCCATCGACCCGCACGTGCTGATCCTGCACGGGCCGACCGTGGGTGTGGACGTCGGCTCGAAAGACATCATCTATCGCATCATGCAGCGGCTTTCGCAGCGCGGCATCGGCATTCTGCTCGTGAGCGACGACCTGCCCGAACTGCTGCAGAACTGCGACCGCGTGTTGATGATGCGTAAAGGGCGCCTTGCCGAAGCGCATCGCGCCGAAGGCCTGACCGAGGCCCAGCTATATCGCGCGCTTCTCGCCGAGGCCGCCTGAAACCCGCGTAACGTTTGCCGGACATCGCATGAGCATGAATCAGACAATGAGCACGTCGTCCAACACCGTCGAAGTCGCGCGCCAGACCGTCCCGCTCAACTGGCGCGCGAAGCTCGCGCGCAACCCCGAGTGGTTCACGGCCACGCTGATCGTCGTTACCTGCGTGATCGTCGCGTCGATCAACCCGCGCTTTTTCCAGTGGGCCACGCTGTTCGACCTGCTGCACTCCGCGACGATCACCTCGCTTTTCGCGCTCGGCACGCTCGTCGTGCTCGCTTCGGGAGGGATCGACGTGTCGTTCACGGCGATCGGCGCGCTCACCATGTACTCGATCACGAAAGCCGTGTTCGCCTGGTGGCCCGATGCGCCGTTCGCGCTCATCCTGCTCACGGGCGCGGTGGGCGGCGTCGTGCTCGGCGTAATCAACGGCGTGCTCGTACACCGTTTGCAGGCGCCCTCGCTGATCGTGACGATCGGCACGCAATATCTCTATCGCGGGCTGTTGCTCACGTTCGTGGGCACGACGTTCTTCATGAACATTCCGCACAGCATGGATCATTTCGGCCGTATTCCGCTTATCGCGTACAAGACCGCCGACGGGTTGAACGCCGTGCTGCCCGTTTCCGCGCTCGCGCTCGTGGCGGGCGCGGTTCTCACATGGTGGCTGCTCAACCGCACGATGATGGGGCGCGGCGTCTATGCCATGGGCGGCAGCACGGCGATTGCCGAGCGGCTCGGCTTCAACCTGCGCGCCATCCGGCTCTTCGTGTTCGGCTATACGGGGTTTCTGGCGGGCGTGGCGGGCATTCTGCACGTGTCGAACAACCGGCTCGCCAATCCGTTCGACCTCGTGGGCTCGGAACTCGACGTGATCGCGGCGGTGATTCTGGGCGGCGCGCGCATTACGGGCGGCAGCGGCACCGTGGTCGGCACGCTGCTCGGCGTGGCGCTCGTCACGCTCATCAATAACGTGCTGATACTCGTAGGTGTGCCAAGCACGTGGCAGAAGGTGATTGTCGGCGCATTCATTCTGGTGGCGGGCACGCTGTTCGCGCTGCGCCGGCGCGGCTGAGCCCGCGCTTTTCGTTGCGTGGCCGGTTTGGCTCAGGCACTGCGCTGGCGCAGCGCCTGGCCCTTCTCCGTGATGATCGAATTGAAGTCGTCCATCTGCGAAAAGCGCCACGCCTTCACGACGCCGTACTTGCTGGCATCCACGACGAGGTGGCTTTCCACGGCGCTTGCCATGGCCGCCTGCTTGAGCGCGACTTCGTGAAAGTTCCAGCACGTCACGCCGCGCGTGGCGTCCACGCCGCCCGCGGAAATGAAGGCCTTGTTGATGCCCATGCGCCGCAACGTTTCGAGACTTTCCTCGCCCGAGAACGAATCTGAGGAGGGCACGTACACGCCCCCCAGCAGAATCATGCGCACGTTGGGCATGCGCCGCAGAATCTCCGCGACGTTGAGCGAGTAGCACACGGCCGTGATCTGCAACTGGGACGGGATGATGCGCGCTAGCGCGGCGAGCGTCGTGCCGCAGTCGATGAACACCGTGTCGTTCTGCGCGATCAGCCGGGCAGCGTGAGCGGAGGCCTGCGCCTTGGCTTGCGCGAAGTGGTCCTTTTCGTGTTCGAGCGAGTAACCGGCCGTATTGGGCACGTCCTGAGCGCTCACGATATAGCCGCCGAGATACGTAAAGCGCTCGGGATTCGCGGCGATATCGCGCCGCACGGTCATTTCGGATACGCCGAGCACGCTGGCCGCGTCCCGAAGATGCATGACGTTATGTTTCGCGAGCGCCTCGGCAAGGGCTCGCAGCCGGTCGATTTTGGCCATGGGGTCGATGTTTCGCCAGGACCGCTTAGCGGTCCTGGCGAACGTTAGATTTGTTTCGTCCGCGTGATCGAATTATAACAAGCAAGCCGCGCGGCCGCCACGCGGATCGACTTTTCGAGCTTTGGTTCCTGTGTCTCGAGCATGCGTTTTTCGCATGCTCCGCTCGACAATTAATCGTTTGTGGCGCGTCGAACGCGCACGGATACTGCCCTATCTCCAGACGCGGCGGCGACGCCGAACGGGCAGTATTCCATGCGATCAGATCTCAACTTCATCAACGGGCAGTTCGTCGGCGCGGATGGGCCGCGCATCGCCGTCCACAACCCCGCAACGGGCGACACGATCGGCCACGTGAGCGCGGCGAACGCGGCCGATGCGACACGCGCCGTGGAGGCCGCCGTGGCTGCGCAGCGCGCGTGGCGCAAGCTCCCCGCCGCCGGGCGCGGCGCGATTCTGGGCCGCTTCGCAGACGCCGTCGAGGCGCGCGCACCGCGAATCGGCGCCGCGCTCGCGGCCGAATCGGGCAAGAGCCTCGCGGACGCGACGGCCGAAGCCCGATACGCCGCCGAAATCCTGCGCTACCACGCGCAGTGGGCGCGCCGCATCGAAGGCGAAGTGATTCCGAGCGACAGCGCCAACGAAAACCTCATTCTCATGCGCGAGCCGATTGGCGTCGCCGCGTGCCTGATTCCGTTCAACTTTCCGGTGTACACGCTGTTGCGCAAGATCGCGCCGGCGCTCATCACGGGCAATGCCGTGGTCGCGAGGCCGAGCAACCATACGCCTTGCTCGGCATTCGAGGTGGCGCGCGCGGCGCTGGAAGCCGAACTGCCGCCGGGCGTCTTCAACGTGCTGGCAATGGACCATGACACGGCGGCAACGCTCTGCACGCATCGGGACGTCGGCATGATCGCGCTCACGGGCAGCGTGGCGGCGGGCCGCAAGGTGCTCGACTACTGCAAGGAAAACATTGCGAAGCCCTCGCTCGAACTGGGCGGCAAGACGCCCGCGATCGTCGAGGACGACGCCGATCTCGAAGCGGCGGCCACGGCCATCGTGCGCTCGAAGACCACGCATTGCGGTCAGCTTTGCACGGCGATCGAACGTGTGTATGTGCATGCCCGCGTGCATGACCGCTTCGTCGCGCTGCTGCGCGAAAAGATGAGCGCGGTGCGCTTCGGCGACCGCGCCGAAGACGAAACGCGCATGGGTCCGCTCGTGAGCGCGGGCGCGCGCGGCGCGATTCATGCGATGGTCGGGCGCGCCGTTGCTCAGGGCGCGACGCTCGCGACGGGCGGCTACTTGCCCGAAGGCAAGGGCCACTTTTATCCGCCCACGCTGCTCACGCACTGCCGCCAGGACATGGAGATCGTGCAGGAAGAGGTTTTCGGCCCCGTGCTACCCGTGCTCTCGTACGACTCGCTCGACGACGCGCTGCGCATGGCCAACGATCATCAGTTCGGCCTCTCGTCGGTGCTCTATACGGAGCGCTACCGCACGACGATGCGCGTCGCGAACGAGATCGAAGCCGGCGAACTCTACGTGAACCGCACGCCGGCCGATCCCTACCAGGGCTTCCATGCCGGGTGGAAACGCTCGGGCCTTGGCGGCGACGACGGCAAGCATGGCATGCTCGAATTCACGCAAACGCGCCTTGTCGTCATGCCGTTCTGATTGTTCGGTTTCCTGAATGAAATGAATGTCTGAAGGGCGTGCGCCGCAACGCTCCCTCATCTGAAGAAAAACGCTGACCGCAACCTGAGATCCCCCACGCCGGGCGATCACGCGGACGAGTTGGCGATATGGAGACAATCTTGCAGAAGTCCATCGCAAAGCCAGATGCGTCGTGCGGCTTGCCGCTCGCCGAATCCTCATCTCTCGCACCGGCGGCCTCCGGCTCGGCGCAACGCTACGTCCAGTTGCTGCTGCTCGTGCTCGCCGCGGGCGGAATCTATCCGCTGCTGTATTTGCGTCAGGTCTATCAGACCACGATGCTCGATGTCCTGCATATCGACAACGCGCAGCTAGGCTACCTCTATTCGGTGCTCGGCATCGTGTTCTTCCTTTCCTATCTGCCGAGCGGCTGGCTTGCCGACCGCGTCGCGCCGCGCCTCCTGATCTGCTTCTCGCTGATCGGCACCGGCGCGCTGGGCCTCTGGTATTCGACGGCCCCCGCATTCCATGCGCTGCTCGTGATCTTCTGCTGCTGGGGCCTCACCACGGGCCTCACGTTCTGGGCTTCGGTGCTCAAGCGCGTGCGCATGATCGCGGCGCCCAACGAGCAAGGCCGTTTTTTCGGGCTGCTCGACGGCGGGCGCGGGCTCGTCGAGGCGCTGCTCGCTACCGCGGCGCTCGCGCTCTTCGCCGCCGCCACCGGCTCGGGACGAGGTGAGGCAGCGGGCCTGCGCCACGTGATCTATCTGTATTCGTTCACATGCATCGCGCTCGGCGCGGTCATGAGCTTCTTCAAGGACCCCGCGCCGGCGCGCGCCGCAAGCCAGCCGGATGAAGCGGCGGAGACAAACGCAAACGGTTCCCTATGGCGCGATCTCAGGACGCTGGCCTCGATTCCCCAGCTCTGGCTCATGGCGGCGGTGGTGTTCTGCGGTTACCAGATCTTCTGGGCTACCTATAGTTTTTCCGCCTATCTGCAGCAGGGCGAGTTGCACATGAGCGTGGTGGCCGCAGGCATGGTGACGACGGCGAAGCTATGGATGCGGCCGGTTGGCGGCATTGGCGGCGGCTTTCTCGGCGACCGCTTCTCGAACCTGCGCGTGCTGATCTGGGCGCTGTTCCTTGCCGTCGCGGGCCTCATCGGGCTGATCTTCCTGCCAGCGCTGCGCAACATGGCGCTGCTCGGCGCGGTAGTGCTCTTCATCGGGCTCATGACCTATGCAATTCGCGGCCTGTACTGGACGCTGCTCGACTATTGCTCGATTCCCATGCGCATAACGGGCCTCGCCATCGGCCTCGTTTCGCTGATCGGCTATTCGTCGGACATCTTCCTGCCGCTCATGAACGGTTACATCACCGAGCGTTACGCAGGCATGCTCGGCTACCAGTTCTATTTCGCCTATGTGGCGGCCATCGGCACGCTCGGCGCAATCGCCGCGCTGGTGCTCCACCACATGACCCACACCAAACCTGCCTGATATAGCCCGAACCATGAAAGTCGTTGCAATGGAAACTCACGTCGTCGCGGTGCCTCCACCGCACCTCGGCGGCATGTACTGGATCTTCGTTACGCTGCGGACCGATTGCGGCGTTGAAGGCGTGGGCGAGATCTACGCCGCCACGTTCCACCCGGACGTGATGGTGCCCGCGATCGAAGACGTCTTCACCCGCTATCTGCTCGACCGCGATCCGCATCACGTCGAACGCCTGTTCCGCGAGGCGTACTCGAGCGGCTTCACGCAGCGCCCCGACCTCACGATGATGGGCATCGTGAGCGGCCTCGAAATGGCATGCTGGGACATCATCGGCAAGGCGGCGGGAAAGCCGGTATACGAGCTGCTGGGCGGCATGGTGAACGAGCGTCTTCGTTCGTACACCTATCTCTATCCGAAGAACGCGAACGGCGAATACGATTACGACGACGCCGATCTCGCTGCGGAATGCGCCGCGGAAAACGTCAAGCGCGGTTTCACCGCCGTCAAGTTCGATCCGGCGGGCCCGTATACGGCTTATTCCGGCCATCAGCTTTCGCTCGAAGTGCTGGACCGTTGCGAAACGTTCTGCCGCAAGGTGCGCGAGGCGGTCGGCAACGAGGCCGACCTGCTGTTCGGCACGCATGGGCAGATGGTGCCGTCCTCGGCAATCCGGCTGGCGAGGCGCCTCGAAAAATACGACCCGCTATGGTTCGAAGAACCTGTGCCGCCGGGCCAGGAAGAGGCTATCGCAACCGTCGCGAAGCATACGTCGATTCCCATCGCGACGGGCGAGCGCCTCACCACCAAGTACGAATTCCACAAGCTGCTGCAGGCGGGCGGCGCGTCGATCCTGCAGATGAACGTTGCGCGCGTGGGCGGCCTGCTCGAAGCGAAGAAGATTGCGAGCCTCGCCGAAGTGCACTACGCGCAGATCGCGCCGCATCTCTACAACGGGCCTGTCGGCGCGGCGGCGAGCATCCAGCTCGCGGCCTGCACGCCGAACTTCCTGATTCAGGAAAGCATCGGCACGTGGGACGGCTTCCACGCCCAGGTGCTCAAGCAGCCTATCCGGTGGGAGGACGGCTACATCATTCCTTCGAAGGCGCCGGGTCTCGGCGTCGAACTGGACATGGACGTCGTGCGCGCGCATTCGCCCTATACGGGCAAGCGTCTGCATCTGCAGATGGCGAGCCGGCCCGCCGACGTGCGCGACACCTCGCCCGCACGCGGCTGATCCACCCTCTGCGGGAGCAAGCAAATGAACTACGACTACATCATCGTCGGCGCCGGTTCGGCGGGCTGCATTCTCGCCGGGCGCCTCTCGGCTTCGGGGCGCTACTCGGTGCTGCTGCTCGAAGCGGGCGGACCCGACGATTCGTTCTGGTTCAAGATTCCCATCGGCTTCGCGAAGCTGTACTACCACAAGCAGTACAACTGGATGTACTACAGCGAACCGGAGCCGGAGCTCGCCGGCCGGCAGATTTACGCGCCACGCGGCAAGGTGCAGGGCGGCTCGGGCTCGATCAACGCGATGATCTACGTGCGCGGCGCGGCACGCGACTACGACGACTGGGCCGCGGCCGGCAATGCGGGGTGGTCGTACCGGGAAGTGCTGCCGTATTTCCGCAAGCTCGAATCGCATCCGCTTGGCGACACGCCCTGGCACGGCGCGAGCGGTCCGGTGCGCATCACGCCGATGAAGGACGGCGCGCATCCGGTTTGCCGCACCTTCATCGAAGGCTGCACGCAGCTCGGCTACGAGCGCAACGACGACTTCAACGGCGCGCGGCTCGAAGGCGTGGGCATTTACGACGTGAACACGCGCGAGGGCAAGCGCGATTCGAGCAGCGTGGCGTACCTGCATCGCGCGGGGCAACGCTCGAACCTGAAGATCGAGCATCATGCCCGCGCCACGCGCGTGCTGTTCGACGACGCGAATCGGCGCGCTGTCGGCGTGGAGGTCGTGCAGCAAGGCGCGAAGCGCGCGTTCCGTGCGAACCGCGAAGTGATCGTCGCGGCGGGCGCGGTCGATTCGCCCAAGCTGCTGCAGCTTTCGGGCGTGGGTCCGCGCGCGCTGCTCGCGAAGCACGGCATCGATATCGTGCGCGACCTGCCTGCCGTGGGGCAGAACCTGCAGGATCATCTGTGCGTGAGCTTCTACTATCGCGCGCGCGTGAAGACGCTCAACGATTCGTTCGGTAGCTGGGCCGGCAAGCTCAAGTTCGGCCTGCAGTATCTGTTCAGGCGCACGGGGCCGTTTTCGATGAGCGTGAACCAGTCGGGCGGCTTTTTCCGCACCAGTCCGGACGAGGCGCACCCTGACATGCAGGTGTACTTCAATCCGCTTTCGTATCGGATTCCCAGGTCGAATCGCGCGAAACTCACGCCGGAGCCGTATTCGGGCTTCCTCGTCTGCTTCAATCCGTGCCGTCCCACGAGCCGCGGGTCGGTCGAGATCGCCTCGGCAAACGTGGAAGACGCGCCGCGAATTCGCGGCAATTATCTGTCGACGCAAAAGGATCGCGACGACGCGATCGCGGGCAGCCGTCTCGTGCGCAAGCTGATGACGGCGCGCGCGTTGCAGGAGATCACCGAAGCCGAGGTGACGCCCGCCGGCGACGTGACCGACGACGCGAGCATGCTCAAGTTCTTCCGCGAGCAAAGCGGCTCGATCTATCACCTGTGCGGCACATGCGCGATGGGCCCCGATCCGCGCACGGCCGTGGTGGACGCGCGCCTGCGCGTGCACGGCCTCGAAGGCTTGCGCGTGGTGGATGCCTCGATCTTTCCAAACATCACGTCGGGCAATACCAATGCACCGGCGATGATGGTTGCGGAAAAGGGCGCGGACATGATCCTCGAAGACGCCGGCCCGGCTGCCGCCGCGCAGGCCATTGCCGCAAACGGTCAGCGCACGGCGGCGATCTCGTCCTGAAGCCATTGGCGGAACAGCCGCAGCGGCTTCGAAGCCTTTTGTTCGGGCCGTACCACGAACCAGTATGACTGCCGGCCGTCCACGCGGACGTCGCGCACGGGCGCGAGCTGACCTTGCGCCAGTTCGCGCTCGATCATGTTGCGGTCGGCCATCGTCACGCCGAGTCCCTCCATGGCGGCGCGGATTGCGTGATCGAGCAGGTCGAATTCGTAGCCGCCCGAGGTGTCCACGTCCTCGATGCGCGCCGCGTCGAGCCAGTGCCGCCACGTGAGGTAGCGCTGGTTGTCGCCCGCCAGTACGTGCAGCAAGGTTTGCTGCGCGAGATCGATGGGCCCATGCGCGAGCAGCGCGGGCGCGCACACCGCGATATGCGACTCGTGCATCAGCAGCGAGCTGTCGAGGCCCTCCCATTCGCCGTCGCCGAAGCGGATCGCGCAGTCGAGCGCGGTCGAATCGGCGAGGCTGTCCTGCAGATGTGTCGTGAGACTCAATTCGAGCTCGGGGTGGCGCGCGTGCAGGCGCGTCAGTCGCGGGACGAGCCAGCGGCTTGCGAAGGTGGGCGGCGCGTTCACGCGCAGCCGGTTGAGGTCGCTCTTCTGCTGGATCGTGCGCACCGTCAGCTCGATGCGGTCGAACGACTGCTGCAGCGTGCGCAGCAGCGCACGTCCGGCATCGGTGAGTTCGAGCCGGTGGTGATGGCGCTCGAGCAGCGTCTCGCCAAGCTGCTCCTCGAGCTGGCGCACCTGGCGGCTCACGGCGCTTTGCGTCACGTTCAGCTGCTCGGCGGCGCGGGTGAAACTGCCGCTCGTGCCCGCCGCCTCGAACGCCTTGAGAGCGTTCAGCGCCGGCATCTTTCGCTTCAAGGTCGTCTCCTCGCGGGGGGCGCCATCCCGGCATGACGCCTCTTGCAAACGACGGAGTATACCGGCACGCGCGGCCACCTCAAGCGCCCCGCGACCGCGAGAGCGCGGCGAGCGCGAGCGTGACGAAGCACGCGAACACGTAGAGACCGCCCGCGCCGGCGAGACGCATGAAGAGCGAGGCGAGCATTGGACCGGCCGCGCCGCCGAGCGAGAACACGAGCAGCAGCGTCGCGCTGGTCTGCACGCGCCGTGCTTGATCGACGCGGTCGTTTACATCGGAGACGATCACGCCGTAGAGCGTGAACGTGAGCGCGACGTAGAGGAAGAGCAGCGTATCGACGAGCGCAGCCGTGCGCACGACGACGAGCGCGGCGGCCGCGCCAGCGGCTACGACCGAAATGACGCCCAGCGTGGCGCGCCGGCCGAGCCGGTCGGAGAGCCGCCCCACGGGCCATTGCGAGAGCAGCGCGCCGATCAGCACGACGCCCATGGCCTGCGAGATGCCGCTGGCCGGATAGCCGATGCGCGCGAGATAGACCGGCGTGAGCGCATAGAACGCGCTGGAGAGCAGTCCCGCGCCGACGCAGGCCGGCACGCTGCGCGGCGCGACGCAGTGCAGCTCGCGTAGTCCGTCGAGCAGCAGCGTGGGGCGCTTGGGCGTGGCGAGTGCGGAAGGCGGCGCGGCCTGAACGGACTGCCACTCGCCGATCAGCGCCACGGGTATGAGCGCGCCGACGAACAGACCGTTCACCAGCGCGTGCTCGAACATCCCGCCGGGCGCGCCCGCGCCCAGCAGGAACTGCCCGGCGCTCACGCCGAGGTAGGTCAGCACGAGATAGAGCGCAAACGCGCGCCCGCGCCGCTCGTTCGGCACGGCGCCGTTCACGCCGCTCTCGATCGAGGTGAAGACGCCGACCATGCTGAAGCCGGTGACGAACCTCAGCACGGCCCAGACGTCAGGCGAATCGAACGAGAGATAACCGAGCGCCGCGAGCGCGGCCAGCGCGCCGAAGCCGATGAACGCGCGCTGCGGCCCGATGCGCCCGACCAGCGGCCCGAGCCCGAGCGCGCCCGCGATGAAGCCGACGTAGTAGCACGACTGCACGAAGCCGACGTCGAGCGCGGTGCGCTCGGCGTGCAGCATCCGCAGCGAGATCAGCGTGGTGAGAAGGCTGTTGCCGCAAACGAGGATCGTATAGCCGCCCAGCAGGCCGATGAGCGCCCGCATGTGCGGCGCTTAATGCGTGGTCCCGGCGCGGCGCTCGACGAAGCGCCGCACGTAGTCGTCGGCGGGACGGTGCAGGATGTCGCCGGGGGTGCCGCACTGAATCAGGCGGCCGTCGCGCAGAATCGCGATCTGGTTGCCGATGCGCAGCGCCTCGTCGAGATCGTGCGTGATGAACACGATCGTCTTCTTGAGCGTGGCCTGGAGTTCGAGCAGCTGGTCCTGCATTTCCGTGCGAATGAGCGGGTCGAGCGCCGAGAACGCTTCGTCCATCAGCAGTACGTCGGTGTCGGCGGCGAGCGCGCGGGCGAGGCCCACGCGCTGGCGCATGCCGCCCGAAAGCTCGTCGGGATAGTGGTCGGCGTAGCCCGCGAGGCCCACCTTGCCGAGCCACTCGCGCGCGCTCGCATGCGCGGCCGCCTTTTTCTCGCCGCGCGTGACGAGCGCATACGCGGCGTTGTTGAGCACGGTTTGATGGGGAAGGAGTCCGAAGCTTTGAAATACCATGCTCACGCCGTACCGGCGCAGATCGCGCAGTCCGTTGTCGGAGAGCTTGAGGACGTCCTTGCCGTCGATGAGGATCTCGCCCACCGTCGGCTCGATGAGCCGGTTGAAGTGGCGCACGAGCGTGGACTTGCCCGAGCCCGAAAGGCCCATGATCACGAAGATCTGGCCCGAGCCGATCGACAGGCTCACGTCGTTCAGGCCCACGTTGCAGCGCGTTTTTTCGAGGACCTCCGCCTTGCCCGCGCCGCCGCGCAGCAGGTCCAGCGCGCGCTGGCTCGCGTCGCGCGCGCCGAAGATCTTGTAGACGTGTTTGACTTCTATGCCGCTCATGATCGTTACCTCGTTCGTCGTACAGGAGGCGCCGGCCCGGCTTCATGTCGTGCCGGCGCTTTCGCATGCGCAGTCGTTATTTGGCGGGCTGGCTCGTCAGTTCGCTGGTCCTGGCCGCGTCCGGGCTTTCGCTTTCCCGATCGCGTACGCGGCGAAACGGAATGCGCGAGGGCTGCTTCGACTTGCGTGCTAGGCCGCGCGTGCGGCGCCCCTGGCCGTAGCCCTGGCTGATGCGGTCGATCACGATCGCGAGAATCACGATGGCGACGCCGGCCTGCGTGCCCTTGCCGACGTCGAGCGTCTGAATGCCCGCGAGCACGTCCTCGCCGAGCCCGCGCGAGCCGATCATCGAAGCGATCACGACCATGGAGAGCGCCATCATCGTGGTCTGGTTGATGCCGGCCATGATGCTCGGCCGCGCGAGCGGCAGTTGCACGCCGAACAGCAACTGCATGCGCGTGGTGCCGAAGGCGCGCGCCGCTTCGACGATTTCCGCATCCACGTGGCGAATGCCGAGGTCGGTCAGGCGAATGAGCGGCGGCAGCGCATAGACGACCGTGGCGAGAATGGCGGGCACCTTGCCGAGACCGAACAGCATGAGCACGGGAATCAGGTAGACGAAGCTCGGCAGCGTCTGCATGACGTCGAGCACGGGCAGCAGTACGCGGCGCAGCGCGCTGCTCGACGCCGCGAGTATGCCGAGAGGCACGCCGAGCACGACCGAAATGAGGGTGGCGACCACCATCAGCGCGAAGGTCTGCATGAGCTTGTCCCAAAGCCCGAAGCAACCGATCAGCCAGAGCAGGGCGACGAACAGCAGCGCCACGCCGATGCGCCGCGACGCATGCCAGCCGAGCAGGCCCACCGCAACGAGCACGACGACGGGCGGCGTGGCGCGCAGCAGGCTTTCGAGCGGCACGAGCACGTCGCGCAGCATCAGCACGCTGAAGTTGTGGAATGCGTCGCCGTAGCGCTGGACGAACGCGGCGACCTGATCGTTGACCCAGTCGGCGATCGAGAGGTGAAGGAAGGGGGATCCCATGGTGAGCCTCATTCTGCGTGTGTCATGTGATGCGTTCGGCCTCGTTGCCCGTCGTGCCGGTCAGGTGCGCAGGGCCGCCTGCACGCGCGCCGCGACTTCCGGCGTGACCCATTGCTTCCAGATTTCCGGATGCTGCTCGAAGAAGCCGCGGGCGACGGTGGACGCGTCGAGCTTCTTGTCGTGCATCTGCTGGACGAGCTGTTCGTCCAGCGCGAGCGGCAAGCTCACCTTGCCGAAGAAGGCGACGGCGTCGGGCTCGGCGTCATAAAACGGGGTGGAGAGCGCGATCTTCAGATGCGAAACCTTGAACGCGGAGGCGCACGGCGCGCCCTTCGGATCGGCGATGGTGTTCCAGCAGGCGTCGGAATACGGCGCGCCTTCGAGTTGCACGAAGTGGTACTTCGCCATCAAGCCCGCGGGCTGCCAGTAGTAGAAGAGAATCGGTTTGCCGCGCTCGTAGGCGGACGCGATGGCGGCGTCGAGCGCGCCGCCGGTGCCGGGGCGGAAGTTCGTATAGTCGTCGCCGAGCTTGTAGGCCGACAGCAGCCGGTTGTTGAAGCGCTCGCAATCCCAGCCGGCGGGGCAGTTGTAGAAGCGGCCCTTGCCCGGTTCTTCGTCGTCGGTGAATAGCGACTTGTATTGCGGCAGTTGCGCGATGGAGCGCAATTGCGGCGCGAGGGGCTTGATGCCGCGTTTCGCGTCGCCGTTGATGACGTAGTCGGGTACGTACCAGCCTTCCTTGTCGCCGCCGGGAATCAGCTCGCCCACGAGCTTCACGCTGCCGTCCTGAAGGCCGCGCGCGACGATGGGGCTGCGGCCGGTCCAGTGCTCGGCCCACACCTGAAGGTCGTTTTTCGTGAGCGCGGTCTCGGTGGCGGCCGTAGCGCCCGGCACGACCTCTGTCTTGCAGCCGTAGCCCTTCTCCAGCACCGTGCGCACCATTTCGGTCATCAGCGCGCCGCTTTCCCACGTGATTTGCGCGAGCTTCACGGTCTTGCCTGCCTGGCACCAGCCGGGCGCGGCAAAGCTGCTCGTGGCCGCGCAGGTCAGCGCGAGGGCGGCGGCAACGCGCACGCCCGCCAGCGAAATTCGTCTCATGTCTCCTCCGTTCAGGATTGTATGCGCGGCCTGCACGCCATGTTGCGCGGGCCGTCGCTTTTCGAGTCACTCCGACGAGAGTCTAGCGGCGTCATTTTGGGTTGCGAAGCAACGAATAGTCATCGATGCATTACCTGATCTCATGCCACTGCCGGTGTGCAATCGAGCGATGACTGGGCGTCATGCCCCCATGAGATTTCATAGCTTTTGCGCGTATCGGGCGTGTGCTGGAATTCGTCTCGACGTGCGGCGCTGCCACGCACAATCCAATGGGCAAGCAAGCCAGAACACCACTGGAACAAAGGAGACGGAGTCAACATGAAAGACCTGCAAGTCTATATCGGCGAAGGTTTCGCGGGACCAGGCGTAAACGCTGCCCACATCAACATCCTGATCGGTCCGCGCAATGGTCCTGTGGGACAGGCATTTACGAACAGCTTGTCGTCGCCCTCGCAAGGTCACGTGCCGTTCATGGTGGTCGCGCAGCCCAACGTGCCGGTCAAGCCCGCCACGCTCTACGTGAACAAAGCCGACATTCGCGGCGATCTGCACGGCAACGCCACGTGGGGCGCATCGCAGGCCGCCATCGCGAAGGCCGTGACCGAGGCGATGCTCGACGGCACGCTGCCGCCCGAAGCGGAGAACGAATGGTGCATTGTCACGGCGAACTGGGTGAACTGGTCGTGCGACGACCTCGACGCGGTATACGAGAACAACTACGCGGCCTGCAAGACCGCGATTCGCGCGGCGCTGCACGGCCTTCCGAAGCTCGACGACGTAGCGCGGATCAAGGACCGGATCAGCAATCCGTTCTATACGCCGAAGGTCAAGGCGGCGTGAGCCGCGCCAATCGTTACAGGTGACTACGATGCAATACGTGCAGCTTGGCCGTTCCGGCCTGAAGGTGTCGCGCCTGTGCCTCGGCACGATGAACATGGGCACGCCGGACTGGAAACCCTGGATCTACAACGAAGAGCAGAGCGAGCCGATCGTGCGCCGCGCGCTCGAAGCGGGCGTGAACTTCATCGACCTCGCCGACTTCTACTCGACGGGTGTGGGCGAGGAAGTGGTGGGGCGCATCGTGCGGCGGCTCGCGAAGCGCGACGAACTCGTGCTCACGACGAAGGTCGGTTATCCGATCGGCAACGGCGTGAACAACCAGGGCCATTCGCGCAAGCACATCATGGAAGGCATAGATGGCTCGCTGCGCCGCCTGCAGACCGATTACGTCGACATCTACATGCTCCACTACTTCGACGTGAACACGCCCGTGGAAGAAACCATGGATGCGTTGAACGACATCGTGCGCGAGGGCAAGGCGCGTTATATCGGCGTGTCGACGATGTTCACATGGCAGTTCGCCAAGATCCTGCAGGTGTGCGAGCGCAATCATTTCGCACGACCGATCAATATGCAGTTGCAGTTGAATTGCGCGTATCGCGAGGAAGAGCGCGAGATGATTCCGTTCTGCCGGGATCAGGGCATCGGCGTTTCGGTGTTCAGCCCGCTTGCGCGCGGTCTGCTGTCCGGCGACGCGAAGTCGGTGCGCAACCAGACCGACTTCTTCACCGTGCAGATGTACGACGACGAAGCCTCGCGCAATATCGCGCGTTCGGTGGCCGAAGTGGCGGCTGCGCGCGGCGTGTCCTGCGCGCAGATCGCGCAGGCATGGGTGCTGGGCCGCGCGGGCGTTTCGTCGATGCTCGTGGGCGCCGACACCGTCGCGCAGTTCGAGGGCGCGCTCGCCGCGCTCGAGACGCAACTGGACGCCGACGAGCTTTACGAACTCGAGCGCAACTACACGCCGTGCGACGTAATCAACGACTACGTGACGGCGCGCATTGCGCGTGTGCCACGCGCGGCGCGCCGCCTGGAGATCGCAGCATGACCGGGGGACTCAAGGAAGCGCGCCTGTGGCGTACGTCGAGCTTCATCGACGGCGAATGGGTGGCGAGCGACGCGACCTACGCCGTGCTCGACCCGGCCAGCGGCGCGCCGCTCGCGCAGGTCGCGCGCGCGGGCGCGCGCGAGGCGCTCCAGGCCGTGGCGGCAGCCTCGCACGCATTCCCGGCCTGGCGCGACGCCACGGCGGCGGAGCGCGGCGCCAAGGTGCGCCGCTGGGGCGAGCTGATGCACGCGCATCGCGAGGACCTTGCGCGCATCATGACGGCCGAGCAGGGCAAGCCCTACGCGGAAGCGCTCGGCGAGGTGGCTTACGCGGCGAGCTTTCTCACGTGGTTCGCCGAAGAAGCGCGGCGCGCCTATGGCGACGTGATTCCCGCGCCGAAGAAGGGGGCGCGCATCGTCGTGACGAAGGAGCCCGTGGGCGTGGTGGGTGCGATCACGCCCTGGAACTTCCCGCTCGCGATGGTCACGCGCAAGGCCGGCCCCGCGCTCGCTGCGGGCTGCACGATGGTGCTCAAGCCTTCGGAAGAAACGCCGCTCTCGGCGTTCGCGCTAGCCGAACTGGCCGTCGAAGCGGGCATTCCGCGCGGCGTGTTCAACGTCGTTTCGGGCGACGCGCCCGCGATCGGCGACACGCTCATGGCGTCGAAGGCCGTGCGCAAGATCTCGTTCACGGGCTCCACGCGCGTGGGCAAGCTGCTCATGCGGGCGGCCGCCGACACGGTCAAGAAAGTGTCGCTCGAACTGGGCGGCAACGCGCCCTTCATCGTGTTCGACGACGCCGACCTCGACGCCGCCGTGGAAGGCGCGATGGCCTCCAAATTCCGCAACACGGGGCAGACCTGCGTGTGCGTGAACCGCTTCTACGTCCAGGCCGGGGTACACGACGCGTTCGTCGAAAAGCTCGCGGCGGCCGTGCGCGCGCTGCGCGTGGCGAGCGGCATGGAGCCCGGCGCCACGCAGGGGCCGCTCATCAACGCCGCGGCGCTGCGCAAGGTCGAGGCGCACGTGAGCGACGCGCGCGAGAAGGGCGGCACCGTCGTTTGCGGCGGCCGCGCGCATGCGCTGGGCGGCACGTTCTACGAACCTACGATCATCACCGGCGCGCACGGCGGCATGATGCTCGCGGACGAGGAAACGTTCGGGCCCGTTGCGGCGGTGTTCCGCTTCGAAACCGAGGAAGAAGCGATCCAGGCCGCGAACGATACCGACTTCGGCCTTTCGGCGTACTTCTACGCGCGCGACATCGGCCGCGTGTGGCGCGTGGCGGGCGCGCTGGAGAGCGGCATGGTCGGCATCAACGAGGGCATCCTGTCGACGGAAGTCGCGCCGTTCGGCGGCGTGAAGGAGTCGGGGCTCGGGCGCGAGGGGTCGAAGTACGGGCTCGACGAATACCTCGAAACGAAGTACATGATGATGGGCGGGCTCGGCTGATTCCTCCCACGTTTTTTCCTCGCTTGCCGGATTCTGGCGAAGGCCGTTGCGCGAAGGCGCGGCGGCCTTTTTTTATGCGCCCCGGGGGCTCGGGCTCGACGTGCGTGACTGCCGCGGCGTTCTGTGAAAGCATCGAAAAAACAGGGGTTTACGGACGGCCCCGAACGGAGATTTACAAAATCCGGCACTATTTGCGACAGCGGTGGTTTCCCGTGCCAGTCGAGCAGGACAGTGAACAGGCGTAGCGAAATCGTGTCTACCGACCTATTGATGACCGTTGCCTGTCTCGCCTGCGCGATCGCGATGTTCCTGACCGGCCGGCCGCGCGCCGATGCGGTGGCGCTCATCATGATCGTCGCGCTGCCCGTCTCGGGCGTCGTGACCGTCAACGAGGCGCTGGCGGGCTTCTCGGACGCCAATATCGTCCTCATTGCAGCGCTGTTCGTGCTCGGCGACGGCCTCGTGCGAACGGGCGTCGCCCAGCGCGTCGGCGACGCCCTGATCGCGCGGGGCGGCTCGAACGAGCGCCGGCTCGTGACGCTGATCATGGCCATTGTCGGCATGATGGGCTCGGTGATGAGCTCCACGGCCGTCGTGGCGATCTTCATTCCCATCGTGTTCCGCATCGCGCGGCAGTCGGGCGTATCGCGCGCCCGGCTGCTCATGCCGGCGAGCATGGCCGCGCTCACGAGCGGCATGCTCACGCTCGTCGCCACCACGCCGAATCTCGTCATCAATAGCGCGCTGGTCTATCGCGGCCATGCGGGTTTCGGCTTTTTCGCCATCACGCCCGTCGGCGTGCCGGTTCTGGCCGTATGCATGGCCTGGATGCTGTTCGCGAAGCGCTTTCTGATCGGGGCCGACAGCGGCGAGACCTCGAACCGGCCCTCCGTGAACGACTGGGTCGCGCGCTACTCGCTCGAAGGGCGCGCGTTTCGCCTGAAAGTGGAGGCGGGCTCGCCGCTCGTCGGGCAAACGCTCGGTCGTTGCGGACTGGACGACGATCCCGTGGCGCACGTCGTCGCGATCGAGCGCCGTGCGCGCATGGGTACGACGGTGCTGCCCGCCACGGCCGACAGCAGCATCGCGCCCGGCGACGTGCTGCTGCTCGACGTGGATGCCGCCGGTTTCGATCTGCCCGCGTTCTGCGAACGCTACACGCTGGGGGTGCGCCGCATGTCGGGCGCCTACTTCACGGACCAGACCCACGATGTGGGCATGGCCGAGGTCATCGTGCCGCCGGATTCGGCGCTCGTGGGCGATGTCGCGCGCAGGTCGGCGGCGCTCAGGCGTCATGGCGTGACGGTCGTGGGTCTGCGCCGCGCCGACGCCGCGCTCGCGCACGACCTGCAGACCACGCGCCTCGAAGTCGGCGACACGCTGCTGGTGGTGGGGCCGTGGATCGACATTTTCTCGATGCAGTCGGTGGAGCACGACATCGTGTGCCTTGCCATGCCGGTGGAAAGCGACGCCTACGTGCCCGCGCCGGACAAGGCGGTGCAGGCCATCGGCTGCATGGCGCTCGTCGTCGCGCTGATGCTCGCGCCACGGGTGCCGAACGTGATCGCGGGCCTGACCGGCTGCCTGCTCATGGGCGCGCTGGGCTGCGTGAGCCTCGACAGCGCCTACCGCGCGATACACTGGCGCAGCCTCGTGCTGATCGTGGGCATGCTGCCGTTCTCCATCGCGCTGCAACGCACGGGCGGCATCGACATCGCCGCCGACGCCGTGCTCCGCGTGGCCGCGCCCTGGGGCGCGCATGGCCTGCTGGCCGCCGTGTTCGTGCTGACGCTGGTGGTCGGCATGGTGATCTCGGCCACCGCGACGGCGGTGCTGATGGCGCCCGTGGTGATCGCCATGGCCGCGCATCTGCACGCGTCGCCCTACCCGTTCGCGATGACGACGGCAGTCGCCGCGTCGGCGGCATACATGTCGCCGGTCTCGTCGCCCGTGAACGCGCTGGTCAGCACCGCTGGCGGCTACCGGTTCAAGGAGTTTTTCCTGGTGGGCATGCCGGCGGCGCTCGGGGCGCTCATTATCACCGTGGTGCTCGTGCCGCTGTTTTGGCCGGCCTATGCGCGCTAGCGCGAAGGCGAGGCAGATCACCCGTTCGCGAGGCATTGACCGGACATGGCGACATTCATGACGAGAGCGTGGGCCCTTCGCTGGATCAAGCGGCTTTTTCTTTTCCTCCTGCTGGCTTTCGTGTGCATTGCCGCGGTGCGGCTGTACGACGCGCAGCGCAAGGCGCCCTTGAGCTTGTGGCACACCTATGTGCCGGAGGAAATGCACGCGCACGAAATCGATCACGCGACGTGGGAAGAATACGTCGCGCACGAAGACCGGCTGTTCGACTCGGTCAGGAAGAACGTGACCGACAAGCTGCCGCCCGACGAACGCGTGCCCGCCAATCGCTATTTTTCGGGCAGCCCGATTTATCCCGGCCACTTCCGCACCGACTGGAACCGCTCGTACACGCTCAGGCCGGAGGGCGCCCCGCGCGGCGTGGCGGTGATGCTTCATGGCCTGACCGATTCTCCCTATAGCTTGCGGCACATTGCACAGCGCTATCAGCGCGATGGCTTCGCCGTGGTGGCGATACGCCTGCCGGGGCACGGCACGGTGCCGTCGGGCCTGACCGACGTGACGGCGGAAGACTGGGAGGCGGCCACGCGGCTCGCCGTGCGCGAGGCGCGCCGCCTCGTGCCGGCGCCCGCGCCGCTGCATATCGTGGGCTTTTCCAACGGCGGCGCGCTGGCGCTCCAGTACGCGCTCGAAGCGCTGGAGAATCCGGGCCTGCCGAAGGCCGACCACCTGATCCTGCTTTCGCCGATGATCGGCATTACGCGATTCGCGCGTTTTGCGGGCCTGGCGGCGTTGCCGTCGATCCTGCCTGCGTTCGAGAAAGCTGCGTGGCTCGACATCGTGCCGGAATTCAATCCGTTCAAGTACAACTCGTTTCCCGTGAACGGCGCACGCCAGTCGTGGCGGGTGACGCGGAAGATCCAGCAGGAAGTGGCCGACGCGGCGCGCAACGGCCGGATCGCGGCGCTGCCGCCCACGCTGACGTTTCAGTCCGTGCTCGACTTCACGGTGAGCACGAGCGCGATCGTCAGTTCGTTGTACGCGCAACTGCCTGCCAACGGCAGTGAGCTCGTGCTGTTCGACATCAACCGTACCGCGCAATGGAGCCCGCTGCTGCGCGCTTCGATGCGCGACGCGCTGCGCCGTATCGCGCCCGCGCCGCCGCTGCGTTACCGTCTGACGGTGCTGACCAACGCCTCGGCCACCTCGCCGCAGGTCGTCGAGCAAACCACGGCGCCGAACGGGACGGCGGTGAAAGTCGAACCCACGGGGCTCGACTATCCGCTCGACATCTATTCGCTTTCGCACGTGGCGTTGCCGTTTCCGGTGACCGATTCGCTGTACGGCCGCACGCCCGACCCCGACGACGACCTGGGCATCCATCTCGGTGCGCAGTCCATTCGCGGCGAAACGGGGGCGCTGATCGTAGGCGCCGGGCTCCTCACGCGGCTGTCATGGAACCCGTTCTACCCGTACGTGGTCGAGCGCATCGACTATCTGGCGAGCCACGCGCCGTAGTCGCGCGCCGGACGTGCGGTGAAATCAACCGCGCGCGAGTTCGACCTGCGCGGTCATCTGTTCCCCGCCGCGCTCGACGACGATCGAAACGTTGTCCCTCGCACGCGCGATCATGCTTTGCAACTGCTCGACGTTCTGCACCTCGATGCCGTTGACGGCGACGATCACGTCGCCGGCGCTGATGCCCGCCGCGCGCGCCGGACCGCCCGCGCGCACGACGAGTACGCCGCCGTTCACGCCGATCTGGTCTGACTCGTCGCCCGTGAGCGAGCGCACGGCCACGCCGAGACGCGGATGCGAACCGTGGTCCGTGTCGCCGCCGCCCTGCACGATCTGGTCCTTCATGTGCATGGCTTCGTCGATGGGAATCGCGAACGACAGACCCTGGAAGCCGCCCGTGCGCGAATAGATCATCGAATTGATGCCGATGACTTCGCCGTTCAGGTTGAAGAGCGGACCGCCCGAATTGCCGGGATTGACGGGCACGTCGGTCTGAATGAGGTGCGCGGGACTGTCGTCCGAGAGCTGGCGCGACTTCGCGCTGATGATGCCCGAGGTCACGGTGTTGTCGAGACCATACGGCGAGCCGATGGCGACGACCCAGTCGCCCACCTTGCTGTTCGCCGGATTGCCGATCTTCACGGTGGGAAAACCGGCGCCGGCGATTTTCAGCACGGCCACGTCACCCGCCTTGTCGGTGCCGATCACGCGCGCGGGGAACTTGCGGCCGTCGGTGAGCTTGACGGTCACTTCGTCCGCGCCTTCGACCACGTGATTGTTCGTCAGGATGTAGCCGTCCTGGCTCACGATGAAACCCGAGCCGAGTGCGCCCGAATGGCCGTCTTCGGAATCCGGGTTTTCCTTCACGACCTCGACATGGACCACAGCCGGGCCGTACGTTGCCACGATCGCCGAGAAGTTCGGCGCCTGGCCTTTGCCGTCGTCGGCCTTGGGCGTCGGCGCGGTCAGAGTCGATTTCGTGGCGCTGCTCTCGTTCGCGCTGGCGTGCTCGTGGCTTACGACCCACGCGCCGGCGAGCGCGACCGCCACACCGGCGATCAGGCCCCGGCGCCGATATTTGCTGGTAGTCATTGCTGTGGTCAAAAAGAATGAATGAAAGTGCGCGTAAGGTACTTTTTGCTGCTTAAACGTGACTTAAAGGAACTGCGGGATTTTTCGTTCCCCGAAAGGTCGTCGATCGCAGCGCGCTCGCCAGCCAGCGCGCAAGTCTTCTTCAAAGCGACTAGTCTTCCTGAATGGCAGCCGATCGCGCCCCGAAGTCCGCGCCATTGAGGGCCGGATTCATGCGCCGGGTGGCGCGTCGTTCGGGTTCGCCCCCGATGGCTTGCTAACGTCTCACGCCTGTCTGCCGATATGCGTTTCGATGCGTCATGTGGTTCGTCATCCCAGGCATTTCATGTCACGCGAGGAAAGAGATGGCCGGATCAGTGTTTCGCCGCCAGCCGGTCTCGCCGAGGCGCAGGCGAAGCGTCGCGATGCCGGGGACCTCATGAAGCAGGATCTCATCACGTGCACCTGCGTGGTGGTGGTCGTCGCCATTACGGGGTGGGTGCTCTATATCGGCCGTCCGGTGCTGGTGCCGATTGCGTTCGCGATCATCACGTCGTACGTGATTTACGGGCTCGCCGAAATATTGCGGCGCGTGCCCCACGTCGGCAAGCGCATTCGCGCGGGCGTGCGCTACTGGAGCGCGGCCGCGCTCATCCTCGTCGCGGCGTGGCTGGCGACCGAACTGCTGCTTTCCGATACCGACCGCATGCTGGCCGTCGCGCCGAAATACGAAGCGACACTGCTCGCCTTGCTGGCCAAACTCACGGCCTTGCTGCATCTGGAAACGGAGGCGTCGTGGACGGCGTTTCGCCGCGAGCTGCTCGCCGTAGTCAACGTTCAGGCACTGCTCACTTCGCTCCTTGGGTCGCTGTCTTCGCTCATGGCGACGACGCTCGTCGTCTTTCTGTACACGGCGTTTTTCATGGTCGAGATGGGACGATTCCGCCGCAAGCTATCGGCGGTCATGCGCGGCAAGGCCGACATGGAACCCGTGATCGACGCGATCAATTCGAAGATCGGCACATACCTGGCGTTGAAGGCGCTGCTCGGGGTGGTGCTCGGCATTCTCAGCTGGATCTGCATGCAACTGGTCGGCCTGGAGTTCGCGCCGCTGCTCGCCGTGCTCATCGTGATGCTCAACTTCGTGCCGTATGCGGGCTCGCTCATCTCCGTCGCGTTTCCCGCCTTGCTGGCGGCGCTCCAGTTCGGCCAATGGAACGAGCCGATCGTGCTGCTCATATCGCTTTCGGCGATCAACTTCGTCATGGGCAACGTGCTCGACCCATGGTTGATGGCCGGTTCGCTGAACCTGAGCCCCGCGGTCATTCTGATGAGCCTTGCGGCATGGACGGCGATCTGGGGCATCGCCGGCGCGTTCCTGGCCGTGCCGGGAACGGTGGCCCTCACCATCATCTTTTCGGCGTTCAGCTCCACGCGGCCGCTCGCTTTGCTGTTGACGAAGGATGATGTCGCGAGCCCCGCCGAATGAACGCGATCGTTGCCGTACCGGACATTCACAGGTGACTTATGGACTCCAGAAGAAGTCGTCGCGCCAGTGCGATCGGCCCCGCTTACGCGTGCCAGTGCAAGCAGGCGTTGACGCAGTACGCGAACCGCCGCATCAGTGCCGATCTTGCGCGCCGCGGGTTTCTGATCGGCATGGGCGCATCCATGTTGAGCGCCGTTCTGCCGGAACTGAGCTTCGCGCAGCAACCCGGCGCGGCCGCGCCAGCACCCATGCAGCCCGTGACGTTTACGAACTTTCGCCTGTTCGACGGCAAGTCCGGCGCATTGCAGGACGGTATGTACCTGGTCGTCGATGGCAACCGCATATCGCAGCTTCGCCGGGGCGCGCCGGGCGCAACCGTCGGCCAGCGCGTGATCGACTGCGGCGGCAAGGTGATGATGCCGGGACTCATCGACATGCACTGGCACGCGCTGCTCGCGGCGCTGCCCATCGCGACCATCATGCAGTCCGACTTCAGCTTCGTCTATCTCGCCGCGGGCGCGGAGGCGCAGCGTACGCTTTTGCGCGGGTTCACGACGATTCGCGACGTAGGCGGCCCGGCATTCGCCCTGAAACAGGCCATCGATTCAGGCATGCTGAGCGGTCCGCGCATCTATCCCTCCGGCGCGATGATTACGACGACGGGCGGTCACGGCGACTTTCGTCTGTTGACCGATGTGCCGCGCACGTCAGGTCAGATCAGCGCGGTGGAACGGACAGGCGCCGCCGCCATCGCGGACTCGGCCGACGAGGTTCGTTTGCGCGTGCGCGAACAGTTCATGCAGGGCGCCACGCAGATCAAGATCGTCGGGTGCGGCGGCGTTTCCACGCCGCGCAGCCCGCTCGACATGCTCACGTTCACCGAGCCGCAACTGAAGGCGGCGGTGGAGACGGCATCCGACTGGGGTACCTATGTACTCGTGCACGCGTACACGCCGGAGTCGGTGAAGCGCGCCGTCGCGGCCGGTGCGCAATGTATCGAACATGGCCACCTCATTGACGAGCGCAGTGCCGAAATCATCGCGAAGAACGGCACGTGGTTGAGCACGCAACCGTTTACGAGCGAAGAGGACGTCGCGCCGATGGCGCCGTCGAGCCGGGAGAAGTTTCTCGAGGTTACGGCCGGCACCGACACCATGTACAAGCTCGCCCGCAAGCACGGACTCAAGGTGGCGTTCGGCACCGATCTCCTCTTTTCCCAGGCGCTCACCCAGCGGCAGGGCACGATGCTAGGGCACATGACGCGCTGGTATCCGCCTGCCGAAGTCTTGAAGATGGCGACGGGCATAAACGGGCAGTTGCTGGCGCTGGCGGGAGAGCGCAATCCGTATCCTCACAAGCTCGGCGTCCTGGAAGAGGGCGCTTATGCCGACCTGCTGATCGTGGCCGGCGATCCGCTCGAAGACATGACGCTGCTTGCCAGTCCCGACCAGAACCTGCTGATGGTCATGAAAGACGGACGTATTTTCAAGGACACGATAAAGGCCTGAGCCCGGGTGCCGCGCCGTCATGCGGCGAGCGGGAATCGCGTATCGACGGCGCGAATTCTGTATCAAGATGTCAATGCACGGGGCCGTATCAGCCGGGTGCATTCGGGCGCAGGGCGCAGCCATCATGGAAAGGCCATGGCTCCGTCGGCGAGGGGTCGGGTTCGATCCTGTCCGGAACCGCCAGATGGCGGATTTCGCCGGTTGAACTTCGCGGCGAAGTGTCCCATATTCGAAGTGAATTTTTTCAACCGTCCGGCGAACCGCGAAATCCAGCATCGAATACGGCGAGTACTTCGAATCGTGCCGCTGCGTCGCCTGTTGCGAGGCGCGTCCGGCGAGCGGGTGCGAACCCGAACCCTATCCTGTCAAAGCGTCGATACCTGCAATGTTCAACGAACCTGCCCGAGGTCACGCTGGTCCGTGGGGATGTCCGTACTGCGGGACCGGTTTTAATGCACCGCTGATGATTTGCCCCCAGTGCGGCGCGAAGCAGCTTCCTGCTGGCCCGCGGACGTCGCCGCCGAGCGAATCCGCCGCGCCGGAATGGCACGACGGCTTCGCGCGCCATTCGCACTCGCACTGGAGCCCGGCAGCCTTCGGGTTCGGCGGCGCGCAACAATACAGCGAATACCCGGCGCGGGACGAGGCGCGCGAGGGACATCGCTCATGGCTGCCGTTCTACGCCGTCGGCAGCGTGGTCTCCGTCGTGTTCCTGCTTGGCGCGTATACGATTTCGCATCGCGCCGAGCGCGCACCTTCATCGGGCGGGCAGGTCGTGGAAGGGGCCGTGTTCGTGCCGAAAGGCAACGTGTCCGCGCCGACGGTGAAGCCGCCCGCGTCACGCAGCGCGTCGACGACCGTCGAGGCTCGCGTGGCGCCGCCTCCTGCGGCCGCGGCGCCGCCGTCCGCAGTGGCTCATGTCTCGCCTTCGCCCGCGCACGTGCCGCCTCCCGTGGTGGCTCATGCCTCGCCGCCTTTGCCCGTGCATGTGCCGCCGCCGCCATTGAGCGTTCCGGTGCCGCAGCGGCAATACGCGCCGCCCGTGCCCACCGTCATCGCGCATACGGAAGCCGCTCAACGCGGCATCGCTGCGCGAAAAAGCGCGGGCGAGGAGCGCACGCTCGCTGCAAAGACCGCGGCGAAGGCCAGCGCGAACGCGCGCGCCGACGTCGCGAGAAGTCTCGCGAGCGCGCGCGCAAACCTCGACAAGAGCAGCCTTGCGCCGGCGCGCAGCGCGATCATGACCGCGTTGGCCGAGCAGCCCGGCAACGGCTACGCGCTGCAGATGCAGGCCGAACTGGCCTCGCGCGAGCAGGAACGCGATTCGTTGCTCGGCTATGCGCGACTCTGCGCACGCGAGGGTCAGTGGGTGTGCGCCTGGCATAACGCGGGGCATGCGCTGACGGTCGACTCATCGAGCAGCGAAGCGAAGGACATGCTCGCGCGCTCGATCGCACAGCAGGGGAGAGGTGCCGTGAGGCAAGTGGATTCGGGCCCGCCTGGCCCGCCGATCGATCCCAATTGACGCGCGTGGTACGGCACCGATCGGGCTAATCGGGCGCCGCGTGGTGCTCGACGAGCCAGCTACTGAAGTTGCGCACCCGCAGCGTGTCCTGCACCTCCGGCCGCACGTCGAGCCAGTAGCCGGAAGGTCCCGCGACTTCCACGCGGCTCAGTTGCACGAGCGTGCCGCTGTGCAGTTCGGGCTCGATCATGTGACGGTCGGCAACGGCAATGCCGAGGCCTGCCACGGCCGCGTGTATGACCTGATCGAGCGTGCTGAACTCCAGCTCGCCGCGCGGCGCGATCTTCACGTCGAGCGCCGCGGCTTCGAGCCATGCTTCCCATACGAGCAGGCGGCGGTCGATATCGAGGATATAGAGCCAGGGGTGCTGCGCGAGAATGTCGCGCAGCGCGCTTTCGTCGGCGGGCGGCGCCGCGAACTCGCGCGCCGAGCCGACGAGCACATGGCGTTCGCGCATGAGCAGCGTGCTCTGCCCGCCCGGCAGCGGCTCCATGCCGAAGCGGATCTGGCAATCCTCGTTGCGTTCCGTGCCGTGCAGCGGACCGTATTCGTTGGTGATGGAAATACGCAGATCGGGATGGCGCGCCTGAAAATCGCGCAGACGCGGCGTGAGCCAGCGCGTGGCGAGCGTGGGCGCGGCGTTCACGCTCAGCAGGCTGTTCGAAGGATCGGCGCGGATCGTGTCGAGCGTATGGGCGATGCTGTCGAACGCGGCCTGCAGCGTGGGCAGCAGGCGCTTGCCCGCGGCCGTGATTTCGAGCCGGTGATGATGCCGCATGAAGAGCGGCGTGCCGAGATAGTCTTCGAGCAGACGAATCTGGCGGCTGATCGCCCCCTGCGTGACGTGCAGGTTCTGCGCGGCCCTGGTGAAGCTGAGCGTGCGGCTCGCCTCCTCGAATGAACGCAGGGCCGATAAGGAAGGTAGGCGGCGCATGCAAGCCTCGCGATGCAATCGCGCCGGCTCGCGCCGGCGCCTGTTTGCCTCAATGACGGGTGTGAGAAACGTGCGTGAAAACCATCAGAACGCGTGCGTGATACCCACGCGGCCGACGACCTGGCTGTCGGTGCCCGAGGGATTGAAGCCCGTGATCTGCGCGTTTTGCGCGGCGCCCGCTGCATGCTGGTACACGCCCATTGCGTAGACCGACGTGCGTTTCGAAAGCGCGTACTGGCCGATCAGGTTGACCTGGTGATACTTCGGCGAGGCGTCGGTCGCGTGGTCCTGGCCCATCGTGAACGTGTAACCCGCGCCGACGGTGAAGGCGGGCGTCACGGCATAGGTGCCGGCGACTTCGTAGTTCTGGAAATGCAGATCGCCGCTGCCGTTCGCCGACGAGAAGTCCACGTTCGAATAGTTCGCCATCAGCTTCAGGCTGCCGAGCACGTACGATGCGCCGGCGGACAGGATGCCCTGGTAGCGCGCGTTGGCGAGCGCGTCGCCGTACACCAGGTTGACGAAGCCGCCACCGCTGCCATAACCGGCGACGGCCGCAATCGGATCGTTCACGCGCAGGTAGCCCACGCCGGCGCTGAACGAGCCGAGCGTATACGCCGCCGCCGCGCTATACGAGGCATTGTTCGAGAACTGGCCCGCCTGGCCGCCGAACGAATAATGGCCTTCGAACTGGAAGCCGGAGAACACCGGGCTCACGTATTTCACGGCGTTGTTGACCGGGAACCCGTTGTCGAGGTTGTCCATGTCGTTCGGGTGTGCGAAATACCAGCCGCCGTAGTTGCCGTTGAGCGAATACGGCTCGATCAGGTCGACGGTGGCGTCCCACTGCTTGCCGAAGGTGATCTGGCCATAGCGATCCGACTTGAAGCCGACATACGCGTTGCGCGAGAATGCGAGGCCGCCGCCGAGTCCGCCCGTCGCGGCGTTGAATCCGCTTTCGAGCCGGAAGATCGCGGCGTAGCCGCCGCCAAGGTCTTCGGAGCCGCGCAGGCCCCAGCGGCTGCCTGCGGGCACGCCGCTTTGCATCTGCACGAGCTTGCTGCCGGTGCCCGGCACGAGCTGGCCGTTCGCGCCGCTCGCCACATTGTTGGCGTAGTCCACCCCGAGGTCGATGATGCCGTACAGCGTCACGCTACTTTGCGCGTGCGCGCACGCCGCGGCGAGCGCCAGCGGCAGCGCCGCGAGAATCTTCTTTTTCACCTGCGTCTCCTTGTTATCGAGTCGCGTTGCGCGACTCCGCTTTCTGGTTGGTATGGCTTGTCAAGGCGGTTCAGGCGCCAAGCGACTTCTGCACCTTCGCGGCCACGTCCGCGGGCACCCACGTCTTCCACATCTCGGGGTGCTGCTTGAGGAACTTCTGCGCTTCGGTCTGCGCATCGACCTTATGCTCGGTCATGTCGAGAATCGTCGTGTTCAGGAAGTCGATCGGAAAGCTCACCTTTGCGAAGAAGGCCATTACGTCCGGCTCGTCCTGAAAGAACGGCGTGGACACGCCGATCTTCAGATGCGAGACCAGGTATGACGAGGCGCATTGCTGTGCGCTGTTTTCCTCGCGCAAGGTCTTCCAGCACGCTTCGTTGAACGGCGGCATCTTGAGCTGTACGAACCTGTATTTGGCCATCAGCGCGGCCGGTTCCCAGTAGTAGGTGAGTATCGGCTTGCCGCGCGCGTAGGCCGAGGAGATGGCCGCGTCGAGCGCCGCGCCGGTGCCGGGGCGGAAGTTCGTGTAGCTGTCGTCGAGCTTGAGCAGCTTGAGAAGGCGCGTGTTCACGCGCTCGCAGTCCCAGCCCGAGGGGCAGTTGAGAAAGCGGCCGCGGTCGGGTTCCTCGTCGTCGACGAAAAGGCCCTTGTATCCGGGCAGTTCGCTGACCGACTGGAGGTCGGGCGCGCTCGCCTTGATGCCGCGTTTGGCGTCGCCGTGCACCACATAGTCGGGCACGTACCAGCCTTCTCTCGTGCCGCCCGGCAGCGTGTCGCCCACGAGCTTCACCGAGCCCGCCTTCACCGCGCCCGCGATGATCTCCGAGCGGCCCGTCCATTGTTCGGCCCACACCTGCAGGTCGTTGCGCGAGAGCGCCGTTTCCGTGGCCGCCGTGCTGCCGGGCACGGTGTCGGTCTGGCAGCTATAGCCGTTCTTGAGGATGTAGCGCAGCACTTCGCTCGTGAAGTTGCCGCTCTCCCAGGTGATGCCCGCGAAGCGCACCGGTTTACCGCTGCTGCACCAGGTGCCCGCCGCATGGGCCGGCACCGCGGCGAGGGCGAACGGCGCCGCGAGGCAGGCCGCGCGGAGCAGGGACGTCAAGCGTTTCATTGCGTGTCTCCATTTTATTTAAATGTTTCGGAATGCTTCGTTTATGGGCTGGCGCGCGTTCGCAGCCGGACTGCACGGCGGCCCTCCATGCTTCAGTCGTAACGGCTGTCGTGCGCGAGCGTGGCGGCGAGCGTGGCCTCGTCGAGTTCGACGCCAAGGCCTGGCGCATCGCCGAGTTCGATCCAGCCTTGTGCGTCGATGTCGATCACGTGCTCGAGCGGATAGTCGCGGCGAGCCGGCGTCCATTCGGGCGGGTCGTACGGAAACTCGACGAACGGCGCGTTCCCCGCGCCCGCCACGACGTGCAGATTGGCCGCGAGGCCGATGCCGTTGCCCCACGTATGCGGCGTGAACACCTTGCCGTGCGCATCGATTTGCGCGGCGAGCCGCCGCGCGCCTTCCATGCCGAGCGTGCAGACCACATCGGGCTGATAGACGTCGAGGCAGTCGTGCGCGAGGAGCGCCGCGAATTCGTGCGCGTCGCGCGTCATCTCGCCGCCCGCGATCCGCACGGGCGTTTGCTTGCGCAGTTGCGCATGGCCCGCGTAGTCGCCGCGGTGCAGCGGTTCCTCCACCCAGTACACGCGATGCCGTTCGATTTGACGAATCACGGCGAGCGCCTCCTCCGCGCGCCACGGCGCCTGGGTGTCCCACGGCATGCGCCAGCCCTGGTTGCAATCCACCATCAGCTCGACTTGCTCGCCCGCGGCTTCGCGCACGGCGGCGAGTGCGGCGAGGTCGTCGGCGAGCGTGGGGCGTCCAAAGCGCACCTTGAGCGCCGGAAAGCCGCGCGCGACGGCGTGCTCGGCCCACTGCGCCATTCCTTCGAGCGTGCGATGCACACCCGAGGACGCATACGCCCGCACGCGCTTCGTGCGGCCGCCGGCCATTTGCCAGCACGGCTTGCCGAGGATCTTTCCCGCGAGGTCCCAAAGCGCGACGTCGAGTGGCCAGAGGCGGCCCGCGTGGAAACTGAGGTTCTCCAGCACCGCGGAGTGGCGCGCGAGATCGAGCGGGTCGGCGCCGATGAAAAGGTCGCGGTAGTCGTCGAAGCCGTACATGGCGTCGCCGGAGCCGATGCCGATGCGGCCTTCGTCGTCCTCCACGCGCACGATCGTCGCCGGGAAGGCGCGGCGCGGGCGGCTGTCCCACGAGGCGGGGAACGGTGGATCGAGCGGCAGCCGGTGCTGGCTGACGGTGATGCGGGCGATGCGGTTCGTCATGGCGCGTGGGGCGCCCGCCGGTGCGCCAGATCGCGTGGGGTACGCGGCGGGGCGGTGCGGCGGGCGATTGTCTCCTTGGCCTGTGCAGGCGTTACGGCATCCTAGAGGGTCAATTCCACGCACTCAATGAAGTCAATTGAAGTAAATGACAGCCTTCAATTCTGCGGATTGGGCGCGATAATGACGCAGCCGCCGCGCCGCGCCGCGCCGCGCCACGGCGCGTCTCGCCCCCCTCGGGAAAACACCATGAACGGCTGGATGCCCACGCTCTCACGCAGTAGCGAACCGAAGTATCGGGCGATCGCCCACGCTTACGCACAGGCCATCGACGGCGGTCAGATGCTGCCGGGAGAAAAATTGCCCGCGCATCGCTTGCTGGCGAGGAAACTCGGCGTCACGACCGGCACGGTGAGCCGTGCCTATGCGGAGCTGGAACGTTGCGGGATGGTGGTGGCGCGCGTGGGCGACGGCACCTATGTTGCCGAGCCGGACGCCGACGGCGCGCGCATGCCGGACCGCGCCCGGCCCGTGCCCGAACCGCTGGAGCGGGCTGCCGCGCCGGGTGCGTTCCCCGCGGCGAGCCTGATCGATCTCGGCCAGAACGTGCCGATGCCGACCGACGAAGCGTTCCTGCTCACGCAGACCTTGCGCGAACTGGCCGCCGACGAGCGGCTTGCCGGCGAACTGCTGCTTTATCAGCCCGAAGGCGGCCGCCGCTCGCACCGCGAGGCCGGTGCGCGCTGGCTGGCGCGCATGGGCTGCACGGTGGCGGCCGAGCGCGTGCTGGTCACCCAGGGCGCGCAGCATGGTCTCGCATGTGTCTTGCGCGCGGTGCTGCGCCCGGGCGACACGATCTTCGCGGAGGCGCTGAGTTATCCCGGCATCGTCGCGCTCGCGCGTCAGTTGCGGCTCAATCTCGTTGGCATCGAAATCGACGACGAGGGGATCGTGCCCGCCGCGCTCGAGCGTGCCTGCAGCCTGCTCGCGCCACGCGCGCTCTTTTGCGTGCCGACGCTGCACAATCCGACCACGGCGACGCTCTCCGAAGCGCGCCGCGCGGCGATTGCCGAGATCGCCGCGCGCCATCACCTCGTCGTGATCGAGGACCTCGTCCCGGCGGCGTTGCTCGACGCGCCGCCCACGCCGCTCGCCGCGCGTCTGCCCGAGCATGGCATCGTCATCAGCAGTCTTTCGAAAGCGGTCGCGCCGGGCCTGCGCATCGGCTACGTGCAGGCGCCTCAGGACTGGGTCGGCAAGATCCTCGCGGTGATACGCAGCGATTGCTGGATGACCTCGCCGCTCGCCGCGGAAATCGCGGCGCGCTGGATCGTCGAAGGGGAAGTCGATCGCCTCGTCGCGCAGCAGCGCGCGCAGGTCGACGTGCGCCACGCGATCGCCGCCGAGGTGTTGGCGGGTTCGCCTTATCGCACCGATCCGGCGAGCCCGCACCTCTGGCTGCCGCTCGCCGAGCCGTGGCGCGCCGCGGAATTCTCGGCGGCGCTGCGGCAGGCCGGCGTGCTCGCGAAAACGGCCGACAGCTTCGTGATCGGGCGCGGGTCGGCGCCGCACGCGGTGCGGCTGAGCCTGGGCGGGGCGCGCAGCCATGAGGCGCTGCGCGAAGGGCTGGAACGGCTTGCGCGCACGCTGCGCAACGGACCGGAAGGCCTTTATTCCGCTTGACGTCGCGTAGCGCGCCGTTACGCTGCGACGATGACGTCGACGGTGCGCTCGCGCCGTTCGTCTACCGAAAACGGGAACACGCGGCGCCGGTGCCGGCTCGCCCGCAGGTCCGGGCACGCGGCTTGCTCGCCTGCACAAGTTTTTCTCGTCGCGACCGCATCGACTTGCCAAACAAGGAGACTTTCCGCATGCGCGCAATGCCTTTTCGTGACGGCTGCACGATCGAGTCGCCCGTGCGCGACCTGCGCCGTGTGCCCATTCACCCCGATCACTGGTATCCGCTCGCCTGGTCGCGCGAGCTCAAGCCCGGCAAGACGCTGGGCGCCCATTTCGCCGGCGAGCCGATCGTGCTCGCGCGCACCGCGTCCGGCTCGGTATTCGCGCTCGAAGACCGCTGCGCGCACCGGCAGGTGCCGCTGCACGCGGGCGTGGTGGATGGCGAGTCGATTCGCTGCGGCTATCACGGCTGGACCTATGACTGCTCCGGCCAATGCGTGGACGTGCCCTACCTTGGCCGCGAGCGGCTGCCCAATGGGGTGCGCGCCTATCCGTGCCGCGAGGCGCACGGCATGATCTTCGTCTTCCCCGGCGACGCCACGCTTGCCGGCGAGCGGCCGCTTCCGCAGCTCGCCTCGGTGACGGACAAGGCGTACAAGACGCGCCGCTTCGGCCGCGAAGTGAGCTGTCACTACTCGTTCATGCACGAGAACCTGATGGACATGAATCATCAGTTCCTGCACCGGCGGCAGATGGGGCAGATGCGGGCGCGTTCGCTCGGGCGGCGGCGCGGCGAGAACTTCATCGAGGTCGATTACACGTTCGTGCGCATGGCAGGCAAGCAGCCGGCGGGGGAGGCGCTCGTGTTCGGCGCAAGCAAGAATCGGTCGGAACAGAGCGGCCAGAGCGTGATGACCGTGCGCACGGAATACCCCTATCAAACACTGCGGATACGCTCGAACGACGACGCGCTCGTGATGGACTTGTGGATCGTGTATGTGCCGCTCGACGCGCGGCAGCGCACGAACCGCACCTTCGGCCTGCTTTCGGTGCGCAGGCCGTCCGTGCCGTTTTTGCTCGACGCCGCATGGCCGCTGCTGGTCTGGTTCACCGAGCGCATCTTCAAGGAGGATCGCGCGATCGTGGAACTGGAGCAGGCCGCCCATGACAGGCAGGGTGCGGACTGGAACCACGAGGTCTTTCCCGTCATCAACGAATTGCGCGAGCTGCTGCGCAATTGCGGCGACCGCACCGTGATTCCGATACGCGAGGCGAGCGACCTGGCTTGACGCGAAGGCGCGCCGAAAGCGGCGCGTTCCACGAGCGCTTCCCGTACCTCCTTGCCCGCGGGCACGACTTCCTTGCCGATGCCGTCGCCAGTGTCGTTGCGCTTTACCCAGCTCGGGGTTCAAAAACCGATGCTAGACTCCGGGCATTCTTGACGTGAATTCACAAGTGACGATCGTGGCCGATATCGTCCAACCCGCCGATCTGGGCTTCTTTTCGACGCTCGTCTCCTCGGGCAGCCTGAGCGCCGCCGCGCGCGAACTGGGCCTGACGCCTGCCGCGGTCAGCAAGCGGCTTGCGCAAATGGAGGAGCGTGCCGGTGTGCCGCTCGTCAACCGCACGACCCGCCGCATGACGTTGACGCCCGAAGGCGAGGTGTATCTGGAGCACGCGCGCCGCATTCTCGACGAGATCGACGAACTCGGCGAGTTGCTGGGCGGCGCGAAGCAGCATCCCAAGGGGCTGCTGCGCGTGAATGCCACGCTGGGATTCGGACGCAGCCATATCGGGCCGGCGCTTTCGCGCTTCGTCGTGCAGTACCCGCAGGTATCGGCGCAGCTTCAGCTCTCGGCGACGCCGCCCCCGCTGACCGAGGACTCATACGATGTGTGCATTCGCTTCGGCGAGCCGCCCGACCCGCGCGTGATCGCGCGGCGTCTCGCTGCCAACCGGCGCCTGCTTTGCGCGGCGCCCGCGTATCTCGCTAGCCGGGGCGCGCCCGCCACGCCGCATGACCTCGCGAAGCACAACTGCATCAGCATTCGCCAGGGCGACGAGGCCTATGGCGTGTGGCGGCTTTCGCGCGAACGCGGCGGCTCGCGCAAGCCGGAAGCCATCCGCATCAATGGCAACCTCACGACCAACGACGGCGAGATCGCCGTGAAGTGGGCGCTGGACGGGCACGGCATCCTCATGCGCGCCGAGTGGGACATCAACGAGTATCTGGCCGATGGGCGGCTCGTCGTCGTGCTGCCCGAGTACGAAACGCCGGGCGCGGACATTTATGCCGTCTACGCGCAGCGCCTCCAGCTTTCCACGCGTATTCGCGCGTTCGTCGATTTTCTCGCCGTCGAACTCGGCAGATCGCAGCGGCATCAGGCGCCGCGCCGCGCTTAACGTCGCACGCGCGGTGCCTGCCAGTTCGATTTGCGCGCGAAGTCGACGAACGAACTCAGGTAGTCGACCACGGCATCCGATTCGCGCGTGCCGAGAAAGATCTGCTTGGCAATGCCTTCCTTGCCGAGCTTGAGCACGACCAGCGGCATGCGGTCGGCGTATTCCTCCGCGAGCCAGCGCGGCAACGCAGCCACGCCGCGTCCGCTCGCCACCATCTGCAACATGATGTCGGTCGTTTCGATCGTCTTGTGGCGGCGCGGCGCGATGTTGGCGGGCCGCAAAAACTGGTTGTAGATGTCGAGCCGATCCGTTTCCACCGGATAGGTAATGAGCGTTTCATCCACGAGCGCCTCGGGCTTCACATAGCGAACCTTGGCCAGCCGATGTCCTTCGGCCACCACGAGCACCTGCTCGTAGTCGAACACGGGTTCGAAGCGCAGGCCGGGCCGGTTGAGCGGATCGGGCGTGACCAGCACGTCGATGTCGTAGCCGAACAGCGCGCCGATGCCGCCGAACTGGAACCGCTGCTTCACGTCCACGTCGACGTCGGGCCAGCGCGCGAGGTAGGGCGAAACCACCTTGAGCAGCCACTGGTAGCACGGATGGCACTCCATGCCGATGCGCAAGGTGCCGCGCTCGCCTTCGGCGTACTGCTTCATGCGCGCTTCGGCAAGCTCGAACTGCGGCAGCAGACGCTCGGCGAGCGAGAGTAGATACTGTCCGGCCTGAGTGAGGCGCAGGCTGCGCCCCTCGCGGTCCCAGATCGGCGTGCCGAGCTGCTGCTCGATTTTCTTGACGGTATGGCTCAACGCCGACTGTGTGAGAAAGAGTGTGCTGGCCGCGGCCGTGAGCGACCCCTGGCGCTGGACCTCGCGGACGATGACGAGATGAATGCGTTCGAGCATGGTGGCCATAGATGAAAAAAAATAATCGATAAATGAAATAATGCCATTTTATTTCATGATGCGAAAATCCTATGATGACTGCCACCCGGGTTTTTCCCGCACTCTTCTTTTTGAACGGCAGCGCATATGGTCACCACGCACAATCTTGGCTTTCCGCGCATCGGCGCGAAACGCGAACTCAAATCCGGCCTGGAACGCTACTGGAAGGGCGAGTCCGCGCGCGACGAACTGAAGGCGCTCGGCGCCGAACTGCGCGCACGCCACTGGGGGAACCAGAAGGGGCTCGACTTCGTGCCCGCCGGCGATTTTTCGTTCTACGACCAGGTGCTCGACATGAGCTTCACGCTCGGCAACCTGCCCGAGCGCGTCCAGGGCTTTCACGGCGACAAGCTCGATAACTACTTTCGCGTGGCGCGTGGCCGTTCGGCACACGGCGCCGAAGAACACGCGGTCTGCTGCGGCGGCGTGGCGGCGGGCGAAATGACGAAGTGGTTCGATACGAACTATCACTACATCGTCCCCGAATTCACGGCCGGGACGCAGTTCAACCTCGACACGTCGCGGCTTTCCGGGCAATTGCGCGAGGCGCGCGAACTGGGCGTGAAGGCCAAGCCGGTCATCATCGGCCCGCTGACCTATTTGTGGCTCGGCAAGGTCAAGGACGACTCGGACAAGCTGGCGCTGCTGCCGCGCATCATGCCCGTGTACCGCGCATTGCTCGACTACTTGCGGGTGATGGAGGTCGAGTGGGTGCAGATCGACGAGCCCGTTCTCGTGACCGAGCTAGACCCGGCGTGGCGCGCCGCGTTTGCGAGCGCGTACGAAGGGTTCGAAGTGCGCGGGGTCAAATTGCTGCTCGCCACATATTTCGGACAACTGCAGGAAAACCTGGATCTCGCCTGCTCGCTGCCCGTCGATGGGCTGCACATCGATGCGATCAACGCACGCGACGAAGTCGCGCTGGCCGTGCAAAAGCTGCCTGCGCACAGCGTGCTTTCGGTCGGCGCGGTCAACGGGCGCAACATCTGGAAGACGGACCTGAGTGCCGCGCTCGAATGGCTCGAGCCGCTCGCGAAGCAGCTTGGCGATCGTCTCTGGATCGCGCCGTCGTGTTCGCTGCTGCACGTCCCGGTCGATCTCGCGGCCGAAGAGAAGCTCGACGCCGAAATCCGCTCGTGGCTCGCATTCGCGCTGCAAAAGCTCGACGAAGTGAAGGTGCTTGCGACCGCCCTCAATGAAGGCCGCAAGCAGGTCGCCGCGGAACTTGTCGCGAACGCCGCCGCGATTGCGGCGCGCTGTGCCTCGCCGCGCGTGAACAATCCGGCGGTAAAGGCCGCAATTGCGGGCATCGACGTGAAACTCGGCGACCGCAGGCACCCCTACGCCGAGCGCGCCGCGAAGCAGGCCGCGCGGCTCGGGTTGCCCGCATACCCCACCACGACGATCGGCTCGTTCCCGCAGACCGCGCAAATCCGCCACGCGCGCAGCCAGTTCAGGAGCGGCGCGCTCGACAACGCGGGTTACGAGGCCGCGATGCGCGCCGAGATCGAACGCAGCGTGCGCGAGCAGGAAAAGCTGGGCCTCGACGTGCTCGTGCATGGCGAAGCCGAGCGTAACGACATGGTCGAATACTTCGGCGAGCAGCTCGACGGCTATGCGTTCAGCCAGTTCGGCTGGGTGCAGTCGTACGGCTCGCGCTGCGTGAAGCCGCCCATCCTGTTCGGCGACATCAGCCGGCCGAAGGCGATGACCGTCGAATGGATCACCTACGCGCAGTCGCTCACGAACAAGCCGATGAAGGGCATGCTCACGGGCCCCGTCACGATCCTGAACTGGTCGTTCGTGCGCGACGACCAGCCGCGTTCGGTATCGTGCTACCAGTTGGCGCTCGCGATCCGCGAAGAGGTGCTCGACCTCGAAAAGGCCGGCGTGCGCGTGATTCAGATCGACGAGGCCGCGCTGCGCGAAGGCCTGCCGCTGCGTCGCGCGCAATGGAGCGAGTATCTGCGCTGGGCCGTGGAGTCGTTCCGCATTGCCGCGAACGGTGTGCGGGACGAAACGCAAATCCACACGCATATGTGCTATTCCGAGTTCAACGACATCATCGCGTCGATCGCCGAAATGGACGCCGACGTCATCACGATCGAGACATCGCGCTCGGACATGGAGCTGCTCGACGCGTTCGACAACTTCAGGTATCCGAACGAAATCGGTCCGGGCGTGTACGACATTCACTCGCCGAACATCCCGAGCGAAGCGCACATCGTGCAACTGATGCGCAAGGCTGCCGGGCGTATTCCGGCGCAGCGGCTGTGGGTGAATCCCGACTGCGGACTGAAGACGCGCCAGTGGACCGAGGTGATTCCCGCGCTCACGAACATGGTCGCCGCCGCCAGGACGCTGCGCGCCGAGGCTTAACCGGCAAGCGCCCGTCCTGTTTCGCGACAGCGACAATCACGGCGGCGAGACGATGCGCCGCCTCGCTCCGCCGCGCGCGGCGAGATCTGTCGAACCCGCCGACGCGCCGTGGGCGTGCGCGAACGAGGGCGACACCGTGCGCACCGCGGAGCGCATCGACGAATTGTGCGGAACAGCCAGATGGTCCTTACATTGTCCTTGCGCGCCGCGCCTGGCGGCGCGGATTTCCGGCCGCTCGGTCCGGCTTGCCGAACGGCGGCGTCTCTCCGATCCGCGCAGTTCCCGGTACGCTTCCGGTTCGCCGGGAATGAAACAAAGTGGATCTACAGAACAAGCCGCTTTTGAGGCAGACTGGGTCTGTGGCTGCGTCGGCCACGCTATCCTTTTACTCCACGAGCAGGGACAAACAGGGACAAACGCATGTACGTACCAGCCCATTTCGCCGAAACCCGCAAGGAAGTGCTGCATGACCGCATCGCCCAACACCCGTTCGGCACGCTGGTCACGCACGGTAAAAGCGGACTCGACGCCAATCACATTCCTTTCGAACTCGCGGCCGCCGAAGGCGAACTGGGTGTGCTGCGCGCGCATGTCGCGCGGGCTAACCCGGTATGGCAGGACGTGTCGAATGGCGACGAGGTGCTCGTGATCTTCCAGGCCGGCAACGCCTATATCTCGCCGACCTGGTACCCAAGCAAGCATGAATTGCACAAGCAGGTGCCGACGTGGAATTACATCGTCGTGCATGCTCGCGGGCGCATTGCGATTCTCGACGACGAGCGCTACGTGCGCGGCGTGATCGCCCGCCTGACGCGCACGCACGAAGCGTCCCAGCCGACGCCCTGGAAAATGTCCGACGCGCCGAAGGACTACATAGACGCGATGGTCAAGGAGATCGTCGGCGTGGAGATCGAAATCACGCAGCTCGTCGGCAAGAGCAAGCTCAGCCAGAACAAGGAGGAGCGCGATATTCGGGGCGCTGGCGAAGCACTCAAGTTGCGCGGCGACTCGCCGATTGGCGACGCCATGCTTGCCGCGGCCGCCGGGAAGGTGCAATAGCGCGGGGGGACCTTCAATGGCAAGCGTTCCATCTCCAGCGTGCGGCTTCCCGGTCAGAGATTCCGCGAGCACGCGATGGGTTTCGTCGCGCTTCGCGCTCGGCGTGGAGACCAGGCACCTCGGCAAAGCCGACGGCCGCGGCATGCGACTGGTCAGGTTCGCTGCGGGCGTCGAGTACGTGCCGATTTCCGTATCGCAGGCGCGATGCCGTGGCCTGAACCCGACAGTACGAGACCGGAACGACGCATCCTCGCGAATATGAAATCCACGACGCCCGTTTTCGCACGCTGCTGCAGCCGAACGCGCAGTTCGAGGAGCTCGCCGAGGAGCTCGCGGGCGACGGTATTCACTGCTATGCGCCCGATGGAACGCGCCTCGGCAAAGTTCTCGTGCCGGAAACCGTCGCGAATCTCGTGTTCGGCGGCGCGAAGCGCAATCGTCTTTCCATCGCGGCCAGCACGTCGCTGTATTCGCTTTATGTCGGCGTGCGCGGCGCGTCCCATGGAGAGTTGCCATGAAATCCGCTGATCCGGCCGCCGCTTTGGGGCTTTCGGGCGCGCTGATTCTGCTCGACGGTCGTGATGACGTCGCCATCGCGCGCGAGCAGTTGCTGCCGGGCTCGCCCCTGGGGGGCGAATACACGGTTGCGGGCATGATTGCGCCAGGCCACAAGGTCGCGCTGCGCGATATCGCAGAAGGCGAGCCGGTGCGCCGTTATGGTCAGATCATCGGCTTCGCGAGCCGTCCCATTCGCCGCGGCGAGCACGTGCACACCCAGAATCTGTCGATGGGCGACTTCGAGCGCGACTACGCGTTCGGCGTTGACGCGCACGAAACGCTGGCGGCCGCGCAACCCGCCACGTTTCTCGGCATCCGGCGCACCGATGGCCGCATTGCGACGCGCAATTACATAGGCATCCTGACGTCTGTCAATTGCTCGGCCACTGTCGCGCGCGCGATAGCCGACCACTTTCGCCGTGACATCCGTCCCGAAGCGCTGGAGCCGTTCCCCAACGTGGATGGCGTGGTGGCGCTCACGCATGGCGAGGGATGCGCGCTCGCGGCCGAGGGTGAGCCGATCGCGGTGTTGCGCCGCACGCTCGCGGGCTACGCGCGGCATCCCAACTTTCACGCAGTGCTGATCGTGGGGCTCGGCTGCGAGACGAACCAGATCGACGCTCTCGTGGAGGCCGAACACCTCGAGCGCGGTGGGCGCCTCTCGACGATGACGATTCAGCAGACCGGCGGCACCGCGCGCACGGTCGCCGCCGGCATCGAACGGGTGCGTGCGCTGCTGGCAGAGGCGAATCGCGTGACGCGCGAGCCCGTGCCCGCGCGTCACCTGATGGTCGGTCTGCAGTGCGGGGGCTCGGACGGCTATTCGGGCATCTCCGCGAACCCCGCGCTTGGTGCGGCGGTGGACCGGCTGGTCGCGCATGGCGGGACGGCGATTCTTTCCGAAACGCCCGAAATCTACGGCGCCGAGCATCTGCTTACGCGGCGGGCCGCCTCGCGCGAGGTGGGGGAAAGGCTGGTGGCGCGCATCCGCTGGTGGGAGGCGTATTGCGCGCGCATGCAAGCCGACATGAACAACAATCCGTCGGCCGGAAACAAGGCGGGTGGCCTCACGACGATACTCGAGAAGTCGCTCGGCGCGGTGGCCAAAGGCGGCACGACGCAACTCGTCGAAACCTACGAATATGCGCAGCCTGTGCGCGCGCAGGGGCTCGTGTTCATGGACACGCCCGGCTACGATCCCGTTTCCGCCACCGGCCAGGTGGCCGGCGGCGCCAATCTGATCTGCTTCACGACGGGCCGAGGCTCCGCATACGGGTGTGCGCCTTCGCCGTCGCTCAAGCTGGGGACGAACAGCGCGCTGTGGCGCCGCCAGGAAGAGGACATCGACCTCAATTGCGGCCGCATTCTGGACGGCGAGCAAAGCGTGGACGAGGCGGGCGCGGCGATCTTCGAATTGATGCTCGCGACCGCCTCGGGACAGCGCACGAAGAGCGAGCGGCACGGCTACGGCCAGAGCGAATTCGTGCCGTGGCACCTTGGGGCGGTCATGTAGGGTGCGCGCAGGCAGGACAGGCGCCGCCAGGCTGCAGTCACTGCGCGACATTCAGCCATGCACGCGGTTCGAAACATGTCGAACGCCATCGCTTCAAAGGGGCCGGAAGTCTCCGTCGACGCGTGGCCGCCCTGCGTTCGATGCGCCCTCTCGCGAGCACGACGCGCAGGCGTTCGTCGAGTGGCTGAAGGCGACGCGCCGCGAGGCGGGTCTCGTCGAGGCTGCGCGGATGGGGGACCGGAGCGGGAAATCGCTGCTTGCGAGCGCCAAATACGCCAATGACGCGCCGCTCACTGGTCGCACGTCACCTCGTTTTTGGGCGCGACGATAATCACGGGATACGTTCCCCGATCGAGTTCGACGCGCACGACGATGGACGTGGTGGCCGCATCGCTGTCGTCGTAGACGCTCACCTTTTCGTCCTTCAATAGCGTCACGCCGGTGCAGCCCGAAGCGTGGCTGTCGTCGTCGGCGATCTTGCATTGAATTTCGTTGTCCTTGAGGTAGCGAATCCGGTCGCGCTCGGGCGTCGCCAGATACTCGCGCACGCTCGACGGCGAGCCCGCCACGCCGGTGACGTAGCCGATGGCGCAGTCGCGTTTCGAGTTCGAGTCGCCGGCCGACGTTTGCGCCATGGCGGTCGTGGCGGCTGCGAGCGCCGTGACGGCGAAGACGGAGGAGAGGATGACGCACTTCATGTTTCTTCTTTGCCGCGTATGAGAGGAGCGTAATTCTAGCGCTTCCCGATATTCCGCTAAGATCGACGCGAAATTCACAGACTGAAGCTTCTGCAAGCCAAACGCGCAATGGACCGTATCGACGCCATGAAGGTATTCGTCGCCGCGCTGGACGAGGGGAGCCTGGCGGGCGCGGGCCGCCGGCTGGGCCGCTCGCCTGCGGCGGTGAGCCGGGCCATCGCGTTTCTGGAGGCGCACACGGGCGCGCCGCTGCTGTATCGCACCACGCGCACGATCCGGCTGAGCGAAGCGGGCGAGCGCTATGCGCTGGCGTGCCGGCGCATTCTCGCCGATCTCGAAGAAGCGGACCTGCTCGCAGCCGACGAGCGTTCCGCGCCGCGCGGGTTGCTCGGCGTGACGGCGGCGGTGGCCGTGGGCGAACACGTGCTGCGCCCGATGATCGACGAGTTTCTCGATCACAACCCCGAGGTGTCGATCCGCCTGCATCTGCTCGACCGGCCGGTCAGCCTTGTCGACGAGGGCATCGATGTCGCGCTGCGCATTGCGCATCTGCAGGACTCGACGCTCGTCGCGATACCGGTGGGTGAAGTTCGGCGCGTGGTGGTCGCTTCGCCGGAGTATCTCGCCACTCACCCAGCCATCGAGGCGCCCGCCGATCTCGCCAGCCACCCGATCATCTCCATGACGCATTTCGGGCTCGACTCGTGGAGCTTTCCGGCGGCGCGCCAGACGGCGCTGCCCAAGGTCGTGCAGTTCTCGCCGCGCTTCATCGTCAATACGATTCGAGGCGCGCTGGCTTCGGCCGTGGCGGGACATGGCGTGACGCGTCTCTTTTCCTATCACGTGGCCGAAGAGGTCAAGGCCGGCGGGCTCAGGATCGTCCTGCGCGACAACGAACACGCGCCGCTACCCGTGAATCTCGTGATGCCGCAAGGGCGCCTTTCGGTGCCCAAGGTGCGCCGTTTCGTCGATTTCGCCGCGCCACGGCTGCGCGAGTATTTCGAGCAGGCCCGGCAAATTACCGACGCCGATTGACGACCCATTCGATCGCCGCACGGAAGAATGACTTCCGCGCGGCGGCGATTCTCCCGGCGCGCGAGCTAACCTAGACTGACTCCCACATTCAACGGGTGCTTAACCGCATCGGGTCATGGGAGTTGTCATGCAGCAGGCCGTCCCGAATCCGGCCGTCTGCGGCGTCCGGCGGGGCACGCTCGCCGAGGTCGGCGCGAACCTGATCGGCATTCGTTTCGCCCGTATGCCGGTTTTCTCCGCGCCGAGGGCGAAATGAGCGCCACGGTTTCTTCTTCGGCGCGCGCGTTCGCGCCGGCCGAGCCAGGCGGCTACGCGGAGCGCAACCTCCGTTACTGGCGACGCAATCTCGTCGTCTGCGTGTTCGGCTCGTTCACGACGCTCGTGAGCCTGAGCATGCTCCTGCCGTTCCTGCCGCTCTACGTGCGGCAGCTCGGCGTAGCCTCGCAGCCGGCCGTGATCCAGTGGTCGGGCATCGCGTTCGGCGCGACCTTCCTCGGCACGGCGCTCACCGCGCCGCTCTGGGGGCGCCTTGCCGACCGCTTCGGCCGCAAGCCCATGCTCGTGCGCGCAGCCATCGGCATGGCCGTGGTGATGTCGCTGATCGGCATGGCGCATAACGTGTACGAGCTTGTCGCGCTGCGCCTGGTCGCCGGGCTCGTGGGCGGCTACGCGTCGGCGTCCGCGGTGATGGTCGGCACCCAGGCGCCGCGCGAACGCGCGGGCTGGGCGCTCGGCATGCTTTCCACCGGCGCGCTGGCCGGTAATCTCGTGGGGCCGCTGGTGGGCGGCGTGCTGCCCGGCTGGATCGGCATACGCGGCACGTTCTTCGCGGGCGGCGCGATGATCGCGCTGGCGGCATTGTTGACCATCTTCGTGGTGAAGGAAGCGTTTCATCCGGCCAGCGACGCGAAAGCCCACGCGCGCGGCGCGGCGGCAGCGAACGTGCGCCGTCCCGACTACGCGGTCGTGGCCGCGCTGCTGGTGACCGCGATGATGGTACTGCTCGCCAACATGTCGATCGAACCGGTCATCACGGTCTATATCGGCAGCCTGGGTGTGGGTGCGGCGGATCTCGCGCGCGTGGCGGGCGTGGTCATGGCATGCTCGGCGCTCGGCAGTATGCTCACGGCGGCGCGCCTCGGCGCCCTGGCCGACCGGTTCGGGAGCTGGCGCGTGATCGTCGCTTGCCTCGTGCTCACGGGGCTCGCGATGGTGCCGCAAGCGTTCGTCACGCACTGGTGGCAGCTTGCGGCCTTGCGCATGCTGATGGGCATGACGCTCGCCGGCCTCCTGCCCTCCATCGGCAAGCTGGCGCGGCAGTCGGTGGACGAAAGCAGGACGGGCAGCATGCTCGGCTATCTGCAATCGGCGCAATTCAGCGGCCAGGTGGCGGGCCCGGTGATCGGCGGCGTGATCGGCGTTCATTTCGGGCTGCACGCCGTGTTCTTCGCGACCGGCGCGCTCCTCGCCGCCTGCGGCGGACTTGCGCACTGGGCGCAGCGCCGCGTTCGAGCCTGATACGCTGACGGGCACAAGGAAACTGGACCGCATCCGGAGGGAAAGCAACATGAGCACACAAGCAGGCGATCGCGCGTTGCTGCGCGCGATCGGCATTCAGAAGCCGATCATTCAGGCGCCCATGGCGGGCGTCACCACGCCGGCGCTGGCCGCCGCCGTTTCGAACGCGGGCGCGCTCGGCTCGCTAGGCGTCGCCGCGATGAGCGCGGAGAACGCGCGCAAGGCGATCCGCCAGACGCGCGAGCTCACGGCGAGGCCGTTCAATGTCAACGTGTTCTGCCATCGTCCGGCCACGCCCGACGCGGCCGTGGAGTGCGCATGGCTCGACTGGCTCGCGCCGGTGTTCCGGCAATACGGCGCGACGCCGCCGCAGTCGCTCTCGGAGATCTATACGAGCTTCGTCGTGAACGAGGCGATGCAGGCCATGCTGCTGGAAGAGAAGCCGGCCGTCGTGAGTTTTCATTTCGGCTTGCCGCCAGATGCGGTGGTGGCCGGCCTCAAGCACGCGGGCATCCGCTTGTTTGCGAGCGCGACGAACCTCGACGAGGCGGCGGCAGCCGTTGAAGCGGGTGTCGATGGCATCGTCGCGCAGGGCATCGAGGCGGGCGGCCATCGCGGCGTGTTCGATCAAGACGCGCGCGACGAGGGGCTCGGCACGTTCGCGCTCACGCGCCTGCTCGTGAGCGAGTTCGACGTGCCGGTGATCGCGGCGGGCGGCATCATGGACGGCGCGGGCATTGCCGCCGCGCTCGCGCTCGGCGCGCAGGCGGCGCAACTGGGCACGGCATTCGTGGCCTGCCCGGAGACCTCGGCCGACGAAGGCTATCGTCGCGCCTTGCTCGGCGACGCGGCGCGCCATACGACGTTCACCTCGGCCATCTCGGGGCGCCTCGCGCGCAGCATCGTCAACCGCTTCACCGCGCTCGGCGAGGACCCGCAGGCGCCGCGCATTCCGTCCTATCCGATCACCTACGATGCGGGCAAGGCCCTGATCGCTGCCGCGAAGGCCAAGGGCGAGTCCGGCTACGGCGCGCAATGGGCTGGCCAGGCCGCGCCGCTCGCTCGCGCCTTGCCTGCTGCGGAACTCGTGGCGCAACTGGAGCGCGAAACGCGCGAAAGCATCGAGCGTTTGCAGTCCGTATGGGGCTGACGAGGCGGCTGGCGACAGCGCGCGGTCCGGCCCGGCTTGCCATCGCGTCGGCAAGCGGGCCCCGGCCGGGGGCGAAGAGCGGGGCACCGGCGCCGGAAATGGCGGCGTAGCTGCCGGGCGGTCGCGGCGGCGCGCGCCCGGTCGCCGGACCGAAGCCGGATGCGGCATACTGCGAAACGCGTCACGCCTTTGCTCCCGGGGAGGGCCGCGATGATTTTCCGCCAGCTTTTCGACCCCGTATCGTGTACCTATAGCTACGTGCTCGGCGACGCCGAAAGCGGCGAGGCGCTGCTGATCGATCCCGTCTACGAGCATGTGCCGCGCGACCTTGCGCTGCTGCGGGAACTGGGCCTGCGGCTTCAGGCGACGCTCGATACCCACGTGCATGCCGACCACGTGACCGGCGCATGGCGCTTGCGCGAGCGCTGCGGCAGCCAGATCGCGCTTGCCGCAGCGGTGGGCGCCGAGGGCGTGAATCGCCCGTTGCGGCATGGCGACCGGGTGACCTTCGGCAAGCGTCATCTGGCGGTGCGCGCAACGCCAGGCCACACCAGCGGCTGCCTGACCTACGTGCTCGACGACGAGCGCATGGCCTTCACCGGCGACAGCCTGTTGATCCGCGGCTGCGGCCGCACCGATTTCCAGGGCGGGAGCGCGGAGCAGCTGTTCACTTCCGTGCGCGGGCAGATCCTCAGCTTGCCCGACGCCTGCCTGCTCTATCCGGCGCACGACTATCGCGGCATCACGGTCACGAGCGTGACCGAAGAGCGGCGCTTCAATCCGCGTCTGGGCGGCGACGTCGATCTCGGCGACTTCGCGGGCTACATGAACAACCTGAATTTGCCGCACCCCAAGCTGATGGCCGTGGCGGTGCCCGCCAATCTGCGGTGCGGCAAGCCGGAAGGCGAGGCGCCGATAGACGAATCGCCCGACTGGGCGCCGCTCACGCTGCGCTTTAGCGGCGTTTGGGAAATCGAGCCCATGGCGCTGCTCGAACATGCGGCGGCGATGCAGATCGTCGATGTGCGGGAGGCGCCGGAGTTCATAGACCGCCTCGGCCACCTGCCCGGCGCCAAGCTGGTGCCGCTCTCGCAGTTGATGTCGCGGCTCGACGAGCTTGATCGGACACGGCCGGTCGTGGCGGTATGCCGCTCGGGCGCGCGGTCGGCGCAGGCGAGCGTGTTGCTGAGCAAGGCCGGCTTCGGCAAGGTGGCCAATCTCGCTGGCGGGATGCTGCGCTGGAAGGCCGAGGGGCTGCCCGTCGCGCCGGGCAACCCCTGACGACGCGTTCGAGGAGACGACCATGGCATCGCGCGACTTCACCGGGTTTTCCTGGGACGAACAGGAAGACATCAAGGCCGTGCTCGCAAGCCGGGGGCGCGATCTGCGCGAGTTCAATATCACGGACAACGACGAAGCGGCGGCCGGAGGAAAGCGCGCGACGACCCGGCAGATCAGCGTAACGCGGGTCAGCAACGGCAAGACGGCGGTCTACGACACCGACCGCTTCGCGCCGTGGATCGCGGATTTCGACGAAGCGCTGCGGGCTGGCGAGTTCGACGACTGAGCGAAAACGGACGCATCGAGCGCCCGGGTGGCGCGCGGCGCGCGCGCGTTGCCGGCGTACACTTTTGCCTTGGGAAAGCAAACGGGAACCAGGAGCCAGGCAAGCCATGACGAACGCGACGGTGCCCGATGGCCGGAACGATCACTGGCTCGTCGTGCGGCGCGATGCGCACACGGGCATCGAAAGCCTGCGCGCCCATTTCAGCGGCCACGCCTACGATCCCCACGATCACGACGACATGCTGATCGGCTACACGGAGCAGGGCGTGCAGCGCTTCCAGTGTCACCGGTCGCAGCATACGAGCGTGCCGGGCCGCGCGATCCTGATCGAGCCGGGCGCGCTGCACGATGGTCACGCGCCCGAACCGGGCGGTTTCACCTATGCCATGCTGTACCTGCCGCAGCCGTGGGTCGAGCGCGCGGCGCGCAGGCTGAATATTCCCGGGCTTGGCGGCGTCGAGGCGGCTTTCGGCAATACGCTCGTTGACGACGCGCGCCTTGTCGACGCGATTCGGCGCGCTTTTGCCGCGATCTACGGTAACGAAGGCCGGCTGGCGCGAGACGAGGCGCTCGATCGGCTGCTGGAGCGCCTCGGCGGACAGTTGCGCGATGCGTCGACAGCGGGCGGCCTCGCCGCGCCGCCCGCGATCGTCCGTGCGCGCGATCTGCTGCACGAGCACATGAGCTGGAACATCGGGCTCGACGAACTCGTCGATATCTCCGGCATCGACCGGTTTCGCCTGACGCGTATGTTCCAGCGCGAGTTCGGCACATCGCCGCATGCATACCTCGTGCGTTTGCGCCTGCGCGCGGCGCGAAAACTGCTTGCGGCTGGCCACACACCGGCGCAGGTTGCCGCGGAAGTCGGATTCGCCGATCAAAGCCATCTTGGCCGCTGGTTTCGCCGCGCGTACCGCATGACGCCCGCAACCTACCGGCGCATATGCACGAACATGCCGGACTGAGCACCGAGGTGCTGCGTGCGCATCGCTTTGCCTGGCAAGGGGGCTTTGGGCGCGGGCCCCGTTGGCGTTGAAATAACCGGGCCGCCAAACCACCATTCATCAGGCTATCAATCAGGCCATCAATCGCGCGCCAATGAAAGCGGAAGCGCTGCCTACACACGCAGCCCTGCTCAATCACGGATACATGACCGTCGACGTGTGGGCACGGAACACGCCGACCACCCGTGAATGCGCCGGCGAACCGGCCGCGTTGGCGCTTGACGGCAGCTTCCCGCAGGGCGGCTCCTGTGCGACATGCGGGGCAGCGGCGCGTATTTGGCGGCGTGGCGGCGTATGGCGCCAGCCCGCGGATTATCGGCTGAGCGCGGCCTGGGCCCGCTGCAGCCACTCGCTATTGTGTTCGCGGGCGTGGCGTGGCCAATGCTTCGCGTCGTGGACGATATCCGCGTAGAGGTCGCGCGCCCGCTGGCGGTCGGCTTCGTCGCCTTGCGTGGCCAGCCAGTCGGCGTACTGGCAACGCGGTGCGGCGTCGCTGGCGCAGGTGAGCGCGGTCTCGAACGCGGCGCGCGTGCCCGGCGCTCCGCTCGCGGCCAGGGCACGCGCATACAGCAAGGCAGGCTCCGGTTGCTGGCGGGCGAGAGGCTGAACGGCGAACAGCTTTTCCAATGTGTCTTGCGTGGCCGAAGCGTCGCCGTTCGCAAACAACGCGCGCGCAAGCCCCTGGAGCAGCGCCGGGTCGGACGAGAATGGGCCGCTGGCCGCCGCCTGATAATGCTGCAAGGCTTCGGCGGGGTTGCCGGCGTCGAGCAGCGCCGCACCTAGCCGCATGCGATGCGCGACAGTCGGCGCGCGGTCGAAATCGATGCGCGCTTCGCGCACCGCGCGGTTGGGATCGACGAGCTGCGAGAAAGCCTTTGTCGTTGCCCTTGCCCCGCGCGACTGGCGCAGCGTGGGCAAATAGATGACGAAAAAGTAGACGAGGCTGCCGAGGCCCGGAAAAAGAAACAGGATCAGCAGCCAGTACATGTTCTGCTGGGTGCGCACGGCGTGGACCGCGAAGAGCAAGGCGATGATGACGTAGAGGCTGATTCCGAAAATGCGCATTGGCGAGAAGGTCCGTAGTCGTGCGTAATTCGCGGCAAGTCGTTGAATCGACCTGGCCGGTTCGCGGGGCGGCGCCGCATTCGTGTGATTCCGGCGCCGATGCACCGGTGACGGCGCAACCGATATTGGCAGATTGCCGTGAATTCTAAACTGGAGGTGCCGGAATTGCGGAACACGACACCATGACGCTCGTCAATCGCCCCATTGTCCTGACCGGCGACCGCACGACCGGACGCTGTATCCCGGGCTCTACGTCGGCTCTTTGAGCGCTCGGCGCTCGCGTAGTGGCAACTCGAGGCGCAGCCGTTCCTCCTGCTCGCGGACACACGGGCGCCTTGGCCGACAACGTCGTTGATGTCGCGCTCGATCATTTCGCGGTCGGCATTGACCCGGCGAAATCGACTTCTTCATCCAGTCGCAGGTGACGGAGCCAGCCGGGCTACCGCAATATCTGCTGGATCTCGTTACTGTCGCGCGCTTCGAGCGCAATCCGACCATCAAGGCGCGGCTTCGGGCGCGACATCATTGGGGGCTTTCTCACCTGTCCTATTGCTCAGACGGCCGACGACATCGCGGTGTTCAAGGCAACGCACGTGCCTGTGCGTCTGCCGCTTACCGGAGCTCGCCGACCTGCAGGCGGCGGAGATCGTCGGTTACGGGGACTCCGGCAAGGATGACGAGCAGCATCGACAAGGGTATGCCGGATGCGAACCCAAAGTGACGGAACGCAACGGCGCCCAGCATTCCCCCGAACAAAAACATGCCGAGCAGGGAGGCGAGCACACGCACGCGCTGCATGTCCGCCGCAACATGGTGCGAGGCGGCCGTCGGCACGCCCCAGTTCCAGTACAGCGCCTTGCCGAGTTCGATGCCGAGATCCGTCACGATGCCGGTCACATGCGTGGTCCGGATCTCGGCGTGGGAAATTTTCGTGATCATGGCGTTCTGTACGCCCATGACGTAACAGAGGAGCGCAACAGTCACCGGCACGAAAAGAACCCGATGAACTTCGAGGTTCGCGCCGAGCGCGGCGAAGCAAAGAAGCAGGGCGGCTTCGAGCAGCAGTGGCAGGGCATAGACGCTGTGCGCGTCGCGGCGGCGTCCCCAGTTGATCAGAATGGCCGAAGTCGCCGCGCCTGCGGCAAATGCGAGGATCGCGCTCAGCGCGGAGAGCACGAGACCGAATTCGCCGAGCGCAACGTTGTCGGCGAGGGACGAAACGATGCCGGACATGTGCGATGTATATTGCCCGACAGCCAGAAACCCGCCGGCGTTGGTGGCGCCGGCGACCGCGGCCAGTGCGCGGCCGAGCCGGAGGTTGGTGTGGTCAGTGCGTTCGACTGAGGTCAAGCTGCGGAGGTACTGGATAGGCACGGCGGCTTTCCGGGCGGCGGGCATCGGGGATGCATAGTGTACGTCGCGTGTCCATGTCGGCAGCGTGGTATCCGCTACGTCGAACCTGCGGTGTGTTGCCGCAGGCGGCGCCAATCTCGCGCGGGTCGGCGCGCCGGTGGTGCTCGGTACCGTTTGGGGGACGCATCATTTCCGCGAAAAAAATGGCGCTTGTTCGATGCCGCTGGGGGCCGACAAAAAGAAGGCCACGATTGCCTGACGAAGCGCTTTGCGACGAACCTGACACGCCCACATGGGACCCGTGCGAGGAACAGGTAGATCCTCCTTGAGTTTGGTAATGTAGCGGTGCGGATTGCGAGTCGGCACACGAAGCACGCGAATGCGAGGTTTGTCCGTGGCGTCACGCAACGGATGTGGACTGCCTGCGTCTAACGTGTGCCGGTCGATCTCCTCGTTGTTCACGGGCGCTTGCAACGTTGGTTGCGCAAGCTGTTTTCAGGAGCGCAAGCATGAAGGCAATCGAGACGGGAAAGATATTCGGCGCAATGTTTGCAGCGGTCATCGCGGGTTGTGCGACCTTTGCAAACGCACAAACTAACATGAACGTTCCGGAAGCCGGGTCCTCCCAAAGGGAGGCGGTCGCGGTGTCTTCGCACCGGAGCCGCCCGGATAGCGCGCTGGTTCGCGACGTCCGCCGGGCCTTCACGCGCACACCGGGGCTCAATTTCGCGAACGTCCACGTCGCAGGACGCAACGGCGTCATTACGTTGACCGGCTCGGTGCCTCAGCGGTCGCAAATCGGGCGGGCCGGCAATGCGGCAAGGTCGGTCCGCGGAGTAAGAGGAGTGTCGAACAGACTGACGGTGCGAACCAGCCGGGGCAGCGGCCGTTAGGCCGCCGCTGCATGATCGAGGCCATTTGCAAGGCGGTCTTTGCGATCGCAGGCGTCGCTCCTTGCCGATTTATTTTCCACAAAGCAGCAGCAGACGTGCCTGGTCCGAGCATGGCGCTCCATTGATTTTCTGAGCGGCGGCGTTTTGCGCCGTGGTGGAGCCCGCGGCCGACTGCGTCGCGGCGCGATGCGCGAAACATGCCTTCAGGCGCCGCTCCACCGGCGGATAGTATTGCCAACCTTTTCCGAGGCCGGGGAGCTCTAGCTTCACCTGCTTCCATTTCGGGTGACCGTGCTCCTGCAGGTTGTCGAAGTTCTCGCAGAGCGAATCGGCGAAGCGTTTCAGGTTGCCGACCGTATCACGCAGATTGTAGTCATAGGTGACGAGAAAGGCCTTGACCGTCCACGTCGGCACGTCTTCCTTCAGCCAGTTCGGGTAGCTCGATACGCGGATCGTCGCGGGAAAGTAGGTTTGCCTCGCGCGTGCGGTTTCGGGAGCATTCGGGTCGACGCGCAGGAAGCGGATTTGCTGCAGAAGATCGGGATTCATGTCGGTAAAAAGCTTGGCGGGCTGTCCGGCGACGATGATCGCGACGTCGATCTTCTTTACGATCAGAGCGGCGAGCGCGTCTTCGTTGCTCAGGTGCTGCGCGTTCTGCTCGGGAATCGGCTGGCCGAACATCAGGCGGTACAGCGTCGTCGCCGACTGCGCGGTGCCGCTGCCGATCAGACCGACGCTGATCGTCTTGCCCTTGATTTCATTGATCGTCTTCATCGGCGAATCGTTTCGGACGACGAAGTAAATCTCCTCGTCGTAAAGCGGCATGATGAGCCGCAGCGGCCGAATCATCGTGCCGGCGTCCTCGTTGCCGGAATTCGCCATATCGACGTAGGCCTGGTAGACATCCGACTGGACGAGCGCGAGCTTCACGCCGGGCTCGAAGCGCATGCGCTGCACGTTTTCCGCCGAACCCTTCGATGGAATCACTTCGAGGTCGATGCCTGCCGGCTGGGCAACCCATTTCGACAGGTCCTGGCCGATCTGGATGTACGTGCCGCGCTCCGGGCCCGTCACGATCCTGTAGTGCGCGTCCGCCGTAGCCGCGACGGCGAGCGCCGCGAAAAGCAGGGCGAACAGTCCGGTCAATCCCGCTAGCATTGTTTTCAGCATGGTCTCTCTCCCGCTTCGGACGTGATATACGGCGGACTTCGGATATGTTATGGAATCCTTGTCAATGTGTGGCGGCGGCCGGTGAAGCGTGCTTCCACCCGAACTGGAGGATCGCGCGCTCCTCTGCATCGACATTGCTGCCGCTGCTGGCCGGGGTGGGGGTGCTGGCGGTAGCGGGCGGGTTCACCGGCTCCGCCCGGGCGCTTGCGTAGGCGTTTGCTGGTGCGTTCGTCGTGTTCGTCGCGCTCGGCAGCGGCGCCGGAGCGGCCGCTTGCGCGCCGCCACGCTGCGAATTCGGCGAACCGCGTGGCGTCCAGGCCGTCGCCAGGATGGCGCGCTCCATCAACGATTGCGCATGCGGGCTGCTGGAATCGATCGCTAGCGCTTCGGAGGCCCGTTGCTGCACGCAGGCCCAGGCGTTCTGCCTCGCACATTGGTCGGCGATCTGCAATGCGCTGTCGCGCCGTTGCTCATGCGCCGCGATGTCGCGCTGTATCTCGCGCGCGTCCTCGTTTTCGGCGTCGTGCGCGAGCGCGGCATTGCCCGCCGCCTTCGCTTCAGACAAGTTGTTCCCGGCGAGGCTTGCCCGCGCGGCGCGCAGACTGTCGGCCACGTCCTTGAAGTGGGGAACCGCGTATGGTTTCGGCGTGGTGGATTGCGGCCCCGTATCAGCACTTTGGGGCGTCAAGTCTGGCTGCGGCCGAGCCGTGTAGAACGAGACCGAACCGCCCGACGAGTGGGTGCTTTGCTCGTCGATTGCACTCTCCTGCCTGCGGATTTGGCCTGGCAGAAGATATGCGGCATACGTGATCGCGAGAAGGACACAGACTAGCAAGATGCCCTTCGTGAAGGTCCCCCGTCCCGTGCGCCAAAACAGCCATCCATGCTCGAGTTGATAGTTGTGCTGGTAATCCGCCTTCACCGACCGATGGTCGAACGTCGACGTGCCGGCCGGCGATACCTTCGCAGCCGCGGGCGAAGGCGGCGCGGCCGCCGTGGAGCCGAGCGCTCTGAACGTGGCTTTCGGGCCTGTGCGCGCAACCGCGCCGAGCGGATGATCCGCGCCGCAATAAGGGCAGAGGTCGGCGTACTGGTAGAGCAATCCGCCACAGCGCTTGCACGGTATAGGGATACTCTGGTCGCGAGTAATCTGAGCGGACATGATGTCGTCCCACCGTTATGGCGATGCCATTTCGGCATGCTCAGAATCGTCGTTGAAGCGATCGGCGAAGCGTCGCGGAACCCACGATCTGCATGCGCAGGAAAGCGGCGGGCTGGACCGAGCGCAGCCGCCTGGATAAAGCTTCGAAGAAAATATGGGTGATTTCCAACAGCGCGTCAATCGCCGTTGTTACCTACCGCACATAAGCGTGATGCGCAATGCTCCATGACGATTCGATCGCGGGAATATTTACCGCTTGCATGTCCGGATCGCGTGGCGCTTTTATTTATAAGAATAGCTAAATGACTGAATGTGCCTTGTCGAGAAGGCCCGATTGCTTTGTGTCTAAGTCGTATGCATGGTCCAGTCGGGCAATGCGCGCTGCGCGTAGCAATCGTGGTGTTGGAAGGGAACACGGCTTACCGATCGCCCTTCCTCACGGCGAATGCGTCGGATTCGGCATACGCCCGCTGCCACCAGGTCGAGCGCGCCGCCGGCGTGCAGCGAGCACGGCCGTAATCAGCGTCGTCGCGAAGACCGCCAGTGCCACTGCGCTCGTCATGCCCCCGGCCTGCCGCAGCCAGAATGCCGCGGCGAGGTCGCCCGTCACCCGCATGGCGAGCCCAACGTGGAGCGCAACGAGAGGCACATAGAAGAGAGGATGGTATTTCACGGGCAGTCGCGTGAGCGCGGGCACGATGATCGGCGCATGCCCGAACACCATGGAAAACACGAAGCCGAGCGTAAGCGCGTGAAGCGCCGCGTCATGCCACGGGCGACCGGGCGTCAGCGCGCCGGCAAGACCAAGGATGCCGCTCAGTGCGAGCCATCCATAGCCGCTGAGCAGACACACGGCGATAAACCGCGTGAGCGCGTGTTGCCGCACCGTATGGCGCGCAATGTCGAATCTGGCCAGCCACGCGGCGAGCAGAACGAGGCCGACCGCGAACAGGCGTGCGCCTGCGTCCGGCTGCCATAGCGCCCAGGGCAGGCTCGCGACCATCAAGGCGACCGGCACGAAAAAGGCATGCCGGGCGTAACGCGGCAACCGCAGCATTCGCGTGAGTTCGAGCCGTTCGGCTGCGATCGTCAGCACGAGGAACGAGAGCCAGCACAGCAAGCAAGCCGACACGTCGTTCGTAATCGTCCAGACCAGATTGCCGAACCACCAGCAGAGCACTGCGAGCGCGAGCACGGCCAGATGAAGGGCGGCTTGCCTGCGAATGACCTGCAGGCTCCCGACTAGCGCGACGCTGGCCGCAAAGAGGAGCAGCGATTGCGCGATGACAGGCGACGCACTGGCTAGCAGCACGATACCTGCCGCAATCGCGCTGGCGGGGGCCAGCAGGTAAACGCGCCTTTGCAGCGCGACTGCGCGCTCCATGCTGATTAGGGATCCGAAGAAAACGGGGGCCATGAGCACGCCATGCCAGGCGACGCTCGTCATCATGTGCGTGGGCACTCGCACGCCCAAGCGGGCGAGGCCGGCCATAACGGCGCAGACAAGCACGAGGACGATGGTCAGCGCGGCAGCGAGCCTGACAAGATGGCGCAATGATCGGGAGAGGTTCATGGTACGTGGCCCGGCTGTCGCGAAGATGACGGCATTCTGCGTGATCAGTCCGGTTCCCATCCGAGAACCTGGCGTGCCGGCTCGCTCATCATGGCAGGCGCCCAGGCTGGATCCCATACGAGTTCGACTTCGACTGTCGTGTCGTCCGAGACCATTTCCTCAGCCACGGCCCGTACCTCGTCGATCACCATCTGACTCATCGGGCAGGCCGGCGAGGTCATGGTGATGTCGATCTTCAGTCCGTCGGCGCGGCGGGCGATGCCATAGACGAGGCCCAGATCGACAATGTTGACGCCCACTTCGGGGTCGATCACGCTGCGCAGCGCTTCGCGGATCTCGCGCTCTTCGTTCGTGTCGTCGGGCTTTATGCGGGCGGTGTTCATGGAAAACGATAGGACAGCAAACAATATGCGGATGGCGCTTCGTACCGGCGGCGCCGAGGACACCAGGCGGCGTTCGTGCTCACCGTATAAAATTCACTGATGATGAATGTTTTAGCCATCATAGAGCGCCGGGAAGTCGAATGCAAAGCCTGCGGGCATCATTCGGTGCCACGAGCGGCATGCTAAAAACGCCGAATAATCAAATGCTTGAAAGTGCGCGCACACACGGGCTCCGGCTCTGTGCTGATTGGCCGCATGAAGCTATCGCGGCGGCGCCGGTCATGCCTACGGCAGGCCGAGAATTCAGCCTGCGGCTCGGGCCGATTCTGAAATTCCGGCGCGGCGAAGGGTGGCCAGATTGAGGGCGCCACGGCGAAACGCCAGAAAATCAATGGCTTGAGCGAGACTTCGCTTCGTGTCCGCGTGCTGGCACGGCTGCTGCTTTACAGACGCCCAGCGGCCATCCGGCTGCCATCATTTTTAAACAAGCACCGGAGACGCGACGCAGCCGGTCGCGAAAACGAAGGAGACATCCCGTGCACAACAGCGTACCCGCAACCGCCCCCGTCTCATCGCAGACGATCCCCGAGCCGTCCGCCGCCACCCGAACCCGCTTCTGGCCCGAAGGCTGGTGGAAGCTGATGGAAATCCGCATTGGCATCATTCCGCTGCCCGTCTATGTGATCCTCTTCGCGCTCATCGCCGGCTTCGCGGTTACCGGCAAGGTGCCCGGCGAGATCTCGATGGCGATCGCCGTGCTCGCGTTCTGCGGCTTCACGTGCGCCGAACTCGGCAAGCGCCTGCCGCTCCTGCGCAACGTCGGCGCGGCCGCGATCCTCGCGACTTTCGTGCCTTCGGCGCTCACCTACTATCGCGTGCTGCCGGGACCCGTGCTGCACCTCACGGTCGAGTTCACGAAGCAGACGAATTTCCTGTATCTCTTCATTGCGTCGATCATCGTCGGCAGCATTTTGAGCATGGACCGGCGCGTGCTGATCCAGGGCTTCCTCAAGATCTTCATTCCGCTCGCCGCCGGCACGCTGGCCGCGACCGTCGTGGGCACCACCGTCGGCGCGGCGCTCGGTCTTGGCGTCAAACATACGCTGCTCTATATCGTCGTGCCGATCATGGCGGGCGGCGTGGGCGAAGGTGCGATCCCGCTCTCCGTCGGCTATTCGGAAATCATGCACGTCGCGCAGGGCGATCTGTTCGCGCAGGTATTGCCGCCCGTCATGCTCGGCAGCCTTATCGCAATCGTCCTTTCCGGCATGCTCGACATGCTGGGCAAGCGCTTCCCGCATTTGACCGGGAATGGCCGCCTGCAAGTGGGCGAGGCCGACGAGATGGCGCCGTCGAGCGAGGTAATCGGCGGGCAGGTCGATGTGGGCCACATCGCCGCAGCGGGCATCACGGCGATCACGCTGTACCTCATCGGCCTGATGGCGAACAAGCTGTTCGGGTTGCCCGCACCGGTTGCGATGCTGTTCCTCGCCGTGCTCGTGAAGCTCGCGCGCGCGGTATCGCCGCCGCTGCAGGAAGGCGCGTTCGTGGTCTACAAGTTCTTCTCGACCGCGGTCACCTACCCGCTGCTGTTCGCCATTGGCGTGGCGATGACGCCGTGGGACAAGCTTATGGCGGCGTTCACGCTCGTCAATGTCGTGACGATCGCCGCGACCGTCGTGACGCTGATGGGGACAGGCTTCGTGGTCGGCCGCCTGATGAAGATGTACCCTGTCGACACCGCAATCGTGAACGCGTGCCACAGCGGCCAGGGCGGCACCGGCGACGTCGCGATCCTGACCGCTGCGAACCGCATGCAACTGATGCCGTTCGCGCAGATCGCAACGCGCATTGGCGGCGCGATCGTCGTGACGGTCACGCTCGTCATGCTTGCGCATTTCGGCGCATGACGCATGACGGCACGCACGCTCGCGATGGCGGCGCCGGCGCGGGGCATCCGCGCATTGCGCCGCCCGTTGGCGGCCCATCGACGAGGGCAAACGTGCACATGCGCTACAAGGGCATTCCGTGGTGGGGATGGGCGGCGGCGGCCGTGCTCTACGTCGGCACGGCCGCCGCCGCGGTCGAGTTCGCGTGGATCCGCGCGATCGATGCGCTCGCCGGCCTCGGCGCGCATCGGCTCGAACTTTACGCCGCGAGCCTGAAGAGCGAACTGGGGCGCTTCGAAATGGTGCCCGCGCTCGTCGCGAGGCAGGACAGTGTGCGTGCGTTGCTCGAAGCGTCGCCGGACGAAGCGCGCGGCATGCTGCCTGCGGTCAACGCCTACCTCGAAGCGGTCAACCGTGACGTGGGCAGCGGCGCCGTCGACGTGATCGACGCGCATGGGTCGGTGATCGCCGCGAGCAACTGGAATCAGCCGGGGAGTTTCGTCGGCACCAACGTGTCGTATCGGCCGTACTTCAAGGACGCGCTCGCGCGGGGCCGGGGCCGTTTCTTCGGCATCGGCACGAACACCGGCATTCCCGGCCTGTACTTTGCGAACGCGGTGCATGGCGCGAAGGGCACGGCGCTCGGCGCGGTGGCGGTGAAAGTCAGCGTCGATGCGCTCGAATCGGCGTGGCGCACGCCTGGCGAGGCGGCGATCGTCGTGGACGGCAACGGCGTGATCGTGATTTCGACCGAACCCGAATGGAAATTCGCGGCCATGCGCGCAATGACCGCGCAGCAGCAGCGCGACATTCAGGCGTCGCGCCAGTACGCGGGGCGCATCGTCGAGGCGTTGCGTTATCGGCGGGCCGGCGACTGGAACGAGGCCGCGTGGATCGGCATTTTTCCCGACCTGCGCCGAGCGGGCCGCACGACCCGCTTTCTCGTGATGTCGCAGCCGGCGCCCCAGGGGCACGACACGATCATGGTCCTGCTCGATACCGCCGGCGCGCGGCGGCAGCAGCGCATCGCATTCGCGTTCGTGACGGGCGTGTTCCTGATCGCCGCGCTCTACGCGCTGTATGCGGTCCAGCGCCGCCGTGCGATTGCGGAGAAGCTCAAGGCGCAGGAAGCGCTGCGCCGCGCGAACGATCGGCTGGAGACGACCGTCGCGCAGCGCACCGCAGCGCTCACGCACGCGAATGCGCAGATGCAGCGCGAGATCGCCGAGCGCGAGCGCACCGAGCAGCGCCTGCGCGCTACGCAGCAGGAAGTCGTGCACGCGGGCAAGCTCGCGGTGATCGGCCAGATGGCGGCCGGTCTCACGCACGAGCTGAACCAGCCGCTCGTCGCGATCCGCACGCTGTGCGACAACGCACGCACGTATTTCGAGCGCAATCAGCCCGCACAGGCCATGGCCAATCTGGAACGCGTTGGACGCCTCGTGGACAGCATGGCGGCGCTGACGAGCGAACTGAAGGCTTTCGCGCGCAAGCCGGCGGTGGAGCGCGTGGCGGTGTCGCTGGGCGAGGCGGTCGCGCACGCGCGGCTAATCTACGACGCGCGGATCCGCGACGAAGCGGTGCGGCTCGACGTGCGGATCGCGCCCGGCACGACCGTCTACGCGGAGTCGAGCCAGCTGCAGCAGGTGATCGTCAATCTGCTCGGCAACGCGCTCGACGCCGTGCGCGACGCGAACACGCGCGTCATCGCGATGGCGGCGAGCGAGCCCGATACGCAAGGCCGCGTGCGCTTCACGATCGACGACAGCGGCCCCGGCATCGCGCCCGAGGTGCTCGTGCACCTGTTCGAGCCGTTCGTCACGACGAAACCGCGCGGGCAAGGCCTGGGGCTGGGGCTCGCGATCACGTCGCGCATCGTCGAAGGCTTCGGCGCGAAAATAGCGGCGGCAAACCGTGAAGAAGGCGGGGCGCGCTTCACGATCGAATTCGCGGCGGCCGGGCCGCAAAGGACAGAACATGGAAGATGGGATTCGGGTACTGATTGTTGAGGATGACGAAAATGTTCGCATCGGAGTGGAGCAGGCCGTTGCGCTGGCAGGGTTTCCCGTGAGCGCGTACGCGTCGGCAGCGGACGCGTACGCGGACGTCGCGCCCGGCGCGCCCGTCGTGATCGTGTCGGACGTGCGGATGCCCGGCATCGACGGGTTGCAACTGCTCGACCACGTGATGTCGGTCGATCCGCAGATTCCCGTGCTGCTGATCAGCGGGCACGCCGATATTTCGACGGCGGTGAGCGCGATGCGCGTGGGCGCATACGATTTCATCGAGAAGCCGTTCTCTTCCGATGTGATCGCCGGCCGCGTGGCCCGCGCCGTCGAGAAGCGGCGGCTCACGCTCGAAGTCGAGGGGTTGCGCGCGTCGCTGCATAACTGGCAGGGAATCGAGGCGTTGGTGCTCGGCAAGTCGCCCGCGATGGCGGAAGTCCGCAAGAAGATTCTGCGGCTCGCGGATACGTCCGTGTCGGTGCTCATCACCGGCGAAACGGGCACCGGCAAGGAGCTCATCGCGCGCAGCCTGCACGACTTCAGCGCGCGGCGCGATGCGCATTTCGTGGCGCTGAACTGCGGTGGTTTGCCCGAGCAGGTGTTCGAGAGCGAGCTGTTCGGCCACGAGGCGGGCGCGTTCACGGGCGCGATCAAGAAGCGCGTCGGCAAGATCGAGTGGGCGAATGGCGGCACGCTCTTCCTCGACGAGATCGAGACCATGTCGATGCCGCTGCAGATCAAGATGCTGCGCGTGTTGCAGGAGCGCGTGGTCGAGCGGCTTGGCGCGAACGAGCTGATTCCCGTCGATTGCCGGATCGTCGCCGCTTCGAAGGCCGACCTCGCCGAGGTGGCCGCGGGCGGCGGGTTTCGCGCCGATCTGCTGTACCGGCTCAACGTCGCGCAGATCGAATTGCCGCCGCTGCGCGAACGCCGCGAGGACGTGCCCTTGCTGTTCGAGCACTTCGTGCTCGCGGCCGCGCGCCGCTTCGCCACGCCCGCGCCGGTCGTAACCGCTGCGCAGGTATCCGAACTGATGACCCACGCCTGGCCCGGTAACGTGCGCGAGCTGCAGAACGTGGCCGATCGCTTCGTGCTCGGGCTGACGGGAGAGAGCCTGCTTTCCGGTGGCGCCGCCGCGACGAAGGGCGACACGCTTGCGGAGCAACTGGCGTACTTCGAGCGGATGCTGATCGAGAACACGTTGCGGCGCCATCACGGCAGCGTCGCCGATGCGAGCACCGAGCTCGGCATGCCGAGAAAGACGCTCTATCACAAGCTGCGCCAGTTGAAGATCGCGGCGCGGGATTCGCAGGGCGAAGACAGGGACGCGTGAGCCCGGGCCCCCGAGCCCGACGGCGATCGTCCGTGTCAAACGTATTGCCGGGACTGCTTGCCTGATCGATCGGTGCTGGCACCGTTTGCATCTGGACCACGCGATCCGGTAGCGGCGGTAAACGAGCGAGGCGCCCTGGCGGCGGAACAACGTCCGCCGCCAGGGCGCCTCATGGACCGGTCTCGCGGCCGGTCAGTTGGCTACGTAGCCGGTCGGAACGGTCGAGTTGGCGCTGGCCACCGACGCGTTCTGCGAGATCACGTACACCGGCGACTCGGTCAGGCTCAATGCCAGGCTGCCGTTGGTGTACTGCATCGTCGAAGGATTGCCCATCTCGTCGATCACGGTCACGGTGCCGCTCGTGCCGGGCGCATCGACCGCGAGATGGTACAGCACGCTATAAGTCGAGCTGTAGCCGGTACTCGCGCTCCACACACTGTTGTTGTGGGTCCAGAGGGCCGTGATGACCGCGCCGTTGTTCAACTGCTGAAACGCATAGGCATAGACGCCCGCGGGTGTTCCCTTCACGGGGCCGAGCGTGTTGGTGCCGTCGAGAATGCGCGTCATCGCCGCCACGGCCATCGCCGCCGGCTTGGGGCTGATGTTCTGGGCACCGTATTGCCCCTGTGCGTCGCTCAGGTCGAAGAACGTGCCATAGCCCACCTTGTCGGGGAAGTCCGCGCCATAGAACACCCAGGTCTGATCGGCACCTTCGCCGAGAACGATCACGTGGCTGCGCGCCACCAGTGCGCCCTGTGCGTACAGGATGTTGGCGCCCGGATAGTTCGGGCCGTACGACGCGCCATTGTCATAGCTGATGCCCACCTCGGTATTGAACAGCTTCATGCCCGGCTTGTAGTCGGCCGCCATTTCGCTGCGCAACGCGCGCATCTGGCCCATCAGCGAGCCGGACAGCGTGGAAGGGTCGCTTGCGAGACGTTCCGGCGCATAGGAAGGCGAGGTGCCGTTGATGTCGTAATAGCCGTGCGTCGTCACGCCGTCGATGACCTGTGCGTAGCCGAGCGGCGCGAGCGTCCGGAGCTGCTCGGCGGTGCCGGACGGCGCCGTGTCGGTCGGGCCCATCACCACCGCGTGCGGATCGGTCGAGTGAATGCCTTGATACACGGTCTGGTAGAGCTGCACGAATTGCGCGTTCGTGCCCTGCCATTGCGCGTCCGGTTCCCAGGTGAGCTGGTAGTAGTTGGCCGCCTGCTTTGGAAAATAAGTCGTGCGAATGATGTTCGATTCCGTGCCGATCCGGCTCATGTAGTCTTGATAGTACGAGAGATCGGTGGGCGGCAGCGCTTCGTCTTCGAATATACCTGTCGGGCTTGCCCAGGCAGGAATGCCGTCCAGACGCACGAGGCGCATCACGTCGCCCGTCTTGTAGAACGGGTCGAGATTGTCGGCAGAGGGATTGAAGGTATTGCGGCCGCTGGGCTCCATGTTATAGAGCTCGCGATGGTCGAACGTCCACGAGATGCCGAGCGCGGAGAGCACGGAACCGTTGTCGTCCTCGCCCTGCATGCCGAAGCGATGCTGATCCTGATGTGCATAGGCGACGGCGGGCACGACGCCCGCGAGATTGGGCAGCACGCCGAACGTGGCGTTGCCGGCGGGCCGCGTCCCGGCGGATGAGATCTGCCCGCCGGCGGTGGCGAGCGTTGCGGACACGGCGAAATAACCCGCGAGCGTGGAGGTGCAGGTGAACGTGGTCGTCACGGGGCCCGCCGTCACGGGCAGGCTGCCGCTTGCGGCCACTTTGCCGACCTGGTCGGTGATCGACCAGATCAGCGTGTCGGACGCGGGCGCATTGGTCGTGAACGCGACGGGAAACGGCGTGCCCGAGGCGAAGATGCGGCCGCTTTGCGCAGTCGGCGTATCGGCGGAGACGAGCGTTCCGCTTGAGCCGGCGCTCGACGTGGCGGGCGAGCCGCAGCTCATCGTCCCCGGCGTCAGCGCCGGTGAATCCGAGCCTGAAGCGTTGGCGCCAGCGGCAGCGGCAGTGGCAGTGGAATTCGCGCTGCCTGTGCCTTGCTGGCCGGACGTTGCGCTCGCGGCATTCGCGCCGCCCGCGTTTTGCGGGGTGGTCGAAGCACTGGCGTTCGACGTATCCGTTGCGGGGCTTCCGGAGCCTCCGCCGCCGCACGCCGCCAGCACCAGCGACGACAACAAAAGATAAAAGAGCTTCATCGAATGAAAAGGCAAAGCGACGCCCAGCCGGCTACCGCGCGAGAAAAGCGCGCTCAGGTGCTGGCCGGAGTCGGAAGAATGAAACTGGCGGGTGCGCCACATCGGCTCGACGTGGCCATGCGCCCGCTGGATTGCGCCGCGCAGTTCGCGTGACAACGCGAACTGTGTATCTGTCCTTTCGCTTTCGCGCGGGCGAATGGTGCGCCCTTGCTACGGCTGCGCCGTCGGGATTTCGGCCTTGCGCGGGATCCCGGAAGGGAGGGAGACGTGCGCAATATTTGCAGGCTAAGATTTCGAAGTCACTACTTGAAGTCAGACGCGCGGCGGATATTACCGATATTCCCCCCTGGCATGTGAAAATCAGGCGTAACAAAATGTCACACGAATTGCGGCGAGTTGCAATTACCGAAATTTAGTGAAATTCCGCCAATAGCAAGGTATTAATTACCTCGACGCGCTGCGGCAATGCTTGCCGCATCAATTACGGAATGGACACGCTGTTGCCGGCTATAACGGCGGCTCTCAGGGGAACTGAAGGCGGTATCGTAAATTTTTCGCATCCATAATGCCGCCCTTTTATAATTTTTCTGAATTATTTCGGGTCGGGTATTAATTGTCCGGATGGATTTTAATTCGAGTGAACCGACTATGCCACCTGGGAGGATTTTCTCCGCTGTGGAGCGGTTTTTTTATGGCCCGTGAATTGCAAAGATTACCGGCGGCGGCATTCGTGGTGCTGCGCTCGCCTTGCGTCGTTCGGATATACCGCGGGTGGCCGCGACCACCGCGACCCGCGCTTTAGCGATCCGCGCACTGCTGCCATTGCGCCGGATAGCGGGCGCCGGCTTTCTGGATCGGCTCGAGCACCGCTTCGATGGCGGCGAGATCGCCGGGCGTCGATTCGACAAGGCCGCGCCGGGGTTTTCGTCGGGCCCAAAAGCTTCGTCATGCCAGGTAAAAGCCCTTGCCCCGCGGGCTGAACGGTACGAAGCCAATGCCCAGTGCCTCGAGAGCCGGCATGATCTTTTGTTCGGGTTCGCCCTATCGGAGCGAATACTCGCTTTGCAGCGCGGTCCTGGGGTGTACGGCGCGGGCGCGGCGAAGGGGACGGACTGCTCGCCGGCTTGGGAATGGTCGAAATGCTTGGCCTTGCCTTCGCGGATCAACTGCTTGACCGTCCCCGCCACGTCTTCCATGGGCACGTTCGGATCGACGCGGTGCTGGTAGAAAAGATCGTGCCGTCGGTCTTCAGGCGCTCAAGCAAAGCTTCGGCCACGGCGCGGAGGCGCTCGGGCTGGATGTCCATGGGTTTTTTCGAGTCGCCGCCGCGGAAGCCGAGCTTCATGGCGATCACCGCCTGGTCGCGAAACGGCGCGAGCGCTTTGCCGACGAGTTCTTCGTTGACGAAGGGCCCATGGACATCGGCGGACTTCGGCGGTGTCGAAGAACGTGACGCCGCGCTCGAACGCCGTGCCGATCACGCGGATCGCTTCGGTCTTTTCGGTGGCGGAGCCGTCGGGAATCCCAGCTCCATGCAGCCGGGAGGCGCAGGCCATGCGCGAGCGGGCCGACGCTGCGTCGTAGCGGGCCGCGACGGGCGGCGGGCGGACGGCCCTGCAATGCTGTGTATCCCGAGCCTGCGCCGATACAGTGGAATACAAAAGCGCGCGCGCCTTGCGGTATAACCCTACCATCCCCGCACACGGAGGCTGTTCATGCACGCCGACGGTTTCGCGGTCCGCTGCCTTGCCCCGCTCGCTTCGGCGGTGCGGCAATGAGCGCGCTGCGTTGGCCGCGCACGCTGTTCGCGCGTCTTGCCCTGATTTTCTGCGTCGGGCTCGCGTTCGCGCAGGTGTTGTCGTTCATGCTCACGATGACCGAGCGCGACGACGCCACCGCGAACATGATGACCGACTACATCTCGCGCGAAGTCGCCCTGTCCGTGGCGCTGCTCGACCATCTGCCCGCGGCCGGGCGCGAGGCGTGGCTGCCGCAACTCGCGCGGCGCAGCTACAGCTTCATCCTCGGTCCCGGCACGCCCGGCGAGCCGCCCCGCGCGCGGCGTTCGAAGCGCGTGGCGTCGGCCATCGCGAGCGGCGTGGGCGCGCAGTACGCGCCCACGGCCAATTCCGTGCCCGGCGACGGCGAACGGCTGCAGATCCACCTGCGTCTCTCGGATGGCGCGCCGCTCACCATCGACTATCGTCCGCCTTCCGCGCTGCCCTTGTCGGGCTGGCTGCCGGCCGTGCTGGCCGCACAGCTCGCGGTGCTGGCGGCATGCTGCTGGTTCGCGGTGCGCATCGCGACGCGGCCCCTGCATGAGCTCGCGCGCGTGGCCGACGCGCTCGGGCCCGACCTGAAGGCGGAGCGCCTCGAAGAAGACGGTCCCTCCGAAGTGGCGCGGGCGGCTCGGGCGTTCAACGCCATGCAGCAGCGCATTTCGGCGCACGTGGCCGAGCGCATCCAGATCCTCTCGGCCATCTCGCACGACCTGCAAACGCCGATCACGCGCATGCGGCTGCGCGTCGACCAGATGGACGACGAAGCGCAGGCCGGCAGGCTCACGCAGGACCTTCGGGAGATGGAACAGCTCGTGAAAGAAGGCGTGGCCTACGCGCGCACGCTGCATGGCACCGGCGAGACGCCGCGGCGCGTCGACCTCGACGCGCTGCTCGACAGCCTCGTCTGCGATTACGTCGATGCCGGCTCGCCCGTGACCTTCGAGCGCCGCCTGAACGTGGCGGTCGTCACGCGCGTGCAGGCGCTGCGCCGCATCGTGGGCAATCTCGTGGACAACGCGCTGAAATACGGCGGTTCGGCAGCGATCGACGTGAGTGCGTCGGCGCATGGCAACGCCGTCACGATTTCGGTGCTCGACCGCGGTCCCGGCATTCCCGACGAAGCGCTCGAAAAGGTGTTCGAACCGTTCTACCGGCTCGAAACGTCGCGCAATCGCGGGACCGGGGGCACGGGGCTGGGCCTCGCGATCTCGCGGCAGCTTGCCGTGGTCATGGGCGCCCGGCTCTCGCTGCACAACCGGCCCGAGGGCGGCCTGGAAGGACGGCTCGTGCTCGCGAGCGCGGACGACGCATGATCCTCGCACGCTCACGAAGCGAGCGGAATGAACACGTTGAACTGCCCTTCGTCGGGGTGCCGCGAGCGGTGGCCTTTGCCTACGGTGTCTTCGCAGAGCACGACCGTGCCTGGCTCGCAGCGGCGCATGTCGCCGTCGCTCGTTTCGAATTCGACCCAGCCGGTCATCCAGATCACGAACTGGCGAACCGGCGTGGTGTGCCAGTCCGCCTCCTTGAGACCTGCGGGCACCCAGCCGAAGCGCACCGATTTGGCCGGCTCCCAGGTCGAAAGATAAATGGGCGGGATGTTGGGAAAGAGTTCGAGCGGCGTGAGCGGGATATCCATGTCCTCGAAATGAGATTCGCCCTCGGCGTCGGCGTAGATTCGCAGACATTTCATGGGGACCTCCTGGAGCCGGTTTCGTGCTCGGCGCTCCGGCCGCGAGCGGGCATGAAGAATGCCGATATGGCGGCCGCCGGCCGTTTCAGGTCGGCGTGTGGCGCGCCGGAGCGCCAGCGGACATTGTCGTCCGGAATCGCGCAGCGCGGTGCCGCCTTGTAGGCCGCGCAGCAATTCACGCGCCGAATGCAATGCATTGTGTCTGCCCGCGTGGCCGGGACATTGCGACACGGAGGCGGGCGCGGCTTGCGCCATGAAGCAGTTCACGAGATCGATCGCATGGAGAGCGCGATGTGCATGTGTGCATGACGATCTGGAAGGGGGGCTGTCGGTGCGGCGCGGTACAGTTCGAAGTCCGTACGGCCATCGAGCGGACCGGCCGCTGCAACGCGACCCGTTCACGCCTCGCGCGCAAGGAGAGGAAGAGCCAATGATGGAAAAGAGAGATCATGTCCTGATCGTCGATGACGATCGCGGCATTCGTGAACTGGTCGGGATCTATCTCGAGAAGAATGGCATGCGCGTGTCGCTTGCCGCGAACGGGCGCGAGATGCGCGCGGTGCTGGAGAGCGGCGTGCCCGATCTGATCGTGCTCGACCTCATGATGCCCGGCGACGACGGCCTCGTGCTGTGCCGCGAACTGCGCGCGGGCAAGTTCCGCGCGGTGCCCGTAGTGATGCTCACGGCGCGCAACGAGGAGACGGACCGCATCGTCGGCCTGGAAATGGGCGCCGACGACTACTTGCCCAAGCCCTTCGCGGTGCGCGAATTGTTCGCGCGCATCCGCTCGGTGCTGCGCCGCGCGCGCATGCTGCCGCCGGGCATGGAGGTGAGCGAGTCGGCTCAACTGCTCGCGTTCGGCGACTGGCGGCTCGATACGACGGCGCGGCATCTGCTGGACGCCGAAGGCACGGTCGTGGCATTGAGCGGCGCGGAATACCGGCTTTTGCGCGTCTTTCTCGATTATCCGCAGCGCGTGCTCACGCGCGACCAGTTGCTGAACCTTACGCAAGGCCGCCAGGCCGACGCGTTCGACCGCTCGATCGATCTGCTCGTGAGCCGCCTGCGCCAGCGCCTGCGCGACGAGGCGCGCGAGCCGCGCTACATCAAGACGCTGCGCAGCGAAGGCTACGTGTTTTCAGCGGCGGTGAATGCGGCCGGGACACCGGAACAGGCGGGGCGTTCACGCCTGGTGTAGCCGAAAAAATTCAGCAGATCTTCGCTCACTGGCGCCGGCTGTTTCTCTGGCAGATCGTACTTCGGTGGGCGATTGTCACGCCAGTCTCGCCTTCTTCTTTTCCGCCCGGGACGTAGTAAAGCCGCGTGCCTTCAATGGTCGCGAAATGATGCGCGAAGCTCGGGAGGACCAGGTCGGGACCCCGGTCGACAGTGCAGGACGGCGTGCTCATGAAATGATGTTCCTGTGAAAAAATGGAAGCAGTCCAGTTTTAGAAGTAATCGTTTCCAAAATAGACAAAAGAATTTCAATCGAGCAGACGCATCGCTTCATCGGCGGTGGCCAGCATGTGGCGCAGCGTGCGCCCGGATTTGCCTATCAGACAAAAGCCGTGGAGCAAGGCCAGCAGGCTGCGCGCCATGGCCGGCACGTGGATTTCCGGTGCGATCGAGCCGTCTTTCTGCCCTTGCTGAAGCAGTTCGCGCAGCATGTCTTCGGTGTGCCGCATAGTGGATTCGATGCGCGCGGCGATTTCGTCGTCGAAGGTCGCGAGCGCCGTTGCGCTCGAAACGACGAGACATCCGCGCCGTCCCTCGGCGCCATGGGACGATTCGGCGTAAAAGTGCAGGACGGCACGGATCTTCTCGCGTGCGTTGGTGTGTTTGCCAAGACGGTGCCGCAAGTCGTCATTGCGCACGCTGACGTAATGATCGAATGCTGCGAGGAATACGCCGCGCTTGTCGCCGAACGCTTTGTAGAGGCTGCCCGCGGTCAGGCCGGTCGCGGCGCCGAGATCGCCCACCGATGTGGCGTGGTAGCCGCGTTCGCGGAATACGCGCACGGCGCCGCCGACGACGGTTTCCATGTCGAACTCGCGAGGGCGGCCGGGGCTGCGGGCCAGGGTGCGGGATTTGTGGTCGGATGCCATTGAGGAAATGATCGTTTTCCTGATCAACATGGCGGCGCCAAAACCCCTCACTCGACATTTTCTCCCCGTCCCTTATGCTGCGCCGCCAAACGCTCCTGATGCGCAGGCGGCACCGGATCATAATGGCTTAACTGAATGCTGTAATTCCCATGTCCGCCCGCAAGCGAATTCAGCCGGGACTGGTAGTCGTTCAATTCGGCAAGCGGCACTTTCCCCGCAATGACCATGGCCTGCCCGCCCATCGTGCGCGTCCCATGCACCTGCCCGCGCCGCGCGGAGAGATCGCCGATGATGTCGCCCATCGCCGCTTCGGGCGTCATCACCTCGATATCGACGATGGGTTCGAGCACGATGGGCTGCGCCTTGAGCACCGCGTCGATAAACGCCTTGCGCCCCGCAGTAACGAACGCCACTTCCTTCGAATCGACCGGATGGCTCTTGCCGTCGAACACCGTCACCCGCACGTCCTGCATTGGAAAGCCCGCGAGCGGTCCGTTGTCGACCACCTGCAAGATGCCCTTTTCGACGGCCGGCATGAACTGCGAGGGAATCGCACCGCCCTTCACCGCGTCCACAAATTCGAAGCCGGCGCCGCGCGGCAACGGTTCCACCCGCAGCATGACTTCGCCGAACTGGCCCGCGCCGCCCGTTTGCTTCTTGTGGCGGCAATGCCCCTCGGCCTTGCCGCCGATGGTCTCGCGCCACGCGATCGTCGGCGGCCGCGTCACGACTTCGAGTTTGTACTGATCGGTTAGCCGCTCGAGCATGTAGCGCAAATGCAGTTCGCCCAGCCCGCGCACGACGGTCTCGTTGGTGCCCTCCGGATGTTCGATTTGCAGGCACGGGTCTTCGGCTGCGAGCTTTTGCAGCACTTCCCACACGCGCTGCTCGTTGCCGGGCCGCGCCGGCTCGATCGCGAGGCCGTAAATCGGATTGGGAAACGCAGGGGGAGCGAGGTGGATGTTGCCGTCTTCGGGCGCGTCGTGCAGCACGGCATCGAAGCCGATGTCGTCGGCCTTCGCCACCGCGCAGATGTTGCCGGGTCCCGCGCGCTGGACCTCGGTATGTTCCTTGCCCTGCAGCATCAGCAGATGCGCCACCTTGAACGGCTGGCGCGCAGTGCCGATATAGAGCTGGCTGTCGCGCGTGACGGTGCCCTGATGAATGCGAAACACGGCCACCTTGCCGATATACGGGTCCATCACGATCTTGAAGACGTGCGCGAGCACGTGCTTCGCGGCGTCCGGTTCGGCGCGCATGGGCTCGACCTTGCCTTCGGCCTCGCGGTAGAACATCGGCGGATTGCCTTCGGTCACGTTAGGCAAGAGCCGCACGAAAACGTCGAGCAGTTGTGCAATGCCGGCCTCCGTCGTCGTGGACGTGAAGCACACCGGCACGAGATGCCCTTCGCGTAACGCACGTTCGAAGGGCTCGTGCAACTGCTCGGGGCGGATCGCCTGGCCTTGCTCGAGGTACAGCTCCATCAACTCGGGATCGAGCTCGATCACCTGATCGATGAGCGCATTGTGCGCTGCTTCCACGGAATGAAAGTCGGCCTCGCCGGCGGGATTGAAGAAACAGTCCACTACTTCGCGCCCGCCCTGTGCGGGCAGATTGATCGGCAGGCACGTCTTGCCGAAGGTCTCCTGAATCTGCGCGAGCAGTCCCGGCAAATCGACCTTTTCCGCGTCGATGCCGTTCACGACGATCATCCGGCAGAGCTTGCGCTGCTGCGCGTACGCCATCATGCGGGTGGTCGTCATCTCGATGCCGGTGCGCGCGTTGACGACGATGGCCGCCGTTTCCACCGCGGGCAGCGCGCTGATCGACATGCCGGCGAAGTCCGGATAGCCCGGCGTGTCGAGCAGGTAGATGCGCGTGTCCTGATGGTGGAAATGGGCAACGGCGGAATTGAGGGAGTGGTGGTACTTGCGTTCGAGGGGATCGAAATCGCAGAGGGCGGTGCCGCGACTGACGCTGCCTGGCGCGTGCAGCGCGCCGCCCTGGTGCAGGAGCGCTTCGGCAAGCGAGGTCTTGCCGCAGCCGGCATGGCCGACCAGAGCGATCGTGCGGATGGCTTCGGGACTGTAATCCATTTGGCGATCCATTGGTGTACAGGTTCATCCAGTGTGATCCACAATCATTCCTTGATTTCACTGTAGGATCAATGGGTTGTCAACATGATTGGCCCGACTGGAGCCATTTCTATCCAACTGCTGCCAGGCGGCTGGTGGGCTAGATGGCGGGGCAAGGTCCTTGGGGAAATACCCTATGCCAATGCTTGCCGACCGCGCGCTGCACAAACTGAAACCCGGCGACAGGCCGCTCACCGATAGTCAGGTGCCCGGACTGATGATCCGGCCCACTTACCATCGTCGGTAGTGGGCGCTGCGCTACGTGAGTCCTGCGACGCGGAAGCGCTGTGAAATGGGATTGGGGGTGTACCCGTCCACGTCGTTGCGCGATGCTCGAGCGCGCTGGAGATGCGCCGCCAGCTCGGCGACGGCCACGACCCCCTCCAGGAGCGTAGACGCGAGCAGATGGTCATCGAGCGGGATGCGAAGGTGCCCACGTTCTTGCAGCCCGCCGGGAAAAACACACGAGAAGGCAAAGAATGGTGGAAGCATGCCGACGGCAGAAATGCGCGGTGCTGGCTCCGTAGCGTAAAAGCGCACCTCGTGCCGCTGCTGGAACGTCGCGTCGATACCCTCAGGCCGCGCGACTTTTCCGATGCGCTTGCGTCTGCCTGGATCGGGCGCCCGCGTGTTGCGGATAATGTCTTTCAGCGTGCTGGTGCGATCATGGAATGGGCTTCCGCTGCGTACCCGGAGTACGTGGCTTGTAATCCGGTTCCAGGCGCGCGCCTTGCACGCATCGAACCGCACGAGGTTATGCGCGCGTGCACGTTCGTGCTGCTGCGCACGGCGGTTCGCCCGGCCGAGGCGCGCCGCATGGAGTGGAATGAGCTTGATCTTTGATCGGGCGCCGTGGCTGATCCCGGCAGAGCGAATGAAAGGCGGGGCGAACACGATGTGCCGCTCGTCCCCGGGGTGGTGAGCCTGCTGCGTGTGATATGCGAAATTCAAACGCACGATCGGTACGTTATCCTGAACGTAACCAATATTGGGCCGGTTTCCGATGTCGATCTGCAGACGTTCTTTCGGGAAACGGGCCTTGTGCCTGATACCCCGGGCCGCACGCCTGTGCCGCATGGATGGCGTGCGTGCTTTCGCGATTGGGTCGAGGCCAAAGGCCATGATCCCGGACTTGGCGAGCGCCAACTTGCGCACCAGCCATGCTGAGAGAGGGCAGTGGCATATCAACTGGATACGATGTTCGAGCGCCGCGCGCTTCTCATGGGCGCATGGACGAGCATCGAGGCCGGTATGGCGGCCGACAGGATAGTCAGCTCCGTATCGTGGGTTTCGCTCGCGCACTGACCGCTCCTTGTCATTGCTCAGCCCGTATGTCTGATGGCGGCGGCGGCGCGGGCGACACGACGACGGCGTACGCCATGTCGAGTTCTATCTCCAGCTTTAGCTCGCGCACGCAACTGGACTGCAGCGCTCCCCACCGAGCGCTCCCGTGTGGCTGCACGTCATGTACACGGGTATGGGCGGTAACGTTGTGTTTTCCACTTCGAGCGACGGAGAGACTTGGGTCCAGGAGTACAGCGTGGCGGCGCCGGTGCTTGGCGCTCTGTCGCGGTGCGGCCTGCGGGCTGACGCAAACAACCGGGGCGGCCTGGGTACCGCCAACCAGGGCGTCGCGCTGACCGGCTTCCATTGCGCGCGCGGTTAAGGGAGGCAGTGTATATTGCCGCTTCGGCCGCGCCGGATCGGCCTTCCAATAATCGATAGATACGGGGCTGAGACATGCAGGATCGAGTGGAGCGGTTCGCGACACTGGACGGAATACGCGCGGTGGCGTGCTTTCTTGTCGTGGCACATCATGCGCCGGACCTCTTCCCGTGGGTTCCGTATCCGGGCAATGCCTACCTTGCCGTCGATCTATTCTTTTGCCTGAGCGGTTTCGTGATCGCCCGAACCTACGGCGCGCAGTTGCGCAATGGCGAACTGTCGCCGGGGCGCTTTTTGCTGAACAGAGCGATCCGGTTTTATCCGCTGTATATCTTGGGGCTCGCGCCTGGAATTCCGCGATTTCTTGCGGCGTGGCATGGCACGGCTCCGGGGGCGCTTGTTGCCTTCGTTCTTTCGCCCGAGATTCTTTATTTGCCGACGTTAGGCTTGCGGGATGCATTTGTGTTAGATACCCCGGCCTGGTCGCTTTCCGCCGAGTTGCTGGTGAATGGTGTCTACGCGCGATTCGCATTTCGGTCACCGTTTGTTTGGCGGCTGCTGACGGCTATTTCGTTGTTTGCGGTCGTGGCGCACGCCGCCATTACGGGCGATGCTGATGCCGGCTGGAGCAGCGCGACCATACCGGTAGGATGGGCACGCGCCGCGCTGATGTTCTCGCTCGGGACCGTCGCGCAGCGATACGTGCGGATACATGCTGTACCAGGCAACGCAATCGCAGCGGCAGTTCTCGCTGTCGCTGCGATTGCACTGGCAGCACCTCATGCTTCGGCGTTTGCCGCGATCGCCGTGACGGTTATTGCATCTCCAGTCGCAATTTATCTCGGCGCGCGTGTCGAACCGACTGGTGTCCTGCGGACTATTCTGAAACTGGGCGGCCGGCTGTCATATGGGGTGTATATCCTGCATTTGCCCTTGATCGAATTGATCCGCATCCGCCTTCCTTTGGCGAGCCTTACGCGGACATCTGCGGAAGCTCTTGGGTTAGCGTTTATCGTGGTGCTATGCGCGGCCGTTTGGCTGCTGGAGCGCTACTACGTCCCTCCCGCGCACAGGCTGCTGCGTGGCGCCGTTGATTACCTGGCACGGCGGCCAAGGCCTGCATCGTTTGGGTAGACGACGTGCCGGTCTGAAAATCCGCATCACCACAGATAGCCGCCTCCGGGCGGTTTTTTATTTGGCCGCTATTGCGCGGCTTTTTTTTCATTTACGGTGGAGTGGATGCGCGTTAGGCCTGCCGTGGACGAAAGTGCAGGTGTCGCGCGGCCGGTGTTCAGCGTCGACGGGCATTCTCCGGAGAATGGCGCACGACGTATACGACACTGTTCGTGCCCGCCGCGCAGATCGGTACGCGGCAAATGTTCGAGCCGCTGCAGGGTGTGAATCTGGCATACTACGAGCGCTTCAGCGCGACGCTAGCCGGGCTGGTGATCGTGTGGGAACGGGGCGGACTGCCGGTTCGACTATCCACGCCTCGATCCGCGCTGGATTCACCGACCTGGCGAGATGCTGCATTTTCTCGAGCAGGACTGCCGCGTCATTGACACATCGGCGTGGCCGGATGGCCTCGACCTCGACGACCATAGTTTGAATTTCGGTTATTCGATGGCTGGATGCATGGGTGGAAACGGAGGGGCGGTCTACCGTTTAAATGAAGGCATGCAGGGCGAGTATGTGTCAATTGCATGTCACGACGTGAAGCGGAAGATGTGATTCGTCACAGCATTGAGCGTACAAAAAGCGGTCGATGGTCACGTGCGTCAAGTCTCTTATGCCCCAAAATTTAAAAAAGGTTGGGGCGCTCCGTTGGGTATCTGACTGGAATTTCGGCGCTCCGGGGCGATGTGGCCTGTGATTTCAGGAAGTCGGTACTCCATTGCTCCCGCGTTGTCGGTTCGAAGGCTTATTGCGCGCGAACGATTCTGGTGTCCTAAGCATTTATTAATCAATGCCACTGTGGAAAAGAAATGAAAAAGAAAATCTCAGCCGTTTTGATTCCAATTGCCGTCACGTCGTTGTTTGCCGGATGTGGAGGCGGTTCGGGGGGCGGGTCGGGTAGCATCGCGCCAGCAACAATCAACGGGGTGGCCGCAACTGGCGCGCCTATTGCGAATGCGGAGGTTTCGTTAAAATGCGCCTCCGGAGACGCGTCGGCGACGACGTCGACCGGCGGCGCGTGGTCGGTTAGCACTTCGGGTCTTGTCTTGCCGTGTGTTATGAGAGTGCCGACGTCTACCGGGCAGATTCTGCATTCCTATGTCACGGGGCCTGGCACGACAGACATTACACCGTTTACGGAACTCGTTACGGCGGCTCTCGCTGGCAGTACTGACACGGAAGCCTTCTTTAATACGTTCTCGGCAGCAACGGCAAGTGCGGCGAGCTCGCAGCTTCCATCGGCTTTGGCCAGTACGCGACAACTGCTCGCAAGCATCGGCATCGACACCAGTTCGCTGAATCTGATGAATCAGTCGTTTGAGCCGGCTTCGGGGAATGTGTACGACGATGCATTGGAGCTGTTGCGGACACAACTTTCTAACAATTCGACGAATCTTGGCGCTCTGGCGCAGCGGCTCGTAGTGGGCACCGTCGGGGCGACGGGTGCGACGGGGCCCGCAGGCGCCACGGGCGCGACCGGAGCTACTGGAGCAACAGGCTCTACCGGACCGCAAGGCACGACTGGGGCAACGGGTGCCACGGGAGCTACTGGCCCACAAGGCGCGACGGGCGCGCAAGGTACTCCTGGAAGCAATGGAGGGGCAGGCGTGCAGGGAGCGACGGGGGCTGCTGGTCCGACGGGTGCGACTGGACCACAGGGCGCCACCGGGGCGACGGGACCTGCTGGTTCGACGGGTGCTACCGGAGCGACAGGGTCTGCTGGTTCGACGGGTGCGACTGGACCACAGGGTGCTACCGGCGCGACAGGGTTGCAGGGAACACAGGGGGCGACGGGAAGCACCGGCGCCACCGGACCGCAAGGAGCGGCGGGGGCCACAGGAGTGACGGGGCCCACAGGAGCGACCGGTTCTCAAGGCGCCACTGGAGCGACGGGTCCCGCCGGAACAGTTTCCGGGCTCGGAACTCCCGGGAGCGCCTCAACGTCGACCGGCGCGCAATGCACGCTCGGTACGGTATGGTTGACTGCGGCTCACTATAGTCCAGGGCTTCCGGCTAACGGACAGCTATTGCTGATTGCAGATTACACGCAGTTGTTCTCGCTACTTGGCACTACCTATGGCGGGGACGGCGTCACCACGTTCGGTCTGCCAAATCTTTCTTCGGTGACGCCGAATGGCCTCACCTACATGATTTGCGTCTCTGGTGTATACCCATCTCCTGGTTGATGACCCGATGCATTTGAGCAACAGCGGCCTACAGTCCGAAGTAGGCCCTGTTCGACTCCACGCGTGCTGCTTCCTGGGGCGGGTAAAGCCGCTCGACGAGGAGGCGCTTCAGTGCGGCCCGGCCTTCATCTACCGCACCTGCATACCACGCGCTTACGGACAGTTCGTCCAGAGCCTTCCAGCGGTAAATCGATTCGTCAACGAAGAGGGTGTCTTGAGGGCGCGTCAGTGACGCCGCCCGGGCTGCGAACAGATGCGCTAAGGCAAATTCACCGCGCAAGCGGTGGTAGCGAGCGAGGTCGTGCAGGGGTTCGGCACGCGTCGGGCGGGCCTGAAAGGCGCTCAAATATGCGTCGACCACTTCGTTTCGCGGTGCGCCCAGTGCATCGGTCAGCGAGGCCGCCTGGTAGAGGCTGTACCAACATTCTTCGTCCCAGCCACCCATTGCGTGCCGTTCGCGGTATGTACGGACGCTGTCCGTAATTCGACCGGCGTCGCGATAGCTCTGGGCAAGGTAGAAACGATAACGCGCGTTTGCTGGCTCGTCGCGGACAGCGCGCTCCAGAACTTCAATGTCACGCTCGTAGGTATGCGTATCGCGCGCGCGAGCCCCATCTCGGGAAACCACGATCGTGGCGTCCGGCAAATCCACCCACGCATGGTCACGGTCCTGGGTCAGGTATTCGTGCAAGACGCCTTCCCAACGCCAGGGCTGCTTCGAAGCAACAAGTGCGTTACGCTGATAGGTCCATTCAACAAGCCTGCAACGGAACCGATAGCCATCAGCACTCAGGGCGGCCCATGAGTAGCCTTGTGGCAGCTCCAGCACCTCGTCGGCATCGATGAAAAGAAGATATTCGCCATGTGGCTTTGCAAGCGCCATGGCCTCATTGCGATTGTGCGCGAAATCACGCCACGGTCGCTCGTGCAATTCGCCGGGGACGTCCGCCATGCATTCACGGATAAGCGCCTGGGTGCCGTCGCTCGACCCCGTATCCACGATGACCCAATAGTCAATCCAGCTCTTGAGACTGGCGAGGCATCGCCCGATGACTGGCGCCTCGTTCTTGACAATCATGTTCAGGCAAATCTTCATTGAGCGCTTATCCGGACGCAAGAAGCATATTATGCATGCGGTGCCGACGACAATTTGTGGATCTGGCAATTGAGGATGGCGGCATCCAGGCACTGATACCGGGGCGGGAGAAAGGCAACACTATCGCGACCAGGGGAGTGGTGGCGTTGGTCGCCGTGCCAGTGACCACATGAAAAGAGGTCGCCGCATAAAGAGGTCGTCGTCGCAGTCTGGAGGAGCGCGGCGGCTTGAAGGTATCCCCAAGCGCACGAGCCCCACCGTGGCGTCGGGATAGATGATGGGCTGATACTTACCGGGCGGCCTGTTCCAGTTCGGCGTGTCGTTGTTGGGCAAGCGCGGATCCCGATCAAGACCGAGCGGGACGACATAGCCAATGGCTGCGAGCGCACGCGCGTGCCGATCGCCCCCGGAAGTCTCCATTGCGGATAGCTGAATTCCACGATCTGCCTTTTCCAGAACGCCTGTCGCGTGATGGACATGGGAATGACAGTTTTTTTGCCAGCTTTTGATTTCCATGCCTTATAATCCGGGCTCCCGAGCGGGTTCGAGTCCCGCCTTGGGCACCAGCAGCCGTGAAAATGAATCCGCCGCAATGGCAATTCATATGGCGGTCGTTCTGCATGGGGGTATAGCTCAGCTGGGAGAGCGCTTGCATGGCATGCAAGAGGTCAGCGGTTCGATCCCGCTTACCTCCACCAAATTAGTCGTTTGATGTCGTCCGGAACAGTCTGTCAATAGCGAAAAAAAGCCCCGAAAAATCGGGGCTTTTGCGTTTCTGGAGACCACGCTGTCTGGCTCGGTCTTCCGAAGGCACTGGCTGGTGAGCGCTACGGCCCGTCACCGGGTGGCCGGTGGCTTTAAAGGCTCGGCAATGCACAGGCCGGCGACGCTAACTCAAGGCAGTCAAGCAAGCTTGCTGAAAGCGGGGTTTTGGCCAACGCCGTCTTCCGCCTGCTCCCTACCGTTAAGGGTTCGGCATGCCGATTGACGGCGATGGTAATCACGTTGCTCGCGCAACATGACGCTTTTTATCCTCATCGTGATGGCCGCGACGTTTCTCGTCTGTGCGTGTCACTGATGACTCGGCGCACCGTGTTCCTTAAGAGCGTCGGCATCGCGATGCCACGACCGCAACCCCCTGCACTCCATCTCCATTGCTCGATGCAAGGCGTACGGCGCTTTCGCGGGCCGCGCGGCATCCTTGCGTGACGTCTTCCGGGTCGTGCGCAGTCTGTGGCGACCCCGTACATCGATCTCTTGCCGTGTTCGTCAAAAAGCGCAATGCATGGTTGACTACCATCGCTAATTTGTTTGGTGGATGATCCACGACGAAAAAGGCGAGCATTATTCGATCAAAATATTGATTCAGATCAAAGAATGCGTGAATTTTCGACTGGAGTTACGCGCGGGAGTGCCGATAGAAAAGATACCGACCCTTGATTGATCCTCGACAAACTGGTCAGGGTCATGGCGACGGTGGCTCCAGACAAATGACTGGTTGAGAACACGAATGGAAAATATCTTGCGCAAGCAAGCAAGCAAGCAAGCATCCTGACTTTGCGGCCATCGGCGGCTGCTTCATTCGATGCGGACCGTCTCCGTTCCGACCGCTGGCTGGCATGATGCCGTCGCGGGAGGGCTGTTGCAGGGATCCCGTTTGTCGCGTCCGATGCTCCTCCCCTTGTGGAGCGGGTGCCGGCGCAATCCCTGCGCGCCTCGCATGTAGCACTTCGTCATTTCGTGCCGGCCGTAGCCGTAGCCGTGCAACGGTCAGCAGGGTTCCCGGGCAGTCAGCTTGCCGGTCGATTCCGGGTTGCCGCCGAAGTGGACAGCGACGTTGCGCGCAGGATCGTCCGTCGCCGAGCCCTACTGTCTCCGGACACCGGCGCGGCGATTTCAGGTTCGCGGCCAGTCGAGCGTCGGCTCGACCGGTGTTGCGCCGGAGCCGACGACCACGACCAGACCAATCACTCTTGCCGCGGCTTTCGCCGCGCAATGCCCGCAATGCACCGGGGCGCGCACGGCCGCGAGGCCGACAACCGCGGCCGGAGCACCTCAGATTCGAGATATGACATGGAAGATCTGCGCGAGACCTTCGAGCTGAAAATTGCAGCTCACCGTGTACTCCTCGCCAGTTTGCTGGCGAAGCTTGCTGGGACGGACGAGGAATTGGAAAGCCTGCGCGAACAGGTTCTCGATGGGAACCTGGCCGCATTGGTCAGGATCCGGTATCCGGGAACCGGGGACGCGTTCTTCGAGGAGATGGAGCACGTGCTGCTGTTGGCCCACCTGGCCGCGGAGCGAGTCGAGGAGCGGCGCAGGGCCGGGAACGAGGAATAACGCGGCACCGGATTACGAACACAACGAACAAGCCGTGGGATTCGAGCCGTTCACGATGAATTTTCATATATCGCAATCCTCTGGATGGAATTGCGCGGCTCCGGAACGGGAGTTTTTCTGTCCCACGGCGTATCTAATCGAGGATCAACGATGCGAAACAATCAGCCGGTCACCCAGCGCGAGCGCGAACTCCCCGCGAACTCGACGCTCATGTCGAAAACCGATGCGCAAGGCCGGATCAATTATGCCAACGTCGATTTCGTGCAGGCCAGCGGCTTCAGTGCCGACGAGCTTCAAGGTCAGCCGCATAACATCGTGCGCCATCCCGACATGCCCGGCGAAGCGTTCGCCGACATGTGGCGCACCCTCAAGGACGGCCAGCCGTGGTCCGCGGTGGTGAAGAACCGGCACAAGAGCGGCGACCACTACTGGGTGACGGCCAACGCCGTTCCGATTGTCCGCGGCGGACAAACGACCGGATATCTGTCGATCAGGACGAGGCCGTCGCGCGAGGAAATCGCCGCGGCGGAAGCGCTATATCGCGACTTTCGGGAGGGCAGGGCCGGTAAGCGGTCCTTTCACAAGGGCTTGATCGTCCGTTCGGGGCTGATGAAAATCACCTCGTTATTCAAGACCGCGAGCGTGCGGACGAGACTTCACCTCGCGATGGCGGCGTTCGCCGCCTGGCAGATCGCGGGCTTCGTCATAGCCGGGCCGACGTCGATTCCCGCCGCCGTGACGGCCGGATTCGCCCTCGCCGGCATGGCCGCTCTCACCGTGTTTTTCGGCAGGCAGATCGCGACGCCGCTCGAACGGGTCCTTAAGGGAGCCCTCGAGGTCGCCTCCGGCGACAGATACGAGGTCAAGCCGCTCGACCGTGTCGACGAGATCGGCATGATCAATCGCGTGGTCGGCCAACTGGGCCTGATCTTGCGCTGGCTGGCACTGGACGTGAACGGGCAGGTGGCGGGCGTCCGTACCGCCAGCCGCGAGATCGCCCAGGGAAACCTCGACCTGAGCCGCCGCACCGAACAGGCGGCGACGAGCGTGCAGCAGACCGCGAGCGCGATGGCGGAGATCACGTCCGCCACGCAGAGCAACGCCGAAACGGCCCGCGAGGCCGCCTTGAGCTCCGCGCAGACCCGCGACGCCGCAACGAAGGGCGGGCAGGCCATCGAGGAAGTGGTGGTCACCATGGGCGACGTCACGTCGAGTTCGCGCAGGATCACCGACATCATCGGCGTGATCGAAGGCATTGCGTTCCAGACCAACATCCTCGCGCTGAACGCCGCGGTCGAAGCCGCGCGTGCCGGCGACCAGGGGCGGGGGTTCGCCGTGGTGGCGGGCGAGGTTCGCGCCCTCGCGCAGCGCAGCGCCACGGCGGCCGGCGAAATCAAGCAGTTGATCGGCGAAAGCGTCAGCACGGTCGATTCGCAGTCCAGCCAGGTCAACGAAACCGGCCAGACCATGAAAGAGATCGTGGAGCAGGTGAAGCGGGTTTCCGGGCTGATCGCCGAAATCAGTGCGGCCATCAGCGAGCAGAGCATCGGGATGACGCAGATCGACGGGGCAATCGAGAAGCTCGACGAAATCGCGCAGCAGAACGCGGCGCTCGTCGAGGAGACCGCGGCGGCGTCGGAAAACCTGAAGCAGCAGGCGACACAGCTTGCGCAAGCGGTCAGCGTATTCTGCTGACCGCCTGGCCGAACGTGATCGTTGTCCTTCCCGATGCGAAAACCCGGCCCCGTCAGGGACTCATGCGGTTAAACGAGGGCGGAGCGCCGAACGTCACGCAGAAAACCTCATAGAGCATCCGCTCCGCCGCGCGCCAGGCTTCTTCCACCACGCAGTACCGCACCCGGGCCGCGCCGCGGGCGATGCACTGGAACAGCGGCATATTGTTGCTGCTGCCGCGCAGATGATGGCCGAGCCGCTGGCGCAGATCGCTACTCGACCCGATGTAGACCACGTCGGTGGGGGTCGCCCGCGCGAGTCCACTGTCGGTCCAGCTTCCACTGCTGCCGTGCTGTGCTGCTTCCGCGTTCGCGCGGATCTCGTAGACGCCCGGCTGGTCCGGTACGCAGGCACGCAGCGTTTGAGCTGTTAGCGGGAGCAGCGGGGAGAACCCCTCCGTTGCGGCCACGTAGCCCATGCGAGCACGGCGGTTTCGGGAATCTGGAATGGCGAGATCGCGGCGGATGCTTGCCACCGAACGGCGCAGTACTCGCACGCCGTAGTCCTGCGCCAGAATGCGTGCGATGGCGTCGTCGGTCAGCGGCGTCTGCAGATCGCCTCGCAGCATCCGGCTCTTTTCTTCGCGGATCACGCTTTCGACCATGTGCCGGTGTACCTGCCGCGGCTTCGGAGCGAGCGTGGCAAACGGAACGATGCGTCCGTCGGCTGTGGTGAGGGAAAGCCGGCGGACGAGGCGCGAAACGCGACCCTCGTCGGCCACCACGGCCAACTGCGGGTCGGCACGCAAACGGGCGGAGAGGAGCCCTTGTGTCAGCGGCGTCAGCGTCAGCGGAGCCCCCGAGCGCAAATAATGCTCCTGTGCTGCGATGGCCGCCCCGGCGAGCGCGTCGGTCAGGCGATTGCGCGTGTTGATGAGCCGCAGACGCCCAAGCAGGGCGGACTGATTCTGGGCAAGCGCCGCACGCCGTACACGGTGCTCCAGTGCCGCCTCGTCGAGCCGGTATTCACGGATGTAACTCTCGCGGGCGTAACGCAGCACCAGCACGCCGTTTGAGTCTGCGATGCGGCCGAGCGTCGGGTTTGCAGGCCCGTTCTGTCGAGCGTCCTCCAGATGCGAACCGGACAGCCGCCCGATCTCGACCCACGCGGCGAGTCCCAGCCGGCCGATATCGGCGTCGGCTGTCGCCACCGCCCGGCTGAAGCTGCGCAGGGACAGTTCGAGAAAACGCGCCAGCACGATCTTGCCAAGCAGATCGGGGTCCATCCTTCTACCAGGTTGCATTGCTCGGTTGCCTTGCTTTGTCATCAGAGGCGCGGATACTGGCACGCTCCGGTCCGGCATGGCAACTGCGGAGCCGGCCGCCAGCGTTTCGCCGACTACATTCCCCTAGCAAGTTTTCGAGAATCGAGCATTACTTTTGCCGATTCTGTCCCCACAATATTTTTGACGCACATCAACATTTTTTGCATCAGCACCTCAAACACCGCAGGTACAGGCCGATAAAAAGTTAGTCACGCCCAGCTTGCGGGACAGGGCGTGGTTCGCAAGAACGACAGGTTGACGTGAAGACGCGTTGCCCATGCAAGGCTGGCTGACGAAGTGCAAGGCCAATGCGGTGACGGCCTGCATCGGTCTCGGTTTCTGGTCCCTTGCGACCGGAAGGCAGGCGCATTCGGCGAGGCGAGGAAGGCCCGCGCGCCACGGGGCAGGTCGTTCATGACATTCCGCAGATCGATCCCAGCCAGTTCCGGCCTTGCCTCGCAGGCTGGAATGGCACGGTCACACCCAGTTGCGGCCGCAAACACCCCCTCGCCAGTCAGCCAATCCATCCGCGAAGGATGGGTTGCATCTGGAACATGAAGCAGAACAGTCACGTTGCAAAGAAGGATTGATTGTGCGTAACAATTTGCCCGTTACCGGGCGCGAATATGAGTTGCCGAAAGACACGACGCTCATGTCGGTGACCGACTGCAATGGGCTCATCACGTATGCGAATGCGGCGTTCGTCCGGGTAAGCGGGTTTGAGCGGGAGGAACTCATCGGTCAGCCGCACAACGTGGTACGCCATCCGGACATGCCGCCCGAGGCGTTCGCCGACATGTGGGCCACCTTGCGGGCGGGATTGTCGTGGGCCGCGCTCGTGAAAAACCGGCGCAAGAACGGCGATCACTACTGGGTCCGCGCTCACGTGGCTCCCATCGATCACCGCGGCACGCTGCTCGGCTACATGTCGGTCCGCACATGGGTCGGCCGCGACGAGGTCGAAGCGGCCGACGAACTCTATCGGCGTTTTCGCAGCGGGAAGGCGACCCATCTGGGGTTCCATCGTGGCACGGTGGTGCGAAGCGGATGGATGCGCTGGGCCTCGTCGCTGAAGACGATGCGCGTGCGTTGGCGCATTCGCTGCGGCGCGCTGATTGCCGCCGCGCTCGGCATACTCGGCAACGATGCGTTCGGGCTACGAGGCGTCAGCCTCGCCGCCGTCTCGGGAATCGAGGTGGCCATCTTGCTGCTGCTGGTGGCATGGATCGACATGCAAATATCGCATCCGGTCGAGCGCGTGCTTCGCCAGGCCCTCGACATCGCGACCGGCAAGCGCAACGAAGATCTGCACATGGACCGCGTCGACGAGATCGGGATGATCCTGCGGGCGATCGAGCAGTCCGGGCTGAACCTGCGTTCGCTCGTGGACGACATCGGCGAGCAGATTCCCGGGCTGGGAAGTACCAGCCGGGAGATGGCCCAGGGCAGCATCGATCTCGGCTCGCGCAGCGAAGAGACCGCGGCGAGCCTGGAACACACCGCCGCGTCCATCGAACAGATCACCGCGGCGGTCAGGAACAACGCGCAGACCGCCGGCCGCGCGAACGAACTCGCCGTCGCGGCCAGCGCGGCGGCGGCCCATGGCTGCGAGATGATGGACAAGGTGACGGCCACCATGGACGGCATCACGGTGTCGAGCCGGCGGATCAGCGAAATCGTCGACGTGATCGACGGCATTGCGTTCCAGACCAACATCCTCGCGCTCAACGCGGCGGTGGAGGCGGCCCGCGCGGGCGAATCGGGGCGCGGCTTCGCGGTGGTGGCCGGCGAAGTCCGGGCACTGGCCCAGCGCAGTGCGAACGCGGCGAAGGAGGTCACGGCGCTGATCGGGCAGAGCGTCGCCACGATAGAGGGCGGCAATCGCCTCATCGACGAGGCGAGCACGGCGATGACCGGCATCGTCGATTCGATCACCAGCGTCACGTCGCTGATCGGCGATATCAGCTCGGCCACGCGTGAGCAGTCGGACGGCATCGGCGAGGTCAACAGCGAAGTCATCCGGTTGGAGCAGATGACGCAGCAGAACGCGACCCTCGTCGAGCAGAGCGCGGAAGTCTCCGGGCGATTGCAGCATCAGGCCGCGCGGCTGATCGAAGCTGTGACCGTATTTCAATGAGCGCTTGCGTCCTGACAGACAAAAAGATGGACGATCGATCAGGCTTACAGAATAAAGGGGATTGCGAGTGCAGAGGATAACCGGGTTGTTTGTCGCCCGTCAGCCGGTTCTGGACCGGAGCGGTTCCGTCGTCGCGCACGAGATACTGCTTGGGGACGACGATGCACAGGTGGCCGACGATCACGGGCGCTTGCGCGAACAGGCCGGGAGGGCGGAGCGTGTCCGCAGTTCGGGGGAGCTGGAACGACTGATCGGCTTGGGGGATACGTTCGTCAGTTATGCCGATGTTACGCATCCGCAGGATCTGATCGGCGAGTTGCCGTTTTCCGGCGTGGTGCTCGAGGTCGCGGCCGGATTCCTGCCGGCACCGCAGCTTGTCAGCCAATGCGAGCGGCTGCGCGCAATGGGTTATCGCCTTGCGCTCGACGGCGTGCGGGGATTCGATCCGGCACTCGAGGCGCTTCTGCCCTATGTCGATGTCGTCAAGCTGGACTGGCCCCGCATTCCCGCCGACGAAGCGGCGGGGATCGTGGCCCGGTTCAGGCAGGCCGGAAAGCAGGTACTGGCGGAAAGGATCGATCAGCGCGACGCCCATGCGAACGCGATGCTGGCCGGTTGCGACCTGTTTCAAGGATTCTTCTTCGCCACGCCGCTGGCGTCGCCGGTATCGCGCCCATCGTACGCGTTCGCCGCGATATTGAAGGTGCTTCGCATGTTGACCGCAGACGCAAGCGAGGCGGAGATCGAGCAGGCGCTGAAGGAAGCGCCAATGCTGGTCGTCCAGTTGCTTCGGCTCGCGAACAGCAGCAGCCTGCTTTCGCTGCGCAACAGGAAGATTGCGTCGATACGGCAGGCTTTTTCTGTCGTCGGCAGCCGGCAACTGACGCGCTGGTGTTGCCTGCTCCTGTACGGCAGTCCCTCCGGACTCGCAGCGGAAAACGATCCGCTGGTGCAGTTCGTGACGCAACGAGCCGCGATCATGGAATTCATCGCGCAGGAGACGGGCGGCGACAGCGGCCTCTGCCAGTCGGCCTATCTGGCCGGCTTGCTGTCGCTGGCCCATGTTTCGCACGGTGGCGATGCGAGTACGTTCATCGCGGAGTTGCCCGTCGGTCCGGCCATCAGAGCCGCCGTCACCGAGCGCGGCGGCCCGCTGGGCAGCATGCTGCTGATCGCCGAACAGCTCGAAGCAGGAGGCTACCGGGCCGCATTGGCGTCGTGCCGGGCGGCATTCGGGCCGGAACTGGCGGCGCATCTTGCGAACTGGATGCCGTGACGGCTGCGCAGATCCGGCCATCCCGTCATGGGCGGCCTCGCGGCACACTCGCCGTGAAAATGCCGCTCAAGCAACCAGGGCGACTTCCGTAAAAGTATCTGTAGCAGCTCATTTCCGGCTCGACTCACGGGCGCGATCTGTTACGCCAAGGAACGGATTCATGTCAGCGGGGAGTGACCATGCCGGAATGCAGATCTGATCGATACATCAGCGATCCGAACCTCATCGATATACTCGCCCGGTCGCTGGAAGAGGTCATTCAAGGCCTTCGGAAACCTGTGTTGCCGTCTCTCGCCGCCTGCGGAACGGCGAACGGGGGCCGGCAAATGGAACGTGGCCGCAGCGAGCCGCGTCCGCCGGACGAGCAATGCAACGGCGATCAGGAAAGCCATGTCACCAGGTCGAAGTGAGCTTCGCGACCGGGCCGCGCCAGGCGCGCCGCGAGGACGCCGATGGACGCGCGCGTGGCGATCGCGTCGTGCGCGGCGCGAGCCAGGCGCGTGCGCCGCAACCGGCTGATCCGCGAGGCGCCGGGTGCGTTTTTTCAACCCTTTCCCAATCGTTCAGGGGCTAACGTGGCAGCAGTCCAATCCATCCGTGGCACCGGTATGCAAGGCGCGGCCGGGGCCGATGCAGGCGGGCAGGAATTTCTCGTCTTCACCCTCGGCGCGGAAGAGTACGGCATCGACATCCTCAAGGTGCAGGAGATACGTGGTTACGACAGCGGGACGCGCATCGCGAACGCGCCCGACTTCATCAAGGGCGTCATCAACCTGCGCGGCATCATCGTGCCGATCGTCGACATGCGCATCAAGTTCCATCTGGGCCGCGTCGAGTACGGCCAGCAGACGGTCGTCATCATCCTGAATATTGCGCACCGCGTGGTCGGCATGGTGGTGGACGGCGTCTCGGACGTGCTCACGCTGCAGACGGACCAGATCATGCCCGCGCCCGAGTTCGGCGCCACGCTCACGACCGAGTACCTCACGGGTCTCGGCACCGTGGACGGCCGCATGCTGATCCTGCTCGACATCGAATCGCTGATGTTGAGCCCCGACATGGCGTTGATGGACGAGCCGGCAACATGAACAGCCTGCCCGACAAGGACGGCAGGCGTTAGAGAAAACTCGTTATTTCAGGAACTTGAATCGACATGAACCAGATGATCGATCCCCATACGGCTGGCCCAGGCAACGGGTCTGTCGACGTTGCAAGTGAGCGGATTCTCGCGCGTATCGCGCAACTGACGCGTACGTTGCACGATTCGCTGCGCGAGCTGGGGCTGGACAAGAACGTGGAGCAGGTCGCCGCCGCCGTGCCCGACGCGCGCAAGCGCCTCGAGTGCGTCGTGGAGATGACCGGACAGGCCGCGGACCGGGTATTGACGGCAATCGAGATCGCCATGCCCATGCAGGAGCAGCTGAGGCTCGATGCGAGCAGCCTCGATGCGCGCTGGACCCGGTGGTATGCCGCCCCGCTCGGGGAAAAAGACGTCGAAGCGCTAATGGACGACACGCGCGCGCTCTTGCAGCGGATTCCCGTCGTGACCGGCGCAGCCAGCGAGCAACTGCTCGAAATCACGCTGGCCCAGGACTTTCAGGACCTGACGGGACAGATGATCCGGAAGATCATGGAAATCATGCGCGTCATCGAGCAGCAGCTCGTGAACGTGCTGCAGGAGAACATTCCTGCGGCACGCCGCGCGCAATTCGCCGCCATCGCCGCGCCACTGGCAGCGAACGCGGATGTTCCGGATCGTCAGACCGGCGTGCAGGGCGGGGACGACGCGGGCGATGCGGCAGAGGATCAGGCGATGCTCGACGAGTTCCTCGAAAGCCTGGGATTCTGAGCAGCCGGACGAATGTGATGAGTCGTCCGGTGACGTCATGGGAGAGGGGGCAGAAACTGGATTTTTACTTTAAAGAAATCAATTCGAATGGCAAACGTTTTACAGATAAATAAATTAGCCTGATTCCGGATCGCAAACGTTAAAATCAATCGCGGATTCACCATTAATTCATAAGACAAGATACGACACAGCGTTCGAATGGCCATCGCAGCAGGCTTTGATCGGCCACCAGAGCGAAAACGCAATAAGGAGAACGCCTGTTTAAATTGCATTAATTAAAAAGACTGCCCTTAAGTAACCCGAATCGCAGCCGTTGAAGACAGATTGTGTCCGCGTGCAATCTGGTGATCTGTAATGGCAATCCATAGCGATAGTTCGTCCCCGCCTTCGGCTGGGTTCAGCCCCCCCGTATTCCGGGCGGAAGGCGAGGACGAATGGTTCGCAGAACTGGACTCGTTGAAGGGGCGCAAACGCTCGTCTGAAGATCCCCTTGACCGCATCGTGCGCTGCGCCGGGAAATTCTTCGACGTACCGGTTTGCATCGTTTCGCTGCGCGGGCGCGACGCGCAATGGTTCAAGGCAAAAGTCGGTATCGAAATCGACACGATGCCGGGCGATGGATCGTTTTGCGAAGCCGCGCTGGCTCAAAGCGATTTTTTTCTTGTCGAGGACACGCTGCTTGATCGCAACTTCGCCAGTCACCCGTTGGTGACCGGAGAGGAAGGCATTCGCTTCTACGCTGGCACGCCACTGGAAATCGAGCCGGATCTCAAGATCGGCACTTTATGCGTGCTCGACAGGAAGCCGCGCCTGTTCGGACAGAGCGAACAGGAGATGTTGAGAAACTTCGGCGCGTTGGTGATCGAAGAGTTGCGCCTGCAAATTCGCGAGATCCATTTCGAAGTCGAATTGAACAAGGTCCGCGAAGCCGAGGCGGCCAAGCTCGCATCGCAAAAGGAGCGGGCCGAGTTCCTCGCCATGGTGGCGCATGAGGTCCGCACGCCGCTCAATGCCTTTGCGGGCATGGTTGCCTTGATGGGAAGCGATGCGCTGGCCGATGACGATGGTTCGGCCATGAGCGCATTGCAGAATTCCGCCGATCACCTGGTCAGGATCGTCAACGAGGTCCTCGATTTTGCCCAGCTGGAAGAAACCGGCTTCGTCTTCCATGACGCACCGTTCGACCTGCATCGCGAACTACGTTGCGTATTCGCCGTGCTCCGGCCGCAGGCAACGGCGAAGGGATTGCAGTTCGATCTCGACCTCGACGCATCGGTACCGCAGTATGTCGTGGGCGATCGCACGCGCATCTCGCAGGTCTTGCTGAATCTCCTGACAAACGCGATCAAATTCACGCCGCAAGGATGGGTTCACGTGTACGCGACAGCCCACGCCGTCTCGGCGACGCGCGTGGCGTTGACGATCGCCGTGCGCGACACCGGCATCGGCATGACGTCCGAGGCAACGGCCAGCGTGTTCAAGCGCTACTCGCAGGCCGATCCGCACGTCCGCAAGAAATATGGCGGGACGGGCCTCGGGCTCGTGATTTGCCGGAAACTCGTCGAAGCGATGGGGGGAAGCATTACCGTCGACAGCGTTCCGAAGGCCGGTTCGGTTTTTACGCTGCGCATTCCGTTCGAGAAGGCGACGTTTCAGGCGCCCGGCGCCACGGTTCGCGATGATCGCGACGGCCACGGCATCAACCGCGCAGGCCTCACGATACTGGTCGTGGACGATGACGCCGTGAGCCGCAAAGTGACGAGCGCGCTGCTCCTTCGCCTCGGCTACGCCGTCGAGGCCGTGGCGACCGGGCGCGAAGCGCTCGCCGCATTGCGCTCGCGGCCATTCGATATTGCGTTCGTCGATCTCGGCATGCCGGATCTCGATGGGCTTTCGCTGGCTCGGGAGCTGCATCTGCAACCTGAGTTCGGCGTGCCGCCTCCCCTGATCGCATTGACGGGCCGCGCGAAGCCCAGCGACGAGCCCCAGCTCGACCTTTTCGACGACTACCTCGTCAAGCCCGCAAGCGTCACATCACTCGACGAAGCCATCATGAGCATTCTCTCGCGCCGGGAAAATGTATCGACCGGCGCCTCCGGACTGGAAAGCCTCGAGTGAAACCCTCCCTGAATGAGCTGGGGCCGACGACGCATCGCCCGTTCGTGCGACGGATCGGTTGGCTCGGCACCACCGCGCTGGCGGTGGGGGGATGCAACCAGAATCTGCTTCTCGTCACGGCGCTGTTCGTGGGCGAGGGGAGCATTCCAGGCCACGGGAGCGCCGCGGTGCTGCTGCTGCTGGCCGGTCTTCTGCTGGGCTATGCCGCGCTTCCCGGCTGGATCGAGCTGGTGATGATGTCGCCCAACCGGGTCGGCGGCGTCGCATCGGCCTGCGCAGAGGCATTCAAGCCCTACGGCAGCATGCTTTCGACGTTGACGGGCATGTGTTACTGGTGGGGGCGCATACCGGTCTGCGGACTGGCCGCCTTGCTTTGCGCCACCGCGATCAATCGATGGTTTCTCGCCGGCGTTCCGGTTCCCGCCATCGCCTGTGCGCTGCTCGGACTGTCGACGCTGGCCAGCCTGCGTGGAATCCAGTGGGTGGCGCGGCTCGCCGTGCCGGTCGCGACGGGCTCCGCATTGCTGGCGCTCGCCGCCATCGTCGGACCGATGCTGACGGGCACGGCCGACTGGTCGAGGGCCACCGACCTGCACTTGACGCTTCCGTTCGCGGGCTGGTTCGGCACACTCACGTCGGCGATGTCGGGGCTCTACCTGGTCGGATTCGTCGCGCCCGCATTCGAGGCCGCCGCGTGCCATGCGGCGGAAACCTTGAATCCCGAGCGAAACGTGCCGCGCGCGATGAAGGCCAGCGCGGCGATGGCGGCCGTCTATTTCGTGGGACTCCCGCTCGTCTGGCTGCTTGTCCCCGCTGCGGGGCCGTTGGGCGCCGACCTCGGCCTGCTGATGGGCGCGGCCTTCGCGCCCGCCTTCGGCGCGCTGGCCAAGTGCGCGGCCGTGTGGTTCATCGTGTTCAACACGCTCATGGGCGCGCTTCAGCCGCTGGCGGGGGCCTCGCGCACGCTTTCGCAACTGGCTGACGACGGTCTCGCGCCCGGTTGCCTTTCGCGCCGAAATGCCAACGACGCCCCGGTCGCGGCCACGCTCGTCACGGCGGGCGCGGCCGCCGTGTTTCTCCTCGCCGACGTTCCCGTCTGGCTTGTCGCCGCCGCGAACTTCGCCTATCTGTTCGGCATCGCCATGCCGGGCATCGCCGTGTGGCTGATGCGGCGCCACGAACCGCTGGCTTTGCGTCTATACCGGGCGCCCCGATTCACGATCGGACTCGGCCTCGCCGCTGCTCTCGCGTGGTGCGGGGTCACTGTCCTCGGTCTCCAGCAGTTTGGCCGCGCCGCTTTCCTGACGGGGCTGGCGATGGCTTACTCGGGCGTCGCGATCTACGCATGGCGAAAGTGGGAGGACCGGCGCCGCGCCGGGTTGACCGGCCTCGCCTTCACGCTGCAGTTCCGGTTGACCGGCGCGATGCTGCTGGTGCTCGCCCTCTACGGAGCGGGCTATTTCCTCGCCGTTTCGCAACTGCCGCCTGGCCTCGTGGTCTTGAGGGCCGCGCTCGAAGACCTGTTCGTGGTGGTCGCCATGCTGACCATCATGGTCGGCATCGTGTTGCCGGGCATGATCGCGCACTCGGCGCAGGAAGTTGCGCGGGTCGCGAGAAATCTATCGAGAGGCACGCTGCGCGACTTTTCGAACGCCATGAATGCGCTCGGCCGCGGCGACCTCGACGCGGCAGAGGCCATCATCGACATCAAGCCTGTCGAGGCGCGCTCGAACGACGAACTGGGCGAGCTGGCGGCCAGCTTCAACGAATTGCAGGTGGAGGTGGCGTCGGCCGCGCTTGGACTCGCGGGCGCGCGGCAGGGATTGCGCGAAGCCCGGGAACGCCTGACTCGCGCGAACACGGCGTTGCAGCAGAAGTTCACCGAGCAGCAGCAACTGGCGGCGGAACTGCTGATCGCCAAGAATGCCGCGGAGATTTCGAGCGCGGCCAAGAACCGCTTCATGGCGCGCATGAGTCACGAGCTCAGAACGCCGCTCAACGGCGTGATCGGTCCGGTGGAGCTGCTGCTCGATTTCGAGCAGAGTGCCGAGCAGCATCGGCTGTTGACCATGATCCGCCATTCCGGCGCCACGCTGAGAGACCTCATCGAGCGCATTCTGGACATTGCCGGGATCGAAGAAGGCCTCGTCGCGCTCAACAAGGAGCGCTTCGACATAGTCGGCCTCGTCAAGGAAGCCGCGCACCCGTTCGTTCTCGACGCCGAGGCGAGGGGGCTGGCGTTTCATCTGGAGATCGAAGGGCTGGAGGATGCAATCGTCTGGTCCGATTCCGGGCGCATCCGGCAGATCATCGTCAACCTTCTGTCGAACGCCCTGAAATTTACCGGACATGGCGGCGTCGGGCTGCGCGTGAATCTGCTGTCCGGCCCCGGTGGAAACGGCCATCTGCGGATAGCGGTTCAGGATACCGGACGCGGGATTTCCCCTGATAACCACGAGCGCATCTTCATGCCGTTCGCTCAGGCAGACGAGAGTCGAACCCGGGAGTGCGATGGAGCCGGTGTGGGTCTCTTTCTCGTCCGCGAACTGGTGGTGCGCTTCGGTGGAGAAATCGAGGTGACGAGCGAGTTGGGCAGCGGCGCGACATTCGTGGTGCGCTTGCCCGTGGACCTTACGTGGGCGGAGGCCCGGCTCAATGCCTCGCCTTCAGACGATTTACCGATGGCGGAGCCGCCGATGATCGATACGGTGCCTGACATTCCCCCGGCGGCGCAGGATCCGGCCAGGCCGGCGCCCCCGGTCTGCGCCTGTCCGCCGGAGCAAATCGGTTCGCCGCCGCGCATCCTGCTCGCCGAGGACAACCAGGTCAATCGGGCGGTCGTGGTGGCATCGCTTGGCCGTCTCGGTTTGACTGCGGAGATCGCGGTGGACGGCGAGCAAGCAGTACGCGTATTCGAGCAATCGCATTTCGATCTCATCCTCATGGATTGCCATATGCCGAAAATGGACGGCATGGCGGCGATTGCCGCCATCCGCGCCTCGGAGCGCGCGCGCGAAATGCCCCCCATGCCGATCATCGCCATCACGGCGGACCTGACTTCGGCAAACGTCGCGCAGTGCATGGCCGCGGGCGCGTCGGAAGTGCTTGCGAAGCCGTTCACATTTGCACAATTCTCGGAGAGAGTCATGTTCAGGGTAAATGCGGCCGGTTCGCCGGGCGACGACGCGGCCAGCGGCAGCAGCGTGGCCGTGCGAGGCGGGCATCCGGCGCAGCAAGATGCGCAGATCGACATGCAATGTATCGACGAACTGTCCGATCTGGCGGACGGCGACGACGGAATGGCGCTGGCCGCCGACATCGTCACCACGTTCCGCGAGGATGGCGCACGTCAGATGGCCGAATTGAACCTGGCCATATCGACGCGGACGATGTTGCAGGTCGGCCGAATCGCCCATTCCCTGAAATCCAGCAGTGCGTATGTCGGGGCGAGCGGCTTTTCCGCCCTGATGAAAGAGATGGAAATGCGGGCATCCGCCAACGACAACGACAACGGAACAATCTCTGATCTTATGGAACGAGCCGAGCGCGCATTTGCCTTGATCGACGAGCGTCTTTCGGAAGTGGTTCGGGAGATGACATGACGGAGGCGAGCAATGATCGTGGCGGCGCGGCCTTGATCGTCGAGGACGATCCGGTTCAGATCAAGATCATCCAGGCGATGACGAACCAGCTCGACGTCGAAACCGTCATGGCGACCAACGTGAACGAAGCGCTGCGTCTGCTGCGGGATACAAGCATCGAGTGGATATTGCTCGATCTGAAGCTGGGCGAAGAATTCGGCCTCGATCTGCTGCGCAATCTGGGGGCCATCCAGCCGCCGCGCTCCGTTATTCTGGTGAGCGGATGCGACAAGAAAACCCAGGCGGCGGCGATGCGGCTGGCCCAGACTCAGGGCGTCCACGTAGCGGGCTCGCTGAGCAAGCCGATTAACCGGGACGAGCTGGGGCGCTTGTTGAAGCAGAGGACGCCGAATCATCCGTTGCAGTCGTCGCAGCGCGAACCGGCTGCCGTGTGTGCGGCGGATCTTGCGTCTGCGATCGAAGCCGGCGAGATCGTTCCTCTGTACCAGCCCAAGATATCGCTTTCGAGCGGTATACCGATAGGTGTCGAGGCGCTGGCGCGATGGCCGTCGCCAAAGATGGGCAATATCAGCGCCGACGTGTTCATCCCGCTCGCGGAGTCGTCGGGGCAGATTCGCTCGCTGACGGAAATCGTGTTGAGAAAGGCGCTGGAGGCTTGTGCGCGCTGGACCGACGAATTTCCGCATCTGTCACTATCGGTCGCGGTAAACGTGAGTCCATTGGCGATCGATTGGGCGTTGCTCGCCTTCGTCGGGACGGTCCTCAAGGAAACCGGAGTTCCGGCCAGTCGCCTCGTTCTGGAAATCACGGAGGGTAACGACCTCGGTAATTCCTTCGAAGTCAGCGACGTGCTGACGCGTCTGCGGATCATCGGCGTGCAGTTGTCGATCGACGACTTCGGGACCGGTTATGCCTCGCTGCTGTCGCTTTTTAGAATGCCTTTCAACGAGCTGAAGCTCGACCGGGCATTCGTTTCGTCGGCGAGCAGCGACGTCGATGCAGACCGGATGCTGCGCTCGATCGTCAGGATGGCACATGAAATGGGCCTTCGCACCATTGCCGAAGGCATCGAGACGGAAGATGCGCTGCGCTGCTTGCAGGATTATGGCTGCGATGCCGGCCAGGGATGGCTGTGGGCGCCGGCGTTGACGGAAAATAATCTGGTCCAGTGGTTGCGCAGCGGGGTGGGCGGCTGGGTCCCCGCAGGGTACGACGGGGGCCGGTGCGTTCCTGCGCTCCCGGGACATTGAGTATCGGTTGGAGGGGCATGGTGAATCGCGATCGGAGCATTTCTGGCGACACGCGCGAGAGCGTCGAGCTCGCGTGTCGGGCCGCGGGGTTGCCCCGTTGGGAGGTGCTTGCCGCAGCCTGTCGCAACGGCCGCCTCGTGAGAGTGGCTTTCGCGAGTCCGCGCCCGGCGGAATTCGTCAAGGAGTTCGCGGAAATTGTCAGGGCGAGCGGAATGAAATTCGTCGTCGACCGGGACCTGGAGCTCTACATAGGCGGGGGCGATGCGATCGGGCCTGGCCGGCAACGGGGCGGGGAGGATCTGCGGGATCTCGTGATCGGCGAGCTCATGGATTTGGGCGCTGTCGGTGAAAAAGAGCGTAAGGCACTGCGCGCAGAGCTGTCCGCCGTGCAGCGCGCGGCGGGCGTCAAGTACAGAAACCGGCGCAGGCCGATGCGGTTGACCGGCGTTTCGGCGCTGGTGCTCGACGACGACGCGGTGTCCAGAAAAGTGCTGGCAGCCGCGTTGCAGCGCGAAGGTTGCGCCGTGAAGTCGGTCGGCGACATCGACGAAGCGTTCCAGTGGTTGAGCAAGTCTCCACCCGACGTCGTGATCGTGGATATCTCGCTGGGCGGCACGGTCGACGGGTTCGCCGTCTGCGAAATGATTCATGCGAGTCCGCCACTGCAGGCGACGCCCGTCATCATGGTCACCGGCTATCCCCAGGTCAATCCGCAGGAACGGGCTGAAAAGACCGGCGCTCGCGCGTACTTCGAAAAGCCGGTCAAGCCGCTCAAGCTGAGGGAAAGCGTTCTCAAGTTCATTGGGCGCGATCTGAGGTAGGCGCGCCAGGCGATCTTTTGAGCCCGGCTGGGGCCGTTGCCCGGCGGCGTGGCGGCGGCCGGGCTTTACCGGTATCTGTACGCCGTGCATTGAGCGTGCCGCGCCGCTTCGGCAAGGCGCTGTGCAAGCGTCACGAGGTCAGGCGCGAAGCCCGTGAGCGACACGCGTTAGCGGATTGTCGGCCGGCTTGTTTCACCGGTTTCTTTCTCGTGTTTCATCGGCTGAGTCCATGCGCCCGCGCGGTAACGGGTTATCCGTTACCGCGCGGGCAGCGCTGGAAGCGGGCCGTGCGTCAGGCTGTTGCGCACGAGTCGGGATGGAACCCATGCGGCGCGCCGGTTCTTCGCGATTGCCTCAGGTTGCTCGGCGTGACGCCGAAGCGGAGCCGGAAGGCCGTCGAGAAGTTGGCGCCGCCGCTAAAGCCGACCATTTCGGCAATGGAACCGACCTCGAGCGAGGTTTCCGTCAGCAATTGCTTTGCCTTCTTCAGGCGCTTCTCGCGCACGTACTCGGCCGCGCTCAGCCCGACGCAGCGCTGGAACGCGAGCGTCAGCCGGCGCGCATTGGTCCCCACCGATTTCGCGAGTGCCTGCATGTCCGGTGTTTCGGCGAGGTTGGCATGCACGATGGCGCGTGCGCTGCGAAACAGCACGACGTCGAGGTTGCGCGCGGTTTCGTTCAATATGACGCTGTCGTCCTCATGAGGACGGACGGCCTTGTTGAGCATGTGTATCTTGAGGCGAAGGCGCAGTTCCTCGAGGTCGAACGGCTTGAGGATGTAGTCGATGGCGCCGGCCATCAACCCGGCTACGCGCTCCAGCGGCTCCACGGCGGCGGTCACGAAGATGAGCGGAATGGCCTGCGTCGCCGGATTGGCCTTGATTTGCCGGCATGCCGCGAGCCCGTCGCATATCGGCAGCGTGATATCCATCAGGATCAGATCCGGCTGGACCAGCTGGGTCTTTCTGACGCCGTCGAGTCCGTCGGCGGCGACGTAGACCCGGTACTCCTGCTGTCCCAGGAAGTCCGCGAGCAGCACCCTGTCGTCCGGATTGTCATCTATCACAAGTACGCGCAGTTTCCCGTTCCGGCTTCTGACGGGGCTACGTTCAAGCTCTGCCTGGTTCATGTGTATCGGATCGTTGGTCGTGTCTGTCGAGCGGCAAGATTGGCGACCTGGCGTCTGGTGGCAGACGGGCGAGTCACTCGGGCAATCAGAGGTATCGATGGCTTCCGCGACTGCCACGCTCCCTTCTTTAGTACATATCGGTTCATCTCTGCGTTCCTTGAGTCCACTTGCGGGTCGCGTTTGCATTGCCTCAAAACAGCAGGCAAAAGCGCTATATACATCGGGGTCTGCCTCGCTGACAAGGCTTCTCGCCAGCGTTGCGCCTGTGTGCGCGGTTCGCGTTCAACGTTCCGGGCGCGATGCCTGTGCCCACAGATTTCCAGGCAAACGTTTGGCATGTAAACGACGGGTGCATGGTGCGTTGTCGCCGTCGCCGCGCGACGCCGGCCGGCTTCAATTTTTTTTTCGAAAGCAAAATTCCCCGGCAGTTTGGCAAACGTCTTGAGTCGCGAAGTTTTTCTCGACCCGGTATTGTTCGACTCCTGTGAAACCCCGGGCAATGAAGTTACCGGGAGGGTCCCGGTAACTTGCAACCGCCGGCATTTGCCAGGCGGTGGGCAGAACAGCGAGGTATTCCATGAAGAAGGCAGTACTACTAACGTGTGCGCTCGCACTCAGTGGAGGCGCATGCGCCGCCGCCGGGACAGAGAGCGCCAGCGTCGTGGCGAGCACGGGGGACATATCGCTGTCGCAGGCGGACGTGACAGCCATCATCGAGTCGCTTCCCGCCGACGTCCGGACGCGCCTGCGTACCGATCCTTCGTTCCTCGACGACATCGTGAGGGGAAGGCTGATGGACCGCCGGGTGCTCATGGAGGCGCACGCAAGAGGCTGGGACAAGCAACCGCAGGTGCGCGCGCAGATGGAGGCGGCGCAACGTAACGCAATCGTTCGTAGCTATCTGTCCTCGCTTTCCGAGCCGCCGGCATCCTACCCGGACGACCATCTGATCGAGGCCGTCTGGCGGCACGATGCGGCGAGGTTCACGGTGCCGCGCGCCCTGCATCTGGCGCAGATATTCATTCCGGCGCCCGCGGGAGCGGACGCCGCAATGCTCGCGAAGGCCCGCAGGCAGGCCGACGACGCGGCTCGCCAGGCGGGCGCGCCCGGCGCCGACTTCGGCGCAGTTGCCGCGACGTACTCGCAGGACGCCGCCAGCGCGGCGAAGCACGGCGACCTCGGCTTCGTCCCGGAAACGCAGTTGCTGCCGCCGGTTCGCCAGGCCGTCGACACGCTCAAGCCGGGCGGCACGAGCGGCCTCATTCGCACCGACGCGGGCTTTCACATCGTCCGGCTGATCGAGGTGCGGCCCGCCTTCGTGAGGCCGCTTTCCGATGTCAAGGACTCCATACGTACGGCGTTGCGGCTGCAAAAGCAGCGGGCGAACGCCCAAGCCTATCTGGCGACGTTGATGAAGCAGGACAGCGTGAAGATAAACGAGCAGGCGCTCAACCAGGCGTTCGCCGCGGCGCACTGAGCGGGCCCGGCGCGGGCCGCAAGATCGTGCGGCAACGGGCGGCCGGAAACCGGAGCGAAGCAATCGTTCAGTAGTGCAAAAAAAGAAGGCGGCATGCGCGCGCTGCCGGACGGTCCTCGACGACCGTCGGCGGCGCGGCGAGCCGTGCATTCGATACTCAGCGATACGGGGAAATTTTTCGATGAAGACAGAGTCATTTCCGAGTCTGCCAGGGCGGGCTGGTCGGCTGGCGACCAGGAAGAGCACGGCCGCCGTTTCGACCGCCGTCATGTTGCTGGCGGGGCTTTTGAACGGACAGCAGGCGCTGGCGAACGGCACCAACAGCACCCATGCGGCGGCCACGCCGCCGACGCCGTCGTATCTCTCGACGAGCCAGCAGGTGTCCGATCCGTCGGATGCGACGTGTAGCCAGCAGCTCACCAATCTCGGCATCGTCGCCCAGGCTGCGGGCACGGCGGCCCAGCTGGCCGGCGTCACGTCGGAAGCGGCGGAGCTCGCCACGGAAGACGGCTTTGCCAACCCGGCTCCCGCAACCGGGGCCGCCGCGGATGCGGTCGGCCTCGGCACCTCGCTGGCGGCCCTGTACGTTCAGGTGACGCAGGCCGGCCTGCCGAACTGCGATCAGGAATTCACCGGGTCGATCCAGGTCGACGCGGGCGGCGCGAACATCACCGGCGACTCGATCTTCCAGAACAACCTCGGGGTGGTCGGCAACGTCAACGTCGGCGGCGACGTCAATGCGAGCCACGTTGCCGCGACCCAGGGCATCTCGGCGGACGCCGGCGCGATCACGCTCGGCGACACGAACATGTCGACCTGGTCGAACGGCATCACGCTCGGCGGCGGCGCGCTGTCGGGCGCGGGCTACGGCGGCGCCGAGGCCACCACGGGCGACGTCAACGCAGTGGCGATCGGCAACAGCGCCAACGCCACCACGGGCACCTCGACCGCGCTCGGCACCGACGCGAACGCCTCGGCGGTCGGGTCGACGGCCATCGGCGCGGGCGCCTCGGCGACCGGCATCTATTCGACCGCGGTCGGCGTGAACGCGACGGCGTCGGGCACCAACAGCACCGCGCTCGGCGCGGAGTCGCTGGCGAGCGGCGACAACAGCACGGCGGTCGGCGAGTCGGCGCAGGCGACCGGCCTCAACTCGACCGCCCTCGGCCAGTCGGCGGTGGCGTCCACGACGGACAGCACCGCGCTCGGGCAGAACGCGCACGCGACCGGCGTGGCCGCGACGGCGACCGGCGAGGGCGCGGTGGCGTCCGGCGCGGACAGCGTCGCCAACGGCCAGGGCGCGGGCGCACTGTCGGCCAACAGCGTGGCGATCGGCCAGAACGCCGTGGCGCAGGCGGTGGACGCAACGGCGCTCGGTCAGGGCGCGTTCGCGTCGGGCCTCAACGCGACGGCGCTCGGCCAGGGCGCGGTGGCGTCGGGCAGCAACAGCACGGCGACGGGGACCGGCTCGCTCGCGAGCGGACTGAACGCGACGGCCAACGGCGTCGCGTCGGTGGCGAGCGGCGAGGACACCGGCGCGTTCGGCGGCGGCGCCAGCGCATCGGGTCTCGCGGCCACGGCGCTAGGAGAAAGCGCCGTGGCGTCGGGCGACGGCAGCACGGTGACGGGGCAGGGCGCGCTCGGCAGCGGCATGGGCGCGACGGTCACGGGCCAGAGCGCGCAGGCGACGGGTGCGTACAGCTCGGCGTTCGGCCAGGCTTCGCAGGCGAGCGGCGACCAGTCGACCGCGTTGGGGCAGGCATCGCTCGCATCGGGCGAGAACGCGACGGCGGTGGGCGAGTACGCGGTCGCCAACGCGGCGGGCACGACCGCGTTCGGCCAGGGCGCGCAGGCCATCGCGCAGAACGCGACGGCCACGGGCCTGAGCGCCCTCGCGTCGGGGGCGAGCAGCACGGCGACGGGTGCCGGTTCGCAGGCAAGTGGGCTGAACGCGACGGCCAACGGCGTCGCGTCGGTGGCGAGCGGCGACGACAGCAGCGCGTTCGGCGGTGCGGCCAGCGCGTCGGGCCTCGGCGGGACGGCGCTCGGCGAGTCGGCGCTCGCCGGCGGCGACTATTCGACGGCGACGGGCCTGGGCGCGACCGCCACGGGCGTCAGCAGCGTGGCGAACGGCGCGGGTGCGCTCGCGAGCGGCGCAGCGAGCGTGGCGGCGGGCGCGGGCGCAACCGCCAACGCCGATTACACGACGGCGGTCGGCCAGGGCGCGACGGCGTCGGGCCTCAACGCCACGGCCAGCGGGCAGAGCGCGACCGCGAGCGGCGCGGGCGCGACCGCCACGGGCCAGGCGGCGCTGGCGAGCGGCATCGATTCGACGGCCACGGGTCAGGGCGCGCAGGCGAGCGGCACGAACGCGACCGCGACCGGCAACGTCGCGGTAGCGAGCGGTGCGAACTCGACCGCCGAAGGCACGTCGGCCGTGGCCTCGGGCGACGACAGCCTCGCGGCCGGCGCGGGCGCGGCGGCCACCGGCAACGCCAGCACGGCCACCGGCGTGCTGGCGCAGGCGAGCGGCGTGAACTCGACCGCCAACGGTCAACTGGCGGTCGCTTCCGGCGTCGCGGCGACGGCGCTCGGCCAGGGCGCGCAGGCGGGCGGCGCGGACGCGACGGCCACCGGCGCGGCGGCTTCGTCGTCGGGCCTGAACAGCACGGCGACCGGCGCGCTGGCCCAGGCGAGCGGCGACAACTCGATCGCCTCGGGCCAGGCATCGATCGCTTCCGGCACGAGCAGCTCGGCATACGGGCAGAGTGCGCAGGCGATCGCGGACTACGCGACGGCGCTCGGCCAGTCCGCCCTCGCGGCCGGCGTCGGCAGCACGGCGAGCGGGGAGGGCGCGCAGGCCGGCGCCGCCTATGCGACGGCCAACGGCTCGAACGCCGTGGCAAGCGGTTCGTACAGCACGGCGGTCGGCTCCGGCGCGAGCGCTTCCGCGCTGAGCGCCAGCGCGTATGGCGCGAGCGCCACGGCCGCGGGCACCGGGGCGACGGCAATCGGCGACGGTGCCTCCGCGAAGACCAACGACACGGCGCTCGGCTACAACGCGCACGTCACGGCCGACGGCTCGGTGGCGGTCGGCGCGAACTCGCTCGTCGCCGCGCCGGGCGGCATCGCGGTCGGCTCCGGCTCGCAGGTGAGCGGCGCGGGTGCGCTCGCCATCGGCCAGGGTGCGCAGGCGAACGGCGCGGGCGCGCTCGCCATCGGCCAGGGCGCGCAGGCCAATGCGCCGGGCGCGATCGCGCTGGGCAGCGGCACCGTCAACAACCAGGCGAACACCATCTCGACCGGTGGACGCCCGCTCACCCAGCTCGCGCCGGGCTCGAGCAACACCGACGCAGCCAACATCGGCCAGTTGCACGCCGCCGCGGCGCAGGCCATCGCAATCGGGCTGATCGCCTACCCGAACGGACAGAAGTCGAACTACATCGGCGTCGCCGCCGGCCGCTACGGCTCGGCGAACGCCGTCGCGATCGGCTATGCGCACGACTTCTCGTCGCAACTGTCGGTTCGCGCGGCGGTGTCGTACTCGCCCACGTCCGGCGCATCCACCGGCGAGGGCGTGTCGATCAACTTTAGCTGGTAACGGGCGGCGCCCGGCACGGCAAGACAGCGTATTCGTTCGGCCGCTGGCGCACGCGCGGCGGCCCCCTTCTCTTTGAATGAAAGCATCCGAGCAGACGATGAAGACTTTCCCGATGGGTCATGGCCTTCCGAAAAGGAAGACTGCCATTGCGGTTGCATTTGCGTTCCAGGCATTCGCGCTCAGTTATGGCGCCGCCGCGCAGACGGTGACCGTCGACAGCACCGCAGGCGACGCGACCGGCACGGTGTCCGGCAACGAAACCAATGTCGTCTATTCCGGCAGTCCGGCCGCGCCGGCCATCGCCGCGGTGACGATGGTGCAGAACGCCTCGCTGGGCGGTCAGGCCGGCGTCGCGGTGTCGAGCACGGCGACGAACACCGACACGCAGCTGGCCCTGTCCGGCGGCAACACCATCAACGGCTCCGTGAGCGGCGTCAACGAGATCAATGTCGGTGGGCACACCGATTCGTCGATCAACGGTTCGGTGCAGTCGGTGGGCACGCTGACGCTGGACACGACGAGCCACCTGCTCCTCGGCGGTTCGACCTCGGTCAACCAGGTGAACTTCGATCAGGGCGCGACGGTTGGCGTGTCGTCCTCGTTGCAGGCGTCGACGATCGACTTCCGCAACGTGGCCGGAACGATCGACGTCGCGAGCGGCGGGACGCTGGCCGGCACCGTGCAGAGCAGCGGCGGATCCAACGGCACCGTCGTGTTCGAGCGCGGCGGGAGCGCGAGCGGCGCGCTGGGCACGACCGCGGCGAAGCTGGGTTCGGTGCAGGTCGGCGTGGCGGGCGCGGGCACGCTGACGATGCAGGGCGGCGTGGCCGCGCAAAGCCTCGCGATCGAGAACGGCAGCACGGTGAACGTCAGCAACGGTTCGGTGACGGCGGGCACGTCGCTCGCCGGCGGGGCGACGCTGTCGGTGTCGAACGGCAACGTGGCGGGCAACGTCACGACGACGGCGAACGGCACGGGCACGCTGACGCTCGGCGGCGGCACGCAGACGGTGGCCGGCAACGTGGGCGCGAGCGGCGCGGCGCTGGCCGCGGTGAACGCGGGCGCATCGGGTTCGACGACGACCTTCACGGGCGCCGTGAACGCGGTGAATACGAATGTCGGGGCGGGCACGGCCAGCTTCGCGGGCCTGACGACGGGCACGCTCGGCTTCACCGGAGCCGGCACGGCCAACCTCGGCGCGGGTCTGACGGGCAACGTCGATTTCGAAAACGAGGCCGCGACGGTCAACGTGGCGAACGGCCAGACGCTCGACGGCACGGTGCAGAGCACGGGCGGCGTGAACGGCACGCTGGCGTTCGCGCAGAACGGCACGGTGACGGGCGACGTGGGCACGAGCGGCGCGTCGATTAGCGCGCTGAACGTGGGTACCGCAGCCCAGGGGACGGTGACGGCCCAGGGCAACGTCTACGCGAACACGGTGTCGTTGCAGAACGACAGCACGCTGTCGCTTTCGGCAAACCAGAACCTCACGGGCAACGTGACGACGACGGCGGACGGCACGGGCGCGCTGTCGCTGTCGGGCGGCACGCAGACGGTGAGCGGCGACGTGGGCGCGAGCGGCGCGTCGCTCGGCGCGTTGAACGTGGGCACCGCGTCCCAGGGGACGGTGACGGCCCAGGGCGACGTCTACGCAAACACGGTGTCGCTGCAAAACGGCAGCGCGTTGACGCTGGTGGCGGGCAAGAACCTCACGGGCAGCGTGACGACGGCTGCGGACGGCACGGGCACGCTGACGCTGGCGGGCGGCGCGCAGGCGCTGACCGGCAGCGTGGGCGCGAGCGGCGCGTCGCTCGGCGCGCTGAACGTGGGCACCGTGTCCCAGGGGACGGTGACGGCCCAGGGCGACATCTACGCGGATACGGTATCGCTGCAAAACGGCAGCACGCTGTCGGTGTCGAACGGCGACGTGGCGGGCAACGTCACGACGGCGGCGGACGGCACGGGCACGCTGACGCTGGCCGGCGGCACGCAGACGGTGAGCGGCGACGTGGGCGCGAGCGGCGCGGCGCTGGCTGCGGTGAACGCGGGCGCATCGGGTTCGACGACGACCTTCACGGGCGCGGTGAACGCGGTGAACACCACCGTCGGAGCCGGCACTGCGAACTTTGCGGGTCTGACGACGGGCACGCTGGGCTTCAGCGACGCGGGCACGGCGAACCTCGGCGCGGGCATGACCGGCAACGTCGATTTCGCAAACCAGGCCGCGACGGTCAACGTGGCGAACGGCCAGACGCTCGACGGCACGGTGCAGAGCACGGGCGGCGTGAACGGCACGCTGGCGTTCGCGCAGAACGGCACGGTGACGGGCGACGTCGGCACGAGCGGTACGTCGATTAGCGCGCTGAACGTCGGTACCGCAGCCCAGGGGACGGTGACGGCCCAGGGCAACGTCTACGCGAACACGGTGTCGTTGCAGAACGACAGCACGCTGTCGCTTTCGGCAAACCAGAACCTCACGGGCAACGTGACGACGGCGGCGGACGGTACGGGCACGCTGACGCTCGCGGGCGGCACGCAGACGGTGGCCGGCGACGTGGGCGCAAGCGGCGCGGCGCTGGCCGCGGTGAACGCGGGCGCATCGGGTTCGACGACGACCTTCACGGGCGCGGTGAACGCGGTGAACACCACCGTCGGAGCAGGTACCGCGAACTTCGCGAGCCTGACGACGGGCACGCTGGGCTTCAGCGACGCGGGCACGGCGAACCTCGGCGCGGGTGTAACCGGCAACGTCGATTTCGCAAACCAGGCCGCGACGGTCAACGTGGCGAACGGCCAGACGCTCGACGGCACGGTGCAGAGCACGGGCGGCGTGAACGGCACGCTGGCGTTCGCGCAGAACGGCACGGTAACGGGCGACGTGGGCACGAGCGGCGCGTCGATCGCCACGCTGAACGTCGGTACCGCAGCCCAGGGGACGGTGACGGCCCAGGGCAACGTCTACGCGAACACGGTTTCGGTGCAGAACGACAGCACGCTGTCGCTGGCCGCGAACAAGAATCTCACGGGCAACGTGACGACGGCGGCGGACGGCACGGGCACGCTGACGCTCGCGGGCGGTACGCAGACGGTGGCCGGCAACGTGGGCGCGAGCGGCGCGGCGCTGGCTGCGGTGAACGCAGGCGCGGCCGGCGCCACGACGACCTTCACGGGCGCCGTGAACGCGGTGAATACGAACGTCGGGGCGGGCACGGCCAGCTTCGCGGGCCTGACGACGGGCACGCTCGGCTTCACCGGAGCCGGCACGGCGAACCTCGGCGCGGGCATGACCGGCAACGTCGATTTCGCAAACCAGGCCGCGACGGTCAACGTGGCGCACGGCCAGACGCTCGACGGCACGGTGCAGAGCACGGGCGGCGTGAACGGCACGCTGGCGTTCGCGCAGAACGGCACGGTAACGGGCGACGTGGGCACGAGCGGTACGTCGATCAGCGCATTGAACGTCGGCACCGCAGCCCAGGGGACGGTGACGGCCCAGGGCAACGTCTACGCGAACACGGTGTCGTTGCAGAACGACAGCACGCTGTCGCTGGCGGCGAACCGGAATCTCACAGGCAACGTGACGACGACGGCGGACGGCACGGGCGCGCTGTTGCTGTCGGGCGGCACGCAGACGGTGAGCGGCGACGTGGGCGCGAGCGGCGCGGCGCTGGCCGCGGTGAACGCGGGCGCGGCCGACGCCACGACGACCTTCACGGGCGCCGTGAACGCCAACCAGATTCTGGCGGGCGGCAACGGATCGGTGACCACGTTCGACGGCGCCACGACCGGCGCCGTGCAGTTCGCCGGCAACGGCAGCGTCGTGCTGAACGGTCCCGCAGCCCTGAAGGGAACCGTCGATTTCAGCGGCAACGCGGGCGCGCTGCACATCGGCGATGGCGTGAACGTGGCGTTCGATGCCGCGCATCTGAACCTCCAGAACGCCGGCTCGGCCACGCTCGCCTTCGACGGCAGCAGCACCGTGACCACTTCGATCGGCAGCGCCGGCAACGGCGTCGTCAACAACAGTCCCGCGCCCGGCGCGGGCAGCGGCAGCGTGCCGGGCGCGATCGACGCCGGCGCCGACGGCAAGGTCGTGACGTTCACGAACACGGTCGCGGTGGGCTCGGGCAACCTCAACGTGAGCGGCACCGGCGAGGTGGTGCTCCAGCGCGGGCTCGACGGCGGACTGAATTTCGCGGCGGACGGCACGGCCATCGTCGCGGACGCCCGGCAGATCAGCGGTGCGGTCAGCGCGTCGGCGGCCGGCACGGGCACGCTCGACTTCGCGGGATCGAGTTCGACCGCGGCGGCGATCGGCAGCGCGGCGGCGCCGCTGAAGGCCATCGACTTCAACACGTCGGGTCAGCAGGCCACCGCGTCGCTCAACAACGACCTGTACGCCGACACCATCAGCGTGGGCGCGAATACGGCGGCCACCGTCACGTCGAACCTCGCGTTCGGCGGCAACCTCTCGCTGGCGGCCGCCAGCTCGTCGCTCGACCTGCAAACGTCGACGCTCTCGGGCGTGGCCGGCGCGAGCGGGTTCGATCTCGGCAGCGGCACGCTGAAGACCACGATCGACGGCGCGACCTTCGGCGCGGTTCATGCGAACGCCTTCAGCAATGCGTCCGACGCGCACGTCGCGGTGACGGTGCTGCCGTCGAACACGGCCGTCCAGAACGGCGAGACGTTCGAGATCGGCGGGGCCGCCGCGGGCAATACCGGCGCGCGCACGCTCGACGCCGGCAACGTGTCGACGAACAGCGCGGCGCTGTCGTTCACGGCCGAAGCGGGCTCGTCCGGCGGCGCCGTGCTCGGGGCGGACAGCGGCAGCGCGGGCCAGAGCCTGTACCTCGTCGCGCATCGCAACGACTATGCGAGCGCCGCCGGCCTGGCCGGCTCGCAGCCGGGCGCGAGCGCCGCATCCGCGTTGAGCGCGCTGGCGCTCGACCCGGCCGCGCTCGCGGCATCGGGCCTGACGGGCGTGGTGGGCCACCTCGACGCGGAAACGGCCTCGCAGCTGCACGCCGACGCGCAACGCCTCGCACCGCTGACGAACAGCTCGCTGACCCAGACCGCGTTCCTCGCCTCCGATGCCGCGCTCGGCAGCATCGCGAGCCGCCAGGCCGCGCTGCGCGACGATCCGGCGGCCGGCAACGGGCCGACCGCCGGCGCGCTCGGCATCGGCGCCGACCCGGGCCGTTACAGCGTCTGGGTCAAGGGCTATGGCGCGAAGTCCAGCCAGAGCGCCGAGGACGGCTACGCCGGCTACAACGCGACCACAGGCGGAATCGCCGTCGGCGCCGACGCCCGCTGGGCGCAGGGCGGCGCGGGGATCGCGCTGAGCCAGGGCATCTCGTCGATCGACGAAAACGACGCGCTCAGCGGCGACACGGCGCAGGTGAAGAGCTACCAGCTCACGGCCTACGCGACGCAGGCGTTCGGCCGGGCCTATGTCGACGGACTGATCGGCGTGGCGCGCGAGCGGTTCGGCACGACGCGCGTGAGCGCGCTCGACCAGGTGGCGAACGCGAACTTCAACGGTATGGAAGGCGTGTTCCGCCTGAGCGGCGGCTATCCGATCCCGCTCGCGTCCTCCGTGCTGCTCACGCCGATCGTGGCGATCGAGGGCGACGTGCTGCACCAGGACGGCTACACCGAAAGCGGGGCGGGTCCGCTCGACCTGAACGTCGAGTCGAAGAACAGCGCGCGCGTGCGATTGAGCTTCGGCGGCAAGCTGAGCGGGGAGACCGGCACGGCTATCCGGGTGCGCCCGGAACTGCACGCGTTCGTCAACCAGGACTTCGGCAACGAGAGCGATGGAACGAATGCCAGCTACGTCGGCGGGGGCGCGTGGTTCTTCACGCCGGGCTACCACGTGTCGCGGACGAGCGTGACGGTGGGCGGCGGGCTGTCGCTGGACCTCACGCGGATGATCCAGTTGCAGGTGCAGGCCGACGTCGAGGCGCGCAGCGGCTACGACGCGGTCTTCGGCGGCATCGTGGCGCGCGGCAGGTTCTGACGTCAGCAGTCCTTCGCCGTGCGTGGGGGCGGCAGGGATTGCCCCCACGGAGTCATGGCTTCGTTCGAGAACCGCCTGGACCGACCTGCGACCGGTTTGCCGCCGGGCGCAGGCGCGGTCGACGCAGTTCCCGCACCTGCGCCCGCGACCGCATCTGGCGGCCGCGGGCGCGGTTTCGAACGGCGCCTGGTTTCGACGGCAGCACCCCGGGTGCGCCCTCCGCCGCCAGCTTTCTCCTCCTCCTTCACCGGGACCCGTTTTCGCGGCACGGGGTCACTGGCGCCTGCGGAAAATCAATTGCTCCACCTTCAGGCACGCACCGCGATGCCGTAAATACAGGACGGCGCCACAACCGTGCCGCCCCTTCGCGCGCGACATGGGCGTCGGCGGCAGGCCTGCCGTTCGGGTGCAGCGGGTACAAGCGTGAACGGGCGGCCGGCGCCTGACGTTGAGTTATGCGAACGGCCTCGGCCGAAAGCGATTCAGCGATTCAGCGATTTTTTTCTAAAAGAAGATGTTGGGAATGCCGTGTTCGAAGTGGTGTTGAGATTCACGCGAAAGCATGCGGAAATCGATTCCGTTCATGCAGGATCGCGGCACATGGACACGCGTTCGCGGGCCATCCTCTTCGGCTGCTTCGTTCTGGCGGTCGTCCTGCTCGTGCTTTCCGGCGGCCCGGCGCGGGCGGATGTCGTCGCCCACGCGGTCGATCTCTCGACCGTCGCCGAATCGCAGCCACTCGTCACCCCGTTGTTCTTGCTGGACGACCGCGAGGCGCATCTCGACGCGACGGCGGCACTGGGCGCGCCGGGCTGGCAGCCGGCATCGGCGCATGCACTGTCCCGTGGCTATACGCGTTCGGCGCTCTGGCTGACAGGTGAGTTCTACAACGGCAGCGCGTTTCCCGTCACCCGATGGCTGTCCGTCGGCCCGGTGCGGCTCGACGACGTGCGCTATTACACCGTCACGGGCACCGACGATCCGGTTGTACAGGAACAGTATCGGGCCGGAATCGGGACGCCGGCCGGCGCCCGCCGGATCGATACGGCCCTGCCGGTGTTTCCGGTGACGCTCGCGCCGGGCGCGCATCAGCGGTTTCTGCTGCGCGTGCAGAGCCGTTCCGCGATTTCGCTGGACGTGAAGCTGTGGTCGCCCGAGGCCTACCGGCGGGACGAACGCAACGAGACGATGCGGCACATGTTCCTCGTGGGCGTGATGCTGACGATCGCCGCCTTCGCCGTCGTGCTCGGCGCCGTCTGGCGCGATCGCATCTTCGCGCTGCTCGCCGCGAGCATTGTCGGGGAGGTGCTGTACGAGCTGGCCTACGAGGGCCATCTGTACGAATTGTGGCTGCGGCAAGGGGGCGATTTCGTCGGCCGGCTGCCGAGCATCGCGGGCAACCTGACGGTCGCGATGTTCACCGTGACGGTGATGGCGTTCGTCGGCCTGCGCAAGATCCCGCTGTGGAAATGGACGTATCGCATCCTGGCCTGCGCGATGTGCGTGGCCGCCGTGTGGACCACGCTGGGCGACTATCGGGTCAGCGCATCGGCGTCGATCTACGGCGTGTTTCTGTGCAACATCGTGTGGGTGGCTTCGATGCTGGACGGATGGCGGCGCGGCCTGCCCAATGCGCGCCTGCTCCTGATCGCCTTCGCGCCCGACTGCGCGACGCTCTTCCTGCGGCTCGGCATGGCGGCCGGACTGCTTTCCGGACGGTGGGTGACCGGCTCCGCCCAGGTATGGGACAGCCTGTCCGTCCTGCTGATGATGGTGCTGATCGTCGGCGGCCGCTCGCGCCAGGTCTACCGCGCGCAGCGGGCCGCGCAACGGGCCTTGCTCGATGCGCAGGAGAAGGAGGCGGAGCGGCTGGAGCAGGCTGTCAACGCCCGCACCGGCGAACTGCAGCATGCGCTCGTCGCGGCGGACGACGCCAACCGCTCGAAAGGGGATTTCCTTGCGCGGATCAGCCACGATCTTCGCACGCCGCTCACGTCGATCATCGGCTTCGCGGACCTCATCCTGGCCGCGGGCCGGGAGGATGCGGAACGGGGACGCGTCATCCGCCGCAGCGCCGACCACATGCTCGGGATGGTGAACGACCTGATCGACTATGCGGCCGGAGAAAATCCCGACACGCTGCGCGTCGAGCCCGTGTACGTCCACGCGCTGCTGGAGACGGTGGGGCAGCAGGGCGCCACGCTCGCCGCGCGAAGCGGCAACGCGTTCGGGCTCGACATCGCGGACGAACTGCCGCCGGTGCTGGAGCTGGACGGCAGGCGCTTGCAGCAGATGATCGGCAACCTGCTCGACAATGCCGCGAAGTTCACCCGCGACGGCGCGATCCGGCTTGCCGTCGAATCCCGCGTGACGGATGCGGATCGCCAGCTCTATCTGCTGGTCTTCTCCGTGAGCGACAGCGGCTGCGGCATTGCGCCCGAAGACCAGGCGCGGATCTTTGAGCCGTTCACGCGTCTCGATGGCGCCCGCCACACGCCCGGCATCGGGCTCGGGCTCGCGATCGTCAAGCTGTGGGCCGCCCGCATGGGCGGCTCGGTGCAGGTCGACAGCACGCCGGACCGCGGCACGACGATCCGCATCCGGATTCCGGCGCGCGCGGTCGGCGAAGCCGGCGTCAGCCATGCGCGCCTGCCCGAAGCCGTCGATGCGCTCCCGCCGATCGACGGCGCCGGGCGGCGCGTGCTGGTCGTGGAGGACACCGGGGAAATCCGGCAGCTGCTTCACGACGATCTGGCGAACGTGGGCTTCGAGGTCGAGGCCGTCGCCGACGGCGCGGCGGCTATTGCCCGCCTCGAGACCCGGACGGCGCCGCCGCCGGATCTGGTGTTGACCGACCATCTGATGCCGGGAGCGAATGGCGACGCGGTCCTTGCCGCCGCCCGGCAACACTGCCCCGGCGTGCCCGTCGTCGCGCTGTCGGCGACGCCGCAAAGGGCCGTGACCGACGATGCGTCGCCGGGCGCGCCCCGCTACGACGCGAGTCTGCTGAAGCCGGTGAGTCTCGTCGACCTGCGCAACACGATTGCGCGCGTGCTTGGGCTCGCGCGGGCCGGGATCGCCGCCGACGCGGCGTGGTCGGCGGAGTCGCCCGTCCCGCCGTCGGGCGAGACATTGGAGGAGGCGCGATGCCTTGTCGAACTCGGCGCGGTTTCCGACCTGATCGAGTGGGCCGACCGGCTTGCCGACGAGCAACCCGAATGTGAGCCGTTCGCGCGGTGCGTAGGCCGGTTCGCCCGTCTTGGCGAGCTCGCGAAGATCGAGGCGCTGCTGGGGACCGGGGCGGCACAGCGTTCGGCGCTGTCCACCGCCTTGCCTGAATGACGCGACGATGCGTGGCGTGACGCGAGAATCTGGCGATGCGCGGTCCGTACCGGGTGGCCGGGCAGCGGCCGCAATCCGCGAGCGGACCGCGTGCAGAGTCACTGCCCGGCATACCCTTCGCCGAAGGGCGGCATAAACGGTCCTCCGGCCGGCCCGCCGAACTGCCCGGGCGTCGCGCCCGCCATGGGGAAAGCGAGCCGCCCCGAAGTCGCTCCCGGCCCCCAGCCAGGGGACTTGCCCGCCATCGATCTCTTGCCCGCCGCACGGGTGCGCTCCCCACGTCTGACGCGCGCAGCGGCCTCTCGAACACAACCTTGAAGGTCCAGCGGTCGCCACCATTGCAGGCCGGGCGGGAGCCGGGTGAAGCAAGTCCAACGCGCGCGGACGAAACAGAACGGGGAGTGCCGACGCGCGACGCCATGTCAAACGAGAAATGGCGAATTGAATACGAATAAAAGGCAGATCGCCTGCGGCGGCCCACGCCGCGCGGCAACCCGTGAATATTGAGCGTGGTGTAAAGGACTGTTCCAGTCTCTGCGCTATATCGACGCAGGGTGCCGTAACCAATATACCGACCTGCCACCGCGACTGCGCGCTTTATCGCGGGCAAGTGGCGAGATCTTCAAAAGCAGATTTTCATATTTAAATATTCGGACTACGAATTTAATTTGACGAGAGTCGGGTGACGGAACATGGCGCAATTGGGATTGACTAGAACAACATACGGCATCGTCGGCTTCGGGGTCTTGGTGGCGACGACTTCTCCCCTTACGTGGGCACAGGGCTCCGTTCAGCTTTCGGGCATCATCGACACAGGTATTGCCTATGTCAGCGACGCCGGCAATACGCAGGGGCATCAAAGCGCATGGCAGGCAAAGAGCGGCGACATCAACGGCAGTCGATGGATCCTGTCCGGCAACGAGGCACTCGGCGGAGACCTGAGCGCGGTCTTCATGCTGGCCAACGGCTTTGCGCCGATGACGGGCGGGATCTCGCAGCAGGGCCGGATGTTCGGCTTCCAGTCCTGGCTCGGACTGCAGTCGCAATCGCGGGGCACGCTCACGTTGGGGCGGCAGTTCGACGAGGTGGTGCAGTTCGTGGAGCCGTTCTCGCTCGGCGGGACGCGTTACGGCGGCACGGCCTTCGCGCACGTTTTCGACAATGACAACCTCGACAACTGGACGCGGATCAACAATTCGGTCAAGTACGTGAGCCCTCTGATGGGCGGCCTGAAGCTGGGCGCGTTGTACGGCTTCTCGAACCAGGCCGGAGGTTTCGACAACAATCGCGCCTACAGTCTGGGCGCATCGTATCAATACGGGAATCTCGATCTCGGTGCGGGCTATTTCCAGTTCAACAACGCATCGAATCTCGCGGGCGCAAACACGGATGGCGCGGTGCCGGCCGGGGCGCCCTTCAATGCGAGCCGCCAGCGAACCTGGGCTGCGGGCGGCCTGTTTCATTTCGGCAATGGCGCCGCCGGCCTCGTGCTCAGCGAGACGCGGCTCGATAACGCCAAGTCGATCAACAACGTCGTCGATACCGCGATCAGCCTGCCGGGCGACGACGTGCGGTTCCAGAATATCGAAGTCAATGTGCGCTATACCGTGCTGCCGCAGTGGGACGTCGCCGCTGCCTATACGTTCACGGCCGGCCGCTTCGCGACGCCGACGGGCGTGCGCTATCCGAAATGGCACCAGGCGGGCATCGTCAATACCTACTTCCTGTCACCGGCCACCGACGTCTACGCCGAGGTGATCTATCAGCGCGCCAACGAATTGTCCGGAACGGGCATACAGGGTGCGCAGATCGCCAACTTCTCCCGCGCGTCGGGCGCGAACCAGCTCGTCGCTTCGATTGGTTTGCGGCACCGGTTCTGATGCAGGACGGCGATAGCCGTTCTTCGTCGAATGCTTAGCGCCGAGCGGCATAAGTCGATAGGCGCCGCTGAGAGATATCGATTTTCCTATCCGTTATTGGAGCGGCGCGCGCCATGTTCCTATACTCGATTCCCCATCAGCACTCGCATTAGGCGAGTGCCACTTTCACCCGCCGACATTTGCGAGGAATGCCCCATGAGTCTGCGCCCATTGCACGATCGCGTGATCGTCAAACGACTTGATCAGGAAACCCGAACCGCGTCGGGTATCGTCATTCCCGACAGCGCCGCCGAAAAGCCCGACCAGGGCGAAGTTATCGCCGTCGGTCCGGGCCGGCGAGACGCCGAAGGTCGCCGCATCGCGCCGGACCTCAAGGTCGGAGATCGCGTGCTGTTCGGCAAGTACGGCGGCCAGACCGTCAAGGTCGACGGCAACGAACTGCTCGTACTGCGCGAAGAAGACATCGTCGCGGTCGTCAACGCTTGAGAGCCTGGGAGAAAACCATCATGGCAGCCAAAGATATCGTATTCGGCGACGTCGCCCGCACCAAACTCATTGAAGGCGTGAATCTGCTCGCCGACGCTGTGAAAGTCACGCTCGGACCGAAAGGCCGCAATGTCGTCCTCGAGCGCGCGTTCGGCGCACCCGTGGTTACGAAGGACGGCGTGTCGGTCGCGAAGGAAATCGAGCTGGCCGACAAGCTTCAGAACATCGGTGCGCAGATCGTCAAGGAAGTCGCGTCGAAAACCAGCGATGCGGCCGGCGACGGCACCACGACCGCCACGGTGCTCGCACAAGCCATCGTGCGCGAAGGGCAAAAGTACGTTGCGGCAGGACTGAATCCGCTCGATCTGAAGCGCGGCATCGACAAGGCCGTTCACGCCGCGATCGAAGAACTGAAGAAGATCAGCAAGCCCACGACCACGAGCAAGGAAATCGCCCAGGTCGCGACGATCTCGGCCAATGGCGAAGAGTCGATCGGCCAGCGTATTGCCGAGGCGATCGACCGTGTCGGCAAGGAAGGCGTGATTACCGTCGAAGACGGCAAGTCGCTCGACGACGAGCTGGACGTGGTCGAAGGCTTGCAATTCGATCGCGGTTACCTCTCGCCGTATTTCATCAACAATCCCGACAAGCAGATCGCGGAACTCGACAATCCGTACATTCTTCTGCACGACAAGAAGATTTCGAATATTCGCGATCTTCTGCCATTGCTCGAGCAGGTGGCGAAAGCGGGCCGCCCGCTTTTGCTCATCGCCGAGGACATCGAAGGCGAGGCGCTGGCCACGCTCGTCGTCAACAATATTCGCGGCGTGCTCAAGACGGTCGCCGTGAAGGCACCGGGTTTCGGCGACCGTCGCAAGGCGTTGCTCGAAGACATCGCGATACTCACGGGCGGCCAGGTCGTGGCCGAGGAAACGGGGCTCACGCTCGAAAAAGCGACGTTGCAGGAGTTGGGGCAAGCGAAGCGCGTGGAAATCGGCAAGGAAAACACCACGGTGATCGACGGCGCCGGCGAGGCCTCGGCGATCGATGCGCGCGTGAAGCAGATTCGCGTGCAAATCGAGGAGGCGACGTCCGACTACGATCGCGAGAAGCTGCAGGAACGGGTCGCGAAACTCGCGGGCGGCGTGGCCGTCATCAAGGTGGGCGGTGCGACCGAAATCGAAGTGAAGGAAAAGAAGGACCGCGTGGACGACGCGCTCCACGCCACGCGCGCGGCCGTGGAAGAGGGCATCGTCGCGGGCGGCGGGGTCGCGTTGATTCGCGTGCGCCACGCCATTCTCGGTCTCAAGGGCAATAACGCCGATCAAACGGCGGGCGTGAAGATCGTCTTGCGCGCGCTCGAAGAACCGTTGCGCCAGATCGTGACCAATGCGGGCGAGGAAGCCAGCGTGGTCGCGGCGAAGGTTGCCGACGGCACGGGCAATTTCGGCTACGACGCGGCCACGGGCGAGTACGGCGATCTCGTGGAGAAAGGCGTGCTCGATCCGACCAAGGTGACCCGAACGGCGCTGCAAAACGCGGCCTCGGTGGCGGGCTTGCTGCTCACGACCGACGCCACGGTCCATGAGGCGCCGAAGCCTGCCGCCGCGCCCGCGCCCGCGGGCGGCCCCGGCGGCCCGGATCTGGGCTTCTGAACCGACCGGCAAGTCGAGGAAGCGGGCCGCGAAAGCGCGGCCCGCGCATCTGGGCGATCGATCTGCGCGGTGTGGGCGTCGAGATCGCCCGCGATACCGCGAAGTACGCCGCTGGATAGTGCGCTGCCGGGGCAGCCGGGGGCTCAGATCACGAAGAAGCCGTGCGTGCCGTCGCGCCCGAGCTGCGCGACGAGACCGTACTCCCATTCCAGATACGCATTCATCGCTTCGTGCGCGTTGCCGGTTCCTTCGTATGGGCGTCGATAGCGGTCGATACGCGGCGAGGCCAGATGCGCGTCGCCGCTCTCGACGGGCAGCCCTGCGCGAATCCAGGCCGAGGTGCCGCCTTCGAGCACTTCGACCGGCTTGCCGGTGAACGCAGCGACGTCGGCTGCGGCGAACGGGGCGAGCGTGTTCGTCATGCACACGGCGACGTAGCGTCTCGCGTCAGGCAGCGCGCGCAGGTCATTGAAACCGGGGCCGAGATGCGCGCGCAGCGCCCACCGTGCGCCGGGAATGTGCGCCTTGATGTGATTCGCGCTCGACGTGAAATCGAGCACGACGGTGCCATGGCCGCGCTCGGCAAGACGCGCGGCCAGCGCTTCGGCCGTGACCGATTCGACGCGCGCTGCATCGGGCTTCGGCGCGTGCCATGTCCCGGCTTCGGTCAGATCTGCGGCGCGCGCTTCGTCGACGACGTAGACGTCGATGTTCATCTGGGCGAGCCAGGACGCGGTCATGTTCGCGCGCACGCCATCGTCGTCGAAGAGCACGACGCGCGCGCCGCGCACGGGCGCGAACATTTCCGTTTCCTGCACGAGCTGGCCGCCCGGCGCGCCCTGGAAGCCGGGCGCGTGCGCATGCTCGTACTCGGCCGGCGTGCGCACGTCGAAGCGATAGGTCGTGCGCGCGGTCTCGGCGGTCCAGCAGGCGGCTTCGTCGAGCGTCGTGCGTCCCACGCCGGCGCGGCCGGCCAGCGCGGCGGCGGCGGCGCGCGACGAGGCCAGCGTGGCCGCGTCGCGTCCTGCCTCGAGATCGAACTGGCGCGCACTCCCATGTTCGAGCGCCTGCCCCGCGAGCGTCCAGCCGATCGTGCCGTTGCGCAATGCCGCCACGACGTTCGGCAGCCCCGCATTGACGAGCGATTGCGTGCCGATGATGCTGCGCGTACGCCCCGCGCAGTTCACGACGACGCGCGTGGCCGGATCGGGAGCGAGCGCGCGGGCGCGCAGCGCGAGTTCCGCCCCCGGGACGCTGATGCTGCCGGGGATGTTCATGGTCTGATATTCGTCGAAGCGGCGCGCGTCGAGCACTACCACGTCTTCGCCGCTCGCGAGCAGCGCCTTCACGGCCTCGGCGGACAGCGAAGGCGTGTGGCGCCTCGCTTCGACGAACTCGCCAAACGCCTTGCTCGGCACGTTCACATCGCGGAACACTTCGCCGCCGGCACGAATCCAGCCTGCGAGCCCGCCTTCGAGCAGCGCGATATCGGTGTAGCCGAGCGCGTCGAGCTTCACCGCGGCGCGCTGCGCGAAGCCTTCGCCGTTGTCGAGCAGCACGATGGGCACGCTGCGGCGCGGCAGTTTCGTCCAGACGTCGAGTTCCAGTTTGGAGAGCGGCAGATTCGCGGCGAAAAGCGGATGGCTTTGCGCATGCGGATCTTCTTCGCGCACGTCGAGCAGTGCGATTTCGCGGCGGGCAAGCAGGGCATCGCGCACGTCATGGTACGTGCGCGTGGGAAATGACTTCATGAGGCGAGGGTTTCCTTGCCCAGATCCCAGAGATTCGGAAGGGCGTCGTTGGAGTAGCCGGAAATGAAAGGCTTCGGCGCGGCGCCGGGCGGGTAGGTGAACCGCCGCACCGCGCCGATGTTCGCGCCGTAGACGTGAATGCTGACCGACACGCGATCGTCGTATGCGTTGCGCACGCGGTGAATGTCGCCGACGGTCGGCGAGACGGCCTCGACCGCGCCGCGTTCGAGCAACACTTCGTCGCCGAGCGCTTGCAATGCGCCGGCCGCATCGCGCGCGTAAGGTTGCGCATACTCCGCACCGCGCAGGACGCCGATCAAGCCCCATACCGTGTGATCGTGCACGGGCGTCTGCTGACCCGGTCCCCAGACGAAGCTCACCACCGAAAAGCGTTGGCGCGCATCGGCATGGAGCAGGTATTGCTGATAACGCTCGGGCGAAGGCCGGGCGTAGGCGTCGGGCAACCAGTCGTCATCGCGAACGAGTTCGCGCAACGCTTCGAGCCCTTGTTCGATCAGCTCGGGCTCGGGCGGTGCCCGGTCGACGAGTTCTGCGATCGTGCCGACGAAGCGGCGCAGCTTGTGGATGCCCATCAGTCGGGAAGCTCCGGTTTCCTGGGTTGTGCGAAACGAACGGACAACGGCCTGCGTCGAGCCGTGTCAAGCGGCGGCGCGCACGCGCGAGGTCAGTTCGCGCGTGGCCGGAATCAGCGCGCGGCCGTAATCGACAGCGTCTTCGAGCGGGTCGAAGCCGCGAATCAGGAACGTGGTGACGCCAAGCGCATGGTATTCGGCGAGGGCCTGCGCGACCTGCTCGGGCGTGCCGACGAGGGCGGTCGAATTCGACCGGCCGCCGATCTCCCTCGCCACGGCGGTCCACAGGCGCTCGTCGGCGCGCACGCCCTCGCCGGCGGCGGCGAGCAGCCGGCGCGCGCCTTCGCTCTGAAGCGGGCCACCCTTGTCGAGACCCTGTTCGGCGCGCAGGCGGCGCGTTTGCGCGAGGATGTGCTCCGCGCGCTCCCACGCGGCCTTCTCGGTGTCGGCGAGGATCGGCCGGAACGAAACGGAAAAGCGCACGTTGCGTCCGTGCTTCGCGGCCTCGGCGCGCACGCGGCCGATCAGGTCGGCCACCCCTTGCTTCGATTCGCCCCACAGCGCATAGACGTCGGCATGCTTGCCGGCCACTTCGAGCGCGGCGTCGGATGCACCGCCGAAATAGATGGGCACATGCGGCTGCTGGCGCGGCTTGACCTCCGACCAGGCCTGTTCGAAGCGATAGAAGCGGCCTTCGTGATCGAACGGCTTGTCTTCGGTCCAGACGCGTTTGAGGATCTGCAAATACTCGTCAGTGCGTGCATAACGCTCGTCGTGACCCAGGTAATCGCCGTCGCGTCGCTGGTCGGCGTCGCTGCCACCCGAGATGAAATGCACGGCAAGCCGGCCGCCCGAAAAATGATCGAGCGTCGCGAGCTGGCGCGCGGCGAGCGTCGGCGCGACGAAGCCGGGCCGGTGCGCGAGCATGAAATGCACGCGCGAGGTCACGCTAGCCGCGTAGGCGATGGTGAGCGTGGCGTCGGGGCTGATGGAACTGTGCGGCACGAGGATGCGGTCGAAGCCCGCGCGCTCGTGCGCCTGCGCGAAGTCGCGGACGTAATCGACGTCGATTGCCGGGCCTTGCGGGAGATGCGTTTCCGATACCTTGCGCTGCTGGATCATGCCGATGAATTCGATGCTCATGCTGGCTCCCTCCATGGACGGACCAGCCTAACATCCGGTCATGCAAACTTTAAATATCGAATGCTGATAAACATTCCATTTGCACATGAAGCGCCGCCTATGCGCCGATCGTAACCGCGCGCTTCAGGGCGAAGTCCCAGCGATCGGCGCGCGCCGTCTCCACGGGGGCGGGCAGCAGGTGCGCGTTGAAGAACGTATCGGCGATTTTTTGCTGTTCGCCGAAATTCGCCGCGCTCACCTCGCGCACGAGATAGCTACGGCGCGCGTTGGCGCGCTCGATGGTCGAGGCGTCGAGACCCCAGATCGGCGCGAGCAGGCGCGCGGCGTCCTTCGGCGCGTTGCGCACCCATTGGCCGGCGGCGCGCAACTGGGCGTAGACGCCGTCGATTACGTCGGGCCGCGCCTCGGCAAAGCGGGTCGAGGCGAGGTAATAGCGCTGGTAGCTGGCGAGTCCCTTGCCGTCGGCGAGGATGCGCACGTCGGCCAGTTGGTCGACGGATGCCACGTAAGGGTCCCAGGTGACCCATGCGTCGACGCTGCCGTGCTCGAATGCGGCGCGCCCGTCGGCAGGCGTGAGGTAGTGGATGCGCACGGCGTCGGCGGGAACGTTGGCCTGCGCGAGCGCCGCCAGCAGCAGGTAGTGGCTGCCGGCCGCCTTCGTCACGGCGATGTCCTTGTCCCGCAGGTCAGCGAGCGTGCGCAGCGGTCCCGCGCGCTTGACGATGATGGCCTGCGCGGCTGGCGAGGGCGCTTCCTGGGCAACGTAGACGAAGCGCGCATGCGCGGCCTGAGCGAAGATCGGCACGGTATCCGCGACGTCCGCGCTGAAGTCGACGGCTTCCGCGTTGAGCGCCTCCGTAAGCGGCAGGCCGCTCGCGAACTCGCTCCAGCTCACGCTGACGCCGAGCGGCGCGAGCGCGGCTTCGAGCTTGCCTTGCGTCTTCAGCACGGTGATGAGCGTCGAGGACTTCTGATAGCCGATACGCAGCGTCGAAGCCGGCGCGGCGAACGCGAGCCCCGTGGTCGCCGCGAGGCCGAGAATCGAACCACGAACGAGCAGGCTGCGGCGCGAGGGAGAAAACATGGCGGATCCGGAATCGGTTGGCGAAACGACGAGTCTGGATCGATCCCGCGTACAAGACAACGAAGCAATTGCGCTAAGGATTCGCGCGCAGGAACTTTACGCGGCAGGGAGCGGGTCTTCGAACCGGCGGGCGGCTACACGGCCACGCCCCGCAGGAGCGAGACGCCCAGATGAGCGAAGAGACAGGAAGAGGTTACGTCAGCCATGCGGGTTTCGTCATTGCCGTGACCCGGTACGACCGTGACGAAAAGCCTTCCCTGCGGATGGCCGCTTCGATTTCGCTCTGCGGGGTTGCGAGAAGAGAGCCCGCTATTAAAGACCGCTCGGCGCAGCGATGACAAGCGGTTTTTCGTGCTTTGCTTTTTCCATTTGACGGACAGCGCCTCATGAAACAAACATGCGCGACGTAAATGATTCAGCCAGATAAACATATATACATAGAATAATTCTCACGCCCCGGCTTCCCCGTTACGCTTCTCCCACAAATGCAAGCGAGGACCTATGGGCAGCTCTGCTTCATCATCGTTTATTCCGCGCCGGCGCCTGCCGTGCGCTTGTGTCCCGGCCGACGTCGGCACGTCGCGGCCGGTGGCCGACATCGCGGCGCAAGACGGCATCGCGCCGCGTCGTCTGCGCGCGCGCGCCGTTGCCGATACGCAGACCGGCGCCCCCGTCTGATCTCGCGAGGAGGAAGCATTCATGGCTACGCATACGCTCGATCTCGCCGCGCAACAGGCCGTGCAGCGGAAAAGGGAAGGCCGTGCCCGGGGCCTCGCGGGCGTGCTCGCCGCGCTCGCATGGCTTGGCGCGGCGGCGGTGACGTACTTCTGGCCGAGCCTCGACGACTGGCCACACTCGGACGCGCTGCTCGCAATCGAGCTGCTGCTTGCGGCCTTTTCGCTGCTGATTGCATGGCGTACGCGTCGTGCAACGCCGGCGGATGGCGGCACGGTGCCGCGCGGGTGGCTTGCTGCCGCGCCGTGGCTGCTTGCGCTCGCCGCAGGCACGAGCGCCTGGGAGGTGGTCACCGCCAAGCTCGAATGGCTGCCGCGACCCTTCTTCGCGCCACCCGAAGCGCTGATCGCCGTTTTCTTCGACGATTACGCAAGACTCGCCGCTAGCGTGTCGCATTCGTTTGGACTGCTTATCCTGGGTTATGCGATTGGCGCGGCAACGGGTTTCGTGGTGGGCGTGAGCATCGGCTGGTCGCGCGCGGTGGGATATTGGCTGCATCCCGTGCTTCGGCTCATCGGGCCGCTGCCGGCGACCGCGTGGCTGCCGCTCGCGTTCTTCTTCTTTCCGTCGAGCTTCAGCGCGAGTGTGTTTCTCATCGCGCTCGCCTCGGCATTTCCGGTGGCCGTCCTCACGTGGTCGGGCGTCGCGGGCGTGAGTCCGGCGTTCTACGACGTCGCGCGCACGCTCGGCGCGCGTCCCGGCTTTCTGATTGTGCGGGTCGCGATTCCGGCCGCGCTGCCTTCGGTGTTCGTCGGCCTTTTCATGGGCCTCGGGGCGTCGTTCTCGGTGCTCATCGTCGCCGAAATGATGGGCGTGAAGGCGGGGCTTGGCTGGTATCTGCAATGGGCACAGGGCTGGGCTGCCTATTCCAATATGTACGCGGGGCTGCTCGTGATGGCGCTGATGTGTTCGGGCCTCATCACGCTGCTCTTTCGCGTGCGCGATCGCCTGCTCGGCTGGCAAAAGGGACTGCTCAAATGGTAGCCACGAACGAAGCGTTCGCCGACGCACCGCGAAGCGTCGCGCGCCGCGCGGGCGCGCGTATCGATATCCGTCACGTCAGCCACGGTTTTGCGTTGCGCGGCGAGATGTTGCCTGTGCTCGATGACGTCAGCCTTACCGTGCAGCCCGGCGAATTCGTCGCGTTGCTGGGCCCGAGCGGCTGTGGCAAGTCCACGCTGCTGAGGCTTGTCGCGGGCCTCGAGCGGCCGCGCGCGGGTGCTATCGAGGCGGATGGCGCACCGATCGCCGGCCCCGATCCGTCGCGTGTGCTCGTATTTCAGGACCCGACGTTATTTCCGTGGCGCACGGTGCGCGACAACGTGGCCGTTGGTCCGCAGGCGCAGGGCGCCGGTCGCGGTCCGAACGGGCCGGACGTGCACGCGCGCATTGACGCCGCGCTGGAACTCGTCGGCCTGAGCGCGTTCGCGCATGCGTGGCCCCATCAGCTTTCCGGCGGCATGGCGCAGCGCGCGGCGCTCGCGCGCGGCCTCGTCAACGATCCCGCAGTGCTCGCGCTCGACGAGCCGTTCGGCAAGCTCGACTCGCTCACGCGCATGCGCATGCAGGCGGAACTCGTGACGCTGTGGCGGCGCGCGCGCTTTTCCGTGCTGTTCGTGACACACGACGTCGAAGAGGCGCTCGTCATGGCCAACCGCGTGGTGGTGTTCAGCGAACGGCCGGCGCGCATCGTCACAGAAGTGGTCAACGTCGCGCCGTATCCGCGTCATCGCGACGATCCCGCGCTTGTCGAGCTGCGCCGTAGCGTGCTCGAACAGCTCGGGCTCGATGCGTGAGCGTCGGGCCGCCCCTCATTTCCCGAATGGAACACCCCCCCCTCATGAATCCGATCGACGAACTCGCACCGTTCAGCCCTCCGCGTCGCGAATGGCTGCGCAAAACCGCACTAGCCGCGGGCGCCGCCGCAATGGGCGGTCTTTCCTTCGGCCTGCCGGCGACGCGCGCGCTCGCCGACGAGGGCTCGAAGTCGCTGAAGCTCTCCTGGAACGCGGGCGCGATCTGCACGGCGCCTGTGCCGGTCGCGCTCACACAGGGCTTTTTTCGCAAGCGCGGGCTCGACGTCGAACTCGTCAATTTCGCGGGTTCGACCGACCAGTTGCTCGAAGCGATCGCCACGGGCAAATCCGACGCGGGCGTGGGCATGGCGCTGCGCTGGCTCAAGCCGCTCGAGCAGGGCTTCGACGTCAAGCTCACCGCGGGGATTCACGGCGGCTGCATGCGCCTGCTCGCGACGAAGCGCTCGGGCATCGTCGATCTCGCGGGCCTGAAGGGCCGCACCGTCGGTGTGAGCGACATGGCGAGCCCCGCGAAAAACTTCTTCGCGATCACGCTGAGGAAGCTCGGCGTCGATCCGGACAGCGATGTGCGTTGGCGCCAGTATCCGGCCAACCTGCTCGGCGAGGCGCTGAAAAAGGGCGAAGTGCAGGCAATCGCCGACGGCGATCCGACCATCTGGACGCTGCGCGAATCGGATCATCTCTACGAAGTCTCGAACAACCTCTGCGGCGAATACGCCAACCGCGTGTGCTGCGTGCTCGGCGTGCGGGGTTCGTTGATCCGCAAGGACCGGGCCGCGGCGCAGGCGCTCACCGAAGCGCTCCTCGAAGCGACCGAATGGACCGCGAACCATCCCGACGACGCGGCAAAGGTCTTTTCGGCCTATGCACCGAACGCGGACGTCGGGCAGCTTGCCGCGATGCTCAGGAGCCACACGGACCATCACCATCCGACCGGCGAGGCCTTCCGCAAGGAAATCGCACGCTATGCCGACGACCTGAAAACGGTCGGCGTCGTTAACGCCGGCACGGATTCGGACCGGTTCGCGTCGCGCGTTTTCGCCGACGTCATCGCGTGATCCCCGCGCCCGCGATGCGCCAGCCCTGTGCCGCGCGCGGCGAGGGTCGGCGCGACGAAGACGGGTTGACGCGCGGCGGGACGCCGAGCCGGCGCGTCTGTTGCGCGACGAACGAGGCGATCCGCAGGCCGTCGGGCGAAGCGTTCGAATGCGCGATCAGCACGCGCTCGAAGCCGCCCTGCTCGCGCGCCCGCGCGACGGCCGCGATCCATGGCGGGTTGACGGCCGGCTTTCGGGAAGATGGATTACGCGGGACTCCTGAAGACTGGCGTAGCCGATGAATGCGACGCGCGCGACAGGGCTTCTTGCCGATCGCTGGATGGCGTGGACGGAGTGGCCGCGTGAGCCGCAAACGCGGCGCGGCCGAGATTGCCGAGCACGGTGTCGTTCTGCGGCGTATGAATGCGCGCGCAGAGCACGTCGCGATAGTGGCGCTCAAGCGGATTGTCGCGGGAGAGGCCCGGATTGCTGCTGGCTTCGAGCGCGATCTCGACCGCCTCGATCGCATGGCGGCTCACGAGGTACTTGATGGCCGGCGCTTCGTCCACGGGCACCGCGCCGGCTGCGCCCGCGTCGAGCAGCAGGCGGCTGGCGAGGAGGAGCGCGTCGATGCGGCCCGCGGTCTGCCGGAAGCTATCGAGACTCGAGAGCGGCGCGTTGAGTCCGGACGGCGTGCGCTTCGCGGCCCACTGCACGAACCAGTCGCGCGCGGCGCGCGCCACGCCGTCGTAGATCGCCGGCAGCAACACGTTCATCCATACCGCGGTCACCGGGTCCATGCTGTTCGAAGGCCCCGGCGTTTGCAGATCGACGGCGTGTTCGAGCGGCACTTCGACGTTCTCGAAAATCACCTCGTGACTGCCGGTGGCGCGCATCCCCAGATGATTCCACAGCGCGCCGATGCGTACGCCCGGCGAGTCGTAATGCACGAGCCAGGTGCCGACGCGCGCGGACGGTTCGTCGGTGCGGCCCCAGACGGCAAGCCATGTGAGGCCTGGGCTGCCCGTCGAATAGAGCTTGCGCCCGTTGAGAATCCAGCGGTCGCCGGCGCGACGGGCAACGGTCGCGGGTAGTCCGCCGCGCGAAGGCGAGCCGAGCTCGGGCTCGACGCGCAGCGAGTTGATGAGCGCGCCGCGTTCCACCGCGTCGCGCGCCACGCGCGCCTTGAGTTCGGCAGGCCAGTTCGGATTGGCCTGCAGACGCAGATGATAGAGACACTGCATCACGAAGATGAGCGCCGTCGACGGCTCGCCGCGCGCGATGGCGCGTACCACGCGCAGCGTCTGCGCGAGCGTTGCCTCGCGGCCGCCCAGCGAGCGCGGCACGGTGAGCGAAAGCAGGCCCGCGCGGCGCAGGCACGCGAGGTTCTCGTGCGGGAAGAGCGGACCGGCGTCGAGCGCGGCGGCGCCGCGCGCGAATGCGTCGGTGAGGTCGGCGAGCCAGGACGCGGCGGCGTCGGAATCGAGGTCGGCGAGCGCGGCGAGGGCGCTCGCGTCTCGTTCGGTGTCGGCGAGGGCGGCTTCGGGAGGTCGGTGTGTCATCGGGAGTCCAAACGACTGGCGGTGGTCAAGGCGCGGTGGGCGAGAACTGCTTGTCGAAGCTCGGCGCGACGTCGAGGCGCGTCTTGATGACGTCTGCGCGCAGATAGAGGTCGGCGGTGCGCTGCTGCTCGGCGATCAGGCCGTCGTCGATCGGGACGGGATGGAGTTGCGCGCGCCGGTACACGGTCTTCAGCACGTCGGCGGGCAGCCCCGTCACGCGCGACTGGATTGCCGCGACTTCGTCGGGATGCGAGAGCGCCCACCGCTGGCCGGCCGCCACGCGGCGCAGGAAATCGGCGAGCTCGGCGCGCTTGTCGCGGATCGCCGAGTCGGTCGCGGCCTCGAAGCTCAAGCCCGACGAGACGCCCACGCCGTTCGCGATGCTGCGCGCGTGCTGGCGTGCCTCGGTCAGCGCGACGTACGGGTCCCACGCGGCCCACGCATCCACGCCGCCGGAGGCGAGTGCGGCCTGCGCGTCGATGGGCTGCATGTAGGACCACGTCACGTCGGTGAGCTTGAGGTTCGCGCGTTCGAGCGTCGCGACGGCGAGATAGTGGCCGATGGAGCCGCGCGTGGTGGCAATGTGCTTGCCCTTGAGGTCGGCGGCGCTATGGATCGGCGAACCGGCTGGCACGACGATCGCGAGATCGACGGGGGTCGAGCGCGTGGCCGAGACCGCGCGGATCTTCGCGCCTGCCGCGTACGCAAAGATGAGCGGCGCGTCGCCAAGGCCGCCGACGTCGATCGCGCCCGCGTTGAGCGCCTCGCCGAGCGGCTGCGCCGCAGGGAAGTTGAACCATTCGATCTGATAGGGCACGTCCTTTAGCTGTCCCGACGCTTCGAGAATGCCGCGCGTCTGGAGCTGCTGGTCGCCGACCTTGAGCGTGGCAGCCGGCGCGGCGAGCGGCAACGCCGCGGCGAGCGCGAGGATCAGTCTTGCATAAACAGGGCGCATGAAAGCTTCCTCAGATGATGCGTATAGCGAAAAGAACACGATACGGAGGCCACCTTCATAACGCAAACGCATTGTTCTTCTATCGAAATATGCGGGGAGCAAATGCGCGGCGGCTTGAACGCCTGTCCACAAAGACGCTAAGCTAGGCGATCATCACATCGGGACCACCATGAAACTCGACGAGATCGAAGCTTTCGTCGCCGTCGTGCGCAGCGAGTCGCTGAGCCAGGCGGCCGAACGGCTCGAGCTGACCCAACCGGCCGTGACGCGGCGCATCCAGAACTTCGAGGAATCGCTGGGCGTGGAGCTGCTCGACCGCAACACCAAGCCCATGCGCACGACGCCGATGGGCCGCGCCGTCTACGACCAGTGCCGCGCGATCGTGCGTGAAATCGACGTCCTGCGGCAGCTCGTGAACGACGGCGCGCCGCTCGCCGGCGTGCTGCGCCTCGGCGTGGCGCAAACCGTTGCGGACATCGCGATGCTCGACGCGTTGCAATCGCTGCGTCACGCGCATCCGGAGTTGCAGGCGCGCGTCTCCACGGGCTGGGGCTCGCCGCTGCTGCAGAAAGCGGAGGACGGCGAGCTCGATGCGGCCGTCGTGTTGCTGCCGGCGAACCGCGCATTGCCGGAGACGCTCGCGGGCGAATCGCTCGGCACGCTCAAGCTCGCCGTGGTCGCGCAAAAGGGGCTGCTCAAGCGCCGTGCGCACACGCTCGCCGAATGCCAGGCGCACGGCTGGGTGCTCAATCCCGACGGCTGCGGGTTTCGAGCCGGTCTGCAGCACGCGCTCGCGGCGCAGGGCCACGTGCTCAAGCTGAATCTCGAAACGCTGGGCACCGAGTTGCAGCTCGGACTTGTCGCCGACGGCGTGGGGCTCGGGCTGGTGCCGCAGCCGCTCGTGGCGGCAAGCGCCCACGCCGCCTCGCTCGATATCGTTCATGTGAGCGACTTCAAGCCGGAGATCGCCGTGTGGATCGTGCGTTCGCGCGCGATCGGCAAGATGGAGTCTGCGCTTGCGGTGCTCGCGCAGAGCATTGCGCGAAGTTTCAGGTCCGCAAGGCTCGCACGCGCGGCCTGAGAGGCGGCGGCGCGGCGCGTGCCGGGCCGCCCTCGGTCCCGGGTTCGCCACGGCGATATCCCAAGGCAAGGTGCGATGCGTTCATGCCCACCACGCAGCAGCGCGTCAGCATACTGTGCTGATTGTCCAGCACGTTCACCATTGTGACCGGGGTTCTTTGCTTGACGGTAACGGTCTTGCAGCATGGCATGGCTTCTGCTTTTGGTGAGCAACCGCCAATTCTGATTTGCCGGAGCCGATATGACCGCCTCAAATCACCTGAAATCCATCTCTACGTCCGATGCACCGCTCTCGAGGGGCACGGATTACGAGCGTTTGGCCGACCGTTTTCGCCCGATTTTTGCCCGTATCGCAGACGGTGCGCTCGAACGCGAGCGCTCGCGTTCGCTGCCTTACGAACCGATCGAGTGGCTTCGCAACGCCGGCTTCGGCGCGGTTCGCGTGCCTGTCGAGTACGGTGGCGCTGGCGCATCGGTGCCGCAGCTCATCCAGTTGCTGATCGAACTGGCGGAGGCGGATTCGAATCTGCCGCAGGCGCTGCGCGGGCATTTCGCATTCGTCGAAGATCGCCTGAACGCCGACCCCGGCGCTGCGCGCGACGTATGGTTCAAGCGTTTCGTTGCGGGTGAACTGGTGGGCAACGCCTGGACGGAGGTCGGCGGCGTCGCCATTGGCGACGTCATCACGCGCGTGTCGCGCTCCGGCGACGGCTGGGTGGTGAACGGCTCGAAATACTATTCGACCGGAAGCATCTTCGCCGACTGGATCGACGTATTCGCGCGCGACGAGAATGGCCGCGATGTGATTGCCGCCGTGCGTACCAATCAGCCTGGCGTGAAGCGGAGCGACGACTGGGACGGCTTTGGCCAGCGAACCACGGGAAGCGGGACGACGGTTTTCACGGCCGCGCGCGTGGAGGAAGAGGACATTATCGATTTCTCGACGCGCTTCAAGTATCAGACGGCACTCTATCAGCTCGTGCTGCTGTCCGTTCTGGTGGGCACCGGGCGCGCTGCGCTGCGCGATTTTGCGCGCGAAGTCCGCACACGAAAGCGCATCTACAGCCATGGTAACGCGCCCTCGTTCGCGCAGGACCCGCAGGTGCAGCAGGTGGTCGGCGAGGCGGCCGCGCGCGTGTTTGCCGCCGAGGCGGCCGCGGTACGGGCGAGCCACGCTTCGCAACGTGCGTACGAAGCGCGCTTCGGCGGCGACGCGCAAGCCGAGCATCAGGCCAATGTCGAAGCCGAGCTCGATTCGGCGTTCGGGCAGGTCGCCATCGCCGATCTCGTGCTGCGAGCGACGACCGATCTGTTCAACGCGCTCGGCGCGTCTGCTGCGAGCGAGAGCAAGGCGCTCGATCGCCACTGGCGCAACGCGCGCACGGCAGCCTCGCACAATCCGCTGATCTTCAAGTCCCGCATCATCGGCGACTGGAAGATCAATGGCACGGAGCCGCCCTATGTCTGGCAGATCGGCGCGGGTCCGGCTAACCTGACGGACAAGACGCCGGTTGCGGCCTGAACCCCGGCGGGCCATTCACTTGTGCGCGGATGGACGGTCTGCCCGATGAGGCCGTTCTTCGCCGTTATTTGAGCGCGCTGATTTCGCGCGCGCGGATCAGTCTGGCGCGTAACACGTTGCGGCTGATTCCAAGCAGTTTCGCCGCCTGGATCTGATTGCGGTGACTGAATTCGAACGCCACGCGCATCACCGTATCCTCGATGTGCTCGAACAGAACGTCGTGTTGCTCGTCGAACAGGCCGCGCAGCGCCTGCTCGAACGCTTCCTGTGCATGACTGCCGTGCTGCGCGAATCCGCTGCGGGAAGGTAGTACGGTGTCGCCGTACCTGATCTGGAGATCGGATTCCTGGAGCAGGGCGTGACGGCTCACCAGCAGCGCATGGTGGATGACGTTTTCCAGCTCGCGGATATTGCCGGGCCAACGATGTGCGAGCAGTTTTTGCTCGGCCCGCGCATCGATGTCCGCCGGTCCGTAGCCGAGGCGGCTGCGATAGTCGTCGATGAAATAGCGCGCGAGCGGCAGGATGTCGCGTGGCCGGTCACGGAGGGCGGGGATCGCAAGCTGCACGACGTTGAGTCGGTAGAACAGGTCTCCGCGGAAGTGGCCCGCCGCGACCGCATCGTGCAGATGGATATTGGTGGCCGCCACCACGCGCACGTCGATCGGAATGCTATGGCGCGACCCGAGCCGGACGATTTCGCGCTCCTGCAGCACGCGCAGCAGCTTGACCTGCATCGACAGGGGCAGGTCGCCGATCTCGTCGAGGAACAGGGTGCCTCCATTGGCTGCTTCGAACCAGCCTGGCTTGGCGCTGAATGCGCCTGTGAACGCGCCTTTTTCGTGGCCGAACAGTTCGCTTTCCACCAGCGTTTCGGAGAACGCGCCGCAGTTGACGGCGACGAACGGCCGGTTCTTGCGGTGGCTCAGATTGTGCACATGACGTGCAACCAGTTCTTTCCCAGTCCCCGTTTCGCCGACGATCAGCACGCTTGCGTCGCTGGGCGCGACCATGCGGATCTGCTCGAGCAGCGAGAGCGAGCAGGGATCGACGAACACCTGTGCGCGTGCGCGGATCGAGGTGGTGAGCGTATGCCGGTCGGGCAAGGTCAGCACGGCCACGTCGGCAGTACTAATCGGCTCGTCCGGCTGGGCGGCTGGGAGCGAATGGTTCATGAGTAGAAGGTCGGTTTGGGGTAGGTTCGTTTGAGCGCCCACTCGCCGAGCTCGCGCAGCTTGTAGGCCAGCGGATCGTGCAGCGAGTGCGTGCGCAGATTGCGCCAGTGCCGGTCCAGACCCAGCGCGCCATGCGTGGCGCGGGCCCCGGCGACATCGAACATGCGGGTACAGATGTCGAGGCCGATCCGGATGGCGGGCACTTTGGCGCTCGCGACGGCAAGCGCGACTTCTCCGCGTTCCTCTTCGCTGAGTGCCGCGTCACGCGCCCAGGCGTCGTCAAGGCGGTGGGCCGCGCGATCGGCGAGCACGCGTACGGCCTCGAGGCCGGCCCAGAATTCCCCGTACTGGCCCACGATGTAGGGATCGTCGCCGGTTCGCTCGACGCCGGAAGACGGCCACGGTCTGGCTTCGTGCAGGGTGTAGTGGCGTGCGTCGTTGAACGCGGCTTCACCGATGCCGAGGTAAATATTCGTGAGAACCAGTTGGGCGATCAACGGACGCAGGCACGCGCGCGGCGTGGAGAGCGGGCCCGGATTGCCGAGAATTTCGTGATGCTCGATGCGCACTTTCTCGAGTGTGACCGTGCCGCTGTCGGTCTGACGCTGCCCGATGTTGTTCCAGTCTTCCGAGATCGAGATGCCGCTGCGTTGCGTCGGAATGGCCGCGATCAGCAACGCATTCGTGTCGATATCGCGTGCCGACACGATCAGCATTTCGGAATCGAGCGCGCCTGAGCAGAAACTCTTCTGGCCGCTGAATTCGAGCCAGCCATTGCATGGCGAACTGACCGCGCGCTCGTCCAGCGGGTTGAGGGCATTGCCCCAGAACCAGTTGTGGGTCGCCGTCTGCTGGAACCATGGTTCCCATTGCGCCGGCGCGCCAAACAGTCGGACGGTCGCCAGCAGCAGATGATGAAAACCGAATAGGTGCGCGATCGAGCTGTCGGCGCGGGCCAGCGTGCGCACGATGTCGAGCGTGGTGTGCCAGCTTGCGCCGAGGCCGCCGTAGACGGTGGGAATGCTGAGCCGCAGAAGACCGCTCGCGCGCAGTTCGTCTCGCTCGGCCTTCGGCGTGCCACCCGCGCGGTCCCGCTCGGCGGCGGTTTCCGCGAATCGGGCGGCCAGGTTCGCGGCGATGGTGCGTACCGTTTGCGTATCGGCGTGCGTTTCTTGCCGCACGGGCAGCCCGGTCGTGTCAGGGTATGTCGCGAGTGTTGCCATGTGAGGGGAAGTGAAAGGGACGCGGTGCAGTGCCGCGGTTGCAGGAATTTTCTTTAGCGTGATGCTGCTTTGGAAGCAACGAATTTTCATATCCAATCCACGTGGCGAGGCCTCGGGCAGAAAAGACGGCGCGACTGCTGGGTGAGCAGCAAGTTATTGATGGGCCGCTGCCTGAGAAGCATCGGGCGTAACGGATCTTCGGTTTTCTGGCCAGTTCCCTATGGCATACGACGTGCTTGGTGAAGGCGAAATATCGAACAGAAGGAGTTATGCCTATGCATTCCATCAGTACGGAGACTGCGGAATCGGCCCCGTGGCAACCGGTCGTGGACTCGGTTGCCGAGGAACTGGAGCGCACGGCCGTCGCGCGCGACCGGGCGGGAGGGACGGCGTTGCACGAGCGGCGTGTGCTGCGCGATAGCGGGCTGCTCGGCCTGAGCGTGCCTCGCGCGTATGGCGGTCACGGAGCGAGTTGGTCCGACACCCTGGCTGTCGTGCGGCGCTTTGCCCAGGTGGACAGTTCGCTCGCACACCTGTTTGCCTTCCAGCATCTGCATCTCGCCACGGTGCGCCTGTTCGGGCGGCCGCGGCAATGGGAGCCGTGGTTTGAGCAGACCATTGCGCAACGCTGGTTCTGGGGCAACGCGCTCAACCCGCTCGATCAGGGCACGCGAGCGGTGCCGGACCGCGCCGGAGGATGGTATTTCGTCGGGCGCAAGAGCTTCTGTTCCGGTGCAGCCGATTCGGATCGCCTGCTGGCCTCGGCGTTCGATGAGCAGGGGCGTTTGCTGATCGGTGTGGTGCCGACCTCGCGTAAGGGGATCGGCGTGCTCGACGACTGGGACAACATGGGCCAACGCCAGACCGATAGCGGGACTGTGGTATTCGATCAGGTTGCGGTGGCGGGCAATGAGGTGCTTGCCGATCCGGGACCGCTGTCGTCGCCGTTCGCGTGTCTGCGCCCGTTGCTGGCACAGTTGATTCTCGCGCATATTTATCTCGGTCTCGGCGAGGGCGCACTGCGGACCGCGCGGGATTTCACGCGGGCAAGCAGCCGAGCGTGGATCGCGTCGCCCGCCTCGCATCCCACGGAAGATCTATATGTACAGGGCCATTACGGCCGTTTCTGGCTCGCGCTCGAAGGCGCTCGCGTATTGGTCGGGCGTGCGGCTTCCGCATTCGATTCCGCATGGCGCCGTGAAACGGCGCTCACGGAGACCGAGCGCGGGAAGGTGGCAATAGCCGTGGCTGCCGCGAAGGTTCAGTCCGCGCAGGCGGGTCTCGACGTCACGCAGCGCATGTTCGAGGTGACCGGGGCGCGTGCAACGACGGCGGCGCTGCGGTTCGACCGGTTCTGGCGGAATCTGCGCGTTCATACCCTGCACGATCCAATCGACTACAAGATTCGTGAGCTGGGGGACTGGGCACTGAACGAGCGTTTTCCGGATCCGTCCTTTTATTCCTGATGCTGCTGATGGAGCAGTGGGGAAGCAATGCTGCTGCCCGCCATTCATCGGGATTCGGAATATGGTTTCCATGGCTTCCCGTATTAATTAAGGATCACGTAATAATCCATGAATGCGGCGGAGATATCGAAGATTTACGTTCCATTCAGTCTCCTGCGGATCGGCAATCGATAGCCTGGCACGGTATTCGCTAAACAGGTCGTAAGCGTGGTCACGACGCCGTGGCACATGAAAAGGAATTCACGATGAGCAAGAAGATTTATAAGGTCGTCGCGGTATCGGGCAACACGTCGCGACCGTCTCGCACGCTTACGCTGACCGAGGCATTGCTGTCAGGCCTGCGTGCGGGGCTGCCGGTCGAGCCGCAACTGATCGAGCTTGGCGATATTGCGCCCATGCTGTCCGGCGTGCTTTCGCGAGCGGACGCTTCGGCTGAACTGGAATTGCGGTTGCGCGCGATCGAGGAAGCCGATGCGCTGATCGTTGCGAGCCCGGTTTATCGGGCGTCGTATACGGGGCTTTTCAAGCATCTGTTCGACCTCGTGCATCACGAGGCGCTGATCGACGTGCCGGTGCTGCTGGCCGCGACGGGCGGCAGCGAGCGTCACGCGCTGGTGATCGACCACCAGTTGCGCCCACTATTCAGTTTCTTCCAGGCGCGGACGCTGCCGATCGGCGTCTACGCATCCGAGCAGGATTTCCGGAATCACGCGATCACCAGCGCCGAACTGCTCGCGCGCATCGAACTTGCCGTTGAGCGGGCGGTGCCGCTCGTGCGGGAAAGCAGCCGTTTCGAATCTTCCGTGGCCACGCAGGCCGCATGAGTCTCCACATCTTCTGAACAGGGTATTTTCATGAGCCATACCACTTCTGCCGACGCCGTCAAGTTCGCCTACTGGGTGCCGAACGTGAGCGGCGGCCTTGTCGTGAGCACGATCGAGCAGCGCACCGACTGGAGCCTCGACTACAACCAGCGTCTCGCGAAAGCCGCGGAGAATGCCGGATTCGAATATGCGCTGAGCCAGATTCGCTTTACGGCCGGTTATGGCGCCGAATACCAGCACGAGTCGGTGTCGTTCAGTCAGGCGCTGCTGCAGGCCACCACGAAACTCAAGGTGCTCGCGGCGATTCTGCCGGGGCCCTGGCATCCGGCCGTGGTCGCCAAGCAGATCGCGACGATCGACCACATCACGAATGGCCGTATCGCGATCAACGTGGTCAGCGGCTGGTTCAAAGGCGAGTTCACGGCGATCGGCGAGCCGTGGCTCGAGCACGACGAGCGCTATCGCCGCTCCGAGGAGTTCATCCGTGCGCTCAAGGGCATCTGGACCCAGGACAACTTCACCTTCAAGGGCGACTTCTACCGCTTCCATGACTACACGCTGAGTCCGAAGCCAGTGCAGAAACCACACCCCGAAATTTTCCAGGGCGGCAGTTCGCGCGCCGCGCGCGACATGGCCTCGCGTGTGTCGGACTGGTATTTCACGAATGGCAATACGCCTGCGAACCTCAAGGCCCAGATCGACGACATTCGCGAGAAGGCGGCGAAAAACGGCCACGAGGTTCGTATCGGCGTGAATGCGTTCATCATTGCGCGCGACACGGAGGAAGAGGCGAAAGCCGTGCTCGACGACATCATCGCGCACGCGCACGTGGAGGCCGTGAACGCGTTCGGCGACGCGGTGAAGCAGGCCGGCAATGCTTCGCCGGAAGGTGAAGGAAACTGGGCCAGGTCGACCTTCGAGGATCTGGTCCAGTACAACGACGGCTTCCGTACGAACCTGATCGGCACGCCGCAGCAGATCGCGGAGCGCATCGTCGAACTGAAGGCCGTCGGCGTCGATCTGGTGCTGGCCGGCTTCCTGCACTTCATCGAGGAAGTCGAATATTTTGGCAAGAAGGTCCTGCCGCTCGTGCGCGAACTGGAAAGCCGCCGGCAGAAGGCCGTGGCCTGACGCGAGGATCATGACATGTCGCAAGCTGCACCGGCCCTGCTCGCCGTCGACGGCATTTCGCTCTCGTTCGGGGGCGTCAAGGCCATCACCGACATCAGTTTCGAGGTGGCGGCGGGTGAAATCTGCGCGCTGATCGGTCCGAACGGCGCGGGCAAGAGCTCGCTGCTGAACGTCATCAACGGCGTATATCGCCCGCAGCAGGGCACGGTGCGCTTCGATGGTCATGCGTACCGGCGCATGGACCCCTATCAGGTGGCGCATCGGGGGATCGCGCGCACGTTCCAGAACCTCGCACTGTTTCGCCGGATGACGGTGTTCGACAACGTGCTGACCGGCCGGAACCTGCACCGGCGCAGCACCTGGCTCGAGCAGACCCTGCATCTCGGGCGCGCGCACCGCGACGAAGCGGAACAGCGCAGGCAGGCCGAACGCGTGATCGAGACGCTGGAATTGCATTCGTATCGCGACGCCGTAGCCGGCACCTTGTCCTATGGCCTGCAAAAGCGTGTCGAACTGGCGCGTGCGCTGGCTGCCGAGCCGCGCCTGCTGCTGCTCGACGAACCGATGGCCGGCATGAACGCCGAGGAAAAACACGCGATGGCGGGGTACATCCTTGACGCGAGCGAATATCTCGGCCTTACCGTGGTGCTGATCGATCACGACATCGGCGTGGTGATGGGGCTGTCCGATCACGTGGTCGTGCTCGACTACGGGCGGAAGATCGCCGACGGCCGGCCCGAGGAAGTGCGAACGAATCCCGAGGTGCTCGCGGCTTATCTCGGCACGCGGCACTGACGCACAGGCGAGGAAAACATGGAATTCTTCATTGAAGTACTGGTCGGCGGCCTGCTCGCCGGCGTGATGTACTCGCTCGTCGCGATCGGCTTCGTCCTGATCTACAAGGCGTCGGGGATCTTTAATTTCGCGCAGGGCTCGCTCGTCCTGTTCGGCGCGCTGACCTACGTGAGTCTCGTCGAACGCGGCTGGAGCGCGTGGCTCGCATTCGCGGCGACGCTCGTGGCGCTCGTCGTGATCGCCGTCGTGACGGGGCGACTGGTGCTGCTTCCGCTTGTGAATCGCTCGCCCATCGTGCTGTTCATGGCGACCCTCGGCCTGAGCCTGATTCTCGAAGGCGCGGCGCAACTGTTCTGGGGCGCGCAGGTGCATGGCCTCGATCTCGGTATCGACGACAAGCCGCTGCGCCTCGCCGGCGTGATGGTCAGCCAGTTCGACCTGTTCGCGGCGGCGATGGCCGGCGTGCTCGTACTCGGGTTTTCTCAGTTCACGAAATGGTCCCGGCTCGGACTGGCCCTGCGCGCGGTGGCGGACGATCCGCTGGCCGCCTTTGCGGTCGGCGTGCGCCTGCCGCGTGTCTGGACCACTGTCTGGGCGCTGGCCGGCTTTACCAGCCTGGTGGCGGGCCTGCTCTGGGGCGCCCGGCTAGGCGTGCAGTTCTCGCTTTCGCTCATCGTGCTCAAGGCCCTGCCGGTTCTGATCATCGGGGGCTTTTCGTCGATCGGCGGCGCGATCGCCGGCGGGCTGCTGGTCGGTGCGACCGAGAAACTCGCCGAAGTGTATGCCGGTGCCGTGATCGGAGACGGCATCGAGAACTGGTTCCCGTATCTGCTCGCGATGCTGTTCCTGCTGGTACGTCCGTACGGGCTGTTTGGCGAGCCGGCTGTCGAGCGTATCTAAGGGAGCGAAGCATGGAACTTGCCGACAACACGACATCCGTCCCGACCCGGCGCCGGACCAACCCGCTTCGATGGCTCGTGCCGGCGGCGCTCGCGTTCATTGCGTTCGCCGGCGTGCCGCTGTGGGCCAACGACTATTGGCTCAATGCGATCCTTGTGCCGTTCCTGATCCTCTCGCTTGCGGGGCTGGGTCTCAATTTCCTGACGGGCTACGCGGGGCAGTTGTCGCTCGGTTCGGCCGCGTTCATGTCGATTGGTGCGTATGCGAGCTACAACCTGCTCGTGCGTCTGCCCGCGTTGCCGCTGCCCGTCGACCTGTTGCTTGGCGGACTGGTGAGCGCGGCGGCGGGCGTGCTGTTCGGGCTGCCGAGCCTGCGCATCAAGGGGTTCTATCTGATCGTCTCGACGCTGGCCGCGCAGTTTTTCGTGGTCTGGTTGTTCACGCGCGTGGGCTGGTTCTCGAACAACGACACTTCGGGCGTACTGAGCGCGCCGAGGCTTTCGATCGGTCACTGGGCCATCGATACGCCGGCTTCCCGTTACCTGTTCGTGCTCGGCGTCGTCATGGTGGTGTTCGCGTTCGGCATGAGCCTCGTGCGCAGCGAACTTGGACGACGCTGGATGGCGGTACGCGACATGGACACGGCTGCCCGGGTGATCGGCATTCCAGTCGGGCGCACGAAACTGCTGGCATTTGCGCTGAGTTCGTTCGCGCTCGGCATTGCCGGCGCGCTCTGGGCCTTCGCGTACCTCGGCACGATCGAGCCGGACGGATTCAGTCTCAACCTGTCGTTCCAGGTGCTGTTCATCATCATCATCGGTGGCATGGGCAGCATCGGGGGGAACTTCCTTGGCGCGGCCTTCATCGTGCTGCTGCCGATTCTGCTCTCCAACGCGGGCGGTCTGCTAGCGAATGTCGGCATTGGCGACGATCAGCTCCAGAACCTGCAAAAGATCGTGTTCGGATGCCTGATCATCGTTTTCCTGATCAAGGAGCCGGAGGGTCTTGCGCGGCTTGTACAACTGGTCTGGCAACGGCGATCGGGCGACGCCTGAAATTCTAAATCGATTTTTTTTGCAAATGAAAATAAGGAATACGAATATATGGAATCGAACCAGATGAACGCCCGGCGTTTCCCGCCGGGGAAATGGCTCGCCGCGCTGGGTCTCGCGCTGACGCTCGGCGCGGCCGCAGCATCGCACGCGCGGGCCGAGGGCGCTCAGTATTTCCCGTTGCAGAGCTATCGCGTCGGCCCCTATGCGGCCGGCGGCAGCGGCTTCTTTGGCGGCTTTATCGACTACATGAAGTTGATCAATGCGCGTGACGGCGGGGTGAACGGGGTCAAGCTGGTCTGGAAGGAGTGCGAGACCGAGTATGTGGTCGAAAAGGGCGTGGAGTGCTATGAGCGCCTCAAGAACAGCGGCCCGAACGGCGCACCGACGGCGGCGACCAATCCGCTGTCGGTTGGCATTGCCTACGCGACGATCGACCGTTCCACCGCCGACAAGATTCCGCTCATCACGATCAACCACGGTCGTACGGACTCGACCGACGGCGCGGTGTTCCCGTACATTTTCCCGCTGCAGCTCAATCCATACAGCGAGGTGTCGGCCATCGTCAACTATATCGGCCAGCGCTCGGGCGGGCTCGCGAACCTCAAGGGCAAGAAGATCGTGGTGCTCTACCACGGCTCCCCCTATGGCCGCGAGACGATTCCGGTGGTCGATCTGCTGGCGAAGAAATACGGCTTCGACGTGACCCAGATCGAAGTGCCGCACCCGGGGAACGAACAGGGATCGCAGTGGCTGAAGATTCGCCAGATCAATCCCGACTGGGTGATCCTGCGCGGCTGGGGCGTGATGAACCCGGTTGCGCTCAAGACGGCGCAGAAGGTCGGCTATCCGGTCGATCACATCATCGGCAACATCTGGAGCAATTCGGAGGAAGACGTCCGGCCCGCGGGCGACGCGGCCAAAGGGTTCATCTCGATCACGACGCATCCGTCCGGCACCGATTATCCGGTGCTCCAGGCGATCAGCCAGTACGTGATCAAGCCCGGAAACGGCGATCTCAAGGACCCGGCGCGCTTCGGCACCGTGTACTACAACCTCGGCGTGGTGAACGGCATTCTCAACGTCGAGGCCGTGCGGGTCGCGCAGCAGAAGTTCGGCAACAAGCCGCTGACGGGCGAGCAGGTGCGGTGGGGCTTCGAGCACCTGAATCTCGACGATGCGCGTCTCAGGCAGCTTGGCGCGCTCGGCCTCGTGCAACCGCTCAAGCTGTCCTGCGCGGATCACGAGGGCGGCGGCGCGGTGCGGTTTCAGCAGTGGGACGGCCGGCAGTGGCGCGTGATAAGCGACTGGGTGCAGGCAGACCGCGCACTGCTGCGGCCGATCATCGAGAAGTCGGCGCAGTCCTACGCGAAGGAGAAGGGCATTACGCCGCGCGATTGCAGCAAGGACCTCTGAGATGAGCGAGCCGATCCTGCAGGTCGACGAGATCGCGGTGACCTATGGCCGGATCATTCCGGCCTTGCGAGGGGTGTCTCTGGCGGTGCCGCACGGCGCGATCGTGGCGCTGCTCGGCGGCAATGGCGCGGGCAAGAGCACGACGCTCAAGGCCATATCGAGTCTCGTGCACGCCGAGCGCGGCGAACTCGTGGGCGGTCGCGTGCGCTACCAGGGCGAGGACGTTGCGGGTATCGAGCCGTGGACGCTGGTCGAGCGGGGTCTCGTGCAGGTGCTCGAGGGGCGGCGCTGCTTCGCGCATCTGACGGTCGAGGAAAACCTGCGGATCGGTTCGTTCGCGCGGCGGCCGCGGCGCGCCGAAATCGATGTGGAGCTGGAGCGCATCTATGAAATCTTCCCGCGCCTCAAGGTGCGCCGGAAGTCGCTGACGGGCTATACGTCGGGCGGCGAGCAGCAGATGGTGGCCATCGGCCGGGCCTTGATGGCCCGTCCTGCGCTCGTGCTGCTCGACGAGCCTTCGATGGGGCTCGCGCCGCAGGTCGTCGAGGAGATTTTCGACATCGTTGCCGCGCTCAGCCGCGACGAAGGCATGAGCGTGTTGCTCGCTGAACAGAATGCCGCGATTGCCCTGCGCTATGCGAGCTATGGCTATGTCCTGGAAGGCGGGCGCGTGGTTGCGCACGGTGAGGCGGACCGACTCAGTGGAGTCGACGCGTTACAGGATGCCTATCTTGGCGGCGCGCCGGTCGATTACGGTTCCCGACGCGCACGACCGGCGGCGCTGGCGACTTCCGCATGACGGGCGTTGCCGTTCGGGAAGCCCGGTGAGATCGGGTAATCAACAGCACGGGGCGCCGATCGTCTATACGACCGCCCACGGGGTTCCGTGCGGACAGAAGGAGAAAAGGCATGAGTCGCCAGATCCGTTTCAATGCGTTCGAGATGAACTGCGTGGGCCACCAGTCCCCGGGGCTGTGGACACATCCGCGGGACCGTTCGTGGCAGTACAAGGACCTCGAATATTGGACCGACCTCGCGAAATTGCTCGAGAAAGGTATCTTCGACGGAATTTTCATTGCCGACGTCGTGGGCTACTACGACGTCTATCACGGTAACGCATGGCATGCGCTGAACCAGGGCGTACAGATTCCGGTCAGCGACCCGCTGCAGCTGGCAGCCCCCATCGCGCTGGCGACCGAACATCTGGGTATCGGCATTACCGCATCCACTTCGTTCGAGCATCCGTATACGTTCGCACGCAGGCTGTCCACCGCTGACCACCATACGAAGGGCCGGGTTGGCTGGAACATCGTGACCTCCTATCTCGAGAGCGGAGCAAAGAACGTTGGCCAGAGCGGACTCGCCATCCACAACAACCGGTACGAGATCGCGGCCGAATACGTCGAGGTGATTTACAAGCTGCTGGAGGGAAGCTGGGAAGACGGCGCGGTCGTGCGCGACCGGGAGAAGCGTATCTTCGTGCATCCGGAAAAGGTGCATGAGATAGGCCACAAGGGGCGTTACTTCGATGTGCCAGGCTATCACCTGAGCGAGCCTTCTCCGCAGCGCACTCCGGTCCTGTATCAGGCGGGCTCGTCGGGGGCGGGCAAGGCGTTTGCCGCGGGGCATGCGGAATGCGTGTTCGTGTCCACGCCGCTGCGCGGCACGCTTCGCGCATACGTCGCAGACATTCGCCGGCAGGCGGCCGAGGCGGGGCGGGATCCGCGCTCGATCCTTACCTATGCGCTCGTGACGGTGATTGTCGACGAGACGGACGCAAAGGCGCAGGCCAAGTTCGAGGAGTACCAGCGATACGTCTCTCGCGACGGCGCGCTGGCCCTGTTGTCGGGATGGACTGGAATCGATTTCGGCCAGTATGCCCCGACCGACCTCGTCAAATACGTCGAAACCAATGCGATCGTTTCGACGGTCGAGCATCTGGCCAACGGAGGCAAGGCGTGGACGATCGACGAACTGGCGCGCTGGGGAGGGATCGGCGGGCTGGGGCCCGTGTTCGTCGGTTCGGCTTCGACGGTTGCGGACATCCTCCAGGAGTGGGTCGAGGAAACGGACGTGGACGGCTTCAATCTGGCCTACGCCGTGGCACACGAGACGTTCGAGGACGTGGTGCATTACCTCGTGCCGGAACTCCAGCGGCGCGGCGTGTACCCGGGCGCGTATCGGCCGGGAACGCTGCGCGAGAAGCTCTTCGGCAACGGGGCCTACTTGCCGGAGAGCCATCCGGCTGCACAGTACCGCGATATCGAGCGTTTCAAGCGCGAGCAACAGCAACGGCAACAGCCCGCTGTTGCAGGATAGGCGGGGAGACGCTCGTGGGGGACCTTCAGCCACTGGATGCGGACGTGTCGTTCGAATCTGCGGCATTGCTGACAAGCATCGCGGCAGATGGAAGGGTCGGCGCTGGAAGGAGGCAGAGGACAAATACCATTCACCCGTTTTTACGTTAATTATCAGGAATGCATGCTATGTCGAAGAAAACTGAGGCCGAAACGACCGAGAGTCGTCCCCGTGTGAACTCTTCCGCGCCGTTTGCGCCGCGCCCACGTCCGGGTGTGCCGGCGCATGTGATCCGTGACGATGCCGAGGCACTCCAGACTGCTCGACGTCTTGCCGCCGAATTCTCCCAAGGTGCGTCGGAGCGCGATCGTGAGGGGTGGCTTCCCGTCGACGAAGTGGATGCGTATTCGCAGTCGGGGCTGTGGGGTATTACGGTGCCGCGCGCCTATGGCGGGGCGGAGGTGTCCTACGCAACGCTCGCCGAGGTCATCAGCACCATTGCCGCGGCTGATTCGAGCATTGCGCAGATTACGCAGAATCATCTAGCGCTTGTCTCGCAGATTGCGCTAGACGCGAGCGACAGTCAGAAGAAGGAACTTTTCGGTCTGGTACTCGAAGGCTACCGTTTTGGCAACGCATTCTCCGAGCGTAACAGCCGCAACGTAGCGGCGTTCGAGACGCGGCTCGTCGAGCAGGGCGAGGACGTGGTCGTCAATGGTCAGAAGTTCTATACGACCGGCGCATTGCTCGCGCATATCGTGCCGATCGTCGCGGTCGATGCAGACGGCAAGGGTTTCCTGGTATTCGCGGAACGCGATGCGCCGGGGCTCACGGTGATCAATGACTGGTCGAGCTTTGGGCAGCGGGTCACGGCATCGGGCTCGATCCTGATCGACAACGTGAAAGTGCCGAAGTCCCGTGTAGTTTCCGTGGATGCGTTTGATCGCCCGACGGCAGCCGGTCCGATTTCGCAGATCATTCAAGCCGCCATCGACGCGGGGATTGCAAGGGGAGCCCTTGACGAGACGGTCGCTTTCTTGCAGACAAAGAGTCGTCCCTGGATTGATAGCGGAAAGGATCGGGCGACGGAGGACCCGTTGACGATTTCGACGGTCGGCGGTCTCGTGATTCGCTTGCATGCGGCGGAAGCGCTGCTCGAGCGGGCAGGGCGTCGTATCGACGCGGCAGTGCGTGCGCCCGGCGAGGACACGGTGACGGCCGCGGCGCTGGCGACTGCCGAAGCCAAGGTGCTGACCACGGAGGTAGCCATCGAGGCGACGAACCGCCTGTTCGAACTGGCCGGTACGCGTTCCACGCTGGCCGAACACAACCTCGACCGATACTGGCGCAATGCACGTGTGCATACGCTGCATGACCCGGTGCGGTGGAAATATTTCCACATCGGAAATTACGAGCTGAACGGTATTAGCCCGCCGCGCCATCCCTGGAACTGAGCTTCATTGGTTGGCCGCTGTTTGCGAAGTGGCTCACTTTACCCATGCTGCAAGCGGTCCGGGGGGCAGTCGCCCCCGGCCGCATTCCGGTCGCCAAATAAACACCAGGGAGAAACACGGATGAATACGACTGTTCGAACGCATAGGTCGGGCCACCGCGTGATTGATCTGCGCTGCCGCCCGGCCTATCTGCACGACTTTTTCGGCGCGAGGCCGGGGTCCGCTGGCGAGGCCGCCGCGCGGTGGTTGAACCGCCGCGTGGGCACGCGAGGCGACGATGCGCATTTCATCCGCTCGCGTACACCAGAGGGCTTTCTGGACGAAGTGCGCGAGGCGGGCCTGGCTCACGCCGTCGTAGTGGGACGCCATACGCCCAGCCAGCATCTGCCGAACGACACCATTCACCACATTGTAGGTGGCCATACTGAATTGATCGGCATCGGTTCCGTGGACCCCGTTTTGCAAGGTGAAGACGTCGCTCTGGCCGAGGCGGAGCGTGCGGTCCGAACGCTGGGGCTGGCTGGCATCAATATCGAACCGGGTTTCGGCGAGCCACCGCGGCACCCGGACGATCCGGCTTACTGGCCAGTCTACGAACTGGCCGTGAGTCTGAAGGTTCCTGTGTTTTTGATGAGCGGCCCGACCACACCGGACCTGCGTTTCAATGATCCGGCACCGCTTGCGCGCGTCGCTCAGGCATTCCCCTCACTGCAGATCGTGGCCTTTCACGGCTACTGGCCCAACGTGCAGCAGATCGTAGGCGTGGCGTTTCGCTACGAAAACGTATTCGTGGTGCCCGACATGTATTTGTTCCAGCCGGGCAGTCAGACCTATGTCGATGCGGCCAACAGTTTTCTGGGCGACCAGTTGCTGTTCGGCTCTTCATATCCATTCCGTCCGATCGCTCAGACCATCGACGATTTTCTTACGTTGGGTTTCAGTGAGGATCGGCTGGACAAGCTCTTGTACAGCAATGCCGCAAGGCTATTCAAATTAGGCGATTAGCGTTGGCAAACAAACAATACTATGTAGTCCGTTGCTGAGGGCAAGGCCCACAGGGTTTTGACTTTAATCACGGCGCGGGGCGTCAAACGCAACGACAATACGCGTCGTCTACACGTCGCAGGAGTGCCGGGCTCTCTTGCCTCTCCTGCGAACTCCGCGCCGGGCTTTATGCCCGGCGCTTTTTTTTGCGAGTCGGCTTCGCGGCAGTGGGCCGGCGGGCGAACGCCAGGAGGTCTTTCCGCGATGCGGTCCGCAACCCGGCTTGCAATTCGCACCCGTCCGGTGCATGGTTCAACGACTTGTCACCGCAACCGGCTTGAACCAGGAGACTTCACGATGTCGCTCGCGTTATATGGCCACCCGTTCTCCTCGTACACGCAGAAGGTGCTTGTCGCGCTGTACGAGAACAACACGCCCTTCGAGTTCCGGAACATCGGTCCGGATACGCCCGAGCATACGGCGGACTGGCTGCGGCGTTGGCCGCTGCGCAAGTTCCCGCTGCTCGTGGATGGCGAGCGCAATGTCGCCGAGACGAGCGTCATCATCGAGTACCTGCAACTTGCGCATTCGGGGCCGGCGCGCCTGCTGCCCACCGATCCGATGGCCGCACTCGACGTGCGTTTTCTCGACCGCTTCTTCGACCTGCACGTCATGACGCCCGTGCAGCGCGCGGTGGAAGGCGCGCTGACCGGCGACCCGGCAAGACGCGAGGAGGGGCTGGCCTTCGCCATCGAAAAACTCGAGCTTGCATACGCATGGCTCGAAGGCCATCTCGGGGGCAAGACCTGGGCGGCGGGCGAAGACTTCACGCTGGCCGATTGCGCTGCGGCGCCGTCGCTCTTCTACGCGGACTGGACACATCGCATTGGCCCGGCGTATCGCGTACTGCGTGCGTATCGCGAGCGCCTGCTCGCCCGTCCCTCATTCGCCCGTGCGGTGGATGAGGGGCGGCCGTACCGTCCGTTGTTTCCGCTCGGGGCACCCGAGCGCGACTGATGTCGCGGTCGCGGCAATGCGCGCGGCCATAATTCGTCAAGCTGCTTGCAAGCAACGAGACATCTCTGCCCGCGCACGAACGATTAGCCTACCGAAGGTTCTCCTTCGCCGGGCCGCTTGCCCGGGTGATCGGAAGGCGACTGCCTGCGGGATTTGTCATCTCGCTCGGGCATGGCGCTGCGCTCGTCGTCGCTGTGCGTGGGCCGCTTCGGTGTCTGGGTTCCCTGGTCAGGCTCGTCGGCTTTCCGGGGCTTCTGGTTGCTGGCGTTCATCGATCCTCTCCCATTTCCGGTACGCCAGCCGGATACCGCAAGGCTCGCTCCCGGCGCGTGCGCCAGCCTTTTCCGGCGCGTTCCTCGCTCCGGCCGTCTAACTGGCGCAACGCCACGCCAGCGGCCGCTCCCGGCGCTCGACGTTTGCGCAGCCGAGCGAAAAGCTCGCTCGCAGGCTCGCCTTCGAGAAATGCCGCTTGGTAAGCCTTGGCATAAGCTACCAGATCCGGTCTGGTACCGCCCTTCGTCCGTCCGTGCGAGTCCTGTCGCCACGCGGTGCCCGCCGGTAGGACCATGGTCCGATTGTCTTCATTCCGCGCCCTCGACATCATTGAACAGACTACCGCGCGGGCCACCTCGCGGAGAGCCTTGGCGCGGCCTGCGCCGTGTCCGGGCGCGTGATTGTCGCTTCCCGCCTCCGGCCGGTACCGTGCCGGGGCCGCCGGCGTGCGCCCGCACACGCATAAGGAGTTCATATGGATACCTATGTAAATCGCCGGGCCGGGGCATTCTGCGCGGCGGCGCTGCTTTTCACGAGCGCGGCGCAAGCCACGCCTATTGCCTATCCGGCGAAGGGGCAGAGCGCACAACAGCAGCGTTCGGATGAATCGGCGTGCTACGCGTGGGCGAAGAACAACACGGGCGTCGACCCCGCACAGGTGGCGTCGACACCGCCGCCGCCTTCAGGGCCGGCCGTGGGCGGTGGCGAGCGTGTTCAGGGTGCGGCGCGCGGCGCGGCGGGGGGCGGCTGTGATCGGCGCCATCACTGGCGATGCAGGCAAGGGCGCGGCGATAGGCGCGGTAGGCGGAACGATGGTGGGCGGGGCGCGGGCGCGGCAGAACCGGCGTGCGCAGCAGGCCAATAGCCAGGCTCAGTCGCAGGGGGCGATCGACACGTTCAACCGCGCGTTTTCCGCGTGCATGGAAGGGCGCGGCTACACGATCAGGTAGCGCTCGCTGCATCATGCGACGGCGTAAGACCACGGTCCCGTTTGTCCTGCTCGCACCGTTTGACAGTATGTAACGGAAAATGAGCTAGCAACGTCTCATTCTCGCGTGGCGATGGCGGCTTGCAGGCGGGGGCGCAGTCGACGGCCTTGATCGTCCTCTTCATGACCCAAGACTCGCTCGCCAATGCGAGAACCGCGACGGTGTCCGTCCAGGCGATCGTGAGGACGAGCACGGGTCGGGTGGCGGATGCATCGGCGGCGGGTACGAAAATGACGATGCTGAACCTTTGAACGGAGGGGGGCGATGCGGCACCTCAAATGGTTTGTTTCAGCAGTGTTTGTCGCCGTGGCGCAGCTTGCCGCAGCCCAGGGCCTACGCGCCGCCCATGTGACGCGCGAGCCAGGCAAGGCCACCGTCTCCGGCATGCAAAAGGTGACGGCCACCGTCGAGAAGATCGATGCGGATACGCGCACCGTGACGCTCACGCGTCACGACGGCAAGATGATCGACGTCCAACTGGGGTCCAAGGCCAGAAACTTCGATCAACTAAAGGTTGGCGACGTCGGGACGACGGCGTACAGGGAAGCGCTCACGCTGAGCCTGAAGAAGGGCGGTAGCGTCGAGGCCTCGATGCAGGAAACACCGCAGGTCGAGCGCGCGGCAAGCGGCGAGAAGTCCGGCGGCAGGGTGGGGCGCGAGGTCAAGGTAACGGCGAACGTTGTCGCCGTCAACGAGAAAGCCGGAACGGTCACGTTGAAGGGACCCGAAGGCGGCATGATGGACCTGAAGGTCGAGGACCCCGTTCAGCTTGCAAACGTGCAGGCAGGAGATCAGGCCGAGGCAGTGTATACGGAAGCGTTCACCGTACCCGTCGAGCCAGCGCAACACAAGTAGCCGCACATGAGGGGCAGTCACGTGCGCATGGCAGGCCGGCTGGCGCGACGGGCGGCGTCAGCCAGGCTGTGCTCGTGGGTAACCGGACGCGAAAGCCATATGAACAACGTGACACGATCCGTGGCCGTCGTCGACGACGAAGTATCGGTTGGGCGGGCGATCCAGCGCCTGTTGAGGTCGGCCGGCATCGACTCCGATGTGTTCACGAGCGGCGAGGCATTTCTCGACGCGCTGGCGGCGGCGGGGCCTCATGCGCCGTCCTGCGTGGTCCTCGACATCCAGATGCCGGGCATCAACGGTATCGAGGTGCAGCGCAGGCTGGGCGGTTCAGGCATTCAGTGCATCGTCACCACGGCTCACGACGATGCGCGTGTGCGCGAGCAGGCGCAGGCGGCAGGCGCCGTCGCGTACCTGCGCAAGCCGTTCGACGGTTCGGCGCTGATCGGCGCGGTTCGTGAGGTGCTTGACATGCCGCCGACGGCGTGATGCACCGCCCGTCGCGATCCCTTGATGACCGGACCAGCGGACGCCCCAGCCATGAAGCGCGCCGAGCTTTTCGTTTGCCAGGTTTGCGATCTCTTGCAGCAGGGTGCGCCCTGCCCGCACGGCGGCATCGGTGCGTCAACTTGCTGGCTATCTCGAGCGACATCCCGAGGCGGTAGCTCAGGGCAAACCGGGAGGCAGGCAGTGAGCCGGTCGTGACACACGCTGCTTTCGCCGCTGCGATTGCGTGCGGCGTCGGTATGGCACGGGGATTGCCGGGTGCTCTTCGCCGGACGCCGCAATGATTGACGCCGTCGTCGGCCCTGGTACCGTGCCCGACATGGCCGACCGGCCGCAAATCGCGACGCGCCATCCGGACAACACGATCGGTGCGGAAACGAATCTATTCGCTTTCGGGGGATGGATAGGATACCTTGTCATTTACACGCCGAGATGATTCTCAAGGCTGGCGGAATCGAGTTCGGGAGGTCGAGGATGAACATGCGTTTTGCCGTGCCATGCGTGATCGCATGCGTGCTTGGTGCGCCGACTTTCATGTCAGAGGTATTTGCGCAGGCTGGAACGCCGGGGACGAAGCAGATGCGGGACGTGCAGCGTAAAGCAGAGCAGAAAGCGCGCCGGAACCAGCCTCGTCGAAATACGGCGCAGCATCAGGCGGCGAGCGCGGTCGCGCCGGCGTCATCACCATGACCGGACGAATGCATTGCCCGCTCTTGCATAACCATTTAAAGATTTCGTGGCCTGAAACGGTAATTGACTCTATTTCATGAAATTCCCATTGCGTTCCTGTTCGCCGAAATCAGATGGGTATTCAGCATGAGTAAATCAGGCTATTTCTTCCGCGGCCGGGTAGCGCGACTTTAATAGAAGGTTCGCAAATATCCGGCGAAATCCACGCAAATAAAACGCCGCGTGAAGACGAGCAAACCATTGCCGCGATTGAAAGCGTGGGCGTACGGGAAAAATTATCCAAAACAATTGCGCTGAAATCCGATCGTCGGGAATTTCTTTCATATAATTCACTCGCGGAGCCAGAGTATAGGCAGCGTGTAAGCCACGCGCTGTGCTGTGCGTCACGCCCGTATTAATGCAGTCAATCGATCTGTAGCCTTGATTACATACATCTGTTTCTTCGCTGACTGGTTCAGTCTTTGCAATAGCCGGAGGACACCGTGGTCAGGGAAAACATGGGGAACGAGACGCTAAATCCGATCAGGTCGAGCGCCGGGCAGGCAGCGCGGAGCCTGTTGTCCTGGCTCGGCAGACCCAGAGCGCGGGATGTTCCGAACGGGAACGCATGCGCGTTGGCGCATTCGGGCGATGCATGTGGGCAGGCCGGGCAGGGGATGGCGCGAAGTATTCATAGCATTCTCGAAGTCGTGCCGGCGGCGGCGCTGGTGATCGACGAGGCGGGAAACATTGCCTGGGCAAACGGCAAGGCCACGGGGGTGCTGGGCTACGCGCTCGGCGAAATGACCGGCATGCGTATCGACGCCGTGCTCGTTGCATGGCGCAGCGACGAGCGTCCCGTATCGTTCGCGGCGTTGAAGATGGCGGAGGGGCTACCGCATAGCGTCGCGCGCGTCGCCGTTGCGCGAACGAAGAATGGCGCCGACATCGACGTTCACGTGACGGCTTCGGCGTCGCTGTCGGCCGGGCCGGCGGCGCGGATGGTGGTCGTCATCGAGCCCGACGCCGACAATGCCGCACCGGCCGCGCCCGGCAACGAGCCACGCCGTTTGCAGCGGGAACGGGCTTCCGAAATCGGCGATATGGCCGCTGCGCTCGCACATGAGGTCGATCAGCCGCTCACGGCTATTCTCAGCAATGCGCAGGCCGCGCAACGGTTTCTCGCGCAGAACCCGCCGGCGATGAACGATTTGCGGGAGCTGCTCGGCGAAGTCGTCGCCGATAGCGCGCGGGCGCACGCGATCATTCGCAAGATGCGCCAGTCCGCGCGGTGCGAGGCGGCGCAGATGAGCGCTGTCGACGTCGGCAGCCTCGTGCGCGATGTCATTCGCCTGCTGCGTCGCGAGACGCAAACGTGTGGCGCCGCGCTAGGCGTACGGATCGAAGACGGCTTGCCGCAATTGCGCGGCGATGTGGTTCAACTGCAGCAGGTTTTCGCGAATCTGCTGCTGAACGCGCTCGATGCGGCCCATGAATGCCGCGCCGAGGATCGCAGGGTTTGCATCGTCGTCGCCGCTGACGAGGATCGCGGCAAGGTGCGCATTGCCATACGCGACCGCGGACCAGGCGTCGATGCCGACCGGTTTGCGACGCTGTTCAAGCCTTTCGTGACCTCCAAGCCGCACGGTCTGGGGCTGGGTCTGTCCATCAGCCGAACCATCGTCATGGCGCATGGCGGCCGGTTATGGGCCGAGCGCAACACCGACCGCGGCTTGACGTTCCATATCGAACTTCCTGCCGAGGGCGCGGCCGTGCAGACGGGTACGCGTTTATCACAATGAATTCGCCTACTTCCACCGTGTTCGTCGTGGACGACGACGAACACGTACGCAATGCACTGTGCCGCTTGCTGCGGTCGGGCGGCTACGCCGTACAGGGCTACGCCAGCGCCAGCGCATTCGTGGAGGGCGCGGATTTGGCGGCCGCGCCCGCTTGCCTGCTGCTCGATCTCCAACTGCCTGACCTGAGCGGAATCGAGTTGCAGCGGCGGCTGGCCGGCATCGTGCCGATCGTCTTCGTTTCCGCGCACGGCGACATGAATACGGCGGTGGAAGCCATGAAGGCGGGTGCAACGGATTTCCTGACGAAGCCCATCGACGCGTGCGTGTTGTTCGAGGCCACGTCGCGGGCACTGGAGCGCGCCTGCCGTCTGTTCGCGCAGCGCGAGCAGCGTGCCGAGATCGAGCGCCGCCTGCGGAAGCTGACTCCGCGCGAGCGCGAGGTCATGGCGCTCGTGGTGACGGGCCGGCCGAACAAGCTCGTTGCCGACGAACTGGGCGCGGCCGAGAAGACGATCAAGATTCATCGGGCGCGCGTCATGGAGAAGATGAAAGCGAACTCGCTCGCCGATCTCGTGCGACTCGTGACGACTTTCGATTTCGATGTTTCGGAGCCGCTGTCGCCGCAGCCATCGCGAACGCTCGGCATGCAGCCCCGTGCCGAGCCTCGGCCCGTTCCCCACACCGGCTAACGACTGGACCCGGCGCGAGTGCGAACGGAAATGGCCCATTTCGTCACTTCAGATGACTGTTGCGCCAGTCGCGCGGCGTCATGCCAAAACGTGCGCTGAACCAGGTCGTAAACGAGCCCTGCTGCGAATAGCCGAGCAATGTGGAAACGCGCCCGATCGGATAGCGCGGGTTGCTCATGTAACGCACGGCGAGTTCGCCGCGCACTTCCTCGACGAGCCGGGTAAAGCTCGTATGGGCGAGGCCAAGCTGGCGCTGCATGGTGCGAACGCTCAGCCGCAGGTGCGCGGCCACCATCTCGACAGAGGCTTGCTCGAGCGGCAGCAGCAGATAAATCGCCTTGCGCACTTCGAGCGCGGTGGAGTCGACGCCCGTCAGGTTGAGGGAATCCGCGAGGCTCTCGGCATAGCGCACGAGTTCCGGGTCGGCGGCGGGGTTCGGATAGTCGAGATCGCCGGCCGCGCACACGAAGCCGTTGAAGTCGCTGCCGAACTCCAGCGGGCAGCCGAAAAAGTGCCGGTGAAACGTGAGGCTCGGCGGCGCGCGATGAACGAAATGCGCGGCGCGCGGTTTCCAGTGATCGCCGAGCAAGGCGCCCGAATGGCGCGCGAGCACGCCGACCGCAAGCTCGATGGCCTGGTTCGTCGGAATGCCCGGATCGACGACGAGTTCCTCGCGGATCGTGACCGTTTCGCCCGCATCCTCGACATAGACCGCAAGCGCTTCGTTGAGCAGATGCCGGTATTCGGCGGTCGCGAGCAGCACCTCGCGCAGCGTGCGCTTGTGCGCGAGCAGCACGTTGACTACACCGGTGCCGAATTTTTGCCGGGTCTCGGCCATCTGCAGCGCGAAAGTCGGGCACGATGCCTTTTCGGCCGAGCGCTCCAGCAGCAGGCACGCGGCGGCGGCCGGAATGCGCTCGTCCGGGTTCGCAAGCGCGGCGGCGTCAATTCCCGCCTCGTGCGCGAGTTCGACCGGGTTCAGTCCCGCCCGCTTCGCGACGTCGAAATAGCCGCTCATCGAAACCGAGCGCAGCATCGTTTCCATTGTGGTGTCTCCCCATGCAGCGGGCTTGCCGCGCGTCGCGACCGGACCGCACCGGCCAGCGACCGGTCTCGCGCGAGTATCGGTGTTAACGCCTGGTGGCGCGAAAAGCTAAAAGGATGGCGCGCGATCAGAAAAGTGTAACGCAGGATTGCCGTATCGTGCGTTCTCAACGGATCGGCCAGGTCCGCGCGGCATTCAAGTGACCGGCCGCGTCCACGATGGATGCCGTCACCCATATTGGAGAACACGATGCAATTTCTCGACGACTCGCTGCACCCCGAGAATCAGGACAAAGTAGTGATTACCACCGCCCCGTACGGACCGGAATGGATGCCCGAGGATTTCCCGGAAGATATTCCGGTGACGATGGAAGAACAGATCCAGAAAGCAGTGGATTGCTACAATGCGGGCGCGACCGTTCTGCACCTGCACGTGCGCGAACTCGACGGCAAGGGCTCCAAACGCCTCTCGAAGTTCAACGAGCTGATCGCGGGCGTACGCGCCGCCGTGCCGGACATGATCATTCAGGTGGGCGGCTCGATTTCGTTTGCGCCGGAAAACGAAGGCCAGGCAGCCAGGTGGCTCTCGGACGACACGCGCCACATGCTCGCCGACCTCGATCCGAAGCCGGACCAGGTGACCGTAGCGATCAACACTACGCAGATGAACATCATGGAGCTACTCTATCCGGAGTATCTCGCGGGCACCTCGCTCTCCAATCCGGCGTTCATGGCCGCATACAGCGAAATGACGGTTCCGGCCGGCCCGGCGTGGGTCGAGGAGCATCTGCGCCGTCTGCAGGCTTCGGGTATCCAGCCGCATTTCCAGCTCACGGGCATTCACGCGCTGGAAACGCTCGATCGTCTCGTGCGCAAGGGTGCCTACAAGGGCCCGCTGAACCTCACGTGGATCGGCATTGGCGGCGGTTTTGACGGCCCGAATCCGTTCAACTTCTTCAACTTCGTGCACCGGGCGCCCGACGGCTGCACGCTCACCGCCGAGTCGTTGCTCAAGAACGTGCTGCCGTTCAACATGATGGCGATGGCCATGGGCCTGCATCCGCGCTGCGGTATCGAGGACACGATCATCGACCAGCACGGCAAGCGCATGACCTCCGTGCAGCAGATCGAGCAGTGCGTGCGCGTGGCGCGCGAACTGGGCCGCAAAATCGCCAGTGCAAAGGAGGCGCGGGAGATCTACCGCATCGGCGTGCAATACGAGACCGTCGACGAAACGCTCGCGGCGAACGGCATGGCGCCGAACCGCGTGGCTGGCGTGAAGAACCTTCCGCTGCGCGCGGCGTAATGAACGGGGGCGCGGCGCCCGCGAGAGCGGATGCCGGGCTTCCAGCCGCATGCTTGCCGGCGGAGCCGGGCGGACTACGAGCCCCGCAACGAACGGGACGCCAAGGAGACAACTCATGCTCACGCATGCCGAGCCCACTGCGGGCGAATTGACGACGACGGAAACGAACGTGCGCATCTATGCGTGGATCGTGTTCGCCTTGACCGTTGGATTGCTGCTCTCGGACTATATGTCGAGGCAGGTCCTGAATGCCGTGTTCCCGCTGCTCAAGACTACATGGCGCCTTTCCGATACGCGGCTCGGCTCGCTGAGCAGCGTGGTCGCGCTGATGGTGGGCGTGCTCACGTTTCCGCTTTCGGTGCTCGCCGACCGCTGGGGCCGGGTGAAGAGCATCGTCCTGATGGCGGCGTTGTGGAGCCTCGCCACGCTGGGCTGCGCGCTCTCGACGAACTTCGGCGAAATGCTGCTTGCACGCGCTTTCGTCGGCATTGGCGAAGCGGCTTATGGCAGCGTCGGCATTGCGGTAGTCCTGAGTATTTTTCCGCCGCAGCTGCGCTCCACCATTACGGGAGCCTTCATGGCGGGCGGTGCGTTCGGCTCGGTGCTGGGCATGGCGCTCGGCGGTGCGGTGGCGGGGCACCTCGGCTGGCGTGCGGCATTCGGCGCGATGGCGGCGATGGGCATCGTGCTGGTCGTCATCTATCGCGTTGTCGTCACCGAAAAGCGGCTCGCGCCGCTGCAGTCGGCAACCGCGAGCCGCGAGGCGACGGGCCTCGGCATGCGCATGAGCTTGCGCACGCTGATAAAAGGGCTGTTTTCCACGCGTTCCGTCGTGTGTGCGTATGTCGGCAGCGGCGTGCATCTGCTCGTACCGGCTGCCGTCTGGAGCTGGCTGCCAAGTTTCCTCAACCGCTACTACGGCATGGCGACCGGCAAGGCCGCCGCAACGGCTGCGGTGTTCGTTCTGGTGACGGGCGTCGGCATGGTGGTGTGCGGGGGCCTTGCAGACCGCTTCAGCAAGGCTGGCGGCGGGAAGAAATGGAGCATCGCCATCGCATACTGCATGCTGTGCTTCGTGTTCCTGACGATCGGCCTGCGCATGCCCGCAGGTATGGCGCAGCTCGTTTTCATCGGCGCGGGCATGTTTTTCTGCGCAGGCGCCGCCGGTCCTTCCGGTGCGATGGTCGCCAACCTCACGCTGCCCGCGATTCACGCATCGGCGTTCGCAACGCTCACGCTCTCGAACAACCTGCTGGGGCTCGCGCCCGCCGCCGTGCTCACGGGCGTGGTGGCGGACCGCATCGGCCTGCTGGGCGCGTTGCAACTCGTGCCGTTCGCACCGCTCGCGGCCGCGGCGATTTTCGTGATCGGCAAGCGCAATTACGCCCGCGATCTGGAACGCGTGAATGCGCTGCGCGAAGCGGCCGCGCGCTGAATCACGACCAACGACAATGAATTTTCAGTTTGAGTCAAGGACAGGAGATTGAACATGGCGAAAGCAGTGCGCTTCCATGAAACCGGCGGCCCCGAGGTCTTGCGCTACGAAAACGTCGAAGTGGGCGAACCGGGCCCCGGGCAGGTCCGTCTGCGCCATGAGGCGGTTGGCCTCAATTTCGCGGACACTTATTTCCGCTCGGGCCTGTACCCTGTGCCGCTGCCCGCGGGCATGGGTGTCGAGGCCGCGGGCGTGGTCGAGGCCATCGGGCCCGGGGTCAGCAACGTCGCCGTGGGCGACCGCGTGACTTACACCGGCTTCATCGACACGCTTGGGGCGTACAGCACCGAGCGCCTGATCCCTGCGGCGCCGCTCATCAAGCTGCCCGATGCGATTTCGTGCGAAACGGCGGCCGGCATGACGATGCGCGGCCTCACTTCGTCCTACCTGATGCGCCGCATTCACGACTTCAAGGCCGGCGACACGATTCTTCTGCACGCGGCGGCCGGCGGCGTCGGCCTGATCGTCTCGCAGTGGGCGAAGCTCCTCGGCCTCACCGTGATCGGCACGGTATCGAACGAGGCCAAGGGCGAGATTGCCCGCGCGCATGGTTGCGACCACATCGTTTATTACGGGCGCGAAGACGTTGCGAAGCGCGTGCGCGAGCTGACGAACGGCGTCGGCGTGAACGTGGTGTTCGACAGCGTCGGCAAGGACACGTTCGGGGCGTCGCTCGATTCGCTCAAGCGCCGCGGCCTGATGGTTTGCGTCGGCACGGCTTCGGGGCCGATCCCGCCGTTCAATCCGCAGATCCTCGCGATGAAGGGTTCGCTCTATCTCACGCGCCCGGCGCTGGCGGACTATATCGCCGATCCGGCGGAAAAAAACGCGCTCGCCGCGGAGCTTTTTGGGCATGTCGCCGCGGGCCGCATCAAGATCGAGCTGAATCAGCGCTACGGTCTGGAAGACGCGGTGCAGGCGCACCACGACCTCGAATCGCGCAAGACGACGGGCTCGTCGGTATTCGTCGTCTGAGGAGAGCGGCATGAAAGTCGAACAACTGACCTGCTCGATCGGCGCCGAGCTCACCGGCGTGCATCTTGCCGATGCCATTCGCGACGACCGCCTTTTCGCGGATATTCGCGCGGCGCTGCTCGAACACCGCGTGCTGTTCCTGCGCGACCAGGACATCACGCGCGCGGAGCACGTGGCGTTCGCGCGCCGTTTCGGCGAACTGGAGGACCATCCGGTTGCTGGCAGCGACCCGGAGCATCCGGGGCTCGTGCGCATCTACAAGAACCCGGAGCAGCCCAACGACCGCTACGAGAACGCGTGGCACGCGGACGCCACGTGGCGCGAAGCGCCGCAGTTCGGCGCGGTGCTGCGTTGCGTTGAGTGCCCGCCCGTGGGTGGCGACACGATGTGGGCGAACATGGCGCTCGCCTACGAGAAGCTGCCTGGGCACGTGAAGGCGCAGATCGCCGGCCTGCGCGCGCGCCACAGCATCGAGGCGAGCTTCGGCGCGGCCATGCCGGTCGAGAAGCGCCTCGCGCTCAAGGCGCAGTATCCGGATGCGGAACATCCGGTGGTGCGCACGCATCCGGAAACGGGCGAGAAGGTGCTGTTCGTAAGCGCCTTCACCACGCACTTCACGAACTATCACACGCCGGAGCGCGTGCGTTATGGGCAGGACGCCAATCCGGGCGCGGGCGATCTGCTGCGCTATCTCATGAGCCAGGCCTATATTCCGGAGTACCAGGTACGCTGGCGCTGGAAGCCGAACAGCGTCGCGATCTGGGACAACCGCAGCACGCAGCACTATGCCGTGATGGACTACCCGCCGTGTCACCGCAAGATGGAGCGCGCCGGCATTATCGGTGACAAGCCGTATTGAAACGGGCAGGAGACCATAGTCGATGATGCCGAATACCACACCGACCATCCTGATGGTTCCGGGTTTGCGCGACCACGTCGCGGAGCACTGGCAAACGCTGCTGGAGCGCAAGCTGCCGAAGGCGGCCTCGGTGCCGCCGCTCGAACGCGACAAGCTTAGCTGCGCGGCACGCGTTGCCGCGCTCGACGCCGCGCTCGCGACCATCGACGGTCCCGTCATTCTTGTCGCGCACAGCGCCGGTGTGATGATCGCGGTGCATTGGGCCCGGCGGCACAGCCGCAAGATTCGCGGCGCGCTGCTTGCCGCGCCGGCTGACCTCGAAACGCCGTTGCCCGATGGCTATCCGGGCATCGACACACTGGCCCGCAACGGCTGGCACAGGATTCCGCGCGAGCCGCTGCGGTTCCCGAGCATCGTGGGCGCGAGCCGCAACGACCCGCTTGCGCGCTTCGCGCGTGTGGAGGCCATGGCGAAGGACTGGGGTAGCCGCCTCGTCGATCTGGGCGAAGTCGGACACCTGAACCCCGCCGCCGGTTTCGGTGAATGGCCCATGGCGGAGACGCTGATCCATGAACTTGTCTGATCGAAAATGGGCGGCGCGGGCGGGCGACGCGGGCGAGCGGCCGGTGCTGAAGATCGACGCGTTTCTCGACTTCATCTGCCCGTGGTGCCTGATCGGCAAGCGCAATCTGGACGCGGCGGTGTCGCGCTTCGCCGGTGCGCAGCCCGATGCGCGGGTGCAGGTGCAGTGGCGCTCGCATCAACTGCTGCCGTGGACGCCGCTTGCCGGCATGCCGTATCAGGCGTTCTATCGCGACCGGCTGGGCAGCGCCGAAGCGCTCGCCGTCCGGCGCGCGCAAGTGCAGCGCGCAAGCCGCGAAGCGGGCATCGAGTTCGCGTTCGATCGCATCTCGGTGCTGCCGAACACCGCCGCCGCGCACGACCTCGTGACCTTTGCCGCGAGCCGTGTCGCGAGCGCGCAAAGCGCGGCGCTGATCGACAGGCTGCTTGGGGCCTACTTCATGGAAGGCGAAGACATTGGCGACTACGCCGTCCTTGAGCGTCTGGGACTCGAATGCGGTCTCGACGGCGAGCGCCTTACGGCCTATCTGGCGGCGTCGAAACGTCTTGCGGACCCGACCGGGCAGCGAATGCCGCACGCCGAACCGCGGGTAAGCGGCGTTCCGTACTTCGTGTTCAACGGGGATTACGTGCTTTCGGGTGCGTATTCTCCCGTGGCGATCGCGAGCGCAATGACGCTGGCCGTTGCGATATGAAGCAAAGTCGAGGGAAATGCGATGCCACGTGAAGTCCCGGTCGCCACGGTCGATGAACTCGCGCCGGGCCAGCGCAAGCTGGCTTTCGTCGAAGGCCGCAGCATCGTCCTGTTCAACGTTGCGGGCGAGATCCGCGCGATCGACGACTCGTGCCCGCACAACGGCGCCTCGCTCGCGAGCGCGGCGCTCGAAGGGTGCATGCTGCGCTGCCCGGCACATGGGCTGTGCTTCGATCTGCGCACCGGCTGCATGCCTGGCGCGGTTGGGCTGCGTCTCACCACATTCCCGGTCCGGCACGTGGACGGCGAGCTGCTGGTGATTCTGGAAGACTCTGCAGTCAGCCGCGCGTAGTTCCCCATCGTAATCGGGCTCGCATGCGGACACAGTGTCATTTAGGAAAACGAATAATAGAGGTCACGATGCCAAAGCTGCCACTCGCGGTCACACGGCAAGGCAAGCGTGCGGAACGATGCGGTCTCAAGGCACACGCAGCGCATGCTGCGCCGATAGGAGCGACGGGCAAGGTTATCGGAGAACGCGTTACGCGTTCAGTACGGCGCTCGCTATTGCCGTCATCCAGTTACATTCGGCAGCACCCATAAGCCGCCGGGACCACCCGGCAGCCATCCACACGGAGGAGAGGCAATGAAATTGAAGTTCGGTAGCGTGGCCGCGTTGGCCCTGTTCGCCAGCGCGGCCCATGCGCAATCCTCGGTCACGCTCTATGGCGTACTCGACAGCGGTTTGCTTTATCAAAGCACCTCGGCGGCGAACTTCTCGGGGACGGCAAAAAATCAAGGGCATACCTGGCAGCTCAAAGACGGCGGCATCTTTTCCAGCATCTGGGGTTTGAAAGGCACCGAGGACATTGGCGGCGGCTACAAAATCAACTTCAAGCTGCAAGGGTCGTTCACGTCCAATAACGGCAAGCCCGGCCTCTCCGACACGCCGGGCGTGACCGCGCTCTTCAACCAGTTCGCGACCATCGGCGCGTCCGGTCCGTTCGGTACGATCGACGCGGGCCGGCAAATCATTCCGATGATCTACGCGATGGCGGACACCGACGTTCGCGGCGCGCAGTATTTCGGCAGTATTCTCACTGCGTGGCTTGGACTGAATCAGGCGGCCGGCTGGCCGGGCACGAGCACGAACGCGCCGATTGGCGCACTCTATGACAGCAACGCCATTGCCTATAACTCGCCGAAATTTTATGGCGCGTCGATTGCGCTCGAATTCGCGCCGGGCGGTGTACCCGGCCAATTCCAGGGCGGTACGCGCGAGTCGGCCGTGCTCAAGTACTCGAACTACGGTTTGAACCTGGCCGCGGTGTACTACAGCGGCCACGACACCAACCCGTTCCCCGGCAACTATCCGGCGGCTCCGGCCGCGCCCGCGACGGGCCTCAACAACAACAACTTGTACTACGTCGGTGCGTTGTACACGATCAACGGATTCTCTATTTCCGGCTCGTTCAGTTCGTCCAACGCGTATAACTCACTCACCAGAAGTACCTATAACTTCGAGATGATCTCGGGCGGCCTTGGTTATCAGTTCAGTCCGCTCTTCAAGGTTACGTCGGGCTACTACTACCTGAAGGATCGCAACCATTCGGCGAATCACTCGAGCGAAATCGCCGTGGGCGCGGAATACAACCTTTCCAAGGCAACCAGGGCGTACGCTCAGGTCGGCTATGTCAACAACAAGGGGACCATGAACCAGACGATTATCTACGGTGCGCCGGTCGCGCCCGGTGAGTCCACGACGGCGGCCATGATCGGCATCCGTCACGCGTTCTGATCCCGGCAACCTCAACGAAAAAAGAACAATCCATGAATAACACCAGAGTAGTCGGGTTGGCGATCGCGATGTGGATCGCGACTGCTTCCTCAAGCGTTTGGGCGCAGCTCCAGGGCTCCGCGAGTGCGCCCGCCGGTGCGGAAGCGGTGTCGGGCGCCGCCGCGCCCACCGGCAAGCAGGCCGATCGCGCGCTGCGCCGCAAAGTGTATGCGGCCATCGGCAAGGACAAGGCGATCAACGCCGGCAATATCAGCGTGGGCGCAAAGAACGGCGCTGTGACGTTGAATGGCACGGTTTCGGACACGGCCCAAATAGGCAAGGTCGAGGAGATCGCGAAGAGCGTTGCCGGAGTGACTTCGGTGTCCAACAAGCTGACGGTGAAGAAGTCTTTTGGCGGAATGTGAGCTGCCGTAAGCTGCGCGGCGTGCGGTAAGGCCGGGAGCCTTCTGTTCATGCCGGGCCTTGCCCGGTGGCGTAGAAGTTCGCTTCAGGCCGCTTCGCGCCGTTACTTTGGATTGCAAAATAAAAGGCCGGAGTTTCGACCGGACTCGTATGCAGGCGCGAGCCTGGAGGCGTGAATCCGACGTTTGCGTCGGAGCGTTTTGTCGCCGCCTCGCGGGTGCGGGGCGGCGATTTTTTTATGCCGTCACTGTTCGCACAACCATCACTACGCCTACCATGATCGCGGCTACCCCGATCCCGCGCGCAACCCGCCCGCTGAAGGAAGCCGGTGCCAGCCGCTCCGCCGTAATCGCGATGGTAACGAGCGCCATCGCGGGCCGGTCCATCACACCGGCGGCGAGCAGCGCGGCCATCAGATTCCCGCAGCAGTACAGACAATGCCGGCCGAGCCGCGCGCCTTGGCGCGCCGCCGCCCGCACACCGACCCCAGCGTGGCCGCACGACGGCAGCATCCCGCAGGCCGCAAGCCATCGCCCCTTCCACGCGGTGAACTGCAACGTTCCCGCGATAGCGACGACAACACCCGCCATGGCCGGAGCCGTATGGGCCAGCGAAGGCGCCTGGACGGCAATCGCCGCGAACTGCGTCCTCGCCGCGAACACCAGCAACCCGACGACAAGCCAAACCAGGAAGTACCCCGCGCCAGCCAGGGCAGTCATGGCGCCCGCCCGGATCGAGCACCCATCCGCGACGGCCTCGAAATACCGCCACAAAACCGGTGCAACCGAAGGCAACATCATCGCGATCATCATCACGTTCCACATGCCGGCAAACGGTACGGCGGCGTCGAGCCAGGTCCGTCCGCACGTCGGCGCCCAGAGCGCCGGCATCGTCCAGCCGCCGGGCATCGGCGTGCCGGCCATCGCTGCCATCGACGAACGCCAGACGTACGTCGCCCACACACTCGCCGCAAATAGCAGCGACGAAACGCCGAAAAAAATCGCACGCGGCGCACTGCCGCGCCGCCGTGCCGTCATGCCGACGTTATCCATGTCGCGCCTCAACCTTCGGGGTACTCATCATGCCGGCGCCACCAGATGCCGGCCTCGTTGCGGCCCTTCGGTGCGCGATCGAGCCACTGATACATGCCCCAGACGCCATCCAGGCCGCGCGCGTAGGTGGAATACGTGTGATAGACCACGCCGTCCTCCAGCACGAATGCGCTGAGGCCGGGCCGGTCGCGCGCATACGTCGCTGCGTCGGTGCCGCAGCTTGCCGCGAACCGGGCGACCGGCTCGGGCGGCGGCGTCATGTCCATCGCGTGGCCGTTGCGCGCGTAGTTGTATTCGACGTCGCCCGCGCGCTGCTGTGCCGCGGTGAACGACACGTTGAAGTCGTAGTTGAAATCGTTGCCGTTCGAAGACGCCCACGGAAAATGCCATCCCATGCGCTCGCGGTAGGCCAGCAGTTTCGCGAGCGGCGCGCGCGAGACGGCCATCAGCCTTACGTCGTGATTCGCGAGATGAACGGCGACGCCGTCGAATCCATCCGCGATCGACGAGCACGACGGGCAGCCCGCCGCGTAGTCCGGCCCGAACATGAAGTGATAGACGAGCAGTTGCGAGCGGCCTTTGAAAAGCCCGGCGAGCGTGGCGCTGCCTTCCTCGGTTTCGAATCGATAAGTCTTGTCGGCCCGCACCCATGGCAGCGCCTGGCGCTGCTGCGCGAGCGCGTCCGCGCGCCGGGTGTGTTCCTTCTCGGCTGCCAGCAGGTCGATTCGTGCCGCGAGCCAGTCTTCGCGTGTTGCAGTGGTATGGGTTGCCATCGCCTGGTCCTCCTGTGGATTGCGTGTATGGCGGCCGTGGGTGGTCGGCGCGGCCGCGCCGTTCGATCGATGATTCGTTTGATCGCCGTGTTAGATTAGGTCCGGGCCTGGAACGAGGGGAGTGACAAGTGTGGCGGGATTCGCATGAGCATGGACTCGCTGATCACGGCCGCGGCGCGCTCGCTCGCGGCCGGTGACCCGCTCGGTGCGCTGAACCGGGTCGCGTTGCGCGACGACGCGCCCGCGCTCGCGCTGCGCGGCATCGCCATGGCCCAGCTTGGCGATCTCGCGCGTGCAAAAACGCTGTTGCGCAACGCGGCGCGCGCCTTCGGTGCGCGCGAGGCCGTGGCCCGCGCGCGCTGCGTCGTCGCCGAGGCAGAAATCGCGCTCGCCTCGCGCGACCTCGGCTGGCCGACCGGTACGCTCGCTGCGGCGCGGCAAACGCTCGAAGCGCATGGCGACCGTCCCAACGCCGCGCACGCGCGCTACCTCGAGATCCGCCGCCTGCTGTTGATCGGTCGGCTCGACGAAGCCGGAAGCCTGCTCGCGCAGGCCGACCCCGCGCCGTTGCCGCCCGCCTTGCGCGCCACTCACGAACTGATCGCCGCGGGCATTGCGATGCGGCGCATTCAAACCCAGGCCGCGCGCCGGGCGCTGGACGAAGCCGCGCGCTTCGCGCGTCGAACGGGTATCGCGGCCCTGGTCGCCGAGGTCGAAAGCGCGGCGCTGCTGCTGAACGCGCCGACGGCGCGCCTCATCGCGCGCGGCGAAGAACGTGCGTTGCTGCTGGAGGAGGTCGAAGCGCTGCTCGCTTCGCGGGCGCTCGTCGTGGATGCGTGCCGCCACGTCGTGCGCGAGGGCGCCGCCGTCGTCGAACTCGCGAGGCGCCCCGTGCTGTTCGTGCTCGCGCGTGCGCTGGCCGAGGCCTGGCCGGCCGACGTCCCGCGCGACACGCTGATCGCACGCGCCTTCCGCACGAAGCACGCCGACGAAACGCACCGCGCGCGCCTGCGCGTCGAAATCGGGCGGCTGCGCATGCTTTTGCGCGACCTGGCCGATATCGGCGCGACGCCACAGGGCTTCGCGCTGGCGCCGCGCAGCGCGCGCGAGGTGGTCGTGCTGGCGCGCCCCGTGGAGGAAAAGCACGCGGCGGTGCTCGCATTTCTCGCCGATGGCCAATCGTGGTCGAGCTCGGCGCTTGCCATGGCGCTGGGCGCGAGCCAGCGCACCGTGCAGCGCGCGCTCGATTCGCTCGCGGCGGCGGACAAGGTGCAGTCTTTCGGAGATGGCCGGGCGCGCCGCTGGACCACGCCCCCCGTCCCCGGATTCGCGACGACCTTGTTACTCCCCGCGCCGCTGCCCGGCGATTAGGATGGACATCTGTTCCGTTGACTTCGCTGTGCCTGCGGCAAGGAGGAAACCATGAAACGTTCGGCCGCCGAAATCGTGCGCGAGTACGGTCCGTTTCCCGGCATCGACAAGGTGGGCGGGGTCACGTATGACGGCAAGCACGTCTGGTTCGCCGTGGGCGAGCGCATTGCCTCGCTCGATCCGCAGAGCGGCAAAACGCGGCGCTCGATCGACGTCGCGGCGCACGCCGGCACGGCCTTCGACGGGCGGCACCTGTTCCAGATCGCCGAGGACCGCATCCACAAGATCGACCCCGGGACGGGCCGCGTGCTCGCCACGATTCCCGCGCCCGGCGGCGGCGGCGATTCGGGGCTCGCATGGGCGGACGGCACGCTCTGGGTCGGCGTGTATCGGGAACGCAAGATCCATCAGATCGACCCGCAGACGGGAGCGATTCTGCGCACGCTCGAATCGAACCGTTTCGTCACGGGCGTGACATGGGTGGACGGCGAACTCTGGCACGGCACCTGGGAAGGCGACGAAAGCGATTTGCGGCACATCGACCCGGACACGGGCGAAGTGCTGGAACAGCTCGACATGCCGCCCGGCACCGCGGTTTCGGGGCTGGAATCCGACGGCGGCGAGCAGTTTTTCTGCGGCGGCGGCAACAGCGGGAAGATTCGCGCGGTGCGACGGCCGAGGCGGGGAAGCGAAGCGGGCGAGTGAGCGGGTCAGGCATCCGCGCTCGCCGGCGTTCGAAGCGTCAGGGCGGTCATGGCGGTCAGAACGTATAGGTGACCTTGCCGAACGCCGTGCGCCCGAGCGTGTTGTACCCGTAGGCCGTCATGTACTGCCGGTTGAACACGTTCCCGAGCGTGGCCGAAAGCGCGAGATGCGCATTGACCTTGTACGAGGCGCGCAGGCTGAGCGTCATCCACGAAGGCAGATAGATCGTGTTGAACTGGTCGTCGAAGGTCGAGCCGTTATACAGCAGCGACACGCCCGTGCTCAGCGCGTGGAGATGGAACTCGTCCCACGTGTGATCGACGTTCAGGCTCACTGTTTGGCGCGGTCGGCGATTGAGCCAGGTCTGATCGGTCACGTCCCGCGGATTCAGAATCCCGACACTGAGGCTCACCGGCGTGTACTGGCCAAGCGTGCCCTTGTACGAGAGGTCGACGCCCTGGATATGCGCGCGGCCCACGTTCACGGGCAGGAAGGTCTGCGAGTCGTAGGTAATGAGGTCGTGTACGCGCGTGTCGTAGACCGCTGCCGTGAACGTGCCGATCGAAGTGGTCGCGTCGAGCGCGGCCTCGACCGTGTTGCTGCGCTCGGGCTGCAGGTCGGGGTTCGAGTAGCTCGGGTAGTAGAGGTCGTTGAAGGTGGGCAGGCGAAATGCGTTGCCGTAGGAAACGCGCGCCGTGTAGTCCGGCGTGATCGCCCATGAGAGCGCGGCGTTGCCCGTGTTGACCGCTTGCCCCTGCACGATCTCGTGCCGCCCCGCGAGGAACAGCGTGAGCGGCCCGAGCGTGGTCGACTGATGCATCGACACGGCGGAATCGTTGCGCGCCGGCATGCCGCCCGGAACGTCCACTGGCAGGAACGCCAGCTCGCGCGTGAAGTCATAGGCGAGCTTGGTCTCGCCTTCGAGCGGCAGGCCGGCGAGCGTGTGGCCCCTCTCCTGGTGGGTGATCGACGTGGAGGTGGACAGGCGCGTCGAGTCGATCTCGTCGGTGGGGATCGTCGGGGCGTTCGAATAGAGGAACTGACGGTCGGTTGCGTAACCCACGGACTGGTCGAACTGCGTGGTCGGCGTGATGTCGAGGTGGAACGCCAGGCCGGTCGTGAGCTGGTTGTCGCGCTGGTGGTTGTTGCTTCCCGCGTTGTCGTACGAGAGATCGGAGCGGTGGTAGAGCGCGAACGTCGAAATCGACCAGTTGTCGTGCGCGTAGCCAAGGCGCGCGTCCAGATTTTGCGCGTGGTACGGATTGCGGCCGTCCTCGTGGCCATAGGCCCACGGCTGCGTCGCGTCGACCCCGGCCGTGTTGTAGTCGTGCAGACCCAGAGAATACGTGAGGCCGCTCAGCGCGGACAGCGCGCCGGTGGAGCCGATCGTGCCCGAGGTGCGCAACTGCGTGTCGAAGGTTTTGTTCGACCCGCCGCCGAACGACACGGTGGTCTGGTTCGGCTGATTCGACGCATGGCGCGTGAAGAGCTGCACGACGCCGCCCACGGCGTCCGCGCCGAACGAGGCCGCCGCGGGCCCCGAAATCACTTCGACGCGATCGAACGCACTGGCCGGCAGGTCGGCCCACTCGGCCGTGCCCGTGGTGGCGGAGCCCACGCGTATGCCGTCGATGAACACGGCCACCTGCTCAGACGACGACCCGCGAATGCTCACCGCCGCATACGCGCCCGGCCCGCCGTTCTGCGAGACCGTGACGCCCGGCAGCGTGGCGAGCGCCTGCGTGATGCTCGGGTCGGCGGGAGAGAGGCGCTCGAGGTCCTGGCGCGTGAGGACCTGGGTGCTCGCGTAGCGCTGATCGAACGATTGCGGCAGATGCTGAGCGTCGCCCAGGACAAGAATGTTGGGCAACGCGGTGTCGCCGGCCAGTTGCTCCTGGGAGGGCGATGCATCGGCGGCGTGGACGGTTTGCCATGCGCAGGCGAGCACGGCGGACGTGAAAACGAACTGGCGGAACTTCATGGCGCGATGGCTGGAAACAGCTCCTGAATACGGGCTGTCCTTGCAACGGGCGACCGCCACAGGGGCGGTGCTTGCGCATTGGGGAACCCCGCCCGTTGCGGCTGCTGGACTCGGCTGATGGCAGGTCTCCTGGCTTGCGGGTCGACGTTCGGTGCCGGCCTTCCCGGTTTCCCAGTGGCCCTCTCTGGCACGAACTCGCCGCTCACAGTTGCGGGGGCAGCCGCAGACTCGGCGCGCTCGCGCCTTCACTGCGTTCCCTTTTGATCCCGTCGCCGGGAACCATCAGCGCGCAAGGGTAATGGCCCGGCATTCGCCGCGTCAACCCTCGCGCGGCGAGGTGTGGCGAAAATGCCCGGTTTGGCCTCGCCACCGACTTCCGCTATCCTTCCCGCTATTTTTCGTGCGGCGGGCTGGGTAACCCGAGGAGCCGTCAATAGCCAGGCGCATTCCATAGAAAAGCCGGCTAGTCCCGCCGCGACCCGTTGAACCCGCATGCGGCGAAAGACCGCTCGGGGCGTTCGTGCGCTCGCAGCCCGCTTGCGGCTCGATAGCGCGCCGGACAGACGACGCAGGCGCCCCGCGCCGCATGGCGCGAGAGCCGGCGCGCTCGTCCATGCATTTCCCACATACACAGCAAGCAGATTCATGAACAAGAACATTCTGGCCGTCCTTGGCGGGACGGTCCTGGCATTGACAGGCGCCGATGCATCGGCGCAGCAACTGACGCTGTACGGCGAGATGGATACGAGCCTCGACTACATCAGCGACGTCGGCGGCCGCGCCCAGTATCGCGCCGACTCGGGTCTCATCGACGGGAGCTATTGGGGCCTGCGGGGCACCGAGGATCTCGGCGGCGGCAACGCCGCGATTTTTCGCCTCGAGCGCGGCTTCTCGGTGACGACGGGCGAGCCCTTCGACGACCATCCGTTCTATGTCGGTTTGCAATCCGAACGGTACGGCACGCTGACGCTCGGCCGTCAATACGACACGATGTACGATTACTTCGCGCCGTACACGCTCACGGGCGGCGCGGGCGGTACGGCATTCGCGCATCCGTTCGACAACGACAACGCGAACAATTCCTGGCTCGTCTCGAACGCCGTGAAGGTTGCGAGCGCAACGTATGGCGGCTTGAGCGCCGGCGCGATGTACGCGTTTTCGAACGCGGCGGGGCGCTTCGCGCAGAACCGCGCCTACGGCTTTGGCGCCCACTACGACGGCGGCGCGTTCAACGCCGGCGTGGCATGGATGCACATCGACGGACGCGGCGCCTCCTCGGTGGGCGCGTACGATACGTCGGTCTTGCCGGGCGCGGGTCTCGTGCCGGCCGAGGTCGCCGTGCAGCGCGAAGACACGATAGGGGCGGGCATGAGCTACGCGCTCGGCGATGTCACGCTCGGAGCCGCCTGGTCACGCTCCGTTCACACGGGTGTCAGCAGCGCCGACGGCGGCGCGCCGTTGCCCTCGGTCGCGTTCAGCAACTACGAAGTGAATGCGCTCTGGCAAGTGACGCCCGCGTTCACGCTGGCGGGCATGTATGCGTACACGAACGCCGCGGCGACGTCCGCGGCGCACTGGCATCAAGGCGCGCTGCAGGCCGGCTACCAACTGTCGAAGCGCACGGACGTCTACACCGAGGCGATTTATCAGCGCGCCTCCTCCGGCGCGTTCGCGATGATCAACAGCTGCGATCCGTCGGGCGGGCGCAACCAGTTGCTCGTGTCGGCGGGCGTGCGGCATCGCTTCTGATTCCGATACGGCGCTCCCGCGCCCGTGCTCGCGCTGTAAGTGCCGACATGGGCGGTTCGCCGCCATCGGGAAAGTCAGCGCGGGAAAGTACTCAGCCTGGCGGACTACGATCGCGCTGCCGAAAGTAGTATTCTCTAGCGACGCGTCCCCCGGGGAGCGCCAAAGTACCATCGCGAAGCAATCAAATATCCGATAAAGAGGAGAGGTTGAATGAAGTTGTCGAAGCTCCTGCTCACCAGCGCGCTTGCCGTATCGGCACTTGGATTTACCGCGGTTTCCGCTCACGCGGAAGACCTGCTGGATTCCGTCAAGCAATCGGGGGTGCTCAAGATTGGACTGGAAGGCACCTATCCCCCGTTCGATTCCCGTGACAGCAAGGGCGAACTCGTCGGCTTCGACGTGGATGTCGCGAAGGCCGTGGCGGCCAGGCTCGGTGTCAAGCCCGAGTTCATTCCCACCGAATGGAGCGGCATCATCGCAGCGCTGCAGGCCGGCAAGTTCGACGTGATCGTCAACCAGGTGACCATCACGCCGCAACGCCAGCAGGCGCTCGACTTCAGCCAGCCGTACACGTACTCGGCCGCACAGCTTATCCAGCGCGCCGACGACAAACGCGAGTTCAAGGCGCTCGACGAATTCAAGGGCGACAAAAAGCTCGGCGTGACGCTCGGGACCAACTATGACCAGATGGCGCGCGCCGTGCCGGGCATCAACGTGCAGACCTACCCCGGCGCACCCGAAAAGCTGCGCGACCTGGCCGCGAAGCGGATCGACGCGACGATCGACGACCGCCTGATGCTGCCGTACATCATCAAGACGTCGCAGTTGCCGTTGCGTCCGGGCGTGGTGCTCAAGGGCGCCGATCAGGAAATGGGCATTCCGTTCCGCAAGGGCAATCCGAAGTTCGAGAAGGCGATCAACGACGCGCTCACGTCGCTCAAGCAGGACGGCACGCTCAAAAAGATCTCCGTGCACTGGTTCGGCCAGGACGTCACGCAACCGCTCTCGCAGTAACGCCTGGCGCGCTTTCTGACGATTCCCGACGATCGCGCCGGCCGTATCGATGGCCGGCGCGATCGCTTGCGGGTTCCGGCGCGCTTTCTGGTTCGCTACACGGCTTCCCGAACGTAGCGGGCAACTCCCGCTGAGCGCGCTCTACCGACTTGGCGCGTCGTTCGATTGCGGCGCGCTTGCCGCGGCGGCAAGCATCGTTCCCCGGCAGGCCGGCGTTCCGCAGCGGCAAACGTAGTCGCGCATGGTGTCTTCGCCCGCATCGTCGGGCAGTTCGAGCGCGTAGTCGATGAAAAGCTCTTCGCCGGGCATGATGTCGCGGCATGCGTCGATGAACACGTGACCGTCTATTTCGATCGTCTCGCAGTTCGCCTGGCAGGCGTGATTGAGCCAGCGGGCCCAGTTGCCGCCCTGGCCGCCGTCGATGACGCGGCCGTCGGAAAGGCCAAAAAGAAACGTATGCGCGTCGTCTTCGCGCAGACGATAACGCCAGGCGGCGCTGCGCCAACTGATGATCTTGCCCTTGTACTCGAAGATACGCTCGCCAGCCCGCAACAGGCGCAGTGCATAGACGCCTCTTCCGTGCACCGGCGAACGCCGGACAGTCATTCGTTTGCTCATGGCCATGTCCACGCGTTGAACGCGTGCAGTATAAGCGGCCACGATGAAAGCGCGTAACGAAATTGCATATGCCCGGTGCCGTGCGATATCGCGTCTTCACATGCTGGGCGCACCGTATCGAACGGGCGTGGCGCGCCGGTCCCGTTCCCGTCCGTCGAGCTCCCGGACGGCGTCGGCGCAACCTGGCCGGGTTTCCCCTGTTCTCCGCAAGCCAGGCGCTGAAACCGTCTGCCGGCCATTCCGTGATCGCCGTAATCGTTTCGAATCCGCTGCCGAACCGCTTGCGTTTGCCTTCGGCGCCTGAATCATCTTCCAGCCGTTGCCTGCGGGGTCGCGGAACCCGGCATCGACGCTGCCGAAGCGGCCCATCGGCTTCTGCGTGAATTCCGCGCCGAGCGCCTTCAGCCGCGCTTGGCTCGCGCGGCGCCGCCGTCGAACACGGCCACCGCGTCTTCGAGCCTCTTCGTCCGCGCGCTGAGCGCCTCGGCCGCGGCTGCGGACTCGTGCACCATGCGGGCATTCTGCTGCGTGACCTGGTCGAGGTGGGTGATGGCGATGTTGACCTGGCCGATGCCTTCGGACTGTTCTTTCGTCGCGAGGCTGATTTCGTGAATCAGATCGGCCGCGCGCGTGACCTGGTCCATGATGTCCTCCATCGCGTCGCCGGCCTTGTTGACGAGTTCGCTGCCGGCCGTCGTCTTGCGCACGCTGTCATTGATCAGCGAAGTGATTTCCTTCGCGGCTTGGGCGCTGCGCTGCGCAAGCGTGCGCACTTCGCTGGCCACCACGGCGAAGCCCCGGCCTTGCGCGCCGGCGCGCGCGGCTTCCACCGCCGCGTTGAGCGCGAGGATGTTGGTCTGAAACGCGATGCCGTCGATGATGCCGATGATCTCGCTGATCTTCTTGCTGGCGACGGCGATTTCGCCCATTGTCGCGACCACTTGCCCGACCACCTCGCCGCCCGCGGCGGCCGCGTTGCTGGTCGTGCCCGCAAGCTGGCTGGCCAGCGCGGCCGTGTCGGCGTTGTTCTTCACGGTCGCCGTCATCTGCTCCATGGAGGCCGCCGTTTGCTCCAGGCTGGCGGCCGCCTCCTCGCTGCGCCGCGAAACCTCGTTGTTGCGGCTGGCGATGTCGGCGCTTGCGTGGCGCAGGCCCGATAGCTGCTCGCTCACGTCGTCCACGAGCGAGCGCAGATTGAGGCCCGCCTGGGCGACGGCCCGCTGGATCATGCCGATTTCGTCGGCGCGATTCACGGTCATGCTGCCTGCGGACTGGCCCGACGCCACGGCGAGTGACTGTTCGAGCACGTGCTTCAGGGGCCGCGCGATCTGCGCTTCGAGGCCGGCCGTCGTCAGCAGCAGAACCGCGGCGATGGTGCCGGAGAAGCCTTCGATCATCGAGCCGCGCAAACCGAACAGGAACCCGGCCGCAACCGTGAGCGCAATCGCGACGAACATGGCGCAACGGATGCGCCACCGCAGCGGTATCACCTGCCACAGCGACAGCCAGGCAAGCGCGCCATTGCGCACGACGAGCCCTTGGTGAAACGCGCGGCTACCGGCCTTGTTCGCGCGGAACTCGCCGTACAGCTTTTCCGCGGCGGCGATCTCTTCCTGGCCCGGTTTGGTGCGCACCGAAATGTACCCGGCGAGCCGCCCATCGCGAAACACCGGTGTCGCATTGGCCCGCACCCAGTAGTGGTCGCCGTCCTTGCGGCGATTCTTGACCAGGGCCGTCCACGACAAACCCGCCTTGAGCGTCGCCCATAAATCGGCAAACGCCTGCGTGGGCATGTCGGGGTGCCGGACGATGTTGTGCGGCTTGGCGAGCAATTCCTCGATGGAAAATCCGCATGCCTTGGTGAACGCCGAATTGGCGTAGGTGATACGGCCCTTCGCGTCCGTCATGGACATGAGCGTTGCATCTGCCGCTATTTCGTATTCACGTTGAGTAACGGGTAGGTTCTCGCGCACGTTGTACCTTTGGGACCAGAAAAGGACCAGAAAAGGACCAGAAAATCCGGGCTCAGCCGCAAAATGCACGCTGATGATCCGGTCAGGAATAACCGTAGCGCGAGGATATTTCAGAAAGGTGCTTCGATAATGCGGTTTTCAAAAAGGAGAACGGGATCGCGACCTTACGCCGCAATCGCAAACGTTAGCGATGCGCGTCCTTAAAAAGCGATTCACTTGAGCCGCCCGGCCAGAAACTGCTGCAACCGCTCGCTGCGCGGCGCATTGAGGACTTCCTTCGGGTCGCCTTGCTCTTCGATTTTCCCCTTGTGCAAAAACACGACGTGATTGGACACATTACGCGCGAAGCCCATTTCGTGCGTCACGACGATCATCGTGCGGCCTTCTTCGGCGAGGGCCTGCATCACGCGCAGCACTTCGCCCACGAGTTCGGGGTCGAGCGCGGAGGTGGGCTCGTCGAACAGCATCACCTCGGGTTCCATGGCGAGCGCGCGCGCGATCGCCACGCGCTGCTGCTGGCCACCCGAAAGATGCGATGGATATTTGTGCTCGACGCCCGCGGCAAGGCCCACTTTGTCGAGGTATTTGCGCGCGCGGGTCTCGGCCTCGCCGCGGCTCAATCCAAGTACGCTCACGGGCGCTTCGACGATGTTTTCGAGCACGGTCATGTGCGCCCAGAGGTTGAAGTGCTGAAACACCATGGAGAGGCGCGTGCGCATTTTCTGCAGCTGGCTCGGATCGCTCACGCGCAGCGAGCCGCTGCGGTCGGCGCTCGTGCGGATTTCCTCGCCGTTGAGCGTAATGCGTCCCGAGCAGGGCGATTCGAGGAAGTTGATGCAACGCAGGAACGTGCTCTTTCCCGAACCGCTCGAGCCGATCAGGCTGATTACGTCGCCAGCCTTTGCCTTGAGCGATACGCCCTTCAACACCTCGTTCTCGCCGAACTTCTTGTGCAGGTCGTCGACAATCAGCTTGTACATTCTCGATACACTCCATCAGGACTGCGTGTCATTCAACGGCCTTGCGGTTTCAGATAAGCCAGCATCCGGGATTCCATGCGGCGGAACGCCCAGATCAGGGCAAAGACGATGGACGCATAGAGCGCCGCCGCAATGCCGTAGGCCTGAAACGTCATATAAGTGGCGGAATTCGCGTCGCGCGCCACCTTCAGGATGTCTGGCACCGTCGCCGTGAACGCGAGCGTGGTGGCGTGCAGCATCAGGATCACTTCGTTGCTGTACGAAGGCAGAGCGCGCCGCAATGCGGATGGCAGGATGATGCGCGTATAGACCTTGGTCTTCGACATGCCGTAGGCTTGCGCGGCTTCGATTTCCCCGTACGAGGTCTCGCGGATGGCTCCCGCGAAAATCTCGGTGGCGTAGGCGCACTCGTTCAACGCGAACGCAAGCAGCGTGCAATTCATGGCACTGCGAAAGAAGTCGCCGAGTAGCGCATTCGAGTGGACGAAGTGCAGGCTGTAAATACCGGTGTAGCAGAGCAGCAGCTGCACATAGAGCGGCGTGCCGCGAAACACATACGTGTAGACCCAGACAGGCCGGGAAATCCACGCGTTGCGCGATGCCCTCGCAATGGCCAGCGGCACGGCCAGCAGAAAGCCGGCCACGATCGAAACGACGAGCAGCCAGAGCGTGATGACGAGACCGCTGGCGTTGAAGCCGTCGCTGTACAGGTAATTTGGCCAGTACTGACGAAGCAGTTCGATCACAGCGCAGCCCTCCGCACACCGGTCGAGTAGCGTTTTTCGAGGCGGTGCAAAGCCAGATTGGAAACCGTGGTGATGGCGAGATAGATTGCGCCGGTCACGAGCGTGAAAAAGAAAAAGGCTTGCGTGGCCTTGCCGGCGTCCTGCGCGGCTTTCACCACGTCGGCGAGGCCGATGATCGAGACGAGCGCCGTCGCTTTCACGAGCACCTGCCAGTTGTTGCCGATGCCGGGCAGCGCAAAGCGCATCATCTGCGGGAACAGGATGCGCGTGAATACCCGCGTGGAACTCATGCCGTACGCGAAACCCGCTTCGATCTGCCCGCGCGGGACGGCGAGAAACGCGCCGCGGAAGGTCTCCGTGAAGTACGCGCCGTAGATGAAGCCGAGCGTGATGACGCCCGCCACGAATGGATCGATGTCGATCTGGTCCATCCCCATCATGTCGGTCACGTCGTTGAGCCAGATCTGGATGCCGTAGAACAGCAGCAGCATCAGCACGAGGTCGGGAACCGCGCGAATGAGCGTGGTGTACGTCGTGCCGAAGCGAGCAAGCGCGCGGTTGGGCGAGAGCTTCGCCGCAGCGCCCGCGAGCCCCAGCACAAACGCGGCGCCGAGCGAGAGCACCGCGAGCTTGATGGTTTCCCACGTGCCCGCGAGGAGCAGCGGGCCGAAGCCTTGAAAGACCATGAAGGAATGTCCTGATCAATGCAGGTGAAGACAGCGGCGCTTAACCGCCATACACGTCGAAGTCGAAATATTTCGACTCGATCTTCTTGTATGTGCCGTCCTTGATCATGTCGGCAATCGTCTTGTCGATCTTCGCCTTGAGGTCGGCGTCTTCCTTGCGCAGGCCGATGGCGGCGGCGCCTGTGGGAATTTCCGGGCCCGCGAACGCGAACCCCGCGCCGCGCGGCGTCTTCAGGAAGCCGAGATCGGCCTGGACTTCGTCCTGCAGCGCGGCGTCGAGGCGCCCGGACTGCAGGTCCAGATAGACCTGGTCCTGGTTCTGGTAGGGGATCACGCCGATGCCCCTGGGCGCCCAGTTTTCCTTCGCATAGGTTTCCTGAATCGAGCCTTGCTCGACGCCCACCGTCTTGCCCTGGAGCGACGCGATGGTCGGCTGGAGCGGCGAACCCTTTTTCGCGACGAGCCGCGTGGGCGTATTGAAGAGTTTTGCCGAGAAGGCGATCTGCTGTTCGCGCTGAGGGGTGATCGTGAGCGCGGAGAGTGCGCCGTCGAACTTCTTGGCCTTGAGGCCCGGAATCATGCCGTCGAAATCCTGTTCAACCCATACGCACTTCGCATTCAGGCGCTTGCAGATTTCGTTGCCGAGATCGATGTCGAAACCGACCAGCTTGCCGTCCGTCGCCTTCGATTCGAATGGCGCGTAGCTGGCGTCGGTGCCGAAGCGGATGGTGGACCAGTCTTTCGCATAGGCGCCACCGGCAGCAAGGGCGAGGGCGACACTCAAGGCAATTTTCTTCATGAAGTCTCCAATAGGAAGGGTGCCTGGTCAGATGACTGGATCGGCCCCGGGAGTTGTCTATACAATTATCGATGTGCCGAAAAGGCCGGCAATCGGTGTTATCACCTGGGATTTCACTGTGCCGCAATCGAAGGACAACGTAATTTCAGCATCGGGGAAGCAGCGTGCGGGTATACATGTAGGTCGTTTAACTTGTATAGACAAGATGGATTCGGTAATCTAATTCCACCTTGTCCAGACAACTTACATTGCGATGATTAAACTGACCCCCGGCCACCTTACCCTTCCCCAACTGCGCCAGATCGCGCGCGAGGCAGTCAGGCTCGATCTCGATCCGGCCAGCTTCGCCGCCATCGACGCGGGCGCGCGCGCCGTCGC
>NZ_FMYQ01000037.1 GCF_900096975.1 Paraburkholderia lycopersici
GCGACGGCGCGCGCGCCCGCGTCGATGGCGGCGAAGCTGGCCGGATCGAGATCGAGCCTGACTGCCTCGCGCGCGATCTGGCGCAGTTGGGGAAGACTCAGATAGCCGGGCGTGAGGCGGAGGGGCGGGAGCATGGTCGAATCCTGTCTATACAAGTCGCAAAAGTGGCCGAAGTCTAGCCTGGCGCGCCTGTCTATACAACTCCCTCTGCCCCGCGCCGTGACCTGGGACTATCCATGAGGCCCGGCGCAAAGCCCGTCAGGCGTCGAGCTGCAGCCTGCCCCCAATAAACGCAAGAAAGCATTGCACACGCGCCGCCAGCGCCGCGCTGCGATAGTAGACGGCGTGGATCGGCTGGCGCGCTTCGAGAAGCGCATCGTCGAGCACGGTGACGAGGCGGCCCGCTTCGCGGTCGGCCGTGGTGAGGAAGTCGGAAAGGCACGCGATACCGCTCGCCGCGAGCACGAGCTGGCGGATCGTTTCGCCGCTCGATGCCCGCAGCGCCGGCTCGATGGTGTAGCCGGTCTCGCCCCCTTGCGCCGTCCCGGTGGCCTCGCCCTCGCCGTCACCCCGTAGCGGCCAGCGATTCAGATGCGCGGGCGCCGTGAATCCGATCAACCGGTGTTCGCGCAACGCGGCCACGCTTTGCGGCGTGCCGTGCGCCGCGAGGTAATCAGGACTCGCGACGATGCGCAGACGGCTCGTGCCGAGCGCGCGCGCATGCATCGTCGAGTCCTGCAGCGCGCCGATACGAATGGCGATATCCACGCGCTGCTCGAGCAGATCGACGATGCGCTCGTTGTTCGTGAGCTCGAGCTGGATCTCGGGATAGTGCCCGGTGAACGCCGTGACGTGCGGCACGATGCAGTGGAGCATGAACGGTGTGGCCGCATCCACGCGCAGCCGTCCCGAAGGGCGCTCGCGGTGGCGCGTGACGGCCTCCTCGGCGTCGGCCATCGCCGCAAGAATCGCGCGGGCGCGCTCGAGGAAAAGCTCGCCCTCCTCGGTGAGCTGCAAGCGGCGTGTCGTGCGCAGAATCAGCGCGACGCCCAGTTGCTTTTCGAGCCTCGTGAGCGCACGGCTCACCCCCGACACGGTCTGCTGGAGCTTTTCGGCGGCGGCGGTGATCGACCCCGCATCGATCACGGTGACGAATACGAGCAGTTCGTCGGTCGACGTCTTCATTGTTGATCCACAGTCAAGATTCATTTGAGACTAACACGGTTTTTGCAAAGCACGGATACCCCGATACTGAGTGCCATCGCAATCGGCAAAAGGATGAGGGAGCACCCCATGAAAGTATTTGTGACAGGCGCAGGCGGGTTCATCGGCGGGTCGATCGCGGCGCATCTCGTGCACGCGGGCCACACCGTGAGCGGCCTCGTGCGGCGGCCCGAGCAGTTCGCCGCGCTCGAAAAGCTCGGCATCGTGCCCGTGCAAGGGGATCTCGCCGACCGCGAGACCTTGACGGCGCAAGCACGCGCCGCCGACGCCACGATCAACGCGGCGAGCAGCGATCATCGCGGGGCGGTCGAGGCGTTGCTCGACGCGCTCGAAGGCTCCGGCAAGACGCTCCTGCATACGAGCGGGTCGAGCATCGTGGGCGATGCTTCGGGCGGCGAAGCGACCGGTCGCATCTATCGCGAGGACGCCCTGCCCGAGCCGACCGCCGACAAGGCGCCTCGCGTGGCCATCGACAATCTCGTCCTTGCCGCGGCCGCGCGCGGCGTGCGAAGCGCCGTGCTCTGCAACACGTTGATCTATGGCGTGGGCGCGGTGCCCGGCGCGGCGAGCGTGCAATTGCCGCGGCTCGTCAGCCAGGCGCAGAAAAGCGGCGTGATGCGCCACGTCGGGCGCGGCCTGAATATCTGGTCGAACGTGCATATCGACGACGTGACCGAGCTTTACCGGCTCGCGCTCGAAAAGACGCCGGCCGGCACGTTCTATTTCGTCGAGAGCGGCGAAGCGAACTTTCGCGAGATGACCACGGCGCTCGCCGACGTGATGGGCCTCGGCGCCCCGCAGGACTGGCCGCTCGAAGCGGCAATCGAGGAGTGGGGTTACGAGATGGCGTCGTATGGTCTCGGCTCGAACAGCCGCGTACGCGGCGAGCGCGCCCGCGTGCTGCTCGGCTGGCAGCCCCGGCGCACCTCGGTTACCGAGTGGATTCGAACGGAAATGCCCGCGGTGCCGGTTACGAGGAAATAAGTGTCTGTGAGAGAGTCTGGTGCGGCGGCGCGGGTTCCTCCGTCGCGAGCTGCCGGTCCCGCGGCAAGGCTATCGCCGCCAGCTTTAGCCCGCTGACGGTCGCGTTCGCCAGAACGAGCACGCCGCAAGCCATACCTTGAGGCCCGACAGCATTTCCGGGGACGGCTTGCAACTCGAACGCCGGAATCATCGCCATGATCTGCGCGCTCAACCTGTCCACCAGACCCATCGGGTTCATCTGCTTGTCCCGCCGCCGAGCGGCTTCCTGGTGTCTTGCACGAGCTGCGCCACATACCAAGCACGGCTGCACCACCTCCACGAGCCGGCCGGCCAGCTCCGTGCCGGCATACTCATCGTCAAGGCCCATAAACCTCGCGCGCCCAGCGCGTTCGACGCACGGTGCATTTCCTTTTCGCAGTCGTACTGCTGATCCACCCGCAGCGGGTGAAGATCGACGCCTCTCCGCTTGCCTGGCCTGCGTGGCGCGCCGATTCCGCGAGAAATCGAAAGCCTTGTGCCGACATCGAAGTGATTGAAGCTAAACAGGCCGGAGGCTTGCGGGTCTTGTGCGCCACGAAGGAAATTCATTAACGGATCTGTAAGCTCGATCCGCTAGAATCCCGGCGGTTTGCACCACCCGCCCGCGCACGCCACGCGCCGGCACCGGATACGCCGATGCTCCTCGCGCTGAACTTCGACTGGCTGACCAATCTGCTCGCCATTCTGTTCGTGGTCGCGTGCCTCTACGACGCGCGCTACGACGAATATGGCACGCTGACACTTGCCGCCGCCGCGATGGGACTCATCGTGATGGCGATCGAAGTGCTGCTGCGACCCGCGTTCGAGATGTCGCTCTAGCGCGCCTCGCTCGCGATGCTTTCGCGCCCCGCCGCGGAGCCATTTCGTTGCGCCGACAACTTCCCGCCCGCGCCGCCCCTATGACTTCGCGTGCGCACAGCACGCCGGCTGCGACGGCGCGTCCTCGTAACGATCATGGTGGCGCATCCACTCTCGCATGTCCTTTTTCTCGTTGCGCCCTTTCGCCGTGAATTCCAGCATCGCATAGGCGCCGATCGCCATTTCCGCACCGCGCGCGTACGCCGAATACGTGTGATACACATTGCCCGCTTCGTCGCGATAGAAGGCGCTGATGCCCGGCAGTTCGTCGCTCACGTAGTCCTGCTCGACATAGTTGTAGAGCGCCTTGCCGCGCGCCTTGTCGGCCTCGCTGAACGACACGTGATAGTCGAAGTTAAAGTCGCTGCCATTCGACGATACCCATGGAAAACGCCAGCCCATACGCTTTCTGAACGCCTCGATCTTCTCGAGCGGCGCGCGCGACACGGCCACGTAAGTGACGTCATGGTGCTCCAGATGCGTCAGCATGCCGTCCACGTGGTCGGAGAGAAACGAGCAGCCCGGGCAGCCCTCTTCCCACTCGGGACCGAGCATGAAGTGATAAACGAGTAGCTGGCTGCGCGGCCCGAACAATTGGGCGAGCGTGCGCGGCCCCTGCGGCGCGACGAACGTATAGGTCTTTTCGACCTTTACCCATGGCAGCGCCTGACGCTTCGCCACCAGCGCATCGCGCGCATGCGTGAACGCGCGCTCCTCCGCCAGCAGCGCCTTGCGTGCCGCCATCCATTCGGTCTCCGAAACGATATCGTGCTGTTCCATCGTCGACTCCTCCTTGCGCTTGAATCCGCGCTGCTCAGTCGAACAGCGCCACCAGTTGATCGATTGCGCTCGTCCAGCCCTCGTTGTGCGAATCGCGCGCCGCTTCGTCGTAGAAGCGCTCGTGCCTGAGCGTGAGATCGGTCGCGGGCCCGTCGGCATGCAGCGTCACGGTGACGAGCGACTCGCGCTCGGGCGTGCTGCGCCAGGCCCAGGTGAACACGAGCTTTTGCTCGGGCACGACTTCGAGGTATGTGCCGCTCACGTCGTGCTCCTCGCCGTTCGCGCCGCGCAGGATCACGCGGAAACGGCCGCCGGCGCGCACGTCCGCTTCGGCGTGGATGCACGTGGTGTCGAGCGGCTGCATCCAGCGCATCAATTGCGCCGGCTGTGTCCACGCGGCGTAGACCTTCGCGGCGCTCGCGTCGATGCGCCGCCGGATGGTGAGGCTCGGAGCGTGACGGGCTGCGCCGCTTCCGGGCCCGTCTGGGGGTCGGGCAGACATGCGTTCTCCTCCACGAAAGCGGCAAGCCGGTCGAGCGCTTCGCCCCAGAAGCGTTGATAGTGGGCGAGCCATTGCATCGCGTCTTCCATCGGCTCCGCAACGAGCCGGCACGCCACGGTGCGGCCGGTTTTCGCACGCGTGACGAGACCCGCCTGAGCGAGTACGTCCAGATGCTTCATGACCGCAGGCAGCGACATCTCGAACGGCTGCGCGAGCGCGCTCACCGAAAGTGCGTCGTGCCGGGCGAGCCGCGCCAGCAGCGCGCGCCGCGTCGGATCGGCGAGCGCCGCGAAGGTGCGGTCCAGCGTGTCGTCGTCATACTTAACCATGCGGTTAAGCATAGACGCCGAACGAGCGATGTCAAGAAAAGCGGCATCGTCGGCCAGCCGCGGCGCGCACGGACGCATCGCCGCCACTAGAATGACGGTTTCCCAGCGCCGCGCCCGTCCTCTACGCCATGCCGTCCAAAATCCGCAACTCGCTCATCTGGATCTTCGACGCCTTCGAGCGCGAGCCCGGCTATCTCTGCAAGCGGATGTTCGGCTGCGACGCGGCGTATCTCGACGGCCTGCTCTGTCTCGTCGCCGCCGACCGCGATCCGCCGTTCAACGGCTTGCTCGTCTGCACATCGCACGAGCGTCATGCTGCGCTCGTCGAAGCAATGCCGGCCTTGCGCCCGCATCCCGTGCTCGGCAAGTGGCTCTATGTGCCGCAGGCCGATCAGGCATTCGAAGACACTGCCGGGCAACTGACCGCACTGGTGCTCGCGCGCGACGCACGCATCGGCGTGGAGCCCAAGCCGCGCAAACCCCGCAATCCAGGCAAAGGGCGCGGCAACAGCCTGCTGCCGAAATAACGCGCCAAAAACTCTGGAAGCACCGCAAAGCCACAAGCCCCTCAAGCCTCACAAACCGCGCACGGCCCGCGCCGCCGTGAAGCGACGCGGGCCGTGCAGCCGCCCGGACAGGCCGCCGGGGTCACCGGGCGAATGACCGGCTCACCGGTTGCGTGAGCACGCATCGTCAGATGGCCCAGCCGCCCAGGTAAAACGCGGCCAGCACGACGGCGATCACGACCGTCCCCACGTTCAGCTTGCGGATCTCGCCGCTCACCAAGCGCCCGATCACGAGCGTGCAGAATCCCAGCATGATGCCCGTGACGATGTTGGCGGTAAGCACGATGAATACCGCGCACACGAGCCCCGACATCGAATCGACCATATCGGCCATGTCGAGCCGGCTCACGCTCGAGAGCATCATGAGGCCGACGTACATCAGCGCCGGCGCCGTGGCGTACGAAGGCACGAGGCCCGCGAGCGGCGCGAAGAACATCACCGCGAGGAACAGCACGCCCACCGTGGCCGCGGCGAGGCCCGTCTTCGCGCCCGCGGCCACGCCCACCGTCGATTCGATATAGGCCGCCGCCGGCGCGCCGCCAAAGAAGCCCGAGAAGATCGAGCTAAGCGAGTCGGCCGTGAGCGCGCGCCCGCCGTTCACGATGCGGCCGTTCGCGTCGAGCTGGCCCGCCTGCCCCGCCACGGCGCGGATCGTGCCGGTCGCGTCGAACACGGCCGTCATCACGAGCGCGAGCACGCTCGGCAGCACGGCGAGCGACAGCGCGCCCTTGATATCCATCGCGCCGATCAGCGAAGCGTGGCCCGGCGCCGAAAGCGAAGGCCACGCGAACACGCCGTGGAAGGTCACGGCCGGATCGATGGCGAGCCCGAGCGCCGAGATCGCGACGATCACGACAAGAATCGAGCCAGGCACGCGGCGGCGCACGAGGCCGAAGATCGCCGCGAGGCCGACCACCGAAAGCATCACGGGCAGCGAGGTGATGTGACCGAGCGAGACCGGCAGGCCCGCGCCGGGATTCTTGACGACGAGACCCACGTCGTTCGCCGCGATCAGCAGCAGGAAAAGGCCGATGCCGATACCCGTGCCATGCGCGATGCCGTGCGGCAGGTTGCGCAGGATCCAGGAGCGCACGCCCGTCACCGAGATCGCCGTGAACACGAGGCCCATGAGGAACACCGCGCCCAGCGCCACTTCGGGCTTGAGCCCCCTGCCGAGCACGAGGCCGAACGCCGTGAACGCCGTGAGCGAGATCGCGCAGCCGATGGCGATCGGCAGGCGCGCCCACAGGCCCATGAGGAGCGAGCCGAACGCCGTGGTGAGACACACGGCCACGAACACGGCGCTGGTGTCGAATCCCGCCTTGCCGAGCATGCCCGGCACGACGAAGACGGAATAGACCATCGCGAGGAAGGTCGTGACGCCCGCGATCGCCTCCTGGCGCAGCGAGCTGCCGCGCGCGGCAACGTCGAAATAGCGGTCGATGAAACCCGAGGCCGGACCCGGCTCGATGGTCTCGACATCGGCCCCGGTCGGGCCGGCAAGCGGCTGCGCGTGGGGTTCGATCATGGTGAGTGCCTCCTTTATCAGCATGCCGAAACGGGCCGGGGCGCTGGCGCCCGATCCGTCATCAGGTTCGTCTCGATTGAATAGTTGTGTCGACGCGTTGCCGGCGCCTTGCTTCACTTCGCGGCCGCCGCTACGCACGCAGAACCTGCGAGGCGCGAGGGCCGCGCGGCGCTCGTCGTTTTTTTGACATCTCTTTATGGATGGAGCGAAGGTTAGGCGAACGCTATGGGCGCTCCCATCGCACGAGTCGCATTGAGGTCATGCCGCGACGCTTATATGCCCGCTGACAGGGCGCGGCGCGCGGGCCGCACCGCGTTTACACCTGGAGGCGCCTGGGCGCACCTGGACGCACTTGGGCGCACCTCGTGCGCAGGCCGGAATCGCCGCGCGCGAGGCTGGCGCGGGCGCGGTAGCGACCGCTGCGACGCGTGGCCGGCGCCGTGCTTACGCGGATCGGCCCGGCGCGCGGGTTACACTCTCACGCATCCCGACCCGGTTTCCCCTGCCGCGCGAGCATCGCGCCGGCTGCTTCAAGGAGTTTCTGTTGATGAGAGGCGGCATCATACGTCTGGCACGTCCCGCACGTCCTGTTTTCCACCTGCCGTACGCCCTGATCCTGCTGATGCTGCTCACGCTGTCGGGTTGCAGCCTGTTCCGGCCGGCGCCCCCGCCCGAACCGGAAGCGCCCGTGGCCGTGGAGCCGGAGGAAGCCGCAAGCGAGCCCGAGGCCGCCTCCGCGCCGGAAGTCGCGAGCGAGCCGGAAGCCGCCAGCGAGGCAAAGCCCGCGCCGCGCAAACCGCGCCCCGCACCGGTTCGCCGCCGCCGCCCGGCCCCGCCGCCGCCCGCGCCCGCGAGCGCCCCGGCCGCCCCGCCTCCGCCGCCGCTCGTCCAGGTGCGCACGCTCGAGCGCGGGACCTTTCGCACGCTGCTCGACAGCGAAGTGCAAAAGACCGACGGCAAGGTCGTGGGCCGCGCCGTCGACATGGTTGCGGGGCCCGGCGGCAAGCCCGTCGAGGTCGTCGTGAACCTGCAAGGCTTCATGGGCGTCGGCGACCGCAAGGCGAACTTCCCGTGGACCGGCGTGCGCGTCAACACGCAGGCGAAAACGCCCGCCATCACGCTCGCCCTGCCGCCCAGCCAGTTGCAGGTGCCGGACCGGCCCAAGGCCGGCCCCGCACAGCCGGGCGCGCCCGAAGCGAGCGCAACGCGTCTGCCGATGCTCGACGCGACCGTGGAGCGCGCCAACGGCGCGAAGGTGGGCCGCGTGGTGGACGTGCTGCTCGACGGGAGCGCCGACCCGCAGGCCGTGGTGCTCGACGTAAGCGGCACGCTCGAAAAGCGCCATACGATCGCCGCCGACTGGTCCGCCCTGCGCTTCGTCACGAAGAACAACGTGCTCGAAGCGCAGCTCGAAATGTCCGATCAGCAGGTCGATGCTTCGCCGGCCTACGCGCCCGAGCAACCCGTGCATGCCGTCACGCCCGCGGCCCCGCCGGCTGGCGCCAACCCGGCGGTCCCGGCCGCCGCCGCTCCGGCCACCCCCGCCACCGCCCCGGCAGCCAGCGCCCACGGTGCCAAATGACGGGCTGCACGATGCAACAACCCACCCCAAGCCAGCGCAGCGTGCGCGCGCTCGACTGGCTGAACTTCTTCGTGGCGAACGTGCAGACGGGCTTCGGGCCGTTCATCGCCTCGTATCTGGCCTCGCACAAGTGGACGCAGGGGGAGATCGGTCTCGCGCTCTCGGTCGGCACGATCAGCGCGATGGTGAGCCAGGTGCCGGGCGGCGCGGCCGTCGACGCCCTGCGCAACAAGAAGGCCGCCGCCGCGTGGGCGATTATCGCGATCATCATCTCGGCCATGCTGCTCGCCGTAAGCCCGACCGTCGTGGCGGTCATGGCCGCCGAGATCTTCCACGGCTTCGCGAGTTGCATGCTCGTGCCGGCCATGGCGGCGCTCGCGCTCGCGCTGGTGGGCCGCCAGAATCTCGGCGACCGGCTCGGGCGCAACGCGCGCTGGGCCTCGATCGGCAGCGCCGTGGCCGCCGGGCTGATGGGGCTGTGCGGCGAATACTTCTCGCCGCGCTCGGTGTTCTGGCTGACCGCTGCGCTCGCGTTGCCCGCGCTCGTCGCGCTCGCGATGATCGAGTACGACCGGAACGCCGTGCACGTCAAACCCGCGGCCAGGCCGCGCAAATCTGACGGTTCCGAGGCGGCCGAGCCGCGCGAGACGATTTTCGACTTGCTGCGCGACCGTCGCATGCTGACCTTCGCGGCCTGCGTGGTGCTGTTCCATCTCTCCAACGCCGCGATGCTCAACCTTGCCGCCGGAGAAGTGACGGCCGGCATGGGCGACAACGTCCAGCTCGTGATCGCGGCGTGCATCATCGTTCCGCAGGCCATCGTCGCGCTGATGTCGCCGTGGGTGGGCCGCACCGCGCAGGCGTGGGGCCGCCGGCCCGTGCTGATCCTCGGCTTTTGCGCACTGCCGCTGCGTGCGCTCTTGTTCGCCGCCGTCGGCAACCCGTATTTCCTCGTGCCGGTGCAGATGCTCGACGGCCTCTCGGCCGCCGTATTCGGCGTGATGCTGCCGCTCATCGCCGCCGACGTGGCCGGAGGCAAAGGCCGCTACAACCTCTGTATCGGGCTCTTCGGGCTCTCGGCGGGAATAGGCGCGACGCTTTCGACGGCGCTCGCCGGTTTCATCGCCGATCATCTGGGCAATACGGTGAGCTTCCTCGCGCTCGCGAGCGCAGGAGCTGCCGCGGTGCTCATGGTATGGCTCGCGATGCCGGAAACGCGCGACGCGCTCGAAGAGGAAAGCGCCCGCGACGCCGCCGTCTAGGCGGCGCGCAACCTCGGCGGGGCTCGCGTTGCGCCCGCTCCGGCGAGCGGTGGCGCCTTCCCCGATCCGATCCGCAAGTCCGAGCGCCAGCGCCCTGCGGGGCGCCGGCGGGCGCGACTTCATGACGTTGAGATGACCGGCGCGTGTCGGGGGCTGCCCCGACACGCCTCGACAAAGGCGGCAGGACGGCAGAAGACGGCGGGGAGATGACCGGCGCGTCGAAAGGAAAGCAACTGCCGGGGGGGAACGGCGGGAGGCAACTGCCAGGGGCAATTGCCAGGGGCAACTGCGCGGGCGACCGGCGTGCCCGGCAGATTGCTCAGGCGGCCAGCGCCTCGTCCAGACGCGCGGCGACGACGCCGCTAGGAAGATTGTCGAGCTTGCTCGCGAGGATCATCGCGTCCGCATTGGCCGGGCGATGGCGACGGTTGGGGCTCGGCCTGAATACCGCGTCGCCGCGGCGGATCTTCTCGCCCGTCAGCGCGCAAACGGCACTGCGGCGCGCCGTGCAGACCCGCCATAGCTGATCGGAATAGCGCCCATACGTGGCGTCGCTCCAGCAAACCGTGATGCTGTCCGGATCATGCCGCCGGATCAAGGTGATGCCCTGCGCATCCCACGAACGCACGGCGGCGCGCCGCCGGTTAGCCGCCTCTGAAGCACCGCGTGTGATGGGTACCGGTTTGCAGCTCCTGCCGCCTTCGAATTCGCCGTCCAGGCTCACCGGCTCGGAAGCCGCAGACAGAAGGTCAATAGTTTGTTGCCAAACGCTGCCGGTATCTAATTTCGTCATAATGCACCTCGTGCACGTGGAAACGATTCAAATATGCCGGTCGAATAAGCACTCTGCCACGTGGGGATTATAGCGTGTCCAACTCGCAATCCACAGGAAAAACTCAATTTTCACACGATAATGCCAAACGCAAAAAATGAGATGGCGGGGCTTTCAGTTCCGGCTGCAAGTTTCCCATGTTAGTTTCTTTACATCTGTGAACTTTTTTGCCGATTTGATGATACTTAACAATTTGGGTGCGGAAAAAATAACCGTTTAGAGACTTGAAGCCGCCACTGCTGTGGCTTTCGACCATAACTGAATCGCTGCGCGACACGCTGCGATCCATGGCCGCACGAACCCCGCAACGCCCGCCAGTGGCCGGTTCCACGGACCTCCCCGCCCTCACGCCCCGTCTGCGCGCAGTCATGTCACATGACCGATCAATGAAACGCAATGCGTGGATTTGACATAGCGACCTCAGACATATCACATACGAAACGTCAGTCTATTGGAAATGAAATTCATGTGCAAAGCGAGCGTTTTCTGGCTACGTCGCATTCCGCATCATTTCACTTTCGAAAGGCAATTAATGGACAATAAATATTGCTTTAGATGCTTCGCCGACGGGCAACACCACCATTGCACAACTCGCGGCATACGAATAGCGGCGGCGTTACGAGCGCCGTCATCTGCACCGATTGCGTGCACACTAAACCATCATTGAATCCGCGGATAAAGACAAACAAATGAAGATGCCGCGCTCCGAACACTTCAGCCGCTGCGGCCCTGGTCGAGAAATTCGCCGGCGCGCCGCCTGAGCATGGCGCCGAAGTCGTCGAGCCAGCCGATGGAAAGCCGCCAGCTCTGCCAGTAGAGTTCGACGTCGAGCGCGCGGCGGGGCGTGAGCTCGACGAGTTCTCCGCGCGCGAGATGCGGCGCGATCATGCGCTCGGGACACATGCCCCAGCCGAGGCCGTTCAGGCAGCAGCGCAGAAAACCGGCCACGTGGGGAATCCAGTGCAGCGGCGCGTCGACCTGCGCGCGCGTGATCCGGCGGATGAAGCGCTTTTGCAGTTGGTCCTTGGGGTTGAACTCGATGCACGGCGCGCGGCGCAAGGTCTCGCGCGTCACGCCATCGGCGAAATAGTGGCCGAAAAACGCAGGCGAACAGACGGCGAGGTAACGCATGCGCCCGAGGCGCGTCGAGCGGCAGCCCTGCACAGGCTCGGCCTGGGTCGTGACGGCGCCCTGCACGCTGCCGTCGCGCATGCGCTGCGCCGTGTGGTCCTGGTCGTCGATCACGAGGTCGAGCAGGACGCCGCGCTCCACGCAGAAGTCCGCCACGGCGTCGATGAACCAGGTGCCCACGCTGTCGTCATTGACGGCCACGCGCAGCGTGGGCCGCGCGGCGCCCAGCGCGCTCGTGAAGGTCGGCATTGCGCCGCCGAGCTCCGCTTCGAGCAACTGCACGCGCTCGGTGTGGCGGCACAGCAGGGCTCCGGAAGCCGTCGCGACGCAGGGCTGGCCGCGCTTCACGAGCACGGTGCCCACGCGTTCCTCCAGCAGCTTCACCCGCTGCGAGACGGCCGATGGCGTGACGTTGAGCGCGCCCGCGGCGCGATCGAACGAACCATGCCGCACGACGGCGGCGAGCGCATCGAGCAACGCATAGTCGAGCATTAGCGTTCCTTAATCCAGTTAAAGAAAATGAGCTTTTCTTAGGCAAGCCCAGGCGGCAGACTAGCGCCGTTTACCGTTGCTGTCCAATGAACTACCGGCGCGGCTCGCGCCCCACTCCTCTTCTCACCGACATGAACGGGCTCGCTTTCACTCACGGCGCGGCGCTCTGCGCCTCGCTCATCGTCACGATCGGCGCGCAGAACGCCTTCGTGCTGCGCCAGGGCATCCTGCGCTCGCACGTCGGCAAGATCGTCGTGCTCTGTGCGCTGTCCGATTTCGTGCTGATCGGCGCCGGTGTGGGCGGCGCTTCGGCGCTCGTCGAGCGCTACCCGACCTTCGTGCATGTCGTGCTCTATGTGGGGCTCGCATGGCTCGTGTGGTTCGGCATCGGCGCGCTGCGCCGCGCGGTACGCCCTTCCCACGCCGTGCTGGAGAGCGACGCCGCGGCGGATGAACCGGAACAGCGCGCCTGGCCCATCATCCTGATGACGCTCGCATTCACGTGGCTCAATCCGCACGTGTATCTCGACACCTTCCTCCTGATCGGCACGGCCGGCGCGCGCGAGCCGCAAGGCAGCCGCCTCGCGTTCGCGATCGGCGCCATGTGCGTAAGCGCCCTCTGGTTCGTGGGGCTGGGCTATGGCGCACGCATGCTCGCCCCGCTATTTCGGCGCGCGGGCGCATGGCGCGTACTCGATGGCGCCGTCGGCGGAATGGTGCTGCTGATCGCCTTCGCGCAACTACGCTGAAGCGCGAGCGAGGCGCTTCGTGACGCCCGGCCGCGTCGCGCATCGTGCGCACTGCAGGGTCGGCCGGCATGATCGCCGCACATTGAGGGAGATGCGCGAAGCCGGTGGGCGTCGAACGGACCGTGAGGCGAACGTCGAGTGCGTTGCCCGATGTGGCGTGCTCGGGCCAGATGCGTATGTGCCCCGGACACGCGATTGCCGCGAGCGCGGCGCCACCCAGCCATTACTCAACGATTCGATATGAATCGAACGATTATTGCGTCGATCGAGACGCATGAAATATAGGTGGCGATCGCGCGGCATGTCACGCTCGCTGCATCCCGCAGCGGAGCGAAGTAAGCTTTTGCCGAAGCGGTCGGAGCTTGCGCGCGCGACGACCACGAACGAAAACGGGTGCCAAGCGCTTTTTGCGACGACAGGCGATCGCGACTGAATCGCGAGAACCAGCCCCTGGCAAAAGAAGCTGCAAGATGGACGACCAACTCATCGACGCATTCGATGCGACAGAACTGATTCCCGGCTTCGACGCGCCGGCGCTCCCCGGCGAACGACCCGATCGCGCGACGCTCGAAGCCGCGGAGCACAACACGCGCCACTGGATGAGCCCGGTCCGTGGCCGCTTCGCGCCGGGCACCCAGGTTCATCGCGATGAAACGTGCCGGATGTTCCGGGAAACCTTCAACCCCTACCGGCCCTCGGTGCTCGAGTGGCCAAAGCTCGATCCCGTAGCGCTCAAGCGCATCACCGGGCTCCCGATCTGGGACATCGCGGTGCAAACGGAGGGCAAGGCGCGCCTGCGCATGGCCGCCTACGCCGCCACGCTCGACGACGCCGCGATGCGCGACGCCCTTGCGCTCAACGCATGGGAAGAAAACCGCCACAAGGAAGTACTCTCGCGCATGGTGGCCGCCTACGGCATCCCGCTAGCCAGCGAGCCGCCCTATGTTTTTCCTGAGGACACCGAATGGGCCTACCTCGTGACCGGATACAGCGAATGCGTGGACAGCTTCTTCGCCTTCGGCCTCTTCGAAGTCGCGCGGCGCTCGGGCCTTTTTCCACCCGAACTCATCGACACCTTCGAGCCTGTCATGCAGGAGGAATGCCGCCACATCCTGCTGTTCGCGAACTGGGTGGCGTGGCACCGCGCGCGCCTCACGTGGTGGCGGCGCATTCGCTTCGAACTGAAGGTGGCGGCCGTCTGGGCATTTCTGGCGTGGGAGCGCATTGGCCTCGCGCGGGCAATCGACGCGGAGGGCAACGAGCACGAACAAGACAACAACTTCACGATGAACGGCGCGCAGCAGGTAACGGACGTGGACATCAGCGTGCCGCGACTCATGCGGCTATGCGTGGCCGAGAACGACCGGCGTTTTTCGGGCTATGACGAGCGCCTCCTGCGGCCGGAAACGATGCCGCGGCTCGTGCGCTTCGCACTGCGCTTCTTGCGCGAGAAGAAAACCTGACACCCGCTCGCGATTGCACGCGCCGCCTCGCTCGAATGGAGATTGCGTAGCGGCAACGCAAACTGCATCGGCAATCAAACACCAAGAATTCGCCGAGCCTTGAGAATTACCGGCATGTCCACCATCTTGCCGTCAAGCGCCACCGCCGCCCCCGCGCTCGCCTGAACCGCGTCGAGCACGCGCTGCGCCCACGCGCGCTCCCCGTCGCTCCACGCGTAGGCGCGATGCACGGGCGCGATCTGCTTCGGGTGAATACAAAGCTTGCCGCCGTAACCGAAACGCCGTCCGCGCCGCGCTTCGGCTTCCAGCGCCTGTGCGTCGTCGAATACCGTCGAAACGCCATCGACCGGCGCCGCAATGCCCGCAAGCCTCGAAGCGAGCACGATCTGCGAACGAAACGCGTCGAGCTCTTCGCCGTCGCCGTCGATACCCATGTCCACCTGAAAGTCCAGCGTCCCGAACGCCACACGCGGCACGCCTCGCGCGCCGCACAGCCCATTCAGGCCCGCGATGCCGCGTGCGCTTTCCACGATCGGCAGCACGCGCAATGCGGCATGCGCGCGTGCAAGCGCCGCGGCGACCTGTTCGGCGCGCTCCGCTTTCGGCAGCACGATGCCCGCCACGCCCGCATGCGCGGCAAGCGCAGCGACATCATCGGCAAACCACGGTGTATCGGTGCCGTTCACGCGCACCCAGACCGGCCGCTGCGCGTCCAGCGCCGCGAGTGCGCAGTCGCGCGCCACGCCCTTTTCCTCGGGCTGAACGGCGTCTTCGAGATCGACGATCACAGCGTCTGCACCCGCGCTGCGCGCCTTTTCAAAGCGCTCGGGCCGGTTACCCGGCACGAAGAGATACGAACGGGCGAGCGTCACGTTCATACGCCCGCCTCCTCACCGAACAACCCGCCGACGCGTGCCGCATCGGCAATGCCCCACGCCGCATCGAGAAGACGCTGCGCCTCTTTTTCGCTGGCCGCGCCCGAGAACGCTGCGAGTCGCACGAATTTCGCGGCAATCTCCTCGCGCGAAAGCGTATTGCCCGGGTCGCCCTTCGGCTCATCCACGCGGCCATGCAATGTCCGCCCATCGCGCGTCGTAACGCTGACTTTTCCAATCCATCGCGCGGGATAGGCACGGTCGACCTGCTCGTCCAGCGCCATCGTCACGCGCTCGCGAAATGCCGCGACGTCGCTCGCGACGTAATCGTGCTCGAACTCGTTCACGCCCGCATGACCGCGACACGCAACGAGACCGAGCACGGTCCCCATGCTGAATTTCGCCTGATGCACGGTGCGCGGCACGCTCACGCTGCCAAGCACATCGATTGCGCCCTGGTGCACATGAGCAGTCACGTCCTCGATATCGCCGGGATTCAGGCGATACGTGCCGATCACCGCCAGTAGCGCGTCCGCAGCCGGGTGCGTGTGACGGCAGGCCGCGTGGTACTTGAACGACGTTTCGACGGTCGCCCACCGCTGCCCGAGGCGGTCGACCAGCTTCGCCGGATCGGCGTCGCTCGACATGCCCGCCGCCATGCCCTGCGCGCCTTCGAGGATGCGTCGCGCGCCACGAAAGCCGTCCGCCGCGAGTTGCGCCGCCATGAGACCGTTCGCTGCCGCCATGGCCGTGTGCAGTTGCTTCGAGTCCGCCGCGTCGCGCAGAAACTCCCACAGCCCGCTCGCCTGCGTGCCCGCCGAGCCGAACGCGTCGAGCATCTGCGCGGGCGTCAGATTTAGCAGGCGCCCCGCCGCCGCCGCGGCGGCAATCGTGCCGACGGTTCCCGTCGTGTGGAATATTTTGTAGTGCGAACGCCCCATGAATTCGCCGACGCGGATGCCGACTTCGTAACCCGCTACCGAGGCGGCGATGAATTCGCGCCCCGACGAACCGAGTGCCTGCGCAAGAGCGAGCGTCACGGGGAAAACCACGGTGGCCGGATGCAGCACGGAGCCGTTGTGGACGTCGTCCTGCTCGATGAAGTGCGACGCTGCGCCATTCATCATCGCCGCGAAATACGCGCTGGTCCGCGAGCGGTCGATGATGACGTCGCAGGGTCCCGGCGCCTGCGGCGCACCCCGCGCGGCGTGAGCGAAGCGCGCTAGCGTCTCGACCGGGCGCGCGCCCTTGCCGCCCAGTGCCGACCCTAGCCAGTCCACATAGAGGTTGACGGCGCGTTCGACCACGTGCGGCGGAATCGAGTCGAAGCGCAGTTGCGAAGCGAAGGCCGCGAGCGCGCGGCCGGGTTGATCTGTCATGTCAGCGTGGCTCGGTAACGTTCGCTTGCCCCTTGCGAGGCGCGATCAAATTGCACCGGCTGCCCGCAGCGCACCGATGCGTGCTGCGTCGTAGCCGAGCTCCTTCAGTATTGATTCGGTATGCTGACCGAGTGCGGGAACCGCGTCCATGCGCGCTTCGTAACCGGAGGGTGTGCCAGGCGGCAGCAGCGCCGGAACGACTCCCGCCGGCGTTTGCACCTCGCGCCAGCGCTCGCGCGCCTGCAATTGCGGATGCGCCCACACGTCGGCCATCGTGTTCATCTGCGCATTGGCGATGCCGGCGCGGTCGAGCCGTTCGATCACCTGCGCGGCGCTCAGCTTCGAGAACGCCGCGACGATGAGTTCGCGCAATTCGGCGCGGCGCGCCGAGCGCTGCGAATTCACGGCAAAACGAGCGTCGATGGCGAGTTCCGGTTGCAACAGCACATGCTCGCAAAAGAGCCGCCATTCGCGGTCGTTCTGCAGGCCGAGCATGACCGACTTGCCGTCGCCGGCAGGAAAAGGCCCATACGGATAGATCGTGGCATGCGAAGCGCCCGCGAGCGGCGGCGGCGATTGCCCGTCGAACGCGTAATAGAGCGGATAGCCCATCCACTCCACCATGCTCTCGAGCATCGAGACGTCGATACGGCAGCCACGCCCGGTACGCCCTCGCATCAGCAGCGCGCTCAGAATGTTCGAATACGCGTACATGCCCGCGGCGATGTCGGCGATCGAGCAACCCGCCTTCGCCGGTTCGCCCGGTGACCCGGTGATGGAAAGGAAACCCGATTCGCTCTGGATCAGCAAATCGTAGGCTTTGCGATCGCGATAAGGTCCATCGTCGCCATAGCCCGAGATATCGCAGACGATCAGCTTCGGATAGTGCTCGCAAAGCGCCTCATAGCCGAGCCCAAGGCGCGCCGCCGCGCCGGGTGCGAGATTCTGCACGAGCACGTCGGCGTCGGCGAGCAGTGCATCGAGTATCGGCGCGGCCTCCTCGTGCTTCACGTCGAGCGACAAGCTCTCCTTCGAACGGTTCGTCCACACGAAGTGGGACGCGAGTCCATGCACGCGCTCGTCGTAGCCGCGCGCAAAGTCGCCCACGCCAGGCCGCTCGATCTTGATGACGCGCGCGCCGAGATCGGCCAGCTGGCGCGTGCAGAACGGCGCGGCGATCGCATGCTCGAGCGTGACGACCTTGATACCGTCGAGAGGTCTCATGGCGCGCGCCTCCAGTCAGAACGAACGTGGCAGGCCAAGCACGTGCTCCGCCACGTAGGAGAGGATCAGGTTGGTCGAGATCGGCGCGACCTGGTAAAGGCGCGTCTCGCGGAACTTGCGCTCCACATCGTATTCGCAGGCAAAACCGAAGCCGCCGTGGAATTGCAGGCACGCATTCGCGGCCTCCCACGAAGCGTCGGCCGCGAGCAGCTTGGCCATGTTGGCCTGCGCACCGCAGGCTTCGTGCGCGTCGAAGCGGCGCGCCGCCTCGAAACGCATCAGGCTCGCGGCTTCGACGTTGACGAACGCGCGTGCAATCGGGAACTGCACGCCCTGGTTCTGCCCGATCGGGCGACCGAACACGACACGCTCCTTCACGTACGCGCCCACTTTGTCGATGAACCAGTAGCCGTCGCCGATGCACTCGGCCGCAATGAGCGTGCGTTCGGCGTTCAGGCCGTCGAGAATGTACTTGAATCCCATCCCCTCCTCGCCGATCAGGTTTTCCGCGGGAATCTCGAGGTTGTCGAAGAAAAGCTCGTTGGTTTCGTGATTGACCATGTTGAGAATGGGCTGCACCGTCAAACCGTTGCCGATCGCCTCGCGCAGGTCGACCACGAAAATCGACATGCCCTCCGACTTCTTCTTCACGTCGGCAAGCGGCGTGGTGCGCGCGAGCAGAATCATGAGATCCGAATGCTGCACGCGCGAGATCCAGACCTTCTGCCCGTTGATCACATAGCGGTCGCCCTTGCGCACGGCGGTCGTCTTGATCTTCGTGGTGTCGGTGCCGGTGGTCGGCTCCGTCACGCCCATCGATTGCAGGCGCAAGTCCCCGCTCGCGATCTTCGGCAGATACCTGCGCTTCTGTTCCGTCGACCCATGGCGCAGAAGCGTGCCCATGTTGTACATCTGGCCGTGGCACACACCCGAGTTGCCGCCCGAACGATTAATCTCCTCCATGATGACGGAGGCTTCGGTAAGCCCAAGGCCCGATCCACCGTACTCCTGAGGAATCAGTGCGGCGAGCCAGCCGGCTTTCGTCAGCGCGTCGACGAACGCTTCGGGATAGCCGCGCGCCTCGTCGATCTTGCGGAAATATTCGCCGGAGAACTGCTGGCACAGATCGCGCACGGCTTCGCGGACGTCCTGAAACGAATCTTGTTGCGTGGTTTGCATGATCGATATGATTTTGCTATGGATGATCGAGCCGATGTTCAGGCAAGCGTAGCGGTGGCCTGCATCGTCAGATAGCCGTCGTGGTCTTTCGCCCAGAGTTCGATCGCGCGTCCGTCGGTGGAGGGCTTGCCGCACAGCGTGAACGCGTTGCCCCCGAATGTGGGCCGCACCGCGCGAAACGCGAACGTCGAGACGGCGGCACCGGGCCGCTCGCGATGAATCAGGTCGAGCAGCAAGGTCGCGATGAGCGGACCGTGGACGACAAGCCCCGGATACCCCTCTTCCTGCGTGACGTACGGAAAGTCGTAGTGAATGCGATGGCCGTTGAACGTGAGCGCGGAATAGCGGAACAGCATGACCGGGTCCGCGGTGAGCGTGCGTGACCACGTTTCGCCCTCGGGCGCCGCCACCGGCCTCGGCGCGCCCGCGCCCGGCTGCGGTGCGTCGCGATAGACGATGTCGTGCTCTTCCTCGATGCACAGCACCCCGCCGCTTTCGTAGCGATGCTGCACGGTCACGAACACCAGGCGGCCGCTGCGGCCGGTCTTGTCCTCGATATTCGCGATCGTCGACGTACGCGTGGCCGCGCTGCCGGCGCGCAACGGCGCGTGAAAAGCCAGGCGTCCGCCCGCCCACATGCGGCGCGGCAGCTCGACTGGCGGCAGAAAGCCGCCGCGCTTCGGGTGCCCGTCGCGTCCCGTCTCCGCGAGCGGGCAGACCGGCAGAAAATAGAGCCAGTGCCACAGCGGCGGCACGGCGCTATCGGGGGCGCTACGGTCGAGCGTGGCCGCGAGCGCGCGCAGCGGAAACGCGGTGATGTCGTCGGTGAGCGTTTCGGTTTTTTCGAGCCACGCATCCAGCGATGGCGTTTGCGATTCCGGCATGGCGGTTCTCCGTTGCGAGACTGTTGGCCATACTATGAACGGCTCGCGCCGTTTCGCGAAGTTGGCTTTCCCGAATCGGCCCTTCCGCTTTCCTTAATCCCTCGCCCTTTGCCATCCGATACTTGCATGCGGCTTTCAAAGGACGCCGTGCGCCGACCTCAACCTTCGCCGCGCAGATGCGCGGACGCCTCGTCCTCTACACGCTGCCACAACTCGAATGAGATCGGGCGCTCGCCCTCTTCGAGCAGATGACCGACGAGTCCGATCGCGCGCGCCATCACGCCGAAGCCGCGCACGATACGCCACGGAAAGCCGAATTCGCAGCAAATCGCGCCGATCGCGCCCGTGGCGTTGATGGGCAGCGCCTTGCCCGACACGCGCTCCGCTTGCGCGCCGATGCGTTGCATGAGCGTCACGTAACGTCCCGACATGCCGTTCTGCGCAGCCAGTTCGAACAGGCGCGGCGTGCGCGGATCGATTGGCTTGTGCAGCGGATGACCGAGCCCGGGAATCGGTGTGCCGCGCGCTCGCCATGCCGCGACCGTATCGACGGCGAGCTTTTCGAGGTCGTCGCAATCGGCTTCGTAGGGTAGCGCTTCCGAGAGCATGCGGCACGCGCCTTCCATGCTGCCGACGAACACCGAGCCGAGCCCGCAGAGGCCTGCGGCCACGGCGGCCTGTAACGACTCCGGTGCGCCTGCATAAGTCATGCGCGCCGCGATGGCGCTCGGCGTCATGCCGTGCTCGACGAGCGTGATGACGATGGCGTTGAACATCGCCGACTGCTGCGGCGTGGCGGTCTTGCCCGTGAGTTGCAGGAACGCGAAGTCGCCCAGATTCATGTGGCCGAGGACTTCGTCGGGCAGGCTCTTGCCGCGCACGACGATGCGATCGGGCGTGCTGTACGCGATATCGGAGCGCACGAGCGGTTTCGGTTGACGGGACATGATCGTCATTCCTTCGTTATCCAGAGTAGCGTTCAGCGCAACTGCGCACGGCCATTGTTGAGCACGAGCAGGTCGCGCTCCAGCACGCGCGCGCGAAAGCTCACTTTATTACCGTCGCGCCACATCTCGGTGCGAATCGTTTCGCCCGGATAAACAGGCGCGGTAAAGCGCGCGTGAAATGCCGCGAGGCGCGCCGGGTCGCTCGCGCACAGCGTTTTGAGCACCGCATGCGCGGCCACGCCCCACGTCGCCAGGCCATGCAGGATCGGCCGCTCGAAACCGGCTGCCCGCGCGACCTGCGGGTCGGCATGCAGGGCGTTGTCGTCGCCGCACAGACGGTAAATCAGCGCTGTTTCCGGGCGCGTTGGCAAATCGCAATGGTAGTCGGGCGCGCGCTCGGGCATGGGCGGCGGCGCAGCCGGTGCGTCGTCGCTCAAGCCGTTGCCGGCGCTGAAGCCGCCGTCGCCGCGGCAAAACGTGAGCTGCGTAACGGTGGCATAGTGCTCGCCGCTCGTCTTGTCCGTAATGCTACGCTGGATTTCGAGCAGCGCGCCCTTGCCCGCGCCTTTGTCGACCACGCGCGTGACGCGCGAGCGCCCGATCACGGTGGCGGCCGCCGGCAACGGCTTGTGAATCGCGAGGCTCTGCTCGCCGTGCAAAAGCCGCACCCAGTCGATACCGGAGCGCGGATCGCGCGCCCAGAAGCCAGGAAAACCCAGTACGACGGCAAACGTCGGCGGAACGCGCAAGTCCTTTTCGTAGACGAATGCCAGGTCATCCGAATCAACGGGATTTGCGCCGTATCCCACCGCGAGGCTATAGAGCATGGCGTCACGAGCGGTGTAGGTCTGCTCGATGTCCTCGAACGGCCAGTTACGCAGGGTGTGATAGTCGATGGTCATGGCGTTGCGGGAGGTGAAAATTCAGGCATCGGCGGCAGGCCAGGTAAAGAGCGGGTCGGCCTTTTCGCGAAAGCGCTTCACGGCCTCGTGGTGAAACCCGGTCGTGAACGCAATGCCCTGTGCCGCCGACTCGATTTCGAGCATCACGCGCAAATCGCTGCCGAGCGACTGATTCAGCGCGCGCTTGGCGATCCCGAAGGCGACGGGCGAGGCCGCCGCGAGACTGGCCGCGATCTGCGCGGCGCGCACATGGAGATGGCCGGCCTCGACCACTTCGAGCACCGCGCCCATCTCCTTCGCCTGCGCGGCGCGCACCTCGCGCGCCGTGAACACGAGATCCTTCGCGCGCGCGAGCCCCACCACGCGCGGCAGCGTGTAGAACGCGCCGCAATCGGGCACGAGACCAACCTTCATGAACGGCATGCAAAAGCGCGCACGCGCGCTGGCGATCACGAAATCGGCCGCGAGCGCGAGGCTGAAGCCGGCGCCGTAGCACACGCCGTCCACGGCGGCGATCACGGGACGATCGAGGTCGATCAGCGTGCTCACCCAGCCATGCAGGTCGTCGATGCGATCTCGTCCGGCCTGCGCGCTGGTCACGTTCATGCCGCGCACGTCGCCGCCCGAGCAGAAGTCCTCGCCCGCTCCGCGCAGCACGACGGCCCGCACGCTACGATCGGCGCGAATGCGCTGCACAGCGTCGTGCAGTTCTTCCCGCATCTGGACATTGAGCGCGTTCCTGGCCTCCGGGCGGTTGAACGTGAGTGTCTCGATGCCCGCTTCTCGTTCGATCAGGAGTGTCCGTTGTTCGTCGTCGCTCATGCGCTCACCCCTGCGTTCGCGAGTTCGGCCAGCGCCTTGTCGAGCGCCGTGACGAGGTGGACGGGCTCGACGCCCGCGAATTCCACATCGGGCCGCGCGAGAAATGCTTCGATGTGCGCCGAACACGCCTCGCGCGTGGCGGCGAGCCCGGCGAAGCCGTCTTCGAGCCAGGCAACCGACGCTAGCGGACGCGGATGCCAGTCGCCATTGACAATTGCCTTCACCACTGTTCCGCCGCGCACGAGCAGGCTCAACCAGATGAGCCCTGCCGGCGCCTTCTCGCGCCCGCGCACGACGCGATCGCCCGCCTGCGCGATCGGATCGTAGCGCGTCGCCTCGCTCTTTTCATGAAACCAGCTTTCGCCGTGCAATTCGCTCTCGGCTTGCTGCGCGAACACACGCTCGTCGCTGCCGAGCGCACCCGGCTCCAGCGCAACATCGCCAAACGCGCGGCGCACGCACGCCCGCACCCAGGCCGCCAGTTCGCCGGCGCGCACCTCGCGTCCCAGTTCCTGCTCCAGGTACGTATAGCGCGAGCCGAGGTCCTTGTGCTTCTTGTCCTTCACTTTCTCGGGTGCCATAGGCATGGCGCGCGCGGCGATCGCCGTATCGATGGCTTTCACGTTGAGCAGGATGCGGAAGGTCAGCACGCCGCCCTCGATCTTCAGCGAGGTCGCAACGAGCTTGCGGCCATCGATCTCTACGTCGTTGAGCGGACGGTAGGCGACCCGCAGGCCGAATACCTCATGCAGCGCTCCGGCGACGTGCCCGAGTATCGTGGGAAATGCCTGCGCCGCCGTGCCGGGAACGCCTCGCAGTCCAGTCGGTAAATAGAACGCGAGAAACGCCGACCCGCGCCCCGCATAGATCGCGCCACCGCCGCTCACGCGCCGCCGTGCGAGCACGTTGTTGCTGCGGCAGAACGGCAGATCGAGTACCTGGTTCGGGTCCTCGTTCACGCCCACCGTGATGCTGTCTTCGTCGAAGACGTTCAGATAGACGGTGGGCGGCGCGAGCTTTTCGGCCACCGCGCGCTCGACCGCCGGCGACACCGAGATCGAAAAGTCGGCATAGCTGTGGTCGCCCACGACGAGGCGCCACGGCGCCTCGCTATTCGTTGCGCTTGCATTCATGTTGTCTGCCTCCGGATGTCTTCCACGAGTGCGCCGCTTTCGATCTTCGCGACTGCCTCGATCCTGTCCGCATGGATCAGCGTCTGGCGCTTGAAGCGCTCGGCTATGGTCTCGATCGCCGCAGCCTCCACAGGCCCTTCGACTTCCAGCGTGAGGTGATCGCCGCCGTGGTCCTTCGTGCCGACCACGAGCCGATATGCGCCCGTCGCGCCCTTCATGCCCAGCAGCACGGTCTTCAGCTCCGACGGGTAGACCTTCACGCCCTTGATCTTCACCATCGAATCGGCTCGGCCGAACACGACGCGCGGCAGCGAGACTGTGCGCCCGTGTACGGGCGCAGTGCGCTCAAGCACGGTGAGGTCGCCGGTGCGGTAGCGCAAGAGCGGCTGCAGTTCCTTCTTCAAATGCGTCAGCACGAGTTCGCCGCGCTCGCCTTCTTCGACAAGGGCACCCGTGTCCGGATCGATAACTTCGGCATACAGGAGTTCGTCGAACACGTGCACGCCCTCACTACCCGGAAACGTGCGCGCAACGGGCAGGCATTCGGAAAGCGAGTAGCTGTCGATCAGCAACGTGCCCGGCATCGCTTCGCGCACGCGCGCATAGAGCGCGCCATTGCCCGTGAACGGCTCGCCGCCCGCGAAGAACACGCGCGGCACGGGGCATCCCGCTTCGATGAGCTTGAGCGCATGAGACGGATTGCCGGCCAGCACCGTCACGCCGCATTGCCGCGCCACGCGCGCCGCGCGTTCGGTTTCGCCCGGACCGTGCGGAATGCACGCGACACCGCGCGCTTCCATCTGCGTCTGGTAGAAGAGCCCCGCGACGAACAGGTGATAACCGAAGGTGACCATGCAAACATCGCCGGGACCGACGCCGCACGCATCGAGATGCTGGCCGCATGCATCTTCGATCGCACGCAGGTCGTTCGCGCTATGCAGGATGGGCACGAGCGACGCGCCCATCGGCGTGAGATGAACTCGCACCGGCGGCACCACGGGCGCAAACGCGCCATAGCCCGGTCGATTCATCTCGGCCACCAGTTCGGCGCGCGACATCAGCGGCACGCGCTCGGCGAACGCGGCTGCACTCTCGATGCTGTGCGGCAACCGGCCTGCATAGAACCGATGTGCTTGCAGCCGCGCGAGTTGCGCGTTGAGCAAATCGAGCATCGTCTCCTCCGTTATCGGTAGTGCGGGCGCAAAGCGTTCGTGCTCAAGCGGCGCGCTCGAAAATGGCCGCGATGCCCTGGCCGCCGCCTATACACATCGTTTCGAGGCCGTAGCGGCCCTTGCGGCGGCGCAGTTCGTACAGCAGCGTCGCGAGCATGCGGACACCGGTCGCGCCGATCGGGTGGCCTAGCGAGATGCCCGAGCCGTTCACGTTGAGCCGCGATTCGTCGTGCCAGCCCCAGCCTTTCAGCACGGCGAGCACCTGGCACGCGAATGCCTCGTTCAGTTCGACGAGATCGAGCTGGTCGAAGCCCAGCCCGGTCTTTTGCAGCAGTTTTTGCACGGCGGGCACCGGGCCGATGCCCATGGTCGCGGGCTCGCAGCCCGCCGCAGCCCAGCCCGTGAGATATGCAAGCGGCGTGAGGCCGAGCTTGTCGAGCTGATCTTCGGCGACGATCAGGCACGCGGCGGCCGCGTCGTTCTGCTGGCTGGCATTGCCTGCCGTCACCGTGCCGCCTTTCATGAGCGGCTTGAGCATCGCGAGCGAAGCCTCGCTCGCGTCGGCGCGCACACCTTCGTCGCGTGCGAAGCGCACCAGGTCGCCCTTGCGTTGCGGCACCGAAACGGGCACGACTTCCTCGGCAAAGCGGCCCGACTCCCACGCCGCCGCCGCGCGCTGGTGACTGCGCACCGCGTAAGCGTCCGCTTCCTCGCGCGTGATGCCATATGCCTTTGCCAGGTTCTCGGCGGTCTCGATCATTCCCGAGATGTAGCCGAAGCGTGTTTCGGGCTGCGAACGTTCTCGGCCACGCTCAAGGCGGTCGTGCATCTTCACCGAACCCGAGCGTGCGCCCCAGCGCATGTCCGTCGTGTAGTACTCGATGTTGCTCATGCTTTCCACGCCGCCAGCCGCCACGACGTCCGCAGCGCCGCTCTGCACCATCATCGCGGCCGTCACGACTGCCTGCAGGCCGCCACCGCAGCGCCGGTCGAGTTGCATGCCGGGCACATGTACCGGCAGCCCCGCTTCGAGCGCGGCCCAGCGGCCAATGCACGGCGTTTCGCTGTTCGCATACGACTGCGCGAAGACCACGTCCTCGATGCGCTCGGGGTCCACACCACTGCGCGCGATGGTTTCTCGGAGCACGGTGGCCGCAAGCGTCTCGACGGCGACCGGGCGCAGGCTGCCGCCGAACGTCCCGACCGGCGTGCGCACCGGCGCAACTATCGCTGCTCTTCTCATTCTGGATTCCTTTCCATGTTGTTCGGTTATCTCTCGCCTCGCACCTTCGGGTGCGCTCAGTCCGGCATCGGGTTTCGCCTTTCCCGGTGCTTCGCCGCAAGCGTCTCGCGCCATTCGGGCGGCGCAATGGCCAGCATGCGCTCAACGCGCTGTGCCAGCGTGAGCCCGCGCAGATCCGCCACGCCGTGCTCGGTGACGATCACCGCGGCGTCGCTGCGCGGCGTACTGACCGGCCCCGACAGGCGCGCGACGATGCGGCTCCCAAACCGCGAACTCGATGCGAGCGCAACGATTGCCACGCCACCGCGTGAGCGCGCCGCGCCGCGCATGAAATCGAGCGCGCCGCCCACGGCGCCCACATAACGGCCACCCACGGACTCCGCGTTGACCTGTCCGGTCAAATCGACTTCGAGCGCCGAGTTGATTGCCACGAAGCGATCGAGGCTGCCAAGCACGTCAATATCGTGGGTATACGTGGTCGAGCGGAACTGGATCTGCGCGTTGCGGTGCGCGTGGGCATAGAGCCTGCGCGTGCCCATCATCGTGCCCGCTATGCTCACGCCCCGGTCGCGCGGCTTGCGCGCGTTGGTCACCACGCCAGCCTCGATCAGATCGACCACGGCATCGCCGATGGTGCCGCTGTGCACGCCAAGGTCGCGCCGGTCGCGCAACCGCGCGACGATGGCCTCCGGCAGCGCGCCGAGCCCGAGCTGAATCGTCGAGCCGTCGTCGATAAGCGAGGCTGCGTGTTGTGCGATGCGCCGTTCGATCTCGCCGGCCTGTGTGGCAGGCGCTTCGAGTGGCGCGCGGTCCGTATGGATCAGCGCGTCGAAGTCTTCGGCACGCAACGTGCGCTCGCCATAAGTCCATGGCGCAGCAGCGTTGACCTCCGCAATCACGACGCGCGCGCTGTCGATGAGCGGCACGAGATACTCGTGGGCGATCGAAAGACTAAAGCTCCCGGCGTCGTCAGCGGGCGCGACCTGCAGCAGCAGCACGTCGACGCGATTCGGACCGCTCGTGAACACGCTGCGAAACTGCGAGTAGTGGCATGGCAGGATGTCGAGCATGCCCTCGCGTTCGAGCCGACGATTCGTTCCCGACGCGCCGTACGCCGCGAAATCCACGCAGTCGGCATACGAGGGATCGAGCGTATCGGACCACGACGCACCCACGAACACGCGGAACCGCCCGCCAACCGACTTGCGCTGCGCCATCAGCAATCCGGTGAGCGTGCAAGGCTCGGCGCCGCACTGTCCCCACGTAATCGTGTCGCCCGCCCGCACGTACTGCGCGAAATCGAGCTGCGCGACGTCGACGCTGCGCGCCGCGCGTGCACCGCGCGTCATCAGACCGGGTCCCAACTGAAGACGTCGGCGGAAACGTCGAGCGTATGGAACGACTTGCGCAGCGCAGGCATGGCATGCCCGGCAATCGTCTCCGGCGTCCAGCCCTCGCTGCGATGCACGGAGCGCACGGGGCGCGGCTGGCTCATCAGAAAGATTTCGTTGTTCCGTACCGCGAAGATCTGGCCCGTCACTTCGGCGGCCTGCTCGCTCGCGAGATAGACGGCGAGCGGCGCGATCTTCGCGGGCGTCATTTGCTTGATCTTCGCCACGCGCGCTTCCTGCTCCGGCGAATCGATCTTGATCGAATTGATCATGCGGCTCCAGGCGAACGGCGCGACGCAGTTCGAACGGACACCGAATTTTTCCAGATCGAGCGCAATCGACTTCGAGAGGCCCGCGATGCCGAGCTTCGCCGCGCTGTAGTTGGCTTGCGCGAGATTGCCGATCAAACCCGACGTGGACGTCATATGCACGAACGCGCCGCTGCGCTGTTCCTTGAAATGCTCCGCGGCGGCCCGCGAAACGTAGTACGAGCCGTAGAGGTGAACCTTCAGCACCGCGTCCCACTCTTCCTCGCTCATTTTGTGGAAAAAGCGGTCGCGCAGAATACCCGCGTTATTCACCACGCAATCGATGCGGCCGAACACGTCGAGCGCGTTCTGCACGATGCGCGCGGCGCCCGCTGGGTCGGCCACGCTGTCGGTATTCGCGGCGGCCTCGCCGTCGAATGCCTTGATCTCGTTCACCACGGCTTGTGCGGGGCCGTCGTTGTGGCCCTCGCCGGTGAGCGAGGCGCCCACGTCGTTGACCACGACCTTCGCGCCGTGGCGCGCCATCATCAGCGCGATGTCGCGGCCAATGCCGCCGCCCGAGCCCGTCACCACCGCTACCTTGCCGTCCAGCATTCGTTGCGTCGTCATCGTCTTCGCTCCTCCAGCCCGCATTGCGCCGGGCGTTCATTCAATTGGAATCGTTATGTGGCGATCCGTGCCGTTCGTGTTGCAGCTTGACGCATCGGATACGGCTGCACAATTTGGATATGCCGAACGCCCGTTTCGGCCAGGATTAACCCGTACTATCGCTAATGGCGTGCCTTGCGCCGCGGCACAATAATGCTCAGGACCGGTTCGTCCCTCAAACGAAGGAACATGCAGACAGCGGAGTCGCGGCAAGCCAACCCATGCATTTCGATCTCGTCGACCTGAAGCTCTTCACCCACGTAGCCGAAGCGAGCAGCCTCACGCGCGGCGCGGAACGCGCGCACCTGTCGCTGCCGGCTGCGAGCACGCGCATCAAGAATCTCGAAGAACAGGTGGGGGTGAAGCTCCTGAGCCGCACGAGCCAGGGCGTGACGCTCACCGGCCCCGGCGAGACCTTGCTCGCACACGCGCGGCGCGTGCTCAAGCAGCTCGAGCAGTTGACCGGCGACCTGCAGGAATACACGCAGGGTGTGAAGGGGCATGTGCGCGTGTTCGCGAACACCACGGCAATGAGCGAATTTCTGCCCGCCGTGCTGCGCACCTACCTCATCAATCATCCCGACGTGTACGTGGACATTCACGAGCGTCTTTCCCCCGACATCGTGCGCGCGGTGCAGGACGGCACGATCGACATCGGCATCGTGGCCGGCAACGTGCGCACCGAAGGTCTGCAGGTGCTCCCCTACCGGCGCGACAGACTGGTGCTCGCTTCGGCGCTCAGCCACCCGCTTGCACAGGCGAGCGAGATCGCATTCGCCGATACGCTCGATTACGACTTCATCGGGCCGCCCGATGAAAGCGCGATTTTTTCGTTCCTCAAGCGTGCTTCATCGGATCTGCAGCGCACGATACGCTGGCGCATCCAGATCGGTAACTACGAGGCGGCATGCCGCATGATCGAAGCGAATATCGGCATCGGCGTGCTGCCGGAAGGCACGGCGCGCCGCCATGCGCAAACCATGTCGCTCAAGATCGTGCCGCTCACGGACGAATGGGCCGTGCGCAAGCTGCAGATCTGCATGACCGATCGCGACGCGCTGCCGCTCTTTGCCCGCAAGCTCGTGGACCTGCTGGTGGCCGATGGCATCGGCCGGCTCGAATAGCCCGGTTTTTTCGGGCTTCTTTTCCGTTTTGATAGCTTAAAGGCGGTACGCACCGCCTCTGACGTCATCGCCCGTTCGCAGCACGAATCATGTTGCGCGCGATGACGATCTGCTGGATCTGGCTCGTGCCCTCGTAGATGCGGAAGAGGCGCACGTCGCGATAGAAGCGTTCGATCCCGTAGTCGGACATGTAGCCCGCGCCGCCGAATATCTGCACCGCGCGGTCCGCCACGCGACCGCACATTTCCGAGGCGAACAGCTTCGCACACGCGGCCTCGGTGCTCACGTTTTGACCTGCGTCGCGGCGGCGCGCCGCGTCGAGTACCATGCAGCGCGCAGCGTAGAGCTCGGTCTGGCTATCGGCGAGCATTGCCTGCACGAGCTGGAATTCGGCGATTTTCTCGCCGAACTGCTCGCGCTCCATCGCGTAGCGCAGCGCGTCGTCGAGCATGCGCTGCGCAACGCCCACGCAGATCGCCGCGATATGAATGCGCCCCTTGTCGAGCACCTTCATCGCCGTCTTGAAGCCCACGCCCTCCTTGCCGCCGATGATGTTTTCCGCCGGCACCTTCACGTTTTCGAAAATGACGTCGCACGTATGCGCGCCGCGCTGCCCCATTTTCTTGTCGCGCTTGCCGAAGCTGATGCCCGGCGTCTTCGCATCCACAATGAACGAGGTGATGCCGCCCGCGCGCGGCTCGTCGGGGTTGGTGCGCGCCATCAGTGTGAACATGCCGGCCTGCGGCGCATTCGTGATGAAACGCTTCGTGCCGTTCACGACGTAGTGGTCGCCGCGACGTTCCGCACGCATCTTGAGCGAGGCAGCGTCGGAACCCGCGCCGGGTTCGGTGAGCGCGAAACTCGCGATGATCTCGCCGCTCGCGAGCTTCGGCAGCCACGTCGCTTTCTGCTCGTCGGTGCCGTCGATCATGATGCCCTGCGAGCCAATGCCGACCGTCGTGCCGATGATGGAACGAAACGCGGGCGAAGTCTTGCCGAGCTCGAACATCACCAGTACCTCTTCTTCCATGGTGAGATCGAGCCCGCCGTATGGCTCCGGGATGGTGAGCCCGAAGAGCCCCATCGCCTTCATATCGTCGACGATGTCGGCGGGAATTTCATCGGTTTCGGCCACGCGTGCTTCGTTCGGCACGAGACGCTCGCGCACGAAGCGCGCGACGTTGTCGAGCAAAACGTTCATCGTTTCCTGGTCGCGAATCATGGTGTATGTCCTGCAATCATTGAACGGGCGGCACGGCGCCGCCCGCAGGGAAAAGATAATCAGGCATGCTCAGCGTGAGCGCACGACACGTTTGGCCATTTCGCGCAAGGGTTGCTTCTGCAGCTTCCCGCTCGCGGTGGTCGGGATCATGTCGATCGGCACGATCTCCGAAGGCCGCTTGTAGGGCGAGAGCCGCTCGCTCAGGTAGTGAGCGAGATCGGCGGCGTCGATCGTCGCGCCTTCTTTCGCTTCGACGAAGGCCACGACTTCCTCGTTGCCTTCGGCGTCGCGCCGGCCGACTACTGCGCTCTGGCGCACCGCGTCGTAGCTGTTGATGACCGACTCGACTTCGATCGGATAGACGTTGAAGCCCGAGCGGATGATCAGGTCCTTCGAGCGGCCCACGATAAAGAGCGCGCCGTCCGCGTCGAGGCGGCCCAGATCGCCGGTCTTTAGCCAGCCTTCGGCGTCGAGCACTTCGGCGGTGAGGTCCGGCTCGCGATAGTAGCCATGCATGACGCCCGGGCCGCGCACCCACAGCTCGCCCGGCTCGCCGCGCGGCACGTCGCTGCCGTCCGGCCCGACGACGCGCAATTCGGCACCCTCCACGATCTCGCCCGCGGACACGTCCTTGCGCGGGCGCTCCATGCGCGTAATGAAGAGCGAGCCCGCGTACTCGGTCATGCCGTAACCGTGATGGAGCGGCATGCCGAAGAGCGCTTCGACCTGCTGCTTGAGCGTGGGATCGAGCGGGCCTCCGCCCGTATAGAGGTAGCGCAGGCGCGGGGCGCGGACCGCCCCGCCATGCTCGCGCACATAGGCGACGATGCGCGTGAAAAGCGTGGGCACGCCCTGCAGGATAGAGATTTCGGAAGCGCCGAGCGCCTTCACGACCTCCTCGGCCGAAAAACGCGCCGCGAGATGCAGGCTCGCGCCCGCTTCGAACGTGGCGAGCAGCAGCGTGGCGAGGCCGAAGATATGCGACATGGGCATCACTGCGTATGCGCAGTCCGCCTGCGTCATCTCACGCGATGTCGCGGAAACGTGCGCGAAATGCAGCAGGCCGCGATGCGTTGCCATCACGCCCTTGGGCTGCCCCGTGGTGCCCGACGTATAGATGAGCACCGCGACCTCGTGCGCGAGCGCGGCGGCCTCGCGCACGACGTTGGGATCGGGGGAAGCCATCATCAGCGGACCGAGCCCGGGCGGAGCGATTTCGCGTGCTCGACAACGCACCCCGTGGCGCAGCGCGTCGGGTGAGGCGCCGTGTGTAAACAAGACGAGACGCGGGCGGCAATGGGCGCGGATCGCTTCGATCTCGCGCTCCGAGAGCCTCGCGTTGACCACGGCCGGCCATGCGCCGATTTCCGAAAGCGCGAACAGCAACGTCACCACGGCCGAGCAGTTTTCGGCCACGACAAGCACACGGTCGCCCACGTCCACGCCCTGCTCGCGCAAGAATCGCTGCGCGTGCCCGACGTTGTTCCAGAGCTGCCCGAAGCTGGTCACCCCCGCTTCTTCGCGAATCGCCGCGGCCTCGGGCGACACCTCCGCCCAGTGCCGCGCGATGTCGCTGATCTTGCGCGCCGCTCGCCTCACCACGCCACCTCCTGTCGTTGCTCTCTCCTTGCGTGCGGTGCGCCATGGCGCGCCGCATCGCGACAGGTATCAGTGTGGTTCAGGCGCGGGCAACCAACAATTCGTTTTCGGTAAAGCCGGCATTCGTCAGCCCGGAAGTCGGAATCAGCCCCAATGGCCGCGCATCAAGACGACTATCGTCTCGATCCCCGGGGCGCGAGTGCCGTCGCCGGTCAGGGTCCGCCACTGGCGCAAGCGTAGCGCCGGCACATGGCGCGGCGGCCCGGTCCGCATGCGGGCGCGCAGCGGCGCGTCATGCGCCGCCGCCAGTCGCTCCATCTACGCCGCCGCACGCTCGCCTCCCCGAGTACGGTCGCCACGGCCATTCGCCCGATGAATCGCCAGGATCCCCGCGAGCGACACGCAGGCGGGTACCGCCGCCGCAAGAAAGAGCGACGACGACGACCATTGCAGATGCATCAGCCCACCGCCCAGCACCGGCCCGACGACCGATCCGATGCGCCCCACGCCGAGGCTCCAGCCAATCCCGGTAGAACGCAGCGACGTCGGATAGTAGGTGGCGGCAAGCGCATTGAGCGCGGGCTGGCCGCCGATCACCGAAAAGCCCGTGAGGAAGATCGCAACGAACATCGCCGCAACGGAAACCATCACGGCCGGATTGCCGATGGCAGCGGTCGAAACAATCGCGATGAGGAAAGTCGTGGCGAGCACGCGCGTGAAACCCGCCACGTCGATAATGCGCCCGAGCAGCAGCGTGCCGATCACGCCGCCGCCCCATAGCGCCGTGCCTGCGAGCACGGCGGTCCGGGTCGAATAGCCGGCGTCGCGGATCACGGTCGGCAGCCAGTTCGAGAGGAAATACATGGCGAGCAGATTGGCGAAGTTCACGACCCACAGCAGGAGGGTCACGCGCGCGCGACCCTCCTTGAAAAGCTCAACGAACGGCACGCCACGCGAGCGCGTTTCCGTGGTCGTGAACGCCACGCCGTCGGGCAGCGCGAGCGACGGCGCCACGCGGGCGAGATTGCGGCGCACCCGCGCCTGCGTGTGCTCGCCACGACCGCGAAACAGCAGGAACTGGATCGACTCGGGCAGCGCAAGCCACATCAGCACGCCCAGCACGAGCGGGATCGCCCCGCCCACGAAAAATACCGCGCGCCAGCCGAACGCGGGAATCAGCGTCGCGGTGACGAGGCCGCCCAGCACGCCGCCCAGCGTGAAGCCGCACGAGACGATCATCATGAGCGTCACGCGCATGCGGCGCGGGCTGTATTCGCCCGCGAGCGCCATTGCATTCGGCATGATGCAGCCGAGGCCGAGGCCCGCCACGAAGCGCCACACCACGAGTTCCATAATCGAATGCGCGACACCCGTTGCAACCATGCATGCGGAAAAGAACAGCGTCGCGCCGATCAGCACGGGGCGGCGGCCGATCTTGTCGGCAAGCGCGCTGAACGTGAGCGAGCCCACCAGCATGCCGAAGAGGCCCGCGCCGAACACGGGCGAAAGCGTCTCCTTCGCGATGCCCCACTCGCGGATCACGACCGGCGCGACGTAGCCCATTGCCTGGACGTCGAAGCCGTCCATCACGAGGCACAGCGCGCATAGCGCGACCACGAGCAGTTGATACGGACCGAACCGGCTTTCGTCGATAACGCCGGTGACCTCGACGGTCTTTGTCATGCGATGTCTCCCATCATTACGTTTTCGTCTCGATCGCACCGCACAGGCTAGAGTTCGAGTATCAACCGGCCGCTTTTCGCGCGCGAGCAGCAGGTCATCATGCGCGACTGCGCTTCGCGCTCGGCGCGCGTGAGCACCACGTCGCGGTGATCGATCTCGCCCGCGAGCACGCGCACCTCGCACGATCCGCACAACCCTTCCTCGCAGTCGCTTTGCACGTCGATGTTCGCGCGGCGCAGCGCGTCGAGCACGGTCTGGTCGGCGGCCACGTTGAGCACGAGCCCCGAGTCCTTGAGCTCGACTTCGAACGCGCGCTCCTGCGAAGGGTCGAGCTTGCCGCCGCTCGCGGCGAAATGCTCCACGCGCAGGGCGTCCGCGGGCCACGCCGCGCTACAGGCTTCGAGCGCTTCGAGCATGCGCGCGGGACCGCAGGCGTAGACGCGCGTATGCGCGTCCACGCGCAGCGCGGCGAAGTCGTTGCGCGTGCCCTCCTCCGACACATGCAGATGCAGACGCTCGCCGTGCAGTGCGGCGAGTTCCGCGACGAACGCCATCGCCTTGCGCGAGCGAGCGCTGTAGTGCAGTTCGTAGTCGATGCCGAGCTCGCGTGCGCGGCGCGCCATGGCGCTCACAGGCGTGATGCCGATGCCGCCCGCGACGAAAATCGCGCGACGCCCTTCTTCGTCGAGCCGAAAGTGATTGCGGGGCCCGCGAATCTTCAGGCGCATACCCGGGCGCAGCGTGTCGTGCACCCATGCCGAACCGCCGCGGCTCTCCGTTTCGCGCAGCACGGCGATCTCGAACGCGCCCGTATCGGCGGGGTCTCCGCACAGCGAGTACTGGCGTGAAAGGCCGGTGTCGCCGCATTCCACGTCGATGTGCGCGCCCGGCGCCCAGCGCGGCAGCACGCCGCCGTCGGGCGCGACGAGGCGCAGACGCACGATGCCGTCCGCGACGGCGTCCGCACGCTCGACCAGCACGGGCCGCGAAAGCGCATGTGCCGAAGGCTCGCCGATGCGCACGGGCACCTGCAAGTCCAGCAAGGCGGGATGGCCGCGCTCCGGGTTGCGCGCCGGATCCCATTGCACGAGCAAATGCTCAGGACCCCGGAACGACGTGTTCGGCACGTAAGTGAATGCCTGGTCCGCGAGGCGCATGTGCGGCAGGCGGCGCGTGAGCTCTTCGAGAAAGATCTGCATCTCCATGCGCGCGAGATTCTTGCCCATGCACTGGTGCGAGCCATAACCGAAGGTGACGTGATCGCTCGCGTTGTCGCGGCGGATGTCGAACAGGTCCGCGTCGGCGAAATGGCGCTCGTCGTGATTCGCGGACGAGGTGACGATGAGCAGTTTCGAGCCCGCCGGAATGTCGACGCCGCCGATCTGCACGTCCTTCGTCGCGAGGCGCCGCCACGCGGCCACCGAGCCGTTGTGGCGCAGGCACTCTTCCACCGCGTTCGGGATGAGGCTCGGGTCCTCGCAGATCTCGCGCCACGCGTTCGGGTGCTGCAGCAGCAGCTTTATCGCGTTCGCCGTGGCGTTGGCCGTGGTCTCGTGCGCGGCCACGATGCCGGCCATCATCATCGAATGCAGATAGGAGTCCGTGACGACCTCGGGATGCGCCTTCTGCTTGCGGATGCCGTATTGCATCCAGCCCGGGCCATCCGGGTTCTGGCGCATCTTGTCGAGCACCTTGCCCGCGAACTGCCAGAAGTTGCCCACCGCGTGCGCGACCTCGACCTGCTCTTCGGGCCGCGGCCTCCCCCACGTGTTGACCGTGTGCGCAATCGAATACTTGCGCAGCAGGTCCATGTCCTCTTCGGGCACGCCGAGGAAATGCAGGGCCACGGTGAGCGGCACCTCCCAGAGCATCTGGTCGACAAGATCGGCGCGGCCTTCGTCGATGAAGCGGTCCACGTATTCGCGCGCGAGGCGTCGCACCATTGGTTCGTGATGCTTGAGATGTTCGGGCGTGAACGGTTCCATCAGCACGCGGCGGCGCGGCATGTGCGCGGGCTCGTCTTCGTTCACGAGCGTGCGGTTCATCGCATAGCCGTACGACTCGAGTACGGCGTTCGCCTCGGGGCCGGTAGGCGTGATCTTTTCGAGCGCGATGGACGGCGAGAACGTGAGGTTGTCGCGAAAGATCGCCTTGATGTCGTCGTAGCGCGTCACGACCCAGTAGCCTAGCTGCGGGCTGTAGAACACGGGCTCCTGCTCGCGCGCCCAGCGCACGTATTCGGGCGGATCCTGCTGGTAGCCGTCGCTGAAGGGGTCGAAGGCGGCCGCGTTGGCGCTGACCGGGCAGCGAGGCGCGGCGTTCGCCGCATGAGGGAACGGGCAGCGGCCCGGCGGCTGTGAGGGTGTCTCGCTCATATGCATCTCCTGCATGCTGCAAGTGTTACGTTTTGCGTAACTCTAGTACGCATTGCGTAATTCCGAGATAGGGGTTAACCTCGGTTCATCAACGGCGCTGCGCCGCAACTACGCGCCCTAAAATCTCGCATGAACCCGACCCACTCCCCGCGCCCCGCCAGCATGGAAAGCAGGAAAAACACCACCAGCCGCGCCGCGCCCGCCGCGAAAGCCGCAAAAAGCACACGCGACGCGAGCGCCGCCGCGCCGCGCGAACGTCGTCAGCGCGTGCAGTCCGCGCAGACCGGCATGGCCGTGCTGAAAGGTCTCGCCCGCCTCGGCGGACGCGCGAGCCTTTCGGCGCTCGCCGCGTGTGTGAGCGAAAGTCCCGCGAAGGTGCATCGCTATCTCGTGAGCCTGATCGAGGAAGGGTTGGTCGCGCAGGACACCGCTACGCAGCAGTATCTGCTCGGCGGCGAGGCGATGATGATCGGCGTGGCCGCCATGCGCCAGGCCGATCCCGTGCGCATAGCGGAGCCGGCGCTCGTGCGTTTGCGCGAGACGCTCGAAGTCACGTCGTTCGTCGCGGTGATGGGAAACAAGGGCCCCACGATCATCCGCTTCGAAGAGCCGGGCTTGCCGGTGACGGTGAACGTGCGCGTGGGGTCGGTGATGTCGCTGCTATGGTCGTCCACGGGCCGCGTGTTTCTCGGCCTGCTCGACGACGCCCGCGTGCTCGCGCAAGCCGGGGACGAACTCGCGCAATCCGACGCCTCGTTGCGCGCGCAACTTGACGCCCGGGATCCGGTCGGCGCGTTGTGCCGCGAGGTGCGGGCAGCGCGCTGCGCGAGCGTGCGCGATACCAATCTCAAGGGAATCAGCGCCGTTTCGGCGCCGCTCTTCGATCACACCGGCAAGCTCTGCGCCGCGCTCACGGCGCTGGGCGCGACGGGCGGCTTCGACGCCTCGCCCGAAGGTCCGGTCGGACGCGCCGTGCGCCGCGAAGCCGACGCCGCGAGCGCCCTGCTCGGTTACGTGGCGCGCGGCTGACGCTTCCTCGCGATGGCCGGCGCCGAGCGTTCGATGTCGAAAGGCGGCATGGCCGTGCGCGGATAGTCCTGGAAAGTCGCGCCGCGCGAGCCGCGCCAATCGCGATTCGCTGTCCGCTGCGGTGCGACCGGCTATCATGTGAATTCGAACTGTAGATGGAACGAACCAATCACATGGCCTCCCCCCAGGAAAACGTCAGCATGGCGGTGTTTTGCGACTTCGAGAACGTCGCGCTCGGCGTGCGCGACGCGAAGATCGACCGCTTCGATATCCAGCCCGTGCTCGAGCGGCTCTTGCTCAAAGGCAGCATCGTCGTGAAAAAAGCCTACTGCGACTGGGAGCGCTACAAGGGCTTCAAGGCCGCGATGCACGAGGCGAGCTTCGAGCTCATCGAGATTCCGCACGTGCGCCAGTCGGGTAAGAACTCCGCCGACATCCGCCTCGTCGTGGACGCGCTCGATCTCTGCTATACGAAGTCGCACGTGGACACCTTCGTGATCGTGAGCGGCGACTCCGACTTTTCGCCGCTGGTCTCGAAGCTGCGCGAGAACGCCAAGAAAGTGATCGGCGTGGGCGTGAAGCACTCCACGTCCGACCTGCTGGTCGCCAACTGCGACGAATTCATCTTCTATGACGACCTGGTCCGCGACCTCGTGCGCGAGCAGCATGTCCACGGCAAAGGCAAGAACAAGGCCGAAGGCGGCGCGAAGCGCCAGGGCGGCGAGGAGCGGCAGCCCAGGCAGGACGGCGACGAACGCAAGTCGAAGGCCGTCTCGTTCGCGATCGAGACGCTCGACGCGCTTGTGCTGGAGCGCGGCGAAAGCGGCAAGATCTGGGCTTCGGTGCTCAAGAGCGCCATCAAGCGCCGCCGGCCCGACTTCAACGAAACGCGCTACGGCTTTCGCGCGTTCGGCAATCTGCTGGAAGAGGCGCAATCGCGCGGCCTGCTCGAAGTGGGTCGCGACGAGAAGTCGGGCACCTGGGTGTCGCGGCTGAATCCGCCTCCGATTGTCGCCGCGGCGGCCAGCTCGCCTGTGCAGGAAGTCGCGGTCGCGCGCGCCGAGGATTCGCGGTCGAAGCGCAAAGGACGGCGCGGCGGACGCGGCGGCTCGGCACTGGACACGCGTGAAGCCACCGTCGAGCCAGCCGGCGAGGCGCAGACCGAAATTCCGTTCGAGCCCGTCGAAGCGCTCGCACACGCAACGCATGCGCGCGAGGATGGAAGTCGCCGCGCTGAGCCCTCCCTGGCCGAGCCGTTCGAAGCACGCGAACCTGCCTATGAGCGACATGAACCACACGAGCCCCACGAGGCGCATGTCGCGCGCGAGCCCGTGACCTTCGAGGCCGGGCACGAAACGGCAGACCATGTTGACGCTGCTCCGGCCCTGCCTGGGCGGGCGCGCAAGACGGCTACGCGCAAGAGTCCCGCACGCAAGAAGGCCTCAAAGAAGACATCGGAAGCGCAGGAAGGCACCCCCGGCGAACCAGCGCCGGCAGCCGCTACGCAGGCCGAGCCCGCTGTGAAGAAAGCACCCTCGCGGGCGCGCCGCGCGCGCAGCAAGTCCGCGCCGGCTCCGGAAGAAAGCTGAAAACGGTATGGCGTGCGCCGCGCGCCATGAGCGGCGCTCGGCACGTCGATCAATACGATCAATCGCCGAACGGATTGCGCGGCCGCCTGGCCGGCTCCTGCTCACCCTCGTCCCTCGCTGGTTCGCCGCCGCCGAACGGATTTTCCTTGCCCGACGGCCTCGCGTCGCCGAACGGATTTGCGGCCGGCGCGGGTTTCACCTCGCCAAACGGATTCACCGCAGCCCGTTTCGTTGCGCCGAAGGGCGCGCGCGCGTCGTCTGCTGTGCTGGCTGCGTGCTCGCCCGCTTCACCCGGCGCAGTCGCGAGGTTGTACTCGGCCTGCACTTGCGCGAGCACGCGTGCCACGCTCGCCTCGAAGCCCGCTGCGTTGTGAAAATGCTGCATCGTCCAGTTGCAGCCGCTGCGATCGGGTGCCTGTCGCTGCGGGCGCGGCACGCCGATCTTCACGCCATCGTCTAGCACTTCCTGAAGCCGGTGTATGCGCCGGTGCATTTCCTCCTGCAGGCGCGAAGCATTGAGCGTCTTGCGCAACATGGCGAATCTCCTTTCCTCTATGCGTCACGTCGCGCGAGTCTAGCGCAACGTCGGTTTCACGTCGCCAGCCGGCCGGCAGATTCATGTGCGCGAGCGCGTCGCGCATCGGATCGCCTGGCACCACCCGTTGCCCCGCGAACGGCGTGTCGAGATCCGCGATCACGTAGACCGCCGACGAAATCGACACCGCGCCGGGCACGATCAGCACGATCGCCGGCGCCAGATCGCAGGCATCGCGCGGCCCGAGAGCGGCGATCTCGCGCCCCACCGAGTCGAGCAGCGCACCGAGCGTGCCGGCTATCAATAGCCTCGCCGTTCACGACAGGGGCGTGCGGATAGTAGCTGCCCTGCGGCGGCGTCTCCTCGCGCCAGGTCGAGGCGATTGCGCTTGCCGCGTAGGCGCGCAGCAAGGTACGCGCGGCGGCCGCTTCGGGCCCGTAGTCGCGCAAGCGCCGGTCGCGCTGGATCAGGTCGGCGGCCTACGCGCGCATGTCGTCGGTCGCCGTGTCGAAGCTCGATTTCGCCGATGCGGCGAGCAGGCTCAGCACGAGTGCCGCGAACATCACCAGCATGCCGATCACAAGCTGCACGGCCCCATGCTTGCGATGCTCCCCGGGCAAAAGCGGCCGCGGCCGCAGCGGCACGCCAGGCCCCCGTGCCTCCGGGCAGCAGCACGAACACGAGCAAGGCGGACGATTTCCGTCACGGCAACGGCTTCTGCTCCGCTGCTGCGGCGCTTTCTTGCGTCGCAGCAGGCTCCGCGGGCGCTGGAGGCGCTGCGCCACGTTCCGCGTCGGCGGCGCTCGCCGCGTCGACGCGCGCATGGATCGCCCTCGCCTCGTCCTCGGTCGGCACGATGTCCGGATGCGCTCGCGGTACCGCGAGCTTCCATGCCACGTCAAGCTCACGCCGGATCGAGTCGTAGACCTCCTTCGATATGGAGCGGTCTTCATACATCGCCGCTACACGCTCGCGCCCTTCGCGCAGCGCATAGAGCAGCAGCATGCGCCGTTCGAGCACGTCCGCCGCATGGCCGAAGCATTGGCGCACTTCCGCGAGCCCACGCTCCGCCTTCTCGATGCGCGCCCTGAGTATCGCTTTCAGCAGCTTCGCGAGACGCTCGCCGAGCAGCGGCGTGAGGCTACCGTCGTTGAAGACGATGAGCTGGTGCAGCACCACGCGGCGACACATCAGGAGTTCGAAACGATCGGCGAGCGCGTCGCCATAGGGCTGCCGGATGCCCAGCCAGCGATAGACGAAGCGCGCGACGCGCAACCCCGGCGTATCGGCGAGGATTTTCGCCGCGGCGCGCTGATAGCCGATGCGTCCGCCGGCGCGCGCCTCTTCGATCATGGCGTCGGCGTTGCGCATCATCGCATCCAGATTGCGGATCGTGATGAGCCCGCTACCGTACTGCGGAATCAGGTCGCGCTCCTTGGCCGCGAGCGTGACGAGGCCGATGACGAGGCGCTCGCGATCCGAGAGCGCGGCTTCGATATCGAACGCGGTCGCGCCGATGTCGATGCTGTGCCGGAACGTATTGCAGGCCTGGTCGGCGATCGCCTCGGGAATGTGGAACGTGCGCGCCGCCCTGTGCACGCGCTCGGAAACGCCGATCGAAGACAGTTGCACCGCCTTTTGCTGCAGCGCCTGCTCCTGCGGCGAAAGCAGATCGAGATGCAGGCGCCGGATCAGCAGCTTGAGCGACGTCCCGTTGACGATCAGGCTCACGAGCACGAAACCCGTGGCGAGAATCGCCACGAAGCGGCGCGTGGACTCGGGCAGCGCCGTGTCTTGGGCAAGGCCGAGCGCGAGCACGAGCGTGACCGCGCCGCGCAGTCCGCCCCATGCGATCACGAGCTTGTAAGCGGCGCTCACGGGCTCGGTGAGCCGTAGCCGGCTCAGAAGCGGCAACATGCCGAACACCACGACGAGACGCGCCGCGAGCGCCGCTGCCACCACGACGGCGAGCGCGATGAGATCGACCCAGTGCGCGTCGCTCAGCGTGCGCGGAATCCGCATGGCGGCGAGCAGAAAGATGGCCGCGCCCGCCATGGCCGCAATCTGTTCCCATATCAGTTGCAGATGCTGCCAGTTGACGGGCGAGAGCCGCGTGCGTCCCAACCCGCTTATCACCAGGCCCGCCGCGACCACGGCCACCACGCCCGAGACGTGCAAGGTCTGATCGGCGAACAGATAAAGCGGATACGGCAGCGCGAAACTGAGCGAGACTTCCGCCTTGCCCTCGCCGCCCAGCGCGGGAATGAGCCACGCGAACACGCGCCCGGCCAGCGCGCCGACTGCGAGGCCGCCGCCCAGTGCGACGCCGAGCGAGCGCAGCGCGGCCGTTACCGACACGTTGGCGGCGTCGCCTGTGAGCGCGGCGATCAGCACGCCCGCAATCGCAATGGCGGCTGCGTCGTTGAGCAGGCTCTCGCCTTCCACGAGGCGCACGAGCCGCTCGGGCGCGCCCACTTCGCGGAACACGGCGAGCACGGCGGAAGGATCGGTCGTCGCGATCATCGCGCCGAGCAAGAGACCGTCGGCAAGCGGCCCGAGACCGGTGAGCCGGATCGCGCCGCCCACCACGCCGGTCGCGACGAACACGGCCACGATGGCGAGCAGGAGAATGGGCGCCGCGTCGCCGAGCATCTCGCGCACGTTCACACTGAGTGCGGCCTGAAAGAGCAGCGGCGGCAGGAAAATCCACAAGTACGCCTCGGGCGGCAGTTGCGGCGCCAGCGCCGGGCTCACGACGCTAGCAGCGAGCGTGGGCCATGCCTCGCCGCTCACGAGGTAAATGCCGCCCAGCGCGAAGCCCCACGCGGCGAGCAGCACCGACTCGGAGACCGCCCAGCGCAGACTCGCCGCCTGGACGAACGCGATGCTCGCCAGCAGGAAGCCGCTCATAAGGAGAATGTCGATGACCATAGCGTGTCGCCGTCACGGCGCCGGCAACCATACCACCGTCAACGACCTCACCCCTTGCGCGCCCCGGATCAGCACGCCTTCGATATCGGCCGTCGCCGACGGCCCCGTGACGAGCGCCGCATAGCGTGCGCCACGGAAATCATCGCGCCGGTACGCGTCCTGCAGCCCCGCCACCAGTTGCCCGGGATCGAGCAACACCACCAGATGCTGCGCGATATAGCCGAGTGCGTTCACGACGTACTCGCGCTCGCTCAGCCACAACGAGCCCGTCTCCGCCACGCCGAAGCGCGCGCGTACCACGCCGACGTCGACGTCTTCGAGCGACACCGCCTTCGTGGCTGCGTCGATCCCGCGCGTGCCCTGCACCTCGGGCGTGGCCGAAGCGATACGCGCCTCGTCGCCGAAGCGCTGCACGATCAGCGCGCGCACGTCGGCCGCGCTTTGCGCCCGTGCTTCGCCGCCGCCCATCAGTTCGAGCGCGGCGGCAAAGCGCTCGCGCAAGTCGCCCGCCGGCGCCGCGAAAAGCGGCACTTCGGGCAACGGTTCGTGCGCGGGCTGCGCCGCGCGCACGCGCGCGAGAAACGCCTCACGATCCGCCATTGCCGCCTCCCTTGCGGTTCTTCCGGTACCACGCATAGAATGTGGTGCGCGGCACATGCGGCAGATCGCGCTGCTTGCCCCAGATGTTGAGCGGGTTGTAGAGCATGAAATTGGGCAGGCGCCGCAACGCGCCTTCGAGCGAAGTCACCGCCCCGCGATAAAGCGTCGGACTGCCGAGCAATCGCCCCGCCATCTTGAGCACTTCCTGCTTCACGAACGGCAATTCGTGCTGCGCCGCGATGACCTGCCGCCACTGATAGATCTGCTCGTGAATATTGATCTTCACGGGGCACACGTTGGTGCAGCTGCCGTTGAGCGTCGAGGCGAACGGCAATGCGCTGAAGCGTTTGAGATCGAAAGTGGGGTTGATGATCGCGCCGATCGGCCCTGCATAGGTGCTGCCGTACGACAGGCCGCCGCTGCGCCGGTACACGGGGCACGTATTCATGCATGCGCCGCAGCGGATGCACTTGAGCGAATACCAGAACCCGGGCATGGCGAGCCGCTCGGAGCGGCCGTTGTCGACAAGCACGAAATGCATTTCCGCGCCCGGCCGCGGCGCACGAAAGTGCGAGGTGTACTGCGTGATCGGCGAACCGAGCGCGCTGCGCGAGAGCATGCGCACGAACACGCCGAGATCGGAAAGGCGCGGAATGAGCTTCTCGATACCCATCGAAACGATGTGCAACGGCGGCACGTTCGCGCAAAGGTCCGCGTTGCCTTCGTTGGTGCACACCACCACGGTACCCGTTTCGGCCACCGCGAAGTTGCAGCCCGTCATGCCCGCCGTTTTCTCGCGCACGAACCACGGCCGCGTATTCATGCGCTGGCTTTCGGCCAGATAATGAATGTCGTTGTTGTGCGGATCGGTGCCTATGGTGCGGCCGAACACTTCGGCCACGTCGTCGCGCAACTTGTGCACGGCGGGCACGACGATATGGCTGGGCGGCTGCCTGTCGAGTTGCTGGATGCGCTCGCCGAGGTCGGTCTCCATCACCGAAATGCCGCGCGACTCCAGGTACGGGCGCATCTCGCACTCGTCGGTGAGCATCGACTTGCTCTTCACGAGCGCCGTCATGCCGCGCTCGCTCAGAATGCGATGGACGATTTCGTTGTGTTCCTCCGCCGTATCGGCGAAATGCACCTGCACGCCGTTGGCTTCGGCCGTACGCGTGAACTGGTCGAGGTAGTCGGCCAGATGCGAGAGCGTATGCGCCTTGATCTGCGACGCGAGCGTGCGCAGCGTTTCCCATTCGGGAATGGCGTGGGCCTGTGCGTCGCGCTTCGAGCGCAAGTCCCACAGACGCTTGTCGTGAAAGGCGACGTGCTCGGGCCGCGAGAGAAACGCGCCGGCCAGCTTCGCATGTTCGACACGCTTCATTCGCGCGCTCCGTTGAGCACCTGGGCGATATGGATGAAGCGGATGTCCGCGCTCATGCGCTCGGCGCAGCCCTGCTGGTGCATGAGGCAGGACATGTCGGCCGAAACGATGTACTGCGCGCCCGCGCTCACGTGATCGACGACCTTGTCCTGGCCCATGCGGACCGACACCGCCTCTTCCGTCACGGCGAACGTGCCGCCGAAGCCGCAGCATTCGTCGGGACGCGCGGGCTTCACGAACTCGATGCCCTTCACGTGTTCGAGCAGCGCGAGCGGCTTCGAAAATGCCGGACCGGCCACCTCGGAAACGGAGGCTTCATGCAGATGACGCAGCGCGCTGCAACTGTTGTGCAGGCCCACGCGCCAGGGGAATTCGGCCCAGGGGAACTCGCGGGCACCGAGCACGTCGTGCAGGAACTCGACGAGCTCGTAGGTGCTCTCGCGGACCTGACGCACTTCGCTGGTTTGCTCGATTGCGTCGAAGTGGTCCCGCACGTGATTCACGCAACTCGCGGAAGGTCCGACAATATAGTCGTAGCCAGCGAAGGCGCGCGCGAACACACGCTCCGCGCCGGCCGCCTCGGCCTGCGCGCCGCTGTTGGCCATGGGCTGGCCACAGCAGGTTTGCTCGAGCGGATAGTCGACCTCGCAGCCGAAGCGTTCCAGCAATTCGAGCGTCGCGATACCGACTTCGGGGTAAAACGCGTCGATGAAACAAGGGACGAACAAGGCGACTTTCATGCGCAGGCTCACACGAAAAGCGGACCCGAACATTCTACTGCCGAACTGCGCGAAGGGTCGCGCCCGCACGCGCGCCGCGGCATGCCGCGGCGCATCATGACTGCCGCAGCCGCGCAGAAGAACTACCGCCCGGATGCACGTCGTTGGAGATACAGGCGAAACCGAAACGCAACGCGGGCGCGCATTGCCACGACGTATCCAGCCCGGGAATGTCGAACGAGACCTCCGCGCCCCGCGGTTTCACCTCGTATGCGAAATAGTGGCCGCGGGGAAACGCGTATGCCCCACTCGCGCCTGAAATGCTCACCTTCCGCACGCGGCACCGACGGTCAGACCGCACGTTTCCGGAAGATCGCGAATCCGAACGTGAAAACCCGCATGGAGGCGAATCCCGGCTACACGCTCATCATCAACGATTCGCTGCTCATGCTCGCCGATCCCGCGTCGAACGCTCGCCGGTGCGGACACAAATGCTTCGGAGTACGGATTTGGCGCGAGCGACCGGACCAACCTGCTCGGTCATGCGCTGCGCGTGGTGGACGGCGGACAGGCGGACACGGTGGGTCAATGCGCACAATTGGCCGATCCCGCGCAGCGCTTCGGCGGCATGCACCATTGTTAATTGAAATGGAATAATGAAACCCGGCGGCACGCAATGATCGCCGCCCCCCTTTCGTTCATGATCGAACCCGTTCTCAACATCCACGAAAAGGAAGCACGAACATGAACGCATCCACGAACTCAGGCGGCGTCGCCATCGTCACGGGCGCCTCGCGCGGCATCGGCGCCGCCATCGCCGAACGTCTCGCGCGCGACGGCTATGCCGTCGTCGTCAACTACGCGTCCAGCAGCGCCGGCGCCGAGGCGCTCGTCGCGAAGATCGCAACGGTTGGCGGCCGCGCCATCGCGGTGAAGGCGGACATCGCGAAGGCCGACGAGGTGCGCCGGCTCTTCGAAACCACCGCCGAAAAGCTGGGCCAGCCCACCGTGCTCGTGAACAACGCCGGCATCATGAAGACCGTCACGATCGCCGAATCGACCGATGCCCTCTACGACGAAACCTTCGACATCAACGTGCGCGGCACGCTCAACACGCTGCGCGAAGCGGCGACAAAGCTCGCGGAAGGCGGCCGCGTAATCAACTTCTCGACGTCGGCGCTCGCGATGAACCTGCCCGGCTACGCGCTCTATACGGCAAGCAAGGCCGCCGTGGAAGCGATCACGCGCGTATTCGCGCGCGAGCTGCGCGGGCGCGCCATCTGCGTAAACGCGGTCGCGCCGGGGCCGGTCGCGACGGAACTGTTCCTCAATGGCAAGACCGACGAGCAGGTCCGGCACTTCGCGAACATGCCGCCGCTGCAGCGCCTCGGGCAACCCGGCGACATCGCCGGGCTGGTGTCGTTCCTCGCGGGTCCGGACGGCGGCTGGATCAACGGCCAGGTCCTGCGCGCAAACGGCGGGATCGTCTGACGCGCCGCGTGCCCGCAGTGAATGGCAAACCATGGAATGAAGGCCGGGGATCGCGGCGGGAAACCGGCCGCCTGCCGCCGGTGCTACACTCCGAGCACGAAAACGGTACCACCGGTGCAAACGACGGCACCAGCGGCCACGAAACGTGCTCGAAGCATGCACAAAGCGTGCGCAAAGCGGGCCGGGCGGCCGGCGCGCCGGTGCCCACTCAGTGCGCCCTCAACCATTTCAGACCATGTATCTGTCCATCCTCGCCGTCGGCATCGGCGGCGCGCTCGGTTCGCTGTTGCGCTGGGTCCTTGGCCTGCGCCTGAATGCCGTCTACCCGGAGCTGCCGCTCGGCACGCTCGCATCGAACATCATCGCGGGCTATGTGATCGGCGTCGCTGTCGCGTTCTTCGGGCGCATGCCGCAGCTTTCCGCCGAATGGCGGCTGTTCGTCATCACCGGGCTGATGGGCGGCCTCTCGACGTTCTCGACGTTTTCCGCCGAAGTCGTCTCGCATCTGCAGCACGGGCGCTTCGGCTGGGCCGCGGGCGAAATCGCAATCCACGTGTGCGCCTCGGTCGTCATGACGATCCTTGGTATCGCCACGGTCTCCGCCCTCATCCGGTAAGAAAACGGCCGCGCCCGCTTCTCGCGAAACGCGGCCGCGCGACCAGGCGGTCGAGCGATCAGCCCAACGCAGGACGCTGATAGCCGCCCGGCAAACCGTCCTTCGAAAACACCCACTGCCAAAGCTGGATGTCGCGCGCGCGAAACGCCCCGGCGCACGAAAGCAGGTAGTAACGCCACATGCGGTAGAACCGCTCGCCCATCTGCGCCTTGAAACGCGGCCACGCGGCCTCGAAATTCGCGTGCCACGCCATCAGCGTGCGGTCATAGTCGGCGCCGAAGTTGTGCAGGTCTTCGGTGACGAAGAGGCCTCCCGAGGCGTCGGCGATCTGGCCGATGGTCGGCAGCTCGCCGTTCGGGAAAATGTATTTGTCGATCCAGGGATCGGGCGTGGTGTCGCGGCGGTTCTTGCCGATGGTATGCAGCAGGAAAAGGCCGTCGTCGACGAGGCAGCGCTGGGCCACTTCCATGTACGTGCGATAGTTCTTCGGGCCCACGTGCTCGAACATGCCCACGCTCGCGATGCGGTCGAACTTTTCGTCGAGCAGCCGGTAGTCCTGCAGACGAAATTCCACGCTCAGGTCCTTGCAGCGCCCGGCGCCCAGCGCGGCCTGCTCCTTCGAGATCGTCACGCCCACGCACGACACGCCGTAATGCTCGGCTGCGAACTTCATGAGGCTACCCCAGCCGCAGCCGATGTCGAGCAGACGCATGCCCCGCTCGAGCCCGAGCTTGCGGCAGATGAGATCGAGCTTGGCCTCCTGCGCCTCGTCGAGCGTCTTCGCGCCGCCCGACCAGTAGCCGCACGTGTAGGTCATGCGCTTGTCGAGCATGGCCTCGTAGAAGTCGTTGCCGATGTCGTAGTGCTGCTGGCCCACCTTCCAGGCGCGGCGCACGGTCTGGCGGTTCATGAGGCGCGCCCTGAGCGCGTGGAAGACGAGACGGGCGGGGTCGATCTGATCGTCCAGATGCGCGCGCAGCACGTGCGCAAAGAATTCGTCGAGCTGCTCGCAATCCCACTGGCCGTCCATGTAGGCCTCGCCGAGGCCCAGGTTGCCTAGCGCCAGCACGCGCTCGGGCACCTGCGGGTCGTGGATGCGCATGTCCCACGGCCGGGTGCCGTTGAGCTTCACGTCTGCGCGTGCCAATAGCTGTGATGCGAACCGCCAGGCCCCCGACCCCGTCGACTCGCGGGCGGGATGGGCTGCTTCGAGATCAGTCGTTGCCATACGTGCTCCGTGTCAACCGGCGTTGGCTTCCTGACGCCTTTCTCCGGTCCCAAACAAGAAGGTTGCTATGAAAACATTCGTCGTCGTGCGCACTGCGAGAGGCTCTATGATGCACCCGCTTCAAAAAATGTGCAGGAACACGCACAGCCCGCACCGCACAGGCCATAATCGCCAGTTCAATTCGATAGAATCCGCATCGGCATGCGCGAGCACGCAACGCGCCCAAGCCGGAGACACTGACCATGGCCTACGACGACAAGAACATCTTCGCGCGCATCCTGCGTGGCGAAGCCCCCTGCATCAAGGTGTACGAAGACGACGCGACGCTCGCGATCATGGACGTGATGCCGCAATCCGAAGGCCACGTGCTCGTGCTGCCGAAGGAAGGCGCCGAGTTCATTTACGACCTTTCGCCCGAAGCCGGCGCGGCCGCGATGGCGACCGTGCAGAAGATGGCGGCCGCGGTGCGCAAGGTGCTCGCGCCCGAGGGCCTGCTGATCGCGCAGTTCAACGGCGCCGCGGCCGGGCAAACGGTGCCGCACGTGCATTTCCACGTGATTCCGCGCCGCGCCGGAGAAGCGTTGCGCCCGCATGCGCGCGAGATGGCCGACATGGCGCAGCTCGAAACGCTGGCTGCGCGCATTCGCGCCGCGCTGTAAGCCAGGTGTAGGGCAAGGAGTAGCCCTGCCCGCCAGGTTCAAAGGCGGTTCAGATGCCGTCGAACTGCGCGAATGCTTCGAGCGGCGCGCGCGCCGAACGCCACTGGTTGATGGGCGCGCCGGCATCTTCGTAACCGATCGCCATGCCGCAAAAGAGCATCCGCTCGGGCGGCAAGGCGAGAAACTCGCCAACGCTCTGCGCATAGCGCGCCCAGCATTCCTGCGCGCAGCTATGCAGGCCGGCTTCGCGCAGAAGCAGCATCACTGTCTGCAGGAACATGCCGAGATCGGCCCACTGCGGCGGCCCCATCTGACGATCCACGCTGCAAAAGAGCGCCAGCGGCGCATCGAAGAATGCGTAGTTACGTGCGAACTGGCGCAGCCTGCCCGGCCGGTCCTCGCGCGCCACGCCGATGCTGCGATAAAGGTCTTCGCCCACCTGATAGCGCCGCTCGCGGTACGGCGAACCCAGTTCGCGCGGATAGACGTCGTACTCCGTCGGCTCACCCGCTGGCGCCTGCGCAATGCGATCGACCATGATCGCCTTGAGCTTCGCGAGCGACTCGCCTCCCACGACGTGCACATGCCACGGCTGGAGGTTGCCGCCCGAGGGGGCGCGCGCCGCGGTATCGAGCACGCGGCGGATCACGCCAGGATCCACGGGATCGTTCAGGAACTGACGAACGGACTTGCGGCTGGTGACGGCTTCGCTGACGTTCAAGCGGGTTCTCCTCGATGGATCGACGAAGCATTATCGGCCATCCATCGCGCGGCCGCCGAGGCACGCTGCGGACCTCGAAGCATGCATCAGAACTTGTGGCGGATGCCCACCACGACGAGCGCCTGATTGTCCGCGCCCGCGCTCACGCCGAAGTCGCCGATCGAGGCCTGTGCGGCGACGCTCGCCCCCTTCGCGTCGAGCGTGCGGCCGCTCGCCTTCTGGTAACCGGCGAGCGCGTAAAGATCGGTGCGTTTGGATAGCGAGTAGCCGCCACCAAGGTTGACCTGGTTGTAGTGCGCCGACGCCGGACCCGTGAGCGACGTGTAGTTATAGCCCACGCCCGCGCGCAATGCCGCGGTCGCCTGGTAGTTCAGGAACGCGGATCCGCTGTTGAATTTCGCGGTCTGGTGGAAGGTCGAGTACGCATCGTCTGCGTATTGCGTATTCGAATAAGCGAGGCCGAAGCTCAACGCGCCGACCGCATAGCTGCCGCCCGCGCGCACGATCTGGATAGAGCTCGCGCTCGCGAAACCCTGATTGATGACCGTGTTGAAGAGACTGTCCGAACTGCTCGCCCAGGTGCGCACGCCCGAGGTGAGCGTGCTGCCGCCGTTGGCGAAGAAATAGCCGGCTGCGAGCGAGAGCGGCCCGTTCGAGTAAGCGGCGCCGAAACTGTATGTCTGGCCGCTGCCGGTCGCGCCCGCCACGCCGCCAAAGCCGTAAAGCGCCTCGAACTGCAGGCCCGCGACGACCGGGCTCGTGTACTTCACCGAATTGCTTACGCGCAGGCTGTTGTCGTAGTTGTCGAGATCGCCTGGCGTGCCGAATACGCCGCCGAACGGGCCGTCCGCGGTGACCGGCTGCACGAGATCGACGAGTGGGTCGTACTGGCGGCCGAGCGTGAGCGTACCCCACGTCGCACTGGCGAGGCCGACGATGGACTTGCGGCCGAACTCGCGGCTACCCTGCCCGAGCGCGCCGGTGCCTACGTTGAAGCCATTTTCGAGCTGGAAGATCGCGGCGAGGCCATTGCCGAGGTCCTCGCTGCCGCGCAGGCCCCAGCGGCTGCCCGAGAGATTGCCGCTGCTCAGCTTGACGAGCGTCGACTGGTTCTGGCCGCTCGCGCCCTGCGCGTTGTGCACGTAAGCGATGCCGGCGTCGACGATGCCGTACAGGGTGACGCTGCCTTGCGCACGAGCGCTTATGGCAGTCGTGGCGCCTGCCGCGGCAATGGCGAGCACGAGGGCAGCAGGAAACGGGCGGCGTGAGAGGTGGTCTTTTTTGTTGTTCATACGGGATTTCCGTTGCGTGTTGTGTTTGTCGCTGCGCGGTCCCTGCGAAGCGCCTGCAAGGCCGTGCGGCACACCATACGGAAAGCCCCGCTAGCGGGGAACGAACGATTTCTGCGTTGCTTAGGGAGTGCGGCGGACTTTTCAAAGCGCAAGCCGTGCCAGGTGCTGCGCGACGGCTTTCCTCCGGGGCGCGGACTCTGCTATAATTCGCGTCCCGCCGGAGAGATGGATGAGTGGTTTAAGTCGCACGCCTGGAAAGCGTGTATAGGTTAATAGCCTATCGGGGGTTCGAATCCCCCTCTCTCCGCCAGAATACATAAGCCGTTGATTTTTCAACGGCTTTTTTCATGGCTCACGGCTTGATGTACCTCGTTGGGGCGCCGCTTCCATCAAGACGTTGAAGATACCAGGCCGCATCAGTCAGTCACGTCATGGCGTGTTCTACTCCCGCCTGCAATTCGCAGTGTCAGGTCGGCGACAAGAACATCGCTTCAATTCTGCTCCGGCCGTCAAAAGGAATTCTGCTCAATGGCGGAATTCCTTTTGACGGCCGGTATCTATTCTTCTGCGATGTGCGACGTTGGGTGACAACCCATCACGCAGCATTGCAGCGCGGGAGAGATTTGTTTTTTTGAAAAAATAACCAAATCGCAGACCGTTCAAGATATTTTATGTAAACTGTTGCCTGTTCCGTGTCAGATTGATTTACACCCATGATGGAAACATACAGATTGTTGGGTGGTTGATCGATTTCAGAGCTACCCAGGAACTCGTCGGAATATCTCCACCCTCCGCTATGTGCCGGGAGCCGCTTAAATGCGGAACGGCCGAATTGATACAATCTCTTTGCGATATCTTGCCCAGTTGTTTCTCCGATATAAATTACCTCTTTTGAGGTGACGGAGGCCGTTGATACTGGTGGCTTCTTAAAATGAGCCAGCACATAGATTCCAGGAAGTCGGCAATCTTTAAGTGTTTTGTGTTCCCCGTATCTTACCCAAGCAGAGAGCATGAATTGATCTTGCATAAAAAATTACCCACAAACGTAAGTCAACGGTTTCAGGAACGAAACCATAAAAATCGATTGGAAATAGTTGCCGCACAGTCTAGCAGCTCTCCAAGCCATTGCTTTGCCTCGATGCGTCGACGGTGTTCTTCGGAGCGTATTGGCAAGCCCGAGCCGACCACGGCTGAGCGCCACGAACGGCATGGAAAGACGGACCCGCACCTGAGCTACCAAATTAGGGTCGAGAATTTATAACAGGTTTAGGGAAGCCCCTACTGAATGGCGGCCTTGATGCGACGTACATTCAAAAATGTATAGGTACGTCCGGCCACCTGATCGGACTGGGCGACTAAGGAGACATCCTGTGTTAAGTCAGCCAACTAGCTGGTGCTCCGCAGATGTTGCGCTCGGCGACAGGACGGATGCCTGGCAAGAAGTCCTGAGCGGCAGCTATCGAGCATGGCAGGTGCCGCAACGCTTGCCTGCGACTTTCTACGCATCCCTTCGTCGGCACGACTTTGCAGGGACCGAAATCGTCGAAACCATCTGCGACCCGTGTGTTGGCGAGCGTACGCGCGAGCACGTGCACCGTGACGACGAGCTGTACATCGGCGTGCAACTGACGACGAGTGGCCGTGAGCGCTTCAGGATCGGCGACAGCGGCGTCGAAGTGAATTCGGGAGACCTCGTGGTCTGGACGACCGACCAGGTCGTCCAGTTCGAGGTTATGGAACGTCTGCATAAAGTCACGCTGATGATTCCCTGGGCACTCATGCGGGAGCACGTCCCCGAACGAAAGCATTTACCATCCGGCGGGCGCATCGAGAGCAAAACGGGGGTTGGCTCACTATTAGCCGTGCACCTGCTCGCCCTTTCGAATCAGATTTCGACGCTCGACTCGAGTGTGCAAGGCACGGTCAGTCGCTCGACCCTCGAATTGTTGGGCGTCGCACTATCCGGCCAGCAGCAGACGTCGCCTTTTGATGCAACGGCGGTAATGCTGCGCAAGGTTCAGGACTACATCCTCCAACACCTCCATCAGGAGGACCTGACACCAGTGCATATCGCGGAGGCAAACGGGATATCGCTACGATATTTGCACATGCTGTTCCAGCGCAGCGACATGACCGTCTCGGGCTTCGTTCTGCAAAGCAGGCTGAATGCTTGTCGTCGGGCGTTGCTGGACCCTTCGTATCACCGCTTCCAGATTGGAGAGATTGCGTTTCGCTGGGGGTTCAACTCGACCAGTCACTTCTGCCGCGTATTCAAGGAAAAGTTCGGCCAATCACCGAGCGATGCTCGCCGGGCCGGCACGACGCCGTAATTCATCTGCCCCAAAACTTCCCGTAGGTGCGCGCGACAATACACGACGCATGCCCCGCATCCGAAAGTATGCGGGGCATGCGTCACAGACGGGGAAATTCGGCGCGTGAAAAGGAGAGCTATGAGACCCAAAGCCCCATGCGGCGCCGGGTCTGAATGCCACGCGCACCGACGGGATGGTGTTGCGTCATGCTCGATCGCACGCTCACGCGTAGTACCCGGAACGCTCGAGAACTTCAATCTTGTAACCGTCCGGGTCCTGGATAAAGAAGAAACGAGCCAGCACCTCATCTCCGCGCTTGAACGCCTTCACCGGTGCGGGCTCGATACCTAGCGACACCATACGTCCATGCTCCGCTTCCAGATTCTCGACTGCCACTGCGACGTGGCCGTATCCGTCCCCGTGCGTGTAAGCCGGCTCGCGCCCCTTGTTCCACGTGAGCTCGATTTCGAAATCGTTCTCCGCGTTGCGCAGATACACGAGCGAAAACTCGGGAAAGTCGAGGCGGTGATTCACCGACAGCCCAAGCGCATCCTGGTAGAACTGCAGCGACCGCGCAAGGTCGTGCACACGAATCATGGTGTGAATAATCCTGGCCACGTTTTTCATCCAAAGTACTTACGCTGGCGTGGAAGAACCCACGCCAGCGGTCACGGGCTAGACGGAGAAACGGCAGAGCGTTTCACCGCCGTCGATACGAATCAGGTCGCCGTGGATGTAGCTCGACTCATCCGAACCAAGGAAGATTGCGAGGTTCGCAATATCCTCGACCTCGCCCCAGCGCTTTAGCGGAATGACATCGGTGAACGCCTTGTCAAAGTCCTTGTCGTCGAACAGCGCCCGCGTCAGCGACGTCTTGGCGTAGGTCGGGCAAATGCCGTTGACGCGAATCTTCTCGCGACCGTATTCGATGGCGAGACAGCGGGTCAGATTCGCCGCGGCACCCTTCGAGATGTTGTACACGGATTGCCTGGGGTGACCCTGCAGGCCAGCGGTCGAGACGATGTTGACGATATTGCCGCCGCGGCCCTGCCTCAGGAAAAGCTTGATGGCCTCCTGGCAGCCGAACCACATGCCCTTCACGTTGACGGCGAAACACGTATCCAGGTCTTCGACGCCAAACTCGTGAGCGAGCTTGCCGGCTCGGTAGACGCCGGCGTTGTTCACGATGACATCGAGACCGCCGTAGACGCGCGCTGTTTCCTGGACGAGATTGGCAACGTCGCCCTGCTTCGTAACATCGCACTGCACGTAGGTCGCCTCGCCACCGGCCTTTCTGATGGCAGCAGCGGTCGTCAGTTGTGCATCACGCTCGAAGCCACCCTTGTTAGGCTCTTCGTGAATGTCGCTCACGACGACTTTTGCGCCTTGCGCCGCATAGGCCATTGCGATTCCTCGACCAAATCCGGAACTGGCGCCGGTAACGATGGCCACCTTACCTTTCAGTCTGTCCATGATGCATCTCCATTTGCCGATATGAATACAATGGCGGCAAGCGCTAACGCGCCGTGAATGCACCGTCGACGGTGAGCATCGAGCCTGTCATCCACTCGGCGTCGTCCGACGCCAGGAAAACCGCGGCGCGCGCGACATCTTCCGCAGCACCCACACGCGGCCACGGCGTGAGATCGTGCAGCAACTTGTTCGTTTCGTCCTTTTCGAGGAATGAGCGGACCATTGCCGTAGCAAGAAAGCCCGGGCAGATGGCATTCACGTTGATGCGCTCCGGTGCGAAGTCGAGCGCCAGCTCGCGCGTCAGGTTGACTACCGCGCCTTTCGACGCACAGTACGCCGGCTCCAGCGCGAGGCCAACCAGGCCGCCGATGCTCGCGATATTCACCACGCGTCCACGCAGGTCAGCGCCAGTCGAGCTCTTCATCGGTCCCTGCTTCATGAACTGTGTGATTGCATATTTACAGCCGAGCCAGACGCCCTTGGCGTTGATGTTCATCGTGAAGTCGTACTGATCTTCGGTTTCGTCGATGATGTTGTGCAGGCCGGTAAATACGCCTGCGTTGTTCACCATGATGTCGAGCCTGCCGAACGTCCTGACTGCGTGGTCGATAACGCTTTGCACATCGGCCGCCCTGCTCGCGTCGGCAGCAACGAACGTGGCCTTCCCGCCTGCCTGCGCGATCACGTCGTCGGTATCGATTTCGATGTCCTTCTCATACCCACCGGAAAGTGCACTCTTTTTCAGGTCGGAGCATACGATGTGCGCCCCTTCCCTTGCGAGGGCGATTGCAATCGCGCGCCCGTTGCCGGAGCTTGAGCCGGTAACAACCGCAACGCGGCCATTGAGTTTACCCGCCATGTGTGTCTCCACTGATATAGATTTCGGTCCTAACGGACCGCTGTTTAGGGTAACTAATGTATTACGACGAAAACGCGGTGAACGTCTGGACGGCGATCTTGTCGCCCTGCACGTAGAGCGTGTCCGTCGCCATCGTGACGAACGGCTTCGCTTCCCACGCGAGGTACGCGATGTCGCCTTCCGTGCTCTTGCTGGTCACCTTGAACGCGTCCCAGAACGCCGGTTGCGCGCCGTCGAGAAAGGCCCTGAAAAATGCGCGAATTTCGCCGACACCACGGAACGACTTCTCAGGCGTGACAATGACGGAGCGATCGTCGTAATCCTTGAGCAGTTCATCGAGGCCCTTCGCGAAGGCGCCGAGATGGTGGTCGAAAACCTGGCTGGTTGCTGACATGTTGCCCCCTTCGATGGAAAACGCGGCCGCTGGCGACAGCGTCAGTGGCCTGCGTTGACTTCCGTACGATCAGTCGATGTAGGCGCGCTGGGCCTGGTCCCACGTCACGACGACAATGGGCGTGCCGTCTTCCGTGATGAACTCGAGGGGGCCGAGGAACGTCATGTAGAACTCGGAGTCAACCGGGAAGTAGGTCTTGTCGTGGCGCGCATTGGCCGACTCATAGCCGTAAGCCGGTGCAACGACGGTGTCGCCACCGTGTTCCGCGCCGCCGCGAACGTCCATGCGCCCCTTCGTCAGCAGGTATTCGCCCGGACCCACGTGGAAGTGCGCGTTGAACGAAGAGCCTGCGGGGCAATCGAAGATGGCGGTCCACGCGCCCATTTCCGGCGACGCATGCAGAAACTTCCAGCGAATGCCGCCAACCGAAAGCGCGTCGGGGAACGGCTTCCACGGAATATCGTTGAGCTGCACGGCTTCTTCCGCCACGTGCGCCTTGATTTTCAGTGCAGAATGGGTTGCCATTTGCATGACTGTCTCCTTCGTTTATCCGGGTCGGAGGACCGGGTGGGGTTCGGTGTGAGTCAAGAATAGGCCGACGCCGCTGCCGCGGCTTGCACGGCAGTGCAGGACCAGTTGAACGGCAGCGCAGTCGAAAACCGCCGTGATTTAAGAGGACGAAGAAAGGAGACGGAAAAACCGGACTCGCGCCGGGAAAACAAACGTTCGCTGCATGATGCAGCGGGCGCCGGGCGCTTCAAATGGCTCCCGCGAACAAGCGGCTTTTTCTGGTTCTATTTGCCGCGAATTTCACGCCGGCGGCACGCGAAATCGCACTTGGCCACCAAGGCGCTCCCCCGGACTCGTCGAATCGGACGCTATAAAAAAGCCCGCTTGCGCGGGCCTTTCACGACAAGCGTCAACCGCGATTACTTTCCGGCGAGCGCCGCGAACTGCGGATTGGTCACGACCTGCCTGAGCAGCGACTGAACTGCCGGCCCGAAGGCGTCGGCCACGTTCTTGCACGCCGACATGGCGGTCCAGCTCGTGTCGAACTGGTACTTGACCGAGACCTCGTAGCCAGGCGAGTTCGCCGACTTCACGAGCATCTTGATCGTCCAGTTGGCCGGCGAGACCGAGCTGAAGCTCAGTTCCTCGATGCGCCCTTCGATGGCCGCGCCCTTCACGTCGTACGCCTGCGCCATGAACAGCTCTTCCTGGAACGCTTCCTTGACGTACTGCGGAATCGTCTTGCCGGGCGCGACCTTGACCGGTCCGTTGAGACGGCAAAGCGGACTTTCGTCCACGCCGGGCGCCAGCTCGATATCGGCGACGCTGACCTTCTTCGATTGCAAATGCTGTTGAATCGCGATGACGTTTTCCGTCGATGCCTTGTACGGAATCGAATTGGTGGTTTCGCAACCGGTCAGCATCGCGACCACGACGCACGTCCCCACTACCGCGCCAAACTTGCTTTTATTCACTTGGTCCTCGCTTTTTAATCATGCCAGTACGACCGGTCCGCAAACCGGCCAGAGGCCGCGGCTCAAATCAGCATATAGCTGAATACCCCGTCCGCCGCACCGCTGCCTCCCGCTATTTATCGGACAAAAATCGAAAGACTTGATGGGACGCCAAAAAGTATGCGTGACGAATAGCCTGTGATTGGCAAATGGATGACGCATTGCATCGCGCTCGATGATTTTTTTGTTGAGCGCGCAACCGGTTCGCGGGAACGAGAGATTGCCGTATCACCCGCCTCGTTCGTCATTCATGTGATCGACCGCACACCGTCGACGATGTCCGCGCCCTCACGGATGGCGGATATAGTCCACCAGCGCCACCGTATACGCATCCGGCTTGCGGTCGAGCAAGCTCACGCCGATCGCAACAAGAAAGCCGGCAGGCACGCCGAACACTCCCGAGCTGATCGGCTCGATGCCGAACCATCGTCCGCCGGCGAAGCCCGTGAGCTGCGTGAAGAAGGGATAGGTCGAGACGATGTAATAGACGCACACGGTCAGGCCCGCCACCATGCCGGCCACGGCGCCGAGGCGCGTGGTGCGCTTCCAGAACACGCCCAGCACGAGCACGGGAAAGAGGCTCGACGCCGCGAGCGAAAACGCGGCCCCCACCAGAAAGAGAATGTTGCCCGCGTTGAGCGAGGCCACATACGAGGCGAACAGCGCCACGCCGAGCAGCAGGATCTTCGACATCGTCACGCGCCGCTGGCTCGACGCGCCCGGGTCGACCATGTGGTAGTACACGTCGTGCGAGAGCACGTTGGAGATCGTGAGCAGCAGGCCATCCGCGGTCGAAAGCGCCGCCGCGAGCGCGCCCGAGGCAATGAGCCCCGACATCACGTACGGCAGCCCCGCGATTTCCGGCGCGGCGAGCACCACCATGTCGGGCTGCATCTGGATGTCGCTCCAGCGCACCACGCCGTCGCCGTTCACATCGGCGACGCTGATGAGATAAGGCTCGATGCGTCGCCATTGCATCACCCAGTGCGGCAGATCGTCGAAGCGCTGCCCCACCAGATGCGTGAGGATCTCGAACTTGATCAGCACCGCGAGCACCGGCACGGTCAGGTAGAACAGCGCGACGAAGAAGAGCGTCCACCCCACCGAGCGGCGCGCCGAGGCCACCGACGTCGTCGTGTTGTATCGCGTGAGAATATGCGGCAGGCTCGCCGTGCCGAGCGAGAGGCACAAAAGCAGCGAAAGGAAGTTGCGTTGATGAATGCGCCGCTCGGCTTCGTCGCCGGCCGGGAACGGTTCGTTCATCGGCACGGGCGGCGCGGCTCGCTCGAGCAGGTCGTCGCGCTGACGCGTCCACATCATGCGCGCCGCGTCGACGTCGCGCGGGAACGCATTGAGCTCGTGCTCCAGCGAATCGATGTCGCGCAGCGGGCCATTGTGGCGGCGCAGGTCCGCGAGCGATTCGACGAGATGCGTCTTCTCCGCCACATACGACCGCGGCAGCGTGTCGAGCCGCGTTTGCCACTGCGCCGCGCGCTTGCGGTATGCGTCGCGCACGTTCGCTTCGGCGCTCGCGCCGCGCACGTCGCGCTCGAGCGCCTCCACGCGCTGCATCACGTTGCCGTATTCGACTTGCGGCAGCCAGCCGAGCCCGTCGCGATGCGCGATCAGCGAAACCGGAATCAGCACGGCCGCGATGAGGATGATGTATTGCGCGACCTGGGTCCAGGTCACGGCGCGCATGCCGCCGAGAAATGAGCACACGAGTATGCCCGCCAGCCCGCAGAAAATGCCGATGGCGAAATCCACGCCGATGAAGCGCGTCGCGATCAGCCCCACGCCCTGGATCTGCGCAACGAGGTACACGAACGAGCAGAGGATAGTCGCGAGCACGGCGAGCGCGCGCACGAGGTTGCTCGAGAATCGCGTGCCGAGGAAATCGGGAATCGTATAGCGCGCAAGTTTGCGCACATACGGCGCGAGCAGGAACGCGACGAGGCAGTAGCCGCCGGTCCAGCCCATCAGGTAGGCGAGGCCGTCGTAGCCGCTCGCATAGAGCGAGCCCGCGAGCCCGATGAACGACGCGGCCGAGAGCCAGTCGGCGGCCGTCGCCATGCCGTTGAAGAACGAGGGCACGCGCCGCCCCGCCACGTAGTATTCGACGAGATCCGAGGTGCGCGAGAGCAGCCCGATCACCGCGTAGACCGCGATCGGCACGAACAGGAACACATAGCCGATCCACATGCCGGCGCCCGTGGAAAGCTCGATGCGCCACATCACGTAGACGAACGCGAGAAAGCCCAGCGTATAGAGCGCGTAGGAGCGGATGAGCCGGTGTGCGAGCTTCATCGTTGCTGGGCCCTGCTTGCCTCGCGAATGGCGGCGTCGGCTTCGAGCGCGGCTTGCAGCGCGCGGTCGGCGCGCTGCATCAGCACGATATAGATCGCCACGAGCAGCACATAGAGCAGAATCGCCCCCTGTGCGCCGAGGTAGAACGGCAGGCTGAAGCCCGCGAAGCGCACGTCGGCGAGCGAGCGCGCAAAGAGCGGCGCGACGAACGAAACGATGAAACCGATGGTCATGAGCACGGCGATCAGCGCGATATTGAAGCGCCAGTAGCGCCGATGCGCGTACGCCATCGCCTCCGTCACCGGAGGTGGCTCAGGCAATGGATTGAAATTGTTTTGCGGAGTAGTGTGTGGCGCGGCCATGCGCCTGTGTAGCAAAAACGCGTATGGCCGGCAATCCGGGGCAATGCGGGGATCGATGCGAAAAACGCCCCACGCGCGGCGCCGGACAAGGCGCCGCGCGTGGTCGGGCGATTAGAGCGACTCCCCGAGCTGGTCGAGAATCGCCGGGTTTTCCAGCGTCGAAACGTCCTGCGTGATCGCCTCGCCCTTCGCAAGCGAGCGCAGCAGGCGCCGCATGATCTTGCCCGAACG
>NZ_FMYQ01000011.1 GCF_900096975.1 Paraburkholderia lycopersici
CGGTCCTCGAACCCGGCATGACGTTTCACTTCATGCCGGGCCTGTGGCTCGACGACTGGGGCCTCGAAATCACCGAAAGCATTCTGATAACCGAAACCGGCGTCGAGACCCTCTGCAACACGCCGCGCAAACTGTTCGTGAAGGAGTAGAGACGATGCGTGCGTCACCGATTACACCGACTGTCGATTACGACGCCGATGGCGTACAACACGGTTTTCTCAGGCTGCCTTATTCGCGCGACGATTCCGCGTGGGGCGCGATCATGATCCCGCTGACGGTGGTCAAGCATGGTGAAGGACCGACCGTGCTGCTCACCGGGGGCAATCATGGCGACGAATACGAAGGCCCGGTCGCGCTCGCGAAGCTGGCGGGCTCGCTGCAGGCCGCCGAGGTGAATGGCCGCGTGATCATCGTGCCGTATATGAACTATCCCGCGTTTCGCGCGGGCACGCGCACCTCGCCGATCGACGCAGGCAATCTGAATCGCAGCTTCCCTGGGCGGCCCGACGGCGGCGTGACCGAAAAGATCGCCGATTATTTCCAGCGGCATCTGCTCGCGCGCGCCGACTATGTGCTCGACATTCACGCGGGCGGGCGCACGCTTGACTTCGTGCCGTTCGCCGCGATTCACGTGCTGCCCGACGGCGAGCAGCAGGCGCGTTGCGAGCGTGCAATGCGCGCGTTCGGCGCACCGTACTCCATGCGCATGCTCGAACTCGACAGCGTGGGCCTCTTCGACAGCGCGGTGGAAGAGGCGGGCAAGGTGTTCGTCTCCACGGAGCTGGGCGGCGGCGGCACCTCGACGGCGGCGAGCGTGGCGATTGCCGATCGCGGCGTGCGCGGCTTTCTCGCCCACGCCGGCGTAATCGAACGCAAGGCGAGCGAGCAAGAGCGCCGGGCCGCGCCGCGCACGACGACGCTGCTCGACATGCCCGACGGCACCTGCTACACGACGAGCGAACATCGCGGGCTGCTGGAGATGTGCCGCGATCTCGGCGAGACCGTGGAGGCGGGCGAGTTGCTCGCGCGCGTGCACGACATCGACCGCACCGGCGCGGCGCCCGTCGAATATCGCGCGCAACGCGGCGGGCTGCTCGCGGCGCGTCATTTCCCCGGCCTCGTGCAGGCGGGCGACACCGTGGCGGTGGTTGCCGACGTGGTCGAACGCAACCTGCCCGTGACGGCATGAGCGCGCCGTGATCAAGCTCGACCGCTACGACCTCGCCATCCTGCGCATTCTGGAGCGCGACGGCCGCATCACGAAGTCGAAGCTCGCCGAAGAAGTCAATCTCTCGATTTCGCCGGCGTGGGAGCGTGTGCGCAAGCTCGAAGAGAGCGGCGTGATACGCGGCTACCACGCCGAGGTGGACTGGGTGGGCGCGCTGCGCGGCAGCCGCATCGTCGTGGAAGTGACGCTCTCGCGGCACACCGCGCACGACATGCGCCGCTTCGAAGCGCGCGTGAGCGCGGCCGAAGAAGTCATGCAGTGCTACGCGACGGGCGGCGGCGTCGACTACGTGCTGCACGTGCTGGCGCGCGATATCGACCATTACCAGCGCTTCATCGACGCGCTGCTGATGGAGGATCTCGGCATCGAACGCTACTTCACCTACATCGTGACGAAGGTGGTGAAGTGCGCGCCGAATCAGGCGCCCGCGTGGGCCGTGGAAAGCGCGTGAATTTTTCGTGCCCGCCGGCATGGCTTTAAGAAAAAACCGCAAGCGCGCGGGACCGAAACAAAAAATTTCTGTGCGCTGCGGGGACCAGAATGGTTTGCATATCGACAACGGATAAGGAGTAGACGAGATGCTGCCCGGACACCCCATCTTGTTCAAATCGCTGTGCTACGTAGACGGCCGCTGGGTGCACAGCGACAGCGCGGCCACCGTGGCCGTGCAGAATCCCGCGGACCAGTCCGTGATCGGCCACGTGCCCATGCTCGATCGCGCGCAGATCACCGGTGCGGTCGACGCCGCGCAGCGTGCGTTCGAATCGTGGCGCTGGGTCGCGCAAACGCAGCGCAGCGCGGCGCTGCTGCGCTGGCACGAGCGCATCGTGCGTCATCAGGAAGATCTCGCCGCGCTGCTGTCGCTCGAACAGGGCAAGCCGCTCGCCGAGTCGCGCGGCGAAATCCGCTATGCGGCGAGCTTCGTCGAATGGTATGCGCATGAGGCGAAGCGTCTTGCGGGCCGCACGATTCCCACGCATATCGACGGCGCGCATCTGGGCACCGTGATGGAGCCGGTCGGGGTGGCGGCGCTCATTACGCCGTGGAATTTCCCCGTGGCGATGATTACCCGTAAGGCCGCCGCGGCGCTCGCGGCGGGCTGCACCGTGGTCGTGAAGCCCGCGCACGAAACACCGTATTCGGCGCTCGCGCTCGCGCAACTCGCGGAGGAAGCAGGCTTTCCCGCAGGCGTCTACAACGTGGTGCTGGGCGAGCCGCAGATGGCGATGGAAACGCTCGTGAGCGACACGCGCGTGCGCGCCGTGAGCTTTACCGGATCGACGCGCGTGGGCGCGCTCGTCACCCAGGCGGCCGCGCGCGCGGGCATCAAGAAGGTCGCGCTGGAACTGGGCGGCAACGCGCCGTTCATCGTGACGGAGGACGCCGATATCGAGCAGTCCGTAAAGATTGCCGTGGGCGCGAAGTTCCAGACTTCAGGGCAGGACTGCTGCGCGGCGAATCGCATTTTCGTGGCGCGGCCGCTTTACGAAGCATTCGTCGAGCGCTACGCGGCAGCCGTGCGCGCGCTCAAGACCGGCCCCGCGTTCGAGCCGGGCGTGGACGTGGGCCCGCTCATGCATCAGGCCGCCTTTGACGGCACGGTGGCGCGCGTGGCCGACGCCCGCGAAAAGGGCGCGCGCATCGTGGCGGGCGGCGAGCCGCACGCGCTGGGCGGCTGGTACTACGCGCCCACCGTCATAGCGGATGCCGCGCCCGGCATGCGCGTGTACGACGAGGAGAACTTCGCGCCGATATCGGCCGTCTGCGCGTTCGACACGCTCGACGAAGTCGTCGCGAAGGCGAACGACACCGAGTACGGCCTCGCGGCCTATGTGTGCGCCACGCGCATGGACACGATCTTCCAGCTCGTGCGCCGGCTCGAGTTCGCGATGGTGTCGGTCAACGGCGTGAAGTTCACGGGCGCACCGATTCCGTTCGGCGGCATGAAGGCCTCGGGCCTTGGCCGCGAGGGCGGCGCGGAAGGTTTCGAGCCCTTCGTGGAAACCAAATATTTTTGTCTTGGCAATCTCGGCCTGCCGCTCGCGGCCATGGCCTGAACCCGAATCAGGAGGACATCATGACCCAATCATTCGACGCGCTCTTCGCGCAGGACCGTGCCCACTTCATGCATCCGTCCACGCATGCCTACGATCACGAGAGCGGCGCACTGCCGGGCAAGATCGTGCGGGGCGGCAAGGGCATCCGCATCGAGGACCATCAGGGCAAGCAGTATATCGACGCGTTTGCGGGGCTTTACTGCGTGAACATCGGCTATGGCCGCACCGAGGTCGCCGACGCCATGTACGAGCAGGCGAAGCAGCTCGCGTACTACCACACGTATGTGGGCCACTCCTCGGATGCGATCATCGAGCTGTCCTCGCGCATCATCGACTGGGCGCCGGCCGGCATGAAGAAGGTCTACTACGGCATGTCCGGGTCGGACGCCAACGAAACGCAGGTCAAGATCGTCTGGTACTACAACAACGTGCTGGGCCGCCCGAACAAGAAGAAGATCATCTCGCGCGAGCGCGGCTACCACGGCTCGGGCATCGTGACGGGCAGCCTCACGGGTCTGCCGAGTTTTCATCAGCACTTCGACCTGCCGATCGACCGCGTGAAGCATACGGTCTGCCCGCACTGGTATCGCAAGGCGCCCGCCGGCATGAACGAAGCACAGTTCGTCGCCTGCTGCGTGGAAGAACTCGAGAAGCTGATCGCGCGCGAAGGCGCGGACACGATCGCGGCCTTCATCGCCGAGCCGGTGATGGGCACGGGCGGCATCATCGAACCGCCGGCGGGCTACTGGCCGGCCATCCAGGCGGTGCTGCGCAAGCACGACATCCTGCTGATCTCCGACGAGGTGGTATGCGGTTTCGGACGGCTGGGCTCGAAGATGGGCGCGCAGCACTTCGGCATCGAGCCGGATCTCATCACGGTCGCGAAGGGCCTCACGAGCGCTTATGCGCCGCTTTCGGGCGTGATCGTCGGCGAGAAGGTCTGGGACGTGATTGCACGCGGGTCGCGGGAGCACGGGCCGATGGGCCATGGCTGGACCTATTCGGGGCACCCGGTGTGCGCGGCGGCGGCGCTCGCCAACCTCGCGATCATCGAGCGCGAAAAGCTCGTCGAGAACGCGGCGCAGGTCGGCTCGTACTTCGGCGCGCAGTTGCGCGAGGCGTTCGGCGCACATCCGCTCGTGGGCGAGGTGCGCAGCGTGGGCATGCTGGCGGCGCTCGAATTCATGGCCGACAAGGACGCGCGCCAGCCGTTCGATCCGGCGCTGAAAATCGGCCCGCAGGTTTCGGCGGCGGCGCTGCAGCGCGGCGTGATCGCGCGCGCCATGCCGCACGGGGACATTCTCGGTTTCGCGCCGCCGCTCGTCATGACGCGCGCCGAAGCCGACGAGATCGTCGCGATCGTGAAGGAAGCCGTGGACGAAGTGGCCGAGCGCAATCTCGCTGGGGCCGCATGACGCACGCAAACGATTGACGGATCAACACCGCGAGCCGCCGTATGCAAGTACGGCGGCTTTTTTGCGTTTTTACGCCGGCGTCGCAAGTGTTGTTTTTAGGCCGCTTGATCTGCCGCTATATGCCACAGAACCGCCACCTGACAAGGCTCAAAGGCCGCCCGTTCTGGTGCGCGTCATTTTGCCGCCACATTGACGCACACGCATGGTGTGACAATGCGTCGAAATCTTAAAAAATGTTAAAGAAGGAGTCGTCCGATGCTGTCACCCGTCGCAGGATCCGCTATCGTCGTGCGCCAAAGCAGTCGTGCTCCTCTCGCGGGAGCGCAGCCCAGCGCGCGTTGCTCGGGGTGCGCCATGCGCCATCTTTGCATGCCGCAAGGTCTGCCGGTCGAAGATCTGCCGAGGCTCGAGGCGTTGATCTGCGGGGCGCGCAAAGTGCGCCGGGGGGAAGCGCTCTACCGCTCGGGCGACCGCTTCGACAGCCTGTTCGCCGTGCGCTCGGGCTCGCTCAAGACGCTTATCGTCAACCGTGACGGCCGCGAGCAGATCACGGGGCTGCGCCTTGCGGGCGACGCGCTGGGACTCGACGGCATCGCCAACGACGTGCACGCGTTCAGCGCGGTCGCGCTCGAAGACAGCTCGATTTGCACGTTGCCCTACGCCGCGCTCAAGGGCCTGTGCCGCGAGAGCAGCACGATGCAGGACCGCCTGCACCGGCTCATGGGTGACCAGTTCAATCAGGAAGCCTCGCAGATGATGGTGCTCGGCTCGCTCACGGCCGAGGAGCGCGTGGCGGCCTTCCTGCTCGACGTGTCGTCGCGCAACTGGCAGCGCGGCTATTCGCAGGCCGAGTTCCGCCTGCGCATGTCGCGCGAGGACATGGGCAGCTACCTCGGCATCACGCTCGAAACCGTGAGCCGGATTCTGTCGCGCTTCCAGAAGCGCGGCCTCATCGACGCGCAGGGCAAGCTGATTCGCATCGTCGATATCGAAGGATTGCAAACGGTTTGAGCGGGCGCCCGGTTCGTTTTTCGCCGATGCCGCGAAAAGCGAACCGACGGACCCGGCAAGCGCGGTGAACGTCGCCGCCGCAATATGCCCGCCGGACACCCGATATCGCGCATCCAGTCCTTCCAGCAAGTTCCGGTCTTCCGCCGGTCAGTCTTTCCTCCTCCGTCTGCGGCGATGTTTGCCGCCAGCGCGTCGAATCATTCCAGTCCGAAACCGAACCAGTCTGCGCAAAGGGACTCGCGCGGAATATCCGCCGCGCGCGGTTTCTCGACCGCGTGCGCTTTCGTCCCGCTGCCGGCTTCCGGCTCGCGAGCCCATTGGCGACGTTTTTCGCGGTGTAAACTACAGCCGCTATCGGGCTCCTGCGGCGCGCTGCCCGGTTCGATCCCGCTCACATACGGATTCCGCAAGTACGAAAGGGGGCGTCATGGCAAAGGACGAAATCGTCTGGGGCATCCTGGGCACGTCGAAGATCAACGACAAGGTCGTCGTGCCCATGCACCGCGCGCCGAAGTGCCGGGTAAAGGGCATTGCGTCGCGATCGCCTGAAAAGGCACGGGAAGCCGCGGCGAAATACGGGCTGGCCCATGCGTACGACAGCTATGAGGCGCTGCTGGCCGACCCGGAAATCGATGCGGTGTACATACCGTTACCCAATCACATTCACATGGAATGGACGATCCGGTCCGTCGAGGCCGGCAAGCATGTGCTGTGCGAAAAGCCGATCGGGCTGGATGCACAACAGGCCGAACGACTGGTTGCCGCGCGCGACAGCAGCGGCCGATATATTCAGGAGGCCTTCATGGTTCGAACGCACCCTCAGTGGCTAAAGGTGCGAACCTTGATCGAAGAGGGCGCCATCGGCGAATTGCGGGCGGTGACGGGCGGCTTCACCTACTACAACGCCGACGCGCGCGATATCCGCAACCAGAGCGAGCTGGGTGGCGGCGGTCTGCTCGACATCGGCTGTTATCCGATCACGATGTCGCGCTTCGTTACCGGGCGCGAGCCCAGGCGGGCAGTCGCCCTGATGGCGCGCGATCCATCGTTCGAGGTGGACCGGCTCGGTTCCGTGATACTGGATTTCGAGGGCATACAGGCGAGCTTTTTTTATTCGACCCAGATTCATGCCTATCAGCGGATGCAATTTCACGGCACGAAAGGAAGGGTGGAAGTCGAGATCCCGTTTAATGCACCGAACGACCGGCCGACGCGGCTCCTCGTGAGCGGGCAGCCGGGCGGGCGTGGCGATGCCGAACATTGGGTCGAGGTTCCAGCGTGCGATCAATATGGCGTGGCGGCGGCCGTGTTTGCGCAAGCCATACTGAACGGAACAGGCCAGGCCATTCCGCTTGAAGACGCGCGCGCGAACATGCGCGTGATCGACGCCGTTTTCCGTTCGGCGGATTCAGGCGCGTGGGAGAACATCGAGCAAGGATGAAGGGCCGCGTTCACCGTGGCGCTCAGCCGGAAAGGCGGCGGGTGGAAGATCGTTCACCGGCATGCTGCCTCCCCGACCGATGCCGCTACGGCGGCATCATTTTCAAACGTTGACGGCGGCAAAAGAAAATGCCCGACGCAAGGTCGGGCATCGCATTGAAGCGTGGCGCCCCTGCCGGGCCGCCGGGCGATTAATGATGCGGTTTCCCCGGCACCTGGTGTCCGCGCAACGAACAACCCTTCGTCTCGATCACGAAGAAGAGCGCAATGGCGCCGACCGCGCACGCGGCCATCATGTAGTAGGCCGGAACGAGCGGGCTGCCGGTCTTGTCGACGAGCCAGTCGCTCACGATCGGCGCGGTGCCGCCGAACAGCGAAGTCGAGACGTTGTACGCGATCGCCATCCCTGCATAGCGCACGTGCGTGGGGAACATGGCCGGAAACATCGCCGAGATGGTCGCGAGTTGCGGCGCATAAAGCAGCCCGAGCACGGCAAAGCCGATCAGCGCGCCCGCCACGCCGTGGCGCATGAGCAGGAACATCGGCACCGCCGCGACGAACAGCCCGACGAGCGAGAACCACCAGAGCGCCTTGCGGCCCACGCGGTCGGAGAGGTGTCCCGCGAACGGCAGCAGGGCCATCATCGAGAGCATGCCGATGAGTGGAATCAGCAGCGACATGTTCTCGCTCACGCCGAGTTCCTTGTGCATGTAGGTCGGCATGTAGGCCAGCAGCACGTAGTTCACGACATTGAGCGCGACCACGAGCGCGCCGAGCAGCACGAGCGGCAAGCGATGCTCGCGCAGCAGCGCGCCGAGCGAAACGGCGGAGCGCTCGTGCTCCGCCATTTTCTTTTCGAGTTCGCGGAACACGGGCGTGTCTTCGATACGCGAGCGCAGATAGCAGCCCACGAGGCCGAGCGGCGCCGCGACGAGAAATGGCAGACGCCAGCCCCACGCATGCATCGCGTCGTCGCCGAGCGCGAGCGACGCCGCGAGCATGAGCAAGGCGCCGAGCGAAAAGCCGGCCAGTGTCGCGAATTCGAGGAAACTGCCGCAGAAGCCGCGCCGCTCATCGGGCGCGTATTCGGCCATGAAGGTGGCCGCGCCGCCATATTCGCCGCCGGTCGAAAAGCCCTGGATCATGCGTAACGCAATGAGCGCGGCGGGCGCGAGCCAGCCCGCCCTGGCGTAGGTCGGCAGAAGGCCCACGAGCAGCGTCGCGCCCGACATCAGCAGCACGGTGAGCGCGAGTACTTTCTTGCGGCCAAGGCGGTCGCCGAGCGGACCCCAGAACAGGCCGCCGAGCGGGCGAATCAGGAAGGATATGGCGAAGGTGCCGAGCGCGAAGAGCGTGGCGCTCGCCGTGCTGCCCGGGAACAGCGCCGCGGAGATATAGGCTAGCCCATAGGCATAGATGCCGTAGTCGAACCACTCGGTCGCGTTGCCGAGCGCCGCGGCTGCAATGGCGCGGCGCGGCAGCGTTTGCGCGCTTCCGGCCGCGGCCGCGGCGGGCTGGTCGTGCTCGGGAGATGGCGTGCCGTCCCACAGGGATCGGCCCGCTGTGTGGGTAGGCCATGATTCGGCGTATCGCATAAGACGTCCTCGTTTCAGGAACCGCGGCCCGAATGGCGCGCTTGAACGATCAAGTTAGTCCGGTCAATTTTCGTTTCCGATGTCATAGGACGATTTCGTATCGGGACTTTCCCTGCCTGCGCATCGCCGGGGCCTGATGGCACGGCCGGCTTCGGCCGGATTTCAGCCGCCCTGACCGGCTTTGACCGGTCAGGCGCCTTCGCTGTGTGCGTGGGGCGGCAATATTTGCCGTTTTCGCTCGGCCAGAAGCACTGTTGCCCTGCACAAAAGTTGACTTCCGGCGCCGCCAGGCCGTTAGGGGCTAACCCGAATGCAAAAAAGTATCGGTCTGCGGTCTGATTTTCAGTGGTGGACGGGTTCCGCCGCGGTTAATTTTCAGTCATGGCGGCGCGTCCTGTGAGTATGCCCTTCGGCGTCGGGCGAGTCGCCCAAAACAAAAAAACCGGTGGAGGAGAGAGATGCAAAGCATAGGGGCCGCCTCGTTGCGCCCGGACGCGCGGAGCGCCGCACATTCCCAGCCTGACCTGGAACTGGTCGCCGTGCCGCGCGACGAGTCGTTCAAGGTCTGGTCGCACGGCTACCCCTATCGGACCGTGCGCTGGCATTTCCATCCCGAGTACGAGATTCACCTCATCACCGCGACCACAGGCAAGTATTTCGTCGGCGATTTCATCGGCAGCTTCGCGCCCGGCAATCTCGTGATGATCGGCCCGAACCTGCCGCACAACTGGGTCAGCAGCGTGCCGCACGGCGAACAGGTCGACGAACGGTGTCTCGTCCTGCAATTCAACGCGGATTTCATCGCGCGCGCGATCGAGGCGTTTCCCGAATTCAGACGCGTCGAGACGCTGCTCGACGCTTCGCGCTGGGGCCTGCTGTTCGCGCCGGAAACGGGGGCGGCCGCCGCGCCCATCCTGCGCGAAATGCTCGGCGCGCAAGGCATGCGGCGCGTCACGCTCTTCATCGCGCTGCTCGATCTGCTCGTGCAGAGCGGCGAGCCCGCGGCGCTCGCGAGCGAGGCGTACCGTGCCGAGCCCGCCCGCTACGCCGGCACGCGCATCAATCACGTGCTCACGTTCATCGGCAAGAATCTCTCGCAGGAATTGCGCGAAACGGAGCTGGCGGAACTGGCGGGGCAGAGCGTGAGCGCGTTTTCGCGCTATTTCCGCCGTCACACGGGCGTGTCGTTCGTGCGCTACGTGAACCAGTTGCGCATCAATCTGGCGTGCCAGCTCCTGATGTCAGGTGAACTGAACATCACGGACATCTGCTACCAGGTGGGCTTCAACAATCTCTCGAATTTCAACCGCCAGTTCCTCTCGCTCAAGGACATGTCGCCGTCGCGCTGGCGCTCGTATCAGCGGCTCAATGCCGCCAGCGCGGCCGGCAAGAGCGAAACCCCGCACGGTGCGCAAGCGCCCGGCTAGCGCCTTCGCTCGTCGCCTGGAACCGGAACGCCGCGCTCGCGCCAGGTATCGCGGAGGACCCACTCACACTTTCAGCAGGCAGCCTCACTTGTCGCAACCGTACGGCAGTAACCGCACCGGCATTCAACCAAGGCAATCAACCAGAATACGGAGACACCCGATGACCAGACTTCACACCCAACTGTTCGGCGCCGCCGCGCTCAGCCTCGCGCTTGCGGGCGTCATGCCGATGACGTCGGCCTATGCCGCGCCGAGCGGCACGGTCGCTTTCCTGATGCCCGACCAGGCATCCACTCGCTACGAACAGCACGACTTTCCGGGCTTCAAGGCCGAAATGGGCAAGCTCTGTCCCGACTGCAAGGTGCTCTACCAGAATGCGAACGCCGACGCCTCGCAGCAGCAGCAGCAGTTCAACTCGGTGATCGCGCAGGGCGCGAAGGTCATCGTGCTCGACCCGGTCGACTCGACGGCGGCGGCCTCGCTCGTGCATATGGCGCAGAGCCAGGGCATCAAGGTCATCGCCTATGACCGGCCCGTGCCCTCCACGCCCGCGACTACTACGTCTCGTTCGACAACGAGGAAATCGGCAGGTCGATTGCGCAGTCGCTCGTGCAGCACCTGAAGGAATCGGGCGTCGCGGCGAGCAAGGGCGGCGTGCTCGAAGTGAACGGCTCGCCCACCGACGCCGCCGCGGGACTCATCAAGAAGGGCATTCACGAAGGATTGCAGGGCAGCGGTTACAAGACGCTCTCCGAATACGACACGCCCGAATGGGCGCCGCCCAAGGCGCAGCAGTGGGTGAGCGGGCAGATCACGCGCTTCGGCACGCAGATCGTGGGCGTCGTGGCCGCCAACGACGGCACGGCGGGCGGCACCGTCGCGGCCTTCAAGGCGGCGGGCGTCAACCCGGTGCCGCCCGTCACGGGCAACGACGCGACGACGGCCGGCCTGCAGCTGATCATCGCGGGCGACCAGTACAACACGATCCTCAAGCCCAGCGAAATCGTGGCGGGCGCGGCGGCGAAGGTGGCCGTGGGCTTCCTCGACGGCCAGCCCGTGAAGGGCGAGACGACGCTCTTCAAGACGCCCACGCAGCTCTTCAAGCCCGCCGTCATCACGCAGAAGAACATCAAGGCCGAGGTCGTGGACAAGAACATCGCGAGTGCGAAGGAATTGTGCACGGGCCGCTATGCCGACGGCTGCAGGAAGCTCGGCATTTCGAACTGACGCGAACCGCGGGAACCGGCAGCAAGGGACCCGGCACGTGCCGGGTCCGTGGAGAAACATAGAGGTACCCATTTCATGACTGACCAATCCACGACACGCGGCGCGCCCGGCGAGCTGGTGCTGAGCCTGCGCGGCATCTCGAAGCACTTCGGCGCGGTCTCGGCGCTCACGGACATCGAGCTCGACGTGCATGCGGGCGAGGTGGTCGCCCTCGTCGGCGACAACGGCGCGGGCAAGTCCACGCTCGTGAAGATACTGGCGGGCGTGCACCAGCCGGGCGCGGGCACGATCACGTTCCGCGGCCGGCCGGTCACGTTGACCGATCCGGGCACGGCGCTCGACCTGGGCATCGCCACGGTGTTCCAGGATCTCGCGCTGTGCGAGAACCTCGACGTCGTCGCGAACATCTTCCTCGGCCGCGAGCTGAGCCCATACCGGCTCGACGAAGTCACGATGGAAGTGAAGGCGTGGACGCTGCTCAACGAGCTATCGGCGCGCATTCCAAGCGTACGCGACGTGGTCGCCTCGCTTTCGGGCGGCCAGCGCCAGACCGTGGCGATCGCGCGCTCGCTGCTGCTCGACCCGAAGCTCATCATGCTCGACGAGCCCACCGCCGCGCTCGGCGTGGCCCAGACCGCGGAAGTGCTGAACCTGATCGAGCGCGTGCGCGATCGCGGCCACGCCGTCATCATGATCAGCCACAACATGGAGGACGTGCGCGCCGTGGCGGACCGCATCGTCGTGCTGCGGCTCGGCCGCAACAACGGCGTCTTCTATCCCGATTCCTCGAACGCGGAGCTCGTGGCCGCGATTACGGGCGCGACCGAAAATGCGGTTTCGCGCCGCGCCGGCCGCCGCCAGGCGCAACAGGACGTGCAATGAAAGGAACGATCATGAGCAAGACCATCCATGGCGCTCCGCAGCCGGATGCCGCACGCGAAGCGCCGCGCGACGCGCCGCCGCCGTCCACGCTGCTCGACCGCGGCGACGTGCGCGTGAAGCACGCGAGCGGAATCGGCGGGAGCGTCTCGGCGTTCGTCGACCGCGTGCGCTCGGGCGACCTGGGTTCGCTGCCGGTCATCGCGGGGCTCGTCATCATCTGGACCGTCTTCACGAGCCTGAATCCGGTGTTTCTTTCGGCCGACAACCTCGTGAACATGCTGTTCGACTGTTCGACGGTCGGCGTCATCTCGCTTGGCATCGTCTGTGTGCTGCTGGTCGGGCAGATCGACCTTTCGGTCGGCTCGATGAGCGGCTTCGCCTCCGCGCTGCTCGGCACGCTGTGGGTCAACGACGGCTGGCCGGTGCTGCTCGCCATCGCCGTCGCAATCGCGGTGGGCGCGGTGATCGGCGCGCTGTACGCGCTGTTGCTCAACTGGATAGGGATGCCAAGTTTCGTCTCGACGCTCGCGGGGCTGCTCGCGATCCTCGGCATGCAGCTCTACGTGCTCGGCTCGACCGGCTCGATCAATCTTCCCTACGGCTCGGCGATGGTGAATTTCGGGCAACTGATGGTCGTTCCACGGCTCGTCTCGCATCTGGTTGCGCTGCTGCCCGGCGTCGTGCTCCTGCTGCTCGGCATGCGCACGCGTGCGCGCCGCCACGCGGCCAGGCTTTCCGCGCCGTCGGTTGCGAGCCTGCTCGCGCGTGCGGCGGCGCTCACCGTGTTCCTCGAAATCGTGGTCGCCTATCTCAACCGCGGCCGGGGCGTGCCGCTCATGTTCGGCCTCTTTCTCGGACTCGCGGTCGTCATGCAGTACGCGCTCACGCGCACGCGCTGGGGCCGCTCGATGAACGCCGTGGGCGGCAACCACGAGGCCGCGCGGCGCGCCGGCATCAAGGTCGGCGCGATCTATACGAGCGCCTTCGTGCTGTGCGCGAGCCTCGCCGCGCTCGGCGGCGTGCTCACGGCGGCGCGGCTCGCTTCCGCGAGCCAGCAGGCCGGCACCGGCGACGTGAATCTCAACGCCATCGCCGCGGCCGTGATCGGCGGCACGAGCCTGTTCGGCGGGCGCGGCAGCGCGTGGTCCGCCGTGCTCGGCATCATCGTGATCCAGTCGATCGCGAGTGGCCTCACGCTCCTGAACCTGTCGTCCTCGCTGCGCTTCATGATCACCGGCGCCGTGCTCGCCATCGCGGTGATCGTCGATTCGCTCGCACGCCAGTCGCGCGTTTCGCATGGCCGCGCCTGAGGCGCGCGCCGCAATCTGACCAAGGAGGAAAGTCATCCATGTCCGAATCCATCAAGGGGAAGGTCGCCGCCATTACGGGTGCGGCCTCCGGCATCGGCTTCGCGTGCGCGCGCGCGCTCATCGGGGAGGGCGCGAAAGTCGTGCTGATCGACCGCGCGCAGGAGCGGCTCGCGCAGTGCTGCGCCGAGCTGGGGCCGAATGCGCTTGCGCTCGCCATGGATTTGCTCGAGCCCGCCGACTACGCGGGCATGCTGCCGAAGATCCTCGATCTGGCGGGCGGCCTCGACATCTTTCATGCCAACGCGGGCGCCTATATCGGCGGCGAGGTGGTGAACGGCAATCCCGACGAGTGGGATCGCATGCTCAATCTGAACATCAACGCGGCGTTTCGCTGCGTGCATGCGGTGCTGCCGCACATGGTCGGGCAGCGGGCGGGCGACATCGTGTTTACGAGCTCGGTGGCGGGCGTCGTGCCGGTGGTGTGGGAGCCTGTCTACACGGCTTCGAAGTTCGCGGTGCAGGCCTTCGTGCATACCGTGCGCCGCCAGGTCGCGAAGCACGGCGTGCGCGTGGGCGCGGTACTGCCCGGCCCCGTCGTCACGGCCCTGCTCGACGATTGGCCCCGGGCGAAGATGGACGAGGCGCTGGCGCAGGGCAGCCTCATGCAGCCCGGGGAAGTGGCCGACGCGGTGGTGTTCATGCTCACGCGGCCGCGCAACGTGACCATTCGCGACCTCGTGATCCTGCCCAGCAGCGTCGATCTCTAGTCTCCGGGCCCGGCGCGCGAGCGACAATCCGCGGCCCCTCCTCACACTCAACGAGCCATGACCTCAAATAACCTCGCAGGCGGCGCACGCCATACCGTCGGCGTCGACGTGGGCACGGGCAGCGCCCGCGCCGGCATCTTCGATTGCGCTGGACGCATGGTGGCGTCGGCGAAACACGACATCGCCGTTTTTCATGAAAGCGGCGCCATCGTCGAGCAGTCGAGCACCGAGATATGGCATGCCGTGTGCCATGCGGTGAAGGACGCGCTGGCGCAGGCGGCGATCCCGCCCGACCAGATCGCGGGCATCGGCTTCGACGCCACCTGTTCTCTCGTCGTGCTGGGCGAGGGCGGGCAGCCGCTACCCGTCGGGCCATCCGAGGCGGCCGCGCGCGACATCATCGTGTGGATGGATCATCGCGCCGTGGAGCAGGCCGAACGCATCAACGCCACGGGCCACGACGTGCTGCGCTTCGTGGGCGGCAAGATTTCGCCGGAGATGGAAACGCCAAAACTCCTGTGGCTGCTGGAAAACCGGCCTGCGGTGTTCGCGGCCGCGTGGCAGTTCTTCGACCTGGCCGACTTCCTCACGTGGCGCGCGACGGGCGATCTGGCGCGCTCCACGTGTACGGTCACCTGCAAGTGGACCTATCTCGCGCACGAGCGCCGCTGGGACGAGAGCTACTTTCGCACCGTGGGCCTCGGCGTGCTCGCCGACGAAGGTTTCGCGCGCATCGGTCAACGAATCGTCGAGCCCGGCACGCCGCTCGGCGACGGCCTGACGCCCGGGGCCGCCGCGCAGCTCGGCCTGCGCCCGGGCACGCCGGTCGCGACGGGCGTGATCGACGCGCATGCGGGCGGCATCGGCACGGTCGGCGCGCAGGGGCGGCCCGAGGCGTGCCTCGCGTATGTGTTCGGCACGTCGTCGTGCACGATGACGACCACGCGCGACCCCGTATTCGTGCCCGGCGTGTGGGGCCCGTATTACTCGGCGATGGTGCCCGAGGCGTGGCTCAACGAAGGCGGGCAGTCGGTGGCGGGCGCGGCGATCGAGCGCTTGCTCGCGATGCATCCGCTCGCGCCGGAGGCCGCGAGCCGGGCCGCGCGCGAAGGCCGGTCGCTGCCGGCGCTGCTCGCCGCGCTGGCCGTGCAGGCCGCGGACGGCTGGTCGGGCGCGGTGCGGCTCGCACACGACGAAGGCCTGCACGTCGTGCCCGAATTCCTCGGCAACCGCGCGCCGTTCGCCGATCCGCACGCGCGCGCCGTGATCGCGGGGCTCGGCATGGAGGCGGGCATGGAAAATCTCGTCGCGCTCTACGTGGCGGGCATCTGCAGCATCGGTTATGGACTGCGCCAGATCGTCGAAGTCCAGGCCGAGGCAGGCGCGCCGATCGAACAGGTGGTGATCAGCGGCGGCGCGGGGCGGCTCGATCTCGTGCGCCAGCTGCTTGCGGACGCAACCGGCAAGCCCGTGCTCGCAACCCAGGCCGAAGAGCCCGTGCTGCTCGGCGCCGCGATGCTGGGCAGCGTGGCGGGCGGGCTCCACGAAAACGCGCGCGCTGCGATGGCCGCCATGTCGCAGATCAGCAAGGTCTACGCGCCGGCCGCAGGCGAGATCGCGGCGCTGCACGAAGCGCGTTACCGCGCCTTCACGCAGCTCCAGGACGTGGCGCGCGCCATTCGCTAATACGCCGGCGGCTCAAGCCGTCTCGCCGCTGCGCTGCGCGAGCGTGGCGGCGGCCTGATTCTGCGCGAGGTATCGCAGCAGCTTCGTCACCATGACGACGACCGTGAGCGCGAGCAGCACGAAAAACACCGCGAGCGGCGTGAGCACATGCACGGAGACGAAGCCCGCCAGCCCCATCATCGCCGAGGAAACGAGCAGCAGCGCGCAACCGAGAATCGCGCTCGTCAAGCCCGCGATGTGCGGAAACAGCGAGTTGCCCTTGGCCATCAGCGTGGGATACATCGTACCCGCGCACAGGCCCATGACGAGCACGGGCGCGGCGAGCGTCCACACGCGCAGGCCGACCGTGAGCGAGAGCACGAGCATCGCGATCGCCGCGCCCGCCATCACGCGCGCGCCCACGCGCAGACGTTGTTCGGGCGTGGGCAGGCGCGGGCCGTGCAGCCGGTTCGAAAGGCCGCCCAGGAAATACATCAGGCCGATGCCGAGCGCCAGGTAGCCGAAGAACGTGGGCGGCTTGTGCAGCGTGTTCTGCACCATGAACGGCCCGATGATGTTGAACACCAGCAGGATGCTGTAGCACAGTCCCTGGGCGAGAAAGCAGCTCTGGAACACGGGGCTCGCGAGCACCTTGCCCGCGTTCGCGAAGAGCGTGCGCGGCTCCAGCCGCACGGGATGCCGCAAGGTCTCGCGAAAGCGCCACAGCAGCGCCCACATCACGAGCGAATAGACGAGCAGGAACACGAGGCACGCTTGCCACCCGAACCACTCCTGCAGATGCGCGCCGATCACGGGCGCGATGATCGGCGCGAGCCCCCATGTGATCGACATATAAGTGAACGCGTGCATGAGCGCGATGCCCGCGAACGAGTCGGTGATGATGGCCTTCGCGAGCAGGTTGGTCGCGGCGATGCCGAAGCCTTGCAGGCAGCGCGCGAGCACGAAGGTTTCCAGGTTCGGCGCGGCGAGCGAGAGCAGGCAGCCGAGCGTGTAGATCACGAGGCCGAAGGCCAGCACGCGCTTGCGGCCGAGCGCGTCCGCGATCGGCCCGAAGATGAGCTGGCCGAGCGCGTACGCGGCCATGTAGCCGGAGACGCTCGACTGGATCGCCTGCGGCGAAGTCGCGAAGTAGCGCGCCATGGCGGGCAGCGCGGGCACGTAGATGTCGATGGCGAGCTGCCCGGCGGAAGAGAACAGGCAGATCAGGAACAACAGGAAGCGCGGCGAGTTCGGCGGACGTGCGGCGGTAGCGAGGCGTTCGTGGGTCATGACGGCGTGAAAAAGGCGGGTGGTAGTGCAGCGGCGCCGAAAATGTTCGCAATTCGAACAACGGGTCGCGGAGCAGACGTCGCCGCGTATTGTGCCCGTAATCGCGCGATCCGGTGCGATGCCCATCGAGCGGGAAGGGGCGGGCCGTCCCGCCACGGTCTGCCGGTCGGGACCTACGCACCGGCCGCCGGTCCCGGATTCCGCGGGCCCGATGTCCGCGGTTCGCGAGGCGCGGCATCGTCATGCCGGGCGCGCTGCTTGCTAAGCCTCGCCGTATCTCGTCCCCGGCTCAACGCGGAGCGCCGACATGCCAGAGAAAAGGCCGAAACCGGCCATACGCCGCCCGACTACGGCGCAGGACTATGAGGTCTTTTGCGGCGAGCAGATCGACGGAGCGGGCCGCTATTACGGATTGCTGCGCATACGCCGCAAGACTGACGGGCGGCTCATCTATCCGTTCGACGGCTGTCCGCGCCCGGGGCCGTGCGCAACTGGCGCGCAGGCGCGGCAGGAAGCGCTCGCGCTCGCGGACGAACTGATCCGCGCCGACATCGCCATGCCCGAAGGGTGACCGGACTGCCTTGCGCGCCGAATTCCAGGCCAGGGAACGCGAGCGCCGAACCCCGGAGCCCTCGCCATTTAACGAGCCGGGCTAACGTGCTGCATGCTGCGTGACTAGGTATGTCGGGAATTTCATTTTTCGAAATGCCTGACTCGTAGAATCAGATCCTCCTCGTCGGCGCGAATACGCGTGATTTTGGAACCTGTTTTTAGCGCCGGCCGCGTACGATGGCGGGATTCCGTTGCGCGAGAAACGAAGATGAGCGAGAAGGGCGATTTGCGTTATTTCGACTATGCCGCGACCACGCCGGCAGACCCGAAGGTGATCGAGGCGATGTCCGGTTGTCTGGGCATGGCGGGCGACTTCGGCAATCCGGCCTCCAGTTCGCACGGCGCGGGCCAGCGCGCGCGGCGGCTCGTGGAGCAGGCGCGCAAGGACGTGGCCGCGCTCATCGGCGCCGACGCGCAGGACATTATCTGGACCTCGGGCGCGACCGAGTCGAACAATCTCGCGCTAAAGGGCTATGCCGATCGCGCGACGCAGAAACGCCACCTCATCACAAGCCAGCTCGAACACAAGGCCGTTCTCGATACGACGGCGAGCCTCGAAGCGCGCGGCATGGCCGTCACGCGGCTCGCGCCCACGGCGCAGGGCGAAATCACGGCGCAAGCCGTCGCGGCCGCGCTGCGTCCCGACACCGGGCTCGTGTCGCTCATGCTGGTCAACAACGAACTCGGCACGCTTACCGACATCGCGTCGATTGCGCACGTGGTCCACGCGGCCGGCGCGCTGCTGCACGTCGACGCGGCGCAGGCGCTCGGCAAGACGCCCATCGACGTGACGGCGTTGGGCATCGATCTCCTCTCGATGTCGGCGCACAAGGTCTATGGCCCGAAGGGCATCGGCGCGCTCTATGTGAGCCGCGAGGCGTTCGAGCGCATCGCGCCCCAGATGCACGGCGGCGGCCACGAGCGCGGTTTGCGCTCGGGCACGCTGGCCACGCACCAGATCGTCGGCATGGGCGTGGCGTGCGAGCTGGCGCGCCACGCGATGCAGGAGGACGGCGAGCGCATCGCACGGCTTGGCGAGCGCCTGCTCGCGGCGGTGCTCGCCGTACCGGGCGTGACGCTCAACGCCGCGCACGCCCGGCGCATTCCGCATACGCTGAGCCTCACGTTCGATCTGCCGGGCTTCTTCCCGTTCCTGCTGACCGGCGACCTTGCCATCTCCTCCACGTCCGCCTGCAACTCGGCGGCGGGCACGCCGTCCCACGTGCTCACGGCAATCGGACTCGGCGAGGAAGCGGCCAGCCGCACCGTGCGGCTGAGCCTCGGGCGCTTCACGACGCAGGATGACGTCGATTTCGCGCTCGATTGCATTCGCCGCGCCGTGGAGCCGTGCCGGCCGGTCGCGGCGGCGCTCTGACGCGCGTCGTCGGCAACGGCGCGATGGCCGTCGATACCCGCTGATCGTTTCACTCGCTCCGGGTGCCGTGATCGGCGCGCGTTGCTGGTGACGGCGGCGACGGGGGGCCGGGAGAAACGGCGAGATTTCTTCAGCCAGCCAGCGGCGCACGGTGCGCGGCCTCTGGCTTCGCCGCGGCAGCCGACGCGATACACGAGCTCCCGGCACCCCTTGTCACCGGGCGTAGCGGCCTTCAATATGGGCGAAAACAGCGGGGCGTACGTCATGTCGTCCGCGTGGTCGCGAAGGTCGGGGTATTGCTCGTCATGGAACTTCTGGTTTTCAAGCTCGTCGTTACGCCGTTGCTGCTGCTGGCCGCTACGCTTGCCGCGCGCCGCTGGGGCGAAGCGGTCGGCGGGTTGCTCGTAGGGCTGCCGCTTACGTCGGGGCCGGTCTCGGTTTTTCTCGCGCTGGAGCACGGACCGGCGTTCGCGGCGCAGGCCACCGCGGGCTCGCTCGTCGCGACCGCCGCGCAGGCGGCCTTCTGCGTGGTCTATTGCCGGCTCGCGCGTCGCGGATGGATCGTGGCGCTCGCCGGCGCCGGCACGACGTTCGCCCTCGCGGCCGGCCTCCTGCAATGGAGCGCGCTGCGGGCCAACGCCCTCTACATCATCGCGATTCTGGCCATCACGCTTGCGCTGAACCGTATTCCCGGCAAGCCCGCGAGAACCGTCAGGCTCGCGGCGCCATGGTGGGATTTGCCCTCGCGCATGGCGCTGATCGCCAGTCTCGTGGTGGGCGTGACGCTGATCGCGCCTTATGTCGGCCCCGAGGCCAGCGGCGTGCTCGCGTCGTTCCCGTTCATGGCGATCATTCTCACGGTGTTCGCTCACCGCATGATCGGCCATGAAGCCGCCCAGCAGTTGATGCGCGGCATGACGACGGGGCTGCTGGGCTTTGCGTCGTTCTTCTTCGTGCTGAGCCTGACGCTGACGCGGTGGAACCTGCTGGCCGCCTATGGCGGCGCGATCGCCTGCGTGTTCACGATCCAGGCGATTTCCCTTTATCGCATGCGCCTGCCGGCACCCCGCCTGCGCGGCAAGACCAAGACCGAAGGGAGCGCGCCGTGAGGCGTGCATGCTGCGCCGCATCGCAGGCCGGCGAGCCATAAAGAGCATGGCGATGCCCCAACGCGTACCATGGCATCGCCTAAACTACAGAACCGGCGTCCGACCCGGACGTGCTATGGACCCAGCATCACTGCGCGATTTTCCGCTCCACCGACGGCGCGGCGCACTGGCGGCGCATCGAAGCGCAGCCGTCGCGCTTCGGCTTCGCGGTCGCGGTGCATCCGCGCGAGCCGGACCCCGCATGGTTCGTGCCGGCCGCGAAGGACCAGTACCGCATTCCGGTGGACGGCCAGTTCGTCGTCACGCGCACACGCGATGGCGGACGCACGTTCGAGCGCTTCTCGCATGGCCTGCCGGCGGCGCCCGCGTACGACATCGTATACCGCCACGGTCTTGCCATCGACGACTCCGGCGGCCGTCTCGCAATGGGGTCGACGACGGGCTCGCTATGGACCTCCAGCGACGGCGGCGAAAGCTGGCGGCTCATTTCGGCGCACTTGCCGCCGGTTTATTGCGTGCGGTTCGGCTGAAGCCGCCTGCGGCCGACCGGGTTGTGCAGGATAACCAGGTATTTTCGCGCGCGATACGCCGGCCACGGGCGCTCGCCGCGCGTGCGTGAAAACGCGGGCTTTCGTGCTCGACAGCCGGCACGAGCGAGGCGCTCTCGCGTCGCGCTGCGTGCGCCGGCGCCGCTTGCCTCGTTTCCGCGCGCAGCCTAACCTGTGGCGGATATCGACAACTCCGGGTTCCGCATGCAAACCTGTCCCGCACGGCTGTCTCCAGGCGACGATCTGCGCGTCGCGGTCGAACGGCTGTTGAACCAGAGCGCGTCGCGCGCGGCGTTCGTCGTTCAGGGCATCGGCAGCTTGAGCGTTGCGCAGTTGCGGTTCGCGGGCGCCGAAGCGCCGGCCGAATTGCGCGGCGACCTCGAAATATTGACGCTGGCCGGCTCGGTGTCGCCTGACGGCGCGCATCTGCATATGTCGGTGGCCGATGCGCGGGGCCGGGTGTTCGGCGGGCATGTCGCGCGTGGCTGCATCGTTCGCACCACGGTCGAGTTGTTGCTCGCGTTGCTGCCGGACCATGGCTTCTCGCGCGAAATCGACCCGGCGACCGGCTATGCGGAGCTGCAAATCCGCCCTGCGCCGCGTTGATCCGCCTGCGCCGTAGTCGGCCCGTCGCTTCACGCCGTCACAAAACTTAAAAGCGCTTTCGCTATCCTTCGGCGTTGTCGTGCCGCCGCATGCTTTGCGCGCGAGCAGGGCATGCTCGGGCCGCTCCTCGAGCCGTTGTTGTGCCTCTTTCTATCTGGACGGAGACTTCGATGACGGTCGAATCCGCGCCGGTGCGCCTGCGTTTGCAGAGCGCGCCGCGCCGACGTTTGAGCCTGCCCGCCATATTCGCGACGATGCGTGCGCCCGCCATGCTGCTGGCCTGTGCGTGCACTGTCTGCGCGCTCGGCGCATGCAGCGCGCGCGACGCCGACTCGCGCGTCGCGCTTACCGCGGACGCCGCGCGCGAACTCGCGCAAGCGCAGCCCGGCAACGCGCAGAGTCCGCCGCCCGCCAGTGCGTTTGCGCTGGCTTCGGACGCGGCCTCGTCGAATCCCCCGGATGGCGCGACCCCCGCAGCCTTGCCCGCGAACGCCGTGCGTTCGCCGGAGAAACCGTCTGCCGACGCCGCCGCACAAGCCGCGCAGAACGAGCCGCTTGCACCACCCGTTATCCACACCGTCGATTGACGTACCCGGCCGCGCGGCCTTCGCCGCCTGCCGCCCGTCATGACGGCGGCGTGCCGTGCGCGCTTTTCTCAACCTGAAGATGGAAAAGAGAACATGACATCGAGAAGCCGCCGTGACTTTCTCCGCACCGCCGCGATGAGCGCCGGTTCGGCCACCGCCCTGACGATGCTGCCGCAGGGTATCCGCAACGCGCTCGCGATTCCCGCGAACAATCGCACGGGGAGCCTCCGCGATGTCGAGCACATCGTGGTCCTCATGCAGGAGAACCGCTCGTTCGATCATTACTTCGGCACGCTGCGCGGCGTGCGCGGCTTCGGCGACACGCGCACGATCACGCTGCCCACCGGCAAGCCGGTCTGGAACCAGCCGCTCGCGGCGGGCGTGGGCGAAGTGCTGCCGTTCCATCCCACGGCGGCCAACCTGGGTCTGCAGTTCCTCGAGGACCTGCCGCACGACTGGCCGACCACGCACGCAGCGTGGAACGGCGGCCGCTACGATCAATGGGTGCCCGCCAAGGGCACGACGACGATGGCGTACCTCACGCGCGACGACATTCCGTTCCACTATCAGCTCGCCGACGCGTTCACGATCTGCGACGCCTACCATTGCTCGACGCTGACCTCGACGGACCCGAACCGCTACTACATGTGGACCGGCTGGGTGGGCAACGACGGCAGCGGCGGCGGCCCCGTGGTCGACAACGCGGAGGCGGGCTACGGCTGGTCCACGTATCCCGAGGTGCTGCAGAGCGCGGGCATCTCGTGGAAGATCTATCAGGACATCGGCGAAGGGCTCGACGCGAAAGGCTCGTGGGGCTGGACGGGCGACAATCCCTACATCGGCAACTATGGCGACAACTCGCTGCTGTACTTCCATCAATACCAGAACGCACAACCGGGCAATCCGCTCTACGACCGCGCGCGCACGGGCACGAACGTGCTCGCGGGCGGCGGCTATTTCGACATGCTCAAGCAGGACGTGCAGAACAACGCGTTGCCACAGGTCTCGTGGATCGTCGCGCCGGAGGCGTACTCGGAGCACCCGAACTGGCCTGCCAACTACGGCGCGTGGTACGTCGATCAGGTGCTGCAGATTCTCACGTCGAACCCGGATCTGTGGAGCAAGACCGTGCTGCTCGTGAACTACGACGAGAACGACGGCTTCTTCGATCACGTGGCGCCCCCGTTTCCGCCCGTTTCGAGCACGAACGGTCTCTCGACCGTGGACATCGCCAACGAGATTTTTCCGGGCAGCAGCAGCTACGCGGCGGGACCGTACGGTCTCGGCCCGCGCGTGCCGATGCTCGTGGTCTCGCCGTGGTCGCGCGGCGGCTGGGTATGCTCGGAAACGTTCGATCACACGTCGGTGATCCGCTTCATCGAGAAACGCTTCGGCTTGCAACACGATCTGCGCGAACCGAACATCACGCCGTGGCGCCGCGCCGTGTGCGGCGATCTCACGTCGGCGTTCGACTTCGCCACGCCGAATGCGGCGCTTCCCGCGCTGCCTTCCACGACGGGCTATACGCCGCCCGACAAGATCCGTCACCCCGACTACGTGCCGTTGCCGCCCGCCCTGGGCAGCGTGCCGAAGCAGGAGTCGGGCGTGCGCCACGCGCGTGCGCTGTCCTATGAGCTTTTCGTGCGCTTCGATGCGAACGCCAGTTCGGGTGAGGCCGCCGCGCGCTTCATCAACTCGGGCCGGGCGGGCGCCGTGTTCCTCGTCTATGCGGCGGGCAACAGCGCTGCGCCGCGCACCTACACGGTCGAAGCCGGCAAGCATCTGCAAGACAAGCTCGCGACCGGCGCCGACGGCGCTTACGACTTCAGCGTGCATGGCCCGAACGGCTTCCTGCGCCGCTTTGCGGGCAAGCAGAGCAGGATGAACTGGTTCGGCGGCAACGGTGCGGCGCGAGCCGAAGTGGTCGAGGGCTACGACGTGGCGAACGGCAACCTGCAGTTGCGCCTGGAAAACACGGGTGGCGCGCGCTGCCAGTTCACGATCGTCAACGCATACGACCCGGACGCGAAGATCGAGCGCACCGTGCGCGGCGGCGACACCGAACCGCTCTATCTCGATCTGCGCAATGCGTACGGCTGGTACGACCTGACGATCACCGTCGATAGCGATCCCGCCTTCGTGCGCCGCATTGCCGGCCACGTCGAAACGGGCCACCCGAGCTACAGCGATCCCGCGCTCGGCGCTTGACGGGGTCGCCCCGGCCTTTATGCGATGACATGAGCCACGGTTCGCGAGTCCCGCGAACCGTGGCTTTTTTCATTTTCGGCGCCGCCATGCGGGGGAATTGCGTTGATGCCGCGGTCGGCCTGCGTGTATCTCGCCCCGAACGCAGCTAATGCCGCAGCTAGTGCATCTAGCGCCAGCGCGGCGGCGGCGGTCCCCAGCCGGGACGCCGGGCATGTCTCGGACCCACGAATCGCGGGGGATGGTGCCACGGAGAAAAACCATGGTGCGTATACACGAGAGGGGGCGGCCATATGGGCGCGGGATGCATGAAGACGACCGGCGGCGGCGGTGCGTAGAACGCCCCCGGAATGCCGATGCCCACGCCCACGTTGACGGCCACGCGGGCCTGCGCGGTTTGCATGACGCAGAGCGCGGCCAGCGTCGAGAGGAAAACAAACTTCAACGCGCAGGATTTCATCGTCGTGCCTCGAGTCGCGTCGCGTGTGCCCGCGTACGTGTGGCGGCTCATTTCGCGTGCGCCTGCTCGGGGCGGAATGCGGCGTCGGCGAGCTGCTTTTGCGAGGCGGGCATGTCCGCGTAAAGCGCCGAGAATGCGTCGAGAAGCGCCTTGCTGCCTTCCGCGTGGGCCTGGGCGATATCGTTCCACGATTGCAGGTTCTCCACCGCGGTTTGCTTCCGGGCGTTGTCGTGCCGCTGCTCGAGCAGGCCGTCGATCGTTTTTGCGTTGTTGCGCATGACGTCGGCCACTTTCGCCCACTGCTCCTCTTCCGCCGGAGTAATCTTCAGTTCGGCGTGCAGTTCTTTCACGCGGTCGTCGACAGTCTCGACGTGATGCTGATGCGCCGATGGCGCCGGAGCGCTGGCCTGCGCCCAGCACGCAGAAGCGCCGATCAGGGCTAGCGCCACCAGGACAGCTTTCATGTCAGTTCTCGCGAAAGGTGCTTGCCGGCGAATTGCCGGCAAGCCGGAATCAACCGTTTCGATCATAGCAAGCGCAGCCGACAATTCAATTTCGGTATCCTGCATGTAAAAGGGAATGGGGCACGATTCCCGAAAGCACGACGCTTCACTCACGTAGACAAAGGCGTGATTCCCCGACGGCGAATCACTTCGGCGATACAGGGAGGCAACGTGGCGATTCGCCTTGTGACTCGATTGGGACTACATAGGGAATCCGCATCCCGCTCCATTCGGAACGTCCGGCTGCCGTGGGGACGACTGGCATGCGCGGCGCTCGCCATGGCGACGCTCGCAGGCTATATGCCGCCGGGGCGCGCCGCCGTTTCCATCATGCGTCCGCCGCGCGAAGCGAGGTCCGACGAGCCGCTCGTCGTGACGATCGTTTATACCGGCGACACGCCTTCTGGCACGTCGGTCGACGTGCCGCGCACCTTGAGTATTACGCTCACCAACGGCGAGCAGTTGCCGAGGTCCGTGCTGCTTGCGCGTGAACCCGGCGCGCCCGAGCACATACGGCTCGCGGCCGGCGAAATGAAGGTCGTGAGCTACCATGCGCCATGGCCCGAGTGGGCGCGCGGCGCCGTGAGAGTCGACGTGCCCGGCGTGGACGTTTCGCCTTCGCTGGTGCTGCTCACACGCAAGCCGCGCTCGGCCACGGCGAGCGCCGGAGCGCCGGAGCCTGCGCCGGCCACGGCACCCGCGGCGCCGGTTGCGGCCGTATCCGCGCCGCTCGCCACGGCGCCGGCCGAAGAAGGCCCGATGGCCGGCAACGAGTCGCTTGCCGCTCAAATGCCGCCCTCGAGCGTGAAGCCGTCGAATTCGCTGGTCCCCGACCTGGGTGCTTTCCTTTTGGGGCGCTTTTCGTTCTACGAACCGACGTACTTCGCGGACGGCTGGGCATCGAACGGCGAAGACCTCGCCAAATTCCAGATCAGCTTCAAGTTCCGCTTCGTGCTGCCCGATGATCCGCGTTCGCGGGGTTTCGTGGACAACCTCTATTTCGCCTACACACAGACATCGTTGTGGGACATCCGCAAGTACTCCGCGCCATTTCGCGACACGAGCTACAAGCCGGCGCTCTTCTACTATCTCGCCGATACCGGATGGAGGACCGGCTGGTTCAGCCGGATGGGCATCGAGACGGGCTATGAGCACGAGTCGAACGGGCGCGACGGCCCCGAGTCGCGCGGCGTCGACATTCTTTACGTGAAGCCGGTCTGGGACTTCGGCGACTTGAACGCCAACCACCTGACCGTCGCGCCGAAGGTCTACTGGTACGAGCACATTGCGGGGGAAAACTCGGATATTGCCGACTATCGCGGCTATGTCGATCTGCTGGTCAAGTATGGCAGCCCGGATGGCTGGCAACTCGCGACTACTTTGAGAAAGGGCACGAAATCGACCTACGGAAGCGTCGATGCGCAATTTACATACCCGCTCGCCAAGCTGTTCGGCAATGCCTGGGGCGGGTATTTGTGGGTGGGCTATTTCAACGGTTATGGCGAAGACATTCTCGACTACAACCAGCACCGCTGGGCCGCGCGTATCGGCTTTAGCATGTCGCGGTGAAGCGGCGATGTTATGAAACGATTCCGCCGATGCGGGTTGACGCATTGGCGCAAGCCTGACGCAGGCTTCGGGCACTGCGTTTGCGCGCCCGGCTTCGGCGCGCAAACGGCGGCCGGGAGCCCGGTTCCCATGCCGTGCTCGCGCGCAATCGGAGGAAACGACCATGAACGACGAACGGGAAGCGCGCATCAGGCGACGCGCGCATCAGCTATGGGAAGACGACGGCGCACCACAGGGCAGGGCGGACGAATACTGGAGCCGCGCCGAAAAACAGATTGCCGCCGAATATGACGCCGAAGGGGAGGCGTCGAATATCGGCAGCGATCAGACCGGCAAGCGCCGGCTCGCCGGCGAGCCGCTGCAGGAAAGCGGCGCCGTGCCACCCAACGAACTGGCGCGCGAGAAGCGGCGCGGCTGAGCACGGAAAGGCGCGGCGTGCCGTCTGCGTTCGGTTGTTCGTGCAACCATGGCGCGCTTTTTTGCCGCCAGGCGGGCGGCGCACAGGGGATTGCGGTTTTGATGCAACGCGGCGCCCGGTGGCGGCGAGCGTCAAGCGAATGTTGTCTGGCGCACATTCGGTTCGAGTTTTTTGTCGTTGGCTAGCCTGGCACACCTTACATTTGAATATTGCTGCGCACGCGCTCGACGCCAGGAGCCCCGGATGAGCAAGAACATCGTGTTGTGTCTCGACGGCACATGGAACGGCCCCAACTCGACGAACCGCACGGGCACCTTGACACCCACGAACGTGCAGAAGTTGTTTGAAAACCTGAAGGGCTCCGGGCCGCTCGGGCCCGACGACAACGAGCGGGAGATCGCGTTTGCCGAAGGCACCGGCGAGGCCCGGCAAGTCGCCAAATACATTCACGGCGTGGGAGACGATTCGAACGTGCTCGCGAGAATGGCCGGCGGCTCCATGGGACTCGGGCTCGTCGCGCGTATCGTGCGCGGATACACGTACCTGTCGCGCCAATATCAGCCGGGCGACCAGATCTATATTGCCGGGTTCAGCCGGGGTGCTTACACGGCGCGGGCGCTAGCCGGTTTCGTGACGCACAAGGGCTTGCTCGACTGGAAGGCCATGCAACTCGAAGCCGGCTCCGAAGCGAGCTATAGCGCGGGACTTTCCGCCTGGCAACAATACAAGGAGACCGTGCATGCGGGCGCGCCCAATCTCCTGCATGCGCTGGCGAACAGCATCACGGCGCTGTATGACCGCGTCGAGCTCGGGCTGCATCCGCCGCCTGCGCTACAGCTCGTCGCCGATATCCGCATCGCCGCCGTGGGAGTATGGGATACGGTGGGCGCGCTGGGCATTCCTTCCCTGCACGCGGAAGACGGCACGCTGGTGCGCCTCGACGAATTCAGGTTCTGCAACAACGACCTGAGCGAGCGGGTGGCGAACGGCTTTCAGGCGCTCGCCGTGGACGAGCAACGCGTGGACTTCACGCCCACGCTCTGGAATGCGCGCGTCGGCGTCGTTCAGGTGCTGTTTCCCGGCGCCCACGCGGACGTGGGCGGCGGCTATGCGCCGGCGGAATCGGGGCTTTCGAACGGCGCATTGATCTGGATGACGAACCGCCTTGCATCGGCTGGCGTGCTGTTCGAGCGCATGCCGCCGTGGCAGCCCAATGCGTGCGACGTAGCGCATCGCCCGTGGGCGGGCTCGATCTACGCGGTCGCGCCGCGGGAATTTCCTCCGGCACTGGGCCTGAGCCAGCGTGTGATACAGCGGCTCGCCGCGCAGACTGTGCCCGTGGAGGGCCTGGAGCCGGAACGTTACCGGCCCGCCAATCTTTTGAACAGCTATCTGAGGCTCGATGGTACGGGGCCGGCGCCCCACGTACAGATCGAACCTTGATCCATCGGCGTCACATGCGCTGGAACACGAAGATTCTGGCCATTGGCGCGCGGCCGCTTTGATCGACGAAATTCGTCACGGCTTCCACGCGCAGATGGTCATTCGGCGCGGGGTGGATCGTGAGCGCGACCTGGCGCACGTTGTTGCGGAATTGCGCCGTTACCTCGCGCATGCCGCTGCCCGGCTGCGAACCCACGTTGCCGCCGATGGCTTGCGCCTGCACTTCCCCCCAGTCGCAGTTGGTGGGCCGGCATTTCGCCCATGCGCGCACGTACATGGTGGCGTCCGCGATACGAATCTGGATTTTGATGATGCCGGCCGTCGCCGGATTGCTGTTCTGCCAGTTTCCGGAGAAGTAAGCCATGTTGCTGCCGATCGTGCCTCGCGCAGGCGCTACCGGGGCAGGCACGGCCGAAGCCGGTATCGATGAACTCACGCTCGGCGCCGGTGCGGTCGTCGTTGCCACGACATCCTTTAACGGTGCCGCACCTGCCTGGGACGGCGCCGCTTCCGGCGCGGATGCAACGAGCGCCGGTGTTGCGGGCGTCGACTTGTGGAAGAGACCCTGCTGGCCGAGAATCGCGATCAGGCCGCCAATGGCGGTAATCGCCGTTGCCGATGCGGTCAGCACGCCTGGCAGCGTGGTCCACCAGCCTTGAGTGCTTTTTTGATCGCTCACGGATCGTCTCTCCACGGTTTGGCTGCCGAATCTACGCTGGCGGATTGCCCTGCATGGGCGCAATTAGCCGTGCACACGGGTAGCGGGCTGCCTGCCCTTAAATTAGATCAAATTTCACGAAATTCCGTCCGGGTTTTACCGCAGCAAAGATGGCGGGAAATGTCTGCTGGCGCACAGACGCCCGCGCGGCCGGATGCGCTCATTCTGCGTGGAATCTGGCTTTCGATTGCACTCGATGTCTGCCGACGGTTGAGGATAACTAACGAATTGATCAGACCGCGCGGCACGTGCATCGATGCGTAATCAGCGTGGCGTTCGCCCGGTACCGTCTTTTTTTTCGACTCGATTTTTCATCCATGGAATCGGCAACTTGTCGAGGAGACTGTCATGATCGCAGGACCGCTGAAACAGGGAGATAGCAGCGACGACGTGAAAACGTTGCAGCAAGCGTTGACGGCGCACGGATTCAGTCCGGGCGTCGTGGACGGGCAGTTCGGGCAGGGCACCGTGGCGGCGGTGATGGCGTTCCAGAAAAGCGAGGGCCTGCTGCCCGACGGCATTGCCGGTCCTCGCACGCTGTGCGCGCTGGACCTCGCGAATTCGGACGCGTCGCCCAGCGCCATACCTGCTGTCACGGTCCAGGTCGTCAGCCAGATGTTTCCGGTCACGCCGATAGGCAATATCAAGGCGAACCTGCCTTCGGTGCTATCGGCGCTGATCCAGTCGAGGATATCCGACAAGCCGATGGTCCTGATGGCGCTCGCGACCGTGCGCGCCGAGGTGGAATGCTTCGAGCCGATCGCCGAGGGACAGTCGCGGTTCAATACGTCGCCCAACGGACATGCCTTTGACCTTTACGACAATCGCAAGGACCTCGGCAATCGCGGCGCGCCGGACGGCGCCAGCTTCAAGGGCAGGGGCTACGTCCAGCTAACCGGCCGCCTCAACTACCAGACCTATGGCCCGAAGCTCGCTACGCCCGTTGATCTGGTGAACGATCCCGACCGGGCTTCCGATCCCGTCGTCGCGGCGGAACTGCTGGCGCTGTTCCTTGCCGACCGGGAACTGGCGATCAAAAAAGCACTGCTGGCGGGCAACATGGCCACGGCGCGTCAACTGGTCAATGGCGGATCCAATGGACTCGACCGGTTCGCAGACGCATATCAGCGCGGTGCGACGCTCATTCCGAACCTGGCGGCCGATTGAAAGGGCGGCAGTTCGGGCAACCACGATGCGATGACTGGCACAGGATGAACGCGCCATGCGCTGCACGGGCGGATGGCGCGTTTGTGCATCAATGATGGGCGAAAAGATCGTTGCGGCCCCCATGCGACACGAGCACGCCATGGCCGGACGCACGCGCAATCGAGCTGTTCGAGGTTCCGCCGCTTTCCGTTCCGTATCCCGAACTGTCGGTGCGTGGCGTGCCTGACGATTGCGGTTCTGCCTGCTGCTGCATCGGCGCCGCCTGGCCGGGTGTTGCAGCGTTCTGGGCAAAGGCGGCGGGGGACAAAACAACACCGAGCGCCAGAACGGCGGTAGCGAATTGACGTTTCATGATACGGCTCCCATCTGGAATTAAATAATCTGGAATCCTTACAAGCTGGAATGCCGCTTGCAAGGCAAACGCCGTGCGATTTCCACAACGTGTTCCCCCAGACTACGCAGCCCACCTTAGCAATCGCTTATGCGCAGGCAATCACATGTGCGCAGCGGGAGGTATGCGGGGTTAAGCATTCGTTAAGCATTCGTTAAGCAAGGGGCGCTTATAGTCGAAGGCTGTTTGGTTCCGCCCGTCAAGCGGCGCAAGGAGTCCCCATGTCCACCCGTTCCCCGAGTTTCATCGAATACGCCGTCAGCAAGGTCCCAGAGGTGACCCTCGGCTTCTGGATCATCAAGATTGCCTGTACCACGCTTGGCGAAACCGGCGGTGACTGGGTGACGATGTCGTTGAACCTGGGCTATCTGGTCGGCTCGCTCATTTTCCTTGCGTGCTTCGTCGTGCTGGTCTCGGCGCAGATCCGCGCGCATCGCTTCTATTCGTGGCTCTACTGGGCGACCATCGTTGCGACGACCACGCTCGGCACGACGCTTGCGGACTTCTGCGACCGCTCGCTCGGCGTCGGTTATCCCGGCGGCGTATCGATCATCCTCCTGCTGCTCGTTGCGAGCCTCGCGATCTGGTATCGCGTGGAGGGCACGGTGTCGGTCGAGAGCGTCGTGAGCGCACGCGTCGAGTGGTTTTACTGGATCACGATCCTGTTTTCGCAAACGCTCGGCACCGCGCTCGGCGACTGGGTGGCAGGCGAGGATCGCGGCGGGTTAGGCGTGGGCTACGAAGTCGGCGCCGCGATTTTCGGCGCTGGCCTTGTCGTCGTGGGCCTGCTCTGGCTGTGGCCCCGCGTGTCGCGCACGGCGCTCTTCTGGTTCGCATTCGTGCTCACGCGGCCGCTCGGCGCGACGCTGGGCGACCTGCTCGACAAGCCCGTCGCGGATGGCGGCCTGCATTTCAGCCGGTTTTACGCGTCCGTGCTGCTGGTGATCTTCATCGTCGGCTGCATCGTCGTGCTGCCGCAACGCGCCGCGCGGCGCGCGACCGCCGCTTGAGCGCCCCCGCGTTCGCCACGGCCGCAGCAGTCGCCATGCTCGTCGCAATCACGGCATCGCGCACGTGAAGCTGGTTGCGTGGTTGAGATTGCCCTTGCCGAGATAGCGCGGGAACGCCGGATAACGGCACAACGGCCGCGTGCGGCCGTTGGTGGCTTGCGCGATGTCGGTCACGAACAGCGTTTCCGGTGCGTTGCCGTTCGTGACCCAGTCGTCGAGCGCGCCGAGCAAATCCACCGACGGAATGAATACGCCGTTGCCGTGCTGGTAGCCAGGCACCATGTAGAGGCGCATGAAACTGTCCACGCGCGCTTCGCCGTAACGGTCGACGAGCGCCTGGTAATACGCGATGGTCTGGTTCGGGCTGATGACTTCGTCGGCGAGTCCCTGCAGCGTAATCAGCTTGCCGCCACGCGCGATGTAGCGCGAGACGTCGGGGTTCATCGCGCCGATCGTCGCCGATAGCGCGAAGAGGCGTTCGCGGTAGCGGCCCGGATGCATCACGTCGAAGTTCGTCGAATCGAAGGTCGGGTCGTGCGTGATGAAGTATCTGAGGTAGGCGTCGCCCTGGGCGTACAGGTAGCCATTGGGCACGAAGGCCAGTTGCGGTAGCCGCTGCGCGGAATGTGCGAGGCCCAGCATGCTCGTGAAGCGCGTGCCTTCGAAGACGTTGTAGCCGAGGTAGCTGTCCGCGTTCCAGGCGAGCGCATAGGGCAGGCGCAGGCCGTCGTCCAGGCTTTCGAGCGTCGCGAGCTGGGGCGGCGTGAGACAGTCGTCGTCGGCGCGCTGCGGCTCATCGGGCGAAGCCCGCGCCGGGCAGCGCAGCGACTCGATGATCTCCGGCTCTTTCGCGCGGCACGATTGAACGTCGCTGATGATGGCGTCGGCGGCGCCGTCGAGCGTATCGCAGACCTGCATGACGCGCTCGTACACCTGTTCCAATAGTCGCGGCGGAAGATATCCCCCGGGCGTGCGATATTCGTGCTGGCCGACCACGACGCCGATTAAGCGGACACCCGAGAAGTTCAGCGCGGGCGAATTGGCGATCACGCCGTCGTAGTCGTCGGGATAGCGCTGGATCGCCGTGTAGCCTTCGCGGCCGCCCGTCGACCCGCCCGCGAAATACATGTGCTCCGGCGGCCGGCCATAGCCGCGCTCGATCAGTGCGAGCGCAACGTCGTGCGCCTTCTTGAGATGCGCATAGCCGAAGTTCGTCACGGCTTCTTCAAGCAGTCCGAAGTTTGCCTCCGACGACGTGCCGTTGTGGCCCGAGTCGTCGCCGAACGTTGCGTAGCCGCGTGCGAGCGGCGCGCGATCGGGCGAAAAAGGCATCGGGCCCGTTCCCGTCACGACGACTCCGCTATAGCCGCCGCCGCCGAATTGCAGCGCGCGGCCGTTCCAGCGGCTCGGCAGATTCACTTCGAAGCGGATGTCCGGGGTTCCGGCGCTTTGCGCGCGAATCACGCCGGTCAGGCGGCAGAAGTCGCCGTTGAGATTGCCGGTCGCCGTCGCGGGGATCATCGCGGCGGTCTGTACGAGCGCCCCGTTGGTCGGCAAGCCGATGCTGGCGGGCGGCAGCACCGCGCCAGCGAGATCGGTGCAATGCAGCGGCAGCGACGGGGCGCGCTGGGCGAACGCATGGACGCAAGCGACGAGACTCAGCGCGGCGAGAACGACCGCCTTGCGAAATTCGGGCGCCGGGCCGCTCCTTCGTTTCATCCGCAACCGGCTCCGTTGACGGCTGCCCGCGCCCTCTGACGGCCCAGCAGGCCGCGCCAGGCTCTGGCGAGCCCGAGTGTTGCGCCGACCGCGACGATGTCGCCGGCCAGCGCCGCCGCGAATGCCGCCGCGCCGTGCAGCGCGCGTGGCGTTGCCGTATCGACGGCCACGGAGATCAGCGTGCCGCCCACGAAGCAGACGAGCCCCGTGCGCCCCACGGTCACGACCGATGGCAGACGCGCGGCGATTCGCGCGATGGTCCCGCGATGGACGAAATACGCCGCCGCCATTGCAATGACGACGAAGTTGACGACACGCGCGAAAGCCAGATGCTGTTTCATTGGGCCAGGCAACGGTTGAGTCAGTACGAACAGTTTGATCGCGGCGAACACCGCCACCGCGGTGAACGCGAACCGCACGAGCCAGCGCGCGGTTTCGGAGGACCCGAAGCCGGGCGGCACCGGATGGAGCCGGCAGAGCATGCCGAATACGAACATCAATTGCCACGCGAACGGGTTGAACTGCCAGTTGGCGACGGTGCTCGTGCCCGAGAGCACGGCGAGCAGCGGCGCAAAGGCCCAGATCGCGAGACTGAAGGCCAGCGCCGCCAATGGCGCGCGGCGGGCGAACGGCACGGCGGCGGGCACGCACAGCGCAAATATGACATACATCGGCAGCACGCTCGACAGATACGGCTGGCGTGCGAGGAACAGAATGCGGAACGTTTCGCGCACCGGATGCGCCGCGAACGGCGCCCAACCGCTCAAGCCGGCGGCGGGCGGGTTCAGGTGGGAGAGCGCGAGCAGCGCGCCCGAGAGCAGCGTAAGCAGGGCGGTCAGGAGATAGGCGCGGTAGATCTCCCAGCCTCGCAGCAGGAAACGTCCTCGCGCTGCGCTTACGCCGCGATGAGCGCGCACGGCCATATAGGCCGCGGCCGACGCATAGCCTCCGAGAAACACGAACACCTCGGCGGAGTCGCATAGCGCGTAAGCGTGCAGCATCACATGCGATAGCACGCTGCCGGGAATGTGATCGAGCACGATCACGATCAGCACCACGCCGCGAAAAAAATCGACTTCGATCGAACGCCCCTGACGAGACTCCATGTCGCCCCCGCAAACATCATCGCGGCGGCAATGCGACGCTCCGTGCCGACCGCTCGATGAAAGACCGGGCAGGCGCTCACGTCCAGTGTCTCGATGCGCGCTGCCCATGCTCATACGAGCCGGTCTCGCAGGTATCGTTCCCCGGCCCCGGCATGCCGGGCACGCCAGAGGCCCGATATGACGAGCGCGCCATCTCGCGGCCATCTGCATGCCAGCGAAAGGGGCTTCGGGCGTCTTGCGCCCAGGCGCGCTCGTTACTTTGCCGCCACGGCGCGCTCCAGTCCGGCGATGTCGATCTTGCGCATTTGCATCATCGCTTCCATCGCACGTTTCGCGGCGTCGCGGTCGGCGCCGGTGACGAACTCGAGCAGACGCTTCGGCGTGATCTGCCAGGAGAAGCCCCAGCGATCCTTGCACCAGCCGCAAGCCGATTCCTCTCCGCCACTGCCGACGATGGCGTTCCAGTAGTGGTCGGTCTCTTCCTGGCTATCGGTTTCCACCATGAAGCTCACTGCCTCGTTGGCCTTGACGTTCGGTCCGCCGTTCATGCCCACGAAACGCCGGCCCAGCACCGTGAAGTCGACCATCAGTTCCGCCCCCTGCCCGATGCCGGGTATGGGGGACACATGTCCCGCAGCGACATGGCTGCCCGGAAACGTCGCGGCGTAAAACTCCGCCGCCTCGCGCGCTCTGCCTTCGTCGAACCACAGAAAAGTCACAAGCTCGGCCATCACGACCTCCTTTGAAGAAACACGCGCCGTTGACCGGCGCACGGCGCCCATTCTGACAAAGCAACGCCAACCGCGGGAGCTTTGTTGTCACGCGGTGTATCGAACGACTTCATAAAGGGGGCGGTTGCCGCGATGCGACACAGCCAGCCGGGCTTCTTCGAAGGCCGAGGGACGGCGTTCTGATGCAGCTTGACGGATTCATGACCAGAGAGCCCTCATCCGGCGGATTTTCGACGTTCGACGCGGCTGTCGGCTAGCGTGTTTCAGCCTGCCGGGCCGCATTGCGCCGTAGCTGCTGCACATAGCCCTCCGGCTCGAAGCGCATTCCGGTAACGGGATCGGGCGAGGGCGGCTGGCCCATCCAGGCGGACCAGCCGAGTTGCTGCGGACCGCCCAGCACGGCAGGCGGCGCGCTCTGCGGTTTGATCTGCAGTTCGAGTTCCCAGTCGTACTCCTCGCTGACGAAGGCGCGCACCCAGTCGATCAGCCGCAACAGGTCTGTTCCCCGTGGCGTGAAGCGGTGATAATCCTCGATGTCCAGCGGGCCGATAACCATGCGAAAACGGTATTGGCGGTCGGGTACCTGTGTGCCGATCACGGCTCCCGAGCCCATGATCGACGATGCCCGATGCTGGCCGAGGACGCAGCAGTTCTCTGGCGCCAGCGTCATCCAGTGCAGGACGTACTCGTCTATCCGGACCGGCACGCCGAAATAATGGGCGAGCGCATTGCCCAGCCCTTCCGGATTGCGCGCCTCGCGTGCGAGTAGCGGCGCCGCCGAAAGGCGCGCGTGCGCGGGCAGCGGCCGCGGCCGGTCGTGCCTGAGCGGGTAACCTGAAAGCGAGGCGACATAGAGCGAAAAGCGGTCATGCCCGGGCCGGTCGAGACTCGCGGCCGACTGCGCCGTCGCCCATGCGCGATACAGCAGCGTCAGCGACCGGTGATGGAAGATATCCAGAAAGTTGCTGAGCGTGGCATCCCGCCGGTGTTCCTCACGCTCGCGGGCGATCTCCGTCACGTGAATCGGCAGCGGCCCGTTCGGGCCCAGCATGCCGAGGCCGAAGAGGCGCATGTGCAGTTTGCCGTCCTTCATGAAGGCATCCGCGATCTCGCGCGGCGCAAACACGAGGCTCGGCCGTTGCCCCATGCGAAATGGCTCGGCATCCGGCAAGGCTGCGGTACCCACCGGATCAACGGCCCGATTCGCGCCGATACGACGCATCACCGGGATGAACCCGTATCGCCACGGTTCGGCCCGCAGATTTTCGAGCAGCGCCGGCGACAATATTCCGTCGAAGAGGACGGTTTTTGGGCTCTCTCGCTCCATCAGTTCACCTCGTCCGTCGCCATCTGTTCAATCGCCCACGCTTGCTGTCGTGCTGCCGATCAACGTACATCCGCATTCGGTGTGGTAACCGTGCAGCGCAACGCGCCGGCCATCGATCGTTACCGTCGGATGGGCTTCGATAATCTTGTTGACGCCGTGGGGACGGCCGTCGGGGTAGCTCTGGGGACAGTCCACGAGGTCGTACAGGCGGGCGATCTGCCTGCCGCCGATGGTATGGGTTTCCGAACCGGTGACCACCTTGCCACCGTGGGACGTCGTGTCGCCGACGACGATCATCTGCAATGCCATGTTTAACTCCGGAGAAAATGGCTCGCTAGTTTGATGTACCGGTGCGCAGATTGCGGGTGCGTTCGATTTCCTCCAGAACGGCTGCCGGAATCTGGTTGATGGCGGAGGCGAACGACTCGCCACTCAACCTGCGACCGACAAGACGGTCATTGACGAGCCAATGCCTGTCGAACCCGATTCCATAAAGATAGGTGTACTGGCAATAAAGAAAGCGGTCGGCCGGTTCGGTCAATCCCCACTGCAGGGCCTGGCCGTACCGTGGCATGAAATCGTCGAGGCGCGCCAGGTAGGGTAGTTCGCCGTCAATTTCTCCGGTCTGGAGAAGCGCCGAAAGAATTTCATCGGGCTCCGTGTGCGCCGTGAGCGCATCGACATCAGCCTGGTCTAGCCGGATCAGGATCGACCTGCAGATGCGCGCGCCCGTCAACGAGTCGTTCTGTACCCGTTGCCAGTCCTTGTGACGTCCACGGTACATCCATCGCTCGATTGGCCCCATGAACATGCTGAGGATCTTCTCTCCCCATACCCTGAAAACTGCATCGGTGCAGCGCGGATCAAAGAATCGAACCATTGCGGTCATGTTGTCCCCGATGTCGGCGAACAGGAACGCCTGCAGATGCGTTGCCAGCGTTTCCATATCGACACGGCTCCATATCAGCGACAGGCAGGGCGTATAAAGATCGAGACGGTCGAGTTCGGTGACCCAGTCCGTCTCCGTATCGCCGATCGATACGAGAAAAAGGGAAGCCGCGCCAAGATTTTCTTCCGGCAAGCCGGCAAAGACCGAGCAGTACTGCGCGCCGGACTTTTTCAGCAATGGCTCGACCTTCGGCGGACACACCGCGGCATCGATGAGCCCAAGCAGGCGGGGCTTGCAGGGGGTATCAAGCAATTGCATTTCTGGCTCCGCAGGCGTCATGACCATCCTGCCTTGCGCTGGCCGTTTCCGACGTCGAGAGGCTCCGAGTCGGGGGCGAGTCCCAGATAGGCTTTCCGTGTATCGTTTCCGGCGAACAGGACGCGCGGAAAGCCGTAGCCACCCGGCGAGTACTCGTGAAAATGCGGCACACGGAACCAGCAGCGGCTGTCATGCACGTAGTCGTCAAACAGGTCGATTGCCGCCTTGGGCAGGCTGGATACGGCTTCGGGCGACGTGTGCGCTCGCAGGAATCGCTCGACGCCTGGCACGGGGGCGGCCACCACGTCATCCTCCACCCGGTATTTCTGCACGACCGACGTCCAGAAAGTGCCGAGCAGCAAGCCGCTCGGCCCCAGGCTGACGCGTGGCGAATCGCTTCCCGGCTGGTCGTGCGTTACCGAAAACGTCGGCGGCACCTTCGCTACATAGCCGTGCGCCACGACCGGAAGATTTTCCCTGCGGCTAACCTTCCAGCGTTCGCACTGGTCCTGATACAGATAGGCCAGAAGCAGTCGCATTTCTTCAGCGCCCTGGCGCAGGTCCGTCTGGTCGTTGGTAGAGACGTCAAGGGCCCCTTCACCGGGACGCGCGGGTTTCGGATTGCGTGTACCCGGATGCGCCAGCGAACCGCACAGTGCCTCGGTGTGCCTGCTGACCGCCTCGTTGAGTTCATTCAGATCAGCCTTGCGCGCACCCATGAACGCCTGGTAGCCGCCTATGGATGACGTGAGCGCGTCGGAGCGCAGCTGCTGAATCTGGTCGTCAAGGTGGCGCAGGGTGGGGTCGCTTTCGACGGCCTTGTTGAGTGCGAGCTTGACCTTGTGCGGCGTCATCCTGTCTTCGTGCGCTGCTTTAAAGAACTCCTGCCCCGTGACGTAGTGATGGGCGTTGCCGATATCCGCGCGCAGCGTGCGCCAGGCGAGTAGCTGGCTCATCCCGGATCGCAGGGCATCTTCCACTGTCTTGATGTCTTCGACCGTCTTGCGCCACGCATTGAAGGCCGCGATCGTTGCGGGATCGAGGGCGAAGTCGGCACTAAGGGGTGACTTCGGGTCACACAGGACGTCTCCCTCATTCAACGGCACGCCGTAGGACGCCGCCTTCAGATACATGTCATGCAGCGGAATCTGGCTGAGCTTGTGGCTGTCGTCACCTGACCTGGCCGTTCGTCCCTTTCCCTGTTCATTGGGTGCGTAGCCGCCGCCGACGTCGGAATGTACGCCTGGGTATGCGACCTCTTCCCGGACACCGGTGCCGTAGTGCTCCCCAACGCGGATCGAATCGAGCGGAAAACTCATGCGTTGCTCGTGTATTGAGAACGCGTGGTAGCAATACCTTACCTCCTTCGGAATATTCAGACGGCCATCGCTGGCAAAGGCAAAGTGCCCATCAAACGTGCCGATATCGACCGCCGCGCGAATCGAATCGGGGGGGCCGACGGACGCAACCGTATCGAACAGCCCGACGAAGTTGACCGCGTAATTCAAGGCATATTTTCCGCTCTGGTAGCCGATTCGGCCGTTGCGCGCCCACTTGTTGACCAGCTTGTTCACGAAGACCCGCGCGCCAGCCGCGCCACGCGAGAAGCCGATCACGTTGATCCAGATCTGGCGAACCGTCTGCGGGTGGCGCCCCTCGTCGACCGCCTGTTTATGGGCGAGACCGAGCCGGTCGATATGGCCGGCCAGATCCAGGACGGCACCGTCGCTTCCCGCGTTGCAGATTCTTCTGGCATCGGCGAGGGAAATGAGGCCCCGTGTCTTGTCGGTGGCAATCGCATGGTAGATGGCGTTCAGCACGCGCGTATAGGCCCATATGCAACGTCCGGAAAAACCGGCCGCCATTGACTTGCCGAACGGCGTGTAGACGGGCTCGCCTATTTCGCCGAACGGTGTACCGACTCCCTGAAGGTAGAACGCGAATATGCCTTCTTCATTTATGTCCAGTGCCGCGTTGTACAGGCGCGCCACGTTGGTATGCGTATTGCTGAGTGAATCCCGGAATGGATTGGGCTTGCCATCGGGACCGGTCCTGGCATCGTTATTGTTCGTCCCGTCGAAGAACAGCGTGATGTGTAGCGTCTGTGGACACGATGCCTTGGGATCACATACAAGCGCCTTGCCTTTCCTGAACGCCATTGCACTTCCCGCGACTCGCCCACCCACCGGCATTGGATCGGCCCATTTGAGATTCATTGTGTATTACCTCCGTCGCGATACAACCGGTTCCATTCCTCGTCGGGCACGCCCTGCGCAATATAGGGATCGTTGTCGGGAGGACGGTTGTTGATATCGTTGCCGCCGTACTTGTTTCCATCCGCCACCATGATGCGAACACGGTCGCCTGGCAGGAACACGGCCCAGACGGCACCCAGGATTTCCCCATAGCGGGCGAGCCTTACATGTTCAGCCTTGTACCATGACGTTTGCGCTGTATTCTTTTCCTTCTTGTAGACCAGCCAGCGCACCGTCAGGCGAAGATCCGGCTGCCAGACTGCCGGAATATTGCTGCAGCAGGTCTCCTTTCCGCCACCGCCTGGCCTGTCGCCGGAGCGGGCGGGCATGACGTTGGGGCCGCCGCCCCCGACGTACTGCCTTCCCTCGCGTCCCGCGATATTGGCCGGTCCCTCGAATCCCCATGTGTGGATATACCAGGGCGTGTAATTCAGCGTTGAAGTGGGGGCGCCGGCCATATCGACCCGCTTCGGCAGATTCGCGTAGTCGATGGGCGAGAGCGCACTTCCGCGAACGTACCGCCGGTCCCATTCCTCGTCAGGCGCTCCTTGCGCAATATACGGATCGTCATCGCCCGGCCGGATAGCTGGATCATTGGCGCCGTGCGCCCCGTCCGGCACCATGATGCGGACCCGGCCATCCGGCAGGAAGACTGCCCACACATCTCCTGCCGGTTTTTCATATTTAGGTATTCTTACGTTTTCCGCCTTGTACCAGGCGTTCGGGTTCAGGCCGTCCTGTTTCCTGTCAACCAGCCAGCGCACCGTCAGTCGAAGATCGGGTTGCCATACGGCGGGAATCCTGATGCAGCAGTACTTGCCGTCGCCGTGCTCCGGATCGCTGGATGAGGCGGCGCGATAGGCCTGCGGGCCGGTTCCTTCAATCGGCTTTTCGTCGTTAGCTCCCACGATATCCGTTGGCCCTTCGATGCCCCACTCGTGGACGTACCAGGGTGCGTAGTTCAATGTGGCCGTTTGAGCGTCGACCATCTGCAGCCTGGCTGGCGGCTTTGCTGGTGCAATCGACGAAGTCCGGTTCGCGTGTTCCTTGCACCCGCTCAAGCCAGCCAGCATTGCAGTGACCAGAATCAGGGCGGCGAGCCTGGTGTGGCGGCAGTAACCGGGGCCAGCAGGGTCAACCTTGGACAGCCACTTGTCACACCGGCCTGGACGAGCCCTGTGCGACCCGGTTCTAGCGGCCACTCGCCCACCCACCGGCATTGGATCGGCCCATTCGAGGTTCATTGCGTATTACCTCCGTCGCGATACAACCGGTTCCATTCCTCGTCGGGCACGCCCTGCGCAATATAGGGATCGTTGTCGGGCGGACGGTTGTTGATATCGTTGCCGCCGTACTTGTTTCCATCCGCCACCATGATGCGAACACGGTCGCCTGGCAGGAACACGGCCCAGACGGCACCCAGGATTTCCCCATAGCGGGCGAGCCTTACATGTTCAGCCTTGTACCAGTAACCAGGAGTCTTGCCGTCCTGCTTTTTGTCGACCAGCCAGCGCACCGTCAGGCGAAGATCCGGCTGCCAGACTGCCGGAATATTGCTGCAGCAGGTCTCCTTTCCGCCACCGCCTGGCCTGTCGCCGGAGCGGGCGGGCATGACGTTGGGGCCGCCGCCCCCGACGTACTGCCTTCCCTCGCGTCCCGCGATATTGGCCGGTCCCTCGAATCCCCATGTATGGATATACCAGGGCGTGTAATTCAGCGTTGAAGTGGGGGCGCCGGCCATATCGACCCGCTTCGGCAGATTCGCGTAGTCGATGGGCGAGAGCGCACTTCCGCGAACGTACCGCCGGTCCCATTCCTCGTCAGGCGCTCCTTGCGCAATATACGGATCGTCATCGCCCGGCCGGATAGCTGGATCATTGGCGCCGTGCGCCCCGTCCGGCACCATGATGCGGACCCGGCCATCCGGCAGGAAGACTGCCCACACATCTCCTGCCGGTTTTTCATATTTAGGTATTCTTACGTTTTCCGCCTTGTACCAGGCGTTCGGGTTCAGGCCATCCTGTTTCCTGTCAACCAGCCAGCGCACCGTCAGTCGAAGATCGGGTTGCCATACGGCGGGAATCCTGATGCAGCAGTACTTGCCGTCGCCGTGCTCCGGGTCGCCGGATGAGGCGGCGCGATAGGCCTGCGGGCCGGTTCCTTCAATCGGCTTTTCGTCGTTAGCTCCCACGATATCCGTTGGTCCCTCGATGCCCCACTCGTGGACGTACCAGGGTGCGTAGTTCAATGTGGCCGTTTGAGCGTCGACCATCTGCAGCCTGGCTGGCGGCTTTGCTGGTGCAATCGACGAAGTCCGGTTCGCGCGTTCCTTGCACCCGCTCAAGCCAGCCAGCATTGCAGTGACCAGAATCAGGGCGGCGAGCCTGGTGTGGCGGCAGTAACCGGGGCCAGCAGGGTCAACCTTGGACAGCCACTTGTCACACCGGCCTGGACGAGCCCTGTGCGACCCGGTTCTAGCGGCCACTCGCCCACCCACCGGCATTGGATCGGCCCATTCGAGATTCATTGCGTATTACCTCCGTCGCGATACAACCGGTTCCATTCCTCGTCGGGCACGCCCTGCGCAATATAGGGATCGTTGTCGGGCGCACGCATATCAGGGTCGTTTTCGCCTTCCTTGCCGTCCGCCACCATGATGCGAACACGGTCGCCCGGAAGAAAGACGGCCCAGAGATCACCCGCAATCCGGTCATATTTCCCATTGGCGGCTTGCTGCTTGCACGCGCACAGACAGGGCAGGGCAGTCGTCAGTAGTCCGATGGCTCGCCGTCCGTAAAGGTTAATTTGCCTTTTCAGCATGAAGTCCGTTTTCCGATTAGCGCAGCACCAAAGCAGAGCCGCTTTTAGCGGCCTTGAGCAGGCATTCGATGCAGACCTGCTTTGGCGAGAGGCTAACCATCTGGTCCTTGGGACCAGGTAGCCCATGAACCGATGCGTGCGCGAGGAACTTGCCGGTCGTGCCGCTGACGATGCCGGCCGAGTCCATGTTCAGGAAACTGCCGTCGACCTCCACGCGGAACTTCTTTGCACGTAGCAGGATGTCTTCGCTTTCCAGCAGGATCTGGTTCTGTGCGCGCGCGACGATAGACTTCGTCAGTGCGTTCAGCACGATGTCGCCGGCAGCCGCCACGAGGTGGATGGGGGACGTCTGCGCAAAGAGCCGGATCGTGTCGCGGACCGTTGCAAACAGGCTGCGCCCACCGGCAATCCCGATATGCCCTTCGGTAGTGATTGCTGCTTGCTGGGCCGCGACGTGAACCGTCGCAGGCGTGGTGATTTCCACGCCCGCCTTGCCATCAATAAGAACGTGTGGCGCTGAGAGCTCCGGAAACGTATTACTGTCGCTACCCGCGCCGCGAATCTGCTCGTTTTGTTCCGCAATTGTCTTCACGATGTCGGACTGGTGACCGTCCGCATCCTGTGCTTCGCTCTTCTGTGCAACCTGCGTTAGCGCGTCGTGGAGACTTTGTGCGATCTGCAGACGCCCAACCGTCTCACACATGTCCTTAGCCGGCCCCGCTGCGCCGTCGCGGGCCTGGGTCGTGAGGTACATGCCGAGATTGGCGCGCAGCACGCCCCACGCATTGGTCGCCAGTTCCCACCCAAGCCCCCGGGCCTGCTGGCGACCTGTGCCGTAGTCGATCCTCGTGCTGTACCCGAGCACGAGGCGCGAACTGGCCTGATCGCTCGCAACCTGTACCTGCAACTGGCCTGGCGTATCGTCGGTCACCACGTAGTTGTGACCGTTGCCCTGAAGGCTATGGCTCACCAGCCCCGTAAGCGCCTGGTTCTTCGGCAGGTCGAACGGCGGCTGGTTGAATTCGTTGACCTTGCTCGCCGATATGTACGGCTTGTCAGGATCGCCCTCGTGATAGTCGATCGTCAGTTCGTCACCAATGCGCGGCACCGCGATGAAGCTGTGCGGGCCGCCGTGCCATGGCAGGCCCGCGCGCACCCAGCAACTCGAATTTTCGTCCCGGCTGCTGCGACGGTCCCAAAGAAACGACACCTTGGTACGCGCATAACCATCGAGCCAGACCGGCTGGTTCGCGGGGCCGACTACCACGGCGGTTTCTGCGTGAGCCTGGGGTTTCTTCCGCAGCCGGTTCTTGAAGAAGGCGCTGGCCGGCTGCAGCACGAAATCGGTCACGCACCGGTACTGCGCCGGTTCGCCTGACGACTGTGTGATCTCGTCGGGATTGCGCACATCGAGCGAGGTCGACACCACGAGATAGTCCGTGTTGACTTCGCGCTGCGGGTGCCCTTCAAGGCGGAACGTCTTGCCCGTGGTCAGGCCGCGCAGGTTGCCCGAGCCACAGGCCCGCAGCCTCCGGCAGCGCAGTGCGTTCACCCGCACGCGCGCGAGATATGCGCCTTCCGTGTCGTAGTCGTTGGGTTCGCCCGACAGACCCATGGCACCCGCGAGCGGCTGCGAATATTCGCCCCAGTGGTACTGCCCGATGTTGTCGAGTGCCGACTTGCTGTACTGCGACTGGTTCACGTCGAACTTTCCGAGCGAGCGCGTGTAGTCGTAGTCGTTGAGCGTCACATCGCCCGCCGTGATCTGCCGCGAGACCGTGAGCCTGTGGATGTGCTCTTCGTCAATGCGCTTGCCGTCGGGGGCGTGATACCGGACCGTGTCGTACGCGTTGTTGTGCTTCTTGTGGGAACCCGGCGAATCGCACAGTACCAGTGTCATGCCATCGAACAGGTAGTAGATCCCCCATTCGCGCCAGATTCTGGTGAGGAAATCGTAGTCACTCTCCCAATACTGGCGTATATAGTCGCGCTGCGGATAGACGTTGTTTTCCAGGCCCACAGCGCCGAGCCGCAGCTTATGGGGCCACGGGTACTGCCCGCCCTTGAGCACCATCCCGGTCACCTCGACGACATTGACGTTCTGGTAAATCCGGCTCTCGCAGTTCTGTGTGGCCAGCCAGAGCCAGGGGCGTACCGTGAGTTCGTAGTACGCGCGGCGGTCGTCGCTGCCCGTACTCGCGACCGAGGTAATCAGGCCTTCGATCGTTCGCACTCCCGCGCCGGCATTCGCGGCTCCGAGGTTGCCCGGCAGCTCCGGCACGAAGGTGCCCTTGCCCTCGAACTCGATCGAAATGGTGATGGACTTGCCGATTAGCTGGTCGGCAACGACGAGCGGTTGCGCATCCGACAGCCTGCATGTCGGGCTGTCCAGCGTGGCCAGTTCGAGCCGGTAGTCAAAGAGGTTGCCCAGCGCCTCGGCGCCACGCACGCGTTGGGGGATGAGCACGGCCTGTCCGGCCCGGGTCGGCAACGCGTCGGACGCCACGCTCAGGGTCCGGGCCTGCAACGGTTTGAACATCTGTCCTCTCCTCGGCAAAGACACGGCTGCGGCCGTGCGAAAACATGGGGCCCGACATGCGCAAGGCCTGCCTACGTCACGCTGCGCGTGCCCGGGCGGGGTGGCCACTGCGCAATCTGTCCGCGCTGCCTCGAACCGAGCACGGTCGCGGTGTACGAATGCATCGAGACGTGCCGGGCCAGGTAGTGCTCCAGCACAAGGCCGAAGACATAGGGGCTCACGCCATCGAAGCCGCTTTCGTCGAACGTGATGCCGCATTCGAGTACCCGCGCGACGGGAGGCTGCCGGTTCGGGATGATGCGGTTGACCGGCGTGAGCGTCGCTGCGGTGAGGCTTTCGACCTGCCTGCGCAGGGCGACGGCGTCATCCGACAGATACAGCCGCAGGAAGCTGCGCAACCCCTCGCCCGGGTTCGGCTCGTCATACCGGTCGTCAAAGACCGAATGGTCGATGTCGAGCTGCATCAGCAACTGCCAGGCCTTCAGGCCTTGCGCGAACGGGGGCCTGGGCCTCGCAGGCGGCCTGATGAGGCCGATACTGGAGACGGGGGCGGACTGGCGCATCTGGAGGTCGCGCACGCCATCGCAGCGCAGCAGCCCCGGCAGGTCGCGGTTGGTCACCCAGGCGTCCACGGAAACGAAATGGATCTCGCCGTCGTCTCCGTTGTCGTACGGTTCTCCGCCGGGGCCGACGAGCGACAGGAACGATTCCGTACTGACATACGTCGCATGCGTGCCGTACCGGCGGGGCTGGGCCGTGGCCAGACGCTGCTCACGGCGCACGGTGAAGTAACGCCCGTGAGCGTCTTCGTTGTGGAGCAGCGCCTGGTGTAGCGGATGGAATTCGAGCACGTCCGAGTCTTCGCTGACCTGTCCGCGCGCCAGGTCCAGCGAGTGCAGCTCGAAGTCGAGTGGTGCCTTGTCGACCGCTACAAGATGGACCTCCGCCATACTTCCGCCAACCGGCACGATTTCGGTGCGCAAGGGAAAGAGGTTGATTACGGGCGCACAGAAAAGCGCGAACATCGACGCGTCGACGCGATCCGGCAGTTCGCCGACAGGACGGTCCAGCAGGATCACGATCTCGGCTTCGTCACCCCTGACCTTGCGCAAACCAGCCTGCAGGCCGGTCAGCGTGAAGAAGTAAAAGCGCTCCGGGCACGCGAAATATTCGTGCACGAGGTTGTGGCCGGGAAATTGTCGCGAAGCGAGCGGCAGTACGCTTTCGTCAGGCCCGATCCCCTCCTGGACCACGGCATTCGACGTCACGACGTGGAATGTGCCGGTGCCCTCGCTGAACCGGCCCGGCTCGCCGGTCACGGTGGCAACGGCCGCTGTGTGAATGAGTTCGTGCAGGTGCGACGCGATCTTCGCGTCGCCCGCGAGATACACGGGTAGCCGGTCGAGGCCCTGGAGGCGCGCAATCGGAACGTCGCCGGTCGTGCGGATGCACAGGCGCAACGCGCCGCGCACGCGCCGGTGGGGTGGGACAAAGCGGTCCATGCCGGGAACGTCCGGCGGAATGCCGCCCAGCTTTCCGGATTCGATGACGAGCGGATACAGCGTCACGTCGTGGCAGACGCGAAACTGGCAGGCCGTTTTCTCGCCGTCGGGAAGCCGCGACGCAGCCAGGGTGCCGCGTGCTATGCGGTGACCGGACACGAGATCGCCCATCTTGCCACCCGGATAGAATCGCGCCACGGCGACGGATGGCGTGGGCGACAGGTAGTTTGGATAGACGCAGGAAAGCAGTGCCTGGGTGAAGCGCGGGAATTCGTCGTCGAAGCGCATCTGCGTGCGCGCGTTCACGGCCGCCGCCGACTGGACAAGCCGCTCGACATAGGGATCGCCGATTTCTCCGGTCTGCATGCCCAGACGTCTTGCGATTTTCGGATGCCCGGCACCGAACTCCGCAGCGAGCGCGCGCAGGTAGCGAAGTTCGCGAGCGTAGAACGCCAGGAGGCGCGGGTCCATACAGGCGCCCTTTTTATGCCCTGGCGCGAGGCGACACCATCGCCTTCACGATGGCAAGCCCCAGACTGCGTCCAGCATGCGCGGACGCAGCATACGCAATGGCTGCAAGCAGCTTGCCGGATCCGCAGCGCAGCGGGCCGGATCATTTTTGCCGTCCTGATAACCTTTCATGAATCCCGATTCCAGCAATGGTCGGCGTCAGGCTATCGGAAGCAGGATGTGACTTCTATAAAATCAGCCCGGAAAATTGTCCGTTCCTGTCGAAACCAGAGAAATCGGACTTGTTCGATTGCAATGCCATCGTTCCTTGATCCCGCTGGTCCATGGCCTTTGCATCGTCGACTGCCGCCCTTGCCGGACAAGTCGCTTGTGGCACGCAAGCCGCGGGAATCTGTCTCGAATCATTAAAGGTCCGGTGCCGATGACCGATAACCGTGTTGTCGGCCGGAACCGGAAAAGGAGCTCGGGGAGTTGAAGACGATGGGGCGGTTTATGGTGGCGTTGTCGATGGTTGGGGCACTGCTCGTCATGGCAGGCTGCAACACGGTGGCGGGCTTTGGGCAGGACATTACTGACTCCGCCCGAGCCGTTCAGCGCATTCTGTGACCTTCGCGGGGGCCGCGACACGGCGAAGAAATAAAACGAAAGGAGGGGGAAGGCCAGGAACGAAGGGGCCACGCTAGCGCTGCCGGGCTGGTTGGCGCAACGCGAGAGCGCGTCGGTCAGCGGGGTGACTGCGTCGGCGGCGAGAGTGGCAGAACTGTCCGGCGGGGCGCCGTCGGCGCGACGATTCCAGACGTCCGCGCGCTTCCGGTATCGACCCGGTATCGACGAGGCATCAGTCGGCGCGGCGAGGCGGCGTGCTGTGTCGCGCGAGGAACCGGTCGAGCTGCGCGGCGAACGCTTTGCTGTCGCGCGCGCTGAAGGGTGCCGGGCCGCCCGTTTCGATGCCCGCATTGCGCAGTTGATCCATCACGTCCCGCATCGTCAGCCGTTCCTGAATATTGTCGCGCGTGAACCAGTTGCCGCGCGGATCGAGCGCGTGCGCGCCCTTTTCGAGTATCGCGGCGGCGAGCGGGATGTCGGCGGTAATCACGAGGTCGCCCTGCGCGGCCAGTTCGACGACGCGCGCATCGGCCGCGTCGAATCCCGCCGGCACCTGAATCGACTTGATGAAGGGGGACGGCGGCGTCCGCAGATATTGGTTTGCAACCAGTGTCACCCGGACTTCGGCCCGCCGCGCGGCCCGGAACAACATCTCCTTGATAACCGCGGGACAGGCGTCAGCGTCGACCAGTACTTGCATGAAGGCATTTCCAGCACGTGAAAGCGCGATCATAACAGCCCGCGCATTGCCTGCTTCGCCGCGTTTTTCTTGCTTTTGCCCGCGTTCCTGCCAACAATGATTTCGCAACGGCACGCGCGAACAATGCCATTGCCCCCGGGCCTGACACTGCGAAGACGGAGCGGATATGAGCGACGCTACCCACGGGTTCGATGCCGCCGGCGAGCGCAAAGACGCGAACGGACTGAGGCTGGGCGCGCTCGTCGCCTTGGTGGTCGGTTCGATGATCGGCGGCGGCATATTCTCGCTGCCGCAGAATATGGCCGCTTCCGCCGGCGTGGGCGCCGTTCTGATCGGCTGGGTCATTACCGCTTTCGGGATGCTGGCTCTCGCGCTGGTATTCCAGACCCTCGCAAACCGCAAACCGGATCTCGATGGCGGCGTCTATGCATACGCCAAGGCGGGATTTGGCAATTACATGGGCTTCGCCTCAGCATGGGGCTACTGGATCTGCGCGTGGCTCGGCAACGTCGGGTATTACGTATTGCTGTTCAGCACGCTTGGATACTTTTTCCCCATATTCGGCGAAGGCAATACCCTGCCCGCGATTGCCTGCGCGTCGGTTTTGCTGTGGAGCGTCCACTTTCTGGTGCTGCGCGGCATAAAAGAGGCAAGCTTCATCAATCAGATCACGACGGTGGCGAAGATCGTCCCACTCGTCCTGTTCATTCTCATCTGCCTGCTTGCGTTCCGGCTGGACGTATTCTCCGCCGATATCTGGGCGCGAACGAATCCTGCCCTGGGTGGCGTGCTGGATCAGGTCCGCAACATGATGCTCGTCACGGTCTGGGTTTTTGTCGGCATCGAGGGTGCGACCGTTTTCTCGGCGCGGGCCGCGGACCGCAAAAGCGTCGGCAAGGCCACGGTGATCGGCTTTTTCACCGTGCTGCTCGTGCTGGTGCTCGTCAATGTGCTCGCGCTCGGCATCTTGACCCAGCGCCAGCTCGCGGGCCTGAAGAACCCTTCGATGGCGGGCGTGCTCCAGCACGTGATCGGGCATTGGGGCGTGGTGCTCGTGAGCATAGGCCTCGCCATTTCGCTGGCCGGCGCGCTGCTGTCGTGGGTCATGCTGTGCGCCGAGATACTTTTTTCGGCCGCGCGGGACCGCACGATGCCAGCTTTCCTGCGCAAGGAAAACGCGAGACAGGTACCGGCGAATGCGTTGTGGCTGACCAACGCCATGGTGCAGACATTTCTGCTCATTACGCTGGTGTCGAAGGGCACCTACCTCTCGCTGATCTATCTCGCCACCTCGATGATTCTCGTGCCTTATTTCTGGTCGGCGTCCTATGCGTTGCTGCTCGCAATTCGTGGCGAGACCTACGAACGTTCGCAAAAGGCGCGCGGCAGGGATTTGCTGATCGCAGCGATTTCCGTTTTCTACGCAGTCTGGTTGCTCTACGCCGGCGGCGTCAAATATCTTCTGCTTTCCTCGCTGCTTTATGCCCCGAGCGCCGTCTTGTTCGCCAAGGCGAGGCGCGAGTCCGGTCAGCAGATATTCACGCATGTCGAGAGGGGCATATTCGCCGTCGTCCTCATCGCTGCTGTCGCGGCGGGTTACGGCCTGTCCCGGGGACTGCTGACGCTTTGACGGAAATCGGCAGACGCTCCAGGGCGGATTGCCGATCTCATCCGCGCCATGCGCATGGACCGCGATTCATCGCGGCCATTCCCTGGTGGCGGGTGGGGCAACACAAGCCGTGCAGGTCACAAGCGACCAAAAAACAGAACCAATATTTTCTGTGAAGCGTTTCAGAAATATGGGAAACGGAAGAGCACTGTTTCAATTTTACGTATTAATCGGACATAAACTCGTGACCAATAATCGGTAGCGTGTCGCCTCTATTGTCCAGGATGCGGCGCAACAGCGCATGACCGTTCACACTACACGCCGATATTCCATGAGCTCCGAAGAATATAACCAAAAGCACAATAGCCGTCCATTCAACCGGTTCGAATCGCGATCACACGGCCGGTACATTCCGGTCGTCACCAAGGCTGCCGTAGCGGCCTGCCTCGCAGGCGCGGGCATGGGCGCGGCGAACGCGCAAAGCAGCGTCACGCTGTATGGCCTCATCGACACATCCATCACTTACGTCAACAATCAGCGTACCGCCAGCCCAGGTGCCGGAAGCAGCAACTGGTCGATGTTGAGCGGCAATCTGAGCGCGTCGCGCTGGGGCCTGCGCGGTCGGGAGGATCTGGGTGGTGGCACGGCCGCGATCTTCGCGCTGGAAAACGGCTTTTCGTCGAATACGGGCGCGCTCTCGCAAAAGGGCGTCGATATGTTCGGACGTCAGGCCTGGGTCGGGTTGCAATCGAATGCCCTGGGTACGCTCACGCTCGGTCGCCAGTACGACATGATCCTGAACTTCGTGACGCCGCTCGGCGCATCGGGTTCGGGCTGGGGGGGCAACCTCGCGATGCATCCGTACGACAACGACGATTCCATCCAGAACATCCGCATCAACAATTCGGTCAAGTATGTAAGCCCTACGTATCGCGGCCTGACCTTCGGCGCCATGTATGGCTTTTCCAACACGCCGGGTGAGTTCGGCAACAATGCCGCATGGAGCGTGGGGCTTGGGTACGCGAACGGCCCGCTCAGTCTGGGGGCCGGCTATCTGAAGATCAATCGCGACTCGAACAGCGCCAATGCCAACGGCGCGGTGCCCACCACGGACGGCTCGGCCACCATCACCGGCGGGAGCGAGCAGATCTGGGCGATTGCGGGGCGCTACGCGTTCGGGCCGCATTCGGTGGGCGTGGCGTGGTCACATTCGGCGACCGACGACGTGACCGGCGTGTTTGCCGGCGGCAGCACGAGTGCGCTCAAGGGGCGTTCGCTCGTGTTCGACAACTTTTCCGTCGACGGCCGCTATTTCGTGACGAGTGCGTTGAGTTTGTCCGCCGAATATACCTACACGATGGCGCGCTTCGACAGCAGCACCGGCCAAACGCGCCCGAAGTGGAACGAGGTCGTGGCCCAGGTCGATTACGCGTTCACGCGCCGCACCGACGCTTACCTCGAAGGCGTTTATCAGAGCGTGAGCGGCGGCAAGGGCAATGCGGTGTTCAATGCATCGGTGTACTCGCTGACGCCGTCGTCGAACAGCAACCAGGTGGTAGTGGCGCTGGGGCTGCGGCATCGGTTTTGAGGGCGGCATTTCCTGTCAATGCCGCGCGTGCGGACTCGGCGAAATGGCGCCGCCAGCCAGTCGTCAGGTTATCGAGGCGCCCGGATGAACCTCGATGACCATTGCGGGCGGTCCACTTCGCTGTCCGCTATGCGAAGGCGGCTTTGACCGTCAGCCCGCACGCCACGCATACCAAAATGATCGCGAACCCCAATTGGACGTGGTGCGCGGTCAGTCGATGCGAGGCCACCCGGCCGCCAATCATCCCGGCCGCGGTGGCGATGCTGAACCACACGGCGACGCCGAGCGGAAACGCCGCGCCGTGCATGGTCGTCGCGAGCACGCCACCGCTGCCGACCAGGGCGATCACCATCAGCGACGTTGCCACGATGCCATGCATCGATACGTCAGTGAGCTTGCGCATCATGGGCACGATGATGAAGCCGCCTCCCACGCCGAGCAGACCGGTCATGAAACCCGTTAGCGAGCCCGTTGCGGCGAGCGCGATGGCGGTAGGCCAGGTCCAGTCGAAGCGGCCGGTTGCCGGATCGATGTGCGCCACACACAGCGACGACGCTGCCTGCGCCATGGCTTTGTGCTTGAGCGTGGTCAGCAGGAGCCTCACGGCAACGAAGAGCATCACGGCGGCAAACAGCACGAGCAGGAGCCGCTGAGGCAGGGCGCGCGCCAGGTGTGCGCCGACCGCGGTGGCCGGTACGCCCGTTGCCGCCATGAAGAGGGCCGCGCGATAGCGGACAAGGCGCTTGCGAAACGCCTCGAGTGCGCCGACTGCCGCGCTGCCCGCCACGGCGACGAGCGCAACGGGCGTCGCCTGCTGCATGGGCCAGCCCATGCCGAAGACGAGGGCGGGGACGGCGAGAATGCCGCCACCCGCGCCCGTGAGTCCGAGAATGGCGCCGACCACGGCGCCGAGAAAAAGCGAAACCAGCATCGATCACCTCGAGGCACGAGAAGCGGGCGCGTATCAGTCGGCCACCTGGGGTTGCACGAACCACTCGTGTCCCTTGAGCATGCCGCGCCAGTAAAACGGCGGCAGGATGCGCTCCTTGAGCAGCCAGGCAAGGCCCGAGGGCTTCCTGCCGTCGATGAGCCAGGCGGGGAAGGTCGGCGCGAGTTTGCCGCCGTAGAGAAACTCGGCCAGCACGATCTTCCCGCGCTCGACCGTGAGCGGGCATGAGCCGTACCCGTCGTAGCCCGCCGCTCCGCGCGTCATGCCGAGGGCGGCGAGCACGTTGTGCGCCACGACCGGCGCCTGCTTGCGCGCCGCCGCGGCGGTTTTTGCGTTCGGCGTGTTGGTCACGTCGCCAAGCCCGAAGACGTTCTCGTGGGCCTTGTGGCGCAAGCTGGTCTGATCGACGTCGATCCAGCCGCCGGCGTCGGCGAGCGGGCTGACGCGGATGAAATCGGGCGCCTTCTGCGGCGGCACGACGTGGAGCATGTCGAAGCCGGTTTCGAACGTCTCCGTGCCGCCGCCGGGAAGGGCGCGCGTGAAGGTCGCCTTTCTGGCTTCGCCGTCGACGGCGCTCAGGTTAAAGCCGAAGTTGAGATTGATGCCGTAAGACTCGACGTACTTCATCAGCGCCGGCACATAGTCGGCGACGCCGAACAGCGCCGCGCCGGCGTTGTAGAACTCGACGTCGATCTGGTCGAGCCGGCCGGTACGACGCCAGTGGTCTGACGAAAGGTACATCGCCTTCTGTGGCGCGCCCGCGCATTTGATCGGCATGGTGGGTTGCGTGAAGACCGCGCGGCCGCCCCTGAGACCCTGCACGAGTTCCCAGGTGTAGGGTGCCAGATCGTAGCGGTAGTTGGACGTCACGCCATTGCGGCCGAGCGTCTGCGGCAATCCTTCGATCGCGTTCCAGTCCAGCTTCAGGCCGGGGCAGACAACGAGCTGGCGGTATTTCACGACCCGGCATCCTTCCAGTATCACGGTGTTTGCGGCGGGCTCGAACGCGGCCACCGCGGCCTTGATCCACCGGACATTGCGCGGGAGGACGCTGCCCATCGGGCGCGCCGTGGTTTCGGGGCGGAATATGCCGGCGCCCACCATCGTCAAGCCGGGCTGGTAGTAATGCACGTCGGCGGGATCGATGATAGCGATGTCCAGATTCGGCGCGCGCGCGAGCAGACTCGAGGCGGTCGCGACGCCAGCCGCTCCTGCGCCGACGATCACGACGTCGTGCTGTTCTTCGGACGACGCGTGCGGCGAGCCGATGCGGCGCGCGAGCCCGCTCAGGTCGACCCCGGCGCGTTTGCCCGCCGCAAGGATGTCCACGAGCGACATCTTCGGCGCGCTCGCCAGCGCCCACAACGTCGCCGATCGCATGCCGCTGCGGCAAAAAGCGAGCAGGGGGCGGGGCAGCGTTTCCAGGTAGTCGCGAAACCGTTCGGCATCCTGATCGCTGACCTTGCCGGATTCGACCGGCAGGTAATGCGCCTCGATACCGTGCTGTTGCGCGGCCTGCTCGATTTCGACGAACGTGGGCTGGTCCGCGCCTTCGCCGTCAGGCCGGTTGCAGATGAGCGCGCGAAAGCCCATCTCGCGCAGCGCGGCCAGATCGGCGGGACGGATTTGCGGGGAAACGGCGAAAGTGTCCGTGAGCTTCTTGAGTTCCATGCTGGCCTCGTGTGTGTTCGTTATTGCCCGGCGCGCCGCTCAAAGGACGTTGACCGGGATCTTGATGTATGAAACGCCGTTGCTTTCCGGCTCGGGCAGGTGGCCCGCGCGCATGTTGACCTGCACCGAAGGCAGGATCAGGACGGGCATGTCGAGCGTGGCGTCGCGCGCGGTGCGCATGGCGACGAACGACGCCTCGTCGATGCCTTCGTGCACATGGACGTTGGATTCGCGCTCCTCGGCCACGGTGCTTTCGAATTTCACGGCACGGCCGCCCGGCTGGTAGTCGTGGCACATGTAGAGCCGCGTCTGCGGCGGCAGACTCAGCACGCGGCGGATCGACTGATACAGCGTCGACGCGTCGCCTCCCGGAAAGTCGCAGCGCGCGGTCCCGTAGTCGGGCATGAACAGCGTGTCGCCGACGAATGCGGCCTGATCGGCGCCGTCGCCGACCACGTAGGTCACGCACGCGGGCGTATGGCCCGGCGTGTGCATCACGCGTACCGCCAGATCGCCGACCTGGAACACTTCGCCGTCGGCGAACAGGCGATCGAATTGCGAGCCGTCGGTGCGAAAGTCCGGCCCGGTGTTGAACAGCTTGCCGAATACGCCCTGAACGCGCGTGACCTGATCGCCGATCGCCACCTTGCCGCCGAGCCTCGCCTTGAGATACGGCGCGGCAGACAGGTGATCCGCATGGACGTGGGTCTCGAGCAGCCAGTCCACACGGGCGCCCAGCGATTCGACGCGTGCGGCGAGGCGGTCCGCGGTAGCGGTATTCGTGCGTCCCGACTTCGGGTCGTAGTCGAGCACGGTGTCGATGAGTGCGCAGCGGCGCGTCCCGGTGTCCAGCAGCAGATAGCTCACGGTCCAGGTGGCGGGATCGAAAAATCCTTCGACGGCAAAGTTGGCGGACATGATGGTCATTCCTCGCGAATGGCAGATTTCTGGTTTTCGTGGGAAATACAAATCAACTATCGTGCCAGGTCCGTCGCGCGCAACGATCCTCATCGTAAGCACTTGATCCGCGATAGGTTTCCTGTAACCGCCGATCGGGTGGATCGCCGCATTGGGCCGGGAGTCGGGCGTTTGGGGTGCCACGGTGGCTGCCAGATGGCAGTCGTGAGGCAGTCGTGGCAGAATTGGCAGCCTGACGCATTGCCTGCGAGATTGAGGACCGACGACCATGACTGCCCGCGACCTGACGACGCCCGACACGCCATTGCCGGACACGGCGCCGGACGTCGCCGCACTGGTGTCGTATCTCGAACACGATCCGCTGCCCGCCATTGTGCTCAATCCGCAATACGAGATCCTGGCGGCCAACCGCGCGTATCAGCGTCAGTTTGGCGTGGAGGGGCAGGCGCATATCGGCCGCCGGTGCTACCAGGTGTCGCACCATTACGACGTGCCCTGCGACCAGGCGGGGGAGCACTGCCCGATGAAGCGCGCTGCCGAGAGTCGCGGCGCGGACCGCGTGCTGCATCTTCATCACACGCCGCGGGGCCCGGAGCATGTGGATGTCGAGTTGCGGCCGATCTTCGACGCCCGCTCGGAGATCATCGCGTATGTCGAACGTTTGGCGACGGTCCGCGGCGCTTCGGCGAAACCCAGCGCCGATGGCCTTGTCGGTCGGGCACCGGCGTTCAACGAAGCGATCTCGGCCCTGCAGCGCGTCGCGCCGTCGATGTTGCCCGTCCTGCTGCTCGGCGAGTCCGGGACCGGCAAGGAGCTGTTCGCCCACGCGCTTCACGAAGCGAGCGACCGGGCACAGCGGCCATTCGTTGTCGTTGACTGTTCCGGCATAACCGAAACGCTCTTCGAAAGCGAACTGTTCGGATTCGAAAAAGGATCGTTCACCGGCGCCAGCAGCCGCAAACACGGGCTCGTCGAAACTGCGCAGGGCGGCACGCTGTTTCTCGACGAAATCGGCGACGTGCCGTTGGCCATCCAGGTCAAGCTGCTGCGTCTCATCGAGTCCGGCACCTTCAGGCGCGTCGGCAGCACCGAAACGCAGCGCGCCGATTTCCGGCTCGTCGCCGCGACCCACAAGCCGCTCGAGCAGATGGTCGCGGCGGGTCAGTTTCGTTCCGACCTCTACTTCCGGATCAGTGCGTTTCCCATTCATTTGCCTGCGGTGCGCGAGCGTAGCGACGATATCCCGCTTCTCGCGGATTCCATCCTCGAGCGCATTGCGGCCGCGAAATACCGCGCGCCGCGCAAGGCGTCGATCTCGCCGGACGCCCTCGCGCTGCTGCGCGCCTGGTCGTGGCCGGGCAATATCCGCGAACTGCGCAACGTGCTCGAGCGCGCGTGCCTGCTGGCCGACGACGGCGTGATCCGGCCTGAACAGTTGCCGGCCGCTCTCAGGCAGCAAGCGGACTCCCGCGTTCATGACGCGTCGGCACCGGGCTACGTCTTGCCGCGCAAGCTCTCCGACACCGAACTCGCGAGGGTCGCGACCGGCTTTCGCGGCAAGCGAAGCGAACTGGCTGCCCGACTGGGAATCAGTGAGCGCACGTTGTACCGGCGGCTCAAGGCGCTCGGCGTCGCTGGCGACGCGTGACCTGCACCGGATCGCCATCGAGGCCGCATGGCTAACGCCGTCATGCCTGCTGCCTGATGTACCTGCGGCGGTAGGCGATCGACCATAGCGTCAGTCCGCCATACGTTGCATATCTGACGACAGTCGAGAGCCGATGGCCGTTTTGGGCGTCCACGCAGGCCGCGATCCCGAGCCGCACCAGGTTTTCGCCGACCAGCCCCACGCCCCAAACGGCGGTCATGAGGCGAATGGATTTCCTGAGTGCCGGGCGGTTTTCCCACATCACGTCGAACTCCCGTTCTCGCCGGGATTGCTCGCGTGCCAGCGTGGACCGCGCGAGATAAAACACCAGCGGTCGTTCCACGCAGAGTGAGAGCAGAAAGAGCGCGCCGATGATCCCGCTCACCAGCGGTTCACGAGCTTCGCCCAACCACTGTCCGGCGCCCGATACGAGCACGAGCGTCGACATGACGATACCTGCGAGAACGATCGCGCTCAGCGCATCGACGTGCCGGAATCTCAGAAAGTCAAGGCCCATCCAGGCGAGCAGCGGAATGGCAGAAACGGCCAGCGCACCTGGCATCCCTAAAGAAGGTAGCGCTATCCAGTATGCCGCCGCCGGCAACGCAACGTTGACGACGAATGCGAACGTATAACGGGCAGAGGGAATCATGGCGCGCGCTCATCGAGCCGTCGAAACCGTGGGGCTCCAGGGCGTGCGGCAAGCGTTCGCGCGTCGCCCTTGACCGTTGCAATGACTGGTTTATACACCAGCAGCGGGTGACTTCGAGCGAGTATCGCTCCTGGCGGACATTCGCGATCGTTCTGGCGTCGCACACCTGGGGCGGTTTCGCGTGCGCGCCGGATCTTTTGCCGGCCGGCCGGACGGCCGGGCCGGCAATGAAAGCGGACAACGCGCAATCGAAAAATCCGACAATCGCGCCGTGAGACGGCATATGGCGAGTTGCAGGGATCCCTTGCATGAGCAGCTCGCTACGTGGCCTATCGCGTATGTCCCGTAGGGAGGCGCCCGCATCGTCTGGGCTTCCGCCCGGCCCGGCGGGGCGAACTGAGCGCCTCGCGACGACCGGCCAGGGTAACCAGTACGGCCAATGCGGCCGCCTGTTCCGATGGTAATGACGCCCCCTCGCGATTCCCTCTGCGATTTTCATCGCGTGGCGATGGGGCACGCGAAACCCGTTCAGGCGTCCTCGTCCGGATTGCCCAGATAGGACTGGCGTGACCACACGTCCACGATGATGGGCGACCCGCCATGCTCGACGGTGAACGCACGAATGCGTGCCTGCGTGTCGGCGTACCAGCCGTCAAAATCCTCGTTGGCCGGGAACCGCAGCGCTTGATCGTCGAGCAGTGCGGCTACGCGTGCGAGAGTCGGCGTGTTGAGCGTCGTGTGAGCCTGTTCTTCGATGCGCGGGCGGATCTCGGCAGGCACCTTCGTGCGCAGCCATTTGACGAACAGATTGACGAGCTTGTGAAGCTGGCTGCGGCTTGCGGGAAAGTCCGGGTGCGCGCGAGCGAGCCAGAACGCATCGAGCGACGAAACCAGTTCGCGATGGAACGTATCGAACGACGCCTGCGACCCGAAGGTTCCGGCCAGGGTGCCATTTCGCTTCTGTTCGCTCAACTGTTTCAGGACGGCGGCGCCCCAGTCATTGAAGATTCGATAGGCGGAGGGCTCCCAGTCGGCGGGCCCGGATTGATTTCCCATGAACGCCGCGGGCGTCGCGCCGCGCGGAGTCGGTTCATTGTTGATGTCGTTGAATGCTTTCCGGCACGTTTCGATGGAGGCTTGATAGTCGCGAATCGTCGCCGAAGCGTCGGAGGTCTGAACCATGGTCCGAAAGTAGGTAATTTCGCTCGATTGTCTGAAACGGAAGTCGACGTTCCGCGCTCGGGATACAGCCGCCGCAAACGTGCTATCGGCAGTTCCATCCGGTTCTTTAGCAATGGACCCACGCCACGGTTCCGTTTCCCGATGGCGCATCGCGGAAAATTGCGTCGATGGGTCATCGAGCGCCCTCGCTGGCCGTATGATAGCCGCCGTGCGTGGACAATACGGGGGAGACGAATGCTGCATCTGGACGGGGAGAGAATTTATTCGGCATCGGATCTCGTGTCGTTTCTCGAGTGCGAACACAGCACGACCCTCGCGTTGACAGACCTGGTCACGCCGCTGCCGCGCAACCCCGAGGACGAGCAACTCGCGCTCGTGCAGGAGCGGGGGCTCGCTCACGAGAAGGCGTGGCTTGCCGAGCTAACCAGCCAGTCCGGGCGCGTCATCGACGTCAATGACCACGCCGGCCGGGACATTCGCTCGCGTGTCGCGGTGACGCTCGACGCCATGCATCAGGGCTTCGACGTTATTTACCAGGCGGCGTTCCTGGACGGCTGTCTGCTCGGCTATGCGGATTTTCTCGTCAAGCGTCCGACGCCCTCATGGCTCGGCGACTACAGTTACGAAGCCGTCGACACGAAGCTCGCGCTCGCCTCGCGCAGCAAATTTCTCGTTCAGCTTGCGTTCTATTCGCACCTGCTCGCCAAGGCGCAGGGTCGCTATCCGGAGCGCATGCGCATCGTCCTCGGCTCGAACAAGGAGGCGGCGTATCGTTGCGCCGACTACCGCTACTACTTCGATATGGCGCTCTCGCGCTTTCTCGCCCGCGTCGCGCTCGATGCCAGCGCGGTCGAAACGTATCCCGATCCGTGCGACAAATGTGCCCAGTGCCATTGGAGCCGGCTCTGCGACGCGCGCCGCGAGAAGGACGATCACCTTTCGCAGGTTGCCGGCATCACGCGCGTGCAGACCCGCAAGCTCGCCGGCGCCGGGGTGCCGACCCTGGCCGCGCTGGCGAAGCTGCCGTGCGGCACGAGCGTGCCGGGTATCGCGGACGGCACGCTCGAGCGCCTGCGCTCGCAGGCGCGGCTGCAAGACCAGTTTCGCGAAGACGGCCAGCGCCGCAAGGTGCTGCTCGCGAAAGATCCGGCGGACATTCGTCCGCGCGGCTTCGAACGTCTGCCGCAGCCCGATGCGGGCGACATGTTCTTCGACATGGAGGGCAATCCGCTCGAAAGCGGCGGCCTCGAGTATCTTTTCGGCGTATGGGAAGTGGACCGGCAGCCGGGCAGTTTCCGCACGTTCTGGGCGCACGACCGGGCGCAGGAGAAGCGGGCTTTCGAGCAGTTCATCGATTACGTGGACGCACGTCTCGATCAGTACCCCGACGCGCACATTTACCACTACGCGCCCTACGAGCCCACGGCGCTGAAGAAATTGATGTCGGTGCACGGCACGCGCGAAGCGTCCGTGGACAACCTGCTGCGCCGAGGCAAGCTCATCGACCTGTATGCGGTCGTGCGGGAGGCGCTTCGCGTGTCCGAGCCCAGCTATTCCATCAAGTACATCGAGCGCTTCTACCGCGGCGCACGCGCGGGCGACGTCACCAATGCGGGCGCGAGCATCGTTTTCTACGAGCGGTGGAAGGCGCTTGCCGGCGAGCCGGGCAAGGAAGGCGAAGCGGCGCGTCTGCTGCAGGATATCGCCGGCTACAACCGCGACGACGTCGAATCGACGTTCCAGTTGCGCGAGTGGCTGGTGAGTCTCAGGCCGGCTGCGATGCCGTGGGCCAATCGTGTCGCGCACGACGCTGCCGGGCCGGGCGCCGCACCAGTCGTGAAACCGGACGTGCTGCGCGCGCAGGCGCTGGTCGATGCGATGCTCGCGCCGTTGCCGGCGAAAGAGGCGCAGTGGACGCCGGAGGACCACTATCGCGCGCTCGTTGCGCACATGGTGTTTTTCCACCAGCGCGAGGCGAGGCCCGACTGGTGGGCCATGTTCAATCGCATGGACATGACGCAGGCGGAACTTGTCGAAGATGCCGAATGCCTCGGCGGGCTGGCGTACGACACGACGCGTCCGCCGCAGGCGCAGGCCAGGTCCACCCGCTACTTTTACACGGTGCCCGCGCAGGACACCAAACTGCGTACCGGCGTTGCGGCGACGAACGCCCGGACCGGCAAGCCGCTGTCCGGACTGCAGGTCGATATGCATGGGTTGAGCGTGTCGTTTACGGTCAAGGGGCAGTTCGATCCATACGAGGTGACGGGCATCGGGCCCGGCAATCCCATCGCGACCGATGCGCAGCGCACGGCGCTCGAACATTTCGCCGGCCACGTGCATCGCTCGGGCTGCGGTTACCGCGCCGTACATGCGCTGCTTCGCCGCGAAACGCCTCGCATCCGGGGTATTGAGCCGGGGACCGCGCTCATCGACGAAGCGGCCGAATTGTTGCCGCAGGCGATCCGCATCGTCGCGGACATGGACGAAACCTGTCTGTTCATCCAGGGGCCGCCCGGAACGGGCAAGACCTGGACGGGTTCGCGCATCATCGTCGAGTTGCTTCGGCAGGGCAAGCGCGTCGGCGTCACGTCGAACAGTCATCACGCCATCAACAATCTCCTGCGGGCGGTGGAGGCGCGCGCCGCGGCCGCGAAGTTCGTCTTTTCGGGCGTCAAGAAGTCCAATGGCGAAGAGACGGAGCTGGCAGGCAGCATGATCGCCGACGTCAACAAGGACGACGAAATATTCAGCGGCGCCCATCAGCTGATTGCCGGCACGTCCTGGCTCTTTGCAAAGGAAGCACTGCGCGAGTCGCTGGATTACCTGTTCGTCGACGAAGCCGGGCAGATGGCGCTCGCGAACCTCGTTGCCGTTGGCATGAGCGCCAGGAACATCGTTCTGCTGGGCGACCAGATGCAGTTGGCGCAGCCTGGCAAGGGGGCGCACCCGGGACGTTCGGGCGACTCGATGCTCGACTACCTGCTCGATGGCGTCGCCTCGATTCCCGCGGACAAGGGCATCTTCCTGAAGACGACCTACCGCATGCATCCGCGCGTTTGCGAATTCATTTCCGATGCCGTGTATGACGGCCGCCTGACCGCCGCGCCGGAAACGGCGTCGCGCGAGGTGACTGTTCCGTTCGAGGGCCGCGAGCCCGCACCGATGAACGGCATTCGCTACGTGCCGGTGCGGCATGACGGCAACGCACAGTCGAGCGAGGAGGAGGTCGCGAAGATTGCCGGCATGGTGGGCGATCTGCTCAGCGGCACGCGCGACGAGGGCGGCCGCACGGTGCCGATGACGCTGGACGACATTCTGGTCGTCGCGCCGTACAACGTGCAGGTCAACCGGCTCAAGCTCGCGTTGCCCGAAGGTGCTCGCGTGGGCACGGTCGACAAGTTCCAGGGACAGGAGGCGCACGTCGTCATCATGTCGATGGCCACGTCCAATGCCGACTACCTGCCGCGCGACATCGAGTTCCTGTTCAGCAAGAACCGGCTGAACGTGGCGATCTCGCGCGCGAAGGCGCTGGCCATTCTGGTCGCGTGCCCGGACCTGCTGACCGTGCCGTGCTCGACGCCTGAGCAGATGGCGCTCGTCAACACGCTTTGCGCCCTCGTGCAATACGCCGGTCGCGCTGCGAACGGGGCGATGCAGGGCGGCGACCGGCTGGTGGCTTGAAGCAGGGGCGACGGCGCCGGGTGTCGAACAGCGGCTCCCCGGCCGCGTTCAATCGTTCTCGCATGCGTCCTGGTCGCCTTCTCCCCACGCTTGCCGACAATAGTCCTCGGCCCACGCGCAAGCGATGCCGACCGCGCGCTCGTAGGTCGGCGCATGAATCCACGCCGTTCGGACCGGTTGCCATGGGAAGTGAAGCTCGCCGTTGTCCTCCACGCGAAATTCACGCTGACTCGCTTGCACCAGCCAGCCAAAGGTGCCTGGCGCTTCCTCGATGCGCGCCCGAATCGTCCGTTCGAGGTGCAGCGCGTCGCTGGCATGATCCTGATTGCCGCCAAGGGCGTTCCTGCGATTCAGCGTTTCGCCGATTTCGCGGAAGTCGCGTTTGAGCACCTCGCGGACCGCTTCGGGCAGACCATCGCGTGTCAGCATCGAATCGATATGGAAGATATGGTCGAGGCGGAGCGAAAGGCGGTCGAATTCGCTATTCAGTGATTGTGGCTGTTCCAGTTTTCATTCCCCGTCTGGTTGTGAAGGCATCGCGCAACGAGCCGCTCGCGCTAGCAGCCTGACGCGCATAACGTTTCCCAAAGCTTCTCCTGCGTCTGGTTTGTCCATTCGACGATGCTGCGCCCGTCCGGGCCGAGCAGGATTTCGACGACGTCGCCGGGCTTGCTGCCGCGAATGCGCCATACGATGAGCGGGGAGGCATGCGGCACGACCTCGGCTTCCCGGGGCGGTTGCCCCTCGAAACGGAATCGCACCCCGTAGCGGGGCGCGCGGTGGTGTGCTGCCTGTCCTCGCCGGCGATAACGCGCGGTCCGCGCGTACGCCACGTCGACGCATTCCAGCGTGCCTGCAATCGTTGTCATTTTGCTTCTTCTGATAAGCGATCCCTGCAGTTTGCGCGACGGACGAGACAATTGCTGTCCTGGTCGCCAGTCGGTTTCCCTTCCGCGTCGCCATGGACGGTCCGGGTGCTGCCGGGACATGAATTGTCCCTCGATCCCCCTTCTTGCGGCGGAAAACGACCGTTGCGCGAGGCGCCGCATTGCGTCCGGCAGGGAGAAAGGAGCACTCATGCAGGAGAAAGATTCTTTGGGGCGAGGCGCAAACGATCGCACGCGCGGCCGCATGGGTTCGCGGCGCCGACGCGCTCCTGATCGCGGCGGGCGCCGGCACGGGCGTCGATTCGGGCCTGCCGGAGAATAGACGCTCTGCATTGCAAACTATTGCACGGGACATAAATTGTCCGAATACGTCTGCAAAATGCACATATCGTCACTGCTATCCAGGAACGCATGACCGTATCGGACTGCCGTAATCGCTCGTTGGCCGACATGACCGTGAGAGAGCTGGCGCACCTTCGCTTGCTCAACGAACGCTTGCTCGAAATCGAACAGTGGATTCGCGAGTGCGCCGCGCGAATCTCCGGAGCATCGATTTTCGTTTTTTCCGGCGTTCAGTTGCGCTATCGGTTCGGGGCAGGGAATCGGGGCGTCGAAAACCGCTTCGACGTGGCGCTCGCAACGCTTGAAGCCGGCGACCGGTTTGGCGGCGCATCGGCGCGGCGTGGCAAGCACAGGTTCGCAGCGCCGCTCTCCGACGTATGCCCCAGCCCGCTGTTCATCGAACTTCATCGGCGTCTGCACGGTGACTGGGGTGCGATGCTGGACGTGGGCCACGTGCATGCAGCTCTCTCGATCTCGCTGCGCCGCGAATTCGATAAGGACCATTAAATGATTCGAATGAGCACGCAATACCTGCGAGACAGGCAATTCAGGATCATCGGCAGCATCGAAACGGATTCGACTGGCAAGCAGGTCGGCCGGGATGCCCGTTTCAATCGCGTCGGCGAATATGATCCGAAGGCCGGCCAAACCCGGGGCAGCCGGTTCCAGATCGTCGGAACGGGAAATCAACTCGCGCCCCTGATCTGGCGAACCGTCAGGTAGTCGAGGGCTTGACGCGGCCGGCGTCTGAATAGAGGTTGAACGCCTCTTTCGCCTCCGCGATGAAATCCTGGCGCAGGTCCTGCGGTTCAAGCACTTCCACATAGGGTCCGTAAGACCGTATCCACCACCGCAGGCGCTCACTAAGCATGACCGTCGCGCTGATGGTGACGAACCCCGCGTCGTCGGTTTCGAACGTCTGGTCGCGCGAGAGCGGCGCTTCGAGAACGCCGTGCGCGGCGTTGGGCGCGAACCGGAGCACGACCTGCGCATTGCCCCTCGGGAAAAAGTCGAACTTCCGTTCCTTGTTCACATACGAGGAAAGCGCGAAGTCGCGGGGATACGTAAAGGGCCGGTCCGTGGCCTGCGCCCGCTCCATTCTGTCGAGCCGATACATGACGGCAGCGGGTTTGCCCGGTACCTGCGCAACGAGGTAGATGAGATCGCCCGCCTCGACGAGCCCGAGCGGCATGACCGTCTGCGCGCTCGCGCGGTAGTCCATTTCCAGCAGTTGCTCGGCAAACAGCGCCTGCGATACCTGCTGAAAGATCGACTCCTTGACGGGCTGGCGAATCCGTTCGAAAGCGCCGTCCACGACGGCAATTTTTCGGTCCCACCTGGCATGGCGGCGGCCTTCGTTACGCTCGCCTTTGGTCAGCCTTTCTTTCGACACGGTGAATAGTCCATCGAGCGCGGTGCTGACCAGTGTCGGGATCTGGCGCGAGGCGAAGCGCCGTAGTACCTGAAGGGCGAGCGCCTCGTCGAAAGTCATGAGGGAACCGGAACTGGCCGCGATGCCGCTCACGCCTTCGTTGCGCTGCCATTCGATTGCGGTACTGAGCCTGCGTTTCGTGACGAGACCCTGGTCGAGCATGAGTTCGAGCCTGCGCTGAACCGTCTTCACATGATTCACCGTAATGCCCCGGCTGCGCAGTCTGGTGGCTATGTCGGGCGTGGTCGCCCACTTTTGCAGGCTTCGCGCGGTGGGCAGGACGGCAAGGATATCGGAGTCGTTTTTGGCCATGAGCGGTTGATGGACAGGGTGCGGGACAAAGGATGTCTCCGCTCGCGGGCTATTTTGGCACGGCAGGGCGCAACGCGGCTACCGCTGCGGAACCGGGTTTCCCGTTCATCGTCACGCGGATTCGGGACACAGATTGTCTCGAAGCGGCGGCAAAATCCTTTCGTCAACTGGAGAGACGCTGCTTATGAAAAGACGCCGGACCACCGCCATCTGCCGCAATGCTGCGAGCATGATCGACCCTGTCGTGAAGTTGTGGCTGCTGCGGCTCCTGGTGCCGCTGGGCGGACAGCGAAACGGCATGCGGCGTGGTTCGTTGCGGGTCGAGCAACTGGCGGACATTTTCTCGCTGCACGCGTTGCAAGGCGACGACCGGGGCGAGTCCGACGAGAATCGCGTCGCCGCGCATTTGCGCCGGCTGTACCGCGAAATGGAAGGCACGACGCCCGAGTTCGCCGGTAACGGCACGTTTGCACGGAACCTGGACCGCCTCGAAGCGCTGGTGGGGTTGACGCGCACCGATCGCAAGATCCTCGAGTTCGTCGTGATGCTCAAGTCGGAGTCCGTGCTGGAAGAAACATCGGATCTGCTCGGTGCGCTGTCGTTCACGCGGGTATTCCACACGCTCTCGGTGGTTCTCGATCTTCCGGCCGACGAAATCCGCCGCCGCCTCGGCCCGCGGAACCTGCTGGCCCGGTCCGGCCTCGTGTCGCTGTCGATGATCGGCAACGGAACGCTGGACCACCGGCTCGATCTGCTTTCGGGTTCGTTCGCCGATCACATGCGGACGTCGGACGCGGACCCGCTTCACCTGCTGCGCGATACGGTTGTGCCGGCTTCGCCGGCCCGGCTTGCGCTGGCCGACTATGAGCACATCGGCGAGTGGCTGGAGGTGCTTCAGCCCTACCTGAGGCGCTCGCTCGAGTCCGGCCGCGCGGGCGTGAACATCTTCGTCTATGGGCCGCCTGGAACGGGCAAGACCGAGCTGGCGAAGACGCTCGCCCAGACGATCGGTTGCGAGCTGTTCGAGGTGGCGAGCCAGGACGACGACGGCGACCCGGTCGACGGCGACGCGCGCCTGCGGGCGTTCCGGGCCGCGCAGAGTTTCTTCGGCGAGCGCCGCGCGCTGCTGCTGTTCGACGAAGTCGAAGACGTGTTCAATGGGGACGACGCCTGGCGCCGCCGGGGGACGGCGCAGGCGCGCAAGGCATGGATCAACCGCATGCTCGAAAGCAACCGCGTGCCGGCACTCTGGGTTTCGAACTCGGTGGATTGTCTCGACAACGCTTTTATTCGCCGCTTCGACATGGTGATCGAATTGCCGGTGCCGCCGAAGCGGCAGCGTTGCAAGATCATCGGGATGACGAGCGGCGACCTGCTGGAGCCCGCCGCTATCGAGCGTCTTGCCGGATCGGAGGTGCTGGCGCCCGCCGTGGTCACGCGGGTCGCTTCGGTGGTGCGGACGATCCGCGACGAACTCGGCGCCGAGCGGGCGGGCGCGGCCATGGAGCGGCTGATCAACGGCACGCTCAAGGCCCAGTCCCAGGAACTTGTCGAGGCGGGCGAGCGCGCGTGCCTGCCGAAGACCTACGACGCCGCGTTCATCCGCGCGGACAGCGATCTCGTTGCGGTCGCGGCCGGACTGGGTGCGCACCGGTCGGGGCGCCTGTGCCTGTACGGGCCGCCCGGCACCGGCAAGACGGCATTTGGGCAATGGCTGGCGCAACGTCTCGACGCACCGCTGATCGTCAAGCGTGCATCGGACCTGCTTTCGAAGTGGCTGGGCGAGAACGAGAAGAACATCGCAAGCGCCTTTCGTGAAGCGGCGAATGAAGAAGCGATCCTGCTGATCGACGAAGTCGACGGCTTCCTGCGCGACCGGCGCGGCGCCGCCCGAAGTTGGGAAGTGACCGCAGTCAATGAAATGCTGACGCAGATGGAGCGCTTTCAAGGCATCTTCATCGCGTCGACGAACCTGATCGTCGACTTCGACCCGGCGGCGCTGCGCCGCTTCGACCTGAAGGTCAAGTTCGACTATCTCGCGCCGGAGCAGGCCTGGTGTCTTCTGGAGAGGCAGCTCGCAGCGCTGGAGCTGCCGCAGGCCGGTCCGGGATTGCGCTCGCGTCTCGATCGGCTCGGCACGCTCACGCCCGGCGATTTCGCGGCGGTCGCCCGGCGCCAGCGGTTTCTGGCGCTCGCGTCGGCTGAAGCGTTTGTCGAGGCGCTCGAAAAAGAATGTGCGATGAAGGAAGTTCGACCGGCCGCGATTGGGTTCGTGTGACGGGCCGCCGCTTCCAGTCGAATTCCCACCATAATGGTGTTTGTCACGAAAACACGGAAAACATGAAAACTACCGCTTACGACGTTCGCCTCGGGGAAATCTATTACCGCTATTTGCTCGAACTGGCGCGCGAACGACCGGGCGCGACGATCCGCTATGGTGAGCTCGTCGAGCGCGCAAAAACCGGGTATCCGAATGACGAACTCGTGCAGAGCGCGATTCCGCTTTCGATCGGCAAGCGCCTGTTGATGATCGAGATGTTTTGCGCAAGGCATGCGTTGCCGAATCTCGCGTGCCTGGCGGTCAATGCAAGCGGACGGCCCGGGCCTGGGTACAAGGGCAACTGGGAGGACGAAAAGCTGCGCGTGGCGAGATTCGACTGGGAAAGCTGCGAGCAGGACTGGGCGATTCACGTGAGCGAATGGCGCGCGGCGGCGCAAAAGCCGTTGAAGCTCGTCAGGAGGTCCCGGCAGGAAGCGGAAAAGGTCTTCATGGCCCATTGGCGCGCCGACGCGGCGAGCGGCAGCCCCCTGTATCCCAATCGCCTCGGCAATGAAATCAAGGAGCAGATCATCAAGGCGATCGAGCGAGGCCACGCGCCGGAGGCGGCCTTCCAGGCAGCCGTCACGGAAGAGATCTAGCCGCGCGCTGCAACGCCGCGTTCCGCCTCAAGTCCGCGGCGCAGGAGCCGTTAATACGGGCCGTGTTCCTTTCTTTTGTGACCAGCCATGTCAACTTGTGCTGCATGCAGCGCGCCGCTCGCGCGCATCAACGGGCGGACGATAAAGGACGCCATCAAAAGTCTTGGACAGCATCCGCAATGGTCTGCCGACGCCATGCGCGTAACGCAGTGGTTCGAGTTCTGCGAAACGTGTGATGCGGAAAATCTGCGTCACGTGTCCGACAAGCTGCCCTACTTGAGCCCGGACGGGGTGATGCGCACGCTGTCCGATCGCGCGGACTCGCCCGTCGTCACGCTCGGCATCTTGCACACGACGATCGATGCGCTGGATAGCGCGATCGAGCAGAACTACCGGGACGACTCGGGAATCGTGGACATGGAGGCCAAGGGCAGGCAGTACCTCGCCTTGTCGCCGCCGACCGTCGAGGCGTCGCTCGCGTTTTCCGCCGACGTCTGCCATTGGGGCCGCGGCGCGCGCGTATTGGGCAATCTCAAGCGCCACTATCCTCGCGGTCTTCTCGGGCAGCGCATCCATCACTGGCTTACCAGCGTGCGCGCGCTCGGGCCGCACGATGCAGTCGCGCTCGGGCTCACGATCAAGGGGCTGAGCGTTTCGTTCGCGTCGAAACACCTCCGCCATCTCGAACCGGACAGGTTCGCCGTGCTCGACGAGGTCTTGAGCCTCGGGCTCGGATACGCGATGAATCCCGCCGGCTATCAGCTGTTCATTGAGCAACTGACCCGTTTGCGCGACGAACTGGTGGCCATGGACGAGCCGCGCCGGACGCTCGCGCAGATCGAAGCCGGCATTTTCCTGTTGGCACGCCAGAAGGTGCGTTCGGATAGCGCGCCCGCAGAAGAAGTCGAATAGGGCCGGGCGGCCGCACTGGAGCCTGCCCGCCGTTGTTCAGATGCGGGTGTTGCGGTTCCATCTTTGAAGATGGCGGCCTGCGGGGTCGGCTTTTCGTTCCTCCTGGTGGGCCGGCCAGGCCCATCCTTTCATATTTCGTACATTCCCGCGCCCCCTCCGATGCCGTGCGAAGGGGGCGGCCGACCCGTTCCCGCCGCGCACCCGAATGCCATCGACGCATTCCGCGTGCAACTATCACGCGTGCCGATGGATGAGATCGCAAATTGCGAGTTTTCCTCGTTGCCGCCCGTTTATACGATATTCACTGTCGGTACATCGTTTGTACCGCATACATCGCAGGCGGATCTGGAGGAGTGATGGACCATAAGCCCCGCACGCAGAAGGAAAAGCTCGAGGTCAAGACGACGACATGCTACATGTGCGCCTGTCGCTGCGGCATTCGCGTGCACGTGCGCGACGGAGAAGTGCGCTATATCGACGGCAATCCCGAGCATCCGCTCAATCAGGGTGTGATCTGCGCAAAAGGCTCGTCGGGCATCATGAAACAGTATTCGCCGGCGCGCCTGACGCAACCGCTGCTGCGCAAGCCCGATGCGGCGCGCGGCAGCGCCCGGTTCGAACCGGTCTCCTGGGAAGTCGCGTTCGACCTGCTCGAAAAGCGCCTCGCCCATTTGCGAGCGACGGACCCCAGGCAGTTCGCGCTGTTCACGGGCCGCGACCAGATGCAGGCATTGACGGGCTTGTTCGCCAAACAGTTCGGCACCCCGAACTATGCGGCGCACGGCGGCTTTTGCTCGGCGAACATGGCGGCGGGCATGATCTATACGATTGGGGGCTCGTTCTGGGAGTTCGGCGGCCCGGACCTCGACCGCGCCAGGCTGTTCTTCATGATCGGCACCGCCGAGGACCATCACTCGAATCCGCTGAAGATCGCGATTTCGAAGTTCAAGCGCGCAGGCGGCCGTTTCATCGCCATCAATCCGATCCGTACCGGCTACGCGGCGATCGCCGACGAATGGGTGCCGATCCGTCCCGGCACGGACGGCGCGCTCTTCATGGCGCTCATGCGCGAACTGATAGCAGGCAATGCGTATGACCGCGAGTTCGTCGAACGCTACACGAATGCGGGCGAGCTGCTCGACATGCGCCCCGACAGCGACACCTATGGATTGTTCGTTCAGGACAGCGCCGCTGAAGCGCGCAATCCGCTCTTTCCGCAGAATCACATGTGGTGGGACGCGGCAGGCCGGCGCGAAGTGCTGCATCACACACCGGGCGTGCGTCCCGCGCTGGAAGGGCGCTATACGCTCGCCGACGGCACGCCAGTCGCGCCTTCGTTCGAACTGCTGCGCGAACAGGTCGCCGCGTGCACGCCGGAGTGGGCGTCGGACATCACCGGCATCCCCGCTGGCACGATCCGCCGGCTCGCGCAGGAAATGGCCGAGGTCGGGCGCGATCACAAGGTCACGCTGCCGATTCAATGGACCGACGCATGGGGCGAAACCCATGCGTCCGTGACCGGGGCGCCCATCGCATTTCACGCCATGCGCGGTCTCGCGGCACATTCGAACGGGTTTCAGTCGATACGCGCGCTCGCGGTTTTGATGTCGCTGCTCGGCACCATCGACCGGCCCGGCGGCTTTCGCCACAAGTCGCCGTATCCGCGCGCCGTGCCGCCCTCGGCAAAACCACCCAACAGCCCCGATGACGTGAAGCCCGGCACGCCGCTCGCGAACGGTCCGCTCGGCTGGCCCGCCGCGCCGGAAGATCTCTTCGTGGACGCCAACGGCGAGCCCGTGCGTATCGACAAGGCGTTTTCGTGGGAGTACCCGCTTGCCGTGCATGGCCTGATGCACAGCGTCATCACGAACGCGTGGCGCGGCGATCCCTACCCTATCGACACGCTGTTGATCTTCATGGCCAACATGGCGTGGAATTCGTCGATGAACACGGTCGAAGTGCGCAAGATGCTCGCGGACAAGCACGAGAACGGCGAGTACAAGATTCCGTTCATCGTCGTGTGCGATGCGTTCCAGTCGGAGATGACCGCTTTCGCCGACCTGATCCTGCCCGATACGACCTACCTCGAACGCCATGACGCGATGTCGATGCTCGACCGGCCGATCTCCGAGTTCGACGGGCCGGTGGATTCCGTGCGCGTGCCCGTCGTGCCGCCAACCGGCGAATGCAAGCCGTTCCAGGAAGTGCTCGTCGAACTGGCCGGCCGCCTGAAACTGCCCGCTTTCACGACGCCGGAAGGCGAGCGCAAATACCGCGACTATCCGGACTTCATCGTCAATCACCAGACGGCGCCCGGCTCGGGCGTGGGCTTCCTGATCGGCTGGCGCGGCAAGGAGGGCGAGAAGGCGCTGGTTGGCGAGCCGAACCCGCGGCAGTGGGAGGAATACGCGAAGCACAATTGCGTCTATCACTACGCGCTGCCCGAATCGTTGCAGTACATGCGCAACTGCAACGGGCCCTACCTGAATTTCGCCGTGGAAAAGGGCTTTCGCAAGTTCAACGAACCGATCGTGATCGCGCTCTATTCGGACGTGATGCAGAAGTTCCGGCTCGCCGCGCAGGGAAAGACGAAGGGCCGCCAGCCGCCCGACCATTTGCGCGCGCGAATCGCGCGGTACTTCGATCCGCTGCCGTTCTGGTATCCGCCGCTCGAGCACGACGCGACCGATCATGCGCGCTTTCCGCTCGCGGCCGTCACGCAGCGGCCCATGGCGATGTACCACTCGTGGGACTCGCAGAACGCCTGGCTGCGGCAGATTCATGGCGAGAACTATCTGTACATGAATCCGCGTACGGCGGCGGCGCAGGGTATCGAGGACGGCGGCTGGATCTACGTCGAATCGCAATGGGGCAAGGTGCGCTGCGTGGCGCGCCATAGCGAAGCGGTCGAGCCAGGCACGGTCTGGACATGGAACGCGATCGGCAAGTCGGCGGGCGCGTGGAATCTGGGACCCGACGCCAACGAATCGCAGCGCGGCTTCCTCCTGAACCACCTGATCGCGGACGAGATTCCCGTCGGTCGGGCAGACCACGCACGCACCTCGAATTCCGATCCGGTGACGGGGCAGGCCGCGTGGTATGACGTGCGGGTGCGCATCTACCCGGCGGAGGCACACGCGGACCACACGCTGCCGCAGTTCGCGCCCATGCCCGCGCTGCCCGGCGTGACCGGCACGGGAGCGGGCGGCCTCATCCATCGCGTCGTGCAGACGTACTTCGCGGGGCGCGGCGAATTCGCCGCGCGTCTCGCGAAGGCCGCGCAACGCAAATGAAACGACGCAAGCGAAACGACGCAAGCGAAACGGAGAGCATGCTATGACACAGATGGCGCTCGTGATCGATCTGAACGTCTGCGTGGGCTGCCATGCGTGCGTGACGAGCTGCAAGGAATGGAACACCTCGGGGGAGGCGGGCAGTCTCGCCGATCTTCGCCCGTATGACGCCGATCCGTCGGGCACGTTCTTCAACCGCGTGCAGACGTTCGAAGCCGGCGAGTTTCCGTTTGCCGACACCATTCATTTCCCGAAGTCCTGCCTGCACTGCGAGGACCCGCCGTGCGTTCCCGTCTGTCCGACCGGGGCAAGCTACAAGCGCAAAGAAGACGGCCTCGTGCTGGTCGACTATGACCGCTGCATCGGCTGCAAGTACTGCGCGTGGGCCTGCCCCTACGGCGCGCGCGAAATCGACGAGGCACGCAGGGAGATGACCAAGTGCACGCTGTGTGCCGATCGCATCGGCAACGAAGCGCTGCCCGAGCGCGATCGCAAGCCCGCGTGTGTGCTGGCGTGTCCGACCTCGGCGCGGCTTTTCGGCGACATTCACGATCCCGGGTCGATCGTGTCGAAGGCGATCCGCGAACGCGGCGGCTACCCGTTGATGCCGGAGTGGGGCACGCGGCCGTCGAATCACTATTTGCCGCGCCAGAAAGTGACGTCCTGCGGCAGCGGCTCGTGCTCGTGCAAGACCTCGGGCGAAGAAGCGCCCGCTACGGTCGAAGCACAGGCGGAGCACGGCGTGCTCAATCTGGCGTCGGCCGCTACGCGTATTTGACTGTCGCGCCTGAATCGAAGTGTGGAGAACGGTATGAACCCGGCATTTTCGGTGGTGTTTCTCACGACGCTGAGCGGCGCGGGCCAGGGGCTGCTGATCGCGCTCGTCGGCGTGGAGCTGGCGTTGCGGCTTGGCCTTGGCGATACGGCTGCGGTCCCCGCCGTGTTCTATGTCGTCGGCGCGGGGCTTTCATGCGCGCTTGGCGCATTGGGGCTCGTCGCGTCGTTCTTCCATCTCGGCCATCCCGAGCGCGCATGGCGGGCCGTTGCGATGTGGCGCACCTCGTGGCTTTCGAGGGAATGCCTTTGTCTCCCCGCTTTTCTTGCCTGCACCTTCGCTTACGGCCTGGCGCACCTGGCCGGCGCCTCGTTTTCTCTCGCGATAGGGGGCGTGGCGGTCGCCGCGAGCCTGCTGCTGTTCGTCTGCACCGCCATGATCTACGCGTGCCTGCGTTTTCTTCAGGAATGGGCGACGCCGCTCACGCTGGTCAATTTCATCTTGCTTGGCTGCGCATCCGGCTTTACGCTCGCGACGGCCTGCGCCGCCAGATTCACACCGGCGATGACGGTGCCGCTCGCCATCTGCGCATGCGGGTTGACGCTCGCAGGCTGCGCGTCACGCACGGCCTCCCTCTTCCGCAATGCACGGCTTCGCCCGAAATCGACTGTGCAAAGCGCGACCGGTATCCGCGCGGCGCATGTCGAGCAGAAGTCGCGCGGGTTCACGGCGGGGGCCTTCAACCTGCGCGAGTTCTTTCACGGCAGGACGCCGCGTGCGCTCGCACGCATCAAGTGGACGTTCCTGCTGGCGGCGTTTCTCGCGCCTTTCTGCCTGGTTGCGATTGGAGGAAGCGTTCGCCCCGTCGGATTGTCGTTCGCGCTGCTTTGCGCGGCGGCAGCAATCCAGTACGCGGGACTGGTGGCGGAACGCTGGTTTTTCTTTGCCGAGGCGCGGCATCCCCAGAATCTCTACTACCAGCGTCCGTAGCGGGAGAGGGCAAGCCGGGGCGCGAACCGTCGTCCTTCATTGGCAGAATGTTTTCGCGGTTTCCGCTGCGGCGCGCCTCAGATCGGGCACGAACGCGAGCAGGTCGTCGAGCGCGACGCGCCCGACCGGCGCCTGGACCGCGATCGCCGCGCATGCGCGGTTGCGGTCGAGCATCACCGGAACGGCGATCGCGATCAATCCCTGCAGATGCTCCTGATTGTTGATCGCGAGCTGGCGGCGGCGCGTCACCGCGAGTTCCTTGCGCAATGCGTCGCGGTCGGTGATCGTTTGCTCCGAATGGGCGCGCAGCGGCAGCCTGCCGATCACGCGCTCGCGGCGCTCCTTGGGCAAAAAGCTCAACAGCAGCTTGCCGCTTGCCGAACAGTGCAGCGGCACGTGAGAGCCCGGCTGGAGATGCATGCGCAGCGGCCATTCGGTCTCCACGCGGTCGACGTAGACCACGTCGTTTCCCGCGAGCATGGTCAGGTTGCACGTCTCGCCGATCTTTTCGACGAGCTGCTCCAGCAGCTCGTGCCGCGCCGCGGCGGGGCCCGCGTGCATCAGCACGTTCACCGCCATCATTCTCACGCGCGCGGAACACTCGTATAGCTTGTCGTGGGCGCCGCGGGTGACGAGCCAGGCGTCCGTGAGCTGGGCGAGTATCCGGTGCACGGTCTGCTTGGGCAGATCGAGCGCATGCACCAGCTCCATCATCGACAACGGACGGCCCGCCAGGGCGAGCGTTTCCAGCACGCGGAATGCGCGTACGGCCGCCGCATTCGACTGGTTCGATGTGGACACGCTTGTCTCCTCTGTCAATTTGCACGCTGCGGCTCGTGGCGCTCGGCGCAAGCCCATGCCAGGCCGACGGCTTGCCGCGCGGCGCAACCTCGCGCGACTGCGTAGCACCATTGTGCATCTCGCAACGCGATTTTCGGGACTAAAGAAAGTCCCGAAAATCGCGTGTTCCGCGTCTGCGTCGCCGTCCGTCACCGAATTCGCGGGAATCGGGACTCGCGCCCGCACGCCGATGAATAGATTGGCGGTACCGCCATTATTTATCGGGAGTGCCGCAAATGAATGTGAGGGACATCCTTGTCGAAGGCGCGGGCGCAAGCGAGGCCGACGTGCACGCGGCGCAGATCTCCGCGCTCGTCGCGCGCTCGCGGGCCGCGCAGCAGGCCTTCGGGTCCGCTGGACAGCAAACGCTCGATACCGCCGCTGCGGCGGCGGCATGGGCGATCATGGAGCCCTCGCGAAACCGCGAGCTTGCCGAGCTGGCGGTGCGCGACACGGGGCTCGGCAACGCCGGCGACAAGTTTCGCAAGAACTATCGGAAGACGCTCGGGCTGCTGCGCGACCTGCACGGCAAGAAGACCTGCGGCGTGATCGCTCGGGACGAGGCGCGCGGCATCGTCGAGATCGCGCGCGCGGTCGGGGTGGTGGCGGCGATCACGCCCTCCACCAATCCGGCCGCGACGCCGGCGAACAAGATCATCAACGCGCTCAAATGCGGCAACGCGATCGTCGTCGCGCCTTCGCCGAAGGGCCATGGCGCGTGCGAAGCGCTGGTCGGGTTCATCCATGCGCAGTTCGAAAAGGCGGGGCTTGACCCGGCGCTCGTGCAGATGCTGCCCGCGCCGGTGGGCAAGGCGGCGACCGCCGCGCTGATGCGCGAGGCCGATCTCGTGGTCGCAACGGGCTCGCAGGCGAACGTGCGGATGGCTTACGCCAGCGGCACGCCGGCCTTCGGCGTCGGCGCGGGCAACGTGGCGTCCATCGTCACGAGCACGGCCAACCTGCGCGAGGCGGCGCACAAGATCGCGGCCTCGAAGACCTTTGATTACGCAACGAGCTGTTCGTCCGAGAACAGTGCCGTGATCGAGTACGCGGTATACGACGCCATGCTGCGCGAGCTGGCCGCCTGCGGCGGCGTGCTGCTCGACGCGCGGCAAAAAGCCCAATTGCAGGCGGCGATGTGGACCGACGGCAAGCTGTCGGCGTGCTGCACCGCGAAATCCGCGACGCAGATCGCGCGCACCGCGGGCCTCGACGAAGTGGCGACGCGCGAGCCCGCCTTCCTGATGGTCGAGGAAACCGGCTTCGGGGCCGGCTATCCGTTTTCGGGCGAGAAGCTCGCGCCTGTGCTGACGGTCTACCGCGCGCGCGATTTCGACGCGGCGGCGGACGCCGTACACAGCCTCTATGCCCACATGGGAGCGGGCCACTCGGTCGGGCTGCACACGGGCGAGCCGCACGAAGCCGTGACGCTTGGCTCGACGCTGCCGGTGGCGCGCGTGATCGTCAATCAGGCGCACTGCTTCGCGACGGGCGGCAACTTCGACAACGGCCTGCCGTTCTCGCTCTCGATGGGATGCGGAACGTGGGGGCGCAATAACTTTTCGGACAATCTCGGGTTTCGCCACTACCTGAACATCACGCGCGTGGCGTACCCGATCGCGGAGCAGGTTCCGGCGCTCGATGCGTTGCTCGGCGACTATTTCCGGAGGTTCGGCCAATGAGCACGCCCGCGACGATCCGCGCGCTGATCGAAGCGCGCGCGGCGCAGTACCCGGACAGGCCCTTCTTGCTGGCCGCGCCCGACGAAGGGGCCGGGGAGGGCGCCGGTTCGGGCAGCGCCGGCGCGACGCTTACTTTCGGCGCGCTGCTGGAGCGTTGCCGCGCGCTCGAGATCCGCTTTCGCGACGCGGGTCTCAAGCCGGGCGACGTCGTGTCGGTTCTGATGGGCAACGGCATCCAGACGGCCACGCTGCTGCTCGGCGCGATGTACAGCGGACTGATCGCCCATCCGCTCAACCTGCTTTGCCAGGCGTCGCAGCTCGCCTACGTCGTCGAGCATTCGGATACGCGGATGATCTTCGCGAGCGCCCAGACCAGCGATGCGCTCGCGACGGCGCTCGCCGCGCTGCGCGCGCGGGGCGTGACGCGCGAAATCGCGCTCGTGCGAACGCAGCCCGACGCCGTCGCGCTGCCGGCCTTGCTCGCGCTCGAAGCGGCGGCGGCCGACGCCCCGGCTGGCTCGACCGCCTCGACCGCCTCGACCCGCGCAGACGCCGGGCACAGGAGCGACCCGGCCCGCTCAGAATGCGACGGCGCCGACATTGCGCTGCTGATGTACACCTCGGGCACGACCGGCGCGCCGAAGGGCGTGCTGCTCAGCCACGAGAACCTGCATGCGAACGCGCGCAACATCAGCCTCGAACACCGCCTCGGCCCCGACGACCGCGTGCTGGCTTCGCTGCCGCTCTATCACATCAACGGCCTCGTCGTGACCTTGCTCGCGCCGCTCTGGCACGCGGGCTCGGTCGTGCTCACGCAGCGCTTCTCGGCCCGGACGTTCTGGCGCGACGCCGCGAGCTACGGCTGCACATGGATCAACGTGGTGCCGACCATCGTCGCCTATTTGCTCAACGGCGACGAGCCGCGCGGGCTCGACCTCTCTGCGCTCAAGTTCTGCCGCAGCGCTTCGGCGGCGCTGCCCGCCGACCACCACCGCGCGTTCGAGGCGCGCTTCGGCATCGGCGTCATCGAGACCATGGGGATGACCGAGACCGCCGCCCCGGTCTTCAGCAATCCCTATGACGTATCGCGCCGCCGCATCGGCAGCATCGGCTTGCCCTCGGGCAGCGAGGCGCGAGTCATCGACCGCGACGGGCGCGAGTGCGGGCCGAACGAGTGCGGTGAGATCGTGCTGCGCGGCAACCAGATCATGCGCGGCTACTACAAGCGCCGCGAGGACACCGCGAAGGCGTTCACCTCCGACGGCTGGCTGCGCACGGGCGATCTCGGCTATCGCGACGACGAAGGCTACTTCTACATCAACGGCCGCTCGAAGGAACTGATCATCAAGGGCGGCGAAAACATCGCGCCGCGCGAGATCGACGAGGCGCTGCTGCGCCACCCCGGCGTGCTCGACGCGGCGGCCGTGGGCGTGCCCGATCCCGCCTACGGGCAGGAGATCGTCGCGTTCGTGGTGCCGCGCGAGGCCCACTGGCCGGGCGCGCCCGACCCGGCCGAGCTGCGCGCGCACTGCCTGCGCGAGCTGGGCCGCTACAAGACCCCGAGGGAGTTCCGCTTCGTGAGCGAGTTGCCGCGCGGCCCCTCGGGCAAGGTCCAGCGTTTGAAGCTCGTGGCGCCCGCCCCTGGCTGACGGCCGCCTGCGCGCTTGCCCCGCGCCCGCGCCGGCCGGGCGCCAAAAAACGAGAGACTCAGGAGACGACGACATGAAACAGCACGCGCAGCGCGTGAAGACGCGCCATATCATTCTCGCGGTCATGTGTCTGATGTATTTCATCTCGTACATCGATCGCGTGAACATCGCAGTCGCGGGTCCGCTGATCCGCCATGAAATGGGCCTGACCACGGTGCAGCTCGGACTCGTGTTTTCCGCGTTCGCTTATCCGTATGCCGTCATGCAGATCGTCGGCGGCTGGCTTTCCGACAAGTACGGCCCCAAGCTCGTACTCACCGTGCTCTCGTTGATCTGGGGGGCCGCGACGCTCGCCACGGGCTTTGCCGGCGGCGTCGCGATGCTGGTGCTGCTGCGCTTCGCGCTGGGCGTGGGCGAGGGCGGCGCGTTTCCCACCGCCACGCGCGCCTTCACCTACTGGATGCCGGTGGGCGAGCGCGGCTTTGCGCAAGGCATCACGCACAGCTTCGCGCGCCTCGGCGGCGCCGTCACGCCGCCGCTCGTGCTCGCGGTGGTGGCCGCGGGCGGCTGGCGCGACGCGTTCATCCTGCTCGGCATCGCGAGCCTGCTGTGGACGCTGCTCTACCTTTTCGTGTTCACGAACTCGCCGGAGCAGAACCGCCGCGTCACGCCTGAAGAGACCGCCGAGATCGGCTATCGACGTGGCGACTGCGAGCGCGCCAAACACGCGGCCACGCCCTGGCGCAAGCTCTTGCGGCGCATGTGGCTCGTCACGTTCGTGGACTTCTGCTATGGCTGGCTGCTGTGGGTCTATCTGACCTGGCTGCCGTCGTATCTGAAGGAGTCGCGCGGCTTCGACCTCAAGCAGCTCGCGCTCTTCACGGCGCTGCCGCTGCTCGCCGGCGTGGTGGGCGACACGCTGGGCGGCGTGGTTTCGGACCGGCTCTTCAAGTGGACCGGCCGGCTGCGCTTCGCCCGCTGCGCGGTGCTCGTGGTGGGCATGGGCGGCTCGCTTGCTTTCCTGCTGCCCATGGTGTCCGTCTCCAACCCGATGGTCGCGGTGCTCTTCCTCTCCGCATCGTTCTTCTTTCTCGAGATCACGAACCCCGTGCTGTGGACGCTCCCGCTCGATATCGCGGGCAAGTACGCGGGCACGGCGGGCGGCATGATGAACACGGGCTTCGGCATTGCGGGCATGGTTTCGCCGGTCGCGTTCGGCTACCTGATCGAGCGCACCGGCAGCTACAGCGTGCCCTTCACGATCTCGGCGGGACTGCTGGCGCTCGGCATCGTCGCGGCGCTCTTCATCGACACGAGCCGCACGGTCGAGGCCGACGAGGAGCGCGAGCGGCTCATGGGCGCACAGGAGGCCGGCGCCTTCGCGTTCCTCGACGCCGTGCCCACGGTGCGGCTGGAGCGCCACACCTTGCGCCGGCCGCTGCGCTGGTGGCGCTGAACCCGGAGGGGCGCGCAGCGGACCGGCGGCGCCCGGACGGCGTGCGCGGCGGCAACGGCTGCCGCGCACGCCGTCCGGGTACGCGTCATGCGCCGGCGTCGAGCTTGCGCAAGCGCCAGATGAGGCTCGACGTGTCGAAACGGCGGCCGCCCAGGCGCTGCACGTCGCCGTAGAACTGGTCGACGAGCGCGGTGACCGGCAGCGCCGCGCCATTGCGCTTCGCTTCGTCGAGGCAGAAGCCGAGATCCTTGCGCATCCAGTCCACCGCGAAGCCGAAGTCGAATTCGTTGGCGATCATCGTCTTGCCGCGGTTATCCATTTGCCAGCTCGCGGCGGCGCCCTTGCCGATCACGTCGAGCACGCGCGTCATGTCGAGCCCCGCGCGCTCGCCGAAGTTGATGGCCTCGGAGAGTCCCTGCACGAGGCCGGCGATGCAGATCTGGTTGACCATCTTGGCGAGCTGGCCCGCGCCCGCCGGGCCGATCAGCGTCACGGCCGCCGCGTAGTGGGCGAGCGTCGGCCTGGCGCGCTCGAAGGCGTCGGCTTCGCCTCCGCACATGATCGTGAGCTTGCCGTTCTGGGCGCCCGCCTGGCCGCCGGAGACGGGGGCGTCGATGAAATGCAGGCCATGCCCGGCGGCGTCCGCCGCGAGTTCGCGCGCCACGTTGGCCGAGGCGGTCGTATGGTCGGCGAACAGCGTGCCGCGCTCCATGCCGGCGAACGCGCCATCGGGGCCGAGCGTGACGCTGCGCAGATCGTCGTCGTTGCCGACGCAGGCGAGCACCAGTTGCGCGCCTTGCGCCGCTTCGCGCGGCGTCGCGGCAGCGCGTCCGCCGTATTCGGCGACCCATTGCGCGGCTTTCTCAGCGGTGCGGTTGTAGACCGTTACGTCGAGCCCGGCCTTCGCGAGATGGCCGGCCATCGGATGGCCCATCACGCCGAGGCCCAGGAACGCGACGCGGCGTACGGGATTCGGGGAGGAAGAGGGTGAGGATTGGCTCACAGTGGCTCCTTGGGGTGGGGTTTGAGGCTGGGGCGGCGTTCATTATCGCAGCTATCGGCGCGTCGCCTGAAAGCGGTCCGCCCGGCGGCCCCACGCGCGCCGGCCCCGGCATTGGACTCAACGATAGTCCGCATCTGGCACTAGCCGCCCCGGTTTTTGACGGCCGATACTCGAACCGGAAAACGATCGACGGCTTTGCACGGGAAAGGAGACAAGGATGCTCAGGTATCTGATCGGAATCGGCCTGCCGTACCTCGGCGTCATCGGCATGCTGCCCTGGGTGGCCATGCAGGACCGCTATGTCCTTGGCATGCCGTTCATCTACCTGTGCGCTGGCCCGGCTACGCGGGCGGGCAGCCGAACGGCCTGTGGCTGATACCGCCCGCGCAACTGGTCGAGGTGTTCGAGCCGTATCACTGCGCGGGGCTGCAACTGCACATTCATACGAACGGCGATGAAGCGACCGAGGTCGTGCTCGACGCGCTCGCGACGCTGCTCGCGCGGCATCCGCGCCCCGATCACCGGCACACGCTGCAGCATTGCCAGATGGCGGATGCGGCGCAATTGCGGCGCATCCGCGCGCCAGGCCTGTGCGTGAACTTCTTCGCGAATCACATCTACTACTGGGGCGACGCGCATTACGGCCAGACCATGGGCCCGGACCGCGCGAACCGCATGGACCCGGCCGGCTCGGCGCAGCGCATGGGCATTCCCTATGCGTTGCATTCGGACGCCCCCATCACGGCGCTGAGCCCGCTCTTCACGGCATGGTGCGCGGTGCGGCGCGAGACGGCGTCGGGCCGCGTGCTCGGCGAAGCCGGGCGGCTCACCGTTGACGAGGCGCTGCATGCGATCACGCTGGGCGTGGCCGCGCGCGACGAGCGGCCGGACCTGCTGCTGATCGAGGCCAGCGGCGTGTCGGACCCGGCGAAGATCGCCCAGGTGGGGTTGCTCAACGGCGCGTTCCGGCTCGTCGCGGTGCTCGTAGTCGCCGATGCGCTCGAACTCGTGCACACGCTCGCCGACCCGCTCGTGGGTGCCGTCGCCCAGCAGCAGATCGACAGCGCGAGCGCGGTGATCGTCACCAAGCTCGATCTGGTCGCGCTGTCCGAGCGCGAGCGGGCCGTTGCGGACGTGCGCGCGCTCGCGCCCACGGACGTCGTCGTGGCAGCCGATCATGGGCGCGTGCCGCTTGCGTTGCTGTTCGACACGAGCGTGCCCCAGCGGTGCGCGCTCGCCGATGCGGCCCGCTGGCAGCGCCGGCCCGCCGGCCCGGCCGCGCGCGAATTCCCCGCGTTCGCGAGCCTGACGCTTGCCGCGCCCGACGTGCTGGACAAGGCGCGCCTGCGCGCATGGCTCAAGGCGCTGCCGCGCACGATCCTGCGCGCGAAGGGCTTCGTGCGCGTCATGGACGCGGAAGGGCGCGCCGGCATGCGCGTGTGCCAGGTCGCGGCGCGCCGGCTGCGCCTGACGCCGGCCACGCACGACGGCCACGAGGCGCAAACCATGGAGCCTGCCGTCGTCTTCATCGGATTCATCGATATGGATACCGAAGCGAAGTTGCGAGACGGACTGCGCGCATGCTGCGTGGCGGCGCGCAACTGAACGCCGCGCTCGCCTTTCGTGTCCGCATGCGGGCACGTCCGGGCGCCATGCTCAGCGCGCCCCGCTCATGGCCATGCGCTGCCGCGAAAGGTGCCGGCGCCCGACCCAGGCGGCCGAAAGCGCGCTCACGAGGCCCGCGAACATCGTATAGAGACAGATGAGCCACGGATCGCCGCCGTTTCGCTGCAAAAGCCAGGTCGCGATGATCGGGCTGATGCCGCTCGCGAAGATGCCGGAGAACTGATAGACGAACGAAATGCCGGAGTAGCGCACGTTCGCGTCGAACAGCTCCGCGAAGAGCGCCGCCTCGGGCCCGTAGACGGAAGCGTAGATGACGCCGAGCGGAACGATCACGGCGATCCACAGGAGCGCCGGCGAGCCGCCGCTGTGCTTCATGAGCCAGAAGCCGAAGAACGACGAGAACCCCGTGAAGAGCGATCCCCAGAAGTAAATGCGCGTTCTGCCGACGCGATCCGAGAGCCGGCCAAAAAACGGGATCGTGAAGATCATCGTGAAGGCGGCGGCCATGACGGCGAGCAGGGCGTCGGTGCGCGAGAGCTTGAGCGTCTGCGTGAGGTAGGCGATCGTGAAGACGGCGAAGACGTTGAAGAACACGCCGTCGATGAAGCGCGCGCCCATGCCCGCGAGCACGTTGCCGGGATAGCGGCCGAGCACCTCGGCGATCGGCACGCGGATCTCGGCGCCCTGCTGCTTCACGCGTTCGAACTCGGGCGTTTCCAGCACGCGCAGGCGGATATACAAGCCGATCGCCACGAGCGCGAAGGAGAGGAAGAACGCAAGGCGCCAGCCCCAGGCGAGAAACTGCTCGTTGCTGAGCGCGGACGAGAGGATCGCGACCACGCCCGAGGCGAGGCAGAGTCCGATCGCGAGGCCGATCTGCGGAATGCTCGCATAAAAGCCGCGCTTGCCCTCGGGCGCGTATTCGAACGACATCAGCACGGCGCCGCCCCATTCGCCGCCGAGGCCGAGGCCTTGCGCGACGCGCAGGATGAGCAGCAGCGCGGGCGCCCACAGGCCGATCTGCGCATAGGTGGGCACCGTGCCGATCAGCACGGTGGCGACGCCCATGATCGAGAGCGTCATGACGAGCATGCTCTTGCGGCCGAGCCGGTCGCCGAAGTGGCCGAACACAATGCCGCCGAGCGGCCGGCTCAGGAAGCCCACGGCGAAGGTGCCGTAGGCGAGCATCGTCGAAACGAGGGGATCGCCGCCCGGGAAATAAAGCTTGTTGAAGACGATGCCGGCGACGACGCCATAGAGAAAGAAGTCGTACCACTCGATGGTCGCGCCGATCAGGCTCGCGACGACCACGCGCCTCATCTGCCGTGCGTCGGTGCGGGGCAATGCGTTCATGGCTGTCTCCTTGGTTGGGCGCGCCTCGCCATGGAACGGCGGGCGCGGCCGCGTGCAATGCACATGTTTTTCGTAAGGTATCCTTCCGGTTGCCGGTTATTGCCGTCCTGCAGGTCCTGCGAAGCTGCGTCCGTCAAGCCTGCTCTGCCATGCACTCCCGTTGCGTGGCGGCATGGGCTGCGTGGTCCTCGAGAATCATGTCGGCGGCTTTCTCGGCGATCATGATGACGGGGGCGTTGGTGTTGCCCGAGACGAGCTCGGGCATGATCGACGCATCGATCACGCGCAGCGCGTCGAGGCCGCGCACCCTCAGCCGGTCGTCAACGACGGCCATCGCGTCGCTGCCCATCTTGCAGGTGCCCGCGGGATGGTAGATGGACTGGCTGAAGCGGCGCGCCGCGTCCAGCAATTCGGCGTCGCTCCGATACTGCTCGCCCGGCACGAACTCGGACACGATGTGCGGCGCGAGCGAAGGCGCGGCGGCGATGCGGCGGCCCACGCGGATGCCGCCTGTCACGACCGGATGGTCGCGCGCATCGGACAGATAGTTCGCGTGAATGGCGGGATACTGGAGCGGATCGGCCGAGCGGATCTCGACGCTGCCGCGGCTGTATGGCCGCAACTGGCAGACCGACGCCGTGAAGGCCGAGAACGGATGCGCGCCCTCGCCGGGCTTGTCGGCGCTCAGCGGCTGCATGTGGAACTGGATGTCCGGACGGTCGACGTCGGGGTTAGAGCGCGTGAAGACCGCCACCTGACTTGCGGCCAGCGTGAGCGGCCCGGTACGCCAGAGCGCGTACTGCAAGCCGATCCACGCCTTGCGCAGCGGATGGTTGACTTCGTCGTTGAGCGTGCGTTCGCGCGTGCGGAACACGAGCCGCACCTGCAGATGGTCCTGCAGGTTCTGACCGACGCCGGGCAGTTCGTGCAGCACCGGTACGCCGGCATTGCGCAAGACAGGCGCGGGACCGATGCCCGAGTGCTGCAGGATCTGCGGTGAGCCGATCGCGCCGCAAGCGAGAATGACCTCCACCCGCGCGCGCGAGCGCTTGCGCACGCCGCCCTGCCGATACTCCACGCCAACCGCGCGGCGTCCTTCGAAAAGGACCCGGCAAACCTGCGCGTCGGTCTGGACGATCAGGTTGCTGCGTTTGCGCGCGGGCTTGAGAAAGCCCTTCGCGGTGCTCCATCGAAAGCCCCTGAACGCTGTCTGCTGAAAGTAGCCGACGCCTTCCTGGACCGCGCCGTTGTAGTCCTGATTCAACGGAATGCCGATGTCCTGCGCGGCCGCGATGAAATGATCGGCAATGGGCCGGCGCAAGCGCAGGTCGGAGACCTTCAGCGGGCCGCCCACGCCGTGCCACGCGTTCGTGCCGCGCTCCTGGTCCTCGGACTTCCGGAAGTAGGGCAGGACGTCGGCGTAACCCCAGCCGCGATTGCCGAGCGCGGCCCACCGGTCATAGTCCTCGCGTTGTCCGCGCACGTAGAGCAGGCCGTTGAGCGAACTCGAGCCGCCGAGCACCTTGCCGCGCGGCCAGTCGATCCGCCGCCCGGCGACGCCTTCGTCCGGCTCGGTGCGATAGCACCAGTCGAGCGCGGGGTCGTGCATGGTCTTGAAGTAGCCGACCGGAACGTGGATCCACGGGTTGTTGTCTTCGCCGCCCGCTTCGAGCAGCATCACGGCGTTGCGCGGATCGGCGCTCAGCCGGTTGGCGAGCACGCAGCCGGCCGATCCGGCGCCGACGATCAGGTAGTCGACTTCGTGTTCCACGAATTCCGTCTCCTCGAAATCCAGGGGCGGCATGGCGTACCGCGCTTTTCGGATCAATGTCGTGGATGGCGGGACCGACCGCAAGCGCGAATGCTGCGCGCAGGTCGAAAGTGAAACGGAAACCGCAGAAACGGACTCAGAAGTCCATGACGACTGGCCGCAAACGATGAGGCCGGCGCCCGCTCACGCGAGCGACAACCCCTGGAGCAGCGGAGCCAGCCTGCTCGCCGTTTGCTTCATGCGCCCCACGGTCTCCAGCAACTCGTCGAGGCTGGCGCGCGCGGTCGGAGCGTGCACGGCGAGCGCGGCGAGCATGCGTTTGCTGCCGGGTTCGCGCACCGGCACCGCGATCGCCACCATGCCCCGCACGAACTCCTCGTTGTCGATGCCGATGCCGCGCTGCGCGAGGCGTTCGAGCTCGGCGGCGAGCGCCTTGGGGGCGGTCAACGTGCGGTGGGTCATCTTCGTGAGCACGAGGCGCTCGAGCAGCGCGTTGCGCTCGAGCGTCGTCATCTGCGAGAGAAAGAGCTTGCCGCTCGCCGTGCAGTGCAGCGGAACATGCATGCCCGGATGCATCTCCATGCGCAAGGGCTCCGTCGTCTCGACGCGCTCGATGTACAGCACGCGGTCGCCGTCGAGCGCCGTGAGATTGCAGGTTTCGCCGAGCGCGTCCACGAGCGCGCGCAGCAGCACGCGGCACGAGCGCGTGAAGGTGTTGTTGGCGAGCGTGGCCAGCGCCAGCTGCGCCGCGCGCGGGCCCAGCGCGATGCTGCGGTCGTGCCCGCGCGAATCGGGCATGTGGATCACGTAGCCGCGCGTTTCGAGCGAATCGATGAGCCTCAGCAGCGTGGCCTTGGGAATATGCAGCCGCACGGACAGTTGCGACAGCGTGTACGGCTGGCCCGCCGAGGCCAGTTGCTCGAGCACCACGAGCGCGCGCAGCACGCGGGCGTCATCGGACGACGAAGCTTCGCGCGGTACGGGGACGGGCTCTCGCATGGGTCTCCTCCGTCATCCCGCTTCTTTTGCCGGCGATCGAGCGGCGTGCGGGAGAAATGGAACAAATTGTTCGAGTTTTCTAGCACATTCGCGGATCGACGCAAAGCTCATGGGATTACGTACCGGATTACCCTGGTCGCGCCGCTGTACCAGTCGATACCGGGCCACTGGATCTACCTGCGCGATTCTGGTCTGCCTAGAATTTTTTCAACTCGGCGCCAAGGCAATGCGAAGCCGCGCATGGGATCGAAGCAAGGCGCCAAAGCGCCAACGCCAATCGAAAGGAGACAGGCATGACGAACACGCAGTCGACGAGAACCGCGCACGCAACGGTCTGTGCAGCCGTCCGCATGAAGCCGGCGGAGCACTGACCATGGGATACAGCACGGTCGATCCGGCCGCCGCCGGCTTTGCCGGAAACGGCGGCGGCTCCACGAAGTACGACCCCACCTACGATCCGCTCGTCTCTCCGGGGCCGGGGCTGGGCAAGGACTATGCGCCGACCTACTGGGTGGCGACCGCGGGCAGCCCGCCTCCCGACGACGGTCCGGTCGCGAAAGACCTCGACGTCGATGTCGCGATCATCGGCGCGGGCTACACGGGGCTCGCCACGGCGCTATGCCTTGCGCGGGAGCACGGCATCAAGGCCGTGGTGCTCGAGGCGAACCGCACGAGCTGGGGCTGCAGCAGCCGCAACGGCGGGCAGGGGCAGAACGCCTCGGGACGCCTTACGCGCTCGCAGTGGATCGAGCGCTGGGGCAAGGACATCGCCTTGAAGATGCACGACGAGATCCAGCAGGGCTTCGATCACTTCAAGGAACTCGTCGCCGAGATCGACTGCGATCCGCAGCCGGGCGGCCATTTCCTCATCGCGCACCGGCCGCGCATCATGGCGAAGCTCGCCGCCGAGGCGAAGGTCTGGAAAGAGGTGTTCGGCTACCCGTCGGAGCTCCTGAGCGCGCAGACCTTCCGCCGCGACTTCGTCGACGACCATGAGGCCGCCGGCGCGCTGCACGAACCCGAGGGGATCGGCGTGCACGCGCTGAAACTCGCGTTCGGCTATCTGCGCCTCGCGCGCGCGGCCGGCGCGAAGGTGTACACGAGCAGCCCGGTGATGGCGTGGGAGACGATCGACGGCGTTCATCACCTGCGCACGCCGCGCGGCGTCGTGAAGGCGCGCGCGGTCGGCATCGCGACCGGCGCGTACACGGCGCAGACGCTGCATCCCGCGCTGCGCAGCAAGGTCATGCCGATCCTCTCCAACTCGATGGTCACCCGCCCGCTCACCGATGCCGAGATCGCCGCCTGCAACTTCCGTACGACCCAGGTGCTCACGGACACGCGCACGCTGCGCTTTTACTATCGCTTCCTGCCCGATCGCCGGCTGCAAATCGGCAGCCGCAGCGCGATCACGGGCGAGGACGCGCCGAATCCGCGCCATCTCGATCTGCTCAAGGAGGGCATGGCGCGCAAGTTTCCGGCGCTGCGCGGCGTGCAGATCGACTACTCGTGGTGGGGCTGGGTGGACGTGAGCCACGACATGATGCCGCGCGTGTGCCAGCCCGATCCGCGGCAATCGGTGTACTACGCGCTCGGATACGGTGGCAATGGCGTATCGTACTCGCAGCAGGCGGGGCGGCGGCTCGCCGAGCGCATCGCCGGCAAGGGCGCGCACCAGACGCTGCCGATCTTCACCACGCCGCTGCCCGGCCACCCGTTTGCGCCGTTCAGGCGCATCGGTCAGCGCATGCTTTATCTGCAGTACTTCAGGCGCGACGAGAAGGCCTGACAATGGACCGTGCCGCCGGACCATGGTGTTGCCGGTCCGGCCGGCATGGACGTCCGCCGCAAATCCGTTCGCATGACGAAGCGAATAAACGCGAGTGGCAGCCGTCCGGGAGAGGAGCGTGCGCGCGGCGCACCGGCTCGCCCGTCACGAACGGCGCGCACCCGTACAACCCGGCCAGGGAATCTGGAGGAGGTGACATGCAACCCTCGATGGACAAAAGTGATCTGAAATGCGGGCTCAAGCAGCGGCACATGACGATGATCGCGCTAGGCGGCGTGATCGGGGCCGGGCTTTTCGTCGGCAGCGGCGTCGTGATCCGGCAGACCGGGCCCGCCGCGGTGCTGTCGTTTCTCATCACCGGCGGACTCGTCGTGCTGGTGATGCGCATGCTGGGCGAAATGGCGTGCGCGAGGCCCGCCGTCGGTTCGTTCTACGAATATGCGCGCCTCGCGTTCGCAAGCTGGCGCGGACCGGGCAAGCTCGCGGGCTTCCTCACCGGCTGGATGTACTGGTATTTCTGGGTGATCGTCGTCGCCGTCGAAGCGGTGGCCGGTGCGAAGCTCGTGCAGTTCTGGCTCCCGGATGCGCCCGCCTGGCTGATCAGTCTCGTCCTGCTCGTGCTCCTGAGCGCGACGAATCTCATTTCGGTGGGCAGCTACGGCGAGTTCGAGTTCTGGTTCTCGTCGATCAAGGTGGCGGCGATCGTCGTGTTCCTGTTTCTCGGCGGACTCTACGTGCTCGGGCTGTGGCCGTCGCCGCTGCATACGACCGCCGTATTGCCGACGCTGCTCGGCCATGGCGGCCTGATGCCGAAGGGTATCGGGCCGGTGCTGAGCGGCGCCGTCGCGGCGACGGGATTCTATTTCGGCGCGGAGATCGTCACGATCGCGGCGGCCGAGACGCGCGAGCCCGCCAAGGCTGTCGCGAAGGCCACGAATTCCGTGATTACCCGCGTGCTCGTGTTCTACGTAGGCTCCGTGCTGCTCGTGGTCGCGCTCGTGCCCTGGAACTCGCCGCGGATGGCCACGCCCTATGTGAGCGCGCTCGAAGCGATGGGCTTGCCTGCCGCCGCGAACGTCATGAACGCGATCGTCCTGACCGCCGTGCTTTCGGCGCTGAACTCCGGGCTCTACGCGGCATCGCGCATGCTGTTCGCGCTGACCCGCCACGGCGACGCGCCGCAGGCGCTCGCGAAGGTGAGCCGCCGCGGCGTGCCGGTGCGGGCGATCCTGCCTGGCACCGTGTTCGGCTATGTGTCGGTCGTGATGTCGTACGTCTCGCCGGATACGGTGTTCGCGTTCCTCGTCAACTCCTACGGCACGGTGGCGATTTTCGTCTACCTGCTGATCGCCCTCTCGCAACTGCGCCTGCGCAAGCGCCTCGATCCGGCTTCGGTCGGCGAACTGCGCGTGAAGATGTGGTGCTTCCCGTATCTCACCTGGGTCGCGATTGGCGGCATGGTGAGCATTCTGGTGGCGATGGCCTTCATTCCCGAGCAGCGCAAGCCGCTCTGGCTCGGCGTTGCGAGCCTCGCGGCGCTGCTCGTCGCCTATGCATGGTTTCATCGCCGCCGCGCCCGCGATGAGGAGCCGGGCTTCGTGACCTGGCCGCCCGCCGCCGCGACTGACGCCGGGCCGGGCCGCTTGCACGGCGGCCTTGGCGAATGAAGCCGGATGAGCGACGGCCCGATCGACGCGATGCGAAACGCAGACAGCATGATGGAGGCGCCCGTGTGCAGCCATGAGAACCTTGAGGAGCGCGCGACGACGGCCGAGCGCGCGATGGCGGGGCCGGACCGCCTGGTGTCGGTGCGCGAGTGCTTCGGCCTCGATTCGAACCTCATGGCGCCGGCGTTCGGCGAACGCGACGCCCACGTGCCGGATCTCGACGAGGCGTACCGCTTCAACCCCGAGGTGACGCTCGCGATTCTCGCGGGCTTCACGCGCAACCGGCGGGTGATGGTGCAGGGGCTGCACGGCACGGGCAAGTCCACGCATGTCGAACAGGTCGCGGCGCGCCTGAACTGGCCTTGCGTGCGCGTGAATCTCGACGGCCACATCAGCCGGCTCGATCTCGTCGGCAAGGACGCCATCGTGGTGCGCGACGGACGCCAGGTGACCGAGTTTCAGGAGGGCATCGTGCCGTGGGCGCTGCAGCGTCCCGTCGCGCTGATCTTCGACGAATACGACGCGGGCCGTCCTGACGTCATGTTCGTGATCCAGCGCATTCTCGAGCGCGACGGCAGCTTCACGCTGCTCGACCAGAACCGCGTGATCCGCCCGCACCCGTCCTTCCGCCTCTTCGCGACCACCAACACGATCGGGCTCGGCAATCTCAACGGCCTCTATCACGGCACGCAGATGCTCAACCACGCGCAGATGGACCGCTGGAACGTCGTCGCGACCCTCAACTACCTGCCGCGCGACGAGGAGGCCGGCATCGTCCTCGCCCGCGTGCCGGAGATGGCCGACGCAGCGGGCCGGGAACTCGTCGATTCGATGATCGCCGTGGCGGCGCTCACGCGCAAAGGATTCGCGAGCGGCGATCTTTCCACGCTGATGTCGCCGCGCACCGTCATCAACTGGGCCGAGAATTGCCAGATCTTCCGCACGCCGGCGCTGGCGTTCCGGCTGACGTTCCTGAACAAGTGCGACGAGGCCGAGCGGCCGATCGTCGCCGAGTATTACCAGCGCTGTTTCGGCGTCGAGCTGGACGCCGCGCAGCCCGGCGGCGGCGACGCACCGGGGCCGCGCACGTGACGCCCACGCGCGAAGCGGTGCGCGCCGCGTTGCGGCGCGAGGCGCTGTGCGCGGCCGCCGTGCGCGCGCTCACGGGCGACGCCGCGCTGCATTACCGCGCCGGCCGTCTGTACCGGCAGCTCCGGCCGCTGCCGTTTTACGCGCCGCATCTGCGCACCGACGCCTGCGAGGACGACTTCGCGTCGTTGCGCGGCGCCGCCGACGCCGCCGCCCAGCGGATCCTTCATTCCGATGCGGCGCTGCACCGGCGACTGTGTCCCGGGCGGCCCGTGGAGCGCATGCTGTTCGAACTCTTCGAGCAGGTGCGCTGCGAGGCGTGCCTGCCGCCCGGCATGCCGGGGCTCGCGCAGAACCTGCGGCATCGATTCGAGGCGTGGTCGCGCGCCTGTTGCCGGACCGGCGTCAACGAAGACCACCTCGGCATCCTGCTCTACACGGTCGCGCAGATCGTATGGTCGCGCGTGACCGGCTGGCCGGTGCCGGAGGAGGCCGCGGATCTGATCGAGGCGACGCGCGCGGGCATCGTGCCGGCGATCGGCGCGCAGCTCGCCGGCCTGCGCGCCAGCCGCGCGGACCAGCGCGCGTATGCGGCACACGCGCGCGAACTGGCGCGCCGCATCGCCTCGATGCTCGACGACGCGCGCGCCGCACGCGCTCATGACGACGCGCACGAAGCCCGCGAGCCCGACGATGCGTTGACGTCGTTCTCGCTCTGGGTCGACTTCGACGAGGCCGGCGCCGACCTGCCCGCGCTGGCGCCGACCGGCGAAAGCCGCGTGCTGGCCGAGGCGGCCGAGGGCTATCGCGCCTATACGACGCAGTACGACCGCGAGATCCGGCCCGCAACGCTCGTGCGCGAGGCGCTGCTGCGCGCGTACCGGGAGCGGCTCGACGAGCGCGTCGCCGCGCACGGCATCAACGTGGCGCGGCTCGCGCGCGTGCTGCAGGCGGCGCTCGCGGTGCCGCGGGCCGATGACTGGCGCTTCGGCGAGGAGGACGGCTACATCGACGGCAGACGCCTTGCGCAGGTTGTCAGCTCGCCCGCCGAGCGCCGCGTTTTCAGGCGCGAGCGGCTGGAGCCGCGCGGCGATTGCGTGGTCGGCTTCCTGATCGATTGCTCGGGGTCGATGAAGGCGCACGTCGAGCCGATCGCCGCGATGGTCGACCTGTTCGCGCGCGCGTGCGAGCAGGCCGGGCTCGCGTGCGAGGTGCTCGGCTTCACGACGCTCGCCTGGAACGGCGGCCGCGCGCGCGCCGACTGGCTCGCGAGCGGGCGCTCGCCGCATCCCGGGCGTCTGAACGAAACCTGCCACATGGTGTTCAAGAGCGCCGACGATAGCTGGCGGCGCGCTCGCCCGGCCATTGCCGCGCTCCTGAAGACCGATCTGTTTCGCGAAGGCGTGGATGGCGAGGCCATCGAATGGGCGTGCGCGCGGCTCGCGAGCCGCGCCGAGGCGCGACGCATCCTCGTCGTGATCTCGGACGGCAGCCCGATGGACGCGGCGAGCGCCCAGGCGAACGACGCCTTCTATCTCGACAACCACCTGAAGGAAGTGGTGGCGCGCCACGAAGCCATGCGCGACGTCGACGTGATCGGGCTCGGCGTCGGGCTCGATCTCGGTCCGTATTACCGGCACTGCGTCGCGCTCGACTTCGACGAGCCGCTCGACATGAGGACGCTCGCAGGACTCGCGCGGTGGATCGGCACGCGCCGTTAGCGCGAGGCGGCGCGCGCCGCCATCGCGCGCGAGGGCGCGAGCCGCGCCGCTTCGCCGTCAGCGAAACAGCGCCCTCAGCGAACAGAGCACGAGCGCGGCACCGATCGCCATCAGCACGCCGAACGCGAACCGGCGCGTCGCCATGCAGGAGAGCGGCGGCGGGTAGTGCCGCGCCGCGAGCGTCGCGAGCATGACGACCGGCGCGGCGAGCGCCGCCTCGATCCAGATCGCCGGGCCGAGCTGCCCTTGCCAGACGCTGAACAACACGCGTGTGGCCGACGTCACCGTGAAGATGAGGATCAGCGCGCAGCGAATCTCGATCAGCGTGAGCGGCTGACGATAGAACTGGAAGATGAGCGGCGGCCCGGACACGCCGAACATGCCGCTCAACAGGCCGCCGCACACGCCGCTCACGAAAAAGCTGCGGTCGCCCGAGCGCTGCGCGAGCGGCGCGGGGCGCAACGCGGCGCTCAGTCCACCGTAGAGCACGACGGCGCCGAGCAGCAGTTGCAGCATGCCGGAGGCCGAAGCGCTCAGGTACTCCAGCAGCAGCACGCCCGCGACGACCGAGGGCAGCACGCCGAGCGTCGCGGCGCCCACCGCGCGCCAGTCGATATGGTGGAGCTTGCCGGGCAGCGCGGTGGCGCTGTTCGCGAACGTGACGAGGCTCAGGAGGGTTGCGATGCTGGCGATGGGCGCGAGGCCGAAGCCGCTCGTTGCGCCCATGACGATCATGCCGAGGCCGAAGCCGGTGACCGTCTGAAAATAACTGGCGGCGCCGATCAGGGCGATCAGCACCAGGACCTTCTCGTACGTCATGCCGCGTGGGGTTCCTTCGAGTGGGTGACGACGCGCTGGCGGGCCGTCTGTGCCTGGACCGCCGTCGCGGCGATCACGTAATAGATGTCCTCGGGGCTGCAGCCGCGCGAGAGGTCGTTGGCGGGCCGGGCGAGCCCCTGCAGCAGCGGGCCGATGGCTTTCGCGCCGCCCAGGCGTTCGGCGAGCTTGTAGCCGATGTTGCCCGCGTCGAGATTCGGGAACACCAGCACGTTCGCGTGCCCGCCGCACTGCGAATGCGCGATCTTGCGCTCGGCGATCTCCGCCACCAGCGCTGCGTCGAGCTGCACATCGCCGTCGACGCACAGGCCGGGTCGCTGCGCGTGCACGCGCCGGGTCGCCTCGATCACCTTGTCCACGCTCGCATGGTGGGCGCTGCCGCTCGTCGAGAACGACAGCATCGCGACGCGCGGCTCTTCCATCAGGAGGCTGCGCGCGCTGTCGGCGGCGGCCATGGCGATCTCGGCAAGCTGCGCCGCGTCCGGGTCGACGACGAGCGCGCAATCGGAAAAGATCAGGCCGCCCTTGTAGTGATGAAACGGCTCGCATAGCATCATCAGGAAAAAGCTCGACACGAGCCTGAATGACGGCTCGACGCCGATCAACTGGATGGCCGTGCGCACGACCTCGGCAGTCGTGTGAACGGCGCCCGCCACCGAACCGTCCGCGTGGCCGAGACGCACCATCAGGTTGGCGAAGGCGAGCGGCTTCGCGGCCTCGTCCCGCGCGAGCGCGGGCGTCATGCCCTTGCTTTGGCGCAGCGTGACGAGCTCGCTGGCGAAAGCCGTGCGCCATTCGCTGGTTTGCGAGTCGATCAGCGTGATTCCGGCGAGATCGACCGACGCGCGCGCGGCGGCCGCCCGCGTCGCGGCCGGCTCGCCGACGAGCAGGATGTGCGCGATCCCCTCCCGGCTCGCGCGTGCCGCGGCGGCAAGCACGCGTGCGTCTTCAGCTTCGCAAAGCACGATGCGCATGGGCGAGAGGCGCGCGCCTTCGACGATACGGTTCAGGGCTTTCATGGTGTGATGGGCTCGGAATGCCGCCTGGCGTCTCCAGACGAAAACCGGCCGCAAGCGGGGGCGCCGCGTGCGGCCGACGAAGCGCGCGCGCCGTATGGCCCCACCGTGTGGCCGTATCGTGCGCGCGCGGCTGCGGCTGGGCCGTCCGTCAGACGTAGTCCCTGTACTTGTCGAGCAGGCGCACGGGCCTGGAGAGCGCGTCGCGGCGGAACGGATCGCCGAGCTCGCGCGTGCACATGATCTCGACGATGGTCGTCTTGCCGTGGTTCATCTGCAGGTCGATCGCGCGCTTGAGCGCCGGGCCCACGTCCTCCAGCCTGTCGACGACGATGCCTTCGGCGCCCATCGCCTTCGCGATGCCGGCAAAGCTCGGGCTTTCCAGCTCGCCCGCCACGAAGCGGCGATCGTAGAAGTCCACCTGGTTCTTCTTCTCCGCGCCCCACTGGCGGTTGTGGAACACGACCGCCGTCACCGGAATGTTGTGGCGCACGCAGGTGAGCGTCTCCATGAGGCTCATGCCCCAGGCGCCGTCGCCCGCATACGAGACCGCCGGGCGGTGGGGCGCCGCGACCTTCGCGCCGATGATGGTCGGAAATGCGTAGCCGCAGTTGCCCCAGCTCATCGCGGCGAACAGGCTGCGCGGCTTGTTGAATCGCAGGTAGCTGTTCGCGACGGAGTTGATGTTGCCGATGTCGGTCGACACCATCACGTCCTCGGGCATGGCCTTTTCGAGTTCGCGCAGCACCTGGCGCGGATGCAGGTACTCGCCGCCGCCCGGCGTGCGCTCGCGCTTCTGCTCTTCGATCATGTCGAGGCTGTAGGCGTCGCGCTCGTGCGTCCACGCGTCGAGCTCCTTTTCCCATCCGGCCTTTTCGGTGGCGATCTGGTCGGCGCGCTCGGCGCGTGTGGCATCGCATGCCAGCGTGCGGTTCGCGAGGCGCTCCGTCAGCGCTTTCGCGCTCGCCTTCGCGTCCCCGCAGATGCCCACCGAGATTTTCTTCACGAGGCCGAGCATCTTGTGGTCGGCGTCGATCTGGATGATCTTCGCGTCTTTTGGCCAGTAGTCCATACCATGTTGCGGCAGCGTGCCGAACGGACCGAGGCGCGAGCCCAGCGCGATCACGACGTCCGCGCGCGAGATCAGCTTCATCGCGGCTTTCGAGCCCTGGTAGCCGAGCGGGCCGCACCACAGCGGGTGGTTCGCCGGAAACGAGTCGTTGTGCAGGTAGCTGTTCACGACGGGGGCGCCAAGGCGTTCGGCGAGCGCCTTGCACTCATCGACGGCGTCGCCCATCACGACGCCGCCGCCGGAGAGGATGACCGGGAACTTCGCGCCGGCGATCAGTTCCGCCGCTTCGTTCAGGCTCTCGTCGCCGCCGGGGCCGCGGTCGAGGCGGTGCGGCTGCGGAATCTCGACCTTGATCTTGCCGTAGAAGTAATCGCGCGGAATGTTCAACTGGGTCGGTCCCATTTCGGACATCGCACGGTCGAAGCAGCGCGCGGTGAACTCGGCCATGCGCGCCGGGTTCGTCACGTGGCCCTGGTACTTGGTGAATTCCTGGAACATCGGCAACTGGTTGGCTTCCTGGAAGCCGCCGAGCCCGATGCCCATCGTGCCCGCTTCGGGCGTGACGATCACGACCGGGCTATGGGCCCAGTAGGCGGCCGCGATGGCCGTCACGCAGTTGCTGATGCCCGGGCCGTTCTGGCCGATCACGACGCCGTGGCGGCCGGACACGCGGGAATAGCCGTCCGCCATGTGTGCCGCGCCCTGTTCGTGGACCACGGGAATGAGGCGAATGCCGGCGGGCGCGAAGATGTCCATAGCGTCCATGAACGCGGAGCCCATGATGCCGAACATGTCGGTCACGCCGTTGGCCGCGAGGGTTTCGACGAAGGCTTCGGACGGGGTCATGTCCTGCGGACCGCTGGACGTTGCTCGCTGGGTTGGGGTCTTTTCGCTCATCAACTGTCTCCGGGTTATCGTTTGACGGAATGCCGTGTCTCGAATGCTATTCGGCGCCCCATGCGGGTCAAGGAATTCCGTCCTTGATGGGGGAATCTGAAATGGAATGGAACGTTTCGTTTCAAAACGAACAGCGCGCGGATGCGTAGTTTCAGGCGGGCTGCTTCGGGCGCTCCTTGCGGAACGCTCGCTTCACGGCGATCAGGCCGTCGCGGAACTCGAACAGATCGCAGCCTTCGGCTTCGATGCGCCAGCCATCGGCATGCGTGCCGGTGAACACCCATTCGGACACGCCGCGGTCGCCCGCGACGTAGTGGCGCCCCTCGCCCCAGTGAGCGTCGGCGAAGGTGCGAAAGACGGCTTCGAATGCGGCGCGCACCGCCTCGCGTCCGACGTGGCGGGCGCCGTAGATCTCGGGGCCGCCTGCCGCGTCGAACACGCAGTCTTCGGTCATGAACGCCATCAGCGCATTGGCGTCGTGGCGGTTGAAGGCATCGGAAAAGGCGGCGAGCGTATCGGCCGTGACGGCGGGTGGGGCGCTGAGCGTGTCTGCCATACGTGTCTCCATGGGAAAAACCCGGGCCGTGCGGCGCGCGCAAGTCGCGCGCGGCGCGGTATGTCGACACGTTAGGGGGGGGCCGTCGAGGGCGGTAGCACCAGTGCGGAGCTTTCGCCTGGGCCAGCGCCCAACTGGCCGTGCGGCGACGCGCCCGCCAGGGCGGCCTGGCGGGCCCGGGAAGGCTAGGAGGGCTGCTGCTGTCGAACGACCTGCGCGAGCGCGCGCACGCCGGGCTCGATCTTTTCGAGCTTGATTGCGGAAAAGCCCATGCGGAACCAGCGGCCGTGTCCGGCCTCGTCGGCAAAGAACACGCCGCCGGGCTCGATCAGAATGCCGGCCTCGCGCGCGTCATCGGCGAGGCGCGCGGAATCGAGCCACGGCGGGCCTTCCACCCAGCACGACGCGCCGCCCCCCACAGGCACGTAACGCACCTCCGGCAGATGGGCGTCGAGCGCCGCCATCAGGGCTTGCGCCCGCTCCTTGTAGGCATGCGCGAGCCTGCGCAGGAGCGCATCGTGATGACCGAGCGCGAGGAACGTCGCGAACGCGCGCTGGACGTAGGCGACCGGATGCCGGACCATGAGCCGGCGCAGCGCGCGCAATTCGCGCACGAGCTCTTGCGGCCCGACGACGTAACCGAGACGCAGCCCGGGCGCAAAGGTCTTCGACAGACTGCCGACGTAGATCACGCGATCTGCCGTGTCGAGGCTCTTCAAGGCGGGATGCGGCGTGCCGGAGAACGTGTTCTCGCTCTCGTAGTCGTCTTCGATGATGACGAAGTCGTGCCGCTGCGCCAGTTCGAGCAGCGCGCGGCGGCGCGAGATCGGCATGGTGGCCGTGGTCGGGCATTGGTGGCTCGGCGTGACGAACACGTAATCGCAGCGCGCAAGGGAGTCGCGAAGCCGTACCGGATCGATACCTTCGCCGTCGATCGGCAGTTCGAGCAGTTGCGCATTGCGGTTCACGAAGATGTTGCGTGCGTCGGGATAGCCCGGATTCTCGATGCCGACCGTCGTGTGTTTTCCGCAGAGCAGATCGGCGACCAGATACAGCGCCTGCTGGCACCCGTTCGTGACGATGATCTCCTCGGGCATCGCGAACACGCCGCGGCGCGGCAGCACGCGCGTGCGGATCTGCTGGATCAGCGATTCGTCGTCGCGCTCGATCAGATCGGGTGCCCAGTTGCGGATCTCCATGATCGAGAGCGCCTTCATGCAGCACTCGCGCCAGTCGTTGGTGGGAAAGAGCGATTGATCGAACTGCCCGTAGATAAAAGGAAATGCGTAGTTCTGCCAATTGGCGGGTTTGACGATGTTGCGCTGCGCCGAGGGCGGACGCACGATGCGCTTTTTCCACATGGGGGGCGCCGGCATTTCGCCGCCGCGGGCCCCGGCAACGTCGGGCTGCCGCGCCGTCACGCCGTGCAGGCCCTCGAGCATGGCGGAGTTGACGAAGTGGCCGCTGCGCTCGCGCGACACCAGATAGCCTTCCTCGACGAGCATTTGATAGGCGAGCACGACGGTATTGCGGGCGACGCCGAGCTGGTCGGCGAGTTCCCGGCTCGATGGCAGGGCGGCGTCAGGGAGCAACTGCCCGTCGAGGATCGCCGCGACCAGCATTTCGCGAATCTTGTGCTGCAGGCTTGTCTTCGACTCCGGTGACCGTCGGAACTGCTGGACCCATAGGGCAGCCGGGGTGCGGGTCGGCATGCTTGCTCCTGCGACAGATGAGGTTGATGAGGGAAATTTCCAGGATCGGATCGGTTGCCGGCCATTCTATAAAGACAATATTCAGGTTGGGCCGCCCGAGTCGACCAGGTAAATTTCGGAGCGACTTTCCCCGCGGGATGCGCGCCCGGCTTTCGCGGCCGCAGACACGGACCGGCGTCACACCTTTGCTGCGGCGCAGCGCGAGCCGGTGTGCGCCAGCGTGCGCGTCACCCAGGCACGCCGATCTCGCGTCTGTCGGGCTGGCCCCATCAGATCTCCTCGCCTGGTACTACCCGTTGCTTTATTGATTGAGAATGCTTGATCAAACGGGCGAGATCGCAAGCGCGACAAGCGAGAAGCCGGAGCCGGTCCTCGTCACCGCGGACCGGACTTCATATCGGAAGCAGTTCCCTGGCGTGCTCACTGAATTTTCAACTCGAGGAGACGGCGGTGCGAGCCCTACCCAGACCATTCAAGACGATCAAGCGTCCTGTCGAGTCGCCGAAAGAGCCGGACGTCAAAATCCGCCGCGCCCGCGCGGGGTGGAGTTCGTACTGGTTGACCACCGCCGTGCTGGTGATCGCGGTCGTACTGTGGCAGGCGGTATCGATGGCGGGGATCTTCCCTGCGTTCGCGCTGCCCTCGCCGGTGGCGGTGTGGCAGGCCTTCGTCGAAATCGCGCACAACGGCTACGGAGGACAGGCGCTGGCCGGCGACATCCTCATCAGCTGCTTTCGCATCGTCATCGGTTTCGTGGGGGCGATCGCGATCGGCGTTCCGGTAGGACTGCTGATGTCACGAAACAAGGTCGTGTTCGACATCGTCGACCCCTTCCTCCAGTTCATCCGTCCGGTTCCGCCGCTCGCCTACATTCCGCTTCTGGTGGTGTGGTTCGGCATTGGCGAATTGCCCAAAGCCATCCTGATTCTCGTCGGCACCATTCCGGTCATCATCATCGGCACCATGTCGGGCGTGAAAAGCACGCCGGCGTTGCGCATCTCCGTTGCGCGCACACTCGGCGCGAGCAACGCGCAAATTTTCCGCAGGGTGGTGCTGCCTTCGGCCATGCCGGAGATATTCACGGCGATGCGCGTGGGGATCGGCGTCGCGTGGACCTGTCTGGTCGCGGCCGAACTGATCGCTGCGAGCAGCGGCCTCGGCTGGCTCGTGCAGTTCGCAGGACAGGCCCTGCAGGTCGCCATCGTGATCGTCGGCATCGTAATCATCGGGCTGATCGGATATGCAATGGAACTGGTGATACGCAAGATCGAGAACTGGGTCGTTCCCTGGCGCGAACACAACTGATCGGGTTATCCGAGGAGACGAAAATGAAAAAGACGCAATGGGTCCATGCCGCGGCGGCTGCGTTGCTTGCCACAGGCTCTCTGCTGCCGGGAGCGGGGCACGCGCAGAGCAAGCCCGAGGTCATCATCGGCTACGAAGACAACGGCGCCGATCCGTACATGGTGTCGATGGCCGAGCACATGTTCGAACAGCAGATGAACGCCGACGTGCAGTACAAGCTCTTCAGTTCGGGCCCGGCGGCGATGAGCGCGTTGGCTTCGAACAGTCTTACGTTCATGTGCGGCATCGGCATTCCACCGCTTGTCACCGCCATCGCGCAGGGTTTGCCGATGACCATCGTGTACAACCAGGAGCGCTACACGGATGCGGCCGGCATCGTGGTCAAGCCCGACAGCGGAATCCATGACGTCGCGGCACTGCAAGGCAAGAAGATCGCGATCGTGGCCGGCTCGCAGGCCTCCTTCGAGCTCGCGACCTTTCTCGCGGCCGCGCACGTGCCGTATTCGTCGGTGACCCAGATCAACATGGCCCCGCCGCAGATGCGCACATCCTGGGTAACCGGCGCGATCGACGCGGCTATCGTCTGGGATCCGGTATTCAGCGCGCTGCGCGCGAGCGGCGGCAAGGCGATCAAGACCGACGGGGACCTGCCGCGAGAGGCATCGAGCTACAACGTGTGCATTGCCAACGCGGACTGGGCGAAGGCGCATCCCGATCTGGTACGCGGTTTCGTCGCCGCCCTCGACCAGGGCTATCAGTTGACGTTGAAGCAGCGGGACAAGGCGCTGGCCGACATGGCTCGCCAAACGGGCGTCACCGTGCCCGTCGCCCAAAGCGAACTCGCCGGCTACGAGCTTTTCTCCGGCGCGGACCAGACCACGCCGAAAGTCATGGGCATGGACGCGGGCGCGAAAACCTCCGCGACCTACCTGACGTTGGTGAATACTGCGAAGGTGCTCAATACGATAGGCCGCATTCCGTCGGTGCCGGCGAGTTTCGAATCCAACGTCGCGCCGCAGTATTCCAGATCCTTTGCCCATTGACCGGCTGACCGCCGCGCAGGAGACGAACTTGAATATCGTCATCGATTCCCTGTACAAGACATTCGGCGCCACCGCCGCGCTGGAAAATATCAATCTGCAGTTCCAGGGCAGCGAATTCGTCACCGTGCTCGGCGCCTCCGGCTGCGGCAAGACGACCTTGCTGCACCTGCTGGCCGGCCTGACGTCGCCCACGCGGGGCAACATCTACATCGACGGCGAAATCAGGAATCAGCCCGGGGCCGACCGTGTCGTCGTATTCCAGCAGGCCGGGTTGTTTCCGTGGCTCAGCGTGGAAGAAAACATCGAGTTCGGGCTGTCGCTGCACGCGGTTCCCAAGGCGGAGCGGCGGCGCGCATCGGCCGAAATCCTGCGCATCATCGATCTCGAGGCTTTCGCCCGGCACAAGCCCTATGAACTGTCGGGCGGCATGCAGCAGCGCGTGGCGATTGCCCGCGCGCTCGTCATGAAGCCGAAGGTATTGCTGATGGACGAGCCGTTCGGCGCACTGGATGCGCAGACTCGCAGCGCGATGCAAACGTTCTTGACGGCGCTGTGGGAACAGCTCCAGTGCACGATCGTGTTCATCACGCACGACATCGACGAAGCGATCTTTCTCGGCACGCGCCTCGTCGTGCTTTCGGCACGGCCGGGACGGGTCGCACTCGACGTACCGATCGAACTGCAGCGGCCCCGCACGCCGGAAGTCGCGTTCGAACCGCACTTTCTGGAATTGAAGAAGTGCGCAATGGGCATACTCGCGCATTGACCGGAGTGCGAAGAAAGCGCGATTCGAGCGTTCGGCAACGAGATGTGCGCGCGGGTTCACCCCCTGTTTGCTCACCAGGCCAGTTGTCCAGCGTAGATAGAAGCCGCGGGCAACCGGTGGCGAAGCGCTTGCCCGGCGCAAGATTTCCGCACGTCGAAATTCGGATTGACCGGTGCAGAATGCTGCCGGCCAGCCGCGACTCAAAAGCCTCCTGTTTCCAGAAGGCTTTTATCCGTGCAGCTACAGTGGATTGCCCCGCTGGACGGCACGCGGGCTAGTGCCCATGCGCCTGCCGCAATCCGACATCCTTTTCGAGTCGCCGATCAAGGGGCTCGACGTGGAACCCCGCCGAAACCACAAAAAGGACGCCAGCGAAGGGCCAGACGTAGGTTGCCAGGGACAGGCAAAGCCAGCATGCATCCTGTGTCGGGTACGCGTGGAGCGCCCAGAAAAAGCAGGCAGCTGGCAACATCAGCAGGCACAGAGCCGACCGTTTCAGAAAAACGGCGAACCTTGCATTCTTGAGCGTCTCAGCTTGCATGCCGGTCTCCATAGGGAATGGCACTGGCGTATAGAGTCTCACGGCTGCTGCTCCACGAAACTTGGTAAAAACCCCCGACGCATGCCCGGCGCGCGTCCATGTGGCGAGCAGCGTAGCAACAAGGACATCGAGACTGGCATATTGCCGGTTTGCCGCCCGCAGACACGGAAGCCGTAGAAAAATCCGGCTAGTTCAGCGCGCGCATTGGACCATGATCGGGATTCCTTTGTTTATCGGGGAGCGTCTGTCGAGACCGTTCTAGCCTGGCAGGCGAACCGGGAGGCGAGTGTGGCGACACTATCGGAGCCTGCATCCATCGGATTAAACAGGGCGTGCGCGTTTTTTTCGATGCTTGATTAGCACGACGGAATGTTTGTTGTCATCTTTACGTGCGCCCCTCGACACATGGCGCGTTCGCGCATTCGTCGGGCGTTATCGGTCATTTTTTCGTGCTAGCATTTTCGCTCGGCGTCACGCTTGCACACCCTCCGCGCCTGCGGACGACGCTCGTCCAGAACGGAGTCATCGATGGTCCAGACACACGTTAGCGGCTCCGCATCCCCAAGCCAGGTATCGATCGACGACATCGTGCATGTGCTGTCGCATCGCGCTACCGCAACCACGCGCGGACGCGAATGGACCGGCGTGACCGTCGACATGTATGCTGCGCTACCGGACGTGTCGGAGCGTTATCCAGCGCTCGACCATCATCTGATCTGTTTCTGCCCTTACGGCAGCGCCCGGCTCGTCCAGGGGCGCGATGGAAAGATTCATGAAAGCCTCGTTTCGGCCGGCGTTTCGATGCTCATGCCCGCCGGTCACGATTCGCTCTGGGAAGGGGATGCCTCGGCGACGGCGCGCCTGCGTATTCCCACCGCGCTCGTCGAATCGGCAGCCGAACAGATCGGGGCGCGCAGCTCGTCGCAGGTCGAAATCCGCAATGTGTTCGAAACGCGTGATACGGTCATTGCGTACATCGCGCGTATCCTCATGGCCGAACTCGAACGTCAGCCGCATCCCGCGCAGTTGTTGATTGTCGATCAGGTATCGAATGCGCTCGCGGCGCATCTGCTCCGCAATTTCAACGCGTTCGAGCCGGTCGTGTCGCGGGAATTGACGGCACTGAGCCAGGTCGAACTGGCCCGCGTGACCGAATATGTCGAGGCGAATCTGGACCGCCCGATCGGACTCGCGGAACTCGCCCGCATCGTGAACGTGAGCCGCTTTCATTTCACCCGTCTGTTCAAGCGCTGCACAGGCATGACGGCAATCAGCTTCGTCGAGCAATGCCGGATTCGCCGGGCACAGTCGCTGATTCTGGAGACCGACTGGCCGCTTTCGCAGATCGCACTGGCGGCAGGATTCGCGGATCAAAGTCATTTCACGAGGCGCTTTCACCGTCACGTGGGTTGCACGCCCGCCGCTTTTGCTCGCGAGCATGGCCGGCGTCGCGCGATGAAAGTCGCGCACGCCTGACCATGAAATGCTTTACCTCTTATTCGTCGTGTTCGCGATTCGCGATCCCGGCGAGCCTCAGATCGGATTGCGAATTGCCCGCCGGTAGAACCATTGGCTGATCGGGCGATCGATCGACAGCGGCCCGGGGCCCAGCGCCATGATTCCGACGGCGAGCGAGGCCCAATAGAGATGAAAATTGGCCCAGCCGTCGGGAAACACCAACTGGATCGTGCCGGTCATGAGCAGCAGCGCCAGTGCGGCGAAGCGCGTCGCCAGTCCGAGAATGAGCAGAACGGGAAGCGCGATTTCCGCTGTGGCGACGATCAATGCAACGGTGTCCGGCGCGGGGAAGCCATACGCGGCGCCGAACACATGGAGCTTGAACTGATTCTCGAAGAGAAACAGCGTGGCGGGCGAAATGCTCAGGAATCCGTCCCAACGGGTGTGGCCGGAACGCAGGAACGGCAGAGCCAGGGCGACGCGCAGCAGCGGAGGCGCGACAAGCCCGGCAATGCTCTGGATCTGCTGGAGGATTGCGCGAATCAGGAACTCGAACGGGCGCCTGGCCCGGGGCAGGGACTGGCTCATGCATACCTCGTCATGGCATCGGGGCTGTTTCTTCGCTTGCGCTCCAGCCGACGATCGCATCGATAGCCGATAGATCGCACAAGGCGCGGGCGAGGTCGAAACCGGGTTCTTCGTCGATGGCGCGCGCGGTCGCGTCGATGACCGACGCACCGGCCTGGAGGCCGAGCATCCAGGCCGCGGCGCCGGCGCTGACCGCGCGGACCTCGACTTCGGCGGCGGGGCGCATGATGAGGGCATGTTCGCCGCCGCGCCCGATGTCGACCGCGGCGGGCATACCGCCGTCGATGTTCATCGACCATATCTCGACAATCGGCCAGGCGGACCGCACGATGCGCAGCGAAGGATGCAGCGTGAAACGGACCAGCAGAAGACGCGCGGGATCGATCGGGCCCAACCGGGCCGGATCGAACGGAGTGGCTTCGGCGGCGTGATAGGCCTCGCCCCATGCGCGCTCCAGTCGGGCGACATCGGGCAGATAAGGCACGCTCAGCGCTGGCTCGAACGTCGCGACAAAGTCGGGGAATGTCGCGCCGTATGCCAGCATGACCGGCGTCGAGGGCGGCTCGAAGACCACGTACGCGCGGGCCATCGCCGTGAAGAATTCGTCGCCGACGAGGCGGCATACGACGGGGAACGCGGCCCTCAGCGACTCGATCAGTCCCACGACGACGTTGTTCCGGTAAACGCCGAAGCGCTTCGTGCCGGGCAACGCATCGGGACCGACCAGGCCATCGGGGACCGGCAGCGCGGGGTCCAGCAGCGCCGCGGCGAAAATTCTTTGACGTTCGGACAGGGACGGCGTGTCCTGCGCCGCGCAGCGGCCTGCGTTTCGCGCTTGTCCGAAGCGCGGTCGGTTTGACGATCCCGCTGGCGTGGGCGCCGGTAGCTGGCGTCGCATGATGCTCAGTGCCGGAGAGGGCGCTGGACGACGTTCGTCCAGAACCGGCGCAGGCTGTCGACACCGCTCGCGGTAGAACTCCAGAGCGTCGCGTCGCTCACGCACAGCGTGCCCGCGAACGCGTCTTCGCGCGACTGCAGCAGCGCGTCGAACGTCGCGCGCTCGCGCGTGAACGGATGCGGCGGCGCGTCGAGATCGATCCGCTGCCGCGCGAGCACGTCGAGTCGCGCCGCCGCTTCGCCGTGGCGATCGAGTTGCGGCAGATGCGCGTGCAGATTGAAGTGAGGGACGTTCTCCAGCAGCTTCAGCCGGTCGAGCGCCGTTTCGGCTTCGATGGGCGCGGGCGCGCCGTTCTCCGCGCAAGCCGGCCGGAGTCCGAAGCGATTTTCCACGGGTACGCCGAGGCCCGCGAGTAACGAGCGCGCGAAGCCGCCGAAGCCTTGCCGGGGTGGAAGCGTCTTGTCGCCGTGATGTTCGAATTCCTCGATCTGGCGCTGCAAGGCTTCGTCGCCGCTCAGATCGCCGACTTCGCCGATGTCGTGATGCGGACAAACGAAGGCCAGATGGTCCGTGTTCGCGAGGAATGCGCGGACCGCTTCGATCTCGTTGTCCGTCGCCTTCTGGGCCGTGCGACAGGAGTCGAAGCTGATGACGATCAGCGTGTCGATGCCGTCGAGCGCACGCGTATCGAGCGGTTTCGGCGTTCCGTCGTCGGCGACGCGCTCGACCTCGATCACGCGCTGGCCCGTCAACGCGGACGCCAGATCGACAAAGGCCGTGAAGTTGTGCTTCATGATGTGGTCGAGGAAACCCGCGATGCCCTGGTCGAACGCATGCGGGTCCGCGAACTCGTGGAAGCGGGGGAAGCCCATTCTGCGGCTCTCGAAGAGCGCCGGAAACCGGTCTTCGATCACGTGCAGCGGCGCACCGGACTCGCCCGGCCGGCTCCACGCGTAATAAACCAGCACTTGTCGCGCAATCATGATATCCGTGCCTCTCGTCTGTGCTGTCGGGTCATTGCGGCATGGCCGCGGCGTGCGGCCCGTGGGGCACGCGTTCGACGCTCGCGGCCTGCGCGGCGGTCTGCATGATGCGGTCGGCACGCGCGGCTTCGGCGGCGAGCGCCGGCCAGTCTGGGACGTTGGCGTCCCATTCGATCAAGACGGGAACCGGGCCCGTTTTGCGGACGACATGTGCGAAGAGATTCCAGACAATATCGTCGACGTGGCGGTCGTGCGTGTCGATCAGCAGCGGGCGGCCCTGCTCGTCGGCTTCACGCGCGTGGCCGGCCAGATGAATCTCCTGTACGGCATCGAGCGGGTATGCGGCCAGCCAGGCAAGCGGGTCCCATTGCTGGTTCGTCGACGCGACGTAGACGTTGTTGACGTCGAGCAGGAGGCCGCATCCGGTCCGCTGCACGACGGCGGCGATGAAGTCTGTCTCCGAAAACGTGCTCTCCTTGAAGGCGACGTACGTCGAAGGGTTTTCGAGCAGGATTTGCCGGCCAAGCAACGTCTGCACCTGGTCGATGTGGGCGGCGACCCGAACGAGGCTGTGCCTTGTATACGGCAACGGCAGCAGGTCGTTGAGAAAGCCGCAGTCGTGGCTGGACCACGCGAGATGTTCCGAGAACAGGGCTGGGGAGTAGCGCGCCATGAGCGTTTTGAGCCGTCGAATATGGTCCAGATCGAGCGGACGGTCCGCGCCAATGGACAGGCCGACGCCATGAACCGACAGTCCGTACGACTCGCGCAGGGCGGACAGATAGCGGTGCGGCGGGCCACCCGCGCCCATGTAGTTTTCAGCATGAACCTCGAAGAAGCCGATATCGGGCTGCGTTTCGAGTATCGTTCGGCAGTGTCCGGCCTTGAGGCCGACCCCGGCACGCGAGGGCAGGCGAGTCTGGGCAGGAAAGGACGATGACGACGCGGACATGAGCAACCTCGGTCTCGATCGTGGCGGGCCGGGGTGCCGGGGACGGGGGCCCGGCCCGGATGGGAGCCTAGACCTTCGGTGAAAGGCTTCCTGCGCCCTTCGGTGTGGAAATGCTCGTGCAGGTGCCCTTCGGCACGAGCCTGAACGAGTTGCCCTGGTAGTCCACGGTGCTCGTGCCGGCGCACGTCGTGCCCGCGCCCGCGTAGCAATCGTTTTGTCCCTTCAGTGCCGTGCCGAAGCACGGTTCGACCTTGCCCGACTTGACGAGCGCGGTGTGCTCGGCCTGAATCTTCTTCTGCGCTTCGGTGAATTCCTGGGCGCTCGCAGGCGTCGACGCAACAGCGGCGAGCGCAGTTGCGAGCGCACCTGCAACCAGGGGGGTCATCTTGTGGTCGGCCATACACTTCTCCGGGTTGAGAGAGCCGCGATCTTCGGGAGACCGCGATTGAAACGATCGCCCTGACGCGAGCGAGGATAGATGCGTTTCGGCCTGCATCGGTGTGCACGCGATGACTCGTCATCGCGCAACAAGAATACGGAATCGGCGGGGGCCGGAATTGCACGGTCTTGCGCGATCTGGTACGCGATTGCGATGTGCGTTCGAGCTGGCCATGATGGATTCGGATTTGCCTCGCGGAGCCTGCCCCGAAAGAAGCGAGACGCCCAAGCCGGTTTCAGCGCGAGCGCGAAACGAGGAAAAGCACGACTGCGGCGGCGCTCATGGTCCAGTAGTCGGTGGGCGCGAACCAGATCCAGTGGATATGCCATGGCACATACGCCGGCGTAAAACGCGCGAGACCGTAAGCCGGATTGAGCACAAACCAGAGAAAATCCTCGGTCAGCCAGAACAGGATGATGCAGGCGACGATGCGCGCCTCGGTGCGCCACGACCATTGCCAGTTGAAGAGCGGCGGCAGGTGGAAAAATAGCGCCATGAAGGGGAAGACCCAGGCGTGATAGCCGGTCATCGGGCGACCGCCCCAGAAGATATCGAGCAGCCAGTGCTTTTCGATTCGCCATGTCGGCAGATTGGCCGCCCAGCCCGCGTTGCCCTCGATCTGGATTTCGACGTTGGCGAAAAAGAAGCCGAGCAGCAGGACCCACGCAATCAGCGCTGCCAGGCGCAGGTCCGGGTTGACGCTCGCGCGGCTCACGCGGACGTCCCGGTGCCGGCATCGATGGCGCCTGCACCGCCCGTCGGGCGGCCGGAAAGCGAGTCGAGCACGCGGTCCAGCACGAGGCGGCCCGCCATTGGCCGCCCGAGCGGGGCGATGCGCCGGCGCATGCCGGCCAGGCGAGCCGGCTCGTCCAGCAGCATGTGTATCCGGTAGCGCAGCGCGTCGACATCGACGGCCTTGAGCGCCACGCCCTGTTCGAGCAGGTAGTCGGCGTTGCGCTCCTCCTGCCCCGGTATCGGCGACGTGACGATCATGGGCAATTGCATTGCGAGGCACTCGGACGTAGTGAGGCCACCCGGCTTGGTGATGGCGAGATCCGCGCATGCCATCAGACGTTCGACCCGATGCGTAAAGCCTTGTGGGAACAGGCGCCCGGGATGCTGTGCCGCCAGCGCGCGGAGCGCCGCGAGCATCGCCTCGTTGCGGCCGGCCAGGACGACGAGCTGGAAACCGGCATTCATCTCCAGCAGCCGCGCCGCCAGCGTTTCGAGACCTGCGAGGCCGGCGCCGCCCGACATCATCAGGAACGTCAACCGTTTCGCATCGAGGCCGAAGTCCGCGGCACACGACACGCGATCGAGTGGCTGGCCGAACGCGGGCATGACCGGGATGCCGCTCACGGTCACCGACGAGGCGGGCACGCCGCGCATGCCCATCCGCCAAGCGATTTCGTCGCTGGCGGCGAAGTAGCCGCTCATGCCGGGCACGATCCACATGCTGTGGAGATCGAAGTCGGTGACCTGCACCCAGACGGGGGTCCGAACGCGACCATGGCGAATTTCGCGCGACAAAAGCTCCGCAGGCAGAAAGTGCGTGCAGATAATGGCATCCGGCTGATGCCGCGCAATTTCGGCCAGCAGCGCCCGGCAGTTTAGCCGCTCGACGGCTCGCCGGACTTTTTGCGGCAGCGAGGCCGGATCGGCCTCGTCGGTCTTGCGGTAGAGGTACCCCCACAACGCGGGCTGGCTGGTCACGACCTCGATATAAAGATCCGCATAGAGCTTGCGGAAGGTGGCCGGCACGTAATCCATGACGTCGAGATGCGAAGCCTCGATGCCGGCGGGATGCGTCTGCGCGAAGGCAAGCAGCGCCTCGGCGGCTCGGGTATGACCGGCGCCTGCGCTGACGCTCAGGAGCAGGATTTTCGTTTCTCGCCTGACCATGTCGTCGTGCCGGTTCAGTCGGCCTTGCGTTGTGCGGTGCATCGTGCCGTCGCTGCGTGAGCGTCGGGCCCGGATCCAACCCCCAAGCTTACGCGCGAGTAAAAGCGTCCGCATGGAGAACGAGCATTGGCCAATCATTCCTGGCACCGGGATCTCCAGGAATCTATAGGACTGCTCGCCGGTCTTCGTGGGGGCGGGCGGCTTCGCCGCGGCCATGCGGGTTGCCCGATCGCAGGCAGGTCTGCACATCACCAGGATGGGCGTATTTGCACTGCAATGTCGCATTGCCGGCACCGTGATGGTGAGTTTTAAGCGGAAGCTCAAGAAATTAATCAGCCGACCGATAGCATGTTCAGGAGTCTTTCCCGTCTTCGCGCCCAAGGTCAAACCCGACGTTCCCGCAAGGAAAGAAGTGAATCGTCTGGGGCATGGCGCCCGGTGCGCAAGCTTCGCGCTCGAACAGCAATACATATGAAACGCAACCTGTTTTTCCGGTTACTCGCGCGTCTTCGCGTCGGCCGCAAGCTGCTGCTGATCTATTTGCTGGATTTGAGCGCAGTGCTGTATATCAGCGGCATCCTGATCCACGAGAAGTACATCGCGATCGACTTCTCCGACAAGGAGCTGGTCGGCAACGCCTATGTCGCGGCCGTGCATGACGCGCTCATCGACTTTGCGCTCGCGGGGGCCGGGCGGCCGCGCACGGCGGCGCAATTGCACCGCACGGCGAACGGGCTCGCCGACGCGGAGAGCCGCTATGGCGCCAACATGCAAAGCGCCGAACTCAATGCGCGCGTGCTGCGTGCGCTCGCGGCCACGGCGGCGCCCCATGCCGGCGACGCGACGGTGGACGGCGGTCTGGAGGCGACGCGCGCGCTGGTGACGCGGGTCGGCAACCAGTCGAACCTGATTCTGGACCCGGACCTCGACAGCTACTACTCGATGTCGCTGTCGATCCTGCGTTATCCGGAACTGCTCGGCGACGTCAACCGGATCGGCCGCCACCTGCACGACGCCGGTTCGAATCGCCGCTCCGTGCCGATGAGCCATGACGAGATGCGGACCCGCTACCTCGTGCTCGAAGGGCAGCTCGATGCCGTATTGCAGGGTTTGCGTTCCGACTATGCGGAGGCTGCGGCGGCGAACGGCACGTTGAACGGCTCGATGGGTCCCGCGATCGGGCATATGCTCGCCGCCGTCGATGCATATCGCCACGTGGCCGGCACCGCGGTGGACGCCGGCGTGGATGCCGGTACGCTTGCCGTGCTCGACGCCGCGCAGCAGCGCGTGGTCATGAGCGTGAGCGACGCATGGAGCGTGACCGGCAATCAGCTCGAAGGACTGCTGCACGAGCGCGTGCGCGGGCTTTTCGAACGGATGTGGCTGCACCTCGGCACCGCGCTGTTTCTGCTGTGCGCGATCCTGAGCATGGTGTACTTCGTCGCGCAGCAGATTTCGCGGCCGCTGCGCCAGCTCGCGCGGGTGATGGACACGGTGCGCCGCACGGGGGACCACTCGCTGCGCGCGAGCTGGCACAGCCAGGACGAGATCGGCCAGCTCGTGCGCGGCTTCAACGACATGCTCGCGCAACTCGACCGCGAGCGCGACGTGCAGAAGGAACTCGCCGCGACCGCCCGCGCCTCGGCCGCGCAGTATGCGCTCGTGGAGGCGACGCCGGTGCCGATGGTCGTCACGGCGATCCCGGGTCACGAGGTGCTGCACGCGAACGAGCCCGCGCTTTACTGGCTCAATGGCTGCACGGTCGACCCGTGGGGCTTCGGGCTCGACTCGGAGGTGCGCGCGCGTTTCTTCCAGCAGCTCTCCGACCGCGATGCCGTCGACGAGTTCGAGGTTCACTGGAAGGCCGCCAGCGAGCCCACCTGGGCCATGTTGTCGGCGCGACGCCTCGACTTCCAGGGGCGCGACGCGGTGCTGACCGCGTTCACGCCGATCAACCAGATCAAGCTGATGGAGCAGCGCCTCGAATTGTGGGGCAAGGTGTTCGAGGCGTCGTCCGAAGCGATCCTGATCCTCGACGCGCAACGACGGCTCGTGACCGCCAACGCGTCGTTTTATCGTGCAACGGGATACCGCGCCGACGACGTGGCGGGGCGCGAACCCGCGTTCCTCTTCGGCGCGCAGGAGCACGACGACATCCTTCCGGCCGTCATGGATTCCGTCAATCGCCTGAGCACGTGGCACGGCGAGGCGCACGTGCGGCGCCGCGCGGGCAGCGACTATCCTGCGTGGCTGATGGTGAGCGCCGTGCGCGACCGCCGTGCGAACCTGTCGCACTACATCTGCACGCTGATCGACATCACGGACCGCAAGAAGAGCGAGGCGCGCATCCAGTTCCTCGCGGAGCACGACGTGCTGACGGAATTGCCGAACCGCGAGCTGTTCGTGAAGCGTCTCGGCGTCGTGCTCGGCAACGCGCGCCGCGCGGGACAGCGCGTTGCGGTGCTGTTCATCGATCTTGACCGCTTCAAGGACATCAACGATTCGCTGGGCCATCACGTCGGCGACAACCTGCTGCGCTCGGTCTCGCGGCGCCTGCTGCAGGCCGTGCGCAGCAACGACACGGTAAGCCGTCTCGGCGGCGACGAGTTCACGGTGATCCTGAACGGCGTCAGCAACGCGGCCGACGTCATGCGCACGATCGAGGATCGTCTGCTGCCGCTCGTGCGTCAGCCGCACGAGGTCGGCGGTGTGACGCTGCAGGTCTCGTGCAGTGTCGGCGTGGCGCTCTTTCCCGACGATGGTTCGGATATCGAAACGCTGATGCAGAATGCCGATGCGGCGATGTACCAGGCAAAGGAAGCGGGGCGCAATCTCGTCAGGTTCTTTGCGCCCGACATGGCCGAGCGCACGCGCTACCGGTTGACGCTCGAAGCGTGCCTTCGCGCCGCGATCGAGAAGCATGAATTCCGGCTCGAATACCAGCCATGCGTCGATGCGCACACGGGCGAACTCGTTTCCGTCGAAGGGCTGCTGCGCTGGAACAGCCCGCAGATCGGGACGGTGTCGCCCGCGCAGTTCATTCCGGTTGCCGAAGATACGGGGCTCATCATTCCGATCGGGGCGTGGGTGATCGACGAAGCCTGCCGGCAGATCGCCGCGTGGGACGCGCAGGGGCTGCCGCTACGTCGCGTTTCGATCAACCTGTCGGCGATCCAGTTGCGCGATCCCGACCTGATCGGCACGCTCACGGACAGTCTCGCGCTCCATCGCGTCGAGGCCGGGCGACTCGAACTCGAAATCACCGAAACCGTGCTGATGGACAGTGCGGAGAATCACCTCGCGACGATAAGCGCAATCCGCGCGCTGGGGGTCAAGCTGTCGCTCGACGATTTCGGCACCGGCTATTCGAGCCTCAGCTATCTGAACCGCTTTCCGCTCGACCGGCTCAAGATCGATCGCGCGTTCGTACTCGACATGCTCGATGCCCCGGCGGACCTCGCCATCATTCGGGCGATCATCGATCTCGGTCGCGAACTGGGCCTGCGCGTGGTCGCCGAGGGGGTCGAGAGCGAACACCAGGCTCGCATTCTGCGCACGATCGGCTGCGACGAATTGCAGGGTTTTCTGTTTTCGAAGGCGCTGTCGCCCACCGATCTCTGGTTGTGGACCAATGCGCGCAAGGTAGCGTAGACGGTGGCTAGCCTGGAGCGGGACGTCTCGCGTGGTCGCCGGCGAATTTCAGCCAGATGATTGTCTTTCTGCGATCTGGCCCGCGTTATCGGGCCTCATGCGCCTTGCGCATTGCTGATGCGCAGAGACACTTCTTGCTTTCGACCTCTCCCGCCGCCCCGAACCTCGGCGCGGCGCTCCCGGGCCACCGGTAAATCAAGACGATTCCTCGTCGGGCGGTTGGCCGGCTTCGCTTGATCGATATCAGTCGTTGGATCTTGCGTCGTCGCCCTGCGGCGGTACCGTGACGCCTGCCTCGGCTGCCGCGGTCGTTTTGCGCTGGCCCGCACGCAGTTCGATGTGCGCGAGCCATACGCCGGGCAGCATGGGTAGCCAGAAGGTGAGGCCGCGCAACAGAAGCGTTGCCGCGAGTGCCGCTTCGATCGGTGCGCCGAGCAGCCGCAGCATGCCTACCGAAGCCGCTTCGAACGTGCCGAGCCCGACCGGCACCGGCCCGATGGTCGCCACCATCGAGGCGACCGCGAAGCTTGCGAATGCCACCCAGAACGGCGTGCGTGCGCCCACAGCGCCCAGCGCGAGCCACAGCGTGCCCGCATCGAGAAGAAAGATCGCGAGTTGCGGGGCGACCGTGCGCACGAGCAGGCGGCGGTTGAGCAAGAGCTCGGGCTGGATGTCGCTGAACGATTCGATCAGGCGTGACAGATGCAGCCATTTGCCGAGCAAGGCGACATGCGGGTCGTGGTTCCACTTGTGCAGCGCGATGAGCAAGGCGGGGACGAGCAGGAGCGCCAGCAGGAAAACGGCGATGCCGACGAAAAGCGCGGTGCCTGCGGCATGGTGCAGCCAGAGCAGCGCGGCGCTTCCGAACACGACGATCAGGAAGGCGATGTCGCGCGAAACCAGGCTGGTCAGCAATGCGGTCAGGGCGACCGGGCGCGGGACGCCGTGGCGCAGCAGCCCGCGAATCGCCATGAGGCTTCCGCCGAGGCCGGCGCTCGGCAGCGCCTGGTCGGTAAACACCTTGACGATGCCAAGACGCACGAGCACGCGCATCGGCAATGCGTAGCCGGAATCCCGCAGCGGCTGGCGCCAGACGAGCGCTGCGCTCACATAGGTTGCGGCCTGGGCAGCCAGCGCGATCAGCAGCCACCCCGGACGCGCCGCGCGCGCGAGCGCCAGGCTGCGTTCGAGCGAACTGGCGCGTACGACGACGAGCACAAGCACGAGCAGGCAGAGGAGGCCGACTGCCCAGGCCGCCTGCCCGCGCCTGCGCGCGTCTCCCGTTAGCGCACGCCGGAAGGCGCGCGCAGCACGTTGCGCGATGGGCGAGGCGGCTTGCGGCAAGGGCGGCTCGCCATCGTGCTGTCCGCGAGGGGTAGAGGGACCGGCATTCATCGAAACCCGTCTCAGGAAAGGAGCGGCGACGCAATGCAAGTCGATTGCGCGTCGGCAGGGAGATTTTCGGCGCGCGCCTGATGTCGGGCTTGATGCATGTCAATCTGTCAGACGCTGTTCGTCATCGCGGTGGCGGACATCGGACGGCTGCTGGCGGCGCGGACCGCACGGGAGAGGTTTTCAGCCGGCTCAGCCTGGGGTTCAGTTCAGTGCCGGGACGGGAACTTCGACTGACCTGGCCGCTGGAGCCGGCATCCCGCCACGAACCAGCTTGCAGACCAGCAGCGCGAAAAGCACGCATACGGCGCGGGCAGGATTGCGGATGCATGCATCGACCTGGTGGCTTCGCCCTTGCCCGAGCACACACCAGAGGCACAGGTGTTCGCAATTGTTGGTGAGCAGCTTGTAGTTCTGCTCGCCGAGGCGAGATGCCGCGCGGCGCGCTACCTCCAGGCCCGTGTATCGCGCCTGCAGGTGCTGCACGACCTGGAGGCCGAAACCCGCCGAAAAATCCTCGATCGAGACGGCTTCGACCGGGCCGCTGCCAAGATGGCGGGAGAGCCCGGCGTAGTGAATGACGCGACCGCTTCCGATGTAGATGCCGTGATGCATGTAGCCCGGGCGCCGCGTGGCGAGGTGGGTGCCCACGGGCAAATCGCGCGTGAACACGATGTCTGTGCATCCCGATTCTTCGTGCTGGCCCATGACTCGCTCCCGGACAGTGTGGCGCTACCCGGCCGCGACTGGCGCGGCGCCAGCAAAGATGGCTTGGCTTGCCGCATGACCAGTGGACCGTTCCGTTCTTGTCACGCCTTGAGTATTGGTTTCGGGCCGGGCGGCAACAATCAGCGCCGGCTGAGATTGGCGTGCGATGTGTGCTGTGCGTGTAGGGAATTTCTGACGCGGGAGACGGGCAACGCTGATATCGAATCGGGAGGATGGGAAGGCGGAGGAACCGCTGAAGCACGCTGCGATGCTGTTGGACGGTACGAGTCCGCAATGGCGAGAAGCCGACGTGCCCGATCCGGTTCCCGCGGCGGGCGAACGGTTCATCGGCGGGCAGGTGTGCAGCGTGTGCCGCGCCGGCCTTTATGTCGTCGACGACGGCTTGACGCAGCCCGAGCGCTGCCCGTGACTCCGGGCACGTCGTAGACGAGCACCGGGATGTCGGTCACGTACCCGGTGCGCCGCTGTCGTCCCGACCGCGTTTTCCTCTTGATGCAAATCAATTACGAGCCGCCGTCCAGACCGATGATGGGCATCAGGCAAGGCACTGCGGCCCGGATATCCGGGGTCAGGAGGCAGACCATGTACGAGGAGATTCTGGTGGCGTTCGACGGCAGCGAGACTTCGGACCGTGCGCTCGCCGAGCCGCTGCACGTCGCTCGCCTGACATGCGCGCATGCGATCGACATCATGGCGCCGTTCGGCAGAGCGCGGGCCTGCATGCCGGCGGCACTGATCGCCGCATATCGGGAACGCGCCCGAACGGTGGTGCCCGAATCGGCCCGCTCCGAGGCGAAGGCGCGGGGCGCGGACCGCGAGACGGCTTGCCCGGTGCTGCTCGTGCGGGGTGCTTCATGAACGCCGCATGCTCCCCGGTCGTCTGGCTCGCGGAGGTCACGCGCGCCGATCTCGCGCGCGTCGGCGGCAAGAACGCGTCGCTCGGCGAACTGATCGCCAATCTCGCGCCCCACGGCATCAAGGTGCCGCCCGGCTTCGCAACCACCGCGCAGGCGTATCGCGATTTCATCGAGGCGAACCGTCTCGATAAAGTGATTACCGGCGCGCTGGACGATCTCGAGGCCGGGCGGCGCCCGCTCGCCGAAACGGGCGCGCTGATCCGCGCGGCGATCTTGCGCGGCGAATGGCCGGCGGCCATCGCGGACGCCATCCAGGTCGCCTATGCGGAACTGAGCCGCCAGAGCGGCCACGAAACGCTGAGCGTCGCCGTGCGTTCCAGCGCGACAGCCGAAGACCTGCCCGAGGCGAGCTTCGCCGGCCAGTTCGAAACCTTCCTGAACGTGTGCGGCGGCGCGGCGGTGCTCCACGCGTGCCGGCGCTGCTATGCGTCGCTCTATACCGACCGCGCGATCAGCTACCGCCAGGCGAAAGGCTTCGACGCGCTCGCGGTCGCGGTGTCGGTGGGTGTGCAGCAGATGGTGCGCGCCGACCTGGGCGGCGCGGGCGTCATGTTCTCGCTCGATACCGAAACCGGTTTCGAGCGCGTCGTTCTCATCGACGCGGCGTGGGGGCTCGGCGAAAACGTCGTGCAGGGCGCCGTCGACCCGGACGAGTACGAGGTCTTCAAGCCGTTGCTGGACAACTCTTCGCTCACGCCCATCGTGGGCAAGAAGCGCGGCGCCAAGACCGTCAAGATGGTCTGCGCGCGCAGCCGCATGCAACCGACGCGAAACGTGCGGACGTCGCTCGCCGAGCGCCGCGCCTACGTGCTGCAGGACCATGAAATCCTGAAGCTCTCGCGCTGGGCCTGTCTGATCGAGGCGCACTATGGCTGCCCGATGGACATGGAGTGGGCGAAGGACGGCGCGACAGGCGAAATCTTCATCGTGCAGGCGCGCCCGGAAACCGTGCAGTCGCGCCGCGACGCGGGCGCGCTCAAAACCTGGCGCCTCGGCAAGACGGGCCCGCGGCTCCTTGCGGGCGTGAGCGTCGGCGAGGCGATCGGCGCGGGGCCGGTCTGTGTGATCGAGCAGCCGCGCGACATGGCGCGCTTCGTGGACGGCGCGGTACTGGTCACGCAGACCACCGACCCCGACTGGGTGCCGATCATGCGGCGCGCGTCCGCGATCGTCACGGATCACGGCGGCCGCACCTCGCATGCGGCGATCGTGAGCCGGGAGCTCGGCCTGCCGGCGATCGTCGGCACCGGCAACGCGACGCGCGTGCTGCGTAACCGTCAGCCGGTCACGGTGAGTTGCGCGCAAGGCGAGGAAGGCGTGGTGTACGACGGGATTGCCGAATTTCACGCGGACGAAATCGACTTCTCGGACCTGCCGTCCACGCGCACCGGCATCATGCTCAATCTCGCGAACCCGGCGGCGGCTTTTCGCTGGTGGCGCATTCCGGCCGATGGGGTGGGGCTCGCGAGGATGGAGTTCGTGATCGGCAGCCAGATCAGGGTCCATCCCATGGCGCTCGTCCATTACGACAAGCTGAAGGACGAACAGGCGAAGCGCATCATTCGCGATCTGAGCGCCGGTTACGACGACCGCACGGAGTATTTCGTGGACCAGCTCTCGCGTGCGCTCGGGCGCATCGCGGCCGCGCACTTTCCGCATCCCGTGATCGTGCGCATGAGCGACTTCAAGACCAACGAGTACGCCAACCTCGTCGGCGGCGCGCAGTTCGAGCCGCGCGAAGCCAACCCGATGCTCGGCTTTCGCGGCGCCTCGCGCTACTACTCGCCGCTGTACCGCGAAGGCTTTGCGCTCGAATGCCGCGCGATCCGGCGTCTGCGCGAAGCGATGGGCTTCACCAACGTCATCGTGATGATTCCGTTCTGCCGCACACCCGAGGAAGCCGACCGCGTCCTGGCGGTCATGAAGGAGAACGGGCTGGAGCGCGGGCGCGATGGTCTGGAGATCTACGTGATGTGCGAGATCCCGTCCAATGTCGTGCTCGCCCGTCAGTTCGCGCAGCGCTTCGACGGCTTCTCGATCGGCAGCAACGATCTCACGCAGCTCACGCTCGGCGTGGACCGCGACTCGGCGCAGCTCTCCGGGCTCTTCGACGAGCAGAACGACGCGCTCAAGTGGATGGTGCGCAGGGTGATCGAAGAAGCCCATCGATCTGGCGCGAAGGTCGGGTTATGCGGCGAGGCCCCCGCGCACCATCCCGAATTCGCCGCGTTCCTGGTCGAGTGCGGCATCGATTCGATCTCGGTGAGCCCCGACAGCTTCGTCGCGGTCAAACGCTGCGTCGCGGCCAGCGAGCCGGCGCACGATGCGGAACCGGGCATGCCGGCGAGCCTCGCGGAGCGGTTGCCGCTATGAGCCGCGCAGGGGGGCCGCCGGCTGGTCACGAGCGGCGATGCCCGGAATGTCGGAGCGCCGGGAAGCCGGGACTCGCGCCGTGCATGCGGCGTCGAAATAGCGGCGTCGAAATAGCGGCGTCGAAATAGCGGCGTCGAAATAGCGGCGTCGAAATAGCGGCGTCGAAATAGCGGCGTCGAAATAGCGGCGTCGAAATAGCGGCGTCGAAATAGCGGCGTCGAAATAGCGGCGTCGAAATCATTCGTTAGTCATCCTTTCATTCACGGCTGCGGCATGGCCGCGTCGTCGCTCGATGTAGCTTGCTCGCCCGGTGCTTCGGCGGGCGCGGCCTGAACGGCGGCGTCCGGTTCCGCGCACTTCGCGAGCAGCGCTGCGCGCGTGCGCTCGCGCAGGCTCACCATCGCGTGGAAATCGCGTCCCTCGGCGCAGAGCGGCTCGAGCAATTCCACCTCGATCCCGCCGCGCTCCGGAACCCGGCGCCCATCGCGCAGCGCCTGGCGCGCGCCGCGCACGGCGATGGGCAGCACCGGGCGGCGAGCCAGCACCGCCGCGCGGAACGCGCCCAGCCTGAAGGCGCGCAGGCCGGCGGCGGCCACGAAGGTCCCTTCGGGGAAGAACAGCAGCGTTTCGCCAGCGCGGGCGCATTCGACGAGTTGCGCTTCGTCGGCGAGGCCCTGGCCATAGTCGTCGCGCGCGACGAAGCGCGTGCCGAGCGCACGCAGCAGCGCGCCGACCAACGGCTGGCGCGAGAGCTCACGCTTGGCGACGAAGTGAACCGGCTGAGGCAACGTGGCGAGCAGTGCAACCACGTCGAGATAGCTCGTGTGATTGGCGGCCAGCACGGGAGGCGCGGCGGCATCGAGGTGCTCCGCGCCGCGCAGCGTCGCGTTCAGGCCAACGGCGCGCAGCACGATGCGGCACGCATGAGCGGCCGCGCGCCAGCGGCGCGCCGGGTCGCGATCGAGCGTTACGTACAGACCGACGGCCGAAAACGCGATGCCGGCGAGCGACCAGCACCACGCGCCACGTCCGATGCGTCTCAGCGAGGCGAAGGCGGCCCGCGCGAGCGGGACCGCGGTGGCGGCCGCAAGCGAGAATGTCTGGCGCCAGGGCGCGAATGCGCCTGCCGGCTTCGCACGAGGCGTGCCGTGCCGCAGGCGCTCGATCGTCGCGGCGCGGCGGATCTTGCCGCCAGGCGTCTTGAGAATGCTGTGAGGCGCGACGAGCATGACGCGCTCGGCGGGCGACCCGCACTGCCGCAGCACGACGGCGTTCACGCGCGCTTCGAGATCGGCGCGTGCGGCAACTTCGCGCAGCGCGGTTTCGACGATCACGACGAGGCGCTCGGTACCCGCGATCGGGTCCGGCTCGCCGCAGGCGGCCACGCCGCCCGGCTCGATGTCCCCTAGCCGTGCCACCGCGTGCTCCAGCTCGTCGGGGAAGATGTGGCGGCCGGCGCGGATGATGAGGTCCTTGCTGCGGCCCGTGACGAAGAGTTCGCCGTCTGCGAGATAGCCCAGGTCGCCGCTGTCGAGCCAGCCGTCGTGCACGAGGCGGGCGGTTTGCTCCGGTTTGCGGTAGTAACCCGCCGTCGCGCTCGCGCCGCGAAACTCGATATGGCCGATATGGCGCTCGGCGAGCGGCTGGCGCTGCGCGTCCACGATGCGCAGCCCGGTACCGGCAAGCGGGTATCCGCAGGCGACGAGCGCGAGCGCATCGTCGCCGGGGGGCGCCTGCACGGCTTCGCCGCGCGTGGCAAGCGCGTCGCGCTGCACGAGATCGACGCGCAGGCCGCGCGAGGGCGGGGGGAACGTGACGGCGAGTGCGTTCTCGGCAAGGCCATAGACCGGCGTGATGGCGCGCGCGTCGAACCCGAACGGGGCGAAGCGTTCGGCGAAGGCCCGCAGCGTGTCCGGATTCACGGGCTCGGAGCCGCAGAACGCGAAGCGCAGCGAGCTCAGATCGAGGCCCGCGAGCAGGTGCGCGGACAGGCGCCGCGCGCACCATTCGTATGCGAAGTTGGGCGCGGCCGTGATGGTCGCGCGACGTTGCGAAATCGTCTCCAGCCAGAGGGCCGGGCGCGCGAGAAACGCGAGCGGCGACATGGCGACGAGCGGAAAACCGAAATAGAGCGGCGCGAGCCACGCGCCGATGAGCCCCATGTCGTGATAGAGCGGCAGCCAGCTCACGAGCCTGTCGTCGGGCCGCACGGCCATGCGCTCGCCCATTGCGCGGATGTTCGACAGCAGGTTCGCATGGCTCAGCATGACCCCTTTGGGCTCGCCGGTGCTGCCGGACGTGTACTGGAGCAAGGCGAGTTCGTGTGGGCCGGTCCTGACGAGCGGCGCCTGCTCGTCATGTCCCGGCGCCTCTTCGAGGGCTGCGCCGTCGAGGATCTGGCGCAGTGTCGGCACCTTCAGCCTGAGCAGTTGCGCAACGGCGCCCAGCGCTGCCGAGGCGATCAGCGTGGAGACCTCGGCATTGGCAAGGATCGAGGCGTGGCGTTCGACGTGTTCCTTGACCTGCGCGAGGCTCGCCGGCGGATAGATCGGTACCGGCACGGCGCCGCACAGCATCAGCGCGCCGAAGGCGACGAAATAGCCGGCGCTGGTGGGCAGCATCAGCGCGACGCGTGCGCCCGGGTCCACGCCGAGCGCGCGCAGCGCATTGGCCACCCGCGCGGCGCGCTGAAAGAGCGCGCCGTAAGTGAGCTCCGTGGATGCGCCGTTTGCGATCAGCGTGAGATGAAGCCGGTCCGGATGCTTGCGGGCGTGCCATTGGAGCACCTCGGTGACAGTGCGGGCCTGCTCCGGCACCGTCGCCGCGAGCTCGCTGCGCACCTGCGATGAGGCGCGCGCGGGCGGCGCGGCTTCGCCAGGCGCCGCCCGCGCGCCCCCTTCTATGGCCTTGAGCAGATCGGCCGGCGTGACGGCCGCGAACGCGTCGGGCGGCAGGCGCACGGCAAAAGCTTGCTCGATGCGTTCGGCCAGTTCGGCCCGCGCGAGGCTGTCGAAGCCGAGATCGCGCTCGAGCTGCGTTGTCATCGAAACGCGCCCGGGACGGTGTCCTTCGCCGTGCAGCTCGGCGGCGAGCGTCTCGATGAGCCGCATGAGACGTGCGGCGCGGGTGTCGTCGGGCAGCGGATTCATGGACATACCCTCGCGGAACCGCTCAGCGCGGCACCCAGTACGCACCGTCGCGGACGTAGAGCCGTTTGACGGCCGCCCAGGCGATCCGGCGCGCCGCTTCCTCCTGGCGCGGGTCCGAGGCGTGGTCGGCCCACGCGTGATTGAACGCGGCGCGGAAGATGTCCTGCGCATGCGGCGGCAAATGATTGCGTACGCCCGCAGGCAAGTCGGCGTTGGTTGGATAGGGCACGGTGAGGGAGTGTCGTGTGCGAGGTGAGTCGGAGCTATTGGGAGACTCGCGCGGGCGGGCCGATCGGCGTCTGATTCAAATCAAGAGAATTCGGCGGCGCACACCACCAAGGAGACCACTGATTCAAGTCAATCGCGCGAAGCGCCCCGCCGTTAGATTGAGTCAGGCATGCGGCTCGCCGGGGCAAGCCGGGCGGCGCCCCGGTTACGGGGCGGCAAAGGCGACGCCGGGCATGGGCGCGGGCGCCTGTCTTCTGAATGTCGGTTGAAGTGCAACACGAGGAGCAGGGTCATGTATCGCTTGTTTCGTCGATTCGAATGGCTGGCGTTCGGCATGGTGACGGCGTCGGCTATCGCCTGCGCGGGCTTCATCGTCGCCGCGCGGTGCGGCGTATCCGTGCAGCGCCTCGCCGACGCGCTCGCCGCCAATGCGGCCGCTTGCGAGCAGGCGAGCCCGCCGGCCTCGTGCGAACAATTGCTGGCCGGATGGAAGGAGGCGAAATGAATGCTTTCTCGCTGTGCACACGCGAAGTCGCCACCTGCGGCCCACAAACGTCGATCGTCGAAGCGGCGGCCAGAATGCGCGCGCTGCACGCGGGCGATCTCGTGGTGGTGCGCGAGGAGGCGGGCGTGCGCGTGCCGGTCGGCGTGCTGACCGATCGCGACATCGTGCTGGCCGTGGTGAGCCGGGACGCGTCGCCGTCCACGCTGTATGCCGGCGAAGTGATGTCGGCGCCCCTCGTGCTCGCCCAGGGCGCCGACGACTTCTGGCTGCTCGCGAAGCGCATGCGCCTGCATGGCGTGCGCCGGCTGCCCGTGGTCGGCGAGGATGGCGGACTGGTGGGCATCGTCACGCTCGACGACCTGCATCATGCCGCCGCGAACCTGCTCGACGAGCTGCGTCTCATCGCGGCGCGCCAGGAGCATTTCGAAGAGAAGCGCCGCAGCTAGGCGGCGCTGTTCGTGCAGCAGCAAAATCCCGTGGAGGCGGTCATGAATGCCCCGTCGCGGGGCCTCGTGGTTTTCTCCTCGCGACGCGGGACGACGGCGGGGTTCAGACGGCGCGGGGGCATTCGATTCCTGCGCTCGATCCTCGACGGGGTGCGTACGCACCCCGCACATCTGCGGCCGATGGCACAGGCGCCCACAGGCACGCACAGGCGCCCAGACGCGACATCGAGCCCCGATATCGTCGCAGGTCGCGGCGACGCGACGGGATCGGGCCTAACGGCGGCGGTCGCCCATCAGGCGCAGCAGGATGAGGAAGATGTTGAGAAAGTCGAGATAGAGCGCAAGCGCGCCCATGATCGCCTTCTTGCCTGCGACGGCATCATCTTCCGCCCCGACATAGATATCGCGGATGCGCTGCGTATCGTATGCGGTGAGGCCCGTGAACACGATCACGCCGATCACGGAGACGACGAACTGCAACGCGGTCGAGGCAACGAAGAGATTGACGAGCCCGGCGATCACGATGCCGACGAGCCCCATGAACAGGAACGACCCGAAGCGCGAGAGGTCGGCCCGCGTCGTGTAGCCATAGAGGCTGGTTGCGCCGTAGGTCGCCGCGCTGATGACGAACACGCGTGCGATGCTTTCGCCCGTGTACACGAGGAAGATGCCCGATAGCGACAGGCCAACCAGTGCGGCATAGGCCCAGAAGCTCACCTGCGCCGCGCCGAGGCCGATGCGCTCGATGCGAAAGCTCAGCAACAGGACGAGCGCAAGCGGCGCGAGCAGCACGATCCAGAAGAGGGGCGTGGCGGCGATCGACGCATACAAACCACTTGTCGCTCCGATCCAGGCGATGGCGCCGGTCAGCAGCAGGCCCGCGGCCATGTAGTTGTAGACGCGCAGCATGTACCGCCTGAGGCCGGCGTCGCCCCATTCCTGTCCCCGCGGGTCCTCGTTCAGCCGCGAGCCGTCGGCAAAGTCGTTTTTCATGGTCAGTCCCCTGGCGCGAGATTGCGAGACCGGTTCAGCGCAGCGGCACGCCGTCTCGCGTGATCTGGACGGCCGTTGCCTCGACATAGTCGACCTTCACGCTGTCCCCCGGCTTGAGCCCGTCGAGCAGGCTATCCGCCGACGCCTGCAGCGTCACTGTGCGCGTCGGGCCGCGCAAGGTGATCTCGTGCTTGTCGCGATCGACCTGCATGACGGTTGCCACCGCCGCGACCCGATAGAGGGAGAGGGACGAACCGAGCGAGACGCCCGAGGTGTATCCCTTGTCGACGCGCTCGCGTATTCCGCTCGGGTTGGACTTGTCGGCGCGCAGCAGCAGCGCCCGGCTGAACGTGACGGCGACGGTGTCGCCAAGCTGAAGTTTGGCGACGTTTCCCAGGCTCCGGTCGACCATCACGTCCACGGGCTCGCCGTTGTCTTCGAGCAGCGTGATGCTGTTGCGCCCGGTATCGATGGCGAAAACGACCGCGTTCGCATGTCTGACGCTGGTGCCCGAGACCAGGTCGGCGGGCGCCGCCGGCGCAGTGGTTTCGTCGGCGGACGCCGTGCATATCGACGACGCGCCAATGGCGAGCGCTGCTACACCAGGAAGAATTCCACTTCGCCATATGCGTTGCATGGTGCCTTCTCCGTTGTATGGAAACCGTACGCGCGTCTTCCAGGGTGCGCGCCGTGGCGCGAGCGCAGCGCATGATCGGCGCCCCGAAAAACGCGTCTCGAGGTACAGGGTTGCCTTTTTTCACGCTGTCACGCTTGATATGCATCAAGCGTTTTACGCCCGTTCGTTCCAGTGCTTGCCACGTCGACCGGCCGCGGCGCTGCGAGATGCAGCGCGCAGCAGGCCGTAGTCGAGGCGCGCGATCATCGGAGGATTATGGTGGCCCGGGGCGCGCGAGACGGCATGCGCGTAGGCGGCCGGGCGGGCGCGGGCGCCAGCCTGGCTCTGTCCTGCCGCGGCATTGCCGCGACATCAATGGGTTCGCGGTTGGCGCGGAGTACCGCCACAACCCGGGCCGGCGGTTCCGCGCGGGTCAGTCGCGCTCGATGGGGATGCCGTATTTGCGCAGGCGGTAGGCCAGCTTGGGCCGGCTGATGCCCAGCACGCGGGCGGCCAGCGAAAGATTGCCGTTCGCTTCGGCAACGGCTGCATGCAGCATGGCGGCTTCGGTTTCGGCGAGCCCCGGAATTCCGGCGGCGAGCGTGGAGGGCGGGGCAGGCTCGACCGGTTCCCCGAGCGGCGCGATATTGCCGCTGCGCTTCAGCATGAACGATGAAACGTCGATTTCCTCGCCCGTGGTAAACAGATGGCACAGGTCGAGCGCACCGCCGTCCTCGGCAAGGATCACGGCGCGCTCGATCATGTTTTCGAGCTCGCGCACGTTGCCGGGCCACCCATAGCTGATGAGGGCGTCCACGGCGCGCTCGCGAAACCCGGTGATGAGCTTGCCGTGCTTCTTGGCGAGGCGCTGCAAGAACCAGTTCATCATCAACGGAATGTCGTCGCGCCGCTCGCGCAGCGGCGGCACCTGAATCGGGAATACGTTCAGGCGGAAGAACAGGTCCTCACGGAACTGTCCCGCCTTCACGGCCTCCCGCAGATTCACATTGGTCGCCGCCACGACTCTCACGTCGATCTTGCGCGTGCGCGTGTCGCCCACGCGCTCGAGTTCGCCTTGCTGCAGCGCGCGCAGGAGCTTGCCTTGGGCAGTGAAGCTCAGCGTGCCGACTTCGTCGAGAAAGAGCGTGCCGCCGTTGGCGCGCTCGAAGCGCCCCGGGCGCGAAGACGTGGCCCCCGTATAGCCGCCGCGCTCCACGCCGAACAGTTCGGACTCCATGAGATGCTCGGGAATCGCCGCGCAGTTGACCGCCACGAACGGGCCGTCCGCGCGTTTGCTGAGGCGGTGCAGGTTGTTGGCGAAAACTTCCTTGCCTACGCCGCTTTCACCGAGAAAGAGCACCGTCGCCTCGGTAGGGGCGACCTTGTTGACCATGTGGCAGACGGTATTGAAACCCGCCGAGATGCCCACGACGCCAAAGCTGTTCTCAGGGGCGTTGGCGAGACGCTCGGCGATGCGGCTCGTTGCGGGCAGCATCGCCTGCGGCTCGAGCGACCATTTGACGAAGTCGCCGATCTGCAGGAAACGCAGGTCGTCCTGCGGGTCGTCCCAATCTTCCACGGGCTTGCCGACCACGCGGCATTTCGCGTGGCCCATCCCCCGGCATTCGATTTCGCGCCAGAGAATAGGCCGCCCCATGAAGGCGCTCGTATAGCCGCAGGCATAGCCGATCAGCATCCAGCACACCGATTCGTTACCGATGCCATAGCTCGCGATATGGGCCTCGGCTTCGGCGCAGTCGATCAGGGAGAAGTCGCCGAAGTAGTGACCGCGCTCGACGTCGATATCGAGCGCATTCGGCTCGCAATGGACGATGCCTTCGAGCGACACGAGTTGAGGACCCGCGAGAAAATCGTCGTAGCGGTTGGAGCCGGCGCGCACCTTGCGCGTCATCGCGGCATCGCGCGAGCCGGCCTGATAGCCGATTCGGGTCACGAGGCCACGAGCCGTTTCCTTGCCGAGGCTCTCGATCAGCTCCTGGCGCAGCGCGCCGAGCGAGCTGATGTGCATGAGCATCATGCGCTGGTCGTCGAGCCAGATGCGGCCCTGCTGAGGCGCGAAGCGCAGCCGCTTGGCCAGATCGTGGATGGCGGGAACGCGGATCTCTTTCGACCGTTGGCGCTCGGCCAGTTGACCGGGCGTATCCGTGCGAGAGGGAGTCCGGGCGACTCCGCGCGTGCGGCTCTTGGGCATGCTGACCTCGATGGCTACCGGAGTGGGGCTCGAGGCCATGCGCGATGTGGCGGAATCGCCGCGCGGATGATGCGCCGCCTGCGCCGGGAGCGGGAATTGGACAATAACCAGATCAGGTTACTCCACCGCCCAGGCAGTGGCGATTGGTGTTAATACGCGATCCTGAGCGTAGCGGCGGGTTGCGCCCGGCTCGTTCGGCCGGAGAGCGGCGTTCAGACGAAACGGTCGAAGTGAAGCTGGTTGTACGGCACGCGATGTCTTTGCATCAGCATTTCCTGCACGGCCTCAATCATGGGCGGCGGCCCTGCAAAATAGAACTCGTGCTGATCGAGCGGCGCGGCGAGCGAGCGTTCGACTTCCGCATGCACGAAGCCGGTTGCGCCCCGCCATGGCAACGAGGGCTCTGGAGACGACAGCACGATCGAAGCGCGTAGACGCCCTTGCGCAAGCTCGTCGAGTTCCGCGGCGGCGCCAAGGTCGGCTTGCGTGCGCGCGCCATAGAAGAAGTGCACGCACCGTTTGCCGGCCTGCGCAAGCACACCGCGTGCGACCGAAAGCATGGGCGCGAAACCCGAGCCACCCGCAATGCACACGATGTCGCGAGCGTTGTCGTCGCGCAGATAGCCATGCCCGTAGGGCCCGTCCATTGCGATCTGGTCGCCGGCCTGGAGCGAGTCGAACAGCGCATTGCTGCCCGCGCCCCCCGGCACGCGCCGGATGATGAATTGCCACAGCCCCTCGCCGTTGGGCAGGTTGGACATCGAATAGGCCCGCGCGCCTTGCGTCCGGGATGGGTAGAGCAGCGCGTACTGCCCCGCACGGAACTGCGCGCGCGCGGGAATGTGAAACGTGAATTCGCTCATGTCCGGCGTCAGCGCGCGACGGCGTTCGAGTCTTGCCAACCAGCGGGCGGGCGCCACGGCAGGAAGATAGCTGTCGTCGCAGCGAACGCGTATCGTGCAATCGCTGAGCGGCCGCGACTGGCATGCGAGCCGTTTGCCGCGCTTGCGCTCGCGTTCGGTGAGCCCCGGCGCCTGCGCCCAGAGCGTTTCCATGTCGCCTTCGACGAGTTCGAAGCGGCACGCGCCACATCCGCCCACGCTGCACTCGTGCGGCAGTCCGACATCGGCGCGCAATGCGCCGCGCAGCAGGCTGTCTTCCTCGGCGCCGACGCTGAACTGCGCGCCGCCCTCGATCGTGATCCGGTGTTCCCGATGTTCCCGATGTTCCATTTATCGCTTCCAGAGTTTCGTGGCCGGCTTGCGCCGGCACTTGCTTCACAGCCCGATGCTCCGCAGGCTCTGGCTTCAGAGGCCGATCGCCCGCCTGAACTCGCGCGTGGCTTCCTTCGCGCAAGCGCTTGCGCCGCTTGCGTCGGGCAGGGCGGCGCACCACGCCTCGATGGCGTCGTCCGCGAGCGGCGCCCACTTGCTTGCCCACGCGCTCAGCACGGCGTGATTGCCTTCCTGCTCGAGGGCCATCCGTACCAGCGCGGTGGCCCAACGCCGATGGCGCTGCGCATCGGCGAGCTGGGCGTCGGTGATGAGCCCCAGTAGCGTGTCGTTGTTGTGACGCGCCGCGAATCCGAGTCCGCGCAAGACGGTTTCTTCCACGGCGGGGCGCACGACGAGGTTCAGCGCGACGAAGCTTTCCGCCCAGTCCCACGCCGTAAGCGCCTGCTCGACGAGCTTGCGCCACCCCTGCCATGCCGGGTCGCGCTCCCAGACGCCGCGCTCCTCGCTGCCGAAGCCGAGGTCGGCAAAGGTCTGCGACAGCTCCTTCGTGCGATACGCGGTATGCGTGAGCCAGCGCAACGAGTCCGCGCTCTGGTACGCGCAACAGTTGGAGATCGTGGAGGCGGGCGCCATCTGGGTCAGATAGGCCGAGCCCATTTGCAGCGCATGAAACAGGAAGCGAGCGGGCGTATAGAGCCGCGCGAGCGTACCGGCCCACGTCGGCGAGAGCATCGCGTCATGGCCGCGCGCCGAGAACTGGTCGAGCAGTCCGAATACATAGGTTTCCTGACCATCCTGCAGCATGTTGTAGGTGCGGTAGACGAGCTCGTCGGGATCGCGAAATGCGTTCCAGTCGGGGTGCGTCAACGGCGAGGCGTTGCGGTTGCGCTTGAACCATTGCGCCATTGCGAAGTTCGGGTCGAGCTCGAAGGGCGCGTCGGGGTTGTCGGTCGTGTAGTGCAGGTTGGTCGAGACGATTTCGTACTCGCTCGGCTTGCGCCGGCGGCCGGCCAGATGGCTCCACGTTTTCAGCGGCTTGAGGACTTCGGGTTGGGTCATGCTCGTCTCCGGTTAAAGCGTTTTCTCGTAGTAGAAGCGCACGTAGTCATCGGTCGTTTCGATGCGGCCGGCAAACGAGCTGAGGTTGACTTCGAGCTCGGACATCCTGAACGGCCGGCCCAGCGTTTCCTCCAGCGTGGCGCGGCGCAGGATCAACTCGCCATCGGTGTCGATGCGCACATAGGCGAGTTTGTCGTCGACGCGAATCTCCTTGCCGGGATTGTCCTCGTGCGCGGCTTCGATGACGCCGGCCGTAATGCTGCCCGCGCGAAGCACGGGCCCCACGCGGTTGTTGCGGTAGGCATCGGCGGTGTTGTCGGTGGTCATGGTGTGTTCTCCGGAAACATCAGGAATGCGAAAATAGCGGTTCGACGCCACCCACGGCAACAAGGACATCGTCGCCTTCGATCTTCACGGCGTACTCGGCAAGACGGCAGTCGCCTGGATTGATCCCTTCGCCGGTATTTGCGTCGAAGGTCCACTGATGGGCGCGGCACATCAGTACGCGGCCGTCGAACTTGCCTTCCACGAGCGGGATGTCCTGGTGTGGGCAGATACCCTGAAACGCGCGCGGCTCCCCGCCTTCGGGGCGCACCAGCACGATCACGTGGCCGTCCACTTCCACTTCGGTCATTTCGCCTTCCCACAGGTCGTCGAGCGTGCAAACTTTCTGGTATTTCATCTCGACCTCATTCGTCGCAAAAGATAAATTCGAGCGTTTCCATCGGCTTGATGTCGGTTTCTTCGAGCTTCGCGTCGCGCGCATAGAACTGCTCGCCGCCCTGGCGACGCACGCGCACGACCTTGCCGGGCCGCGGCGCGACGCGCCGGCCCACCGAATGGTGCGCGGCGGCGGCGGCAACCTCGTCCATCGTGTTGCCGGTGTCCACTGGAACGAGCTGCAATACGAAGTCGTACTGAAAATTGGAAATCACAGGAAAAAGTGCCATGTCGTCCTCCATTGACGCGCCGCTTCAGGCGGCCTTCTTGTTGTCATGCGTGTTGCGGTATGCCTCGACCCACGCATATTTGTGCGCATCGTCTCCGCTCTCGCCCGGCGCCAGCCCCATGTACTTCAATGCGCCCGTCAGGTCGGGCGGCTGGATGTGGCCCGCGAGGAAGCGATCGACGAGCGTGAGGTGGTCGCGGTAGCGCACCGGGTCCTGCTGAAACACCCAGCGGTCGATCTCGGAGTTGAAGTGGTACGTGCGGCCGTTGTAATCGAGCGGATAGTCCTTCACGTTCCATCCGTTGCCCGGAATGGCGCAGATGGGCAACTGGCTCATGTTGCAGACGATCGGCAGCGTTTCGGGCATGGTGAGCTCGGGCTTGCCCGCGAGCAGGTTCTCGATGACGACGTCCCAGGCCTTGCCGAACGTGTCGTTCCAGCCCGGGTACTTTTCTTCGAGCCAGTCGCGGCATTCGGGCGTCATGCCGGCGGCGGGGTTCCACCAGACCGTGGGGCGCCAGAACCAGATGCCGAGCTGATACGCGTGATGCTGGTAGTCGAACTCGTGGATCATCTGGTCCCAGTACCACGGCAGGTCCAGACCCAGATCGATCAGCGTGCGTTCGAACTGGCCGACGATCCACTCACGCATGAATTCCTTGAACGACTGCTTGCGATGTTCGAGCGGCGTCGCATAATCCATCGACGAGCCCGTGAGCAGACAGAAGAGGCGCCACGCGCGCGCGATGGCGATGTCCACGAGTTTCTGGGCTTCTTCCTTGCGGCCGTTGGCGATCAGGATCTGCAACGCCGGGCCGCCGATTTGCGCATGGCGCGACTCGTCGGTCTGAATGCTGGAAATCAGGCTTGCGAAGGTGAAGTCGCCCGCTTCGGCGGCGTCGGCTGCGAGGCCGAGAAACTGCATGTTGGTGAAGCCGGTTTCGAATGCAAACGTGAGCATGACGGCGATCTCGATCGCGCTGCGCGACATGAACAGATCGTCGAAGGTGCTGCGGGCGGCAATCGCACCCCACTCATTCGTGTGATAGGCCTTGTGCGCCCAGTCGAACTGACGGTCTTTCGGGCAGTAATCGTGCGGGAAATAGAGCTGCAACTGGCCATGACGGTTCTCGTCGAGCATGCCGAAGGTGGCCATGTTGCGCATACCGGGCGCGCGGCCGAAGCGCGCCATGCGTGCTTCGGCGCTCATGGCCGCATACTCGCCGAGCGCAATGGCGCCGTAATGAGACTTCAGGATGGAAAGCCAGCCAGGATCGGCTTCCTCGAACATGCGGCTGCGCTCGAGCGCGGCCTTCACGGAGTAGGCGCCGGCGTCCTTCTCGCGCTGGACGCGGACGTACTCGGGATAGGACGTCTTGTACGGTTCGTCGTAGGTCTCCCAACTCGCCATGGGAATGCCCTGGGCACCGGACATGAGATCGGGAAAGAGATCGGACTCGGCGACATAAGTCGGGGTCCAGTTGGTGGCACGGGCGATGTCGTACCAGGCCGCACGTTCCAGTAACGCCATGTGATGTCTCCTTGTTGGGATGGGAATTGCGCCTGTCCGGCACAACATCCGTTGCACCGGGCGGCTTCTTTCAGAGCAAGGTCGATGCCAGGGAGCAGGCTGTAGTCGTGCCGATGAGGGAAAATCCCGAGATTTTTCGCCGCGTGAACACGCGACTCCCCATGTGCCGGCACTTGTTTTCGCCGTAAGCACGTGTGCGTTTGATGTTCTGCTTAAATTCCGGATCCGCTGTGAGCAGCCGGCGCTTGATCAATTGATAAAAATATCGATATTTATTCAGTGAGTGTTAAAAACATAAATGACTGAACGATCCGGACGCCTGAATGCAAGGGGGTTCCTTGTGACGTGATCGTTTTCGCCAAAAGCACCTATTATTTCGGATGCCGAATCATGCTTTGCGTGCTGTGACGACGGGAGACGAGGCGGGTCAGCCTCTTCGAGAACGCGCCGGTTTCAATGGATCTGGCGTTCGTCGTCATTCTTCGTATGTCCGCAACGGACGACAGCCATGCGGACCAGATCCTGCAACGCGCGCAATGCCCGTGTGCCGGAGAATGAGCGCTGGACTCCCGCCAAGGACCGGCGCCGCGTCTTTTGCAGTGGCGTGGCGACGCCGATCATGGATGCGACGTTCAAGGGCTTTGTGAAAGTCGTACGTCATGTCGCCAGCCGCAAGCGCCTCGACCACGAAAAAGACGCTGCACGGCGTCACGCGCGGAAGGACCGGCAGACGGCGCCGTAACGTCGGAGGTCGAACTCGTCGCCGGGCGCTAGCTAACGCTGCCGCTGTGCAACCTGGCGGCGTTGGCCACTCTGCCAGCCCGCGCTGGTCACCTGGTTTCGGGGCCGCTCAACCTTCCATGACCGGTACCGCGATTGCTTTCAGTTCGTTGCGGTCGATCCTGCGCTTCGGGGTCTGCTCCGCGCCGGCCTTGACGCCGGGCGCAGCGGTCGCGGCGCCTGCGGTCCAACGGAAGTTCAGGCTCCCCGAGGCGAACTTCTACGCGTCCGCGGCGTCCCGCTCGCGAGGGCGCCGGGGAACCCCGTCAGCGAAGCGTTTCGTTACGCAACCCGGTCGCCCCCAGCGGTCCGGCGACCTGGCGCTCTACGCGGGCGGCAAGCGAGAGCAGCGCCTTCTCGCTCGACGCGGGCCCCACGAGGCTCAATCCGAACGGCAGATTCCGGGCGGTAAAGCCGGCTGGCACGCTGATGGCGGCCAGCCCCAGCGGATTCGCGAAATAAGTGTAATAGCCCATGTTCGCGTTCAGGCTCACCGGATCCCGCTCCACCTCGTCGCATCGGTAGATCGTTCCCGCGGTCGGCAGGGCAAGGACGTCGATATCGTCGAAGACCCGCAGCGCGCGGCCCCTCAGCGCGTGCTGTCGGTAGAGCGCGCGGAACGCATCGGCGGCGTCGTATTTTCGTGCAGCGACGATCGCGTCGTACACGGCAGGATGGACGTCGTCGCGGTGCGTCGCCGCGAATTCGCCATACGTGATCCAGCGCTCGGCGACCAGCGCGCTGCCGAAAACCAGCCCGCCCGCTTCGGCGAACGGCGCATAGTCGACGCCAATCGCTTCGCCGCCGAGATCTTCCAGCATGCCGACGACGGCCCGGTAGTGAGCTTCCGCGTCGCGATCGCCGAAGAAGCGCAGTTCGTCCTCGCGCGGAATGCCGAAGCGGAACGCGGTACGTGCGTCCGCATGCGCCGAGCCGCTGCTGATCGTTGCGGATTGGGCGTCCTGCTTCGTCAGCACGTCGAACACCCGGCCCGCATCGCCGACCGTAAGGGCGAACACGGGCGGTACGTCGAAGCTGCGATTGCAGTACAACATGCCTTCCGTTTCGATTGCGCCTGGCGTGGGCTTGAGGCCGACGACGTTGTTGAGCGCGGCGGGCACCCGGCCCGAGCCGCCGGTGTCGGAACCGATCGAGAACGCGGCCTGGCCGGTTGCCACCGCAACGGCCGATCCCGAGCTCGAGCCGCCCGGAATATACCGTTCGTCGAACGCGTTGCGACAGTGGCCGGTCAACGACCGGATGCCGACGAGACCGGTGGCGAAGTGATCCATGTTCTGCTTGCCGATCAGGATGGCGCCAGCGGCTTCGAGCCGCGCGACGAGCGGCGCGCTGCGTTCCGCGATGTAGCCGAATGCCGGGCACCCCGCCGTGGTGGGCAGACCGGCCGCGTCGATGTTGTCCTTCACACCGAATGGAATGCCGTAGAGCGGCAACGACGCGCCAGCGCGACGCGCGCGTTCGATGCGCTGCGCCGCGGCACGCGCGGCGTCGTGCCCGACCACGTGCGTCCACACGTGGTCGCCGGCACGTGCTGCGAGACGGCGGTAGATCTCGTCGATCAGCGACACAGGGGTGATCGCCCCGTTCGCGTACGCATCGGCGAGCGACTGGAAATCGAGGCTCAGGCGGGAGAGAGTCATGGCGGCGTCAGGACGACCAGTGAACGACATGCCGCGCGAGCGCCTCGAAGAGGCGGTCGGCGAGCAGCGAGAGAAAGCCGAGTACGAGCAGGCCGGCCATCATCGTGGCGATCTGCAGGTTCTGCTGCGTGATGGCGAGGCGATACGCGACGCCGGCCGATGCGCCGGCCAGTTCGGCGGAAACGAGCGCATAAAACGCAATCGTGATGCCGGTGCGCAAGCCGACGAACACGAACGGCAACGCGGCAGGCAGCCGGATCGTCCACAGCACTGTCGACGCATCGGCGCCGAGCGAACGTGCCGCGCGCACGTAGGTTTCGCTGGTGCGCTGCAGGCCGAGATGGGTCGAGAGCCAGACCGTGAAGAACACGCCCCAGCAGACCACGAACCATTTGCCGAACTCGCTGAGTCCGAACCAGACGATGACGATCGGCACGAACGCGATGGGCGGGATAGGGCGCAGCAGCTGGAATACCGGCGTGAAGAGGCCGGCCGCGACGCGGTTCGCGCCCGTCAGCAGGCCGGTGGCGATGCCCGCCGCCGCGCCCGCGCCGTAGCCGATGGCCGCGCGCGCAAGGCTCCAGCCAATGTCGGTCCATCCTTCGCGGCTGCCGAGATAGCCGTAGAGTGCCTGCAGGACCCGCGTGGGCGGGGGAAACAGCAGCGCGTTGACGAGGTGCGATGCCGCCGCGAGCTGCCATAGCCCGGCAAAGAGCGGCAGCGAGAGCATCGTCGCGAGGAACGCCGCGCGCCTCATTGCGCGTTGCCCGCGCGCGCCGGCAGCCGCACGCGGTCGGCCGCGACCTGCGCGAGCGGCGCGCTGAAAACGATGCGGCCGAAGTCGGGCAACGCTGCGCCTTGCGGCGCATTGCCGGTCGCGAGTCGCCATTGCGCGTGACGCTGCAGCGTATCGAGCGTGCGCGCATCGAGCGTCAGATCGAACACGTAGTCATGCCAGATCGCGGCCAGGTCGTCGCGCGGCATGCGCGTGGCAGCGGCGATCGTCGTGATCGCGTCGTCCGGATGCGCCTTCAGCCACTGTTCGGCTTCGAGCAGCGCGCGCAGGAATGCGGCGGCGGCCGTGCGATGCGCCTGCAGCCATGCCTGCTCGACGACGATATTGAACGTCTCCGCATAGACACCCTGGGTCGGCAGCTCGCGCGCGTCGGCGCCGAGCGCCTTCTTGCCGTTCGAGATGAAAGGCTCCCAACTGTCGTAGGCGTCGATGCTCCCGCTGGCGAGCGCGGCCGGCATGTCCTGCGGGCGCAGGTTCACGAGCGTCACGTCGCCGGGCTTCAGGCCCGCGCGTTGCAGCAGCGTGTTCGTGTAGATGTCGCTGCCGGTGCCCGCGCTGAAGCCGATGCGTTTGCCGCGCAGGTCGGCGGGCGTCGCGATGTGCGCGTCCGTGCGCGCGAGCGTCTTGTCGTCCGAATATTCCATCCGCGCGAGCAGTGCTATCTTCTGGCCGGCGAATACGGCGGCCGTCACCGGCGCCTCGGCCGTGGTCGCCACGTCCGCGCCGCCGCCGAGCACCGTCTGAAGCGCCTCGCGGCCGCTGCTGAAATTGCTGACTACGACGTCCAGCCCGTTCTTCTCGAAAAAGCCGCGTTCCTTCGCGATGATCGTCAGGCCGGAAATCGGCGCGAGATTCTGCGCGAGGCGTACCGTTTCGGCGGCGTGGGCGGCGGACGAGACGAGTGCCGCGGCAAGGGCTGCCGCGAGCAGCTTGCCGAAGTGCGTGAAGCGGTCGTGCATGAGAATCCCCGAAAGCAGATGTGGTGAAGGTGTCGTCCAAAGCCGCGCCGGTCGCATCAGCCCTCCGGTGCCGTGGCGTATGCAACGGGCTCGCCGGCCGGGGCGGAAGGCTCCGCGTCCGTGGTTGCCCGAGGTGCGTCGTCGTCGAAGGCCTTGAGGCTTTCGTCGCGCAGCAGCGCGAGCAGCCGCGAGCGGATCGAAAAGAACTCGACCGACCGCGTCGTGGCTTCGTCGCGGGGCCGCGCGAGCGGCACCGGCACGATCTCCTTGATCCGGCCGGGGCGAGCCGTCATCACGTAGATGCGGTCCGAGAGAAAGATCGCCTCGTCGATGTCGTGCGTGATCAGAAGCACCGAAAGCCGCAGGCTGCGCCACATCGACGTGAGCAGTTCCTGCATGATCGTGCGCGTTTGCGCGTCGAGCGCGCCGAAAGGCTCGTCCATCAGCAGGATGCGCGGCGACGTCGCGAGCGCGCGCACGATGCCGACGCGCTGCCTCATGCCGCCCGAAAGCTGCTCCGGAAACATCGTCTCGATCGACGAAAGGCCCGCCATCGCGAGTAGTTCGCGAGCGCGCTCGCGGCGCTGGGCGCGCGGCATGCCCCGACGCTTGAGTCCGTACTCGACGTTGGCGCGCACGCTCATCCACGGAAACAGCGAATATTGCTGGAACACGACGCCGCGGTCGGCGCCCGGCCCGATCACCGGGCGGCCGTCGATCGTGATGGCGCCGGACGCGGGCCGCTGGAACCCCGCCACGGCATTGAGCAGCGACGATTTTCCGCAACCGGACGGGCCGATTACCGCGACGAACTCGCCCGGCGCGACTTCGAGGCTGACGTCGTCGAGCGCCTGTACGGCCGCCGCGGGTCGTTGCCACGGGTAGGGGCGCCGCCCTTCGAAGCCGATCGACAGGTGCGCGACTTGCAGATGGCCGGCGTCCGCACTCATTGGCTGGCCTCGGGCAGATGGCCCGGCGAGAATGAAGGCGGCCACGCTTCGCCGCCCGGGTTGCCACGGCCCAGCGCGTGAAGCCACGACCACGGGTAGATGCCGCGCGCGTGGCCGTCGCTGAACGAGAGCTGCACGCCATAACCCATCGGCTCGATGCCGCTCAACGTCACGTCCGGGGAGACTACGACGGCGGCGGCCGGGTTGCCGGCGAGCCGGACACGCCTGCATCCGGCGCATGGGCACGCCGCGCGCAGTTGCGCATGCGCGATGCGCTGGGTCTCGCCGTCCGGCCAGCGCAGCGTGAGCACGCGGGCCGTGGCGTCGATGCGGATCTCGTCCGGCGTTCTCATGGCGCGCGGCCTTCAATCTGGCCGATCGCGATGCGTATCGCCTTGCGCACGTCCGGATCGCGGTCTTCGAGCGCGGCTCGCAGCGCGGGCAGCGAGTCGCGCGAGCCCAGTTCGCCGAGCGCAAGCGCGGCCTCCTTGCGCAGATTGCTGATCGTGTGCGCGAGCAGCGCCGCGACGGCGGACGCCGCTCGCGCGTCGCGCAGTTGCCCGAGTGCGCGGACCGCGCGCAATCTCACTTGCCAGTAAGCGTCGTCGAGCGCGGCGATCAGCGGTTCGCTTGCCGACGCCGCGCGCAGCTTGCCGAGCGTGGTCGCCGCCTCTTCGCGGACCTGCCACGCCGGATCGCGCAACGCCGCGAGCAGCGCATCGACGATTGCCGGATCGGACGGCGACGCGAACCCGAGCGCGCCGACCGCCGCGCGCCTCACGTCGGCGTGCGGGTCGCCGGCGGCGAGCGAAGCAAGCGGCGCGAGCGCGCGCGCGTCCTTCAACCAGCCGAGCACCGCGACGGCCTCGATCCGCACCTCGGCGCTCGCGTCGGGCAGCGCGTGCAGCGCCGGCTCGAACGCCTGCGCGAAGCGCAGTTCGCGCAGGCCGCGCAGCACGGAGCGGCGCACGAACGGCTCGGGCCGCGCGGCCCAGCGGCGCAGCACGTGCCCCGATGACGGCGCCTTCAATTCCGACAGGCTCTGAGCGGCCGCTGCGCGCACATCGTCGTCGCCATCGAGCAACGCGGCGCAGAGCGCTTCGACGACATCGTCCTCTTCCCATGCAGCCAGCACGGCGGCCGCTTCGCGCCGCACGTCGGGCGCGGGGTCCTCGCGCAATGCCGCAACGAACGCGGGCAGCAGCGCGGGGTCTTCCAGATCCGCGAGTTCGAATAGCGCGATGCGGCGCACGGCGGGGTCGGCGTCGGCGAGGCGAGCAAGCAGCGCGGCAGCTTCGGCGGGCAAGTTCTGCGCGTTCGCGAGGGGCAGCGAGGAAACGGTCATAGGTAACGAAGAATGTCTGGGGAGGTGGGCGTCAGCCCGCGTCGCGCAGCAGCGCGAGACAGCGGCGCTTGATATCGACGAACGCCGCTTCGGTCGTGCTGTCGTCGGTACGCGGCCGCGGAAGCGGCACCGCGATGTCGGCGACGAGCCGCGCCGGCCGCTGCGACAGCATCAGAATGCGGTCGCCGAGGAACAGCGCCTCGTCGATGTCGTGCGTGACGAATACGACGGTGGTATGGATCCTCGCCCAGATGTCGAGCAGCAGCGTCTGCATCATGCGGCGCGTCTGGGCGTCGAGCGCGCCGAAAGGCTCGTCCATCAACAGGATGCGCGGACCGTTGATCAGCACGCGCGCGATTTCCACGCGCTGCTGCATGCCGCCCGACAACTGCGCCGGGTAGTGCGACTCGAAGCCGGCCAGCCCGACGAGCGCGAGGAGATCGGCGGCCTGCCGCCGGCGCTCGCGCGCGCTGACGCCCTTCATCTTGAGACCGAACGCGACGTTGTCGATCACGCGCTTCCACGGAAACAGCGTGTGCTGCTGGAACACGATCCCGCGCTCGGGATGCGGCCGGTCGACGGCGAGCTCGTCTACCACGATTTCGCCGCGCGTCGCCGCAACGTGGCCGGCGATCGCGCCGAGCAAGGTCGATTTTCCGCAGCCTGACGGTCCGAGCACGCAGACGAATTCGCCGGGCGCGATGTCGATGTCGAGCGTGTCGAGCGCCGCGAAGCGCGCGTGCGGCGGTCCGACCTCGACGGTAAGCGAGCGAACCTCGATATGGCCTGGCCCGTGGGACGCGAGCGGCGCGGCGGCTGCAGTAGCGGCCGGCGTGCTCATTGACGTGCTCCGCGCAGCCGATACCACGGCGTCAGCGCGGTGCCGATGCGCTTGACGAGCAGGCTGCTGCCCATGCCGAGCACGCCGATCAGCGCCATGCCGACGACGATGTCCGCGTAGTTCTGCAATGTATAGGATTCCCACGTGAAGTAGCCGATGCCGTACTGTCCCGCGATCATTTCGGCGGTGACGAGGCAGAACCAGGCGGTGCCCATGCCGATCGAAAGCCCGGTGAAGATCGACGGCGCGGCGCCCGGCAGCACGACCTCCGTATAGAGCGACAGCGTGCCGGTACCGAGCCCGCGCGCGGTCGCGACGAGCCGCGGATCGACCGCCTCGACGCCGTGGATCGTGTTCAGCAGGATCGGAAACAACGCGCCGATGAACGTGATGAACATCATGCTCAACTCGGAAGACGGAAACATCAGGATCGCGAGCGGAATCCATGCGACGGCCGGAATCGGGCGCAGCACTTCGAGCGGCGGCAACAAGATGTCCTCGAGCGCGCGGTAGCGGCCGATCGCGAGGCCGAGTCCGACGCCGGAGACGGCAGCCGCGCAGAAGCCGGCGAGTACGCGCGTGAGGCTCGCGGCCAGATGCATCGGCAGCTTCGGCGAGTGCAGCAGCTCCCATAGCGCCGGAATGGCGTCGGCCGGCGACGGCACGTTCGCGAACGTGACGATGCGCAGCGACAGCCGGTAGTGCACGGCCAGTTGCCAGGCGGCGACGAACAGCACGATCGACGCGATGCGCAAGGCGCGCCGGAAGGCCGGCGAGCGGCGGCCGTCCGCCGCCGTCGGCGCGCGTTCCGGCGCCGTGGCGCGCCGGCGTCCGGTGAGATCGAGCGTGGCAGACATGCGGACTCCTCGAAGGGGGCAATATCGATGCCGGTTTAGCGTGCCGCGACGGCCTGCGACGCGGCCGTCGTCTTCACCGCCGCCGCATAATCGACGACGGACCCGGACGTGTGCTGCGCATACGCATCGGCGCCCGCCTTCTGCAGGAATGCGGTGATGTTGCCGTGCGCGTCGCGCACGTACCACGCGTCCGGCGCGAGCAGCTTCAGCCCGCCGTCATGGTCATGCACGTACACCGCGCGGGCCTTGCCCGTGGACGGCCCGAGCTTGGCGAGGGCCGCGAACGCTTCCTCGACATTCGCGTAGTTGCGCACGTGCGCTTCATTCGGCAACCAGATCTGCGCGACGTCGTTGAAGTCGCGAATGGGCTTGCCGGTCAGCGCGTCGTTTGCGACGAGCGGCTGTCGCGCATGGTTTTTCAGCGCGGCGTCGTAATCGAGCCCGGATTCCTTGAACGCTTCGCGGATGTAGCGATCGTCGACGAACGTGTTCGCATCGAGATTCACGTCGGTCTTCCTGAGCAGCTTCAGCGTGTCGATCGCGGTCGCCACGGCCTGCCGGTATTCCGGCTTCCATGTGAGATCGCGCGTCTGCAGGCCGAGCGGGCCGTGATACAGATAGTCGACCGGCGCCTCGATGCCCGTCACCTTCTCGATCAGCAAACTATATTTTTCGGGGTCCTGAGCGATCAGGCGATTGGCTTCGATCGCCGCCCGCAAATAGGCGACGACGACTTCGGGGTATTTCTGCGCATAGGCGGCGTCGACGAGCGCGCCGTGGAAGGTCGGCGCGTGGCTCTGCGCGCCGTCGTAGATCTTGCGCGCGATGCCGCGATACGGGAACAGGTCCGCGAACGGCACGAAGTCGGCGTGCGCGTCGATCTTGCCGGCCTTCAGCGCGCTGCCCGCCACCTCCGGCGCCTGCGTGATGATGTTCACGTCGGTGTCGGGGTCCCAGCCTTGCGCCTTGATTGCGCGCAGCAGCATGCCGTGCGCGGTCGAGGCGAACGGCACCGAGATCGTCTTGCCCTTCAGGTCCGCGATCGAATGCGCCGGCGAGTTCACCGGTACGACGATGCCGTTGCCGCTACCGTCGATGCTGCCTTCGAGCACGGTGATGAAAATGCTCCTTCGGCCAGCCTTCTGGAACGCCGCGCCATTGAGCGAGCCCGGAAAGTCCGCCATCGCGCCGAAGTCGAGTTTGCCGGCCACCATCTCGTTGGTGAGCGGCGCGCCAGAGGTGAAGTCTTTCCACTGCACGTCATAGGTGACGTTCGCGTACTTGCCGGTATGCGGAAGATACTTGTCGAGCAGATGCAGTTCGCGGATCAGCAGGCCGCCGGTCGCGCAGTTGATCGTGGTGTCCTGCGTGCCGATCGCCACGCGCAGGGTTTCCGCCTGGGCGGTGACGGCCGCCGCGAACAGCAGCGGCGCGGCGATGAGGCGAACAATCCGGTGTCGTATTTTCATGGCGTCGGGGGCGTAAGTGTGGAGCCGTTCGTGGGCAAGCCGTTAGCGCAGCAGATAAGGGATTTCGACCTTCACCGCGTCGGTCGGGCAATCGCGCTCGCATGGCATGCAGTACCAGCATTCGTCGAACTGCATGTAGGCCTTGCCTTTCGTGAGGTCGATCGCGAGCAGGTCGAGCGGGCAGACGTCGACGCACACCGTGCATCCCTTGTCGGCGATGCAGCGATCCTCGTCGATCGTGACGGGAGCATTGCTGCGCTGAAAGATTTCGTGGGGCGTATGGGACATGTCGAATTCCTCAATTCGCGGGCGAGAGCGCCGCGCCTTCCCGGATGCGCAACTGGTCGTACGCGGAGCGCTCCTGCTCCCCGAGCGGCACGACGTACGGCGCGACCGCGCGTTTTTCGCTCGTCATCCGGCCCGACGCATCCTTGCGCAGATGCGTGTGGCAGAACCATTCGGCGTCGTTGCGCTGCGGATAGTCGACCCGGTGGTGATAGAGTCCCCAGCGGCTTTCGGTGCGGAACAGGGACGCGCGCGCAGCCATTTCCGCGCAGTCGCGGATCGCGCGGACTTCGGCCGCGCGCATCAGCTCATGCGGGTTGTTCGCCTTGATCGTGTCGATGTCTCCGGCGATTTCATCGAAGCGTTGCAGGCCGATTTCCATCTTGCGCGTCACCTTCGGCGGCTGCAGATAGTCGTTGACCATCCGGCGCAGCTTGTATTCGACCTGGGCCGGCGCGAGTCCGTCGTCGCGGGAAAGCGGTGCGTAGATACGCTGGCGCTCGGCCTCGACCTGGCCTTCGTCGACGGATGCGTGATCGCGGCCTTCGACGTATTCCGCCGCGTTGCTGCCCGCGAACCAGCCGTACGTGAACGCGCCGAGCATGTAGTTGTGCGGTACGGCCGCCATGTCGCCCGCTGCATACAAGCCGGGCACGGTGGTCTCGGCGCGCGCGTTCACATAGACGCCCGATGCGCTGTGCCCGCTGCAGAAGCCGATCTCCGAGATATGCATCTCGACCATCTGCTGCCGGTAGTCGGTGCCGCGTCCGGCGTGGAAGCGCCCGCGGCTCGGCCGCTCGTTCGTGTGCAGGATCTGCTCGATGGTCTGGATCGTTTCTTCGGCGAGGTGGTCGAGCTTCAGGAATACCGGGCCGTTGCCGCTCTGGAGTTCCTGGTAGAACTCCCACATCATCTGGCCGCTCCAGTAGTCACACTCGATGAAGCGCTCGCCCTTGCCGTTCGCGGTGAAGCCGCCGAGCGGGCCGGTCACGTACGCGCATGCGGGGCCGTTATAGTCCTTGATTAGCGGGTTGATCTGGAAGCATTCGAGGTTCGCGAGCGCGGCGCCCGCGTGGTAGGCCATCGCATAGCCGTCGCCTGCGTTGGTCGGATTCTCGTAGGTGCCCATCAGATAGCCGGAGGCCGGCAGGCCGAGCCGGCCCGCCGCGCCGCAGCACAGAATCACCGCCTTCGCGCGCACCACGTAGAACGCGGCGGTGCGGCAATCGAAGCCGAGGACCCCGCATGCGCGGCCGCGAGAATCGGTCAGTACGCGCGTGGCGACGATGCGGTTCGTGATCTCGATTCGCGCGCGCTTGAGCTGGCGGTACAGGATCTTCTTCACGTCGTGCCCTTCGGGCATCGGCAGCACGTAGGCGCCCATGTGGTGGACTTTCCTGACCGCGTAATCGCCGTTGCCGTCCTTCTCGAACTTCACGCCCCAGCGGTCGAGCTGCTCGATGGTCGTGAAGCTGTGCGTCGCGTATGCGTACACGGCGTCCTGATCGACGATGCCATCGTTCGCGATCGTGATCTCGCGCGTGTACTGCTCCGGCGTGGCGTGGCCCGGAATGATCGCGTTGTTCAGTCCGTCCATGCCCATCGAGATCGCGCCGCTGCGCTTGACATTCGCCTTTTCGAGCAGCAGTACCTTGAGTGCGGGATTCCGCTCCTTCGCCTTGATCGCGGCCATCGGGCCGGCCGTGCCGCCGCCGACCACGACGACGTCGTATTCGAGCACCTCGGTTTTCATCGTGCTTTCCTTCGGGGTTTCTGGCGGTCGACGCGCAGCCGGTACTGGAACGCATCGCCGCGAAAGTACAGGTATTCGTAGTCGATCGGCATGCCCGACGCGTCGTGAGTCAGCCGCTCGATGCGTAGCACGGGGCTGCCGTCCTCGACGCGCAGGGCCTCTACGATGTCGTCGTCGGCGAGAATCGCGCCGATCGACACGTCGGCATGACCGAGCGGCACGCCGCAGTCGTTTTCGAGAATCAGGAAGATGTCGCGCGTGACGAGGTCCGCGTTCGCGAGCCGCTTGCCGATCGCTTCGGGGACCCAGGTGAGTTCGAGCGACACCGGTTCGCGGTTGAGCAGCCGCACGCGATGGATTTCCGCAACCGGCGCGCCCTCCGGCAGATTGAGCCGCGTCGCGATATGGCGGTCGGCCTTCACGATCCTGAAGCTGCGCAACTGGTTGACGATCTCATAACCCATCGACGACATCGCCTCCGAGAAACCCTGCAGCGAGGTCACATTCTGGAACGCCTTGGGCTTCGAAACGAACGTGCCCTTGCCGTGCACCTTGAATAGCAGCCCCTCTTTCTGCAGGTCGCCCAGCGCCTGGCGCACGGTGATGCGGCTGACCTCGAAGATCGCGCACAGCTCGTGTTCGGATGGCATCTGGCTGTGCGGCGCGTAGGTGCCGTCGAGGATGCGCGCGCGCAATGCATCCTTGATCTGGACGTAGAGCGGCTGTGGCGACAGCGGCACGAGGTTGCTGCGGGACATGGTCGGTTCGGCTTGTCATGACAAGATGGGTCGCAGTCTAATCAGAGTTTGATATGGGACAAACGAACCATTTCTGATATGTAATTCAGATTGTCCGGTGGCGTGATTTTTGCCGCGCAGCCTGACGTTTTGACGTTGATCCAGATGTTCTGACGGCAGGTGGCCTGCGTCATATCGAATACCGGATGTCTTTCGTGCCGGCCCCGGGAGATCCGGGGCGAGCGTGAGCCGCATGGCAGATGGCGGTCAGACGCACCGGAGGTGGCGTGGCCTGACCCGGATCGGGTAACCAGACGGCAAGTGAGTTCTCTTATCCCGGGCAACGAGAACATCTCGTGCAAGGCGCACATTGCACGCTCGCTTCGACGGATCGGTTGCGGGACGTCATCTCTATCGGCAGCCTTTCGACGATCATCGGCACGGGAGTGCGCGCGGGCTTCATCGTTGCCGATCGTGACGTTCCCGAAGGCCTTCTCCATCAAAAGCTGGTTTCGGGCATGGCGACGCCGACTGTCGCCGAGCGCCAATGCCGTGGCGCTCATACGCGGTTTCGCGCGTCGCCTCGATTTCCTGCCGCGCGCGAACGGCATTCCATCCCAACACCTGCGCTGCAAGGGCGGAAACTTCGAGCAACAAGGCGCGAGTCAAATGTCCAGAGATCGCAATGGTGGTGCGTCGGAAAAGCAGGTCCGCGAGGTGCGTCACCATGTCGTGCTCGCACAGGTATTGAATCTCGCGCACGGTGTAGCCCGGCTCGCTCGTAAGCGAACGATCCGCGCTTCCGTCCCGCGCGTGCGCGCAGAATGCGGCAACCGCTGCCGCCGCCGTGCCGTATCGGACGAAAAGCGTCTCGACGCGCGCGGCCGGAATAGCGTTGCGTCGCGCGATTGCCGCAATCCATGCGTTTCGTTCCGTTGCATCTCGCGGATAGTCACGACCGCCGCCGATCGGCTCGTGGCGTGTGCTGATCCTGCGCGGGCGTCCAAGGCGTCTGAGCGCATCGTCGGCGACCGATTGCGCGAATCCACGAAAGGTCGTCCATTTGCCGCCTACCAGCGAGAGCACGGGGATCTGCGTACCCGGCAGATGATCGACGTGCATCACATGATCGCGGCTCACGTCGCCCGGATTCGCCGCGTCGGACCAGGGAAGCGGGCGCACGCCGCTGTACCGGAAGGTAATATCGGACTCCTCGATATCGACGCGTGGAAAGATCTCGCGCAATACGCCGAGCATGTAGGCAACCTCGTCGTCTTCGCAACGCACACCGTCCGGATCGTGGATGCGGATATCGGTGGAGCCGATCAGAAGCTTGTCCATGAACGGGTAGACGAGCGAGATGCGGCCATCCTTCGAGCCGTAGTACACCATGCGGCCACGCAACTGCGCATGGAGTTCGGGATGGTCGACGATCAAATGCGAACCCTTCGTTGCGCCGATGTACCTACGCTCGATCCCGAGCGCGCCGTTTACGCGGTCGATCCACGCGCCGCCCGCATTGACGACGATATCGGGCTTCGTGGCAACGCGTTCTTGCGTCACGAGATCACGCAGCCATACGACATCGTTTTCCGCTCGTTCGACACACACGTAATTGGCCGCGGCGGCGCGCTCGCAGGCAGCGAGGCCGTCCGCGACGAGTTCGAAGTTCAGCCGCTCGGCCTGGGTCACCCGGGCGTCGTAGTACGTGGCTGTGGCCTTGATTGCCGGATCGAGCAGCGGCAAGCTCCGCAGCGATTGCCGCCTGAGCGCGAAATGATGCCGCGGCATCGTGCGGTCATGGCGGCCAAGAAAATCATACATCGCGAGGCCGATCTTCGAAATGACCGCGCCGCGATCGGTCAGCCGGGCCTTCATGCCGAAGAAGCGGCGCGCGGACGCGATCATTCCGCCGAAGTACGAATGAATCGGCAATACGGTCTCGAGCGGCAGCACATAATGCGGCGCGTTTTTCAACAGCAGGTTGCGCTCCAGCGTGGATTCGGCCACGAGGCGAAACTCGCCAGTTTCGAGGTACTTCACGCCGCCATGGATGAGGCGCGACGGCGCGCTGCTCGCACCGGAGGCGAAATCCTCCTTGTCGATCAGCAGGCAGTCGACACCTTGCAGGCAGAGGTCGCGAAAGAGGCCCGCTCCGTTGATGCCGCCACCGACAATCAACACGCTGACTTTTGGGTGCTGCTTCACCCGGTCGAGAAAGAATTTGCGGTTTCGTACCGTCATCGATGTTCTCCGGCTTCAGTGCAGGACAGACGCGTGATCGAGCCCCGGCCATAGAGGCTGGATGGCTGCGATGAGTCGTGTCCAGAGCGCATACGCCTCGTCGAGCCGGGTGTGCCGTTGGGCGTCCGGGCAATATGTGCGCGCGACCCGGCACGCACGCGCGCACGCATCGGAAAGCGAGGCGAAAACGCCCACGCTGACTCCGGCGCAGAGCGCCGCGCCAAGCGCACTGGCCTCCTGACTCTCCGGAATATCGATCGCGATACCGAGGACGTCGGCGAATAGCTGCGCAAGCAAGGGGCTCGACGAGCCGCCGCCAGTCAAACCGGCCCGGCGCGCGGGAAACGCACCCGTCAATGCTTCGATATGCCAACGGTGATTGAACACCATGCCTTCGATCACGGCGCGCGCCAGATGCGCGCGACGATGCCACGAGCGTATGCCGAAGAACGACGCACTTGCCGGCTGCTCGAACGGCGAGCCGAACAGGAAGGGGTGAAACATGACCGAAGCGGGCTCCGTGAACGCCGCTTGCACCTCGTCGCCGATCAGGTCGAACAACGAGCAGCCGAGCCGCGCGGCCTCCCGCGTTTCGTGCTGAAAGAGTTCGCGCAAGGCCCAGTCGACGTTGCTGGACGACGCCGGCGAAATGGACATGTTCATCCACTGACCGGGGCGCGTGCCGTTGCGGCACGACCAGCGCGAATCCAGTTGCGGACGATCGGACAGGATTTCGTTGATGCTGAACGTGCCCGCCGTAATCGAAAGCGCGCCTGGCTCGATGTTGCCCATGCCGAGGGCGCTCGACGTCACATCGTGCAGCCCGCAGGCAACCGGTGTGCCTGCCTTCAGACCGGTCTGCGCTGCGGCACGCGCCGTGATGCGTCCAGCCGCCGACGCCGACGCAATGACTCCTGGTAGCGCATGGGCGATCGACGTCAGGCCGTAGAGCGCCAGCACATCGTCGCTGTACGTCTGGGTGTTGACATCGGTGAAGGACGAACTCGCTTCCGTCGGATCGGTGGCCGGTGTGCCGGTCAGGCAAAGACGTAGCCAGTCCTTGCAAAAAAGCACATGGCCGATCTTCGCGTAGCGCTGCGGCTCGTTGAGCTGAATCCACTTGAGCAGGCTCACGGCAGCGTAGGGATAGGGCTGCTGTCCCGTCAGCGTCAGCGCTTTTTCGAGGACGCCTTCTTGACGCCAGCGTTCGGATACGTCGAAGGCGCGGCTGTCGAGCGACAGAATGCCAGGACCGAGCGGCGCGCCGGCATGATCGACGAGATAGAGCCCGTCGCCGTGCCCGGTCACGCCGACCGCGGCAATCGCGTCCGCCGGGATCTTGCCTAGCGCGTCACGAATCGCGCCGCAGGCCGCGGCCCAGGTCTGCCGCATATCCCGCTCGACGTGCCGTGCGCGCGGTTGGCGCTGCTCCACGCGCCGGCTGCCGACCGCGACGGTGCGCCCCGACGCGTCAAAGATCACGGCCTTCGTAGCAGTCGAACCGCTGTCGACGCCGAGCAGATATCTCTCCATCGTGTCTCCATACTGTTTTTTTTGCGCTGCAACACACCGCTTCGAACCCATTGACCAGGCACGACATATCCAGGGTTACAGCGGATGGTATTCGCCGAAAGGGATGCTTATCTTGAAGTCACTGAAAAAAATTTCAGCACGAGAAAAAAATATCACTTTTCACGTGCGCATGGAGGCAACATGACGAAAATCGCCGGAAAGCGCGATGCCGAAGACAGCCTGGCGATCCGCGCGGCGTGGCTGCACTACGCCGCCGGGCAGACCCAGGCCGACGTCGCGTCCCGTCTTGGCGTGAGCAGCGTCAAGGCGCATCGGCTGATTACGCGCGCCAATCAGAGCGGTGCGATCAAGTTCACGATTGACGGCGATGTCGCCGAGTGCGTCGTGCTCGAAGCCGAACTGACGCAGCGCTATGGACTGAGCTATTGCGAAGTGGTGCCGGATCTGCACGAAGGCGATTTGCCGTTGCGTGCGCTGGGCGTTGCGGGGGCCTATTTCCTGCAACGCGAGATCGCGGTGCGCCAGGACGGTGTGATCGGCATCGGGCACGGGCGCACGCTCGCCGCCGTGGTGGCGAATATCCCGCGCATGGACGCGGGCACGGTGCGCTTCGTGTCGCTGCTCGGCGGCGTGACGCGCAAGTACACCGCGAATCCGTATGACGTCATCCACAAGCTCGCCGATCAGACGGGCGCAGTGTCGTACGTACTGCCGCTGCCGTTTTTCGCCAATACCGCCGAGGACCGCGAAGTGCTGCTTTCGCAGCGCGGCGTGCGCGAAGTGTTCGACCTCGCGGCGCATGCGGATTTGATGGTCGTCGGCATCGGATCGGTGGACGCGGACGCGCAGCTCGTCGCGTCGCAGATGATCGAGCCCGCGGAAATCGAAGAAGTGCGCAGCAAGGGCGGCAAGGGCGAATTGCTGGGGCATTTTTTCATCGATGCTGGCGAGTCCGTCGAGACTTCGCTGGCGGCGCGCACGGTGGCCCCCGCGCTGGCCGATCTGACGAGCCGGCGCATCGTGGCCATCGCCGGCGGCACATCGAAGATCGCGGCGATCCGCGCCGTGCTGAACAGCGGCCTCCTCAGCGGCCTCATCACCGACGAGGCCACCGCGCTGGCGCTGAAGCAGGACCCTGCCGCGGCGGAGGCATCGTGACGGGCAGCACGGCGCGAGATCTCCTGATCGGCATCGATGCCGGCACCTCGGTCATCAAGGCCGTGGCCTTCGATTTATCAGGACGACAGATCGCTGTGGCATCGTTGCCCAACCGCTACGCAACGAGGGCCGACGGCGCAGCGACCCAGTCGCTCGACCAGACCTGGGCGGACTGCGCGCAGACCTTGCGCGATCTCGGCGCGAAGGTCGAAGACCTGGCGCGACGCACGCGCGCCCTGGCGGTCACAGGCCAGGGCGACGGCACGTGGCTCGTGGGCGCGGGCAACAAACCCGCGAGCGATGCATGGCTGTGGCTCGACGCGCGTGCCGCGAACACGGTGCGGGCGCTCCAGGAAGCGCCAGCGAGCCGCGCGCGCTTCGAGGCAACGGGCACCGGCCTCGCCGCGTGCAACCAGAGCGCGCAGATCGCGCATATGGCTGCGACGACGCCGGAAGGACTGGTGCGCGCTGAAGTCGCGCTCCACTGCAAGGACTGGCTGTATCTCAACCTTACCGGCGTGCGCGCGACCGACCCGTCGGAGGCCAGCTTTACCTACGGCAACTTCCGCACGCGCCGCTACGACGACACGGTCATCGAGGCGCTCGGTCTGGGCGCGTGGCGCCACCTGTTGCCCGACATCATCGACGGAACCGAACTCACGCACCCGCTGTCTGCCGAGGCAGCGGCGGCGACGGGCCTGCTGGCCGGTACGCCCGTGTGTCTCGGCTTCGTCGATATCGTGCTGACGGCGCTCGGCGCGGGCATTCACACCGCAGGCGCGGCGGGCGCGAGTTGCTCGATCGTCGGCTCGACGGGCATGCACATGCGGGCCATGCGCAACGAAAACGTGCATTTGAACGCGGAAGGCACGGGCTATGTCATCGCGCTGCCGCTGCCGGGCATGTCGGCGCAGGTGCAGTCGAACATGGCGGCCACGCTGAACGTCGACTGGGTGCTCAATCTCGCATGCGATCTGCTCACGCAGTTCGGCACGAGCCTGTCGCACAGCGAGCGGATCCATTGCATCGACGGCTGGCTGCAAACGGGCCGGCCGGGTTCGCTGTTGTATCACCCTTATATCTCCGACGCGGGCGAGCGCGGGCCGTTTGTCGAGCCCAACGCACGTGCCGACTTCATCGGATTGACGAGCGAAAGCCGGTATCCCGATCTGTTTCGCGCGGTCGTCGAAGGGCTCGGGATGGCCGCGCGCGACTGCTATACGTCGATGGGCATTCCGATGCCGGACGAGCTGCGCCTGACCGGCGGGGCGACGCGCTCGCGCGCATTGCGCGGCGTGCTCGGTGCCGTGGTCGGCGCGCCGACGCGGATCTCCACACGCGAGGAAGCGGGCGCCGCCGGTGCGGCCATGATGGCTGCGGTTGCGCTCGGCGTGTACCCGGACATGAACGCGTGCATTGCCGAATGGGTGACGCCGCTGCTCGGACAACCGGAATCCCCCGATCCGGAACTGACGCAGTTGTACGCGCAGCTTTTTCCCGCGTATCGCAAGGCGCGCGAGGCGCTGGTGCCGACGTGGGCTGAAACGGCCAGATTGCTGAAATCGCGGCATCGGCCGGACGCGCTTTCCGCAAGCCTCAACTAACGTCGGACATGGAACGCTGAGATGAGCGAGAAGGACATGGTGGACCTGTGTGTCGTCGGCGGCGGCATCAACGGCGCAGGTATCGCGCGCGATGCGACGGGCCGCGGGCTGTCGGTGGTTCTGTGCGAGAAGGACGATCTGGCGCAGGGCACGTCGTCGCGTTCGGGCAAGCTCGTTCATGGCGGGCTGCGTTATCTGGAGTACTACGAATTCCGGCTGGTGCGCGAGGCGCTGATCGAGCGCGAAGTGCTGCTCAATGCCGCTCCGCACATCATCTGGCCGCTGCGTTTCGTGCTGCCGCACAGTCCCGGCGATCGCCCCGCGTGGCTCGTGCGCACGGGTCTCTTCCTGTACGACCATCTCGGCGGCCGCAAGAAGCTGCCGGGCACGCGCTCGCTCGACCTGCGGCGCAACCCCGAAGGCGCGCCGATCAGGGACGAGTACCGCAAAGGCTTCGAGTACTCCGACTGCTGGGTCGACGACGCGCGCCTCGTGGTGCTCAACGCGGTGGACGCCGCGCGGCGCGGCGCCGAAGTGCTCACACGCACCGCGTGTATAGCGGCGCGGCGCGAAGGCGGAGCGTGGCGCATCGAACTTCGCGACGCGCGCAACGGCTCGACGCGCGTGGTGAATGCCCGCGCGCTGGTCAACGCGGCTGGGCCTTGGGTGTCGGATGTCATCGGGCGCGCGGGTGCGAAATCGGCGCGCAAGGTGCGGCTCGTCAAGGGCAGCCACCTCGTTACGCCGAAGTTCTGGGAAGGTCCGCATTCGTACCTCGTTCAGAACCACGACAAACGCGTAATTTTCATCAACGCATACGAGGGCGACAAGGCGCTCATCGGAACGACCGACGTTCCCTGGGACGGTGCGCCGGAAACGGTGGCGATCACGAATGACGAGGTCGACTATCTGCTCTCCGCGGTGAACCGCTATTTCAAGCATCCATTGCGCAAACAGGACATCGTGGAGACGTTTTCGGGCGTGCGCCCGCTGTACGACGACGGCAAGGGCAATCCGTCGGCCGTGACGCGCGACTACGTGTTCGACCTCGACGAGAGCGGCGGCGCGCCGCTCTTGAATGTCTTCGGCGGCAAGATCACGACTTTCCGCAAGCTCGCGGAGCACGCGCTGCAAAAGCTGCAACCGACCTTCCCGAAGATGGGCGCGGACTGGACCGCATCGGCGGCGCTGCCGGGCGGCGACATCGAAGGCGCAGACGTGCCGCGTTTCATGGCGAGCCTGCAGAAGCAGCACGAATGGCTGCCGCGCGACCTGCTGCGCTATTACACGCAGACTCACGGCACGCTAACGGCACAGGTGCTCGGCGGCGCGACCTCGCTTGCCGGTCTGGGGCAGCAGTTCGGGCCGAACTTCTATGAAGCGGAGGCGCGTTATTTGATGGCTAACGAATGGGCCGAGTCCGCCGACGACATGCTCACGCGGCGCACCAAACACGGCTTGCACATGAGCGCCGCACAAAAGGCCGCCTTCGAAGCCTGGCTCGACGGCCTCGTCAGGAAATCCGCGTAAGCGAGGCGGCCCGCGACGCAACCCATACGACACGAGACAGACATGGCATTCACGCTTGCACTCAACACGAATCCGCTGGTGAACCGTTTTGCCGAGCCGGCGGATCTCATCGATGCCATAGCGCACGACATGAAAATCCGTGACGTGCAGTTGACTCACGAGTTCATCAATCCGTCGTGGCCGGCGGCAACCACACGCAGGCTGACGCGCGAGATGTGCGCGGCAATGACGCGAACCGGCGTGCGCATCACCTCGGGTATGACCGGGCCGTACGGGCGGCTGAATCATTTCGGCCATCCGGATGCCGACGTTCGACGCTATTACGTCGACTGGTTCAAGACCTTCGCGGATATCACCGCCGATCTGGGCGGCGATGCCATCGGCACGCAGTTCGCCATCTTCACCTACAAGGATTTCGACGACCCGGCGCGCCGTAATGCGCTGACCCAGGCCGCGATCGATTGCTGGGCCGAGGTTGCCGGGCATGCGAAGGCGGCGGGCCTGAAATACGTGTTTTGGGAACCCATGTCGATCGGCCGCGAATTCGGCGAGACCCTTGCCGCGTGCAAGGCGCTGCAGGACAGGCTGAGTGCCGCAAACATGGCGATTCCCATGTGGATGATGGCCGATATCGACCACGGCGACGTGACGAGCGCCAATCCCGACGACTTCGACCCGTACGCGTGGGCGCGCGCCGTGCCGCGGGTGTCGCCGATCATTCACATCAAGCAGTCGCTGATGGACAAAGGGGGGCATCGTCCTTTCACGGCCGAGTTCAACGCGCGCGGCCGCATTCAGCCCGAGCCGTTGATCAAGGCGCTGCACGAAGGGGGCGGACGCGACAACGAGATTTGCCTCGAGCTGTCGTTCAAGGAACGCGAGCCGACCGACCGGCAAGTCGTCGAACAGATCGCCGAGTCGGTGGCGTTCTGGGCTCCGCACTTCGATTCCGGCGTGGCAGATCTGAATATATGAGGAGAGCAGACGATGCAGGGCGCGAGGACACAGAAGCTGATCAACGACGGCGCCGCCGCTGTCGACGAGATGCTGGAGGGCATCATGGCCGCCCACGGCGACCTGCTGACGCGCAACGACAGCGCGCCGCGCGCCATCGTCGCGCGCAACGGTCCGCGCGACGGCAAGGTGGCGCTCGTGATCGGCGGCGGATCGGGGCATGAACCGACGTTCCTGGGCTTCGTCGGCAAGGGGCTGGCCGACGCGGCGGTGATCGGCAACGTCTTCGCGTCGCCGCCGCCGCAACCGGCCGTGGATGCCGCGCTCGCGGCGCATGGCGGCGCGGGCGTGCTGTTCATGTACGGCAATTACGCCGGCGACGTGATGAACTTCGATATGGCTGGCGAGATGCTCGAACTCGAAGGCATCGAGGCGCGCACGGTGCTGACGACCGACGACATCGCCTCGGCGCCGCGCGAGAAGCGCGAAACGCGTCGCGGCGTGGCGGGCAACGTGTTCATCTTCAAGGCGGCGGGCGCAGCCGCCGATCTGATGATGCCGCTCGACGAAGTGGAGCGCGTCGCGCGTCATGCCAACGCGCGCACCTACACGCTGGGCGTCGCGCTCGCGCCGTGCTCGTTGCCGCAGACGCGTCGCCGCAACTTCGAGATCGCGCCGGGTGAAATGGAAATCGGCATGGGCATTCACGGCGAGCCGGGCATGCGCCGCGAGGCGCTGCGCTCCGCCGACGCCATTGCCGACGAAATCATGGACGCGATTTTCACCGAGATGGATGCCGCAAAAGGCGATCGCGTCGCCGTGCTCGTGAATTCGCTCGGTTCCACGCCGCTCATGGAGCTGTACATCCTCAACCGTCGTGTTGCGCAGCGGCTGAAGGACGCGGGTCTCGTGGCGCATCGCACGCTGGTGGGGCCGCTTTGCACGTCGCTCGAAATGGCGGGTGCGTCGATCACGGTGATGCATCTGGACGACGAACTCGAGCGCCTCATCGATCACCCGTGCGAATGCGCGATGTTTCAGCAGAGGGCGGCATGACGTCCGCGCTGACGACCGCCGACGTGGCACGCCTCTTCCGCGAGCTCGCGGACACTATCGCGCAGGCGCGGGACGAGCTCTGCCGCCTCGATGGCGTGATCGGCGACGCGGATCACGGTATCGCGATGGAGCAGGGCTTCACCGCCGCCTCGCAAGCGATCGACGCGCTACCGGCGCAAGCCACGCTCGCGGATCAGTTGAACGCGGCGGCGAAGGGCTTCCTCAACGCGGTTGGCGCGTCGTCGGGGCCGCTTTACGCCACCGCGTTCCTACGCGCGGCGAAGGTTGCCGGCGCGCGGCACGCACTGCCGCTGAACGAGGCGCCGGGCCTGATCGTCGCCATGGCCGAAGGCATCCGCTTGCGCGGACGCGCCGGGATCGGCGAAAAAACCATGGTCGACGTCTGGGCGCCCGCCGCCGCAGCCATTGAACAAGGCATGGCGGACGGCTTGCCGGTGCGCGAGATCATGACGCGCGCGGGCGAGGCGGCAACGGCGGGCGCCGAGTCCACGATCGCGATGGTCGCGACCAAGGGGCGCTCGTCGCGTCTCGGTGAACGAAGCGTCGGACACGTCGATCCGGGCGCCGCCTCGGCTGCGATGGTGCTCAACGTGATCGCAGAAAACTGGAGGAGACATGACGCAGATTGAATGTGCCGACGACCGGCAACGCCGGCGCTCCAACGCAAGGGAGGTGAGCCAATGAGTGCGGTTGCTCCATCGATGAAGGGTCGCGGCCGGCGCAACGTTCGCATGGCGACCGAGATCGTGTTGCTGGCGATTTTGCTGGTTGCGATGGCGACGAGCACGAAGCTCGTGAAGATCGGCTCCGGCGCGGACTCGCAGACCCGTGAATTCGAGCCGGCGGCCTACGGGAAGACGCAATTCCCGAAGACGCGGGCGGCGATCGAAAAGCGCGCCGTCGATGCCGCCACGCTGGCTGCGGCCATCGCCAAAGATCCGGACGAGGCGGGCAAGCAGTACGGTGTGGCGGGCGGCGGCGTCGGTCCCGAGATGTCCGTGAAGTTCACGGGCGTAGCGGGCAAGGAAGACTCGGGCGTGTACGAAGTGAAAGTGCCGGGGTTGCCCGATTCGCTGGTCGTCCGCGTGCAGACGGGGCCGGCGATCAACGGCACCGATCTGCGCGACGGCACCGGTGACATCAGCTTCGGTCAGTTCACCAACCAGATCGACTATCAGAACGCCGGCTACGCGGTCAATGCGGAAATGAAGAAAGAGGTCTTGTCGAAAATCGATACGGCCAGGCTGACCGGCAAGACCCTCTCGGTCGTCGGCGTGTTCCAGCTCGTCAATCCGGACGGCTGGCTCGTCACTCCCGTGAAGCTGGACGTCAAATGAGCACCGCAATCCCAATCACGGCACCGGCCGAAGCGAAGGGCAGCGTGTTGCTGTCCGCGCGCGACATCGTCAAGTCATACGGCGGCGTGCACGCCCTGAAGGGTGTGAACTTCGAGATCCATCGCGGCAAGGTCACGACGCTGTTCGGCGAAAACGGCGCGGGCAAGTCCACCTTGATGAAGATCCTCTCCGGCGTGGAAAAGCCGACGTCCGGGGAGATCGAACTCGATGGCGAGCGGGTCGCCTTTGTTTCGGCGAGCGATGCGCGCGATCACGGCATCTCGATCATTCACCAGGAGTTGAGCCTCGCGCCCAATCTGAACGTGCGCGACAACATCTTCATGGGCCGGGAATTGCGCACGCCGACGGGCGTGGACTTTGCCGGGGAGGCGCGCCAGACGCAGGCGCTGATGGCCGATCTCGAGGAAGAGATCGACCCGATGACGCTGATCCACGACCTGCGCCTCGGCCAGCAGCAGGTGGTGGAGATCGCGCGTGCGCTCTCGGTCGATTCGCGCATCCTCATCATGGACGAGCCGACTTCCGCGCTGAGCGCCTCCGAGGTCGAGGTGCTCTTCAGGGTGATTCGCGACCTGACGAGCCGCGGGGTTTCGATCGTGTACATCTCGCATCACCTCGAGGAGGCGTTGCAGGTCACGGACTATGCCGTGGTGTTGCGCGACGGCAGGATTACCGCGACGGCCGAGAGGAAGGACATCGACCTCGGATGGATCGTGCGCAACATGGTCGGCGAGAATTTCGATCTCGGCTCGCCGCCGACGGGGTACGCGTTCGGCGAGGCGGCGCTCGACATCGACGACCTCAGCGTTGCCGGCGAATCCGGCACGGGCGCCCCGGCGGTCGATCATCTGTCGCTCAAGGTGCGCGCGGGCGAGATCGTCTGCATCTATGGATTGATGGGCGCGGGCCGCACGGAACTGCTCGAAGCGGTGGCCGGCCGCACGCGGCTTCCCGTCACGGGGGGCAGGGTGCTGCTCGAAGGCGAGGACATGGCGTCGCTGGGTATTGCCGAACGCATCGCGAAGGGCCTCGTGCTGGTGCCGGAGGATCGTCAGCGCGATGGTCTCGTGCAGACCATGAGCGTCGGCTCGAACCTGTCGCTCGCGAGCGTGCGCTCCTTCGTGAGGAGGCTGCTGATGTCGCCTGCCGCCGAGCGCGATCTCGTCGGCGAATCGATCCGCAACGTTCACGTCAAGACGGCGGGAGCGGGCGCATCGATCCGGTCGCTATCCGGTGGCAATCAGCAAAAGGTCGTGATCGGCAAGATGCTCGCAACCGGGCCGAAAGTGATCCTGCTCGACGAACCCAGCCGCGGCATCGACATCGGCGCGAAAGCGGAGGTGTTTCGCCTGCTCGCGGAGAACGCGAAGAAAGGCCTGGCCGTCGTGTATTCGACTTCGGAAGTCGGCGAGTGTCTGAGCGTCGCCCATCGCATCGTCGTGATGCGGCGCGGCAAGATATCCGCCGAATTCGGCCCGGATGCCAACAAGGACGACATCATGGCCGCCTCGGGCGAAGCCGTTGTCGTCTGATCGTAGCAATGCCAGGAGACATTCAACATGAGCCATGCCGCCAAAACATCGGGACCTCATCGCTTCGGCGCGGAGGGGATCGACCTTGGCAAGATCCTGCTCGAAGGACGCGCGTTTTTCGCGCTGATCGCCATCGTCGTCATCTTTTCCTTTCTGTCACCCAATTATTTCGCACTAGAAAATTTTCTGACAATGGCCTCGCACGTGGCCATCTACGGGATTCTTGCGATCGGCATGCTGCTCGTGATCGTCAACGGAGGGATCGATCTGTCGGTCGGCTCCACGCTCGGGCTTTCCGGTGTCGTCGCGGGTTTCTTCATGCAGGGCGTGACGCTGAACATGTTCGGCGTGGTGCTGTATCCGTCGGTCTGGGTGGTCGTGGTGCTGTGCTGCGCGCTCGGCGGCTTCATCGGCCTCGTCAACGGGATTCTCATCGCGCGTTTCAGGGTGCCGGCCTTCGTCGCCACGCTCGGCGTGATGTACGTCGTGCGCGGCTTCGCTCTGCTGATGACCAATGGTCTGACCTATAACAACCTGGGCGGCCAGGCCGATCTGGGCAATACGGGTTTCGACTGGCTGGGCTTCGACCGGCTTTTCAACGTGCCGGTAGGCGTGCTGATTCTGGCTGTCATCGCGGCCCTCTGCAGCATCATGCTCAATCGCTCGGCATTCGGCCGCTGGCTTTACGCCTCGGGCGGCAATGCTCGCGCGGCGGAACTCTCCGGCGTGCCGGTGAGGCACGTACAAATCAGCGTGTACATGCTCTCCGGCATCTGCGCGGCGATAGCCGGGCTGATTCTCTCCTCGCAGCTCACTTCCGCCGGTCCGACGGCGGGGACGAGCTACGAACTGACGGCCATCGCGGCCGTGGTGATCGGAGGCGCGTCGCTGATGGGCGGTACCGGCAATATCCGCGGCACGCTGCTCGGCGCATTCGTGATCGGCTTCCTGTCCGACGGTCTCGTGATCATCGGCATCTCGTCTTACTGGCAAACCGTATTCACCGGCGCGGTCATCGTCCTCGCGGTGTTGCTGAACGCCATTCAATATCGCCGCCGCGTCAAGCGTCCCGCGCCGACCGGTGGACAACTGGCTTCTCCGCAAAGCGGCGGCAAGGCATAAGCAGTACGACCGGCAAGCGGGAAGTGTACTGAAACCCTACGTCATTACCCATTCAGGAAGAGACCTCACATGACCATGAAGACAAAGACCATGATCCTTGCTGCCTTCGCCCTGGCGGCGCCCTTGTTCGTCGGACAGGCTCATGCGGCCGGCGGCCTCATCAGCATCATCGTCAACGATCCCGCGAACCCGTACTGGCTTGCCGAAGGCAATATCGCCGCGGCCGAAGCCAGAAAACTCGGTTACACGGCCAACGTCTCCGCGTCGAAAGGCGACACGAATACCGAGAGTCAGCAGATCGACACCGCCATCACCAACAAGTCGGTCGCGATCATTCTCGACCCGGCGAACGCCAGCGGTTCCGTTGGCGCCGTAAAGAAGGCGGTCGCCGCGAATATTCCGGTGTTCCTCGTCAATGCGGAAATCAATCAGCCGGGTCTCGCCAAGGCGCAACTGGTTTCGAACAACGCGCAAGGCGCCGCGCTGGGCGCCCAGCAATGGGTCAAGGATGTCGGCTCGAAGGGTAATTATGTCGAACTGCTCGGCGCACCGTCCGACAACAACGCCGCGACGCGCTCGAACGGCTACAAATCCGTGCTGAGCCAGTATCCGGATCTGAAACTGGTGGGCTCGCAGGTGGCGAACTGGGACCGCACGCAAGGCTTCAACGCAACGCAGAGTCTGATGCAGGCGCATCCGGACGTGATCGGCGTCATCAGCGGCAACGATGAAATGGCACTTGGCGCGATCGCGGCGCTCAAGCAGGCAGGCAAGCTCAAGAGCGTGAAGGTGGGCGGCTTCGACGGTTCGCCCGCCGCGGTCGATGCGGTCAAGGCTGGCGAGTTGCAGTACACGGTGCTGCAACCGGTTGCCGTATTTTCCGCCAAGGCGGTGCAGGAGGCAGACCAGTTCCTGAAAACCGGCAAGACGGGTGCATCGGGCGAGAAGCAGCTTTTCGACTGCGTGCTGATTACGAAGGCGAATGCTTCGAAGTACACGGCGCCGTTCGTGATGTCGAAGTAAGTTGACGGGCGTATTTATCCGTGCACCGGGCTGGCGGTTTGGATCGCTTCCGTTGGTTCCGGCGCGACATGCGCTGCGAAACCGCTGCGAAACATAAGCGCATTTGTGCAACAAGGTAACCATGACTGATTCCCTGTTTTGGGTCGGTACAAGCTGGAAGATGAACAAGACGCTGGCGCAAGCCATCACGTTTGCCGAGCGCATGCTCTCCAGTCCGGACGATCCGCGAATTCAGTGCTTCGTGATTCCGCCTTTTACCGCGATTCGCGAGGTCAAATCCATGCTTGCGGAGACTGGCGTCAAGGTTGGCGCGCAAAACATGCACTGGGCCGAGCACGGCGCGTGGACCGGCGAAATTTCTGCACAGATGCTGGTCGATTGCGGAATGGACCTCGTCGAACTTGGCCATTCCGAGCGGCGCGAGCATTTTGGCGAGACCGACGACACCGTGGGCCTCAAGGTAGAGGCGGCCGTTCGCCACGGGCTGACGCCGTTGATCTGTATCGGCGAGACGCTCGCCGACAAGCAAAGCGGCCGCGCCGTGGAAGTCCTGGCTGCGGAAGTGCGCGGCGCACTGGCAAGGCTCAGCCCGCAACAGCGCGCGGTGCCGATTCTGCTCGCGTACGAGCCCGTGTGGGCCATTGGCGAACGCGGCGTTCCCGCCAGCGCTGAATACGCCGATGCGCGACAGGCGGAAATCGGTCAGGCAGCGCAGGCGATTCTCGGGCGCCGCATACCGTGCCTGTACGGCGGCTCGGTCAACCCGGACAACTGCGCGGAACTTGCCGCCTGCCCGAATATCGACGGGCTGTTCATCGGCCGTTCGGCGTGGGACGTCAGCGGATATCTGGACATATTGAAGCGCGTCGGGGCCGTCCTCTGACTTCGATGCGTGCTTGCAAACCCCAATTCTCAAGGAGATCGTCATGAAAGTGGCCATTGGAGGGGACAGCGCCGGAGTCGGATTGGCCCGCGTGCTGGCCGACTATCTGAAGGATCGCTTCGAAGTCTTTGAAGTGTCGAGCAACGAATCGAATCCTAACGAGTTCTATGCCAATCTCTCGGACCGCGTGGCAACCGGCGTGGTCAGCGGCGCATACGACCGGGCGATTCTTGTCTGTGGCACCGGCATTGGTGTCAGCATATCGGCGAACAAGGTACCAGGCATTCGCGCCGCGTTGTGCCACGACACCTACTCCGCAGAACGCGCGGCGCTTTCGAACAACGCGCAGATCATTACCATGGGTTCGCGCGTGATCGGGCCTGAAGTGGCCAAAGCTATCGCCGATGCCTTTCTGGAAAACACCTTCGATGAAAACGGACGAAGTGCAGGCAATGTCGCGGCAATCAACGAAGTGGATTCAAAATATCACCATCGGTAGCGCGCGTTAAATGTTGTTGGCGCGTCAAGAACGCATGCGGCGCGGCACATTACCGGCCATTATGTTGGGTAATTCCTGCCTAAAACCGGACCCGAGTTATGCTGCTCCGGCGACACGATGACCGGCCGCTCGTCGATGCCCTGTGCAACTTCGGTCAGCCACCTGGCATAGCGCAGCCGGAGGCGCACCTGTAGATATTCCGGCGCTGCGCGTGCAAGGTCGTCAATCATATGGATACCGAAGTAACTCGCGCTTCTCGCTAGCCTTCGGTCCGATGCCGTTCACCTTGCGCGCGGGTGGGCGAGGACCTGGTGAAGACGCTTCGCTGGGGATTGCCGATGAGGCACGCGCGACGTTCATTCATGCCCGAGGATCATCCCATCCGAACGCTGCGCGCGTTGCACTTCCGCGAAGCAGTTCGCGATGTGCTCGAGTTCGGCGCGGCTGTCCGGCAGCCGCGCGGTGGAGACGCGCAGGAATTCCCCCGTCCTCGGCCCGACATGGCAGCGCTGGCCGCTGCCGACCGAAATGCCGTGCGCCGCGAGCGAGACGATGGCCGTTTCCTCGCTCGGCACGCGTACCCAGAGATTCAGGCCGTCGGCGCCCTGCACGGCGAAACCGCGCGCCTGCAACAGTTCGAGCAGCATCGTGCGCCGGCTCGCGTAGCGCTGCCGCGCTCGCGCGACCGCCGCACTGGTGCGTTCGTCGTTGATAAGCCAGGCCAGCGCGCCTTGCAGGATGCGGCTGTTCATCGCCGCGCCGAAGCTGCGCAGGCGCCGCATCCGGTCGATCAGCGATGACGAGCCGCCGACCACGCACGTACGCAGGTCGATCCCGTACGTATTGCAATAGCCGCGCACGAGCAGGGTGCGCTCGGGGAGGAGCGCGCCCATGCTCGGCGCGTTGACGAGCGAGAGCGGGCCGATGAAGTCGTCTTCGACGATCTGGGTGTCGGGGCTCTGCTGCAGTTCGCGCGCGAGTTCTGCGAGACGCGCCGCGTCCACTGCGTGCCCGAGCGGCACCTGCGCGCGCGGCTGATAGACGAATGCGGCCGGACGGCGCGCGAGCGCCTCGCGCAGCGACCCGGGCGTGGGGCCGTGGCCGTCGCACTCGACCGCGATCAGTTCGACGCCGAGCGTGGTGCAGATATCGAGCAGACGCGGGCTCGTCGGCGACTCGATCGCCACGGCGCCGCCTTCGCCCGCCACCGCCTGGATCGCGAGCAGCGTGCCTTCGGTGCCGCTGCCGGCGGTGCTCCACGCGTGCGGCCGGAACGGCCAGGTGGGCGCGACGGCGGCGACGAGGCTCGGCACCGCGTGCTCCTTCGACGCGCGATGCACGGACGGCTCGTCGAGCCCCGCGACGAGCGCCTGCCGCAGGTCCGGCAGCAGCGCGTAGTCGATCAGCCCTTGCGCGAGATCCCACGATTGCGTGTCCGGCGCGCCGGAACTCCCGGCGACGCGCGGCCCGATGTCGATCACGACCGTGCCGCCGCGCCGGCGCGTCTCGATCATCCCGAGGTCGCGCAACCGGGACCACGCTCCGGCGACCGTCGCGGGGCTTACGCCGAGCAGCGGCGCCAGCATTCGCACCGTCGGCAGCCGGGCGCCGGTTTGCAGCCGGCCGGTGCGGATCAGGTCGCGGATGCCCTGCACCAGGTCGCCGCCGCCGTCGGTCTGAACATAACGGGCCAGCCATTCGGCCTCGGCCAGTTGACCGGTCTCCGAATCGAGGCTGGCAGGCGGGGTTTGTCGCTTCGTCATTCAATCGTCCGTTGCTGTGATTCGCGCTGTGAAAGAGGCATCATGTCCCGGCCGGTCAGGAGTTCCGGCCGTTTCCCGGTCCGCCAGTCTACGCCACTCCGGGCGGTCGCCCGCGCTTTCCCATCGGCATTTTCGCTGCCGCAGGGTGGAGTGAACATATTTATATGAGATAAACATATCTGAATATGTTACTGGAACAAAACACTTCCGAGGGATTTAATTACGCCACGGCAACTCACAACGACTCTCAGCGAGGCATTCCCATGAGCGAGCAACGCAGCGCAACCACGACGACCATTGGCGTGACCGGGCGCTATCTGGTGGACAGCCGCGGCAATCTTTTCGCGTCCGATTCGCCCTCTGCGCGCGACGGCGACACGGTGGCCGTCGAGCCGTCCGAACTTCTGCTCTCGGCGCTCGGCGTGTGCGCGCTCGGCAGCGTCGAGAAGGCCGCGCGCGAATTGAGCCTCACGGTGAAGCACGCGACGGCGGCCGTCGATTCGGTGCGCGACGCCGAAGACCGCACGCGTTTCGAGCGCGTGCACATCGACGTGACGGTGCACGGCGTCACGCAGCAACAGGCGCAGCAACTGATCGACCACTTCACGAGCGGCTGCGTGATCTACAACACCGTGCGCCGCGGCGGCCCGATCTCGGTCGCCGTGACGGCCCATCCCTGATCCGTTCGCACGATTCCACCGACAACCGAAAGCAATCATGGCACGCACACCGTTTCACCTCGCATGGTTCATTTCCCGCGGCTTTGGCCCGAAGGCCTGGCGTCTGCCATGGGGCGGCCCGAATCCGAAGGGCTGGACCTCGCCCGACCTGTTCGTCGATCTCGCGCGCGCGCTCGAACGCGCGGCGTTCGACTACGTGATGATCGAGGATTCGTCGAACATCCCGTACACGTACCAGAACTCGCACGATACCTATCTGCGCTACGCGGTCGATTCGCCGAAGCTCGATCCGGCCGTGCTCGCGTCGTTCCTGATCCAGGCGACGCGGCGGCTCGGCGTCGTCACGACGATGTCGACCACCGAATATCATCCGTTCCAGCTCGCGCGCCTCACGAACACGCTCGACCACGTGAGCCAGGGCCGCGCCGGCTGGAACATCGTGACCGGCAGCAACGACGGCGGCGCGCAGAACTTCGGGCTCGACCGCCAGTATCCGCACGACCAGCGCTACGAGATGGCCGACGAATACGTCGATCTGGTCATCAAGCTGTGGGAGTCGTGGGACGCGGATGCGGTCGTCATGGATCAGCATAACGAAATATTCGCGGACCCGGCCAAAGTGAGGCCCGTGCATTTCGAGGGCCAGTATTTCCGCTCGCGCGGACCGCTCGGCGCGCCGCGCTCGCCCCAGGGCCGGCCGGTGATCTGCCAGGCGGGCGGCTCGCCGCGCGGCCGCCAGTTCGCCGCGCGCTGGGCCGAGACGGTGATCGGCACCGCGCGCAGCGTCGCGTCGATGAAGGCGTTCCGCGACGACGTGCGCGCGCGGGCGCGCGAGGCGGGACGCGACCCGGACAGCGTGAAGGTGCTGTTCCTGATCACGCCGATCATCGACGAATCGCGCGAGAACGCCGAGATGCGCCGGCGCGCGCAGCTCGCCGACGCGGAGAAGCATCTCGACGCGCATCTCGCATCGCTCTCGCGCACGAGCGGCATCGACTTTTCGAAGTTCGACCTTGACGAACCGCTGCCGGAGCTCACGTCGAACGGACACCAGACGCTCGTGGCGCAGTACACGGGGCGCACGCTGCGCGAGATCAGCGGCAGCGGCAAGATGCTGTCCGACGTGAACCTCGTGGGCACCGCGCCGGACGTCGCGGCGAGGCTCTCCGAGATCGTCGACGAGGTGGGCGGCGACGGCTTTCTGCTGATGGACCCCGACCTCACGCGCCGCTACATCGCGGAAATCACCGACGGTCTCGTTCCCGAGCTTCAGCGGCTCGGCGTCGTGCGCACGCAGTATGAGCACGAGCGGTTCCGCGACAATCTGCTGGCGTTCTAGCGCATACGGCGGTCCGGGCGTTCGGTGCCGCGGACCGCCGGTTCCCGTAACGCAGTTGCGTCAATTCATCAGGTATCCTGCTTATCATGTACGCTAACCAGTCCATTCGGGAGTCGTCGGCGGCGGGCACGACGTCGATCACGCGGGAAGCATGGGTCGTGCTCGCGATCGTCACGACGTTCTGGATCGCGGACGGCTACGACACGTTCGTGCTGCTCGTCACAGGCCGCCCGGTGCTGGCCGAACTGTTGCCCGCCGAAGTCTCGCACGCCTTCGCACGCTACCTCGGCTATCTCGTGACGATCACGCTCGCGGGCTGGGCGACGGGCGGCGTGCTCGGCGGCATCATGGGCGACCGGCTCGGCCGCCGCAAGACCATGCTGCTGGGCGTGGCGCTGTACAGCGTCGCCACGACGGCTTCGGCGCTGACGCCGACCTGGCAGTGGCTCGCGCTCGCGCGCTTTCTCACCGGTGTCGGCATCGGCGCGGAGTGGGGCGTCGGCACTTCGCTGCTGCAGGAAGTGTGGCCCGAGAAGTGGCGCACGCGCGGCGCGGGTCTGCTTCAGGCGGGCTTTTCGGTGGGCGGCTTGCTGGTGTCGGGGCTGTGGATCCTCGTCGGTTCGACGCTCGGCATGTCGTGGCGCTGGATGTATCTGTTCGGCGCCGTGCCGCTCGTCATCGTCGTCGCCGTATATCGGCGGATTCCGGAGTCGACGCGCTGGACGAAAGCGCGCCACGAAGTGAATCCGCTGGCGCTGTTCGCGCAGCCACAGGTGCGGCGGCATCTGGTCGGTGCGCTCGCGGTGTCGATTTCGATCACGGGCGGCTGGTGGGCGGTCACGTCGTTCCTGCCTACGTTCGTGGCGAGCCTCGCGCACACGCCGCGCGAAGCGGCGTCGCTCGCAGGCTGGGCGGGTGCCCTGTACAACTTCGGCGAGATCGTCGGCTGCATTGCGATGGGCTTTCTCGCGGAAGCGTGGGGACGCCGCCCCACGACGATCGTTTATCTGCTCGGCTCGCTCGTGATCGTGCCGTTCGTTTTCGCGGGGCTCGGTTCCGCGCAGGCGGTGACGATCGCGCAACTGGTGTCCGGCTTCTTCACGGGCGGGCTCTATAGCTGGTACGCGATCCACACGCCGGAACTCTTTCCCACCCGCATTCGCGCCACCGCGATTAGCGTCGTGTTCTCGGGCGCGCGCTATCTCGCGATGGCGGGCGCGATCGCGGCCGGCACGCTGGCCGCTGCGCTCGGCGGCTTCGGCAAGGTCGCGCTGTGGTTCGCGCCGATCTATCTGCTTGGCGTGGTCGCCGTGTGGTTCCTGCCCGAGACGCGCGGCAAGGGATTGCCGGATTGAAGCAGCCGGATTCGGGGGCGCAGGTTGCGCCGCGCCTGCACGGTTCGCCTATACGGCGGATGACGTAGCGCGCCGACATTCATCATTTCTTTCTGAACTCATGCTGGATTTGAAAAGCCCCACTTTCGAAACGGCGCGCCGCGTCGAGGCGCGAAGCACGCCTTTGCGCGCGACGCTGATCGGCTTCGGCTCGATCGGGTCGGCCGTATTCGATGCGTTCGCATCGGACCCGGCTATCGTGGTCGACCAGATCGTCGTGTCGCCGCGCAGCGTTGCCGAAACGGCGCGCAGGGTCGGGCCAGCGGCGACGGTCGCAAGCCGCGTGGATGCGTTGCCGGGCAGGCCCGACATCGCGATCGAATGTGCGGGCCACCGCGCCGTGCGGGAGCACGTGGTCCCGCTGCTGCGCATGGGCGTCGAATGCGCGATGGTTTCCATCGGCGCGCTTGCCGACGATGCGGTGCGCGATGCGTGCGAAGCGGCGGCCCTGGAAGGCGGCGGCCGCGTCTCGCTGCTCTCCGGCGCGTTCGGTGGACTGGACGCGCTCGCAGCGGCCGCGGTCGGCGGACTCGACGACGTGCTTTACACGGGCAGCAAGCCGGTCGAAGCGTGGAGGGGCACGCCGGCCGATGCGGCCGGCGCGCTGGACGGCCTTCGCCATGCCGCGACGATTTTCGAAGGGACCGCGCGCGATACCGCGCAGCGATATCCGAAGAACGCGAATGTCGCCGCCGCCGTCGCGCTCGCGGGCGCCGGCTTCGAGCGCACGCGCGTGCGGCTCGTGGCCGACCCGGCGGCGGTGCGCAATACCCACGTGGTTCGGGCGCGGGGTGAATTCGGAGAACTATGCATCGAGATCGCGGCGACGCCCTGCGCGCGGAATCCGAAGACCTCCGCGTTGACGGCGTTCAGCGCGATCCGATTTCTGCGCGACCGGGCGCGGAGCGGGATCGGCGTGATGGCGGCGAGGCCATGAGCGCTTGTCATCCGTCCCGGTGGTGGGCGATGACCTGGGCGAACATCAAGGCGTCGTCGGGCTCGTTGGCGGCGGATTTCGTCGCGGAGGGGGGCGCAGCCAGCGGCACTTGCTTGTCCGGCGCGGCCGGCGCATTCACCGAGATGGCGATGCCGCGCACGAGTTCCCTCGGCGGCCCGTCGCAGAGCGTGTACGTGACCGATTTGGCCTGGCGGCTCGCCGTGAGGATATTCGCATCGCGCAGCACGCCGAGGTGCTGCGACAGGTTCGGCTGGCGCAGGCCGAGCGCGCTCTCGATTTCGGACACGGAGCACGGGCCGTCGAGCAGCAGCAGCGCGATCGCGAGCCGGCTCGGATGGCTGATGATCCGCAGATAGTTGGCGACCGCCGTGAGTCCGGGGCGTCCGGGTTCGGTCGGGTTCATCGGCGGGCCCCCCGTTTGGCGGCATGGGCCGGTTTCGCGGGCGCGGTATCGCGCGTCTGGTAGTACCAGTCGGAGACATTGTTTTCGGCGAGACGCGCCGAGGCGTCGCCGATCGTCTTCGGCGGCGGCACCACACACGGTTGCCCCGGTTGCCAGTCCGCCGGTGCATAGAGGTTTTCATGCCACGTCATCCGTACCGCCTGAAACAGCCGGAACGCTTCCTCGACCGAACGTCCGGTCGAGATCGGATACCAGCTGATCGCCTTGATGATCCCTTCCGGATCGATCAGGAACATCCCGCGCACGGTGCTCGACGATATCGCCTTCGGGGGCAACATGCCGTATGCCTTCGCGATCGCCATCGACGGGTCTTCGATCACCGGGAACGGGATGTCGATGTCGAAATGGTCCTTGATGCTGCGCAGCCACGCGAGGTGCGAATACAGCCCGTCGATCGACAGTGCGAGCAGTTCGCAGTCGAGTTCCCGAAAGCGCGGCGCGATACGCGCGAACGCGATCAGTTCGCTCGTGCAGACCGGGGTGAAGTCGGCCGGGTGAGAGAAGAACAGCAGCCATTTTCCACGGTATGCCGTCGACGAAATCATGCCCACCGTCGAGCGCGCCTCGAAGTCGGGTGCCGGTTCGTAGAGAAAGGGGGGGCGGGTCGGGCGAACGTCGTCGCTGATGTCATCCATTCGAAATCTCTGCCATAGCGTGAAACACCAAAGTTAGGGAATAACGAAAGTCCATATGGTTTGTTGACTTGCGAAAGATGGAAATTAATATTGGATAAATCCTCGATATTGCCGGGATAAAGAGCTGAAAGACGCTGTAAATTTACCAATAGTTATTAAAACCAGCAAGTGACAAACGATAACTCTACTTTGCCTCCGGCGCTCGTCGTACCGCCGCTGACGCCGTTCGACGCGGCGCTCAACGTCGATCGCGCCGCACTGGCCTCCCATGTCGACTATGTCGTCGACGTATGCCACGCGACGATGGTCGTGGCCGCAGGCGTCGAAACACAGGAATACCACTATCTGCCGTTCGACGAACGCAAGGCCCTCATCCGCGAGACCGTCGCCGCGGTCGGCGCACGCGTGCCGGTGGTCGTGGGCATTTCACATCCGTCGTTTCGCAGTGCGATCGAGCTGGGCCAGCTGGCCTCTTCGCTCGGCGCCGACGCGATCCAGTTGCTCGCGCCGCTGCGTCCGTTCGGCGGCGCGCCGGCCACGGCCGAGCTGGTCCGCTACTTCGAGCTGATCGCGAAGGAAACCGACCTGCCGATCATGCTCTATCTGAATTCGGGGCCTGGCGCCGATCTGTCCGTCGATGCGACCGTCGAGCTGGCGAAGCTCGACCGCGTGCAGTTCGTCAAGGAGAGTTCGCGCGACCTCTCCCGCGTCGGGCGGCTGATTGAGGAAATCGACCTGGCCGGCCATGCGCGCTATCTGACCACGGCGCAGATGCTGCTGATCTCGCTGCAGCTAGGCGGCAGCGGCGTGACGATGCCGCCGCCGCTTGCCGAACTGGGCGCGAAGGTCATCGCGGCCTTCACGGCCGGCGACACGCGCGAGGCGGCCCGCCTGCAACGGCAGTTTTCCCTTTTCCCCGCGCGCTGGATGCACTGCGGCCTGATGCCGGTGATGAAGTCGGCGTTGACGGCGCTCGGCCGCGGCATCGGCTCGCCGTATCCGCCGTTCGGCGCGCTGACCGAAGACGAAACCGCGCAGCTCGACGCGTTCCTGCAAACCACCGACCTCGGCAAGGTAACTGCCCATCATGCTTGAAATCAAACGACTCTCGCTTGCGGAAGCGGCGATCCTGATCGAAGGCTCGCGCCGCAAGGCCGACGAACTGGGTATCCCGATGTGCACCGCCGTCACCGACGAATCGGGACATCTGATCACGTTCGAAAGAATGGACGGCGGCAAAGTGAGCAGCATCAGCATCGCCATCGACAAGGCGTTTACCGGCGCGGTCGCGCGCAAGGGCACGCACGTCTACAACCAGTTGTGCGTGCCGGGCAAGGGCACGTTCGGCATTCACGTGACCAACGGTGGGCACTTCAGCATTATCGGCGGCGGGCTGCCGGTGACGGTGAACGGCACGATCGTCGGCGGCGTCGGCGTGAGTTCCGGCACGGCCGACGAGGATCTTTTGTGCGCCGAGGCGGCGATCGACTATTTCCGGCAACAAACCGGGTTTGCCGAATAACGGCTCGCGCCGCCCCGGGCGGCCGCCCGTCGCCGGATGGAAAGCGCGGCGCGGCGGCAAAGCCATAAACTTTGGAGTGCAAATATGTCAACGTTGATTGCGGAAAACCGCGGCATTGCCCGCGGTCCCCTGGATTATCCGGACAGCCCGCTGTCGAAGGCCGCCCGGCAGCCGTTGTTGCTCGGCCTGTTTCTGCCGACGCAGACCGGCGGCTATTCGCAGTCCACCTATCCGCGCGGTACGGACTGGACGTTCGAATACAACAAGCGTCTTCTGCAGAAGGCCGAAGCGCACGGGTTCGATCTCGCTTTCAGCCTGCAGCAGTGGTTGCCCAAGGGCGGTTTCGGCGGCGCGACGCACTATCGCGAGAATTTTCTCGATCCGTTCGTCGCGAGCATCGCGTTCGGCGCGGTGACGTCGCGGCTCATCACGATCTCCACCGTGCACGTGCTGTACGGGAATCTGCATCCGCTTTATCTCGCGCGTTTCGCGGCCACCGCCGACCACATTTCCAACGGCCGGTTCGGCATCAACGTCGTGACCGGCTACGACGCGAACGAACCGCGGATGTTCGGCATGACGCGCGTCGATCACGGCGAGCGCTACGAGCGTGCCGACGAGTTCGCCTCGGTGATGGAGGCGCTCTGGGACGGCAGCGAGAACGTCACGCACGACGGGCGGTTTTATCAGCTGGAGGGCGCCTACGTGTCGCCGCGGCCGCGCTACGGACGGCCGATCATGGTGTCGGCGAACGCATCGCAGGCAGGCTACGAATACGCGGCGAAGCACTCGGACATCGTGTTCACGTCGAGCCCGGCGGGCGCGGCGTTCGAGCGCGCCATCGAGGCGCTGCCGGAGCACGTGAAGCGCATTCGCGCGCCGTATGCAGCAACGGGCCGGTCGCCGAAGGTTCTCCTCTTTCCGCTCATCATCTGCCGGCCGACGCGCGAAGAAGCGTTCGCGTATCGCGACGCGATCGTCGCGCAGGCCGATTACGAATCGATCCGCTCCTATACTGCGCGTCATTCGGGCGGCGATGCGCAGGGCTGGAAGGAGCACGTGCCGGCCGACCGCGTGCTGGGTGGCCATATCCAGATAGTTGGCGATCCGAACGATGTGGCCGATGCGTTGCAGAAGTTGCACGAGGCCGGCCTCGACGGCGTGCAGATCGGCTTCTACGACTACGAGCCGGAACTCGAGTTCTTCGCGCAAAACGTGCTGCCGCTGCTGAAAGCGCGCGGTCTGCGGATCGACGCGCAATGAAACCCGGCCTGATCCTGAACGCCGTGGTGCTCGGCGTCGGTATGCATCCGGCCGCCTGGCGGTTCCGGCGCGACAGTGCGTTTTCGTCGCTGGGGCTGCCGTTCTACGCCGAACTGGGGCGGCTCGCGGAATCCGCCTGTCTCCATGCGTTGTTCCTTGCGGACACGCTGGCTGTGAACGAAGAGAACTTCGAGCGTCCGAACCTCGGCGCGATGGATCCGCTCGTGGCGCTCGCGTCGATCGCAGGGGCCACGAAGCACCTCGGCCTCGTCGGCACGGCCTCGACGACCTACAACGATCCGTTCAGCCTCGCGCGCCGCGTATCGACGCTCGACCATCTGAGCGGCGGCCGCGCTGGCTGGAACGTCGTGACGACGTTCGTGCCGGACGTGGCCGCGAACTTCGGCAACGCGCCGCTGCCGGACGCCGACGCGCGCTATGCCCGCGCGGAGGAGTTCGTCGACGTGGTGCGGGCGTTGTGGGGAAGCTGGACGCCGCAGGCGCTGGTCGGCGACAAGGTGCGGGGCGTCTACGTGGATGCGGCGCACGTGCGCGCGATCGATCATCACGGCGCGCATTTCGACGTGCGCGGCCCGCTGACGCTGCCGCCGTCGCGGCAGGGCGCGCCGGTCGTGTTCCAGGCGGGCTCGTCCGACGCCGGGCGGTCGCTCGCCGCGCGCACCGCCGACGTCGTGTTCACCGCGCAGAACACGCTGGCCGGCGCCCAGGCGTTTCGCGCCGATGTCCGGCAGCGCGCGCAGACGTTCGGGCGCGATCCGGCGAGCGTGAAGGTGCTGCCCGGCCTGCTGCCGATTCTCGGCGGCACCGAAGAGGAAGCGCGCCGCCGCAAGCGCACGCTGGACGAACTCGGCGGCGACGCGGAACTGAAGAAGCTGGCGCTGCGCGTGGGCGTGCCGGTCGAGGCGCTGCAACTCGACAGACCGCTGCCGTTCGACCTGATCCGCAGCAATCCGTCGTTTCGCGGCGCGGAGGGTTTTCGCAACGCGGCAGTGGAACTGGGGCTGCGCGAGAACCTCACGGTGCGCGAGATCCTGTATCGGAACGGCGGCGGACACCTGCAGGTGGTCGGCACGCCGGAGCAGGTCGCGCAAACGATCGAGGACTGGTTCGCCCGGCACGCGTGCGACGGCTTCAACCTGATGATCGACGTGCTGCCCGACGGGCTCGGCGATTTCGCGGCGCAGGTCGTGCCGTTGCTGCAGAAACGCGGCATTTTCCGCAGCGCGCCCGAAGGCGATACGTTGCGCTCCAATCTTGGCTTACAGGGTGAATGATGTTGCTTTATTCGAAGACGAACGACGTGGCGCGCATTACGTTCGACAGTCCCGCGACGTCGAATGCGATCACGTTCCAGATGATGCACGACTACATCGACGCGCTCGCGGCCGCGCGCGAGGGCGGCGCGCGGTTTCTGGTGATCGACGCGAACGGTTCGGACTTCTGCGTCGGACGCGACCAGAAGGAGCGCGTGCCGGACGTGACCCGCGAGCAGAACCTGACGCTGATCCTGAAGGCCAACGCCGCATTGCGCGCGTTCACCGGCGTGAGCATCGCGCTGATCCAGGGGCGCGCGCTCGGATTCGGTTCCGGCATCGCGCTGCACAGCACGATTTCGATCGGTGCGAGCGACGCGGTGCTCGGCTTCGACGAAATCCATCACGGCCTCGCGCCGCTCGTGGTCGCGGCCTACGCGCCGTATTTCATCGCGCCGCGCATCGCGCAGGAACTCGTGATTACGGGCCGGCCGGTGCCGGCCGACGAAGCGCGCGCGATCGGGCTGCTGAGCCGCGTGGTGCCGCGCGACGCGCTGGCGCAGGCGGGACAGGCGACGATCGAGAGCCTCACGGGCTATCTGCCCTCGGCGATCCGGCTGCTGCGCGAGTACCACGAGAGCGAGGCGCGCTACCCGGACGCGGCGACGCTGGAGGCGGCCGTGCAGCGGCTCGCGACCTGGATCGGGCAAGGCAAGCCCTGACATCGGCAGTAAAGACCTACCTGGACATCATGCAGATCAAATCGTTTGTAGTTTCAGCGCTGACGGGGTTCGCGCTGGTCGCCGGCAGCATGTCGGCATTCGCGGCGGATGCGCCGTTCAAGCTCGGCTATCTCGTCGACGCATCGGGTCCGCAGGCGACGACGCTCAAGCCGACCTTCGACGCGTTCCAGCTTTACATCGCGCGCGTCAATCGCGCGGGCGGCGTGAACGGCCGCCCGATCGAGATCGAGGCGCGCGACATCCAGAGCGACACGCAGCGTTCGCTGAACGCGGTCCAGTCGCTGAAGACCGATGGCGTGTCCGGTCTGCTCGGCCTCGGCGCGACCAACACGCACGCGGCCGTGTATGCAGCCGCGCAGAAGCTCTCGCTGCCGGTGATCGCGTCGAACCCGATCAACATTCCGGTGGTGCTGCCGCCGGTCAAGCCGTATGCGTTCGGCCTCGGCCAGGAACTGAGCCTCGCGGGGACCATCGGCGGCCATTTCGCGCATCGCATCCGTCCGCAGGGCAAGACGATTGCGTGCGTCGCGTTCGAGGTGCCCGGCTCGATTCTCAGCTGCAACAAGATCCTCGCGCAGGCGAAGGCGGAAGGCTATTCGCGCGGCGAACTCTATACGGTGCCGATCGGCCAGCGCGATTTCCGCACGGTCGTGGACAAGCTCGTCGCGCTGAACCCCGACGTGGTGTCCGACTGCATCGGCCGCGAGCACGTGGCCGCGCTGTTGCCGGTGCTCGCGCGCTCGGCTTATCGCGGCGTGTTCCTGTCGATGGACACGGGCATCGGCGACGACACGCTGATCGATGCGGTGCCGGCCGACACGAAGCTGCAGGTCTACAGCTATACGCGCTTCGTCACGAACACGGACGGCAGCGGGCCGCAGGTGGACGCGCTGCGCGCGGCGCTGAAGGACGCGCATCTGCCCGACAACGACGCGAGCTATGCCGGCGGGTGGGCGCTCGGTCTCGTCGTGACAGAAGCGCTGCGCCAGTGCGCCGGCGCGTGTGGGCCCGAGGCGTTTCGCGCGGCGCTCGAAAAGGTCGACATCGACAGCGGCGGCCTGACCGGCACGAGGCTCGCGTTCTCGGGCACGGACCATTACGGACCGTCCGCCTACCGCCTCTACCAGCTCGACGCGGCGGCGAAGCGTTTCGCCGCGGTCGGCGGCTGGCAGCGCATCGCCAGCAACGGACAACTCGCCGATTGAACGCAACATGAACACGCTCTCCTTCGTGCTCGACTTGCTCAGCAGCGCGGTGATCTACGCGCTGTTCGGCCTCGCCATCGTGCTTGCGTACCGCACCAGCCGCGTGCTGATGTTCTGCGTCGGCGAGATCGGCATGACGAGCGCCTACGTGCTGCGCAGCGTGTGGCTGTGGGCGGGCGGCACGGCCGGCGGCCTCGCGCTCGCGGCGGCGGCCGCGCTCGGCGTCGCCGCGCTGGCCGGCTGGGGACTGTATGCGCTGCTGCGCCGGCTCTCCGCGAACGGCGATCATTTCGTCGGCACCGTCGTCACGATCGCGGCGAGCATCTTCCTGGAAGGGCTCATGTCAGCGGTCTGGAACGGCGAGACCGTGCAGTTGCCGTTTCCGCGCGGCGCGGTGACGCTCGGCGGCGCGTCGCTGTCGATCGTCAGCCTCGGCATCGTCGCGGCGGGCGGCCTGCTGATCGCCGCGCTGCTGCTCGCGTTCTATCGCACGCGCGCTGGCATCGAGCTTCAGGCGGTGGCGGGCAACTGGCAGCTCGCGGTGCTGTCCGGCATTCCGGCCGCGAGATGGCTCGCCGTGGCGTGGATCGTCGCCGCGACGGTCAGCGCGGTGGCCGGTATTTTCTCGGCAGCGGTTTCCGCCGTGTCGGCGAGCGGCGCCGCGGTGGGCTTCTCCGGCATCGTCGCGGCGATCATGGGCGGCCTCACGAGCCCGGCCGGCGCGCTGGCCGGCGCCTTCATGCTCGCGGCAGGCGAGAACGTCACGAGTCTTTATCTCGATGCGCGCTACAGCGTGGTCGTGCCGGTCGTGCTGCTGGTGCTGCTGCTGGCGCTGCGTCCGTCCGGATTGAGCGGGCGCACCGAACGCATTTCGAGGACCTGAGCATGGCCAGTCTCATTTCACACGCACCCGGCGCGACGCTGCGCAAGTCCGCTGGCCGGATCGGGGCGGCGCGGACGAGCGCCGCCGTGGCGCTCGCGCTGCTCGTGCTGGCCGTGCCCTCGGCATTCGGCGGTTACGGGCTGTACGTCGCCGCGAGCGGCGCCATGATGGCGGTCGGCGCGATGGCGCTGACCGTGCTGTCCGGCTCGGCGGGCCTGCCGTCGCTCGGCACGGCTGCGTTTCTGGCGATCGGTGCGTTCACGTCGGGCATTCTCGCGACGCAGTGGGGGCTCGGGCTCGTGCCGGCCGTCGTGGTTGCCGTGCTGTTCGGCTTCGCGGCCGGCACGACGATCGCGCTGCTGACGTTGAGAGTGTCCGGCCTGTATCTCGCCGTCGGTACGCTGGCGTTGCAGCACGTCGTGCAGATCGTCGCGACCGATCTCGATCTCAAGCTCACCTATGCAAGCGGATTCATGCTGGATTCGCCGCGCATCGCCGGCTGGGCCGTCGATACGCCGCTGCGCTGGTGGGCGCTGACCGCGGCGCTCGTCGCGCTCGTCTACGCGCTGTTTTCGTGGCTGCAACGCGGGCACGTCGGGCGCGAATGGGCGCTGCTGCGCGTCGAGCCCGATGCGGCGGCCGCGCTCGGCGTGTCGGCCGTGCGCACGCGGCTGGCGGTGTTCGCGCTGACTTCGGCCGTCATCGCTGCCGCCGGCGCAGTGGACGGCTACCGGCTCGGCAACGTGCAGGCGAGCACCTATACGCTGCACCTGGCCATCACCTACCTGACCGTCGCGGCGCTCGGCGGGGCGGGGCGGCTCGTCGGCGCGATCGTCGCGTCGTACGTGATCGTCGTGTTGCCGGATGCGATTGCCGCGCTGCTCGGCGTGGCCGGCATCGACGCGACTTCGCACGGAGCCGGCATCGACAACATGCTGATCGGTGCGATTCTCGCGTTCGCGCTGCTCGACGGTCCCGCGCGGGTGCGCCGCGCGATCGTGTCGCGCGGCGTCGCGCGCCGGACGGCGGCACGGCAGGAGGCGCGATGAGCGGGTCCGTGCTGCTTGAAGTCCAGGCGCTGTCGATTGCCTACGGATCGGATCGCGCGGTGCGCGACGTTTCGTTCGCGTTGCCGCGCGGCCGTAGCCTTGCGCTCGCCGGCAGCAACGGCGCGGGCAAGACATCGGTGCTCGGCGCGCTGGCGGGCCTGCGCGTGCGGCGTCAGACGCTCGACGGGCGGCTCGCGTTCGACGGCGCCACGCTGGAGCCGGGCGACGTGGCCGGCCGTGTGGCGGCGGGTATTCGCCTTGTGCCGGACCGCGACAAGGTGTTCGGTCTGCTAACGGTTGCGGAGAACCTGGCGATCGGCGCGGCCCGCTCGCGCAACGGCGCGATCGGGATGGACGATGTGATCGGCTGGTTTCCTCGGCTCGGCGAACGCAGCCGTTCGCTCGCGGGCAACCTGTCCGGCGGCGAGCAGCAGATGCTCGGCATCGGCATGGCGCTGCTCGGATCGCCGCAACTGCTGCTGCTAGACGAGCCGACGCTCGGGCTTGCCGTGCCGGTGATCGAAGATCTGTGCGAGCGCCTCGCGCGGCTGCGCGAGGAGACCGGTTTGACGATGATCGTCGCGGAATCCGATTCGCAATGGCTGACCGAACTCGCGGACAGTGCGCTCGTGCTCGACCGCGGCCGCCTGCTGCGCCGCTTCGATCCGCTGGCGCAGGACAATCTGCCCGCGATACACGATCTGATGGTAGGGCTCGCCGTGGACGGCGGAGCCCGCGAGGAGGGAAATCATGACGTTGCGGCCTGAAGTGCAGGCGTCCGGCGAGCACGGGCGCGACGTGCTGCGCCTCGACCGGGTCAACCTCTCGTTCAGCGGCCTTCACGTGCTGCGAGACGTCGCGCTGACGTTGAAGGCCGGCGAAGTGCTCGCCTTGATCGGGCCGAACGGCGCAGGCAAGTCCGCGCTGCTCAACTGCATCGGCGGCATCTACCGGCCGTCGCCCGGCAGCGAGATCCGTCTGCGAGACACGCGCATCGACGCGCTGCCGCCGCACCGGATCGCGCGTCTTGGCATCGGGCGCACGTTTCAGGGGCTGAAGCTCATGCGCGAGCGCACGGTGCTGGACAACATCCTGCTCGGCTGGACGCCGCGCTTTTCGCTTGGCACGCTCGGCAGCCTCGCGTTTGCGCTGCGCACGCAGCGCGAAGAACGCGAAGCACGGGCGCGTGCGCACGAAGTGGCGGACTTGTGCGGTCTCGCCGACGTACTCGGCGTTCGCTGCGCCGATCTGCCGCTCGGCGTGCTGCGACGCGTGGATCTCGCGCGGGCGCTGCTCGGCGAGCCGCAGGTGCTGCTGCTCGATGAGCCGGCGTCGGGCCTGAGCCACGACGAACGTCCGCTGATCGGCGAGATGGTGCGCGTGGCGCGCAGTCGCAAGGGGTTGTCGGTGTTGTGGATCGAGCACGACCTCGATCTGGTGCTATCGGAGGCGCAGCGCGCGGTGGTGCTCCATCACGGAACGGTGGTGGCGGTCGGCGATCCGGCGCAGCCGGATGGCCGGGCGCAGTTGCTCGACGGCTACCGGACCGGAGCGCCGGTCGCACGACACTGACACGGCGCGGACGGAGTGGGTGGAATGGGCCAGCCGATACACATCGCATAACTAAATATTTAAGGTATCCATTTCCATTCCCGGAATGGATGGGGTTTAATTTTATTAATAAGTTATACAAAATATGAAAAGAAGATTGGCAGCGACGGCCGCGCTAATTGCGCTATCGGCGGGGGCGAACGCGCAGAGCAGCCTCTCGTTTTACGGCAGTGTCGACGAGGGGATCACCTACGCCACCAACGAGAAGGGGCACGGTACGGCGGTGGTTGGCCCGGTCGCCGTGCCGGACTTCTTCGGTATCCGCGGCGCCGAGGATCTGGGCGGCCAGACGAAAGCGATCTTTGCGCTGCAGGACGGTTTCCTCTCGAGTACGGGCGCGGGCACCATCGCGGGCGAGGCATTCAGCCACTTCGCCTGGGTCGGCCTCTCTTCGAACCAGTACGGGACCGTCACCCTCGGGCGGCAGCTCGATCTGACGACGGAGACGTTACGCCTGAATTCGAACGGTAGCGTGCAATACACGTTCTATCTGTTCCATCCGGCCAACATCGACAACATCGGCATTCGCGGCGATTCGATCAACAACTCGGTCAAGTATACGACGCCCGACTTTCATGGGTTGACGGCGACCGTCCTCTATGGCTTCGACGATACGACGACGCAACCCGGACGCGTCGTCAGCGCGGACGTCATCTACCGGAACGGGCCGGTGCGCGCGTCAGCGGTTTACTCCAGCTGGCGCAATCACGCGATCGACGTCGGCACGCAACTCGGCTATACGAGCTTTCTCGGGCAGTCGCTTGGCGGCGGAAAGATCTTTTCGGCGAAGACACAGGACATAGGCGGTCTCTCAGCGACCTGGTCGGTCAACCGGAAGCTCGATCTTCATGCCGTGCTGACGCAGGTGAATCTCTCGACGGACACCGGCTCGGGACGGATGCGCACGGTCGAGGCCGGCGCGGACATCCATACGAACGCGGCAAACACGGTGACGCTCGGCGGTTACGTGTCGTGGCTGACCGACACGCGTTATTCGGAACTGGGCATCGGCGACGTCTATGCCTTGTCACGGCGCACGATCGTCTACGCACAAGCCACGTATCAGCACGCGGACGGCGCCGGCAATGCGGCAATTCCGCTGCTCGCGCCTTCGTCAAGCCCGAACCAGGCTGCATTCCGGATCGGCGTGCATCACTTCTTCTAGGCTGCGCGGTTGCCTGTCGAATGGCCGCGCGGCGAAGATCGCCGCGCGATGCCAAGCATTTACGGGCGGCCGAGGCCGCCCATCACCCCCAAACAAAGGAGAAGCGGTAATGAGTTTACGTCTTGGCGATACGGCACCCGATTTCGAGCAGGATTCGAGCGTCGGGCGCATCAGGTTTCATGAATGGCTCGGCGATAGCTGGGGTGTGCTGTTTTCGCACCCGGCCGATTTCACGCCGGTCTGCACGACCGAACTCGGCCTGACCGCGAAGCTGGCCGATGAATTCGCGAAGCGCAGTGTGAAGACGATCGCGCTGTCGGTGGACAGTGCCGAGTCGCACAACGAATGGATCAAGGACATCAACGAAACGCAGGCGGCGAGCGTAGGCTTTCCCATCATCGCGGACGCAGACCGTACGGTATCCGAACTGTATGACATGATCCATCCGAATGCGAACGAGACGCTGACCGTGCGTTCGCTGTTCGTGATCGACCCGAAAAAGAAGGTGCGCCTCATCATCACCTATCCGGCGAGTACGGGCCGCAACTTCGACGAAGTGCTGCGCGTGATCGATTCGCTGCAACTGACCGACCATTATCAGGTCGCGACGCCGGGCAACTGGAAGCCGGGCGACGACGTCGTGATCGTGCCGTCACTGAAGGACGAGGCGCTGATAAGGCAGAAATTCCCGAAGGGCTACCAGGCGCTGCGTCCCTACCTGCGGTTGACGCCGCAGCCGAACAGGTAACGTTGGTTTCGGCGTTCGCGAATGAAAACGCCGCACGTCGTGCGGCGCTTTCTCATGTGTGCCCGGCATGGGCGCACTCCTGCGGCGTGCAGGTTCCGTCATAAGCGGGTACCGCGAATGAAGTGAAGCAACTGCGTGTCAAGGCTCCTGACGTTATCTGCCGGCAACGGGCAAGCGATCAGCTAGCCACTCCCTGGGCGTCGAAAAGTCCTTCAAATAGCACAGTACTCAGATAACGCTCGCCGGAGTCGGGCAGTATGACAACGATTGTCTTGCCTGCATTTTCCGGCAGCCTGGCGAGCCGTACCGCGACCGCCACGGCAGCGCCAGACGAGATTCCCGAGATTATCCCTTCCTCTCTGGTGAGGCGCCGCGCATAAAGGATGGCGTCCTCATTGGACACCTGCTCGATGTCATCGACCAGAGCAAGGTCGAGGACGTCGGGAACGAACCCGGCGCCTATCCCCTGGATCTTGTGCGGAGCGGGCTTCAGAGGCTCGCCCGCTCGCGCCTGGGTGAGGACGGGGCTTGCGGCGGGCTCGACCGCGACAGATCGTATGGGCTTGCCCTTGACCTGTTTGATGAACCGCGAAACGCCCGTAATTGTCCCGCCCGTCCCCACGCCCGAAACGAAGATATCCACGGCGCCATCGGTGTCGTCCCAGATTTCCGGGCCGGTGGTCTTCTCGTGTATGGCAGGGTTCGCGGGATTTTTGAACTGCTGAAGCAAAACGTAGCGCTCGGGATTGGCGGCAGCGATTTCCTCTGCTTTGGCGACCGCGCCGGGCATGCCACGCGCACCCTCCGTCAGCACGAGCTTTGCACCAAAGGCAACCAGTAACTTGCGCCGTTCGAGACTCATCGTTTCCGGCATGGTGAGCGTGAGCGGGAGACCCCGTGCCGCTGCCACGTAAGCGAGGGCGATCCCGGTGTTTCCGCTTGTCGGTTCGACAATTTCTTTGCCCGGGCCAAGCAGGCCGCGTTGTTCTGCGTCCCAGATCATGGATGCGCCGATGCGGCATTTCACGGAGTAAGCCGGATTTCTTCCTTCGATTTTCGCGAGGATGGTCGCCGGCGCGCCATCCGTCAGGTGATTGAGGCGGATCAGCGGTGTGTGACCGATCGACTGTGAGTTGTCTTCAAACCAGCGAGCCATGATGATGTTCCTGTTGTCAGTCGGGATAATGGAGCAAGTGTAGAGGGGTGATCCCTTTAGTCAAGGGCGGCGACCAGGCAGACCGATCGCGCAAGGCGCCAACGATCAGTAGACCTGAGAGAAAATGGAATCCTGTCTTCAGCGGAAACCATGGCCGAGCGGTCGGCAGCCCTTGCTCCGGCCTTGCTCCAGGCAGTCGGGACAACGACCATTCCTCTGCACGAGTATGCGGACACAGCGACGCCCCTTAAATGCCATGCTTCGATCAGGAAAAGTTTGCCATCTTCGGGCGCACCCGAGACGCCTCGATGATGTTACATCGAGTCGCACGTTTTATGACCTTGGTATTGAGATGCTGGTTCGCAACGCCTGTAGTGGTCGTTCGTCATATGCATTTTCCCGTTCGTCATAAGGCGTGCGGGAAGCATCCCTGCCGGCGATCATCAGCGGCGCCGCCTGCCGGTGCCGTTCGCCAAGACGCCATGATCGCTCCGGGTTGCCTCCTGCAATGCCGCTTCGTGCGATACCGCGTAGGCCGGGCAGGCTCGCGGCATCGGCATCGCCACATGGCGAGATTCAGAATTGCTTGCCGAACGAGATGCCCACCACGTCTTCGGCAAGATGCACATTCGCATTGCCGCCGCCGAAGGCTGCGGGAATCGACGCCTCGCCGTCCACCGTCTTTTTGAATGCGTGACCGTAGAAGAAGCCGAACGATGTCTTCGCATCGGTCGTCCACGTACCGCCGAGCGTCGCCTGATCCTGCACGACACCCGGTGCGAGAATATTCAGGAATGTCTGCGTGCTGGCCACTGGCTGGCTCGAATGACTGTACCCCGCCCGGAGTGTCAGATGGCTGGTCACATCGTAACTGGTGCCGATCTTGATTACGTTCGTGTTGCGCCAGCCAAAGCCCGGGCCGCCGGACGATCCCAATGCATTGCCTGCGAACAGGTTGGCGAGCGGGTTGGCGATCGAGTTCACGTTGCCATACAGAATGCGCTGAAAGTCGGCCGCGACCGTCCATGCTGGCGTGACCTTCCAGGAAAACCCGATTCCGTAGTTCTCCGGAATATCGAATGAGCCGCCGTCCGCAAATAGACCTTTGTATTTGTCGAAACGGCCGTGAATCTTCGACGCCCACGTTACGCCGACGGTCAGGGTCGGCGTAATCTCACCGGTATAGCCAAGGTGCACGCCGACCCCGACCGTCGAGTCGGCGCCTTGACCGGTTACGTTGCCGGGCGCGACCGACATGCCGGTGAACGGTTGCAGCCCGCTTGCCGTGAAGCGCTGGTAGGCGATGTTCAGGCCGATGCCGAACGCGTGGCGGTTGAGCAGTTTGTAGGCAAATGTCGGGGAGAGGAACACCTGCTCGAGATCGACGCCTGCGGAACCCGCGGCACCGAACGCCCGATAGGGATTACGGGCGTAACCGGTGTCGAGCCCGCCGTTTGCATATAGCGCGAGACCCGCATACGCATTCGGCAGAAATTCGTACGTCACGCCGAATTCGGGCAGCGCGAAAATCGAGCGATTGTTGCCGGAATAATTGCCGTCGGCGCCGTAGCTGTTGCCCGATATGTCCGCGCCGCGTCTTGGCAGAAAGAGACTGATGTCGCCATCAAAGCGGTTGCCTACGAAGGCGATGCCCGCCGGGTTGGCGGCCGCGGCCAGCGCGTCCTGTGGCAGGCCGATGCCTGCGCCGGCCATACCCTGTGACGCCACCCCATAACCGTTGGAAAAATAGCCGTTGGTCGCCCATGCCAGGCTCGGTGCCGCAGCGACGATGGCGAGGAGTGCGCGAGTAGTCCCTTGTAGCCTCATGTGTTTCCCCGAATAATGTTTGGAACAGCTAGTGGGGACAGAGTCTATTCACCCGGGCTCGCGCCTCAAACCAAGTTTTTCACATAAGCATCCGATAGATTATCAAAATATAAAGTGTCTTTTCCCCGATGAAATCCTCCGATCCCACCATTGACCTCCGCATCATGCAGGCTTCGGCGGAGCGCGCGTGCGCCCTGCTCAAGCTGCTTGCCAATCCGGATCGTTTGCTGCTCATGTGCCGTTTGTCCCAGAAGGAACTGTCCGTCGGCGAACTGGAGGCGCAGCTCGGGATTCGCCAGCCAACCCTGTCCCAGCAGCTAGCCGTACTTCGTGAAAATGGTCTGGTCAGCGCCCGCCGCGAGGGCAAGAACATTTTCTACTCGGTGGCAAGCGGCCAGGCGCTTGCCGTGATGGCGGTGCTCTATGAGCAGTTCTGCGCCGGGAATTGAGCCGGGCCAGGCGACTGCCTGTTTGCGTCTTCCGTGTGCTCGATTCCATGTGTTTGCGGTTGCGTTTGCAGTTGCGAGGCGGCCAGTGGAGTATCGCGATGCGTGGCGTATTCACTTGCGCGGTGACGGTGACGGCAGGAGCGGCACGCGTACGCGCTCTGCCTGTTCCCGAAGCCTGTCGAAAAGGTTCATGAAGTCACCTCCGGAACATGGCGCCGAGCCTCTTGAAATTTTCGTTCCTTGCGCTATTTTATGGATCGCTCAGGCAGTCGCGATAAGCGCTGCGTGTTTCGATTTGTTTGTCGGCGGGGTTTCCCCACGGGCAGGCGGGCTGGAGCGCGTGGTTCCGTTCGTCTTTCGTGAGAGGCCCCGGTTTTAAGGAGCCAGTCATGAGCGATCTTTTCTACAGCACCGATCTGCTGGGCGAATTCGACCGCCTGCAACGGCAGATGGCCAGTCTCTTTTCAGGATTTCCCGCGAGTCTGCGCGCGATGCGCAGCGAAACTTTTCCACCGGTCAACATCGGCAGCACCGACGACAGTATCGAGATCGTCGCGTTCGCGCCAGGACTTGATCCGGCAGCGATCGACGTCTCGATCGACAAGGGGCTGCTCACCATCAGCGGCGAACGCAAGCCGTCCGCGCCGGAAGCGGACGACGAGACACGCGTCTATGCCAGGGAACGCTTCGCGGGCGCATTCCGGCGCGTCGTCGAACTGCCGCAGCACGCCGATCCCGACAAGGTCGATGCGCGTTACGTGAACGGTTGCCTGATCATCAGGGTCGGGCGTTCCGAGGCGTCGAAGCCGCGCGCCATCACCGTCCAGTAAGCCCTCGACACAGCATGCATGAGCGTTACGGAGGACATCATGAACGGCAGCACTGAACTGGCTAACCGTCCGTCGGGCGCCGATGTCGCCGCCCGTGAGGGTGCGGAAACCGCGAAGCAGGCCACCCGCATCGCACCGGCGGTCGACGTATTCGAGGACAGCCGCGGCATCACGTTGTATGCGGACCTGCCGGGCGTGTCGCGCGATAAGCTCAATGTGCGCGTGCAGGACGGCAGTCTGAGCATCGAGGCGGAGGCGGTGATTCCCGCGCCATCCGGGCTGCGTCTGCAGCACGGAGAAGTGCGCCACCCGCACTTCTGGCGCGCGTTCACGCTCAGCCCGGATTTCGACGTCTCGCGCATCGACGCGCAACTGCGCGATGGGGTGCTCAAGCTGACCGTTCCGCGCCGCGAGGAGGCGAAGCCGCGACGCATCCAGGTGAGCGTCGAATAGGCGCGTGCACAGGGGCAGGTACGGACACGCGGCGCGGACTGCGGCATCCGCGCCGCATCACCAGTCATGCGGAGGAAACCATGGACGACGCACGAAGCGAAAGCTGGAAGGGTTTCGCGATCGAGACGCTCGTGTTTCCGGTGCGGCACTGCGCGCTGCCTGCGCTGGCCCTGCAGACATACATGGCCGTCGTGCGCATCCGGCGCGCAGACCAGACCCTCGCGGGCTGGCATCTTCCGCGCTACGCCCAGCGATGGGCCAGCGCCGACGAGGCGCACCGGGAAACGGTCGAGTACGCCATACGCGCCATCAACACGGGTTGTTTCGATAACACGGAACCGCCGACAGGTGTGGCCGCATGACGGTGCGCCGATGCGCGGTGCCTCGGCCCATGTGTGGCCTGCACCACGCGACGTTCTTCTGCGCTGCGCCCCGGCTCGCGGTTCCATTGCTGACAGGAGGGGGAAATGCTCAGCCCGCACGAATTTGCAACGCTGATGCTGGTCCGCCAGGCACCGGACCAGCTCGACATGAATCGCGCCGAACTCGACGCGCTGCTCGAGCGCCAGCTGGTCATGCTGGAGCATTGCACGGCAGGCGGGCGCCGCGCGCACCTGACGGACAAGGGCCGATCGTTCCTCGATGCGCTCCATCCTGATGGCGCGTTGCGTCGGGCCGTAACGCGCGCGGCAAAGCGGGGCGCAGACGGGCGCGGTACGCCCGCTGCGCCGGGCGACAATACGACGGACATCGAGGTGTCGGGAAACGCCGGCTGAATGGCCCCCGATCGCAACGATGGAACCGTCTTCGTTGCCCGGCGCCAGAGGTGCGCTGTCGGCGGCGCACAACCGCTGACGCCGCGATGCCGGCAAGCCAGCGTCGTCGCGGTATGGGATCAGTCAGGCCGTGGGGCCTGCCGTGCGCAACGCGCAATGCTGCGGCGAACGCCGGCCCGCACCTCGCCAGGGAAACGACTGCATTCCCGCATCGACTGCATCCACTGCGCACCCGTGCGCCCGGCGGGTTCAGCCTGCCGGATTCTCGTCTTCCCGCGACGGCGCACTTGCGGCGGGCGCGCCCAGAATGCTGACCTGAAAGACCGGCGTGGCCGCGAGCGATTCGAGGTCTGGATCTTCCGGGTAGCCCAGCAGCAGCGGCAGGACGACCGAGCCGCCAATCACGGCGCGGCGGCTGTTGTCGGCGGGGCGCAGGCCCCATACGTCCTGGTACACGAGCGGCACCGTCTTGCCGTCGCGCTCGGTGGTGCCGAGGTAGAGCATTACGTGGCCGCCGATGTAGATCAGCGTGCGCATGGGCGCGCCGTGCTGCACGAGCCAGTCGAGCCGCGCGGCAGGCGTCGAAGCCGACAGGTCGGTCATGGCCCCGGCGCTCATCTGCGTGGACGAATGGCGCGGCAGCCACACGCCGAACGCGGCGAAAATGCTTTGCAGCTCGGCCGAGCAGTCGTTGTCGAAGTTCGTGTTGCCCCAGCCGTACGGGCGGCCGATCAGCGCCTTCACCAACTGCGCGAGATGGCGCGGCGTGGCCGCGAGCGGCGCGGCAACAATTTGGGTCGAATCGAATGGGGCCGAGCGGATCGCCGCGCGGCCCTCGATGTCGCGCGCGGGCACGAGGACCTCGTGCGCGGACCGCAGCGGCAACAGCGTGCCCGCCGGCGCTTCGAAGCGGAACACGCCGTCATCGTCGCGCAGCGCGGCGGAGGCGGCCACGACGACACCGAGCGACTGCCGCGCGGCCGCGCGCCACGCCAAAACGAAGGCGTCGTCCACGCTCGCCACGCCTTCGCTGCGCACCCAGCCCTGCACGTCCGGTGTCTGCACGTAGCGCCACGCGCCGTCTGCGCTCGTGCCGAGCACGTATAGCGGCGTGCCGGGCCGCACGGCGCTGACCTGCAGGTTGTCGAACGGATAGCCTTCGCCCGCAATGCGGTGCGAGTAAAACGAGGGATCGAGCGTCGGCAACTCGCGCACGAGCAGCGCCGTCGTCGCGATCGCGCGGCGTGTGGCGTCGAAGCCGCCCGCCTGTTCGAACTGGTTCACGTCGGCGTTACGCTCGATGGCGTCGATCCATGCCTGCGTATGCGGCCGGAAATTCATGCCGTAGCCGATGCGGCGCGGCGCTTTGCCGGTGTTGTCGAAGAGCGCGAGGCGGCGCGTTTGCAACGCCGCGATGTCGCTGCCGCCGTCACGATAAACGCGCTGCTCGACGAAGGCGCGGTTCCATGGCGAAGGGTCGTTCGGAGCATCGCCGAAGTAGCGCGCGACGAGCGCGTCGAATTGCGCGCGCTGGACTTCGGGGGAAAGGAACGGCGTGTCGTAAGCGGAGCTGGCCGGATCGATCCAGTGATCGACGTTCTGGTCGTAGCGCGCGATCGGAAACAGCGTGACGGTGTCGGGCGGGAGCGCGTGCGCGGCTTGCGTCTGTGCGGTCTGTGCAGTCGTTGCGGTGGGCCCGTTCGCGCAGCCGGGCAGCGCGCAGGCGGCAAGCGCCAGTGCGAGAAGGCGGCTGCGCGGCGCGCGGGCGAGACCGGAAAAGCGGGCGGAAAAATCGGGAGCGGAGCGCATGAGCGAGGCGGGCGAATCGACAACCCGTGGATGATACAGGACCCGCCGCCCGTGCCGCCCCGCGCAGTCACGCGATCATTGCTCGATCTGCCGGTTCCAGCGCGAATCCCACTGCGCGCGGTGTTCGTTGATCACGTCCCAGTCCACCACCGTGACTTTCTTCACGAGCTGGTCGAGGTTGCCGAGGCTCTTTTGCATGTCGGGCGGCATGGTCGCATTCTGGTTGGTCGGAATCTGCTTGCCGGCGGAGGCCGCCTTGCTCTGCGCGGGCGCGGACAGCAGGAACTGCGCGAGCTTTTGCGCGAGCTGCGGGTCGGGATTGTTCTTCACGACGCACAGGTCGACGAGCAGCAGCACGGCGCCTTCCTTCGGGTTCGCGTAGGCCACGGGCAGGCCCTTGTCCTTGAGATCGCCGACTGCCGTGGGCGTGAGCGGGAAGATGCCGGCCTCGCCCGTCTGGATCATTTCCGAGAGCTTGGCCGAGTTCGGAATGTATTCGACGACGTTCGGCCCCACCGTGCTCGCCCATTTCGTGAAGCCCGGCTCGACGTTGCTCTCGCTGCCGCCCATCAAGCGGTTGATGGCGAGAAAGCCGTGCAGCCCGAAGGTGCTGCTCGACGCCGACTGGAACACCACCTTGCCCTTGTACCGGGGATTGGCGAAATCGAGCCACGAGGTGGGCGGCGCCCAGCCTTTGTCCGCGAACAGTTTCGTGTTGTAGCCGATGCCCGTCATGCCGAGCTGCACGCCCGCGCCCACGTCGCCCTTCATGCGCGCGAACGGATAGAGTTCCTTGAGCACCGGCGAATCGTCGAGCTTCTCGCATACGCCCATGCTCACGGCGCGCGCCATCACGCCGTCGTCGAGGAAGGCTACATGGATCTGCGGACTGTTGCGGTTGGCGAGGAGCTTTGCGAGCACGTCGGAAGACGTGCCCGGCACGACCACCACCTTCACGTTGTTCGCCTTCTCGAAGTCGGGCAGGACCTGGCTCGTATAGGCCTTTTCCATCGGACCGCCATTCATGCCGACGTAGATCGTCTTCGTTTGCGACCAGGCGGTAACCGAGAAGCCGAGCGCGACGAGCGCGGCCAGCGAGACCAGAGTGCGTGTGAATTTCATCGTATGGACTCCTTTATTTGACTGGGAGAGCGGCATGAACGGGTGACTGCGTGAAGCGGCCTATGGCGAACGCTTCGAGAGGCGTGCTCGTTGCGCCTTCGGTGACGAACTCGGCGAGCACTTCGCCCACGCCGGGCGCGAGCAGGAAGCCGCCGCCGGAAAAGCCGAATGCGTGCAGCAGGCGCGGCGTGGTGTTGCTCGGGCCGATGATGGGATTGCTGTCCGGTGTTTCGCCTTCCACGCCGCTCCACGTGCGGATGAGGAGCGCGTTGCGCAGCCCGGGCAGCAGCGCGCAGGCGTCGCGCATGACGGCGCGCGTGGTGTCGGTGGAGGGCTGCGCGTACTCGCCGTCGCCGTGACCGCGGCCGCCGCCGATCACGCAGTTGCCGCGCTCGACCTGGCGCGCGTAGACGCCGCCGCCATAGACGCCCAGGTTGTGCCGGATGAAGCGCGGCAGCGGTTCGGTCACCCACATGTTCGGGTAGATCGGCTTCATCGGCACGGTTTCGCCGAACGCGCCCGCAACGGTGTTGGCCCATGCGCCCGAGGCGTTGATGAGCCAGTCGGCGCTGATGCGCGCGTCGCCCGCGCGCATCTGGAAGCGGCGGCCGTCGAAGCTCAGTTCGCTGAGCGCGGTCTGCTCCTGCACGTGCGCGCCCGCGCGCCGCGCCGCCGCCGCGAAGCCGGGCGAAACGAGCCGCGGATTCGCATGACCGTCGCTCGCGCAGAGCGAGCCGCCTGTGGCGGCCTTGCCGAGCCACGGGTAGCGGCGCCGGAACGCGTCACCGCTCATGACCTGCGATTCGACGCCGTATTCGCGCGCCATCGCAGACCAGGCGTGCAGCGCCTCGACGTCGCTTTCGCGGCGCGCGAGCCGCAAGTGCCCTGAAACGACGAATTCCCCGTCGATGCCGATGAGCTCGGGCAACCGGCTCCAGACGCGCCGCGCCCGCACCGCGAGCGGCAACTGCTCGGCGCTGCGCCCCTGCGTGCGCACGCCGCCGTAGTTCACGCCGCTTGCCTGCGCGCCGCAAAAGCGCCGCTCGAAGAGACCGACGCTCACGCCCTTGCGCGCGAGCGCCAGCGCCGCCGATGCGCCCACGAGCCCGCCGCCCGCAATCACGACCTGGTAGTGGCGCGCATCACTCATCGTGGGCTTCCTCTTCGATGACCTGAACGCCGTCTTCGAACAGCATCGGTGAAATCGGAATGGGCTTGATGGGCGCCTGGCTGCGCAGGCGGCCCACTTCGTGCAGCGGCTTGCCGGTTTCGGCGCTCAGCAGCGCGGTCGCCGCTTCGCCGCACATGCGCCCCTGGCAGCGTCCCATGCCGATGCGCGTGAGTGCCTTCAGGCGATTGACTTCGGTCGCAAAACCGTTGCGGATGCAACTGCGCAGCGTGCCCGCGTCGACCTCTTCGCAGCGGCAGACGGTCAGGTCGTCGGGCCAGGCCGCGGCGCAGTTGGCGGGCGGCTGGAACGCCTGCTCGATGCCTGCGCGAAAGCGCGCGATACGGGCGAGGCGCTGTTCGATCGCGTGTGCGTCGGGCCCATGTGCGCCGCGCGGCGCGGCAATGCCGAGGTCTTCGAGCAGCGCGAGCGCCGCGCGGCGGCCGGCGAGCTCGGCCGCGTCGGCGCCTGCGATACCCGCGCCGTCGCCTGCGAGATAGACGCCGTCGACCGAGCTGCGGCCCGCCGCGTCGCGTTCGGGCAGCCAGCAGCGGCTGACGGCGTCGAAGGCGAAGCGGCAGCCCGCGAGATCGGCGAGCTGCGTTTCGGGACGCAAGCCGTAGCCGAGGCCGACGGCGTCGCATGCGATCGACTGCACGGCGCCATCGTGCGAACGCCAGCGTATCGACCGTACGGCCTGATCGCCTTCGATGGCCTCGAGCGACACGCCGTGCTCCATGCGCACGCCATGCGCCTTGAGCCACGCAACGTAATAGACACCCTTCGCGAACGTGCCCGCCTGACTGAGCAAGCGGGGCGCGGCGGCGGCCTGGCGCGCGAACGCGCTCGTGTCGAGCACCGCCGCCACGTGCGCGCCGGCCTTCGCGTACTGGTAAGCGACGAGATAGAGCAGCGGCCCGGTGCCCGCGAGCACCGTGCGCTGGCCGATCGCGCAGCCCTGCGCCTTCAGCGCGACCTGCGCGCCGCCGGGCGTGTAGACGCCGGGCAGCGTCCAGCCGGGCAGCGGCACGATGCGGTCGGCGGCACCGCTCGCGATGATCAGATGCGACCACGGCACGCTCGCCTCGCGGCCCTCCCGGAGGATGTCGAGCCGGCCCGGCTCGCATGACCATGCGAGCGTGTCGGGGCGGTAGTCGATCTTCGCGAGGAGTGGCTCCATGGCGCGATGGACTGCATCGGCTTTCTTTGCTTCGAAGCCGTAGAGCGCCGCTTTCGTGCGCGAGAAGCCCGCGCCGGCAGCAGGCTGGCGATAGATCTGCCCGCCCCAGCGCGCGTTTTCGTCGATCACGGTCGGGCGCAGGCCCGCGGCCACGAGCGTCTGCGCGGCGCGGATGCCGGCCGGACCCGCGCCGACTATGACGATGCCGGCAGGCGTAGCCGCGCTCATCGTATGCCTCCTTCAATCGATTCGGTTTCCGAACTGGTTTGCGTCAGTACGCGCATGCCTTCGCGAAGCGGCGTGGAGCAGGCGCGCAGACGCGTGCCGTCCTCGTCGCGGACCCAGCAATCCTGGCAGGCGCCGATCAGGCAGAATCCCGCGCGGGGCTCGCCGCTGAATTCGCTGCGCCGCAGGTGCCGCTGCTGCGTGAGGATCGCGGTGAGAAGCGTGTCGCCCGCGAGCGCTTCGACTTCGACGCCGTCGAGAACGAAAGAAACGCGTGCGCGCGCGGTTTCGGCAACGCGGACGAACTGGGCGGGGGAATGCGGCGTGACGGTGCTCATGGAAGTTCAGTGGCGCGGCAGCAGGAATCGAAGGGGGCTCGGGCGGCGTTCAGTGCTGTCCGATCAGGATGCGGTTGAGTCCGTAGACGCGATCGAGCAGCAGCATCGCGCCCGCCGTGATGAAGATGACGAGCGCGGAAACGGACGCCATCATCGGGTCGATCGATTCGGTCGCGTACATGTACATGCGCACGGGCAGCGTGACCGTTTGCGGCGAGGTCACGAAAATCGACATCGTCAGTTCATCGAAGCTGTTGATGAACGCGAGCAGCCAGCCGCCCGTGATGCCCGGCACGATCATCGGCAGCGTGATGCGGCGAAAGGTGGTCCAGGCGTTCGCGCCGAGCGAGGAGGCCGCGTGCTCGATGCTGCGGTCGAGACCGCTGACCGAGGCGAGCACGAGCCGCATCACGAACGGCGTGATGACGATCATGTGCGCGAGGATCAGCCACGCAAACGAGCCGGTCCCGCCGATCAGCGCGAAAAAGCGCAGCAGCGCAATGCCCAGGACGAGCCCCGGAATCACGAGCGGCGAAAGCAGCAGCGCGTTAAGGAAACCGCGCCCCGGAAAGCGCGCGCGGCCGATCGCGAGTCCCGCGGGCAGCGCGATCGCGAGCGAGAGCGTGGCCGAGGCGAAGGCGAGCTTCAGGCTGTTGAAGAATGCCGTGATGAAGTCCGGGTAGTCGAGAATCGCGCGGAACCAGCGCAGCGAGAACCCGCGCGTGGGCAGCGTCAGGGTTTCGTCGGGCGTGAAGGCCACGAGAATCACGATGACGAGCGGCGCCAGCACGAACAGGATGACGAAGCTATGAAACGTGAGAGCGAGCGGTCCGTTTTTGCGCATGATGTTTTTCCGGGCAATGCAGGGCCTTAGCCCATGCTGCGGGCGTAGCGGCGTTCGAGCACGCGGTAGTAGGTGAGCATCACCACCAGATTGGCGACGAGCAGCAATACCGCGATCGTCGCGCCGAGCGGCCAGTTCATCGAACTCAGGAACTGATCGTAGACGGCCGTGGCCGCCACTTTCAGGCGCCGCCCGCCGAGCAGGCCCGGAATGGCGAACGCGCTGGCGGAAAGGCCGAACACCATGAGGCTGCCCGAGAGAATGCCGGGCATCAGTTGCGGCAGCACGATGCGGCGCAGCGTGGTGAAAGGCGAGGCCATCAGCGAGAGGGCGGCGTTCTCCGTTTGCGGGTCGAGCCGCTGCAGCGCGGTCCATACGGGAATCACCATGAACGGCAACATTACGTGGACAAGCGCGATCACGATCGCGAAAGTCGTGTATTCGAGCTTGAAGGGCCCCGCGCCGAACAAGCCGAAGAACTGGTTCACGAGGCCGTTCGTGTTGAGCAGCATGCTCCAGCCGAATGCGCGCACGACCACCGAAACGAGCAGCGGCGCGAGGATCACGAGCAGGAAGAGCGAGCGCCACGGGTCGCGCATGCGCGAGAGGATGTATGCCTCGGGCGTGCCGATCGCGACGCACAGCAACGTGGTGAGCGCGGCGATGCCGAAGGTGCGCAGGAAGATCGTGTGAAAGTACGACGACCCCAGCACCTCTCCGTAGTTGTGCAGATCGAATGCCGCGATGGGACCGCTCGAAGGATCGAAGCGGTAGAAGGTGAGCGCGAACGTCATCGCGAGCGGCACGAGCACGAGCGCGGCGAACAGCAGCAGGGCGGGGGCGCTCATGAGCCAGAGCGGCACGAAGGCGTGCCACGCCGCGCGCACCGTGGTGCGCGGCGCGCGTTGCGAAGCGGGGAGCGTGCTAGACACGGGCGCCCTCCCGCGCAATGAAGCGGATGGCGTCGCTATGCCAGTCGATGCCCACCTGGTCGCCTTCGGCAAGCGGTTCCTCGCCTTCGTTCTGGCAGCATACGAGCATTTCGCCGGCGCGGCTTTCGAGGCGGTAGAGCCACTGGCTGCCGAGGAAGAAGCGGCTCGTCACGCGCCCTGCAAGTCGTCCCGAGCCGCTTGCGCAGAGCTTGAGTTTTTCGGGGCGGATGCACAGCGTGATCGCGTCGCCCACGCTCACCGCGCGGGCGCGCTCGGGCAGTTGCGTCATCGAGCCCGTTTCCGCGAGGTCGTTGCCCAGATCGATGCGCAGGGTCTCGCCCTCGCGCGCGACGACGCGGCCCGCGAGCATATTGGCCTTGCCGATGAACTGCGAGACGAAGTCGTTCTCGGGCCGCTCATAGGCGCGGTAGGGCGTATCGACCTGCGTGATGCGCCCGCTTTCCATCACGACCACGCGGTCGCTGATGGAAAGCGCTTCCGACTGATCGTGCGTGACCATGAGCGTGGTCGTGCCGGTCTTGCGCTGGATGGCGCGCAGTTCGAACTGCATGTCTTCGCGCAGCTTGGCGTCGAGATTGGACATCGGCTCGTCGAGCAGCAGCACGGGCGGCGCGATCACGATTGCGCGCGCAATCGCCACGCGCTGGCGCTGGCCGCCCGAGAGTTCGCGCGGAAAGCGGTGCGCATAGGCGTCGAGCCGCACGAGCGCGAGCGCCTCGCGAATGCGCTCCTTGCGTTCGGTCCCGCCGACGCCGCGCATTTCAAGGCCGAAGCTCACGTTCTGCTCGACGCTCATGTGCGGGAAGAGCGCATAGCTCTGGAACACGATGCCGAGGCCGCGCCTGTTCGGCGGCATGTGCGTGATGTCGCGGCCGTCGAGCGTAATGCGCCCGTGCGTGGTTTCCACGAAGCCGGCGATCATCTGCAGCGTCGTGGTCTTGCCGCAGCCCGAGGGGCCGAGCAGCGAGACGAACTCGCCTTTTTCCACCGAGAGGTTGATGCCGGCGACAGCCTGCAGGTCGCCGAACGACTTCGAAACATCGGTCAGGGTGAGGAACGACATGATGTGGCCTTCCAGTGCATGGAGTGCGCCGGCATCCGTGTAGTCGGTTGCCTTGCGTCGTGAACGACTCTAGCTAGCCAAATTTTCGCTCGTCAATTTAAAATTCCATCAAGTGATAGGAATCTGGTTTATATTCCATTAAGCGAAATAACTAAGCCAAATAACCTGCCTTATATTTCACTGGACGATCTCCGGGAAATCCCTGAACGAACTCATATGCATAGTGCCGACCTATGTCGCGAGGCTGATTGGATGAACGTGTCGGTCCGTACGAGCATGCGGCAGACATTCCGTTGAATGGAATGAATCGAAGGTAACGAGGTGGCAATGGATGGCAAAAATGGAACGCAAGGCGATGACGCGCGCGGCGCGGGCGTCTTGCAGCGCGCGTTCGCGCTGATCCGCGCGCTGGGCGAAAGCCAGGCGGAAGGCAGCCGCGTAACGGCGCTGGCCAAGACGGTGGGGCTCACGCAGGCCACCGTGCATCGTCTGCTGCAGGGGTTGATCGCCGAGGGCGTGGTCGAGCAGGACGAAGGCACGAAGCGCTACCGCCTGAGCGTGGATTTTTTCGCGCTTGCGGCGCAGGCGGGCAATCCGAGCGGCATGCGAACGCTGTGCCGTCCCGCGTTGCTGCGTCTGTGCGCAAGCCTTGGCGACACCATCTTTCTGCTCGTGAAGAGCAGCTTCGACGCGGTCTGCCTCGACATGTGCGAAGGCCCGTTTCCGATCCGCTCGTTCACGGGCGACATCGGCGGGCGCGTGGCGCTGGGCGTGGGACAGGGGAGCCTTGCGATCCTCGCGTTCCAGCCCGAGGCGGAGCGCGAGGAGATCATCCGTTTCAACGTGCCGCGTCTGCGCAGTTATGGCGTGCTCGACGAGGTGTATCTGCGCACGGAGATCGAGCGCGTGCGCAAACTCGGGTACGCCGGGCGCAATACGGGCGTGCTGGAGGGCATGGCGGGCGTGGCGGTGCCGATTCTCGACCGCAACGGCTGCGCGGTCGCAGCGCTGAGCGTGGGTACGCTTGCTGCGCGCCTCACCGAGGACCGGCTGCCGACCATCGTCGAGCTGCTCAAGCGGCAGGCGCAGATCATTGGCCCGCAGACGAACCCGTTCGACGTTGCGGTGCGCCGTCCCATGCACGGACTCACACGGGCGATGACGACGCAACCATTGGCATGAGCGGCAAGCTGGCCGCGACCGGCTGGTTCGGACGGAATCCTAACGAATATGCATGATCGATTATTGTTCGTATTCAGTATGTGCGCGATCCGCGTGGTGCGCGAACGCAGATCGACAGGCCATGCTGCATTGCGAAATCCACAAGTATGATCGGACGAAAATCGGCTATGGGATAACCCCATCCCCATACGGCTTGGTTTTGGCGTAAACGGGCAGGGTCGTCTCCCCTAGACTGAAGACGGTGTGCAACTGGCAGCTTGCTGACATGGACGTCGCAGTCCGTCGCAGCGCGAGCAGGTGAACCCCGGTAACGGAAGCAGCGGCGCGTAGCCCTTGCAGGGACCGGGTCGACAACAACCGGCCGCGTGCACTGCCACGTCGAGCACATGCCATCGCCATGCTGACGAGTCATTGAGAAGCGTGGGTGCTGGGGGAGGTAGAGCGCGTATGTAATTCTGAGGCGCTCGCAATCAGAATAGACCGTTGACCGATGACGACTATAAACGATCAGACGTCGCCCGTTTTCGAGCCACCGGCGGCCAAGGCTGCGCCGGCGCGTGCTCATGCGGCGCATTCGATTTTTCACGAGCGCTGGTGGCTGGAGATCGCCACGCAGGGCAACTGGAAACTGGCGGTGGTGAAGCAGAACGACGAGATCGTCGGCGAGATGCCTTACACGATTTCGCGTGCGCGTCTGTGGCGTGTCTCGCACTTGCCGCCGCTTACGCGCACGCTCGGCCCCGTGATCCGGCCGGTGACGGGCAGCGCTGGGCGCCAGATGCATCACCGGCTCGATGTCACGGCGCGGCTCATCGACCAGTTACCCGAATGTGACAGCTTCTTCCAGGTGCTCGACCCTCGTATTGACGATGCACTGGCTTTTGCGTTGCACGGCTTTACGGTGTCGGCCCGCTACACGTTCCGCATCGACCCGCGCAGCACGCCGGACGCCGTCTGGGCTCGGCTGGGCAGCAAGACGCGCAACGTGATCCGCAGCGCGTCGCGTGAATTGACGGTCGTGCCGGGGCTCACCCCGAACGAATTTCTCGCGTTCTACGACGCGAATCTCGCTGCGCGCTCGCGCACCAACGCCTATGGCGATGCGGTCATGCGCCAGCTCGTCAACGCGTTCGTCGAGCGCAAGGCCGGCATGCTGCTCGGGGCATACGGGCCGGGCGGAACGCTCGTCGCGGCAATCGGGCTCGTGTGGGACCATCAGGCGATGTATTACCTGCTCTCGTCGCGCGCGCAGGATGCGCATTGCGGCTCGATCAGCCTGCTGCTGTGGACGGCCATTGGCCGCGCGCTGGAACGCAGGCTCACCTTTGATTTCGACGGCTTTTCGAGCCCATCGACGTTCAGCTTTCTCAGCGGATTCGGCGCGACGCTCACGCAGCGGCTTGGCGTTGAACGGCTCGGCACCGTTTATCTGCTGACACGCACGCTCAAACGCAGGTTCGCGCCCGCACGCGTTTTCGCGCCCAATCTCTGACCGGCTCGATGCAACGATGGTTGCGGCTCAAACGAGTTCGCGCTGCGCGGGGTTGCTCGCGTTGCGGGTCGTGACTTCCGCAAGCTCCAGCGCGCTCGACGCGAACAGCAGCGGTGTCCAGCGCCGGATCGCGCTCTGCGCGCCGGCAGCGAAACGCTCGCGCAGCGCGGGTTCGCCGCCTAGCTGGCCGATGCGTTGCGCGAGCGTCGAGACGTCGCGCGGTTCGACGACGAAACCGTTCACGCCGTCTATCACCACTTCGCCGGCCACGCCGCAGGTGCGCGTGACGATGGCCGGGCACCCGGCCGCAAAGGCTTCGTTCACGCATAGCCCCCACTGATCGAACTCGCTCGCCAGCACGATGAATTCCGCCAGCGCATAGAGATTCGGCATCTCCTGGTTGGCGAGCGAATTGAGGATCGTCACGTGAGACGTCAGTCCGAGCGACGCGATGTGCTCGCGCAACTGGGCTTCCAGCGGACCCTGCCCGACCAGAACGAGCCCGATATCCTGGGTGTGCACGCCCGACTTCCGGTAGGCCTCGATCAGCACGCCTACGTTCTTGCGCGCAACGAACCGGCTCACGCAGAGCAGGTAGCGCCGCGGCAGCCCGAAACGCGCACGCACCGCATCGGGGTCGCCGCATGCGGCCTGCGCGAGATGCGAAAAATAGTCGACGTCGATCACGTCGAAGCCGATGCGAGATCGTTCTTTTGGAATGCCAAGCGATTGCGCATAGCGGCGATGCTTCTCGCCCGCGACGAGGGCGCCGTCGAAACGGCTCACGATCAGCCGCTTGAGCCGTTCCTTGGTGCGTTGGCGCAAGCCGTCATCGGCTTTCGAGTCCGACATGTAAATGAGCTTGAAGCGCCGCGTAAGGTGCCTGAGCAGGCACAGCACGGCCGAATAGCCGGTGTTGTAGCCGAGCGTGATGACCACGTCCGGCATGAAGCTGCGTACTTTTCCAATGAGGCGCGCGGTGCCGCGCGGGCCGAGCCCGTCGCTATCGGCGCCGTCCTCGACCAGCGTTTCCGCCATTTGCGGGCGGTTCGCGAAAAAGGCGGCGCGCCGCTCCTGGGGGAAGCCGTAGACGCCGGAGCGCGCGAAGACTTCGAGAAGCGCCACTTCGTGGCCGCGACTGGAGGCTGCGCTGACGAGAGCCTCGTAGCGAGGGACGTGATAGTCGCCCAGGTTGCCGATGACAAAGAGAATGCGCATGGACAATGACGGCTCACGGTGAAATTGGCAACGCACAGCGAAGGTGCGTGAGCGCATTGCTTTCCGGCAGTTGTCGTAGCCTGCCGGGCAGCGGTCGCTGTGCCGCGCCGCTCGCCCAGTTCCGGCGGAGCGCCACAGTCACGTAATTTCGAGCATCGTAACCTGATTGTGAGGTGTTTTTCCGTAATGTCGGCGATCAGCGAATACTTGTCCGATATGGGGGGAGGCGGTCGAAGGCCGTCAGGCCTCGATTGCCGTGCTGGCCACAAACGGCTTCGCGCGCTTTTCCCAATCGGCAAGGAATACCGCCTCGTAATAGGCGGCAATGGATTCGGAGGCGATGATTACGCCCGCGTCGCGATTCTGCGCGATTCCGGCAGACGAAAAGTTCTGGCTGCTGATGACCACCTGTTTCGAATCGACCACGAAGCCTTTGTTGTGCACATTGGACTGCAGGCGAATGTTCCGGGTCAGATCGACGCCGCTTTGCTTCATCTTCTCGGCCCACTTCATGCCGTATTCGGCGCTTTCTATCAGCCGGACATCGACGCCCGCCGCAATACGGCCCGCAATGGCGCGCAGCAATGCGTCGTAGTCGCCGGAACCCTTCGACGCTTCGATGTACTGCAACTGGATATAGAGCGACTGCTGCGCGCTTTCGATCAGCGCGAGGACGGCCGCGAGGTACTGGCCCTGCGATGTCGAGCCCGCCAGCTTGTCCGGCGTCAGCAGCGGCGTGATGGTGACGTCGACGTTCTCGAATACCTTGGCCGCCACATAGCCCGCCTTCGTTGGGGCCATGCGCGCCGTGACGGGGGGATTGGCCTCGGCGGCGAGTTTCGCGTGGGCGTCCACGACCGCGCGTTCCAGTTCACGGTCGGCGGGCGCTGCCTGATGGGCGCTCGCGCTCGCATAGTCCTGATCGAGGAAGGCGGCGAACAGCGCGGCCAGCGGCTTGTCCTCGATGATCACGTGCCAGTCGCGGTCTTCGATCTGCGGCGGCGTCTTCAGGTCAGGCTGATTGCTGTTGTTGAGATTGCCGCTGGAGAGCCATGTCGTCGCCAGGTCGCGAACGATGACCTTGATGTGATACGCGTACGGGAACATCCAGGCCGCCGCGAACACGTCCTGCCGGTCGAGCGCCCGCGCAATGCCCGCACGCGAGCCGAGCGCCGCGTCGAGCTGCTCGACGGTTTGCGTGTCGGTCTGGTCGCGCGTCGCGTTAGGCGCGGGATTGTCCAGCACCATGTGCAGCGTCTTGCGGCCGCCAAGCGCGCTTTGGAACGTTTGCAGGATCGTGCCGGACGTGAAATCGTACATGCCCACCTGCAACGCTTTGCGCGTGCCGCCCAGAAACGATTGCAGTGTCGCGAGCCCGGCGTCGGGGCTTACGTGCGCGGTAATCGTCGCTTTCCGGAGTGCGAGCGGCGCGAGCGCCACGCCGGGCGCGGGTACATACGCGATTTCCGGCTTCTTCGCGTGCGCGCTCAAGGCGCGGGCCGTGGCGGGCTGATTGGCCATCCGGTAGGCGAGCGCCTTTGGGGTCGCGCTGCTTTTGTCATCGAGTCGACGCCCGCCTGGCAATTCGCGCTCGTAGTCCCACGTCGGCTCCTTGTTCTCGGGGCGTCCGTATGCGCTGGCGAGTTCGGCGGCGGCGGGGTCGTGCGCGCGCAGGCGCTGATAAGCCGTTGCTTCGCGCACATCGACGGGAATTCGCGCAATCGAATCTGGCAGCAGGTCTGCTTTGCGCAGGGCCGCGCGTTTCGTATGCACCGTCACGACGATCGCCGCGCGGCCGGTGAGCTGATTGCTTGCAATTTCATAACCGGGACGCACCGTGAGCGCGCCCGGTTTCGTCAGGCGGCCGAGGTTGGCCCGGATGATGCAGTCGATGTCCCTTGGCGTCGGTTTGTTGCTGGTGGGCATGGTTTCGCGGCAACCTGGCGCTTATGGCGGCACGTAACGTGCACACGTTAATGCGTTTTGCGCGATGTTGCGCATTGCCGGCGCCGCTTGTGGCCGATTTTCATCAATCTGGGCGACGCCCGGAAAATTGTCACATCATTCAGTCAAACTCGAAAAATTCGCATGTTTCGACGGGGGCGGAGGAAAGTGCTTAAGCTAATCATCAGGTTCCGGGCTTATTATTTATAGTTTGGTCTGTGCGACTCCTGGCACCTTCGCTGTGCCTTCGAATCGATAACAAACATGCACATTCGAATGGAAATCGAATGTATTGTGTAATGAATTCGTAGCTACCTTCGAAGCTTTGAAGACTGGCAAGGCGCCCAGATTGCCAGCCCCGGATTCACCCCACACTGCGCGGACAATCGAGCAATATGAAAACGCTGTTTCTGCAGGCTCCGTCGTATGACGGCTTCGACGGTGGCGCGGGCTCGCGCTACCAGGCAAAGCGCGAGATCCGCTCGTTCTG
>NZ_FMYQ01000025.1 GCF_900096975.1 Paraburkholderia lycopersici
TCGCTCGGTGCGAATATCAGGCTTGGCTTCTGGCCGAGACTAAAGGGTTCTGCCGACGGCAACTGCGCCTTGCCGATCGGATCAATGCGCGGATTCGCGCCGATGCGCCGCATCAGGCTCAGGAAACCGAAACGCCACGGCTGCTGTTGCAGCCGCTCGATCATGTCGGCCGACAACGACAGCAAGTCTTCGGGTAGAACCCCGATCGGCGAAACTTGTTCCATCAACTCACCTCGTAACCAGTGGCACGACAAGACCGTGCGCGAACTGCTGACTGTTGCCGTTCGGGGCGGAGTTTTGCGGGCTTCGCTGTCATGGCGTCACCAGAATTTCGACACGGCGGTTCTGCGCACGGCCCTGCGGTGTGCTGTTGTCTGCCACCGGATCAGCATCCCCCTTGCCGACAACTTCGAGACGGCTGGCTGACACGCCGTCGGATTGCAGCATCTGCATGACCTGTGTCGCGCGATCTTCGGAAAGTGCCTGATTCGACGCAAACTGGTTGCTGTGGATCGGTTGGTTGTCGGTATAGCCCTGCACCGTCACCTTGCCCGGCACCTTCGCGATCTCGCCCGCGATTTTTGCGATCAGCGGCCCCATCGACGGTTGCACCGAAGCCCCACCGGGCGCAAACATCGCGTCGCCGCGGAAGGTCACGGCACTGTGATGCGTATCCTCATCCACGCTGACCGTACCGGCTGCGATCTCATTCTCGAGCAACGTTTTCAGATGCAGGACAGGCGGTGCGGGCGGTGGCGTCATGCGCACGATGTCGCCGATCTGCTTCTGGATTTCCCCGGCTCGCGTCACCAGTTCGTATTTGTAGTAGCCCCACATCGCGAGCAGGACAAGCGACAGCAGAGTCACCGTGATCCATACCGGGAAGTCATAGAAGGAGGCACGCTTCGGACGCGCGGTGCTTTTCGCGTTGGGCGACAACGCGGCAGGCACCGGCTCGCGCCCCGCCATGACCTCGTTGTAGATGCGCTGGCGCACCGCCTCATGGCGGCGGTGGCCATCGCTGCCGTGGGCGTAGCGGCCAAGGAAGCCAAAACTAAGGATGCGGTAAATCACCTCAAGCAGGTCCCGGTGCTCGTTCGAACCCTGCATCAGTCTGCCGGTCAGCAGATAGACCTTGTCCCCGCCCTTGGTGTCTTCGTGAAAGATGGTGGCGAGTGCATTGCCAGCCCATGTGCCGACATTATTCTGGCCGCCATGATTCGAGAGCGCACGCATCGCGACCTCATCGAGTGCCGTACACAGGCAATAGCGCGCGGCGAGCGTGTGGTCGCGCCGGATACTGGCCTGCTCGCAGAGCCGCTGGAACGCCCGGACTTCTGTTGCGATCACGTTGCGCAACAGATCGCCGGTGAGCTGGTCCAGCTTTTCGGGCATGTCTGCGAGTGCTCTCAGCAACGGGCGGGCGGCTTCGAGCAACGGATTGCGGTCGAGCCGGATTTTTGCCAGCCACTCAGCATCTGGCTCCCCGGGCGGAACCGAAAAGGCCGGTTCAGACCGGGCAGGTTCACCGGGGGTGGGGTCCACTTTCGGAACGGGAGGGGGAAGCTTGCGCGGTTCCGCGCCGGGCTCTTGGGGAACGTCGTTCATTCAGATTTTCGTTTGGGTCGCATTCTGAGGCATACAATGCCGTTGCAATGTATGTGGTCAACGGCGTGGCCATGTCGGCGGGTGCGGACTAACTCACACGGTCGGGCCTGCGCCGGGCACGATGAGCGTCGCGCCACAACTGGTGCTGCTGCCATGATGGGCAACCTGTCGGCCGTTGATCGTGGGCATCGAGCCGGACGTAATCACACCGGTTCCGTGCATGGGGCACACGGTCTGATCGCCCACGCAGGCGGCGAAGCGGCCATCAATGACCGCTCCGGCAGCGCAGGAGACGACAGCGCCGCCGTGTGTGGTTGGAGTACCCAAGGTTGCTATAGATGTTGACATTTCAATTGGAAATGGGAGGAACGGTGAGCGTGAATCATTCAGCCACCAACTATCTCTTAAAGAGGCGAATTACCTCTTCACGACCACTGAGTTCTGCAACATCCATCGGCGTCTGATCAAACTCATTGCGCAAATCTGTTCTCGCTTTAAGTTTAAGTAATAGTTTCACAGCTTCAACCTGCCCCATCATGGCTGCCTGATGAAGCGGTGTATTACCGAGGTCGCCGATAATGTTGATGTCCGCGCCCGCACTCACTAGAAGTTGAATATCGGCAATCGCGCCCGTCCGAGCAGCCAGATGCAGCAACGTATCGTCAACTGCACCACGCTGGTTTGGATCGGTTATTTCAACTCCCAAAAACTCTGGGTGTCCTCGATATTTCTCGATCAGAGATGCCAACTGCCTAATTTTTTTGGACATTTCTGAGTGCACTTTCTGTTATGTTCGTCTTTTAAATTCTGGAGCCGGTTTTTCCAACCTGCAATTTTTTCGGTATGCCGTCGTACGGAGCGAAGTGCTGAGTGCTCCGCGTCGGAAAAGTCGATTAAAACTTCTCCCGAAGAAGCCTTGCGGCCTCTGCCGCCAGATCAGGATTCTGGTATCCCCATTCAATTCGGCTCATCTCATCGAGAAATTCTACGACAATGTCGCGCTGGTCCTTTGAGTACGTCCTCAGGATTTCTTCCCGCCAGTTGTCGGCTCCACCTGTTGCCACTCTGTGCAATTTGTAAACGAGAGAGTCTGGGATATTGTCTGCCTCGTTGTAGTCGCAAATTGCCAGCTTCACGAACAAAGGTAGAAAGAATACGAACGCTTCGGGTTCCATGAAAGAGAGGCAGGCGGACTCGTCGCACTCGTAGTCCTCCCTCAATTCCTTAAGTGTTGTCTCGAAGCGTTTCCTTCCTCGGAAAAAATCATCCACAGCACACGATTCGATCCCCGATCTGTTGGTGATCGCCTTACCCATGGGGAAGGGGTCATTGGAAAACAACGAAAAATCCAGGCTCATTTCAGCAATCCCTCACACTTCACAACATTCGCCCAAGCTTCAAGTGCTTCGTTGCGATGGTTAGCATCTCCGCCTGCAAAGCATTTTTTATTGATTAAATCTCTTGCCATGGCGCATTCACGATTGTTCTGTTGCATCTGCAATATTGTCGGCTGATTCATGTTGGCTTTACACGCCCTCGGCCGTTTGCATGCTCGGTTAACTTCGTCTTGAAGACTTCGCTGCTGCCCGGCGAGCAATTGCCTGGAGGTTGTAGCGTGTCTGCGATCGGGCTAACCTTGTTTCCGGCTTTGTCCGTAGATATGGAAGACGCCATCCAGACCATCACCCCGATACCTGCGGCTGCTCCCAGCACACCGCCGATAATCGTGCCAACTCCCGGGACAATGGAGCCTCCAGCAGCGCCTAATTCAGCGCCAGCAACAATCGCGGCCAACCCCACTGGGTCGATAGCCGTCGTGGGCCTGTTCTCCGCATAGGCATAGCTATTTGGCCCACCCAACAAGCCAATTGGATTCTGGTTAATGTAACGCCCTGCTTGCGGGTCATAGTACCGGAAACGGTTGTAGTGCAGCCCGCTCTCTTCATCGTAATACTGGCCCGGAAACCGGATCGGGTTGTCGATTTCGTGCTTCAGGTAGTGCCGTTCCTGCCATATGCACTCTGATCAGCCGCCCTCTGGTGAGGCTAGCGCCTTACTATAGTTTCATCCTCTGTTTCATAGTGAATTAATCCATATTTTTTAGTCTTTACCAATATCCCGCGTGAGGGAATGCCGTCAACCGTAGAGTCATCATTTGTGATCCAATCTTCATACCCGGATATACACAGCTTCCTGTCGAAATCGCAAACAACGGTCCCCTCAGCACCATCCTCAACAGAAACGGAATCTCCAATTTGAATCTCATACCCAGTTTTGGTGTATTTCATAGCCAATCTCAATTGACAAATTCTTCCACAGGAACCATGGCGCTGGTCAGTTGCCCAGGCTTGAGAACATATTTTTGCTTTGCCCAGAAACATTGACAGTTGTTTGGATTCTGGTTTGCCACGAATATATTGTGATGCGAGCCGTAGACTCCATGCTGCATCTCGTTGTCCGGAATGACGTCTAGCGGACGATATCCAACGGTCCCTCGCGCGACGATCCGTCCGGTCACCGTCTTGCAGGGGGGGCAGGCTTTCTTGTTTGATGGGCAATCGACTTTTGTTTCCGACGACTCAATCACCTTTGACGCGAACAACAACACGCCGAAACCAATCAATCCACCAACTATCGCCCCCGCCGCCGCGCCAATGGGACCGCCAATGCTTCCGATTTCAGCGCCAGTGCCTGCTCCCGCCGCGATGGTTGCAAGGCCGAGCGGGTCTATCGCACCGGCAGGCTGATTGTCCGCGTAAGTATAGCTATTTGGCCCACCCAACAAGCCAATTGGATCCTGGTTAATGTAACGCCCTGCTTGCGGATCGTAGTAGCGGATGAACCGCCGCGCACCGTCTTGTCGCGTGAACTCATCCAGATCGTCGCGCCACAAGCGGAAGCGCAAGGTCACTGAAGAAGTGGCCGACTTGACCACGATGGTGAGCTTGTGGCCCTACGGCATGAATAGTTCTTGGTCTACAAAACGGCGTGTCTCACCGAGCGCAGGCACGAGCTGGCCATCGGCGTACGCGCAACCGGTTTCCGCGAGGATCTTTTGCCCTTGCTTCTCGGCTGCTTCCGGCGAGTGCCCATGGCCCTCTCGAAGAACCTGCAACATGGCCGCATAACCAGTTTGCCACGCAGTCAGCCCGGAGAAACTGGCTCTCATGGCTGCGAGGATTCGCATACCAGCCCAGTCCAGGTCACCCCAAAAGTACGCCGGCCGCGTTTCTTTCCCGAAGAGCCAAGACTTGAATCCGTCACGCAGGTCGCGCGTGTCGCCGCCTTGATCAGAGAAAAACAGCGAGCATCCCTCGGGCGTACGCAGCCGCTGAGCGCTACCCTTAAAGCCGGATGCGAACGCCAAGGCCAGCCCCTCGAAGGCAGCGCTACCAGACCGCATCGCCCGGTCGTAGGTCGTCAGGTTTTCGATGAAGAGAACGCCGCGGAAGCCTGCTGGCGGTAGGAACACTTGAAGCTGCACCGGCGACTCCGGGAAAGGGCAGTCATCAAGCTCGAGCAGCGCGGCAACCAACGCCTGGCGCTTATCCAGAACCTTGGACATGCCCCAGAACAGCCGGGAGGAGACCTCGCGAAGAAGCAAGGGCTCGTGCTTCAACACCTGAAGTTCGTTCAGGCGGGCCACGACCTCGGACATCGCTCGGTCAGGCATGTCGATACAGAATTCACTGACCTGACGCTTGACCTCATTCGAGGCGGCCAAGTCAGCGAAGACAGCTTCCCGCCAGAGTTCCGCGGGGCTGCGGACCCGCTCTAGACGACCAACGGCCGCGCGCAGTGCGGGTTCGTCAAGAACGGTGACACGCGGGGCCCGGTCGTAGCCGGAGCGCTCCTTTGCAACGTCCTCAGGCTTGACAGCCAGCCAGCCCCAATGCACTAGCTCGCCAAATTGCTCCCAAAGCATCTCTTTGGTGGACTCGAACGGCGCCTCATAAAGAGCCGGCCAAGTTTTGGGGCCAAGAGCCACCGATTGTGCGCGCGTGCCTCGCTGGTCTGCGCTGTCGAGCCTGTCAACCAGCAGATTGAGCAGCCGCTGCATGTCGGCACCCTGCAGCCACAGAGGCGCTCGATCGATCACGGGACTGTCTCCATGGAACTGGCCGGCGCCGCATCGGCAAGGGCATCTGACAAGAACAAGTCGCCAGGTGAAGCCTGCGGGACTTCCGACGGCGCCGGCTCCTTCGCCTCGAATGCCAGCCTCGCTTGCTCCCGGACCTTCTCGCGGTGTGCCTCCCACATCTCACGCATACGGTCCTTTTTGAAGTGGCGCTCGTCGCACTCAATGATGAAGTCCAGCTCGCCATTCATCTCGTCGACGCCGGCCCTGCTGTAACTGAATTCACGATCGAACTCCGGTCTCAAGCCGCCCGCGCCGCGAGTTGGCATGGCGCTAATCAGTTGGAGGCCCAGGCTGTCGCGCAGATACCGAAGCACCGCTCGGGCGCGCAGCTCGTCCATTCGGGAGAACGATTCGTCGCTCACCAGCAGCTTCAGACTCGGCCCCTTGTCAAAAAGCTTCATCCGGTTCGTCACTACGGCGGCACGAACGATGTATGCCGGCGTCTCCAGCTGGCCGCCGGAGCCCGTTCCCCAGATGGACAGTGCGATGCGGCCACCGCTATCAGACTCATTCCAGATTTCGTAGCGGCGATAGTTCCGGTAATCCGCGATGCGCAACAGGTCTCGCTCGGCGCGCTCCTGGTCCTTGTCCAGAAGCAGCTTCACCAGCCGGTCGCGTACTGCCCGATGCTTGTCGCTCAGCGTTGTCTCTGCAAACAGGTCGACCGTGTCCGGTGAGTCAGCCAGCTCCGCCACGGCCTTGAAAAAACCGTAATAGTCTTCGAACTCTGGTTCCCACCTGGACCAGTCGATAGTAAAGCGGTCGGTGCCGAACTTGAGATTCTGGAGCTCTGCGTTCATTTGCCGCAAGGTCCGGATGCCGTCGTCGACCTTGGCTTTAATTTCGACGCAAAACTGTTTGGTAAAAACGTCGTGGAAGGACCGCTCTGCCTTTCCCACCTCATTGCGGTTGTTGTACAGTCCCACGCCCTCGAGGTCAGCGTGCATCGCGCCCACCGCGCGCCCGAGCTGCGCCAACGGGCCATAACAGGGGTCGAAGCCATCTCCTTCGTGCAGATAGGGTAGGTGCACTTGAAAGCGCTCCTCCGTCTTGGCTTTAATGTTGTGCTCGCTCAATTGTTCACGAACTTCGCCCACACGCAGAGCTGGAAGGCTGCCTAGCTGATCACGGCGAGTCGTCACCTCCGCCACCGTTGCGGCGGACAGCAGGCCCTCGACCTGTTCCGACATGACCGTGTAGGTGCGTTCGGGGTTCACTTCGCAGAGCTGTTTCAGTCTCCCTATCTGCCGTTGGAGCTCGCGCAGTCGCTCGTCGCGGCGGCCGGTAATGCCCTTGATTACCTCCTCAGACTTCTCTGTCCTCTCCTGTGCCAGGTGAATGGCCCGATGCGCGTCGTTGCGGTCCTGGTCGACGTCGCCGAGTTGCCGCTGCAACTCGGTCAAGCGGGTCCCCAGTTCGTTCACTTCGCGCAGGTCCAGCTGGTTCAGTGCACTCTGAGCCTGGTCAATCTCCCCCGCGTAATTGAGCAGGGGGTCGGGGTCGAAGTTGGGCTCGCGAACGGCTGACAGCAGTGACCTGACATCGGAGAGCGTCTTCTTGAGCGCCTGAAAGTCGGCCAAGCGGCCTTCTGCCTCATCCAGCTGAGCGGTCGTTCGTCGGAGCGCGTTCTCACGGGCCGCACGTCCAAATACCAACTCATAACGCTCAGTCACGAACATGGTGCGCGAACCACTGCCCTTCCCGTCCATCGTCAATCCGCGAGCAACGTCACGTAGCTGGTTAGATGTGTCGACCTTGATGACAGAGCCATACTGTTCGACGAGGTACGCCCGCGCGATGGGATGATTGGTGTGCAACTCGTGGATGATGGACTCACGTGGCACACGGCTCATGTCAGCCTTGTCCAGGCAACGCTTCCCCTGCACCACCTTCGCCTTCGAGCCCCATGTGTGCAGGAAGTCGATGGTCCTTGCCTCCCACTCGGGCTTGACAATGAGGTTGAAGCGGGCGTTGCCCATATAGCCTTCGATGGCCGGCTGCCACTTCTCGGACGCCGGCTCGACGAGATCGCACAGCACCAGCACCGATGCCTCGGGCAGCGTTTCCCGGATGCGGGCGACGGCCATTGCTGTCGGCGAGTCGTAGTTGCCGCCCCCGGATGCCAGCCGTGCCTTGGTGCTCGCCAGGTCTCGAACCGTTCTCTGCTCAGTCTCGATACGAGTGGTCAACGACGCTTCATCGGCGGCGATGGCCATAGAGACACTGTCCACAGGGCCTACTAAGGTCTTGAACACCTCAGCAAGTCCCTGGTTGAGCCCCTCGAACTGGCCGGAGAGTTCCAGGAGTTCGTCAGGTACGAACGACGGCGCCTGCAACACGCGGTGCACGGCGCGCACAAGATCCGCCAAGTGCTCGAGTTCGGTCTTTGCAAACGCCCTGGCAACAACCTCGACGGCCGGCAGGAGTCGGGTGAATTCCTTGGGCACCACCTTGCCCGCAAGCTGCCGAGCCACCTGGTCGAGATTCGCCGCGGACCGGAGTCCCTTGGCCAGCTCGTCCAGTACCTTGCGCGCGTTGCTCGTTGCGTTTCGCAGTTGAAGCTCCAGCCGCTCCTTGACACCGTGAGCCTCGATGCCTTGAAGGGTTGCAGTCAGCTGGACGCGGCTGCGGTCGAGGTTTTCCCATTGCCCGGTGAGCGTCCGGATGAGAGCGAGGTTGCGCGTCTCAATTTCGCCATCGGCGGCAATCTTCCGACGTTCTTCCGCCACCCGCGTTTCGTCATCGCGCAGATGAATCTTTGCCCAAAGGAGGTCGTACTGCACCTGCTGCTCGAAGGCCACGGCTGTTTCGTCAATGGCCCCCTTCAGCAGCTTCAGTCGGTTGACAGTAGCAGTCAGGCGCTCGCCTTCCTCCCGCAGACTGGTCACCTGGCGCATCAGCTCGCTGATGCGCGAGATGCTCTCCTGCAGCAGCTTGCCGTCGAATTCAAGGATGTCGTCGCGCACCAGATCATGCACCGAGCCGATGGGCTTGTAGGCAATGGACTGGCTCCACGCCTTGGCAGCGTTGGAGGTCTCATCCCACGTCACCGACGTGCGACCGCGGAACCGACCATACAAAGCGCAGAGATAATCCTTCTTGTGGCTACCGAATGAGGTGACCTTGCGGTAACGCGACTTCAACCGCTTGACCAGATCCTCGACCGCGACCCACTCGCTGTGACTAGCGTCCTTCAGGAAGTCGGCGACGCTCAGGGCTTCCTCATCAACGATGATGAGTTCCAGTCGTTCAAGGCGGGCGACCCGGCGTTCTCCCTGCCCATCCACCCGGGCGGCTGCGGCGACGACCGCGGTGAACAGCTTGGCCGTCGGCTCACCATCCTCAGGGCGAAAGATCGCGGCCACACAGCCGTGGGCGCCATCAGGACGCGAGAACAGACTGTACTCAGCACCACAGATGAACGACTCCAGCGTGCGCCGGGTCTTGCCGCGACGTTGAGTGCCGTGAGTCTCCTCCTGGCCCGGGTTGTAAGCCACGATGCCTTGATAGGACGCCGTCATCACGGTCTGCAAGCCGTCAAGCATGGTCGACTTGCCAGCGCCGGTGGGGCCGGTGAGCAACGTCATGTTGCCCAGCTCGTAGTCGCCGGGAGGCAACTGCCCCCAGTTGACGAGCACCAAGCGGTCCAGCTTCATTCCGCCTCCTCTCCGACAGTCGTCTCCTGCTCGACAATGCCATCCGTATCGAGCGCGGCGGTCATCGCATCATTGGAGACGATGCCCAAGATCGTGGGCCGGATGGCCAGAAGCGCGTCTTCGTCGGCGATGCTGAAGGTCGTCGAGTAACTCAGCAGCCGATGCTTGCGCAATTCTGCCAGCAACTGCATCTTTTCGGTGACGCCGTTCGGCAACGAACGCTTAAGTTGAGCCTGCAACGCCACCGCTAGATCCTCGAAGCTGATGAGCACTTCGCCCTGGGGCTGGATGTCACCTGAATTCAGCTTGTTCTGGTACAGGAAGCGCAGCGCCAAGGCTGCGGCGACGAAATCGGTCGAAACGCGAGCGCGCAGTGAAGGCACAGGCTCAAGCGTGTCCTCCGGCAGTCCGTCGACCACGGCGCCTGGAGCATAGAGACGGTAGAACTGATTCGTCGTGTCGTGGTGAAGCAGGAAGCCGGCGAGATCGAAGTAGTCTTCTAACAGTTGTTGGATGCGCCTGGCGTCGTCGTACAGCGCCTGCTCGGTGCGGTCCTCGTCGCGGACGATGACGCCATAGGAAAAAAGCCGAATGACCAGTTCCCGGAAGCGCTCCTGCTTCATGTTGATCAGCGCCAGTTGGTCGCGAATGACGGAGGACAAGTTCATTTTTTCAGTTCAATTTCGTAGTCACTGCCGGAATAAGCCGGATTATCTAGGCGCGTGGGCAGCCTGCGCACCAGGAAGTCATCACCACTGGCCCGCGCAGCTTCGACAGCCTGCATAGCCTTGAGCACATCTTCCGCGCTTTCGGCTGGAAGGGCTGAGAGCCTCACGGGATGCCGGAAGATGCGCAGGTCCGCGCGGAGGCCTTCGGCCACAAGTTCGTTCGGGAGTGAGAAAGCCTCTGCCTCTGCGCGTGCGAGAACGGCGGCGAGGCGTTCCTCTCGCGTAGTCCGCGGTCGAATGGTCACGGTGACAGCCTTACGGCGCTGCGTCGCGGTACGCAGCTTGAAGCTGGCCGGGTCGAGCAGCCGGACCTCAGCATTGGTGAGGTAAGCGCCGTAGTGCCGGAGAAGCCGGTCCTGCTCCTCCCTGTCTTCAGCCTGCGACACGCGCTGGATGCCCTGCAAATAGGCATGGCGGGTCTGACCTGCTCGCAGCATCAGCGATTGCATCGCCAACCCGTTGATGCGCTTCAGGTAGGTCTCCATCGCCTTGAGGAAGCCGGGCTGCTTGGTCTCACAGGCGGCGTCGACGATGGCCTCTATGCGACCGAGGAGCCACTCGTAGACCGAGGCACCGGTGTGCTCCTTCACTGCCCAGTGTGCAATGTCGTGAAGCTGCTCGTCCATTCGGCTGAACTTCGTGTCGTTTACCTGGCGAAGCCTGTCCAAGTTTTGGCGGATGGCCTGCCGGTTTAGCATCGCGTTGTCCGCGGTCAACTGCTTGGAGTACTCCCGCTGGAACCGGTCGAGGAACTCGACGAACTCGCCCCACTGGCGCTGCGCCGATGCCGCCTGCATCAGGTGGCGCACAAGCTCCTGGAAATAGTCGATGCCCTCAGTCAGGTCCTCGATGACCTTCTCGGCGTATTCATAAGCGTCGACCAGGTCATGGGCGTCACCGCGAGGCTGCAGGGCCGCTTCCAAGGCGTTTCGGCAACCGCGCATGTTTCGCTGCCGGCTTCGGCTCGGGCGGTCCAGCGTCCACAGCGCCTCGGCGAAGAGCTTGCCCGGGCGCGAGAACCGGAACGCCGTGACCAAGCCCTCTCGGTCGGCGAACTGTTCGAGCCAACCGTCGGTAAGCAGCGTCCTCATCACGAGGTTTGTCAGTTGCAGAGGCTCACCGTCAGCGATACTGAACTCGTCAGCTTCTGCTTCTGTGATCAATCTGTCGGGGTTATCTCGCACGACTGCCATGAGCAGCTCGCGCAGCGAATCTCGCGTCATCGTATGCGCGTAGTCAGCGGCCGGCCCGTGCAGGCGCTCGTACAGGGCACGAAGGCAAGCGACGACGAACTCCCTACGGGAGCTGTTCAGGGGCCGGAAGAAACGCTTGCGCTCAGCCTCGAAGAACGAGGGTTGACTCATGGAATGGTTGCCCCGGGGTATGGTGCCATGCCGGCCATGGCTGCTCAGCTCCCACTATGATAAAGCTCAATAGCCGCTGTCACGAACGGTAACTCCCGTTGGGTCCTATGTGGTCGCTGTCGAACACGAACATCTCGTCTGCCTCGATGATCTTGGCCCAGGCCTCGGTGAACCAAGGGTTAGTGCGGTGTCCCGACGCGAGGCATCTTGTTTCTTGATACTCGCCGCCATGCTCCATGTTGTACTGATTCAATAGCGAAAGAAGGTAGCTTTCCGTGACTCCGGGTTTGGCATGCTGGCGCATCTGGCCTATCGCGGGGCTCGATGCTCAATCTGCGGCGTTATCGGTTCTAGGCGGCCTCGCCATCGCGACTTTTGCCCGCCGGGTCAACGCAATGCATCCACAGTTTTGCTCCGGTCCCGCCGCGGCCCGACGCACCCATCTTCTCCTGCGATTCCAGCGCCCGGTGCAGCACATTTGCAGTAAAATTATGCGACCTGATGCAAGTTGCAGCAATCAAAAATGACCCGTCCAATCGACCCGGAAATCAAACGCGTGACCGTCACGCTGCCCAAACACCAACTCGATGCTCTGCAGGCGATTGCGCAGCAGGAGGATGTTAGCGTTGCATGGCTCGTGCGCAAGGCCGTGGATAAACTTCTGCGTCAGGGTCCGGCAGCCCCTTTGACCAACTACCGCTCGGAAGGCAAGGCGCGCCCATGAAAAACGAGGTTCTCATGCCTGCCCAGTACACGATGGCGCGATTCTGGCGCTGCGCCCTGCAGGTCAATCCGTCGGGCTACCAGGCACGATATCGCGGCAGCGACCACGGGCTGAGCGAAGCTGACTACAACCAGCAGTTGCTTGACCAGTGTTTCGCCCGGGGGATAAGGGTTGTCGGTCTCGCCGACCATGGCAACGTGGATGCTCTCGATGGTCTGCGAAACTTTCTCGAGCCGCAAGGCATCGTCGTCTTTCCCGGGTTCGAGATCGCCTCGAGCGAGAAGATCCACATGGTGTGCCTGTTCCCGGAGGGTACTACCCGGGATCAGCTTAACCGCTATCTGGGCAAGCTCGATCTCACCCAAGTGCAGGACACCGTGGCACCATCACGCAAGACTTGCCTAGATCTTGCCCAAACCATTTTTGATCTCGGTGGGTTCTGGTATGCCGCACATATGACGGGGAGTAACGGCCTGCTGCGGCTTAATCAGGACGGCGGAGGCCTGTCGCACGTTTGGAAAGACGAAATGCTGGTCAAGGCGGGACAAATACCGGGGCCGACCACTGACCTGCCTGTCAACTACCGCGACATCATCCTGAACCGGAACCCGGATTATCGCCGCGTACATCCCATCGCCGTGCTTAACGCGAAGGATGTCGCCAAACCGGAAGATCTCGCCGTCCCAGGCGCGACCTGCTGGATCAAGATGACGCGACCGGGCTTCGAAGGCTTCGTGACAGCATTCAAGGATCCCGAGTCACGCATCCGGCTCGGTCAGTTGCCCGAAGCTCACTACTCGCGAATTGAGCAGATCAATTTTCATGGGGGATACCTCGACGGCATCGCAATAGCCCTATCTGCGCACCTGAATACCGTGATCGGCGGTCGCGGAACCGGTAAGTCCACGCTGATCGAATGTCTGCGGTACGCGCTCGATCTGCCACCGCGTGCCGCCACGGCACGCCGGCAGCATGAGGACATTGTCAAGGCCAATCTCGGCGCAGGTGGTCGCATCGAACTGTCGATATGCTCGCACGCACAGAACGGTCGCGGATATCTCATCTCCCGCCGCTATGGAGAACCACCCGTCGTCAAGGATGACGATGGGCAGATGTCGACCCTGCAGCCGCATGACCTACTGCCCCGCATCGAGATCTACGGCCAGAACGAGATTTTCGAGCTCGCACGCGACCCTGCCAGCCAGACGGCGATTCTCAACCGCTTTATGCCCAGCGGCATTGCATTGACGGGCGAGCTTCACGCGGTCGGCAGGCGACTGGCAGAGAACCGGGAAAAACTGCTGGCAGCCGCCCGGCAGAAGGATGATCTGCAGGCCCAGGTCGCACGTCTGCCCAAACTCATGGAGCAGGTCCAGCAATTCCAGTCACTCGGACTCGAAGACAAGCTCGCGCTGGTGCCAAAACTTGAGCGCGAGCGGCAGCTTTCCCTGCGGGCAAGTGAAGAAATGGATCGCGTCGCAGAAGGTCTGTCCGTTCTCGAAGGTAACCTTCCAGACACTGCCTTCCTCAGCGAAAAGGCTCTGGAAGGAATGCCGCATGCGGACATACTCGGCCGGATTCGCCATGCACTTGATACCCTGCGAACGCAGATCGCACAGCAACTGGTGAATTTGCGCACACTCCATGGTGAAAGCAACGTAGCCATCAGGGCGCAGCAGACGGAACTCAATGCGCGGCTCGCCGAAGAGTCGGCGAGCCTCGAAAAGGTTTTTGCCAACCTGCCCGCCTTTGCTGGCAAACCAGGTCGCGATGTCGGGCGCGCCTATCAGGAACTGCTGCGCGAAATCGAAACTATCCGCCCGGGTGAAGCCCGCATGGCGACAGTCGACAGACTGCTGGAAGAACTCGAAGCCCAGCGACGTAACCTGCTGGACGAATTCGCCCAAGTGCGCGACAGACGTAGCGACGAACTACGCACCGCCGTCAAGAAGCTCAATCGCAAGCTTGATGGCAAACTACGGCTGAATCTCAAGATTGGTGGTCAGCGTCGGGCGCTGAAAGAACTGCTGCTGCAGCTACCCGGTCTCGGTGAAAAGAAGCTCGCTTGGATCGACCAGTCCAGTGATGAGCTGACCATCCCTGCCCTCGTAAAGGCCATCCGGGAAGGGGAATCCGCGCTCAAGACGTTGACCTACGACTGGGGCATGCAGAACTCAGTCGTCGAGGCCCTCGCGCGACTCGACCGTGGCCGCGTACTGGAACTCGAAGAGATCGACCTACAGGACAGAATCCTGATCGAACTGAATGTCGCCCATCAGGGCGAAATATTCAAGCCGCTGGATCAGCTATCCACGGGACAGCAATGCACGGCAATCCTGCACCTGCTGCTGCTCGACAACGATGATCCGCTCATCATGGACCAGCCCGAGGACAACCTGGACAATGCATTCATCGCCGAGCGAATCGTGACTCAGTTGAGGGAAGCCAAGACTGAGCGCCAGTTCCTCTTTGCCACCCACAATGCGAACATCCCCGTCTTCGGCGACGCAGAGTGGATCGGGATATTTTCGGCATCCGAGGCGCAGGCACAGATGTCCCCTGATGCGCAGGGTTCCATTGACGTCCCGCAGATCCGCGAGCGCGTGGCCAACATTCTGGAAGGCGGTCGCGAGGCATTCTCCCAGCGCAAAGAGAAATACGGATTTTAGGAATGACCATGCTCAAGACGGAATTGCTGGAGATTGTCGCCAACGGAGAGAATTCCGGCGTCGAATTTAAGCGCGACGACCTGCGCCCCGAAGCGCTTGCCCGTGAAATTGTCGCGATGGCAAACCTGCGCGGCGGCATGATCCTGCTGGGCGTAGATGATGACGGAACGATCTCCGGCATCCAGCGCGAGGACCTCGAAACCTGGGTCATGAATGCGGTGTTTGCACACGTGCATCCGATGCTGCTGCCCTTCTATGAAGTGGTGACCATGGACGACGGTCTTCGTGTCGGTGTCGTGTCCTTCACGATGGGCACAAGTAAACCCTATGTGCTTCGCCACAATAACCGGGAAGATATCTACATTCGCGTCGGCAGCACGTCCCGGCTCGCGGATCGTGAGACCCAAGCCCGCCTCTTTGCAACGGGCAGCCTCTTTCACAGCGAAACCTTGCCGGTATCCGGCGCCGCACTCGACGCACTCGATCGCGCGCGGCTCGAAGATTACCTCCTGACTTTTGCCGGTGACCGTGAATTACCGCAGACCGATGACGCGTGGCTGCAGCGCCTGGTAGGGCTCGGTTTCATGACCGACGTCGAGGGCCGTACACCGGTCTGCAGCATCGCCGGACTGGTGCTGTTCGGACGGTCACCGCGCCGTTTTCTGCGCCAGGCTGGCATCCGCTGGATGGTGTTCAATGGCATCGACAAGGGCTACCAGGCACTCGACGACACGCTGCTGGATGGTCCACTCGTCGGGCGGTTTGCACGCCGCGAAGGTGGCGGACTCGGCGAAGTCGTCGAAAACGGTCTGATAGAAGATCTGCTGGACCGTATGCAGGGTCAACCTCTCGTCAGTACCGAAGGGGAAGACCTGGGAGACGGGCTGCGGCGCGAGCGCATCTGGCACTACCCACCTGATGCGCTTCGCGAGGCGATTGTCAATGCACTCGCGCATCGCGACTGGACTCGCAATCTCGAAGTCGAGATCGTTGCCTACACCAATCGCCTGGAAGTACTCAGCCCGGGCGCCTTACAAAATTCGATGACCGTGGAAAAGATGCTTGCCGGACAACGCTCGCCCAGGAACACCACAATCGTCGGCGTACTGCGCGACTACGGCTACGTGGACGCGAGAGGTATGGGCGTGCGCAACAAGATCGTCCCGCTGGTGCGGGCCGCAGCCGGCATCGAACCCGCCTTCGAAGCAACGGAAGACCATGTGCTGGTGGTCTTGCCGCGTGCCTGAGTAGCCCCGACAGGCATTTTTTTACCCGTTGCCTACAAAATGTATGGCGGATACTGCGATCAAGCAAGCTCGTGCACGGGGCACGTTGGATTATGCTAACCCCGCCGCCGCAATTGAGATTGCCGCACGTCGAGCGCGTCCATCTCGCTGCTTGGGGCAGCCATCGATGCGACAATCGCCGATCGGTCTAGGTTACAGATGGGGAATCGAGTTCGCGTAAGGTGCGCCGCAAGGCATGGCCCCGCTCGCTGTTCGGGCTTCCGTGCGACTTGAGCGGCTCGTCCAGCAATCGCTGAAGCAAGTCCTTGATCTCGGAAACTTAGGCGGACGCACATGACTGAGCGGCAATAGCCCGAATCAGGGCACCATACTCTCCGTAATGGTTGGAACTCGTTGCAGCGACAGTTTTCTTCGCAAACACCTTGGGCTCGATATCTGCGTCGACGCTCATCTTGACCAGATCGGAGCAGGCCTGATCGAAAACGAGGCTGACTTCCCATCCCTCTTCCGTCGTGCGCTCAAATATAGTTCCGGCCAACGTGAAGAGTTGCCACATCAGATCCGGCGCAAGCTTCGGCGCAGCCGGGCAAACATTCGAGACAATGGCAACCCGCATGGCGTCGAGTTCCCGTGCAGATTCGCCGACCTGCTCTGCGTCGAGGAGCGACGTTTGTTCGCCTAATTCGCTGATCCATTGGTGAACGGCGTTGGGCATGCTTTCGCCTTTTTGCGCGGACAGTTCGAATTGCAAGCGACGCCGCATGCACGAATTCGTCATCGCCACCTCAGCCAGCAATGTCGCCAGGCGTTCTGGTCCGAGGGCTACCAGGCTGTTGACATTGATCGGATTCTCATCATTCGACATCGCTGCTCCTTCTGAATGAAAACCTCTGAGACCGCGATCGGCCGGAATAGTCCGCCCCTCCCCCCCGGTACACCGAATCCAATCGGCAAACCGCATCTCCATATCGACGATCATTCTCCGTTGGTCGAAGGACTGGTTATGCGATAGCCCATCGCCCTATAGCCTCGTTGCCGCTTATCCCACATCCGCAGCAGAACTGGGTAACCTGCGTCGACGAAATCGATAATGCGCACGTCGGTCTTATCCGCATGCTCGCGATGCAAGCGTCCAGCGTATTGCTGCAGGGTACCTTTCCACGAAACCGGCATTGCAAGTACTAAGGTGTCGAGCGGCGGATGGTCGAAACCTTCGCCGACCAGTTTACCTGTGGCCAGCAGAATGCGAGGCGCATCGGAGGGCAAGGCCTCCAAGTCGGTTATCAGCGCCGCTCGTTGCTTCTTGGACAGCCGACCATGCAACACAAACGGTGCAGGCACCACGCCTTCGAGCGCGCGAAAGATGGCGGCGATATGCTCGGTACGCTCGGTCAGCACAAGAACCTTACGACCACCTTTGACGGCCGCGCCGATCTCGGCGGCAATGGCCTCGGTTCGCGTCTGGTCGTTGGCGAGGTGCCGAAACACCTCTTGAATGCCTGCATCAGCCGGCAAATCGATGGAAGCAGACACCGAGCGAGGCACCACCTCCAAGTCGTGAGGCGCACCGGTCGGCTTGGCTGCTGTGTATCGGATCGGTCCGCATTGCATGAAAATAATCGGCTGCTGCCCGTCGCGGCGAATGGGCGTCGCGGTGAGGCCCAGCACGAACTTCGCCTTTGTTCGCTTCAGGATGGCATCGAACGACACGGCACCGACGTGGTGACACTCATCCACGATCACGTGCCCATAGTTCTCCACCAATGGCTTCACCTCGCCCTGCCGCGACACCGACTGCATTACCGCGATATCGATCACGCCCGTAGGTCTGGCCTTGCCGCCACCAATAGTGCCAACGACGCCTTTGCCGGCACCCAGGAATGCCTGCAGGCGCTCCTGCCATTGCTTGAGCAATTCAGCGCGATGCACAAGAACCAACGTATTCACACCCCGACGGGCGATCGTCGCAGCGGCCGTGACGGTCTTGCCAAACGCTGTCGGTGCGCAAAGCACACCGGTATCGTGGTTCAGCATTGCCGAGACTGCCGCCTCCTGATCGAGACGCAGCGCACCAGTGAAACTGACATCAATCGGCGTGCCGGCGAACCGTTCGTCGGTCAAATCGCAGCGGATGCCGTTACCTGCCAGCAATTCCGCGACGGCCCCGAAACAGCCACGCGGCAAACCGATGTGCTGCGGATAATTCTCGGCGCACCCAATGACGCGGGGCTTATCCTACACCGACATCCGCATCGCTTGCGCCCGATAGAACTCGGGGTTCGGAAAAGCCGCAAGCCTGATCAAGCGGTTGGCCAGAGACTGCGGCAACTGCGCCTTCTCGAAATAGACTTGGTTGGCGAGCGTCACCGTCAACGACTCCGGCATCTTCCCGGCCAGTTTCATCGTGGGCGTGCTGCTCCGATTCCACGGCGTGAGCAAGTCCTCATCGTCAATGAACGTGACATCCAACGGATGGGTACTTCCGATAGCTCGCAGAATTGTCGGCTCGATATCTTCAGGTGCCATCGGCTCGATCGAGGCGAGGAACGCCTATTGATCAGTATAGGGATGCAGATCGATATCGACGAATACACTGCATCCGCTCTCACGCGACCGTTTCTGCAACGGCAACGCGATCAGGTTGCCGAAGCCGCCCTTTGGCATCGTGTCCTGATTCGGGAACAAGCGATCATAGGACGAAAGCTGAAGCTGCCGAGTACGCGAGCAGGTGTGACTGATGACGGCCGACCCTAAGCGGCGCGCATCGCGGGCCGACACCTTGGCTGAGAAGAAGATCCACGCGTGCGCCCCTCGCCCTGAGCGCGAAATCTCAAACGCCACGGGCACGCCCAATTCATGGCAGGACAGCACGAACGCCCGCGCGTCGTCCCGCCACTCGGCCTCGTCGAAGTCCACTGCCAGAAAATGGCAGGTGTCATCCTCAAGCAAAGGATAAACGCCGACGGTGTGCCCGCCAGCAAGATGATCGTAGATGACCGCGTCGGAAAGCGGTATCAGGATGCGGTTGCCGCAATCGCCGCACTTGATGCGCGGCTTCACGCACACTCCAGCGCGCCACTCATTCGCACAAGCCGGCGTGTAGCCGGACTTGCCGGTGGTCTTGCTCTCCCATCGCACCGGATATACGTCGGTGCGGCCACGAAACAACTTGCGGAAGAGCGTCAGTTTTTCATCGGTGGACAAGCGCGAAAACTCCACCGTCTTGGGGAGGTTCACGGTTTGAGGTGGCAGACGCCATTCGATGCCGTGGGCATCCAGTAGCGCGATCAGACGAGCGTTCTCCGCTTGCAATGCCGCCAAGAGATCGCGGTCAGTCATCGACCTCATGCTCGGCAAGCAACTCGTCCATGGCGTCGCCGACGCCATACCCAAAGTTGTGGCTCATGCGACGGACTCCGTCCAACCGAGCAAGAAGTGGCGGTCGGCCGCCGTCAGGTAGTGCGCTGACGGCCTTTAGCGCCTGATCGAACATGCGAACAAGCGCGTCAAAGTAGCCCTCATCCTGCAAGCCGACGTCATCGCTGAAACCAGCGGCGCACTCACAGTAGAAAATCATCAGCTCCGCCAGCCCCTCGGGCTGGCCGATGGCTTTCTTGTAGTCAGAGATCGCCTTCTTAGCCTTGGCGACTGAGGTGTCCTGATTCTTGAACACATCCGGCCACAGCCAGCGATCGACCACGGCCTTGTAAGGCTTCAGCACATCGCCGCCCGGCGCGAACCGTGCATGGAGAAAAGCCTGGTTCTCCTTGCTGGCAGCGTACAAGTCCTGAATCAGTCCAAGCAGGCCTGAACGATCGAAGTCAGTGAGTTTCGACTTGACGTCAGTCCATGTCGGTTTGGCTTATTGGATGCGCTCAATACTCAAACTCTCTTGTGTAGGCTGGGTGCTGGCTCCGGACGGATTCTACTCGCAACGAATCGGACGTGAGTCCGTACAGCGTCGGTTGATCTCCAGTCCGCGGAATGCAATGAGCCCTTCGTCAACGAGCAGCGTCCTGGCGATGCGCGGAAGATAGCCGATCCGATTCTCGGCGTAGGTTTTTTGGAAAAAAGGAAACATGGCGTAGGTTTTTGTTCAACGAGGAAAAAACCTACGCCAGCGTCGTCCACAAAACATAGGAGCGTGGACGGAAATCCATCGCCCAAGCGCTTAGATCTGAGCAACGGACCCTTTCAAATCAATCGACTACGAACGACGAGCGCGCCGCTTTTCACGAAGCGGGCATTACTCTCGGTCATTATTGTAGGAATGGGAAACGCTCGTGCGTCCAGATCACCCACATTGAAGAAAATCGTTATAAATCAAACAACTACGGCGCAACATCCAAGCCCAGATGGACTGTTTCCATCCAAACCAACACTACTCGTTCTCTTCGAAGTAGTGCCCGAATTTCGCCTGCTTGGTCCGAATATACCGTTCGTTTTCCTCGCGCATGGGAATCGCGAGCGCAACGCGCTCGATTACGGGCAGACCGTGATGCCTGAGCGTGTCGAACTTCTTTGGATTGTTGCTCATCAGCCGCACCGACGAAACCTTCAGGAGCCGCAGGATCGCCGCCGCCGAATCGTATTCGCGCGCGTCGTCGGGCAGGCCCAGATCGAGGTTCGCCTCGACCGTGTCGCGGCCCTGTTGCTGCAACTGGTACGCGCGGATCTTGTTCGACAGGCCGATGCCGCGGCCTTCGTGGCCGCGCAGATAGAGCAGCACGCCGCGGCCCTCGGCCGCGATGTAGCGCAGGGCGAGGTCGAGCTGCTCGCCGCAGTCGCAGCGGTACGAGCCAAGCACGTCGCCGGTCAGGCATTCGGAGTGCAGACGCGTCAGTACGGGCTCGCCGCTTCCCACGTCGCCCATGACGAGCGCGAGATGCTCGGCGCCGCCGTCCTTCACCCGGTACACATAGGACTCGAACGTGCCGTAACGGGTCGGCAGCGTAGCGGTCGCGTCAAGCACGACGCATTCGTTGGCGTTATCGCCGTCCGCACAGGACGACTCAGGAAGCGTAGGCATGGTCTGGAGCAAAAGACTGGCAAATACCGGCGGGGGCCGGGTCGAAGTTCGGAACCGGAGTTTACCGCCATTTGGCCCGCCCCGCCGCCCGGCCGCTTCGAGCGTTCCCGCCGGCCATGTACCCGCCGCATACATGGTGCGACCCCGCGCATACCCCGACGACGCGCGGCACGTCATCCGCCTATACTGGAATAGCTTTCCAATGGCTTGCCGGGCAGCGCGCCCGGCAAGCCGCGCCGCGCAATGACTGGAAACCAGCAGGACGAGGAGGCGTCGCCCTATGACAAGCGTTGCACAGGTACTGAAATCGAAGCCGGAGCAGGTGGTCTATACGATCGAAGCCTCCGATTCCGTCTACAACGCAATTCGCCTGATGGCCGAAAAGCAGATCGGCGCGCTGCTCGTGACCGACGGTTCGGCGATCGCCGGGATCGTCACCGAGCGCGACTACGCGCGCAAGATCGTGCTGATGGACCGGTCGTCGAAAACGACCGCCGTGCGCGACATCATGAGCACGCACGTGCGCTTCGTCGAACCCGAGCAGACGACCTACGACTGCATGGCGCTCATGACCGAGCGCCGCATGCGCCACCTGCCCGTCATGGACGGCGGCAAGCTCGTGGGCATGGTGTCGATCGGCGACCTGGTGAAGGAAATCATCGCCGAGCAGAAGTTCACGATCGAGCAGCTCGAGCACTACATCACCGGCGGACCCGGCTCCTGACGCCGAACGAGGAATGCGAAAAAACGCCCAATCCCTACGGGGGGTTGGGCGAAGCCACCTTTCGGCGGCGGAGGTTCCACGCATGAAAATTCGCGCGTTGGGTTGCGCGGGGCGTGCGGCAAAAGCGGAAGTCGTATCCGCCTTCGCCTGAATCGGTCAGAACCTTGCCGGTGTGTTCCTGCCCCATGCGCCTGACTCCCGCTAACACGGACGCCAGCGCGATGGCCGTCTTGCGGCCGCCGGTTGCACGAATGCTAAACGGGGCACCGCAGTCACACTGCGCGCCCCGTTTAGCCTAGCCGCACTCCGCGCTCAATCGGCACTTAATTGCCGAAATACACCGACTGGGACGGGCGCACGGTGGGCGGCTGGCCGCCCGACTGCGCCGATCCCGCAGTCGCGGGGCCGTAGCCGCTCGTGTCGGCGGCCGGCGCCTGCGCGACGCCTTCTTGCTGGGTCACGCGTGCTTCGGCAGCCTGAATGTCGCTCGGATAGGTGGCATCGTCAGCCGTTGCGGGGTTGTAGCCGGCTTTTTCGAGCTGGATCAGTTCGGCCTTCACTTCGGCGCGGGTCTTCGGGCCATTGTTCTGGACCTGCGCGAACGACAGGGCCGGTGCCGCCGCCAACGCGGCGATCAACGCGGCTTGAATCAGGGTACGGGACTTCATGGTCATTACCTCCATCACTTGTTTTATGCCAGCGCCGGGTTTCGCATCGCCGGACCGATGATTTCAGTCTATTGAGACGAGAGACCAGGGGAAACCCTGAATTGGAGAAAATACAGTTTCAGCGGAGGCAACAATGCTTCGCGCATGGCGGCGGTGCGCCACAGAAACGCGCCGCGCGATTCCTCAGAGCGCGACGATGCCGCCGTCCAGCAGCTTGCGAGGCCCGCTCACGAAACGGCTGCCCAGTTCGTAGAAGCGCAGCGGCCGGTCCATTTCACGCGACAACCCGATTCGCGTCGTCACGCCCACCGGCCGCGCCGGTTCGTCCGCATACCCGATCCACAGCCCGTGTCCGAGGCACAGGTCGACGCCGTCGAACGCCGCGCCGATGCCGTAGGCCTGCGTGAGCCGGCCCGGACCGCGCGCGAGATCGCGCAGCGGAACGCCCGGGCGCTGCGCCGCCATCGCCGCGCGTCCTTCGAGCGGCTCGACGGCGCGAAACAGCACGCCCGCGCCCACGTCCAGGGCCTCGCTCGACATGTTGAGCATCCACGCGCTGCCATAGGTGAGACGCACGTACGCATGGCCGCGCTCGAGGAACATCGAAGTATTCCAGGCGCGCCGCCCAAGGTAGGCGTGGCTCGTGGAGTCGCCCACGGGATACGCCTCGACCTCGACGAGCCGCCCCGCCATGCGCCCTCGCGAGAGATCGCGCACGAGATACTTGCCGACCATGAAGCGCGCCAGCTCGGCGGTATCGAGCGGCAGGTCGTCGCGGCGCAGCGGCAGAATGGTCATCGAAGGGGTCTCGTGTTGGACTGGGTCGGCGTCGCGCCATGGCGAACCGGCGGAGTGTAGCGCCGCCACCGAACGCGCTGCGCATGGCTGCGCCCGCCTCGCGCATTGCGCTACCATCGTTCAATACCCGCGCGACAGGCTCGCGCCACCTCATGATCCGGTGCGCGTCGAGCGGCAGGCGGCGCGCTTTCACGAAGGAGCCGCACGATGAACGAACAAAGCGCGATTCAATTCCTCTCCAACGTCCGCAAGCCGCTGCTCACGCTTCACAAGGCGATTCTCGACCATGAGCGCGCCGGGTACGAACGCGAATTTGGGCCGGTCACACCGGCAGCATTCCTTCAAGTGCTCATCAACGGCTCGGGCTTTCGCTGGCTCATGCCGCTTTCCACGGTCATCGCCAACGTGGACGAAACGCTCGACGCGAAAAACGCCAGCGCAGAAGACCGCATCGGCGCCGTGCAGGGCGTGGCCGCGCTCTTTTCCGGCGAGGAATCGGCTGAGTTCTACGAGCGCTACCAGGCGTTGTTGCAGGCGAGCCCCGAGATTCTGCATCTGCATGGGACCGTCGCGCCGCTTCTCAACGCGCTGAAGAACTGACGAGCCGCGCGCGGCGCTTCAATCGCGCGGCGCTTTGCGCGGCGCGGTCGAAACGCCCGCTTCGCCCGCCGCCGCCTTGTTGCGGCTCGCCTTCGCGGCGGAAAGGCGCCGCCAAAGCGTCGTCTTGCTGATGCCGAGCATCTCGCACGCACGATCGCGGTCGCCGTGGCAAGCGTCGAGCGCGGCGCGGATTTCGTCGGCTTCCACGTTGAGGCTGCGCTCGCGCAGCGTCAACGCGCTTCCGGCCGCCGCGCCGTCGTCGCCCGCGTTGTCGCCCGTCCTCGCATGGCGCGGCTCGAACACCTCCGGCGCGATCGAGCGCAGCACCTCCGGTGTCAACACGTCGCTTTCCGAGTCCGCCAGCTCCACCACCATCCGCTCGACCACGTTTTGCAGCTCGCGCACGTTGCCGGGCCACGTGTGGCGCGCCAGCGCGCCGCTCAACAGCGCGAGCGCGCGCGCCGCGTCATCGGGCGTGCGGATGCGCACGGCCACGCGCGGCTCGCGGCGCGAGGCCTGGAACAGCAGTTCGCCGGCAAGCAGCGCGACGTCCGCGCCGCGTTCGCGCAGCGGCGGGATCGCGAGATTGAGGATGTTCAGGCGATAGAAGAGGTCGGCCCGGAACTCGCCCGCCTCGATCTGCTCGGTGAGCGCGCGGTGCGTGGCGGCGACCACGCGCACGTCCACGCGCGTCGGCTCCGTCGCGCCGAGGCGCACCACTTCGCGCTCCTGCAGCACGCGCAGCAAGCGGCTCTGCAACGGCAACGGCATCTCGCCGATTTCGTCGAGAAAGAGCGTGCCGCGGTGCGCAGCCTCGATGAGCCCCACCTTGCCGCCGCGCCGCGCGCCCGTGAACGCACCCTCCTCATAGCCGAACAGCTCGCTTTCGAGCAGCGCCTCCGGAAACGCGCCGCAATTGATGGCGACGAACGGGAAATCGCGCCGCGCGCTCTCGCGATGAATGCCCTGCGCCACCATCTCCTTGCCGGTGCCGCTTTCGCCGCGGATCAGCACGGTGGCGTCCGACTTCGCATAGCGCCGCGCAAGCTGGCGCACGCGCTCGATGCCGGGCGTTGCGCCGCTCAGATCGTCGAGGCGATAGCGCGCGACGAACTGCTGCGTGCGCTGGCGCGAGCGCAAGGTACGGTCGAGCCGCTCCACCGCGCGCGACTCCTGGAACGTGAGCACGGCGCCCGTCGTCACGCCGTTGTCGACGAGCGGTCCGCGATGCACGACATAGCTCACGCCGCGCACGGTTTCGAGCGATTCGCCGTCGGCTTCCGGTAACGAGAAGGCGATGTCGGGCGCGAGCGCCGCGAGAGACTGCCCGGCCGCCGCCGCGGGATCGATGCCGAGCACGGCCGCGAGACGCTGGTTGATCGCCTCCACGCGGCCACGGGCATCGAGCGCCACCACGCCGTCGCGCAGATGCTGGAGCACGCTGTCGAGGCGCTGGCGGCGCAGCGTTTCGCGCCATGTGGCCTGCACGAGTTCGAGCGCGTTGTCGAAGGCCGCGCGCACCGAAGGCCGCGAATAGACGAAGAACGGCACGAGCCCGAGACGCGCCGCGAGATCGTTGACGAGCCCGGGACCCACGACCGCGCCCACGCCACGGTCGCGCAGGTCGAGCACGCAGGCTTCCGCGTCCTGGACCGTGCGGTACTGGCCGAACACCACGTCGAGGCCATAGGCGCTCGCGAAGCGGCGCACCTCGACGGGCGTCTCACCATAGGTGACGAGCGCCACGAGGTCGGCTTCGCGCCGCGCGCGGGCGAGCGCCTGCATCACGTCGAAGCCGGTGGGCTGCAGGAGCACCACGGGCAAGTCGATGCGCGCCTTCAGGTAGGTGCCGTTCGAGCCTGCCGCCACGACCACGTCGGGCCGCTGGTTCGGCCCCGCGGCGGCGATTTCGGCCACCGCCTCCTCGAAACCGCGCGGCACCACGCGCAGATCCGCAAGTTCGTCGTATTCTCGGGCGATATCGCGAAAAAGGTCGCGCAGGCGGCTGATGCCCATCGCCCAGACACGCGGGCGCATTGCAGGAGAAGCGGGAGCGGGAAAACGGTTCATGATGTCCAACGATGCGGCCACGGCGCGGTAAAGGTACGGCCTGGTCGCGGCCTGAAAGCCGGACGTCAGCCCGATTCCGCATTATCGCGCGATGATTTCATTTTTGAAACTGCGATTTCATTCCGGAAATACGGGGGTGCAACAAACCCCGGAAAAACCGGCGCAAAATCAAGGCGTTAGCGAGGCCGAAGAGACCTGGCACGCTACCTGCAGTATGAACTGGCGACTCAATCGGAGACTTCACGCATGAACACCAAATCCCCCGCAAGCGCCGGCGCGAAATTCCGCGCCGCCGTCGCCGCCGAGCAACCGCTGCAGGTCGTCGGCGCCATCACCGCATATGCCGCCAAGCTCGCGCAGGCGACCGGCTTCAAGGCCGTTTATCTGTCGGGCGGCGGCGTGGCCGCCAACTCGCTCGGCGTACCGGATCTGGGCATCAGCACCATGGACGACGTGCTGATCGACGCACGCCGCATCACCGACGCCGTGGACATCCCCCTCATGGTCGACATCGACACCGGCTGGGGCGGCGCCTTCAACATCGCCCGCACGATCAAGTCGTTCATCAAGGCGGGCGTCGCGGCCGTGCACCTCGAAGACCAGGTGGGCCAGAAGCGCTGCGGCCATCGCCCGAACAAGGAAGTCGTCGCGACCGACGAAATGGTGGACCGCGTGAAAGCGGCCGTCGACGCGCGCACCGACGACCAGTTCGTCATCATGGCGCGCACCGATGCCGCCGCCGTGGAAGGCATCGACGCGGCGATCGAACGCGCGATGGCCTACGTGGAAGCGGGCGCGGACATGATCTTCCCCGAAGCGATGAAGACGCTCGACGACTACCGGCGTTTCCGCGCAGCCGTAAAGGTGCCGATCCTCGCGAACCTGACCGAATTCGGCTCGACGCCGCTCTTCACGACCGACGAACTGAAGAGCGCCAACGTGGACATCGCGCTCTACTGCTGCGGCGCGTATCGCGCGATGAACGCGGCCGCGCTGAACTTCTACGAGACCGTCAAGCGCGACGGCACGCAAAAGGCCGCCGTCTCCACGATGCAGACGCGCGAGGACCTCTACAAGTACCTCGGCTATCACGCGTACGAAGACAAGCTCGACGCGCTCTTCGCCGCGAAGAAGTAAATCCGTCCAGACACATACATAGAGAGGAAGACATCATGAGCGAAGCAGAAAACAGCACGCAATCCACAGCCGCAGGCGGTTTCAAGCCGAAGAAGTCCGTCGCGCTTTCGGGCGTGGCGGCGGGCAACACGGCGCTGTGCACCGTGGGCCGCACCGGCAACGACCTCCACTATCGCGGCTACGACATTCTCGATCTCGCCACGGCGTGCGAATTCGAAGAAGTCGCTTACCTGCTCGTGCACGGCAAGCTGCCGAACACGGCCGAACTGGCCGGCTACAAGGCGAAGCTGAAGGCGCTGCGCGGCCTGCCCGCCAACGTGAAGACGGCGCTCGAAGCGGTGCCCGCCTCGGCTCACCCGATGGACGTGATGCGCACCGGCGTCTCGGTGCTCGGCACCGTGCTGCCCGAAAAGGACGACCACAACCTGCCGGGCGCGCGCGACATCGCAGACCGCCTGATGGCCTCGCTCGGCTCGATGCTGCTGTACTGGTATCACTTTTCGCACAACGGCAAGCGCATCGAAGTGGAAACCGACGACGACTCGATCGGCGGCCACTTCCTGCATCTGCTGCACGGCCGCGCGCCGTCGAAGTCGTGGGTCGACGCGATGCACGTGTCGCTCAACCTGTACGCCGAGCACGAGTTCAACGCCTCGACGTTCACGGGCCGCGTGATCGCGGGCACGGGTTCGGACATCTACTCGGCCATCACGGGCGCCATCGGCGCGCTGCGCGGTCCGAAGCACGGCGGCGCGAACGAAGTGGCGTTCGAAATCCAGTCGCGCTATGAAAACGCCGACGACGCAGAAGCCGACATCCGCGCGCGCGTGGAAAAGAAGGAAGTCGTGATCGGCTTCGGTCACCCTGTCTACACGATCTCGGACCCGCGCAACAAGGTCATCAAGGAAATCGCGAAGAAGCTCTCGAAGGAGCAGTCGAACATGAAGCTGTTCGACATTGCCGAGCGCCTCGAATCGACGATGTGGGAAGTCAAGAAAATGTTCCCCAACCTCGACTGGTTCAGCGCCGTGTCGTATCACATGATGGGCATTCCCACCGCCATGTTCACGCCGATCTTCGTGATCGCGCGCACGGCGGGCTGGAGCGCGCACATCATCGAGCAACGCATCGACAACAAGATCATCCGCCCGAGCGCGAATTACACGGGTCCGGAGAATCTGAACTTCGTGCCGATCGGCAAGCGCTGATCGAAGCATGCCAGTCGTCCGGACGGAACATGACGTCCGGACGACTGGGAGTCGGCGGCGCGTGCGCGTAACGTGAGGGCATCGCTCACGGCGCACCCCGCCGCAACCCCACTACACCATGGGTCCCCAAGCCGTGAATACCGCCTACCGCAAGTCCCTCCCCGGCACCCGGCTCGATTACTTCGACGCGCGCGAAGCCGTCGAGGCCATCCAGCCCGGCGCCTACGACACGCTGCCTTACACCTCGCGCGTGCTCGCCGAAAACCTCGTGCGCCGCTGCGACCCGGCCACGCTCACCGCCTCGCTCAAGCAACTCATCGAGCGCAAGCGCGACCTCGACTTTCCGTGGTTTCCCGCGCGCGTGGTCTGCCACGACATCCTCGGGCAAACCGCGCTCGTCGATCTCGCGGGCCTGCGCGACGCCATTGCCGACCAGGGCGGCGACCCCGCCAAGGTCAACCCGGTCGTGCCGGTGCAACTGATCGTCGACCACTCGCTCGCCGTGGAATGCGGGGGCTTCGACCCGGACGCGTTCAGGAAGAACCGCGCGATCGAAGACCGCCGCAACGAGGACCGCTTCGACTTCATCAACTGGACGAAGAAAGCGTTCGAGAACGTCGACGTGATCCCGCCGGGCAACGGCATCATGCACCAGATCAATCTGGAGAAGATGTCGCCCGTGATCGGCGTCAGCGGCGGCGTGGCCTACCCCGACACCTGCGTGGGCACCGACAGCCACACGCCGCACGTCGACTCGCTCGGCGTGATCGCCGTCGGCGTGGGCGGCCTCGAAGCCGAGAACGTCATGCTCGGCCGCGCCTCGTGGATGCGCCTGCCCGACATCGTCGGCGTGGAACTCACGGGCAAGCGCCAGCCCGGCATCACGGCCACCGACGTCGTGCTCGCGCTCACCGAATTCCTGCGCAAGGAAAAGGTCGTGGGCGCATACCTCGAATTCCGCGGCCCCGGCGCGTCGAGCCTCACGCTCGGCGACCGCGCGACGATCTCGAACATGGCGCCCGAGTACGGCGCCACGGCCGCGATGTTCTTCATCGACGACCAGACGCTCGCCTATCTGCGCCTCACGGGCCGCGAGGAAGAGCAGGTGAAGCTCGTCGAGACCTATGCGAAGACGGCGGGCCTCTGGGCCGACACGCTCGCGCACGCGCAATACGAGCGCACGCTCACCTTCGATCTTTCGAGCGTCGTGCGCAATATGGCCGGCCCGTCGAATCCGCACAAGCGCCTGCCGACCTCGGCGCTGGCCGAACGCGGCATCGCGGGCAAGTGGGAAGACGTGCCGGGCCAGATGCCCGACGGCGCGGTCATCATCGCCGCCATCACGAGCTGCACGAACACGAGCAATCCGCGCAACGTGATCGCCGCCGCGCTGCTCGCGCGCAACGCGAACGCGCGCGGCCTCACGCGCAAGCCGTGGGTGAAAAGCTCGCTCGCGCCGGGATCGAAGGCCGTCGAACTCTATCTGGAAGACGCGAAGCTGCTGCCCGAACTCGAAAAGCTCGGCTTCGGCATCGTCGCGTTCGCGTGCACCACGTGCAACGGCATGTCGGGCGCGCTCGACCCGAAGATCCAGCAGGAGATCATCGACCGCGACCTGTACGCTACCGCCGTGCTGTCGGGCAACCGCAACTTCGACGGCCGCATCCACCCGTACGCGAAGCAGGCGTTCCTCGCCTCGCCGCCGCTCGTCGTCGCGTATGCGATTGCGGGCACGATCCGCTTCGACATCGAAAAGGATTCGCTCGGCACCGACCCGGACGGCAAGCCCGTGTACCTGAAGGACCTCTGGCCGACCGACGAGGAAATCGACGCCATCGTCGCGCAGAGCGTGAAGCCTGAGCAGTTCCGCAAGGTCTACGAGCCGATGTTCGCGGCCACCGCCGCGAGCGGCGAGACGACCGACCCGCTCTACGACTGGCGCCCGCAAAGCACCTACATCCGCCGCCCGCCGTACTGGGAAGGCGCGCTGGCCGGCGAGCGCACGCTCAAGGGCCTGCGCCCGCTCGCCGTGCTCGGCGACAACATCACGACCGACCACCTCTCGCCGTCGAACGCGATCCTGCCGAACAGCGCGGCCGGCGAATACCTGGCGAAGATGGGCCTGCCCGAAGAGGACTTCAACTCGTACGCGACGCACCGCGGCGACCACCTCACGGCGCAGCGCGCGACCTTCGCGAACCCCACGCTCATCAACGAGATGGCCGTGGTGGACGGCGCCGTGAAGAAGGGCTCGCTCACGCGCATCGAGCCGGAAGGCAAGGTCACGCGCATGTGGGAAGCCATCGAAACCTACATGGAACGCAAGCAGCCGCTCATCATCGTCGCGGGTGCGGATTACGGCCAGGGTTCGTCGCGCGACTGGGCGGCCAAGGGCGTGCGTCTCGCGGGCGTGGAGGCGATCGTGGCCGAAGGTTTCGAGCGCATTCACCGCACGAATCTGATCGGCATGGGCGTGCTGCCGCTGGAGTTCAAGGCGGGCACGAACCGCACCACGCTCGGCATCGACGGCACGGAAACCTATGACGTGACCGGCAAGCGCACGCCGCGCGCCGACCTCACGCTCGTGATCCACCGCAAGAACGGCGAACGCGTGGAAGTGCCGGTGACGTGCCGCCTCGACACGGCCGAAGAAGTCTCGATCTACGAAGCGGGCGGCGTGCTGCAGCGCTTCGCGCAGGACTTCCTCGAGTCGTCGAAGACGGCGGCCTAAACAGGAACGGGCGGCGCGGGGGTGACACCCACGCGCCGCCCTTCGCTTCAGGACAACACATGGCACACGTACCCCAGATCAAGATTCCCGCCACCTACATCCGCGGCGGCACCAGCAAAGGCGTGTTCTTTCGTCTGCAGGATCTGCCCGAGGCGGCGCAGCAGCCCGGCGCCGCGCGCGACAAGCTGCTCATGCGCGTGATCGGCAGCCCCGACCCGTACGGCAAGCAGATCGACGGCATGGGCGGCGCGACGTCCAGCACGAGCAAGACCGTGATCGTGGCGAAAAGCAGCAAGCCCGGCCACGACGTCGACTACCTGTTCGGCCAGGTCGCCATCGACAAAGCCTTCGTCGACTGGAGCGGCAACTGCGGCAACCTCTCGGCGGCCGTCGGTCCGTTCGCGATCAGCGGCGGCCTCGTCGATGCGAGCCGCGTGCCCGACAACGGCGTCGCCGTCGTGCGCATCTGGCAGGCCAATATCGGCAAGACCATCGTCGCGCACGTGCCGGTCACGAATGGCCAGGTGCAGGAAACCGGCGACTTCGAACTGGACGGCGTGACGTTCCCCGCCGCCGAAGTGCAGCTCGAGTTCATGGACCCCGCCGCCGAGGAAGAAGGCGCGGGCGGCGCGATGTTCCCCACGGGCCATCTCGTGGACGACCTCGAAGTGCCCGGCGTCGGCACGCTCAAGGCGACGATGATCAACGCGGGCATCCCGACGATCTTCGTGAACGCCGAGGCCATCGGCTATACCGGTACGGAACTGCAGGACGCGATCAACAGCGACGCCGAAGCGCTCAAGAAGTTCGAGACGATCCGCGCGTACGGCGCGCTGCGCATGGGCCTCATCAAAAACCTCGACGAGATCGCCACGCGCCAGCACACGCCGAAGATCGCGTTCGTGGCGAAGCCGCAGGCCTACACCGCATCGAGCGGCAAGCGCGTGGAAGCGGGCGACGTCGATCTGCTCGTGCGGGCGATGTCGATGGGCAAGCTCCATCACGCCATGATGGGCACGGCGGCCGTGGCAATTGGCACGGCGGCGGCCATTCCGGGCACGCTCGTGAATCTCGCGGCGGGCGGCGGCGAGCGCCAGGCGGTGCGCTTCGGCCACCCGTCGGGCACGCTGCGCGTGGGTGCCGAAGCGAGCCTCGAAAACGGCGAGTGGCTCGTCAAGAAGGCGATCATGAGCCGCAGCGCACGCGTGCTGATGGAAGGCTGGGTGCGAGTGCCGGGCGATTCTTTCTAGGCATCCCGAGCGCCACGCGTCAAACAAAACAAGGCCGCCCCGGCGCATCGCAGCGCCGGGGCGGCTTTTCGGCTTTCAGACGAGCAAAGCGCTCAGCTTTGCGGCGACGACGGCAAATACGGCATCGGATCCACCGGCTTGCCGTCGCGACGTACCTCGAACAGCACCGCCACGCGGTCGTTGTTTTCGCTGCCCATCTCGGCGATCTGCTGGCCCTGGTGCACGGTGTCGCCGGTCTTCACCAGCAAGCGACGGTTGTGCGAATAAGCTGTCAGGAAGTCCTTGTTGTGCTGGACGATGATCAGGCTGCCGTACTCGTTCAGGCCCATGCCCGCGTACATGACCTTGCCGTCGGCGGCGGCGATCACCGGGTCGCCGGCCTTGCCCGCGATCTCGATGCCGCGCGTCGCGCCCGGCGCGAATAGCTCGACCACACGGCCGTGCGCGGGCCATACGAGCGTGACGCTGTTCGCGTGGCGCGCCACCTCGGCGGCGACCTCGCGGCTTCCGGCTGCGTTCGCGGCCGAGTTCGCCGCGCCGCCGGCCTGCACGGCGATCGTCTGCTTCGAAACGAGCTTGATCGACTGGCCCGCACGCAAGTGGCCGTTCGGCTTCAGGTGATTCCAGGCGCTCAGGTCCTTGACCGAAGCGCCGTGCTTTTGCGCGATGCGCTGGAGCGTGTCGCCACGGCGCACCCGCACATACGTCGTTTTCGTGACCACACGCGTCACGGGCGCAGTCGCGACCGGTTGCTCGCTCGCGGCATTCGCGCCCGCGGCATCCGAAGATGGGCTGGCCGCTGCCGCCGTATCGGGCTCCGGCTGCTGTTGCTGCTGGCCCATATCGGCGCAGCCTCCCAGCAAGACCGCCATTGCCAGCACGGCCCAGAATCCCTTGAGACCGTTGGTGCGCTGACCGATCCGATCTTCGAACATAGCGTTACCTCCCTGGTGCTCGCGGCTGCGCGAACCCGCGAACAGAGGCCCCGGACGGTGTGCTGCGTATGCCGCGCTCCCGCTTCCCGAAGCCCGTCTCGCTTTCGGGCCGCGTCGATCCGCATCTAAATTGATTGCATTTCGAACGATAAACATCTAACGCACGCCATCGTCAACTTAACGAACGAACGTGCCATCTCAAAATCGATCCGGCATTGTAAAGCGCAATCCCCCTCGATCAGCCCAGGGACAACACTCTGATACAAATGTTAATTACGCGAATTCGTGCCCCATTAAAACGCTGAAAAGGGCGCAAAGAACGCTCTGCGCCGACCCGATCACGCCCCTTTCCGGCTTATCGGCATGCCTCACGGAAACTTGAAGCGCAGGCGTGCGCACTGAAAGCCATTTGAAATTGCGGTAGTATCGCCCCCGTCAAGCGCAAGCCCCGGCTTACGGGAACCCTTGCATATTCATCAGGTCTTTTCCTGGGCTTGTCATGCGGCCACTCCGGCGGCCGCTTCACGGTTCCAGCCCCGGCGACTCGCGAACTCCCCGAATTCTGATTTCCTGGTAGGCACCCCCAGCGTCCGCCCGTCCGGTCCATCGGCAGCATCGAGCTGCCTTGCATGCTTCATGCGCCCCGTGCCGGCCTGGCCTGCTGCTTCAACATGTCACAGTCATCCAAGCGTCTAGTCGAACTCGATTTCTTCCGCGGCCTCGTCCTGCTCATCATCGTCGTCGACCACATTGGCGGCAGCATCCTCTCGCGCGTCACGCTGCACGCCTACGCGCTGTGCGACGCCGCCGAAGTGTTCGTCTTCCTCGGCGGCTTCGCCACGGCCACCGCGTGGGCCGCGCTCTGCGCGCGCCGCACCGAGGCCGCTGCCCGGCAGCGCTTCATCAAGCGCGCATTCGAGATCTATCGGGCATTCGTCGTCACCGCCCTTTTGATGCTGCTCGTCACCGCGCTCCTCGTCGCGTGCAACGTGGACGCGCCCAATCTCGCCACCACCGATCTCGACGATCTCACGCTCGCGCCCGCCGCCGCGCTGCGCGACATCGTGCTGCTGCGCCGTCAGCCGTATCTGGCCGGCGTGCTGCCCATGTACGCCTGCTTCGCCCTTGCCGCCCCGCTCGCACTGCCGCTCGCCCGCGCGCGGCCGTGGCTGCTGCTGGCCGCGAGCCTCGCGCTCTGGGGCGTCGCACCGCACGCTGCGCCGTGGCTGCCGCACGTCGAAGACGTGCAATGGGACTTCAACCCGTTCAGCTGGCAACTCATGTTCGTACTGGGCGTGATCGCGCAGGCGCAGCCCGTGTTCCAGCGCGTGAGCGCGCACCGTCTCGGCTCGCTCGTCACGCTCGCCGCGCTCATGGTTGTGGCCGGCGCCGCCATCTATCGCCTGCAGCTCGGCAACGTCGTGCTCGACGGCGACTTCAAGCGCAACCTCGCGTGGTTCCGCGTGCTCAACTTCGCCGGCATCGGGTGGCTCGCGGCGCACGTCGTCCGCCTCGGCTGGGCGAAGCGGCTCGCGCTTGCGCTGCCGTGGGTGGGCCTCGTCGGACGCAAGGGGATGCTCGCGTTCGTGGCTGGCGCCGTGATTTCGCTCACGGTCGACTCGGTGCTCTACTGGTACACCGACGGCTATCTGGACGTGCCGGCCGGCCTCGTCGCCGACGCCGTGGCGATCGGCGCACTGTTGCTCGTCGTGCGCGCGTCCGACCCGCTCAGGCGACTGCTGCCCTCGCGCGCCAAAGCCTCCGCCTGATACGCACAGCGCGCCTCGCCGTCGCCTGCGCGCCACCGTGCGCAACGGCTTCCGGCGCGCACGGACGGCTGCTAGCATGATGACCCCGCGCCGCCGGCGCCCTCCTCGACCCGACGCACCTGCCATGCGCAGATTCCTTCGAACCGCGCTGCTCCCGCTCGCGCTCTCGTACGCGGCGCTCGTCACGCCGGCCGCGCCAGTTGCGGCGAGCACGATCGCGGTCCGCACGTTCCATGCGCGGGCGCTCAATCGCGACTGGCCCTACGTGGTGTACCTGCCGAACGGCTATCGCGCGGACCAGGGCCGCTATCCGGTGCTCTATCTCCTGCACGGCAACAACGGCGCGCCGATGGACTGGGTCACGCAGGGCCAGATCCAGACCACGGCCGATACGCTGATCGCCCGCCGCGAAATACCGCCCGTGGTCATCGTGATGCCGCAAGGCGGCACCGACTGGTATGTCGATCGCAAGGAAAAGATGGAGACGGCGTTCTTCCAGGACCTGCTGCCCGAAATCGAGACGCACTTCACGGTGGCCGAGGGTCGTGACGGACGCGCGATCGGCGGGGTGTCGATGGGCGGATTCGGCGCGCTGCGCTACACGCTGGAGCACCCGGACATGTTCTGCGGAACGCTGCTGCTCTCGCCCGCGGTCTACGCGGGCGACCCGCCGCCGAGTTCGGCGGCGCGCTCTGTGGGTGTGTTCGGCGATCACCAGTTCGACGCGCAAATCTGGCGCACGCTCAACTATCCGGCGCTCTGGCGGCCGTATTTCGCCCGGCCCTGGCGCGTGCCGTTCTTCATCGCCGCCGGCGACGACGACCTCGTAATCCAGGCCGAGGCGTCGCTGCTCTACACGCGGCTGCGCGAGGCGGGCAATCCGGCGGCGCTGCGCATCGTCGACGGCGGGCATGTGTGGCCGGTCTGGCGCGAGCTGCTGCCGGCCGCGCTCAAGTACACGCTCGCCTGCGTGCGCTGAGCGGGTCGCGAGGCGCGCCCGGCGCGGTCGGGCCGCCCCGCCTGCAACCGGAAACGCTCACTCGGCCCAGTTCGCCCAAAGCACCATCAGCACGGTCATGAGCGCCGGGCCGATGAAGATGCCGATGAGCCCGAAGGTCGTCGCCCCGCCCAGGATGCCGAACAGCACGAGCAGGAACGGCAGGCGCGTCGAATTGCCGATCAGCACGGGCCGCACGAAATGCTCGGCGACGAACACCACCACGACGCCCCAGACCGCGAGCACAGCGGCCGCGACCAGCGAGCCCTGGATGACGAGCCACAGCGCCGCGGCGCAGAACACAATGGGCGCGCAGAACGGCAACATGGCCGCGATGGCGGTGACGGTGCCGAGCAGCGCCGCGTGCGGCACGCCGGTCGCGATATACGCCGCAGCCAGCAGTATGCCCTCGCCCAGCCCGACGACCACGAGCCCCGTGACCGTCGCGCGCACGGCGGCGGCCATGCGCTGCAGCAGTTGCGCGCCGTCGGCGCCGAACGCACGGCGCGCGCCGCGCATTACCGTCGCGGAAAGGCGCGGGCCCGCCTGGAAGATCACGAACAACGTGACGAGCATGAAGCCGAACGTCATCGTGGCGTGGGCGGCGCGCGCGCCGAAGTGCCGCCCGAACGAGACGATGGTGTCGCCATGAAGGCTCTTCATCGCCGGGGAAGCTTTGAGCGGCTGGGCCAGGTTCGCCTGCCACCAGTCGCTCACCTGGCGGCTGCCCACAGGCAGGCGAGCAACGAAGTCGGGCACCGGCACGCCATTCTCCTGGGCGTCGTGCAACCAGAGGTAGAGCTCGTGCGCCTCGCCGCCGGCCCGGATCGCCGTGACCGCGATCGGCAACAGCACGAGCAACCCGACCGCGACCGTGAGCAACGTGGCGATCAGCGTCTTGCGGCCCCTGAACCACGCACGACGCTCGATCGCCTGATAGGCAGGCCACAGCACGATGGCGAACACGCTCGCCCATGCAATGGCGGGCAGGAACTCGCGCACGATCCACAGCGCCAGCAGCACGAGCGTGGCGAACAGCACCGCGGAAGCGGCGCGCTGGATTTTCTGTTCGTTTGCGGAGTTCGGAGCAGGCGGACGATGAATCATGTAACCTCGGGAAAATTCAAAAACAGGCGCTCGGATTGAGAGGCGCCGCAGTGCGGCAACGATGCCGCGCCGGCCAGCTTTTCTTCAGATCCCCATCCGCGCCGGCCGTTCCGTCCCTTCCTCGAAGGCCCCTCCAGGCGGCCGTTTTCGCTGCCTCCGATGTCTCGCCATGCACAACAGTGCGTTGCACAAATTCGAGATGTCGCACCCGATCGGCCGCAAACCCCCATTCCTTCGTGAATCGCAACGTCTCGCAGGGCAATTGTTGCCGATTATGGAATGGTGTTTCAACGGCGACACAATGGCACTTGTCAGCGCGCAGGACTACATTCGCGGCAACCCACTTTCGGAGCCGACAATGAAGAAAGAAGCGTGCCTCTCGCTTGACGGAGCCAACGGTGAGCGCATCGAAATACTCGAACAGACGGACACGGCGCTCGTGATCCGCTGGGTCGAACCGGGGCGCTGTCATTATGGCGAGCAGCGCTGGCGGCGCCGCTCGGCGCATTCGTCGGGCACCTGCGCCGTGTCGCGCCGCAAGATCCGCCGCGGCGACGCCGTGTTCAAGCCGGCCGAACGTCCTGCGCCGCTGAACGCCTCCGTGATGATCGCGGCCGAAGTGTTCGGCGACCTCATCGCAGCAGACTGAACGACCCCGCAACCCGACGCCGCCTCGCGAAGCCGACGACCCGGGACGAAAAGGGCCGCAAAGGCTCGGCGCAGTGTACCGAAGCCTTTGTGCGCCTGCACGCGCGACGGCGTTTGCGCCCGGAAGCCACACCCCCATCGCGCAGATTGTGCGCCCGGCGCCTCACCGGCCCGCGCGAGGCCCGAGGGCGATGACCCGCGCGGCATGGCGCGGCGTGAAGTCCGCCGACGCGGCGCATAACGCCGCCACGCGCGCGAGCACGTCGGCGTCGAAGGGCGCAGCGCGCGGGCCCGAGCGGTCCACATGCAACAACAGTTGCTCGCTCGCCGAAACGGGCACCGCGCCCTGACCGGCGAGGTCGTCGGCGAACATCTCCAGATACACGCGCACGCGCTTCGCATCGTGTTCGATCACCCGGACTTCGACGCGCACCGGCACGCCCTCCTTGATCTCGTGCAGATAGTTCAGGTGGGCCTCCAGCGTGTACATCGAGCGGCCGCGCGCCTCGCGCTGCGCCGCGTCGAGCCCGATGGCGTCGAGCAGCGCGTCGGTCGCGTAGCTGTAGATCAGCATGTAAAAGGCGTCGCGCAAGTGGCCGTTGTAATCGACCCACTCCGCGCGCACCGTGTCGCGGTAGATCACGGGCGCCGCCTGCGCCATCTCGTTCGTCATCCTCTCTCCTCGTTGCGAGCGCGCCTCTACGGGCGTAGCAGTGTAACCGCAGACCCGCACCCGGCGCCGCCATGTCCACACGCACCGTCTGCGCCCATGCGCCGCCGTGCACGCCGCCCGCCGCTGGGGTAAGGTTGAGCGATCGCGGCATCGCCGCCGCGCGTCAACCGCCGCCCGCGCGGCGCTTTCTGAGGCCGACATGGCAGAAAACACGCCCCCGCTCCCGTTTCCCCCGCAGCAGTTTTCGCTCGACGTGATGCTCGAAAAGTACGCGAAAGGCGACGAGCAGACCGCCGACGACATCTATCGCCGCGTCGCGCGCGGCGTCGCGCAGGTCGAGCCGCCCGAACTGCGCGCCGAGGTCGAGGCGCGTTTCGTCGACAACCTGCGCAACGGCGCGCTCGGCGCGGGCCGCATCATGAGCGCGGCGGGCGCCGGCATCGAAGCCACGTTGATCAACTGCTTCGTGCAGCCCGTGGGCGACAGCATCCAGGGCGTGGACGATCAGGGCCGCCCCGGCATCTACGTCGCGCTGCTGCAGGCCGCCGAGACCATGCGGCGCGGCGGCGGCGTCGGCTACAACTTTTCGGCCATCCGGCCGCGCGGCGCGTTCGTGAAATCGACGGGGTCGAGCGCCTCCGGCCCGTGCAGCTATATCGACGTGTTCGACGCCTCGTGCCGCACCGTGGAAAGCGCGGGCGCGCGGCGCGGCGCGCAGATGGCCGTGCTCGACTGCGATCACCCGGACCTGCCGGAATTCATCGAGGCCAAGCATTCGAAGGGACGCTGGAACAACTTCAACGTCTCGGTCGCGGTAACCGACGAATTCATGCGCGCCGTGGAAAACGACGCGCCCTGGCAACTCGTGCATCGCGCAGAACCGTCGCCCGCGCTGCGCGCCTCGGGCGACCTGCATCGCCGCGACGACGGCCTGTGGGTCTACACCGAAATGCGCGCCCGCGCGCTGTGGGACGCCATCATGCGCTCGACCTACGACGTCGCCGAGCCGGGCGTGGTGTTCATCTCGCGCATGAACGAGGACAACAACCTGCGCGCGATCGAAGCCATCCGCGCGACCAACCCGTGCGGCGAGCAGCCGTTGCCCGCCTATGGCTGCTGCAACCTCGGGCCGCTCGACCTCTCGCGCTTCGTGATCGAGCCGTTCGCGCAGTTGCGCGGCGGCGAACGCAAGAGCGCGGACTTCGACTGGAACGCGCTCGCCGAGCGCACGCGCACCCAGGTGCGCTTTCTCGACGACGTGCTCGACGCGACGCTCTGGCCGCTGGCCGAGCAGCAGGCGGAGGCGGCGGCCAAGCGGCGCATCGGCGTGGGCTTCACGGGGCTCGGCGACACGCTCGTGATGCTCGGCCTCCGCTACAACTCGCCCGAGGGCTGCGCATTCGGCGCGCGCGTGGGACGCACGATGCGCGACGCCGCCTATCGCGCCTCGGTCGAGCTCGCGCGCGAGCGCGGCGCGTTCCCGCTCTTCGACGCCGATACCTACCTCGAAGAAGGCACGTTCGCCTCGCGTCTGCCCGACGACCTCAAGGCTGAGATTCGCGCGCACGGCATCCGCAACAGCCATCTGCTGTCGATCGCGCCCACGGGCACCGTGAGCCTCGCATTCGCCGACAACGTGTCGAACGGCATCGAGCCCGCGTTCTCGTGGACCTATCAGCGCACGCGCCGCATGGCCGACGGCAGCCGCGAGACGTTCAATGTCGAGGACCACGCCTGGCGCGTATACCGCGAGCTGGGCGGCGACGTGAACGCGCTGCCCGCGTATTTCGTGAGCGCGCTGGAAATGAGCGCGCAGGAGCACGTGGCGATGATGGCGGCCGTGCAGCCCTATGTCGACACGTCGATATCGAAGACCGTCAACGTACCCGCCGATTATCCGTTCGAGGACTTCGAGAATCTCTATCTCGACGCATGGCAGCGCGGCCTTAAAGGTCTCGCGACCTACCGGCCGAACGAAACGCTCGGCGCGGTGCTGCAAACGCTGCCGCCGGTCGCGACGACGCCCGACGACGCGCTCGGCGACGCGCTGCTCGACCCGCTGCGCGTGGCGATCGACCATCGGCCCAAGGGCGAGCTGCCCGCGGTGATCGAGAAGATCGAGTACATCACGCAGACGGGCAAGGTGTCGCTCTATGTGGCCGTGTCGTTCCTCGAAGTGACGGGCCAGGTGGGCGGCGAACCCGTGACGATCGAGCGGCCCATCGAGTTCTTCATTCCCGTGGGCCAGCGCGACGAATCGCAGCAATGGATCACGGCGACCATGCGCTCGCTTTCGCTCGCGGCGCGCGGCGGGTTCGTCGCGCGCAATCTGCAGGACTTGCGCAAGGTCTCGTGGGACCGCGGCCAGGTGCGCTATGGCGAGACGCAGCGCCTGGATGGGCGTCGCATACCGCTGTGGCACGACTCGGAAGTCGCGGCCATCGCCTATGCGATCCAGCAGATCCTGCACCGTCGCGGCTTTCTCGACGCCGAGGGCCGCCAGGTGCCGTCGAGGCTGCTCGCGCAGCGGCGCGACGGCGCGCTTGCCTCACCGTTTGCCGGCGACGCCCAGACAGCTAGCGTGGACACGACGCGCCCCGCGCGGCATCACGGCGACCCGGTGCTGAAAAGCGACAACGCGCTGCCCGCCGACGCGCGGCACGCCGTTCCTCACGCGATGCTCGGCCGCAAGTGCGGCTCGTGCGGCGCAAATGCCGTAATCCGCAAGGACGGTTGCGACTTCTGCACGGCTTGCGGAGAAATCGGGTCTTGCGGTTGACGTTTCGACCTCATTTGCGAGGCGGGGCGGCGCCGGCCCCGCCTTCCTCGCGCCCCGCGAGACAAGACGCAAACCCCTGCGCCAGCGCATTGGCCTCGCCGGCGCGCACGAGCCTGAGCACCTGCGATTCGTAAGGATTGCTGGCCAATGGCCGGAACACCACGCGCGCGCCGCCGGCGGCCCCGAGCGCGGCCGGCACGAGCGCAATGCCCATGCCGAACTCCACCATCGTCACGACGGTTTGCCAGAGCCGCGCCTCGTGACGGATCTGCGGACTGAAGCCCGCCTCCACGCAAGTCGCGATGATCTGATCGTGATAGTGCGGCGACACCGAGCGCGGAAAGAGAATGAACGGCTCCCGCGCGAGCGTCGCGAGTTCGATGCGCCGCTTGCGTGCGAGCCGATGCCCCTCCGGCAAACAGCAAAGGAAGGGCTCGGAAAACAGCACATCCGACCGCACTTCCGCCGGGAAACGCCCCCAATGCGCAAAGCCAAGATCGATTTGCAAACGCTGCAGCGCCTGTACCTGCTCGGCGGTGTTCATTTCGCGCAGCACTACCTCTACGGCCGGATGATCGACTTCGAAACGCCGTACCGCCTCCGGCAGCCCGCGATAAAGCATCGAATTGACGAAGCCGATGCGCAACCGCCCCGCAAGCCCATGTGCGGAGCGCGCCGCGATGCACCGGACCTCCTCGGCCTGCTCCAGCAGCCGCCGCGCTTCTTCCAGCAATACATTGCCCGCATTCGTCAGCGCGACGGCCCGGTTCGTGCGCTCGAGCAACTGCACGCCTAGCTGCTCCTCGAACTTGCGGATATCGAAACTCAGCGCCGGCTGCGAAATGAAGAGCCGGCGTGCGGCGCGGCCGAAATGCAGTTCCTCGGCGACGGCCACGAAATAGCGCAGTTGCTTGAGCTCCATGGCGGGTCCTTCTGCCGGGTTATCGATAGATGGTGCTTATCGTACATGAGATCGGTTGTATTGGACCGTTATCGATGCCGCGCCTAAGCTACGCCGAATCGCACTGCCGCCCGCTCGCAAGAGCCGAGGCCGCAGGAACCAATCCAAACCGGAGACACCCCCGATGAGCGATCGTCCCGCCTTCGCCACAGCGGCTTGCGGCTCGGCTAACATTCCCGACAGCCGCGGCATCAACTTCTACACGAGCGACCCCGGTTTCGCGCCCCTTCTGCGCAGCTACCTCGGCGACGCCGCTTTCGGCGCGATCGAAACGCAACTCGTCGCGCTCGGCCAGCGCGCCTCGGACGAACTCGACGCGCTCGCCCTCGTCGCCGACAAGCATCCGCCCGCGCTCGAGCAGCGCACGCGCCGCGGCGAAGCGACCCAGCGCATCGCGAAGCATCCCGACTACGTCGCGCTCGAACGCGTCGCTTACGCGGAGCTCGGGCTCGCGGCCATGAGTCATCGCGAGAACGCGCCGGCGCCGCTCGTCAAATACGCGCTCACCTACCTGTTCGTGCAGGCGGAATTCGGCCTGTGCTGCCCGGTGAGCATGACCGACTCGCTCACGCGCACGCTGCGCCGCTTCGGTTCGCCCGAACTCATCGCGCGCTATTTGCCGGTGCTCGCCTCACAGGACTTCGACTCGCTCTATCAAGGCGCGATGTTCATGACGGAGCAGGCGGCCGGCTCCGACGTCGCGCGCATCGCCACGCGGGCGGTCCGCACGCAGGACAAACGCGGCGAGGACGTCTGGCGTCTCTACGGCGACAAGTGGTTCTGCTCGAACGCCGACGCCGATCTCGCGATGGTGCTCGCGCGCCCCGACGACGCGCCCCCCGGCATCAAGGGCCTCGCGCTCTTCCTGCTTCCGAAGACGCTGCCCGACGGCACGCGCAACACGTATCGCATCGTGCGCCTGAAGGACAAGCTCGGCAGCCGCTCGATGGCAAGCGGCGAGATCGTGCTGGAAGGCGCGCAGGCGTATCTGATCGGCGAAGTGGGCCGCGGCTTTCATCAGATGGCCGACATGATCAACATGTCACGGCTTTCGAACGGCGTGCGCGCGGCCGGTCTCATGCGCCGCGCGGTGACCGAGGCGCTGCACGTGGCGCGCAATCGCGAAGCCTTCGGCCGCAAGCTGATCGAAATGCCGTTGATGCAGCGCCAGTTGCTCAAGATGATGTTGCCCGCCGAGCAGGCGCGCTCGATGTTCATGCGCATCGCCATGCTGCTGGCGCGCGCCGATCAAGGCAATGAGATCGCGGCCAGGTGCGTGCGCATCCTCACGCCGCTCGTCAAGTTCCGCGCCTGCCGCGACGCCCGCCGCGTAACCGGCGACGCCATGGAGGTGCGCGGCGGCGCGGGCTATATCGAGGAATGGAGCGACCCGCGCCTCGTGCGCGACGCACACCTCGGCTCCATCTGGGAAGGCACGAGCAATATCGTTGCGCTCGACGTGGCGCGCGCGGCGAAACGGGAAGGCGCGCTCGACGCGCTCGCGCGGTACGTGCACGCGGAGCTAGACGAAAGCGGGCTGCCGGAAACGAGCGCGGCGCTGCTGGGCGGCGTGTTCGACCGCGCCGGCGAAGCGCTCACGAGCGTGGCCGAATGCGGCCGCGACGAATCGGTGCGCCAGGCCGCGAGCGCGCTTTATCACGCCACCACGGCGGCCTTCATGGCTTGCGAGGCGGCACGAATTTCTCGCAGCGACGCCGACTACCGCCGCCTCGCGCTCGCGCATCTGCTCGTGCGTCACAAGCTGCTTCCGCGCGATCCGCTAGCGTTGGACGAGCGCGATTCACACGCCGCAACGCTGCGCGCGCTCGTGGACGAGCGGGCGCTGCAACTGGATCAGGCCATGCAACTGATGCCCGCACGGTGAGGCCGCACACGATGAATATCATCAAGGATGCCGAATCGATCAAGGTGACCGGTGCGCTGCACGGCCTGCGCGTGATCGACCTGAGCCGCGTGCTCGGCGGCCCGTACTGCACCCAGGCGCTCGCCGACCACGGCGCCGAGGTCATCAAGCTCGAACCGCCCGACGGCGACGAAACGCGAGGCTGGGGCCCGCCCTTCGTCGGCCACACCGCCTCGTACTACGTGGGCGTAAACCGCAACAAGCGGGGCATCGCCGTCGATCTTTCGCGTGAAGAAGGCCGCGCGATTCTCTGGCAACTGCTCGAAGGCGCCGACGTGCTCGTCGAGAACTTCAAGCCCGGCACGCTCGCGCGCTGGGGAATGGATTACGAGCGCGACCTGCGCCCGCGTTTTCCGCGCCTGATTCATTGCGCGATTTCCGGCTTCGGCGCGGACGGCCCGCTCGGCGGTCTGCCCGGTTACGACGCCGTAATCCAGGCCATGGCGGGCCTCATGAGCGTGAACGGCGAGCACGACGGCCCCGCGCTGCGCATCGGCCTGCCGATCGTCGACATGGTCACGGGGCTAAACGCGCTCGCCGGCATTCTGCTCGCGCTCGCCGAACGCGAAAAAAGCGGCCTCGGGCAGTCGGTGGACATCGCGCTCTACGATTGCGGGGTGTCGCTGCTGCACCCGCATCTGCCGAACTATTTCGGCAACGGGCGCACGCCGCAGCGCAGCGGCAACGCGCACCCGAACATCGCGCCCTACGACAGCTACGCCACGGGCGGCGCGCCCATCTTCCTCGCCGTCGGCAACGACCGGCAGTTCGCCAAGCTCTGCGCGCACCTGGGCGTGCCCGATCTCGCCGCCGACCCGCGCTTCGCCGACAATCGCAGCCGCTGCGCGCACCGGCCCGAACTCAAGGCAGCGCTCGAAGCACGGCTCGCCGCGTACGACTGCGAGCCGCTCGCGCGCGACCTGATCCAGGCCGGCGTGCCGTGCGGTCCGGTGCAGACCGTCGATGCCGTAGCGGCGCATCCCCATACGCGGCACCGCCGCATGATCGTCGAGATGGAAGGCTATCGCGGCACCGGCGCGCCCGTGAAGCTCTCGCGAACGCCGCCGACCTATCGCACGCGCCCGCCCGCACTCGGCGCCGACACGCGCGCGGTCATGGACGCACTCGGCATCGACGCCGCGACCCAGCAGCGGCTTTTTGAAGCCGGCATCGTCAAGGATACCGAAACGAGTGTAAGCGCATAGCGTTTCATCAAACCGCAACGTAACACCGGAATACAGACCGGCCCAAGCCGGCTCAACCCGAGATCAAGGAGACACGCATGACCAGCCAAACCGGCACCGCCGCGCGCCAGCCCGCCCGCGCCTCGCTCGCCGCCTTCGTCGGCACCACGATCGAGTGGTACGATTTTTATATCTATGCGACCGCTTCGGCGCTCATTTTCGGCAAGCTGTTCTTCCCTTCCCATGAGCCGTTCTACAGCACGCTCGCTTCGTTCGGCACCTTCGCCGTGGGCTTTTTCGCACGACCCTTCGGCGGCCTTGTGTTCGGGCATCTGGGCGACCGTATCGGCCGCAAAAAGGCGCTCGTCGCCACGCTTTTGATCATGGGCGTCGGCACCGTCGGCATCGGATTCCTGCCGACCTACGCGAGCGCGGGAGCGCTCGCGCCTGCGCTCCTCGTGCTGCTGCGCATCGCCCAGGGCATTGCGATTGGCGGCGAATGGGGCGGCGCGGTGCTGATGGCGGGGGAGCATGCTCCGAAAGAAAAACGCACCTTCCTCGCCTCCTTCGCGCAGCTTGGCAGCCCTGCGGGACTGATTCTCGCGTTGCTCGCGTTTCGCAGCGTCGCGCACCTTGACCAGGACGCGCTCTTTTCCTGGGGCTGGCGCTTGCCGTTCATCGCGAGCGCGGTGCTGCTCGTGGTGGGCCTGCTGATCCGCTCGGGCGTGAACGAGTCGCCCGAATTCGAAGCCATCAGAACACAGCGCCGCACCGCTTCGATGCCGATTCTCGAAGTGCTGCGCGACTCGTGGCGCGTAGTGCTGCTGTGCCTCGGCGCGAACGTGATCGGCGTGGCGGGCGCGTGGTTCGTCAACACTTTCATGCTGAACTACACGACGCAGACCCTCGGGCTCGACCGCGGCCTGATTCTCGACTGCCTGTTCGTCGTCGCGTTCATCCAGCTGTTCACGCAGCTCTTTTCCGGCTGGTTCGCGCAGCGTGTGGGCGCGGGTCGCTTCCTCGTCGTCGCGGCCGCGCTCGCGATGATCTCGCCTTACCCGATGTTCGTGCTCGTTTCGACGGGGCGACCGGTAGCGATCGTGGTTGGCATTGCGATCGCGGTGATGTGCATGTGCAGTTCCTACGCGGTCATGGCGGGCTTCATGACGAATGCGTTCCCGGTGCGCGTGCGGTATTCCGCTATTTCGGTTTCCTATCAATGTTGCGCGGCGCTTGCCGGTGGTCTCACGCCGCTAATCGGCACGCTGCTCGCGCACGACTACCCCGGCGCGTGGTGGCCGCTCGCGCTGTTCTATAGCGCCCTCGCGGCCATCTCGCTCGTCTGTATCGCCGTCCTGCAGCGCAAGCAGTCGTCGGCCACGCAAGCCGATGTCGCATTGGCGTTGCCGGAATAGCGCTGGCGCGTAGGGGCGAGCGGCGCTCTGCCGCCCGCCCCTACGCGGTCGCGGCGATGGCCTCGATCAGCCCGCGCAGCGCATTGCGCCATGCTTCGCTGTTGGGGCCTTCGGTCAACAGCGCACCCACAACCTCTCGACGCAACGCGTCGCGCTGCTGTCCGGCGGGCAGGATGCCGTCCAGTCCGGACAGCGATTGCGCGATCGGGACACTGTCGCCTTCGCCGGCGTCCCGCGTCAACGCGTGCAGTACCTCTTGCGCCGCCTCGGGAACGGCGGCGATCATGAGCATGCGCTCTTCCCAGATCAGGAAGCGCGCAAGACGTGCAAGCAGGCTCTCGTCCCAAGGGTCGCGTTCGGCATTCGCAAGCGCCAGAAACGGCGGCGTCCGGTCGAGCCATTCGAGCAGGCGCGCGCCTTCCATCGGCTTCGCAATGCAATAGCCCTGCGCGCCATCCACGCCGAGAATGGCGAGCGCATGGAGCAGGTCGAGCGTGTCGATGCCTTCGGCGAGCACGAGCCTGCCCAGCGAATGCCCGAGGCGCGTCAACTGGTAGATCACGCGGAGCGTGTCCAACGCGTCGCGGCCGCTCACCTTCACCATCTCGCGGTCGAACTTGATCCAGTCGAACGGCAGCTCGCGCAGGCGCGCGAGGCCGCTATGCCCCGCGCCGAGATCGTCCTGAGCGAGCAGTACGCCGAGGCCACGAAACTTCGCGAGAATCGCGCGCCGCCCATGGCTCAGCGAAAATGATTCGTTCTCCAGAACTTCCAGCGTGAGCTTGGCCGGCGGACAAGCGTGCGCCGCAAGCGCGGTGCGGGTGGCCTCGAAATAGCGGATGTCGTTTAGCGCCGCCGGCGGCAGATTGATCGACACCTCCAGTTGGTGGCCCTCGGCGCACCAGCGCGTGCGGTCCGCGAGCGCCTCGTCGATGCCGCGCGTGAACAACGCCAGCAGATCGTCAGAGGCAAGCGCCGAGAGAAACTCGTCGGGCACCAGAAGGCGCTCGCCGTCGCGCAGGCGCGCCAGCGCTTCCACCTTGACGGTCTTGCCCGTCGCGAGATCGATCAGCGGCTGATAGTGCATTTCCAGCGCGCCGGTACGCACGAGCGCCGCCCGGTGCTGCCGCACGCTTACCGGCACTGCGGCGCTCATGCCGTCGTGGGCCGGAATGCGCGTCGCGGCGCACCCCAGCAACGTCTGCAGGAGGTCGACAAAGGCCACCTGATCCGGCCCGACGAAGCCGCCCGGAAACGCACTGTACAGACTCAGCACGGCGAGCGGCGGCTGGCCGGGCGCCGCCAGCGGAATCGCCACCGCCGAGCGCACGCCCTCGCGCGCCGCGAGACCGCGCCAGGCCGCGACCAGCGGATCGGTCTGGTAGTTGACCACGCGCTCGGGCTTGCCGCTGCGCCACGCGCGCCCGATGGCCCCCTGCCCCTGCGGATGATCGGCGCGCACGCTGATTTCCTGGTCGTGCGCGGTGAGCACGTTCAGCATGCTGCCTGTCTTGCCGCCCGTGCCTGCCTCGAAGTGAAAGATGCCGGCTTCGTCGGGGCGGCCGATGGCGCAGGCCGCGACTTCGTCGTGCGCCGCCAGCGTTGCGATCACCTGGTCGATGAAATTCGTGTAGCTGCCCGCTTCCCACACGAGGCGCGTGATGCGCAACAGCGCTTCCTGCTGCGAATCCTGCACGCGCTGATAGGCCTTCAGTTGCCACGCGAGATCGGAGGTGAGCCGGCGCGCGTAAAGTGAGAGTTGCTGCGCGCTCACGGCGCGGCCGACCGCCGCGTACAGCAGTTCCTGAAGAATGCCGCGGCTGCGCACGAGCTCTTCCTTGTCGAGCCCGACGATTGCATGGATGCGGCCGATACGCTGCGCCATTTCCGCTTGATCGTGCGCGGTCAGGCGAAGATCGGCGAGCGCGAGGAGGTTCTCGATCTGGCGCGCCTTCAAATGCGCGAGTTCCACGCCCGAGAGCATTTCGAGAATGCGACGGGACTTGGGCAGACGGCCCAGCTCCTCGTAAAAGCGGTTCACCACGTGGGCTGCATGCGCATGCAGCGCCCCGATCAGCGTATCCATTTTCGAGCCCTCGAAATCCCCGCCTGGTTTTCGTGCTCATGTGTGGAGGGCACGCTCTCGCGCCAGGTTCATGGCCGTTCTCGCCGTTCGCAGCCGCGCCAGCGGCGACTCTCGCTCGCATAGACCGGATGATACGGCATGCGCCGACGTCCCCCTTGCGCGGTGGCAGACACAAAACGGCAATGAAGTTGGCCGTGACCGCCGAAAAGACGACGGCGCGCGTTCAAAGCGGCGTGAGCAACGCCTCGCCCGCGAAATGCCGCGCCGCGTTTTCGGCGAAATGCCGCACCGTGGCCGCGCGCACGTCGGGCGACGAGCCAGCCACATGCGGCGTGAGCACGACGTTGTCGAGCCCGATGAGCGCGGCGGGCGGCTGCGGCTCGCCTTCGTACACGTCGAGTCCCGCGCCGCCCAGCGCGCCGTTCTTCAGCGCCACCGCGAGCGCGGCCGTGTCGACCACACTGCCGCGCGATATGTTGACGAGAAAGCCCTGCGGCCCGAGCGCGTCGATCACGGCGCGATCGATCAGATGCTTCGTCTGTGCGCCGCCCGGCGTCGCGATGACGAGAAAATCGCTCCACTGCGCGAGCGTCAGCACGCTCTCGAAATAGCGCGCCAGCGCGTCTTCGCGCGGCTGGCGGTTGTGATAGCCGAGCTCCATGCCGAAGCCCGCCGCGCGCCGCGCCACCTTCTCGCCGATGTGCCCGTAGCCGACAATTCCGAGCCTGCGTCCCGTCACCGTCGGGCGCATCGGCAGCGCATCGCGCCAGACGCCCGTCCGGCACGCCGCGTCGAACTGCGGCACCGCGCGCACCGCGGCGAGCAGCAGCGCGAGCGCATGATCGGCCACGCAATCGGCGTTGACGCCCGCGCCGTTGCACAGCGCGATGCCGCGCTCGCGCGCGTAGTCGAGCGCGAGATTTTCGTAGCCCGCGCCGAGCGCGCCAGCGAGCTCGAGCGCGGGCAAGCCATCGATTTCTTCGGCAGTGAGGCCGGTCGTGCCGTTCGTGAGGACGACGCGCACGTCCTTGCCGCGCCGCGCGAGCGCTTGCGCACGCGCATCCGGATCGGGCGCGTAAATGACCTCGAACCGCCCGTCGAGTTCGGTGCGGTCGCTTTCGGTCAGCGGGATCAGGACCAGCAGGCACGGCTTCATGGCGTTGTCATCCTCCGGTCATTGCTTCGACGTACGAAGCGGGCGCCGCAGCGGGCGCGGGAAACATCACACTGCCGTCACGTAGCGCGGCGCAACGGTCTCCACCCGCGGCGCGGCTGCCTGCGCGGCGGCGCGTGCGCGGCGCATTTCGTCGGCGGGGCTCATGCCGAACAGGCGCTTGAACTCGCGGCTGAACTGCGACGCGCTTTCATAACCCACGCGGGTTGCCGCCGCGCTCACGTTCATGCCGTCGTGCGTGATGAGGAGGCGCGCATGATGCAGGCGCGTAGTCTTCACGTACTGCATCGGCGATGTCGAGGTGACGGCCTTGAAGTGCGCATGAAAGACGGCAAGGCTCATGCCCGCTTCGGAAGCGAGCGTTTCGACGTCGAGGTCGCCGTGGTAGTCGGTGTGAATGCGCCGCAGCGCCTTCGCAATACGCCCGAATTGATGCTGATGCGTGAGCGCCGCGCGGATCGCGTCGCCCTGCTCGCCCATGAGCACGCGATAACAGATCTCGCGCACGATCGACGGCCCGAGTATGCGCGCCTCATAAGGCTGCGCGAGCGCTTCGAGCAGCCGCAGCACGGCGTTCGAGAGCGTTGCGTCGAGCGGCGTGGCGTAGATGCCCGACGGCTCGGACACGGCGCGGCGCGGGTCGTCGAGCGCCATGAGCAGCTCGGCGACCGTCGTGAGATCGATGCGGATCGATATCGCGAGGATCGGCTTCTCCGGGCTCGCCTCGGTTTCGCACTCGAAGGGCATCGGCACGGAAAGGACCAGATATTGCTGCGCGTCGTAAATGAACACCTGGTCGCCGAGAAAGCCGCGCTTGCGCCCCTGGCAAACAATGAAGATGCTCGGCTCGTACATGACGGGCTGGCGCGGATGGCTTTCGCTCCCGCGAAAGAGCCGCACGCCTTCGATCGGCGTGGCGTGCACGCCGTCGCGCTGCGTGATCTGCATGAGCAGGTCGACCGTGCGGGCCTGGGCGGCGGCCGCCGGCGCTATGGCCGGCGCCGCAAGGGTTTTGACGTAGACCATTGCGGTTGTACCCCAAAAGAATGGATCAGGCAGAGAAACAGGCTTGCCAATCTATCACCGAACCCGCAGCCGTGCGGCGCGCCAGGAGAATCAGGCAAGTCTTCGATAGATTCAGGTATTCCCTGGGTGGGCCCCGATCCTTACGATGGGAACCCTGCCGCAACACCCATGCAAGACCCCTGCACCATAGGAGCCAACCCATGTACCCAACTTACGGATATGCCGCCCGCGACGCCGCTTCGCCGCTCGCCCCGTTCGAATTCCAGCGCCGCGATCTGCGCGAGCTCGACATCCGTATCGACGTGCTGTTCTGCGGCGTGTGCCACTCCGACCTGCATCAGGCGCGCAACGAGTGGCGCAACACGATGTACCCCGTCGTGCCGGGCCACGAGATCGTCGGCCGCGTCGCCGAAGTCGGCAAGGGCGTGACGAAGTACAAGGTGGGCGAGCTGGTCGGAGTGGGCTGTCTCGTCGATTCGTGCCGTACCTGCCCGAGCTGCGCCGAAGGCCTCGAACAGTATTGCGAGAACGGCTTCGTCGGCACCTATAACGGCAACGACCGCGTGAGCGGCGACGTCACCTACGGCGGCTACTCCACGCAGCTCGTGGTGGACGAAGCCTTCGTGCTGCGCGTGCCCGAAAACCTCGATGCGGCCGCGGCCGCCCCGCTGCTGTGCGCGGGCATCACGACGTATTCGCCGCTGCGCACGTGGGGCGCGGGCCCCGGCAAGAAGGTGGGCATCGTGGGCCTTGGCGGCCTCGGTCACATGGGCGTGAAGCTCGCGCATGCCATGGGCGCGCACGTGGTGCTGTTCACCACGTCGCCTTCGAAGATCGAGGACGGCAAGCGCCTCGGCGCCGACGAAGTCGTGATCTCGAAGGACCCCGAGCAGATGAAGGCGCACGCCAACAGCTTCGATCTGATCGTCAACACGGTGGCCGCGCAGCACGACCTCAATCCGTTCATCGAGCTGCTGCGCCGCGACGGCACGATGACGCTGGTGGGCGCGCCCGAGCACGATCACCCGTCGCCGCAAGTGTTCAACCTGATCTTCAAGCGCCGGCGTCTCGCGGGCTCGCTGATCGGCGGCATTGCGCAAACGCAGGAAATGCTGGACTTCTGCGGCAAGCATGGCATTACGTCGGACATCGAAATGATCACGATGCAGGACATCAACAACGCCTACGAGCGCATGCTCAAGAGCGACGTGAAGTACCGCTTCGTGATCGATCTCGATTCGCTGCGCAAATAAGCGGCCCCGCATTCCGACCGCACGCCCTGCCCCGCCGGGTCGTCCGTTCCGGACGGCCCGCCAGCCCTTCCGCTTCGAGGCCTCTTTTTTCGGCCTTGCGTAGTCGAGCCGGCGCCATGTGCGCCGCCACACAACTGTCATCGACGTTTGACTGCCGCGCGTCGCTTTCCGCGAGACGCCGGCGCCGCGCAGCGCTTCACGCACTACGCGGCTCACCTGTTCCTGTTGCAGCGCGGATCTCGTTCAAAAGCCCGAAAACCGAAGGAGTTCGCCCGTGATCGACCGCATCCAGGCGATGCGCACGTTCGTCCGCATCGTCGACACAAACAGTTTCACCAAAGCCGCGCAGTCGCTCGACATGCCCCGCGCCAGCGCGACGACGCTCATGCAGAACCTCGAGTCGCTGCTCGGTACGCAATTGCTCGTGCGCACCACGCGGCGTCTTTCGCTCACGCCCGAGGGCGCCGTGTACTATGAGCGCGCCTCGCAGATCCTCGCCGACATCGACGATGCGGAAGCGAGCGTGCGCCAGTCGCCCGACGCGATCGGCGGCCGGCTGCGCGTGGAAATGCCGGGCCTGATCGCGAACGCGATCGTGCTGCCCGCGCTCGACGACTTCCACGCGCGCTATCCGCAGATCGACCTCGTGATCGGCGTGAGCCTGCGCAACGTCGACCTCGTCGGCGAAGGCGTGGACTGCAGCATCCAGCTCGGCGCGCTGCCCGATTCGGGGCTCGCGGCGCGGCGTCTCGGCGTGCTGGGGCACGTGACCTGCGCGAGCCCGGCCTATCTCGCGCAGCATGACGCGCCCGAAACGCTCGACGACCTCGCGCGGCATCCGGTCGTCAATTTTCTCTCGCCGCTCACCGGCCGCCCCTTCGAATTCGACTTCGAGGTGGACGGCAGCCCGACCAAGGTGAAGGTGGACGGCTTCGTGCATGTTTCCGACGAGTTCGCCTACCTCACCTGCGGATTGCAGGGCTACGGCCTGATTCAGCCGCCGCTGCTCGCCGCCCAGCCGTACCTGGACAGCGGCGCGCTCGTCGAGGTGCTGCCGCAGTGGAAGCCGCTGCCGACGCCGGTGTCGGTCGCGTTCGTGAAGTCGCGCCAGGTGTCGCCGCGCGTGCGGGTGTTCGTCGACTGGCTCGCGGCGCTATTCGACGACGCGGGCGCGCTCAATCGCGATCTCTCCCGGGTGCGGCAGTTGTTGGGCGGCCTGCAGCCGGCTTGAGCGCCGCGCGCTCAGCGCGGCCGCGTGAGCGCCATCCCCCGCCGCGCATGAAATCGCGCCACGGTCGCATAAGGCAGCCACGCATCGGACTGATACGGCGCGATGCCGGAAGGATTGTGGAACCACACGCCGCCGTCGTCGCGCCCGTGCAGCAGGATCAGATGGCCGCCCCGGCTCGCGCTGGCCCGCTCGGGGTAGCGAATCTCGGCGCTCACGGAAACGATCGCCAGCGTATTGGCGTCGAGCCGCGCGGCGCTCGCCTCGATGCCCTCGTCGGTCATCACCTCCACGCGCACACCGAATGCGGCCTCCACCCACGCGGCAAACGGCCGGTAAATCAGGCCGTCCACGCCGCCATCGTCACGCATGCGGTAAACGCCGTGGCGCAGCGCCGCTTCGAGCAGTTGCGCGCGCGGCGCATGCGCGATGCCCCAGTAGTCGAGCGCCGATTCGAGACAGGCGAGACCGCACAGGCGCTTCGCCCAGAAACGATAGTCGTCCGCATCGGCAAAACCGCTCGCGCGCCACAGCGGGTCGTCGCACGGGTCCGCGCCGCGCTCGACGATGGGCGCCACCCACGCGGCGCTCCCCCACTGGCTGTAATACGGCACGGCTCGATGCCGCCACGTCGCGTCGCTGCTCACGTCTTCCACGCAATATCCCCCGTCGCAGTATGGTTGATTCGACGCATGCGGACGCCAGGCGTTCAAAATGGTGCGTCTTCCTCGCGCGCGCCGCCGCGTCCACCCGCGCCGCCGAATGTCGTAAGCCCGGCGTAAACGGCGCCGGATAATCGCCAGCATTCCTTCCATTCGGTGCCGAATTACATTTCGCTGAAATAGCGCCATCATTTGGCAAATGATGCGTTTAGAATATCGTGCTTCCGTGCGCAGACCGGGCGAGACCCCGTTACATGGTACTCATGGCGCCACGGCACGACGAATCAGAAACCGGATCCACGACTTCCCCCTGAAGCAGTATGTCGAACGTTGCCTACACAACCGACTCGGCCTCGGTCGCGGAGCGCGTACGCGAGCTGATGAGCCGTCATGGCATCGGCAAGCGTCAGCAAACGACCGAGCTGTGCCGGATTCTTGACCTGAGCTTTTCGCAAGGGCACCGCAAGCTGCGCGGCAACAGCCCGTGGACGCTCGCCCAGATCAAGAAAGTGGCCGAAGCGTTCGGCGAACCGGCAGGGCAGCTCTTTGGCGCGCAACTGCTCGATCCCGGCATGGTGGGCGCGAGCGCGCAGGAGGCGGTCCTCTGCGTGAGTGCGGCCGAACTGCCGTGCACCGCGTGGATCGGCGCGCCTGTCGAGGCCGGCAGCCGCCCCGACTTCGTCGCCTACGAAAAGCAGAGCCAGTGGCGCGTCGTGCGCCCGGACGGCGCGCTGTACCAGAACGCGCGCGAGGTCCACAAGATCGAGATCTACCCGCGCCGCGCCGAATCCGACAAGCCGCTGATCGCCGTCGTCGACGACGACCAGTCCTCGGCCGACAACCTGCGCGACTACCTCGAGCACAGCGGCTACGCCGCGCTGGCGCTGTACGGCCTCACGGCGTTCAACGAAGCGCTGGACAGCCAGGTGTTCGACGGCGTGGTGATCGACTGGCTGTTCGGCAACCAGACATCCGCGGAGGCCATCCGCACCGTGCGCGCCTCTGAAAACCCCGACGCGCCCATTTTCGTGCTCACCGGCGAGCTGCTGACCGGCAAGGCCAGCGAATCGGAGATCAGCCAGGTCGTGCGCCACTACAACGTGGCGTGCTACGAAAAACCGGCGCGCATGGCGATTCTCGTCGCCGACCTCTCGAAGCGGCTCAATCGCGGCTAAGGCCGCTCAGCCCCGATTTTCCGCGTCTTCAGGCCGCCGCGCGCGGCGCCGTCAGCGCGCGCTGCAACGCCGCGCGCAGCACCTCGTAGTGCACCGGTTTCGTGAGCCGGTCGAAGAACAGCGCGCCCTCGCCGCCCGGCGCATTGCCGGCATGGTCGGGAAGCACCGCGAGCCCCGCCACGTCGGCGCTCACTGCGATCACGCGAGGCAGCGCGAGCGTGCCCCGCGCCGCTTCGAGTCCCGCCATGAAGGCGTAGCCGTCGCGTCCCGGCATGTGCAGGTCTAGCAGCACGACGTCGCAAGGCACGGTCGCGAGCAGGGCGAGCGCGCTGCCGGTATCGGCGGCCGCGAGCGCGTCGCAGCCCATGTGCGCGACCATTTCGCAGAGCGAATCGCGCACGAGCGGATTGTCGTCGACGACGAGCACCTGCGGCGGCGCAAGCGCGGGCTGCGCCGCTTCGGCCACGGCCGCGGCCAGCGGCGGCACGACCGGCGCGACCGGTATGCGCACCGTGAACGTCGTGCCCGCGCCCACGCGGCTTTGCGTCTCGATCGTGCCGCCGAACAGCTCGACCAGCCCGCGCACGATCGCGAGCCCCATTCCCGCGCCCTCGTAGCGCCGCGAGCGCGATGTGTCGAGTTGCGTGAACTCCTTGAAGATGAGCGGAATCTGCTCTGTCCCCACGCCCGGTCCGGTATCGCTGACGACGATGACGAGCGCGTGGACGCCGGCCGCCTCGGGCGCGTTCGCCGCCGAGGGTCCCGTGGCGGGCGGGAGCGCCTTCAGCGCGAATTCGAGCCGTACCTTGCCGCGCTCCGTGTAGCGGATCGCGTTCGTGACGAGGTTGTTGGCAATCTGGCGAATGCGGTGCGGGTCGGCGCGCACGGGCCGCGCCGGTCCCACCCACGCATGCTCGAACACGAGGCCGCGCGCGCGCGCGGCCTGCTCGTTCTGGTCGACGATGGATTGCAGCAGCTCGCGCGGCGCGAACTCCTCCTGACGCAGTTCGAGCTTGCCCGCGCCGAGGCGCGCGTAATCGGTGAGGTCCTTCATCTGCGCCTCGAGCTGGCGCGCGGCGGTTTCGAGCCGCTGGATCACCTTGCGGTCGGCGTCCGAGTGCGAGTTGAAGCCGAGCAGTTCGATCGACGAGACGATGGCGTGCAGCGGCGTGCGCAGCTCGTGGCTGATCATGCCGAGGAAGGCGTCTTTCGCCATGCTCGCCTCGCGCGCGGCGCGACTGGCCTGGTGCTCGGCTTCGAGCGCCGCGTGCTGCTGGTGCAAGAGGCGCGTGCGCCGGTAGCCGTTCATGACGAGCAGCACAGCCGCCGCCGCCGAAAGCACGAGCAACACGAGCCCCGCCGCGAACAGCTCGCGACGCTTGGCGATGAAGTCGTGCCGGATCGCCTCCCGCTCGGTAATGTCGGCGAAGCGCCGGTTCAGCGCGAGATCGGTGACCTGGGTCCAGTGCAGGTCGAGCGCCGTCAGCATGGGTCCCGCGCGTTCGGGATACTCCGCGAGCGTCGCGATTTCGGCCTCGAACGGCGAGATCGTCGCGTCGAGAATGGCCAGGTCGTCGTCCTGGCGCTTCGCCAGCCCTGGCGAGGCTTCGAGCGAGCGCGTCGAACCCTTCATCACGTTGAGCTTCGAGCGCAGCACTTCGTAGCGCAGTCGCACCTTGTCGAGATCGCGATCGATGCCGTCGGCGTACATCAGCAACTGGCTCTCGAAGCGCGCGTAGGCGATCTGGAGCTGCGCGGCGTCCCAGTACAGGCCGTCGTAGTTGCCGGTGAGACGCTGCACGACCTGCGGGTTGAGCAGATTCGCGTAGAGCAGATAGCCGACCGCCACCACGGGCGGCGCGAGCGCCGCCACCCAGATCAATGCCTGCAACAGACGTCGCCACGGACCTCGCATCACCGGCCACTCATCGCTTGATCGTCATCGACGTGATCTGCCACGCGAATTTCGAGTCGACCGCCGCGCCAACGTGATACGCCGCGCGAGCCGCGTTGCCCGTCGTCGCCTCGCCGGCCACATCGAGCGAAAACGAACGCTCCGGCGCGGCCACGCGCGCAAACTGCGGCCGCGCGGCGCCCCGGCACCGCCCGCCTGGCCATTCCTTGAAATCCCGCATGTTTGCCCGAACCCTTTTCGCGCGATAACCCGCGTCGTCGTGTGTCTTGCGTGTTGTGTCGCGCCGCAGCGCCGCTTCTTCCATCCGTCCGGCAGCAGGGGCCGGCGAGCATAGGCATAATATCGTCAAACCTTGCACTGACAATAGACGTCTCGTTCACGTACACGCGCGTAGGCATACGCACTGTTTACGCCGCGAACACGCGGTACGTCGCCCCTTTTCAACCCATGGATAAACCTGTCGTTCCGCTCACTTACGAACAGCTCGATCACTGGATCGAATCGCTCCGGCCGATGCTGATCGCGGAAGAATTCGCCATCGTGGTCGGCATTCTGCGCGGCGGCGCACCGCTCGCGCTGATGGTTTCGCACGCAACCGGCGCGAGCGTCGCGTTCCTGCGCTACGACCGCGTCACGCGCGAAGTGCGCTGGGATTCCACGTTGCCGCTGCCCGAGCCCGGCTCGAAAGTGCTGCTGTGCGAGGACATCGCGGGGCGCGGCCACACGCTCGTGGACTGCATCGCTTTCCTGAGCGAGCACGGGCTCGTCGTGCGCACGCTCACCGGCGCCTACGACGACCAGAGCCGTTTGCGCCCCGATTATTCGATCGACGCGAGCGCCTATTTCGCGCTCTTCCCGCGAGAGCGCCAGGCCTACACCGACCGTTACCGCGCCGACTGGTCTGGCGACGGCAAGGGCGAAGCCACGCGCATGGCCGACGACCACGAATATGCGGTCTATGCGATTGACCTCGACGGAGTTGTGCCGCCGGACGTTCCGCTAGCGCGCCACGACGAAGACCTCGCTACGGCGTTCGCCGGGCGCGACGCACCGGCGCCGTTCGAGCGCCTGCCAGGCATCGACATGAAGCGCGCACGCGCGATCGTCACGGGGCGCCCGGAAACGGATCGCGAGCACACGCTTGCCTGGCTGGAGCGTCATGGCTTCGGGCATCCCGAACTCATCATGCGCACGCCCGAGCATGACGAAACGGCTGCGGGCGCGGCCGCGCACAAGGCTGCGGCGGCGATTCGCTGCGGCGTCACGCATTTCATCGAAAGCGATCCGGTGCAGGCCATCCTGATCGCCCAGAGCGAGCCGCTTTTGCGCGTGATCTGGTGGAACGCCCAGACGCGCACCGGCACGCTGATCGGCGCCTCGGCCTGGCGCTGACGGCTCGGGCGTCACTGCGGCGCGCGCTGCCCCTCGATGAACCTGGCGGCGCGCGGCGAAGCCACCACGATCAGCTTCATGGCCGCCCGCGTCGCGCCGACGAAAAGCTTGCGCGCGGCGCGCTCGTCGAAGGCCTCGAAGTCCACCTCGGTCAGGATCGCGCACGGCGCGGACTGGCCCTTGAACCGGTAGATCGAATCGAGCAGCACGTCGCCCTCGCGGTATTGCGGGTTTCCGAACAGGTCGTATTGGCCCGTGAAGTGGCGCAGCCGGTGCGGGCCGAGCTGATCGAGCGTCGTGAAAAGCGAGTGCCCGCGACCGCGAAACGAGAGCAAGACGATGTCCTGCTTGCGAAACCCGAGCGAAAGCGCCTGGGTAATGGCGCGCTTGGTGGCGGCGACCACGCCGGGCTCGGCGCCCGCCTCGGGTTCGCGCTCGTCCCAACTCGCCACCGTCACGTCGGAGCCGTCGAACGGACTGCCCGCCGCGAGCTGCGCGATGGCGGGCACGGTCGGTCCGGCCACATCGCGCAGGAACGCGAGAATGTCGCGCGGGCTGCGGTAGTTCGTGTTCTCGCGCAGCACGGTCCAGCCGGACAGCGCGACCGGTTCGCGCACATACAGGTTTTGCAGCGGATCTTCGAGCCACCACCATGCCGCGCCTGGCCGCAACAGGCGCTCCAGCGCGCCGACCCACGCCTGCTGGAAATCCTGCCCTTCGTCCACGATGAGCACGTCGAACCGCCAGCGCTCGTCAATGGGCGTCTCGCCAAAGCGCCGCGCGAGGTCGTCGAACACACCGGGGCCGTCGAAGTCGGGCACGTGGCCGCCGTCGCGCGCCACCCAGTCGCATAGCTGGTGATACGTCGCCACCTTCACGCCGGGCGGCGCGAGCTTCGCAATGTGGTCGGCGAGCGGACGGTTGAAGCACACGTACAGTGTGCGCGCGCTGCGCGCCACCGCGTCCTTCATGACCTGCACGGCCAGTTGCGTCTTGCCCGAACCCGCCGTGCCGATCACGCGCAGCCGGAACGGCGCGAATTCGAGCCGCCGCGCCCATGTGGCGAGGCCGCCCGCGAGCCGGGTGACGAGCGTGCCCGCCGCGCCGACGAGCGCACTGGTATCGGGCGTAAGCGAGAGTTCGTCGGCGAGAAAGTGGTGGATTTTCGCGGCGCAGGGCAGGCGCGGCTCGTCGGCGGGCATGGCCTGGAGCACGATGGCGGCGAGTTGCGCCTTGCGCGTGGCGTCGACGATGCGCGCGGGATTCACGCCCGCGATAGCCGGCTCGCGCACTATATGGTCGGGGCAATAAAACAGCGCTTCGAGCACATAGGTACCCGCGCCGAACGCGGCCGTGAAGCGCCGGTGCAGCCCTTCCACCGTGCGTGCCAGCGCGATCGCCACATTGCGCTCGGTCTGCATGTACGCCTTGACGAGTCCGCTGGGCGTTTCGCGCAGAAAGCCGGTTTTCTGCTCGACGATCATCACGCGCCCGGCCGGGCTGACGATCACGAAATCGGCCTCGCCGAACACCGAGAAGCCTTCTGAGAGGCGCGTCCAGTGCACGCCGTGATAGACGGTATAGCCGTTCGGCAGGCCGCGTGCGAGCGTCGCGAGCGTTTCGCGCTCGCGCGCGGCGGCGCCAGTGGCTTCGAGATGCTGCCAGTCGTCGGGGACAATGCGGGCCATGGGCGAATCTCGGGGCGGGTTGGGTGTGCTCGACGGCCGCGCGGGACGCCAGGGACGGATGCCGCGCGGATCTGGCGCAGCGGAGGAACGCCTCGCGCGGCGCAGCGCCTATTCTACGAAAAGCCGGGCTGCGGAAAAGTCGCGCGCAATCGTGTATCGTGGCGGCCTGCGGCAGGCTTGACCCTTTTTCCCCTTTGCAAGGAGTACGCGCCAGATGATCACGATCTGGGGACGCGCCAATTCGGTGAACGTCCAGAAAGTCCTGTGGTGTTGCGATGAACTCGTACTGCCGTTCCAGCGCCTCGACGCGGGCGGCCAGTTCGGCCATCTCAACGAACCCTCCTACCTCGCCATGAATCCGAACGGCAAGATCCCGACGCTCGTGGACGGCGACTTCGTGCTGTGGGAGTCGAACGCGATCCTGCGCTATCTGGCGATGCAATATGGTCCGTCGAGCCTGCTCTACCCGACCGACCCGAAGGTGCGCGCCTCGATCGAGCGCTGGCTCGACTGGTCCATCGGCACGCTCGCGCCCGCCGAGCGCCCGGTTTTCCTCGGGCTCGTGCGCACGCCGCCGGAAAAGCGCGACACGGCGCAGATCGCCGCCGACCTCGATCAGGTAAGCAAGCTCTGGAAACTGCTCGATCACCATCTGCAAGGCCGCTTTTTCCTCGAAAACGAACGCTTCTCGCTCGCCGATATCGTGCTCGGCTCGTTCGCGCGCCGCTGGTTCGGGCTCGAAGGCGTGGAGCGCGTGCCGCTGCCCAATCTCGAGCGCTGGTATCAGCGGATTGCGCAGCGCCAGGGCTTCCGCAAGTACATCGATCTGCCGCTTACCTGAGTGACGGCCGGGTGGCCACCGGGACGTGCCGGAACGTAATGCGGCTGACAGCAAGCGCGGGCGGGCCGGCGGCGCGCCCCGTATAATCGCAGGCATGAAGACAGCAAAACCGTCCCCGGACGCCGCAGCCTTGCACGGTGAAACGCACGGCGAGGCGCCCGACCACGCCCACTCGCACGACGGCGCCCACGGCGCGTCGCTCGAGTCCGCGCTCGCGATGGCCGAGGCCTATTGCCGCGAACGCGGTGAAAAGCTCACGCCGATCCGCCGCAAGGTGCTGGAGTTGCTGCTCGCCTCGGGCCGCGCGACCAAGGCGTATTCGCTGCTCGACGAAATGCGCCAGATCCATCCGGGCTCGGCGCCGCCCACGGTCTACCGGGCGCTCGATTTCCTGCTTTCGGCGGGGCTCATTCACCGCATCGAATCGATCAACGCGTTTGCCGTCTGTCACGACCTCACGCAGTGCCAGCACGGCATCCTCGTCGTCTGCCAGCAGTGCGGCAACGTCACCGAGCTGAACGAACCGAAGCTGCGCCAGGCGCTCGTCGCGCAAATCGAGGCCGCGGGCTACCGGCTCGCCGGCGACGGCATCGAACTCAAGGGCCTCTGCGCGCAATGCCAGGCTGGCCAGGCCAGCCAGTCGGCGCCGCCGGGCGCCGCTGCGACGCCCGCGACCGCCGCGCAATCCTGACCGGCGGCGCAGCGCTGTTGCCCCGCCTCGACGTGCTGGCAGGCGCGGGCGATACGGCAACGGCGCCGCGGCTCGCGGCGTCGCGCCATCCATACGAACCCGCCTCGCGGCACAACGTGCGCGGCGTCACAGCGACTGGCGCGCGTCGATGGCGTCACTCAGCAGCGCCACGAGTTCCTCGGGCCGCGCCGGCTTGGTCATGAAGTGCTGGAACCCCTCGCCAATGCTGCGCAAACGCCAGCTTTCGTCGGTATGGCCCGTGAGCGCGACCGCGACAGTCGGGGCGTGATCGCCGCGAATCTCGTAGTCGCGCAGACGCTGGATCAGGTAGAAGCCGTCCATGGCCGGCAGGTCGAGATCGCAGACCACGGCGTCGGGGTGGAGGTTGAGGGCTGCTTCGACGCCCGTTTCGGCGTCTTCGACCGCCACGACGCGAGCCCCCTCCGCCTCCAGCAGCGAAGTCAGCGACGCCCGGCTTTGCGGGTCGTCTTCGACGAGAACGATGGTCGTCCGGTCGAGCTTGTGTACTGCATTCATTGTGTGTGCTTACATGCCTTTCTGTCTGTCAGGCCGACCGCGCGAGGCTAAACGCAACGCTTCGGCCTGTCCACGCCAAAAAACGGGCTGCGGCGTCTCGCCCGCTCGCCGCGCAACCGGCGTTGCGCACCTGGCCTGACGCCGGATATACGGCAACGAGCGGCAACGCGGGCCGTCTGGATAGAGCAATCTTGATGCCGTCGGTTCCAGGGCGCGGCGCGCAAGGTCATCCGCGCCGCGCACGATAGCCGGGCTACAAGACAGGCCGATGAAAGCCGCGCTCATGCCCTGCCGCTCTGTTTCGAAGCGGTGCGGCCCTTCGCCCCGGCGGTCTTCGCATAGCCTTCGAGTGCGCGCCGGCGCGCCAGTTCATGCTCGATGATCCGTTGCGGATAATTCTCGCCGAGGCGCACGCCGGCCGCTGCCAGCGATTGCACGCACGCCTTCCACGGCTCGTGCACGAGCGCGTCCGGCAAGCCCGCCAGTTCCGGCACCCATCGCCGCACGTAATTGCCGCGCGGATCGAACTTCTGACCCTGCAGGACCGGATTGAAGATGCGGAAGTACGGCGCCGCATCCACGCCCGAGCCCGCCACCCACTGCCAGTTGGCCGGATTGCTGGCCGGATCGGCATCGACGAGTGTGTCCCAGAACCAGGATTCCCCCGCGCGCCAGTCGATCAGCAGATGTTTGGTCAGGAACGACGCCGCGACCATGCGGACGCGGTTGTGCATCCAGCCCGTATGCCAAAGCTCGCGCATGCCGGCGTCGACGAGAGGGTAGCCGGTCAGCCCGCACTGCCACGCGCGCAGGCTTGCCGGGTCCTTGCGCCAGGGCATGGCGTCGAAAGCGGGACGCAGGTTGCGCGCGGCGAGGTCGGCGTAGTGATAACGCTGGTAATGGCAAAACTCCCGCCAGCCCAGTTCGCTCGCGAACTTTTCCGCGCTTGCCGCGCGCCGCGCCGAGTCGCGCCCTTGCGCGTGCTGCGCGGCTTTCAACGCCGCCCAGACCTGGCGCGGCGAGATCGCGCCAACGGCCAGATACGGCGAGAGGCGGCTCGTTGCGGCGTCGCCGGGTTCTTCGCGCCCGGCGGCGTAGGCGTCGAGGTCGGTGGCGAGAAACGCGCGCAGGCGTTCGAGCGCCGCCTCCTCGCCCGCGGGCCACGCGGCGCGCAGGCCGCTCGCCCAGTCGGGCGCGCGCGGGGCGAGGCCGAGATCGTCGAGCTTCGATGCGCGCCGGGTAAGACGTGCCGGCAGCGATTGAAAAATCATCCGCTCGGGCTCGGACGCGGGCGGCGGCGGATCGCCCCTGCGCAGACAGGCGCGCCAGTAGGCGCCGAAGACCCGGAACGGCTCGCCCGACTGGTTCGACACGGTCCATGGCTCGTTGAGAAGCTGACCGTTGAAACTCTCGACGCGCACGCCGCGCTCTCGCAGCGCGGTCTTGAGCGCACGATCGGCCTCTCGCTGCGCCGCGCCATAGCGACGGTTCCAGTACACGGCCTGCGCGCCGGATTCGGCGACGAGCGCCTCGAGCGTCGCCGCTTCGTCGCCTTGCAGGAGCACCAGTTGGCCGCCGCGCGACGCCAGGGCTGCATCCAGCGCGCGAAGCGACTCATGACGCCACCAGCGCGCAGCGCCGCCCTCCGGGCGCTCGCCCGAGGCATGCGGATCGTGAATCCAGACACAGATCAGCGGAAGGCCGCTCGCCGCCGCCTGCGCGAGCGCCGGGTGGTCGGCGAGACGCAGATCGTCGCGAAACCAGACGATGGCCGGCGCTGCGCCGGAAGAAGCTGAAGAAGCGGAAGAAGAAGCCAGACCGGACCTCGACCGGAAGCGATTGCGCGGATTGCGCGGAACGGCGCGGAAGCCATGCCGCCAAAGTCCCGGAGACTACCACGGCCGCACCGCGCGCCGGCGAAATCCGCGCTTGCGACGCGCTATCGCCCTCCCTTCAGGCCGCGCTGCGCCCCGGCCCCACGCCCTGCGTGATGAACGCGACCGCGTGGCGCGCGATTTCCTCGGCGCCGAGGCGATGCTGCCCCGAATCATCGAGTCCCACCTGGCCGGTCGCGAGCGGCAGCAGCGTGAGGCCCATCAGCGAATGGAGCAGCATCGACGGCTCGAGCGCCCCATTGAGCCGCCCTTCGCGCTGCCAGTGCGCGATGGCCGCGTGCGCTCTTTCATGCCGCCCGCGGCCGACACGCTCGAGCATACGCTGGCGCAGCACGCCGCCCTCGCTGATGACGTCGCGCACCCACAGCGGCGCAAACCACGGATATTGCCGCCCCACTGCCACGAAGCGCTGCGCGAGCGCGGTGAGCGCGGCCACGGGATCGTCGCAATGTGCATCGAAGATATCGCCGAGCGCCTCGCGCAGCGGCACGAAGCGCTCGTCGATCAGCACGTCGATCAACTGGTCGCGCGTCTTGAAGTAGTAATGGACCATGGCGGGCGTCACGCCCGCCTCGCGCGCGATGGCGGCCAGCGACGTGTCGCCGGTGCCCTGGCGCGCAAACAGCGCAAGCGCGGCCTCGATCAGACGCGTGCGCTGCTCCGCGCCGCCCTGGCCGCCGCTCGGCCGACCGGGGCCGCGCACGGGAGCCGGCGCAGGCGCACCGTCTGCACGGGCTTGAGGGCGTTCTGGCGACTTCATATCCGCTTTCATCCGGTAACGTTTTAGATTTTGACCAACTGGAATAATTGCCCTAATATTAATCGCCAAGTTAATTAATTTCAAGACAGATGCACGCGATGGAATCCAGCACGAAACCCCATGCCGGGCAGCGGCCGACTGCCCCGGCCGCCGCCGATGCGGGCGGCTATCCGCCCATCCGGCTGCTGTTTCCCGCGCTCCTGCTCGTCATGCTGCTGGCCGCGCTCGACCAGACGATCGTTTCGACGGCGTTGCCCACCATCGTCGGCGAATTGGGCGGTCTCGACCGGCTCTCGTGGGTCGTCACCGCCTACCTGCTTACCTCGACGATCGTCGTCCCGCTCTACGGCAAGTTCGGCGACCTGTTCGGCCGCAAGATCGTGCTGCAGGCCGCCATCGTGATCTTCCTGGCCGGCTCGGCGCTTTGCGGCGTCGCGCAGAACATGGAGCAGCTCATCGTGCTGCGCGCGCTTCAAGGCATCGGCGGCGGCGGCCTCATGGTCGTGACGATGGCCGCCATCGGCGACGTCATTCCGCCCGCACAGCGCGGCAAGTATCAGGGCATGTTCGGCGGCGTGTTCGGCATCGCCACCGTGATCGGGCCGCTGCTCGGCGGCTTTCTCGTCGAGCATCTGTCGTGGCGCTGGATCTTCTATATCAACCTGCCGCTCGGCGCACTCGCGCTCCTCGTGATCGGCGCCGTGTTCAAGCCGCGCGCCGCGCACGTGAAGCACGTGATCGATTACATGGGCGCGGGCTGGCTCGCGGCCGCCCTCACCTGTCTCATTCTCTTTACGAGCGAAGGCGGCTCGCTCCTGCCGTGGACGTCGCCCACGCTGTGGCTCACGCTCCTGCTCGGCATCGTGGCCGTGGCGGGCTTCGTCCACGAGGAAAAGCACGCCGTCGAACCGATCATGCCGCTCGAACTCTTTCGCGAGCGCACCTTCGTGCTGTCCAGCCTGATCGGCTTCATTGTGGGCGTGTCGCTGTTCGGCTCGGTCACGTTCCTGCCGCTCTACCTGCAGGTGGTGAAGGGCTCGACGCCCTCGCAGGCCGGCATGCAGATGCTGCCGATGATGGGCGGCGTGCTCGTCATGTCGATCATCACGGGGCGCATCATCAGCAAGATCGGCAAATACCGGATCTTCCCCATCGCGGGCACCGCGCTCGTGGCCATCGCGATGATGCTGCTCGCCCGCCTGCAGATCGGGACGCCGGTTCACCGCATGTATCTCTATATGGGCCTGCTCGGCTGCGGGCTCGGCATGGTGATGCAGGTGTTGATCCTCGCCGTGCAAAACGCCGTGGCGTTTCGCCATATGGGCGTCGCCACGTCTGGCGCGACGCTGTTCCGTTCGATCGGCGGCTCGGTGGGCGTGGCTGCGTTCGGCGCGGTGTTTTCGCACGGGCTGCATGCCCGGCTCGAAAAGGTGCTCGCGGCGGATGTCGAGCTGCCGCAACCGCTCACGCCCGACGCAATCCGCCACTTGCCGCCCGCGCTGCACGCGCAATATCTCGACGCCTTCGCCGGCGCGCTGCACACGGTCTATCTCGCGGCCGCGTGCGTGGTGGTGTGCTCGTTCGCGCTTTCCTGGCTGCTGCGCGACGTGCCGCTGCGCAAGCAGCATTGAGCGCCGGCCGCGCACACGCCCTCGCGCAAACGGCCTGTGCGCCCGCCTGGCGCAGGGCGCAGTCAGTCGTGCAGTCAGCCACGTAGTCAGCCCCGCGGTCAGCCGTATTCAGGCTGGCTGCGCCGCACGCTCCATGGCGCGCTGCAACGTCTCGTAGACCTTCGGCCGATTGCACTGCGAAACGTTGAAGCGCAAAAACGCGCCCGCGCTGTGCGACACGCTGAATACGTTGCCGGGCGCGAGCACCACGCCTTCGGCCAGCGCCTCGCGCGCGACCTGAGCGGCGTCGAGCCCGCCGGGCAATTGCGCCCACACGAAGAGGCCCGCCCTGGGACGCGTCCACGCGGCGAGGCCGAGCGCCGAAAGCCGCTGCAACGTTTCGCCCATCGCGTCGGCGAGCTTGGCGCGCAGCGCATCCAGGTGCCGTCGATAGGTCCCGTCCACAAGCAGGCGATGCACGAGTTCGGCCACCAGCTCCCCGTTGCCGAACGACACCGCGAGCTTCAGGTCGACGAGCGGCTCAATCCAGTCCGCGCGCGCCGCGATGAAACCGCAGCGCGCCGCCGCCGACATCGTCTTCGAGAAGCTGCCGATCGTGACGACGCGCGCAAGCCCGTCGAATGCCGCGAGGCGCGGAGCAGGCTCGATCTCGAAGTCGGCGAAGATGTCGTCCTCGACGATCAGGAGATCGTGCTCCCCGGCGAGCTTCAGCAGCCGGTGCGCGACGGTGGGCGCGAGCGTCGCGCCAGTAGGGTTGTGGATCGCCGAATTCGTCACGTAAAGGCGCGGGCGAGCTTCTGCGAGCATGCGCTCGAACGCCGCGAGATCGGGGCCGGCAGGCGTATACGGTACGCCGACCACATGCACGCGATGCGCGCGCAACAGTGCCTGGAAGTTGAAATAGCATGGATCGTCCACGAGCACGGTGTCGCCGGGCTCCAGCAGCAGGCGGCACAGCAGGTCGAGCGCCTGGGTGCCCCCGTCGGTCAGCAGGATCTGCTCGGGTGCGGCTTCCACGCCGTGCTGGCCGAGACGCCAGGCGAGCTGCTGGCGCAGCGCGGGGAGGCCGTGCGGCGAGGCGTAGTCGGTGAGCTGCGAGCGCGGGTCGCGTGCAATGGCGCGCAGCGCGCGCCGCACGGCGTCCTGCGGCAACCACGAGTCGGGCAGCCAGCCGCAGCCGGGCCGCAACGCGCCGGCCTCGGTCTGGAGCGACTGGCGCGTGAGCCACAGCGGATCGATTTCGCGGTCGAGCTGCGGCCCGAGCGCGGCAAGCGCGAGCGGCGGCGCATGCCCGGCCACGAAAAAACCCGCCCCGCGGCGCGCAACGAGCGTGCCTTCGGCGACGAGGCGTTCATAAGCCTCGACCACCGTCGAATTCGATACGCCAAGCTGCTCGCTCATCGCACGGATGGACGGCACGCGCGCGCCGGCGGCCAGCGAGCGCGCGGCAATACGCTCGCGCAGCGCATGCATCACCTGCTCGACGCGCGTCATGGGCGGGGCTTCGGTTCTTGCCATGCCTTTCATCTGTACTGCTCCGTATTCAATACAGTTTGAACGAATTGTACTGATCTGTAGCTTACCTTCGGCGGACGCGGCGCGCATCATCGGGTTCCCGACAACGCCTTCCCTGCCGACGCCCATGCGCAAAACGCTCGACTCCACCACCGACGGCTGGCTCTGCGGCCTCGCCGGCGTGCTCATCTTCAGCGGCTCGCTGCCTGCCACGCGCCTCGCCGTGCTCGGCCTCGATCCCGTGTTTCTCACCGGTGCGCGCGCGACTATCGCGGGCGCGCTCGGCGCGCTGCTGCTGCTCGGGCTGCGCGCGGCGCGGCCCGCGCGAGCGGAGGTCGGGCCGCTCGTCGTGGTCGCGCTCGGCGTGGTCGTGGGCTTTCCGCTTCTCACGGCGCTTGCGCTGCAGCACGTGAGTTCGGCGCACGCGATCGTGTTCGTCGGCTTGCTGCCGCTCGCCACCGCCGTGTTCGGCGTGCTGCGCGCCGGCGAACGTCCGCAACCGACCTTCTGGCTCTTTTCCGCCGCGGGCAGCGCCGCCGTGGTGGCGTTCGCGCTGCGCCACGGCCTCGACGCCTCGCCGCTCGGCGACGCGCTGATGCTCGGCGCGATCGTCGTCTGCGGTCTCGGCTATGCGGAAGGCGCGCGGCTCTCGCGGCATCTGGGCGGCTGGCAGGTGATCTGCTGGGCGCTGGTGATCTCGCTGCCCGTGATGGCGCCGCTCGCGTGGTGGCTGCGGCCCGCGTCGGTCGCCGCCGTGGGCGCGGCCTCGTGGTGGGGGCTCGCCTATGTGTCGCTCTTCAGCATGCTGATCGGCTTCGTGTTCTGGTATCGCGGGCTCGCGCTCGGCGGCATCGCGGGAGTCGGACAACTGCAACTGCTGCAGCCGTTCTTCGGCTTCGTGCTCGCGGCGCTGCTGCTGCACGAGTCCGTGCCGCCCGCGATGATCGCGGTCACCGCCGTCGTGATCGCCTGCGTGGCCGGCGCGCGGCGGTTCGGGCGCGCGACGGCCGCGCCGTCTGCCGGCAACGGCGCGCGAACGCAGCGCGTTTGAACGGCCGATTCGGCGCGCGCCCGCATGTGCCTGCGCGCGAGGGATTTTTGGCGCGCTTCAAAAGGCCGTCTGCGCGAGGCATAGTGAGGGATGCCAACCTGTTGCGCGTCCGTCCGTTACGCGCCGCTCGAATCGATGAACCCGCAATCCCCCGCGCAAGCGCACGTGCGCGATGCCACCGCCGACGACTTTCCCGCCATCGCCGCGATCTACGCGCACCACGTGCTGCACGGCGCGGCGTCATTCGAGGAAACGCCGCCCTCGCTCGACGAGCTGCTGCACCGCCACCGCGCAGTGCGCGAACACGGCTTGCCGTGGCTCGTCGCCGAGATCGACGGCCGCGTGGCGGGCTATTGCTACGCCACGCCCTACCGGCCGCGCCCGGCGTACCGCTACACGATCGAAGACTCGATCTACGTCGACGAGGCCTTTCGCGGCCGTGGTCTCGGCCACACGCTGCTCGCCGCGCTGATCGGGCGCTGCGAGGCAGGCCCGTGGCGGCAGATGATCGCCGTGGTCGCCGACCCGCGCGGCGGTTCGCTCAAGCTGCATGAGCGCCTTGGCTTCGAGCTGACCGGCACGCTGCGCGGCGTGGGCTTCAAGCACGGCGAGTGGCGCGACACGGCGCTCATGCAGCGCACGCTCGGCCCCGGCGCGGATACGCCGCCCAAGGGCTGACGACGCCCCCGAGGACCTTCTGGCATTGCGGCACGCCACGCGCGCGCCGCAAGCGAAACGCCGCTCGTACAATACGTCCTTTCGCAACGGAGCCAGATCCACGGCGCCGAAGACAAGGACTTATCACCCATGGAATCTCTCCTCGCCCACCTGCATCCCTCCAACTGGAACTTCCTGTGGGACGCGCTCTCCGCGCTCGCGCTGCGCGTGTGCGCGGCGGCCGCGATCCTCTGGTTCGGCTGGTGGTTCGCGCGCCGCATGGCCAACTGGATCGCGCGGCGCGGCAGCAGCATCGACCCCACGCTGCGCCCCATCGTGCGCGATACGGCCGTATGGGGCGTGCGGCTCGTCGCCGTGATCGGCGCGCTTTCGCAGCTCGGCATCCAGACCGCCAGCATCGTCGCGGTGCTCGGGGCGGCCGGTCTCGCCATCGGCCTCGCACTGCAAGGCACGCTGCAGAACATCGCGGCCGGCATCATGCTGTTGCTGCTGCGGCCGTTCAGGGTGGGCGACTATATCGATGGCGGCGGCGGCAACGTGGCGGGCACGGTGGAGGCAGTGAACCTCTTCACGACGCGCCTCACGAAACCCGACGGCATCTGCGAATACGTGCCGAACAGCGCCCTGTGGAGCAACTCGATCCGCAATTTCAGCCGCAATCCCACGCGCCGGCTCGACCTGGAAGTCGAAGTGTCTGTGCGCGACGACGTGAACCGGGCCATCGCCGCGCTGCGCACGCTCGCCGCCGACGACCCGCGCGTGCTTGCCTCGCCCGCGCCGCAAGTGATGGTGATGCGCTTCGACGACAGCACCGCCGTGCTCAACGTGCGCGCGTGGTCGAACATCGACACGTTCTGGGACCTGCGCTGGGAGCTGTCGCGCAAAGTGCGCCAGACGCTGAACGACGCGCAGTGTTCGCTGCCGCTGCGCACGCGCGAGCTGCATATCGTGCAGACGCAAGCGGCCGCCGAGGCGCAGCAAGCCCAGCAAGCGCAACAATGAAAACGTTCGCGCGCCGCCTGCGCGGCTACGCCATCGCTCTCGTGCCGCACGGCTACCTGGCCTTGCTGCTGGTCGTAAACGGCCTGATGCTGGTGCGCCCGGTCGCGCAGAAAGCGCTCGAACACGCGCGCGGCAACTGGTTCGAAGACTGGATCACGCTCATCAATGCGTTCGGCGTGCTCGCGCTTCCCCAGGCGGTGGTCGCCACCGGCCTCGCGACGATGTCGATCGGCATTGCATTGCGGGCGCGCATGGCGTGGGTGCTCGCGTTGGTGCTGCTCGCGGCCGCGGCCAGCATTTGCCTGTGGGGCGACTATCGCAGCCATGCGCTCGCCGCCTTCACGCTTGCGCTCGCCTGCGCGCTCATTTACTACTGGCGCCGCTTCGACCGGGCGAGCCTGGCCGCGGGCTCCCTGTTCGCATTCCTTAGCATCGGCTCGTTGATCGTCTACGCGGTGTTCGGCTCGCTCTACCTGGGCGACGACTTCGCGCCGCCGATCCGCAACTTCGTCACGGCGTTCTACTTCTCGATCGTGTCGATGTCCACGGTCGGCTATGGCGATATCGTGCCGCGCTCGGACACGGCGCGGCTTTTCACGGCTTCGATCATCGTGCTCGGCATCACCGTGTTCGCGACGTCGATCAGCGCCGTGATCGGACCCGTGATCGGCGGCCATTTGAAACGCATCGTGAAGGGAGGCATCTCCAACGTGACCCGCAAGAACCACTATCTGATCGTCGGCGCGTCGCCGCTCGCGCACAGCGTATACGCGGGGCTCGTCAAGCGCGGCTACGCGGCGACCGTGATCGTCGCGCCCAACACGCCGCACACTTATCCCGCGCAGACCGACCTCATCGTCGGCGACGCGAGCGACACCGCCACACTGCACAGTGCGGGCGCCGAAACCGCGCTCGCCGCGCTCGCGCTGCGCTCGGACGACGCCGAGAACGCCTTCGTGATTCTCGCGATCAAGGAGCTCGCGCCGAAGGTGCGCACCGTGGCGCTGGTGAACGACAGCCGCAACCTGCAGCGGCTGCGCCTGTTGCAGCCCGACATGGTTTTTTCGCCGCAGTTGCTCGCGGGCGAGCTGCTGGCGCGCACGCTCAACAACGAGACCATCGACAACACGCTGATCGAGCAGTTGCTGTTCGGCAAGGGTGCGGGCAACGCGGCCTGATGCGCGCGTTTTCCGGCTGATGGCCGCTATCAGCGCCCCCGCGGCGGCAGCCGGCGAAACAGCGTGGGATAGTCGATCACGAGGCCGTCCTCGTCCACGCGCAGATTCGCCGTGAAGTCGCGGAAGATGCCCTCGTAGCGATATTCGCGCCCGGGTTCGATGCAGACGTAGGCCTGTTCGACCGGCATTGGCTCCAGCTCGGGCGCGGCGATGTACACGACGCAGATGGGCCTGCGCTCGCCGCGTTCGAGGCCGAGGCGTTTGATCGGCAGCGTGTTCGTGAACGGCGTCGCGGCGATATCGATGTCGATGCAGCCTTCCAGCGCGTGGAGCACGCGCCCTTCGCCGTCGCGCCAATGGCCTTCTCCGTCGCCGCGGAGGACGAGTGCGCGGCCGCCCATCACGCGCAGCGCCGCCCAGGTCACTCGCCAGCGCGCATCGCACTCGATCGCGTAGCACAGTCCATAGGCCTTGCCGTAGCGCTCCCCGACGACCACGCTTTCCACGCGGATCACGTCGCCGTTTGTGCCGTGCTTCGCGTCGAACGCCAGATGCTCGACGCCCTCGCTGGTTTCGGATGCCCAACGCACTTCACGCATCGCCCGTCTCCTGTCGATCAGAGTTAGCGCTTTAGCGCTTACTCTGATCCCATGCAGAGCTGTCGATCAGAGTTGGCGCTTTAGCGCTTACTCTGATCCCATGCAGAGCTGTTGATCAGAGTTGGCGCCAGCTTCAGCGCTTACCGCGGCTCCATGCAGCGCCGGCTGGCTGCCAGCATCGCCGTGCACATATCGTAACGCGGCGGGCAAATCCGGTGCGCACTGGCGCGGCGAACGCCCTCTCGTGCGAAGCAAATAGCAACTATCAACGCTAAAGCACGCGGAAGCGACGCGCATCGCCCATGCTCGCCATGCTTTCCCCATGCCCGCCCATCCGCACGCCGATGCACGCCCCGCGCTCGCCGACACCGCCGCAACCGGCACGCTTTCGCGCAGCCTCGGCCAGATCGCGCTGCAAGCGCAGGCGGGTACGGGCGCGTGCCTGCTCGCGGCGCTCGCGCTCGCCGACTGGCGGCGACGGCCGGCAAGCCGTGGCGCGATCCGCACGGATACCGCGATTACATCGTCATCCTTATCTTTTTCGTTTTGCGGCGTACGCGACGATCGCACGGCAAAGCGCGTTTGAATATCTCCGGGGCAGTTCCACCAGGCCGTCCACGACGACGCATTGACGCACCCCGTCCCTCTGCGCGGTGTATTGACGCACTGCGCTCCCCCTCACGTCCATTCAGTGCATCTCGCGCACTTAATTTAAATTGATCTTTATCAATGCGTTAGCGCATACCTTTGTCGATTTGAGATTGACTTCTGCGACATGCTGGCGCAGTTTGCGGCGCAGCAAAACCACCGCCGTTCCCCTACGCTTACGTCCATCGCACGCAAGAGCAGCCCCCTCTGCCGCGCCGTGCGACGTTTCCCGGTATGCAAGCAACAGGCACGCACATGCACACGTCACTCTCCGCGTTCGACCTCGCCCGGCTGCAGTTCGCCTTCACAGTCTCGTTCCATATCGTCTTTCCCGCGCTCTCCATCGGGCTCGCGAGTTTCATCGCCGTGCTCGAAGCGTGCTGGCTCAAAACCCGCCAGCCGTTCTACAAGGACCTTTGCCTGTTCTGGTCCAAAGTATTCGCCGTCGCCTTCGGCATGGGCGTCGTTTCCGGCGTTGTCATGAGTTACGAGTTCGGCACCAACTGGTCGGGCTTTTCCTCGTTCGCAGGCCCCGTCACCGGGCCGCTGCTGATGTACGAAGTCATGACCGCGTTTTTTCTCGAGGCAGGCTTCCTCGGCATCATGCTGTTCGGCTGGAACCGCGTAAGCCCGCGCGCCCACTTCGGCGCAACGCTCATGGTCGCCGTCGGCACGCTCATCTCCACGTTCTGGATCCTCGCTTCGAATAGCTGGATGCAGACGCCGCAAGGCTTCGAAATCGTGAACGGGCACGTCGTGCCGACCGACTGGTTCAAGATCATCTTCAACCCGTCGTTCCCCTACCGCCTTGCGCACATGGCGATCGCCGCGTTCATCGTGGCCGCGCTCGTGGTCGCCGCGAGCGGCGCATGGCATCTGCTCAAGGGCCGCCGCGACCCTGCCATCAAGAAGATGTTTTCGATGGCGCTCGGCCTTCTGCTCGTGCTGGCGCCGGTGCAGGCCTTCGTGGGCGACGCGCACGGCCTGAACACGCGCGAACACCAGCCCGCCAAGATCGCCGCGATCGAAGGCATTTGGGACACCGAACAAGGCGGCACCGCGCTCAATCTCTTCGGCATTCCCGACATGCAGGCCGAAACGACGCGCTACGCCGTTTCCGTTCCGCACCTCGGCAGCCTGATTCTCACGCATAGCTGGGACGGCCAGATCAAGGGCCTCAAATCATTCCCGGCCGACGAGCGGCCCAATTCGCCGCTCCTGTTCTGGAGCTTCCGCGTGATGGTCGGCTTAGGTCTGCTGATGATTCTGCTCGCCGTGACCGGCTGGGTGCTGCGCCGCCGCGGCACGCTCTACGAGTCGCGCGGCTTTCAGCGTTTCGCGCTCGCGATGGGGCCGACCGGATTCGCCACGCTGCTCGCGAGCTGGGTGACGACCGAGGCCGGCCGCCAGCCCTGGGTGGTCTATGGCGTGATGCGAACGGCGCAGGCGGTGTCGCCGCTCACGACGCAGCAGGTCGGCGTTTCGCTGATGGCGTTCGTGGTCGTGTACTTCCTCGTGTTCGGCACGGGCATCTATTACATGCTCAAGCTGCTGCGCAAAGGCCCCGCCCTGCCCGGCGAAACACCTCGCGAACCGCGCCAGCCGGACCCGCAGCGCCAACCGCACGAGCCGCGTATGGCACACCCCGCGCTCGCCGCGAACCAGACCGCGCGCCGCCCCATGTCCGCCGCCGATCAGCTGATCGACGCCTGACGCTTTCCGCATTCAACGTTACGAGGCTAGCAAGCAAATGGACGTCACCGTCATCTGGGCCGCGATCATCGCGCTCGGTGTTCTTCTCTACGTGGTGCTGGACGGCTTCGATCTCGGCATCGGCATCGTGTTTCCGCTCTTTCCCGACGAGGAGGAACGCGATCTCATGATGAACACGGTCGCGCCGGTATGGGACGGCAACGAGACCTGGCTCGTGCTGGGCGGCGCGGGGCTTTTCGCCGTATTTCCCATTGTCTATTCGACCGTGCTCTCCGCGCTCTACCTGCCGCTCGTGTTCATGCTCGCGTGCCTGATCTTCCGCGGCGTGTCGTTTGAAATTCGCGCGAAGGCCAAACGCACGAAGCATCTCTGGGACCTCGCGTTCATCGGCGGATCGACGGGCGCGGCGCTCTTCCAGGGCATCGCGCTGGGCGCCTTCCTGCAAGGCATCCCGATGGACGACGGTCGCTTCGCGGGCAGCGCCTTCGACTGGCTCACGCCGTTCAGCCTGCTATCGGGCTTCGGGCTCGTCGCCACCTACGCGCTGCTTGGTTGCTGCTGGCTCGTGGCGAAGACCGAGGGCGATCTGCAGCGCCGCCTGCGCAAGCTCGTGTGGCCGCTCACGGTGATGCTGCTCGGCTTCATCGCTCTCGTAAGCCTGTGGACGCCGCTGCAAGACCCCGCCATTGCCGGGCGCTGGTTCCGCTCGGGCCTCTTCTGGCGTCTCGCTCCGGTGCCGCTGCTCGTGCTCGCCTGCGCCGCGTGGATGCGCTGGGCCGTCCATGCGCGCCATCACAAAACACCGTTCATTGCCGCAATCGGACTCGTGCTGCTCGGCTACGCGGGCCTTCTCGTGAGCCTCTGGCCTTATGCGATTCCGCAAGGCCTCACGCTTTGGGAAGCGGCCGCGCCGCGCGAGAGCCAGGTGTTCACGCTCGCGGGCGCGGCGTTCATTCTGCCAGTCATCCTTGCGTATACAGCGCTCGGGTACTGGGTCTTCAGGGGCAAGGTGCGTCATGGCGACACCCATCACTACCACTAATGCGAAGCGCGGCCGCGCGCTGCCCGGCTGGCTCTGGTTCGTCCTCCTGTGGTGCGCGGGCGTGGGCGCGGCGGTGTCGCTCGGCTTCGCGTTCAAGGTTCTCATGAACCTCACGCTGTTCGCCGTGAAGTGACCATCGCAAGCGCACTCGTTTTCGCCGCGCCGCGTTAGACTGCAGGTTGTCTGTAATTCCGGCGAAAACGACATGCAACAGATGACCTTCATGGAATGCGTCAAGCGCGCGTGGTCCAGCGCCTGGCAAGCCGCCGTGCAAATGCCGCTCCTCGTCGCGGGCACCTTCGTGGCCTACGCGGCGCTCGGCTGGTTCGGGCTCGCGGGCCGGCCCGTGCCGGCCGAAGGCGCAACGCCCTCCGCCGGGCTCATCGCACTCGGCAATCTCGCCTCGGTCCTGAACTCGTTCATCTATCTCTGGTTCACGCTCAAGATCTCGCGTTTCGTGCTGCTGGGCGAGCGGGCCACGCCGCTCATGCCGGCCGGGGGAAAGCCTTTCCTGCGCATTTTCGCGGTCGGCCTCATCCTGGCCGTCGCGCTCGGCGCGTTCGCGCTCACGCTATGGTTCGTGCTGAGGCCTCGCTATCAGGGCGGCGCAGCGTTCCTCGTACTGGTGGTCGTCGTGATCTGGATGTTCGTCTCGGTGCGTCTCTCGCTGCTCTTTCCCGCGCTCTCGATCGGCAGCCCGATCGCGTTCGGCGCCGCATGGCGCGATAGCCGAGGGCATTTCTGGAACCTGTTCGGCGTGACTTTCGTTGCGGCGCTGCCGGTCGCCGTGGGCGGCCTGCTCATTCTGATCGGCATGGGCCTTGCGGGCGTCTCGCCCCAGATCGTGCAGAAGCCAGGCTGGCTCACCGCGCTCGCCATCGGCCAGAGCGTCGGCAACATCGTGTTCGCACTGCTTACCAGTGCGGCGCTCGCCTGGCTTTATCGCCGTTATGCCGAAACTTTGCCCGCCCCCGCCGCACCCTGACCTGCAAGACCGGGCCGTGCCCTACCACACGCCCGGCACGAAGCGATAACGCACGCGCGCCAGGTATTCGCGGTAGCCGGGCAAACTCTCCGCAAGCGCCTCCTCCTCGCGCACCGCGCGATAGCCGATCGCCACGACCATGAACGGCACGCACGCAAGTCCCCACCAGGAGCCGAGCATGAGCGGCGTGCCGACAAGAAAGAGCAGCGCGAAGGCGTACATCGGATGGCGCACCCAGGCATACGGGCCGCTGTCGCTGACCGTATGCCCGCGTTCGAGCTGGATCTTCACGACCGGCGCCGCATAGCGGTTCGCCGCGAAAACGGCGCGCGTCGCGTAGATGTCGACGGCTATGGCGATCGCCCCCAGCACGCCGAGCCACAGTGGCACGTTCGACCAGCCCTTGCGCACGGCGTCGATGCCCATCAGGCACAACCACGCGCCAAAGCCCACCGAAACGCACAGCATGAACACGCGGTCCCACGGCTGCTGCTCGCGTTGCGCGAAGGGCGCGAGGCGTTCGGCAAGCAGGCCCGGATCTTCGCGCGCGAGCCACAGACCGATCCAGATGCCGCATACGGCCCACCCGGTCAGCCAGAGCCACGCGGCCGTCCATGCGAGCGTGCCCGCCGAGCCGAACAATAGCGCGCCCATCAGCCCGAACCAGATCGCGACCTCGACGAATAGTTTCGTCATCAACGGTTTCGTCATTAGCGGCCGGCTCACGATGGCCTCCTTGCGCTTGCGCATTCACCCGCTTACCGCTTTGCGCCGCGCGACATCATGCGTGCGTAGAGCGCTGCGGCATCGACGCACTGTGCCGCGTCGCCGCGCGCGAGATCGATGCCGAAGCGTTCGCGCAGGCACTGCGCGAGTTCCTCTGCGCTTGCGATCGTGCGTTCCTCGATAACCCGCCCTTGCGCGTCGCGCTCGCTCAAGTGCTCGTTGAAGAGGATCGCCCGGCCGCCTTCGCGCGCGATGCATGCGATCAGGCTGAACGTAAAAAACGATTCGGGCGACGCGGACGTGTACCAGTTCGCCATTTCGTAATCGACCCATTCCGCCGGCGTCAATTCGAAGCGGTAGAGGTCGATCCACTTCTCGCCGTCGAACAGTTCGAGCTTGCGCCCGTTCGCCGGCGACCTCGTGATCCGCGCCGGTTCATGCGGCGTTTGCTGCTCCGCTTCGGTCGAGAACGAGAGCGGCGCGCACAGCGTCGCGCCGCCGAAGCCGACATCGGCGAGCCACGAATCGCCCTCCGCCTCCACTCGCAACAGCATGTGCGTGCGCGGCGTGCGCGCGCCGGGTTCGCGGCCGTACAACACGCGTGCGGCGAGCGGCGTCACCTCGAAGCCAAGCTGGATGAGTACGTGCGCCAGCAGCGTGTTGTGCTCGAAGCAATAGCCGCCGCGGCGTCGCGCGACGAGTTTCTCGACGACGTCCGGCAGCGCAACCGACACGCGCCGTCCGGCGAGCGGATCGAGATTTTCGAACGGAATGGCGAGCGGATGGAGACGATGCAGGTCGCGCAGTACGGCAAGCGTCGCGGCGCGCGGTCCATCGTAGCCGATGCGCTCGAAGTACCGGTCGAGATCGACTTCGTAGCGCGCCTGGATGTCTGTCATGAGCCCCCTTTATGGTCGGTTCGTTCAGTGTGCGCCCATTCATGCCCGAGATGCCGCGCGACTTCATCCGTCTGACTGAATCGCGAAAAACCAGCCATCTGTAATGCATGGTGCGCCATCAGACAGCAATTCGTAAGGATACAGATGACCCTGAGTAAAACAATTGCGAATCATTCTCGTTTCTGTTGACGCCCGCATTGTCAATGAGTACGATGGCGCCGTCTGGAGATGTCGGGTATTCAGTGGTTCGCGAATAATGAACGCCAAAGCGACAATCACGCAATCATTCAATAAGTAAGGAATACGATGGAATCGACCCGGTTAGTCCGCGGGGCTCCGCTAACCTGCTCGCACAGCGGCGCGCGCCGCCGTGCGACGCGTCGGCGCACACCTGCATTGCGCGCCATCGCGGCGCTTGCCGCAAGCACGACGTTCGCCTGCGGCGCGGCTCACGCACAGAGCAACGCGAACCCCGACGCGGCACCCGAAGCACCCGAAGCCGATCTCGCCATCCAGGCGCAGCCGACGAACTTCTGGACCGGCTTCTGGACGCGCGAGAGCATGCTCGGCGACATGGGCGGATTGCGGCCGTGGCTCGGCAAATACGGCGTGACGTTCCAGCTCACGGAAACGAGCGAGTACCTGGCGAACCTGCGCGGCGGCCTCAGGACCGGCGGCGCCTACGACGGCCTCACCACCGCGACAGTCCAGGTCGATACGAGCAAGGCGCTTGGCATTCCGGGCGGCCTCTTCAACGTGAGCGGACTGCAGATTCACGGCACCAACCTGAGCACGTCGAACCTCGGCACCCTGAATACGGCAAGCGGCATTGAGGCCACGTCCACCACGCGCCTCTGGGAGCTCTGGTATCAGCAGTCGTTCCTCGACAAGCGCCTCGACGTGAAGATCGGTCAGCAAAGTATCGATCAAGAATTCATCACGAGCCAGTATGCGGCGCTCTTCGTCAACACGATGTTCGGCTGGCCCGCGCTGCCCTCGTACGACATGCCTTCCGGCGGCCCCGCCTATCCGCTCGCCGGACTCGGCGTGCGCGTACGCGGACAGATCACGCCTTCGCTCACCGCGCTCGCGGGCGTGTTTGCCGGCGACCCGCTCGGCAACAATCCCGATAACCTTAGTGGTACGAACTTCAATCTGCACAACGGCACGCTCTGGATCGGCGAGCTGCAGTACGCCATCAACCAGCCGGCCGAAGGCGAGCTGGTGAGTGCCGACAACCGCAGGCTGCCGGGTACCTACAAGCTGGGCTTCTGGTACAACAACGGCCCGTTCGACGACCAGCGCTTCGACAACACCGGCCTTTCGCTCGCGAACCCTGCCTCGACCGGCACGCCGGCACGGCATCAGGGCAACTACAGCTTCTACGCAGTGGCCGACCAGATGATCTGGCGTCCCGACCCGGACGAGCCGCGCAGCATCGGCGTATTCGCGCGCGTGATGGGCGCGCCCGGCGACCGCAATCTGGTGAGCTTCGCGGCGAATCTCGGGATCGTGATGAAGGCGCCCTTCAAGGGCCGCGACGACGACAGCATCGGCCTCGCCGCGACGTACATCAAGGTCGGTAACAACGTGCACGACCTCGACCTCGATTCACGCATGGCCTCAGGCGGTCCGTACGGAGTGCGCACGCAGGAGACCACGCTCGAAGCCACCTATCAATATCAGGTCACGCCGTGGTGGCTGCTCCAGGCCGACGCGCAATACACGTTCAACGCGGGCGCGGGCCAGAACCCGCAGGACCCGACCGCGCCGCTGCGCAACACGTTCGTGATCGGCGTGCGGACCAACATCACGTTCTAAGCCCTCGAAGCGCTACCGCCCCATGTCCAACCCCAAGTCCTCGCGCTTTCCCTCACGCAGGGTCGCCGCGCCGCACGCGCGGCGGTCTCGCGAGGCACGGAGATTCTGTATGAAACACGCTACGCGCTCGCTCCTGCAATGCACGGTTCGCGCCACCCGCGCCGCACTCGCGCTTGCCGCCGCGGCCACACTCGGCGGCACGCCGCTCGCCGCCCACGCTGACCCGCAGGGCCTGCTCGAAACCGTCAAGCACCACACCACGCTCATCAACACCGTGCCCGACAACGGCGACCAGAACCCGTACGCGATCTACGTCGCGCCGGTCTCCTCCGGCACGGTAAAGGAAGGCGACGTGCTGGTGGACAACTTCAACAACGCGTCGAACCTGCAAGGCACCGGCAGCACGATCGTCGACTATCACCCGGACACGAAGCAGATGACGCTGTTCGCAACGATCCCGCGCGACCTCAAGGAATGCCCCGGCGGCGTCGGCCTCTCGACCGCGATGACGATGCTCAAGTCCGGCTGGATCATCGTGGGCAGCACGCCGAGCAACGACGGCACGACGGGCACGAAGGGCGCGGGCTGCCTGATCGTGCTCGACAGCAGCGGCAAGATCGCGAAGGCCATCAGCAGTGCGAACATCAACGATCCGTGGGGCAACATGGCCGTGCTCGACAACGGCGATCATGCCACGCTCTTCGTGAGCAACGCGGGCTTCGGCGTGGGCGGCGCCGAGGGCACGCCGCCGGTATTCAAGCAGGCCACCGTGCTGCGCCTCGACCTCGACATCCCGAGCGGCCAGGCGCCGGTCGTGAAGAGCGAAACGGTGGTGGCGAGCGGCTTTGGCGCGCAGGCCGACAAGGGCGTGTTTCTCGTCGGTCCGACCGGCCTCGCGCTTTCGGCCGACAACAAGCTGCTTTACGTATCCGACGCGATCGGCAACCGCATCAACGTGATCGAAGACCCGCTCACGCGCGACACGAGCGCAGGCGTGGGCCGTCAGCTTACCGCCGACGGTCTGCTGCACCGCCCGCTCGCCATGATCGCGACGCCGCAGGGCCACCTGCTCGTGACGAATGCGCTCAACGGCCAGGTCGTCGAGATCGACCCCGTTGCGGCGAAACAGCTTTACGCGCGCTGGATCGACACGGACCGCGCGCAAACCCCGCCGGGCAACGGCGACCTATTCGGCATCGCGTTGACCCCCGCAGGCGACGGCTTCTACTACGTGGAAGACGACGTGAACACTCTCGTGCTGGCGAAATAATCATGTCCTCCGACGATATCCCCAATACCCCATCGCGCCCCGCGCGCCGCGGCTTTCTCAAGGCCGGCGCCGCGCTCGGGGCGAGCCTGGGCGCCGCAAGCGGCCTCGCTAAAGCCGCGGAGGCGAAGCATCACGCCATGGCCACCGACCCGATGCTCGCCGTCGAACCGTTCTATGGCGAACACCAGGGCGGCATCGTGACGCCGCAGCAGGCACACACTTACGTCGCGGCGTTCGATCTCACGACGACGTCGCGCGACGACGTAATTAACCTGCTTCGCAAGTGGACCGAGTCCGCGGCCCAGATGACGCAGGGCCGCCCTGCCGCGTCGCTGGACGGCACCGGCGACGACCACCCCGCGCCCGATTCCGGCGACGTGCTCGGCCTCGGTCCCGCAGGCCTCACGGTGACGTTCGGTTTCGGTCCCGGCCTCTTTACGTCGCAGGAGAAGGACCGCTACGGGCTTGCCAGCAAGCGCCCCGCGGCGCTCGTCGATTTGCCGCGCTTTAACGGCGACCAGTTGATCGCACAAAAGACCGGCGGCGATCTCTTCGTTCAGGCCTGCGCCAGCGACGCCCAGGTGGCCTTCCATGCGGTGCGTCAACTCGCTCGCCAAGGCTATGGAATCCTTAACATGCGCTGGGGCCAGGCAGGTTTCCTCTCGGGGCCGCGCGGACAAACCCCGCGCAATCTCATGGGCTTCAAGGACGGCACCAACAACCCGCCGACCACGGACCCGAAGGCGATGAACCAGTTCGTGTGGGCCACGGCCACCGACGCGCCGTGGATGCAGGGCGGCACGTATACGGTAGTGCGCCGCATCCGCATCACGCTAGAACACTGGGACCAGATGGAACTGGGCTTCCAGGAGCAGGTGTTCGGCCGCCGCAAGTACAGCGGCGCGCCCATTGGGCAGAAGAAGGAATTCGACAACGTCGACCTCGACGCGCAGGACAAGGACGGCAATCCGCTCATTCCCGAGAATTCGCACGTGCGCCTCTCGAACCGGGCGTCGAACGATGGTGCGCAGATCTTGCGCCGTTCCTACTCGTACAACGACAGCACGAACTTCTATATCGAGCGTTGGCCGCCGTGGCGCCAGGAAACCGAATATGACGCGGGACTCATCTTCATCGCCCACCAGGGCGACCCGCGTACGGGCTTCATTCCGATCAACGAGCGCCTCGCGAAGTTCGACATGATGAACCAGTTCACGACGCACGTGGGCAGCGCTATCTTCGCGTGCCCGCCTGGCGCGAAACCGGGCTCGTTCATCGGCGCGGAACTGTTCAACGCCTGACATCATCCGACAACAACGGACAACGAACCAATATGAAACTTTCCTCGATGCGTGCCCCGCTGCGCACCGCCGCCCTTTCGCTCGCGATCGCGGGCGTGTTGCCGCTCGGGGCGCACGCGGCTTCGATCACGCTGTACAACGCGCAGCACGAGCAGGTCGTGAACCAGCTCGCAAAGGACTTCGAGCAGCAAACCGGTATCGACGTGAAGATTCGCAGCGGCGAAGGCCCGGCGCTCGCAGCGCAACTCTTGGCCGAAGGCGGGAAAACGCCCGCCGATGTCTACTTCACCGAGAACTCGCCCGAGCTGATGCTGCTGGAGGAAAAGGGCCTGCTCGCCCCGGTGCAGCCTTCGACGCTCGCGGCCGTGCCCGCGCACTTCAACTCGCCGCAAGGGCAATGGGTGGGCGTGACGGCACGTGAAAACGTGCTCGCGTACAACACGACCAGGGTGCAGCCCTCGCAGCTCCCGCAATCGCTCTTCGATCTCGCCAGGCCGGAATGGAAGGGCAAGGTCGGCATCGCGCCGAGCGACGCCGACTTCCTGCCGCTCGTCGACGCCGCGCTCGCCATGAAAGGCGAAGCGGCAACGCTCGAATGGCTCAAGGGCCTGAAGACCAACGCACAAATCTTCGACGACGACGAAGGCGTCGTGGCCGCCGTGAATCGCGGCGCAGTCGCTACGGGCATCATCAACAATTACTACTGGGACCGCCTGCACGCCGAAATCGGCGACAAGCAAACGCGCAGCGCCGTGGCGCACTTCGCCAATGGCGACGTGGGCGCGCTCGTGAACGTTTCCGGCGCGGCGGTCATGAAAGCGGCGCACAACACGGACGGTGCACAGAAGTTCCTCGCATACCTCGTGAGCGAGCGCGCGCAGAAGCTGATGGCACAGGACCACATCAGCTTCGAATATCCGCTGCGGCCCGGCGTGGCAAGCGATCCGGTCAACAAGCCGTTCGACCAGCTGAAGCCGCCCGCGCTAACCATCCAGCAGCTCGGCGACGACAGCCAGGCAGGCAAGCTGTTGCGCCAAGCCGGTCTTCTATAATTAAAATGGAATCCAAAGCAATATCGTGAGCGAAGCTGTTACCACGACGCAGGGCGTGGCGGAATCGGTACCCGATAACGCCCAGCGCGCATTGCCCCGTCCGACGCGGCGCCACGCGCCGCGCGCGCTTTTCGCGGCCGCCGCGCTCGGCCCGCTGCTGGTGCTGCTGCCGCTCGCGCTGACTTTCTGGCGCGCGCTCTCGTTCGGCTTCGCCGAAGCCGTCGAGCTTATCTTTCGGCCGCTGGTGGGCGAACTGCTCGTCAACACGCTCTCGATCACCGTTTCGGCCACGCTCGCTTCGGCCGTGCTGGGCACCGCAGTGGCATGGCTGGTCGAGCGCGCCGACGTACCCGGGCGGCGCGCGTGGGCACTGCTCGCTGCCGCGCCGCTCGCTATGCCGGCGTTCGTCACGAGTTACGCGTGGGTTTCACTGAGCCTCGATCTGCAGGACTTTCTGGGCGCGTTCATCGTCGTCACGACAGCCTACTTTCCGCTCGTCTACCTGCCCGTGGCCGCCGCGCTGCGCGGCCTCGACCCCGCGCTCGAAGAATCGGCGCGCGCGCTTGGCTGCAACCACTGGTCCGTTTTCCTGCGCGTCGTGCTGCCGCAACTGCGGCCCGCGCTGCTCGGCTCGATGCTGCTCGTCGCGCTGGGCGTGCTTTCGGAATTCGGCGCGTTCACGCTGCTGCGATTTCGCACCTTCACGACCGAAATCTACGCCGAATACCGCACGAGCTTCGATGGCGGCGGTGCGTCGTTGCTGGCCTGCGTGCTGATCGTGCTTTGCCTCGTGTGTCTCGTGCTCGAATTTCGCGTGCGCGGACGCGTACGCTATGAGCGCGTGGATCGCGGCACACGGCGCGCGAGTGTGCGCCATGCGCTCGGGCGCTGGCGCTGGCCCGTCGCCGCGGGTTTCGTCGCGCTCAACGCGGCCACGCTCGGCGTGCCGCTCATCATGATCGGCTACTGGCTCACGCAACCCGGCGCCGCCGCGATCACGCCCGCCGATGTCTCGCCCGAACTGCTCGTTTCGACTACCTTCGCTTCGCTTCGTCTCGGCCTCATCGCCGCGCTCTTCACCACGTTGCTCGCACTGCCGCTCGCGTATCTGCTCGCGCGCTTTCCGGGCCGCGCCGCCACTTTCCTCGAACGCACGGCATTCATCGCGCAAGGGGTGCCGAGCCTCGTCATCGCGCTCGCGATCGTCTCGCTCGCGGTGCGCGCGCTCGAACCGCTCTATCAGGGCACCACGCTGTTGATCGCCGCATACGCGATCCTCTTTTTGCCGCTTGCGCTCGTGAGCGTTCGCGCAGCGCTCATGCAAACGCAGCAGCGACTCGAAGATACGGCGCGCGCGCTCGGCCTCGGCTGGTTCGCGACGCTGCGTCGCGTGGTGCTGCCGCTCGCGGGCCCCGGCCTCGGCGCGGCCGCCTCGATGGTGTTCATCTCGACGGTCACCGAACTCAACGCCACGCTGCTGCTTGCTCCCATCGGCACGCACACGCTCGCCACCCAGGTGTGGACCGACACGTCGACGCTCGCTTTCGCGGCCGCCGCCCCCTATGCCGCCCTGCTTACCGCGCTCTCGCTCGCGGCCTCGGGCCTGCTGTTCGCATTCGCGGGCCGTTCGGCGCTCGCCAGCCACGCAGCGGACCATACGCCGCTCGACGCCGACCGAGCCACTTCATCGCCTCGCCCATGAGCACACTTCGCATTTCCGGCCTTCAGAAGGCCTTCGACGGCCAACTGGTCCTGCACGACATCGATCTTGCCGTGCGCTCGGGTTCGCTCGTCGCGCTGCTCGGCCCTTCGGGCAGCGGCAAGACCACGTTGCTGCGCGTGCTCTGCGGCTTCGAGCGCGCCGACGCCGGTTCGATCGAAATCGACGGCCGGCGTGTAGCGGGCGACGGGCTGCATCTACCCACGGAGCAGCGGCGCATCGGCTACGTGCCGCAGGAGGGCGCGTTGTTTCCGCATCTCACGGTCGCGGAGAACATTGTGTTCGGCCTGCCGCGCGCGCAGCGACGCGCGCGTCATCGCGTGGCGGAACTGCTCGAACTCGTAGGTCTTCCGGAATCCTATGCAACACGCGCGCCACAGCAACTCTCGGGCGGCCAGCAGCAGCGCGTGGCGCTCGCGCGCGCGCTCGCACCTTCGCCGGGACTCGTGATGCTAGACGAGCCCTTTTCGTCGCTCGACGCCGCACTGCGCGTCGAAACACGGGAGGCCGTGGCGCACGCGCTCGCCGCCGCCGGAGCGACCGCCGTGCTCGTCACGCACGATCAGGCCGAAGCGCTCTCGCTCGGCCACGAAGTCGCCGTGCTGTGGCGTGGAAGGCTCTTGCAAAGCACGTCGCCGCAAGCGCTCTATCGGTATCCGGCCACGCGCGAACTTGCGGCTTTCATCGGCGAAGCGGTGCTGCTGCCAGGAACGGTGGCGAACGGCCTCGCGCATTGCGCGCTTGGCGCGCTGCGGATCCAGAACGGTTTGCATGCCGAAGACGGCCTCGTGGACGTGATGCTGCGGCCCGAGCAGATCGACGTGCGGCCGGAAGCCGGGCAACGCGACGGGACGCTCGGCGCCGTCGTGCGCAACATCACGTTCCATGGGCAGGACGCGGCGCTCACGCTGCAGCTCATCGATGCGGACGCAACGGTCCGCGCGCGCGTGCCCGGTTATCGAACGCCGCGCGAAGGCGAGCGCGTACGGCTCGCGGTAGGCGGCGAAGTGAGCGTCTACCCGCGCTGACGCGGCACCGAAAGGTCCTGCACCATCTGCTGCGCGAGGTAGTCGCAGGTTGGCCGGTTCGACTTGACGCTGCGCGCCACCACGATTTCCAGCGGCTCGATCTTCGGCAGGCCTTGCGCCTCGCCGAGAATCGCAAAGCGCGCGGGCACGCTGCAGCGCGTGAGCGCGACGATCGCAATGCCCGCATCCACCGTCGCCGTCAGTCCCATCAAGCTCGCGCTGCTATACGCGGCCCGGTAACGGATGCGCGCGGCATCGAGCGCCGCCACGGTATGCGCGCGAGCCACGCAGCCGTGCTCGTAGAGGCCCACCGGCAAGGGCGACATGGAAAGCGGCGCCGGGTCGGTAGCCGAGCCCACCCAGACCATCTCCTCCATGCGCACGAATTCGCCGCGCATCTTGCGGTCGCGCGTGACGAATGCGATGTCGATCTTGTTGTCCGCGAGCATCGGCCCGAGTGCTACGCTCTGCGCGCACACGATCTCGATCTCCACATGCGGATAGAGCGTCGAAAAGCGCCGCAATACCGGCGGAAGCAACGAGGCCATGTAATCGTCGGGCGCACCGAGCACTACGCGCCCCGTCACCTCGGGGCGCACCATCGCCGCCCACGCCTCTTCCTGCAAGTCGAGCACGCGCCGTGCATATTCGAGCAGCGTATTGCCCGGCCGCGTGAGCGCCAGATTACGCGTGTCGCGCGTGAACAGCGTGGTGCCAAGCATCTGCTCGAGCCGCTTGACCTGCATGCTCACGGCCGCCTGCGAGCGATGCACGGTCACTGCCGCCTTCGTGAAACTGCCGGCGTCCGCGACGGCGGCGAAGGTGCGCAGCAGGTCGATATCGAACTCGGGATTCATGCGGGCTTTGATTAATAAGCTGCGTTGATGGAATTATTCAATTTAATTCGTTTGCTCGCATCTCGCAACTGGCGAATACTGGGTGCGTTTTCAACCTGCTTTCACGCCCCCGCCCCGGCTTATGCAATCCGATCATCACGGCAGCCGCCAGCAAGGCGTCCTCATGCTCGCGGGCGGCGGCCTGCTCATGGGCACGATCGGCGTTTTCGTCGAGGAAGCGCGCCTCGGCGCGCTCACGCTCGTATTCTTTCGCTGCTTCTTCGGCATGCTCGCGCTGGCCGCGTATTGCGCGTATAAGGGCTGGCTCTCGCCACGGCAGTTCACGCGCCGCACGCTCACGCTCGCGATGATCTCAGGCGTACTGATGGTTACGCAATGGGTCGCCTTCTTCGACGCGATCCATCGCACGAGCATTGCTGTCTCCACGGTCGTGTTCCATGTCCAGCCGTTCTGGGTCGTGCTGATGGGTGCCGCGCTCTTTCACGAGCAACTTGGCGCGGACCGGCTGGGCTGGATCGGCATCGCATTCGTGGGGCTCGTACTTGCCTCGGGCGTGCTCGCGGAAAGTCACGTTGCCGATCGCACGAGTTATATGATCGGCATCGCCGAGTCGTTGGGCGGCTCAGTCCTCTATGCGAGCGTCACGCTGATCGCCAAAAGCCTGCGCGACTTTCGTCCACATCTGCTCACGCTCACGCAATGCGCGGTGGGCACGGTATGCCTGCCGCTCGTCGCGGCACGCTTCGCGCCGCTCGAGCTCGCGCACATTTCGGCCGTGCAGTGGGGCTGGCTCGTCGGCATGGGGGTGCTGCATACGGGGCTTTCGTATGTGCTCATCTACGGCGCGCTGCCGATGCTGGCCACGCCCGTCATTGCCGTGCTTTTGTTCGTGTATCCGCTCACGGCGATCGCAGTCGACGCCCTTGTTTACGGGCGCGCGCTGAGCGCCCCGCAACTCGCGGGCATGGCGCTGATTGTGGCGGCGAGCCTCGGCGTGAATCTCGGTTGGCGCCTGTTGCCACCGAAGCTCGTGAAAGCGCGGCGCTAACCCGCGCCGCATCGGGGCATCTACGAAGGCAGCGTTTTTCCCTTCGTTTCCGGCGCAAACGGAATGATCAGGAGTCCGATGACGAACGCCAGCGCAGTAAGCGCGACGGGCGTGCCGAGCGTGTGCATACGCAACACCGCCGCGCCAAGCAGAAAATTCACGCCCGCGCCCACGAAACGGCCGAATGACGTGCAGAATGCAAACGCCGTGGCGCGCACGCGCGTTTCGAACTGCTCGGGCAACCAGAGGCTGAACAGCGCGAAGTTTCCGCCGAAGAAGCCCAGCACGAAGAGCAGCGCGATGAAAGGCACGAGCCCGTTCTCGAGATAGAACGCCCAGCCGAAGCTAGCCGCGATCGTCACCGCCATACCCGCGAAGTAGACGGCTAGCGTCCATTTTCGGCCAATGCGCTCGGCCAGTGGCGGCAATGCAAGGCAGCCCAGAATCGTGCCGATCGACAGAATGCCCGTGGCGATCGAAGCCGTGCGGATTGCTTCGGCCTTGTTCGCGCCCGCCTTCGTCGCGAGCTGGATCACGGCGGAAGGCTCATACACGGCGCCAGCCCAGAGGCCGATGATGGCGATGGTCAAAAGCGCGCTCGCGGTCACGGTGCGCAAGCGGTAAACGTCGCCGAAGATTTCGCGCAGAGGGCGGCCGCGATGCACATGGCTCGCTTCCGACTTCTGCCACTTGTCCGGCTCTTCCACGCGTGTGAGCACGAGAATGGCCACCACGACCGGCACCGCGCCGGTGAGGAACATCGCGCGCCAGCCGAAGTGCACGCCGATCGTATAGTTGAGCGCGGCCGCAATGAAGAAGCCCGTGTAATAGCCGGTCTGCAGATAGCCCGCGCCCATCTTGCGACGATCCTCGGGCCACGATTCGGCCACGTAGGTGCCCGCGAGCGCCCACTCCCCGCCGATGCCCACCCCTGCGAGAAACCGGTAAACGCCGAGCGACCACACGCTCTGCGCGGTGGCCGCGAGGCCTGTGAAGATCGCAAACATGAAGATGGTGCCCGCCAGCACCCGCGTGCGCCCGAAGCGGTCCGCAAGCGGCCCCCAGATGAACGACAGGCCCCAGCCCACGAGAAAGAGCGCGAACAGGATCGAGCCGGCAAGCCCGATGTTCGCCGCGCTCGCTTCGTAGCCCGAGCGCGGCAACAGTTCGGTGAGCGCAGGCGTGAGCACCAGCGCGTAAATGAACGAGTCCATGCCATCGAGCGTCCAGCCCGCCCAGGCGCCCCAAAAGCCGGCGATCTGCGACCGGTTGAGCGGTGTCTTGCGATGAGCCCGCCGCGCTGCATCGGTGATCGAATTCATGATGCTCCTCTCTCCTTTGGTGTCTCGCTCATGGGCGTATTTGTGCATACGCGCGCCGCGAGACGCGGAAATGCAGACCGCTGCCATGCCGGCCGTCTTCAGGAACTCCCTGTATGCCCCCGTTTTCTTGCCCGTCTATAGTCAGTCTTGTGGTTCCGGGTTGCGGGTTTTCGAGGCTTTCGCCCTGGTCGTTTTATATATAATATTTGATCTCATGAGCGACGCAACGAATGGTTTTCCCCTGGAAGGCGCAGCCGCGCCTCGCACCAGCACCTCACGCATGATCGCCGACGCCTTGCGCAGCGCGATCGTCGAAGGCAAGCTCGCGCCCAACGCGCCGCTGCGCCAGGACGCGATCGCGCGACATTTCTCGGTCAGCGCCATTCCGGTACGCGAAGCGCTGCGCCAGCTCGCAAGCGAAGGCTGGGCGAAGATCGAGGTGAACAAGGGCGCGAGCGTGGCCTCGCTCTCGGCCGACGAAGCGCGCGAGATCTATGAGATCCGTTCGGCGCTGGAAAGCCTCGCGCTCGGCCTCGCCATTGAGCATCACACTGCAGCGACGCTGCGCGAAGTCAGTGCGCTCGCCGCCGCGGCGAAGCGCGAACGCGATCCGTCGCTTTACGTCGCGCGCAACGCGGCCTTTCATATGAGCCTCTACGCGCCCGCCGGCCGGCCGCAGTTGATGGAGATGCTCGCAGCCCTTCATCGCCGCGGCGAGCGCTATCTGCGCCTGAAATTCGGCTTTCCCGATTACAAGGGCGAATCCGATTGTGAGCATACCGAAATACTTTCCGCCGTGAAGCGCGGCGACGTACCTGCGGCGAAAAAGCTCGTGGCCGAACACCTGCTCGGAACGGGCGAACTCATCTACCGTTTTCTGACCGAACGTGCCGCGCTACCCCCTGCGCCACCGACCGTCGCCGCGAAACCGCGCGCCGCCTCTTCCCGCTCACGGAGCCGAACCGCCGATGAAGCCTCAAGCTGATACGCAAACTGCGCCTGACTTCGCACCGCGCTCATGGACCACGCGCCGCGACGAAAAGGCCCGCCGCCTTGCCGCCGTTTCAGGCTGGCTCGAAGACGGCGTCTTGCCCACCGCGCGCACGACGGACGCGCTCGAACTGCTGATCCGCTCAGGCGACCGCGTCGCGCTCGAAGGCGACAACCAGAAGCAGGCCGACTTCCTCTCGCGCTCGCTGGCAAAGGCCGATCCCTCGAAGATCAACAACGTTCATCTGCTGATTTCGAGCATCAGCCGCCCCGAGCACCTCACGCTGTTCGAACGCGGCATTGCGCATCGCGTGGACTTCGCGTTCGCGGGCCCGCAAAGCTTGCGCGTCGCACAACTGCTCGAAGACGGGCAGCTCGAAGTGGGCGCGATCCACACGTATGTCGAGCTTTACGCGCGCATGTTCGTGGACCTCATTCCGCAGGTCGCGCTGCTGTGCGCGGAGAAAGCCGACCGCCATGGCAATCTCTACACCGGCCCCAACACCGAAGACACGCCGACCATCGCCGAAGCCGCCGCGTTCAGCCACGGCATCGTGATCGTTCAGGTAAACGAAATTGTTGACGAGTTGCCGCGCGTGGACATCCCCGGATCGTGGGTCGATGTGGTCGTGCAGGCGGACCGCCCGTTCGCCGTCGAGCCGCTCTTCACGCGCGACCCGCGCCATATCGGCGACCTGCAGGTGCTTACCGCGATGATGGTCATCAAAGGCATCTATGCGCCTTACGGAATCGCGTCGCTCAATCACGGCATCGGCTTCGACACCGCTGCAATCGAACTGCTGCTCCCCACGTATGGCGAATCGCTGGGGCTCAAGGGCAAGATCTGCCGCAACTGGACGCTCAATCCGCATCCCACGCTGATTCCCGCCATCGAATCTGGCTGGGTGGAAAGCGTGCACTGCTTCGGCAGCGAGGTAGGCATGGAAGCCTATATCGCCGCGCGACCCGACATATTCTTCACCGGGAGCGACGGCAGCCTGCGTTCGAATCGCGTGCTTTGCCAGCTAGCGGGGCAATACGGCGTCGACCTCTTCATCGGCTCCACATTGCAGATCGACGCCGACGCAAATTCGTCCACCGTCACGCGCGGGCGGCTTGCGGGCTTCGGCGGCGCGCCGAACATGGGCCACGATCCGCGCGGCCGGCGCCATGCGAGCGAGGCGTGGCTCAAGCTGCTCAAGAATACGGGTCCGGTTTCGCGCGGCCACAAGCTCGTCGTGCAACTCGCCGAAACGTGGAAGAAAGGTGGCGAACCCACTTTCGTCGACGAGCTCGACGCGATCGCCGTGGGCCAGAAGAGCGGCATGCCCGTTGCGCCCGTAATGATTTACGGCGACGACGTGAGTCACGTCGTGACCGAGGAAGGCATCGCGCACCTGCATCGTGCCGAAGGCATCGACGAGCGCCGCGCTGCGCTCGCGGCCGTGGCAGGCGTGACGCCGATCGGCTTGCGTGCACAGCAGCAGAAGACCGACGAGCTACGCCGCCGTGGCATCGTGCAGTTTCCCGAGGATCTCGGCATTCTGCGCGGCGCGGCCAGGCGCTCGCTGCTCGCGGCGCGCAGCATCGACGATCTGGTGACGTGGTCGGGCGGCCTCTACACGCCACCCGCACGTTTTCGGAGTTGGTAGAGCGCGATGCGCACACTTCCTGTTACTTCGCATGCCGAAGGATCAGCGAGCCTCGCGCGCAACGATCCGACCCGGGCCGCCTCGTATGACCACGGCTCGGCGCGCGCGCAGCAGCTTGCGCGCTTCGCCCGCGACGCACTGATCGACGAAGCGCGCCTCACGCCCAAGCCCGCGCTTGTGGACGCGCGCGGTAGCGGCGCGCACGACGATCTCGATCTCGCGACGATGCTGCGTTCCGCACATGCGCTCGAACCCACCTTCGAAGCGCTTGCGCGCGCCTCGCGCGGCGCGGCGCCCGGCACCGCGCTGCGCACCGATCTCGCGCGAATCGGCCGCGCCGGCGAGGCTGCGATGATGCGTGCGACGCAAGGCAGCAATGCGCATCGCGGCGCGATCTGGATCGTTGGCCTCCTCGTGGCAGGCGCGGCGATCGTGCATACGCCGGGCAGCGGCGACAGCGCGTACGCCCATGCTGCGCACATCTGCGAAACGGCTGCGCAAATCGCGCGTTTTGACGATCTGCTCGCACAACCCGCGCAAAGCAATGGCGAACGCATGCGTCAGCGATATAACGTGGGCGGCGCGCGGCGCGAAGCGCAGGACAGCTTTCCGCACATCATGCGCGTAGGCCTGCCCGCGCTGCATGCGGCGCGCGCGCAGGGGCGCGACGAAGCCCACGCGCGCGTGGACGCGCTGCTCGCAATCATGGCCTTGCTGGACGACACCTGTGTGCTGCATCGCGCGGGGCTCGCTGGACGCCACGCCGCGCAAGCGGGCGCACAACGCGTGCGCGACGCGGGCGGCGTCGCCACGCAGGCGGGCCGCGCGGCATTCGACGCGTTAGAACGCGCCTTGCTTGCGCTCAACGCATCGCCAGGCGGCGCGGCCGATCTGCTCGCGGCGACGCTCTTCATCGACAGACTGGTTCAGCACCGCATCGGCGGGAGGACGGCTTCATGGAACAACTGACATTCGACTATCCGGCGCGCCGCGCCGTGACAACGCGCGCTCATGTGGGCGTAGTAGGTTCGGGCGATCTCGAAGTGCTGCTGCAGCCCGCTAGCGACATGCAGGCGCGCGTGGTCGTGCATACGAGCGTGGACGGCTACGGCCACATCTGGAAAAGCGTGCTCGATCGCTTCTTCACGCGCTACGACGGTGCCGCGATCATCGAGATCAACGACTTCGGCGCGACGCCGGGCGTTGTCGCGCTGCGGCTCGCGGAAGCCGTCGAAGCGGCACAGGGAGCCGCATCATGAGCATCGCTAATCAAATTGCGCCGGGGTCGCTGCTGCGCGAGAGCTTCATCGAACTGGGGGCGCGCGAGCGCGCCGCCGCCGTGCTCGACACGGGCACGTTCCGCGAGCTGCTCGGCCCTTTCGACCGGCTCGAATCGCCGTGGCTGCCGCTGCAAGACATCGTCTGCCAGGCAGACGACGGAGCGGTCATCGCACGCGGCACCATCGACGGCCAGCCCGCTGTCGTGGCCGCCATTGAATCGGCGTTCCAGGGCGGCAGCATCGGCGAAGTGTCCGGCAGCAAGATCGCCGCCGCGCTCGAACTCGCGCTCGCCGACTGCGAGCGTGGCAAGATCGTGCGGCCCGTCATTCTGTTCGAAACCGGCGGCGTGCGCCTGCAGGAGGCGAACCTCGGCCTCGCCGTGATCGCGGAAATCCAGTCGGCCATCGTCGCATTGCGCGCTCGCGTACCCGTGGTCGGCGTGATCGCGGGCATGGTGGGCTGCTTTGGCGGCATGTCGCTGGCGGCGGCGCTGTGCTCCTCGCTCGTGATGACGAAGCAAGGCCGACTCGGCATGAACGGCCCCGAGGTGATCGAGCAGGAAGCCGGCATCGAGGAGCTCGATTCCAGCGACCGTCGCCAGGTGTGGCAACTGATCGGCGGCGAGCAGCGCGTGCGGACCGGCTTTGCCGATGCGCTCGTCGACGATGCCGTGGACGACGTGCGCGCCGCCGTGCGTGCGGCGTTCGTGCGCGGTGTGCCGAAAACGCATCGCTCGGCAGCCGTCGATGCGACGCTCGCGAAGCTCGCGCAGATCGATCCCGCCAGCGTCACCCCCGAAACGATGCGCGCGGTGTTCACTGCATCGCCGCTGAACCTGCGCGGAGAAACGGCATGAACGACACGACGACAAGCCGCGGCACACGCTGGCTACGCGCCCTCGCGGGTGAAAATACGCAGGGCACGTGCGTGCAATACGCCGACGCGCCGCTCGAGGGCGAGACCGCGCGCTTCATCACGGTTGCGCCCGACCCCGCGAACCGCTTTCCTCGCGCACGGGACAACGTGGTCGGGCTCGAACAGGGCTGGCGCCTCGCGCAGGCCGTGCGCGAGGTGATCGCCGAAGACGCGGCGCCCGGCAAGCGTCGCCCGGTCGTCGCGATCGTTGACGTGAAGAGCCAGGCGTACGGCTATCGCGAAGAGATGCTCGGCATCCACCTCGCCTGCGCCTCGGCCGTGGATGCCTATGCGAGCGCGCGGCTCGCCGGCCATCCCGTGGTGGCGTTGATCGTCGGCCCCGCCATGTCGGGCGCGTTCCTCGCGCACGGCTATCAGGCCAATCGCATCGTCGCGCTCGACGCGCCGGGCACGATGGTGCACGCCATGGGCAAGGAAGCGGCGGCGCGCGTCACGCGGCGCAGCGTCGAAGCGCTCGACGAACTCGGAGAGAAGATCGTGCCGATGTCGTATTCGATGGCCTCGTTCGCCAAGCTCGGACTGCTCGATGAATTGATCGAAGGCGTCGATGCGGATGCGCCCAGCGACGCTCAGATCGCGCGCGTACGCGGCGTGCTGGCCCAAAAGGTGCGTGAAGCGCGCGTCGACAAGAGTGGCCTTGCGCATCGCTTGCAGGGAGAATCGGCACAGCGTACGCGCGCGGCGTCGCTCGAAGTGCGCAAGCGTCTCGCACTACAGTGGGACGCGGACTGATGCGCGTTTGCGCCGTCCCACCGTTCGCTGCAGACGCGCCGCGCGTGGACGATGCGCGCTGGCGTCCGCACGACCTGCTGCGCGTTTCGCGCCTGGCCCCAGCGGACGACGAGCCGGAATGGGTGCGCGATGCGCTCGCGAACGCGCCCTGGGTGGTCGTACGACGCACGCGGGCCGCGGCAGGTTTCGTTGCGGTGGGCGTGCGCGGGCGCACTCGTTCGCAACGCTTCGGAGCATGGCTTGACGATCAGGATATCGAAATATCAAGGAGCCCCGAGGAACTCGTCGACATCGATCCGCTTGATGGACGTCACGCACTGTCCGCGCGCATCGCGCTCCAAACGCTGCGTGAAACCGCTTCGCCGCTGCACGACTTCGTCTGGGGCCCGACTGGCGGCGCCGGTTTCGAACTCGCGACGGGCATCCCCGCCCTGACGGAATCAAGCGATCTCGACATTCTCGTTCGTCTGCCGCAACGCATCGAACGCGCGGCCATCGCCTCGCTTGCGCACGCGCTCGCGCAGATCGCCAGCCGCATGGGCGTACGCATCGACGCGCAACTCGAAACGCCGGCCGGCGGCGTGGCGCTCGCAGAACTCGCGGCACACAAGCCGCGCGTGCTGGCGCGCGCGAGCAGGGGCGCGCAATTCGTCGCGGACCCGTGGAGTCCGCCATGACGCTCGCCCTGCTCTTTCCTGGCCAAGGCGCGCAAAGCCCCGGCTTTCTTCACAAACTGCCGCAGCATGAGGCCGTGGGAGAGACGCTCGACGAAGCATCGAGGGCGCTGGGCTTCGACGTCCTCACGCTCGATAGCGACGTCGCCCTACGGTCCACCGTTGCCGTTCAGGTTGGCCTCACGGTCGCAGGCGTGGCCGTTGCACGCGCGCTCGCGCACGAGGGCCTCGTACCGCAGTTCGGCGCCGGACTTTCGGTGGGGGCTTACGCCGCCGCAGTGAGTTGCGAAGCCGTTTCATTCGGCGACGCGCTACACATGGTGCGCAAGCGCGCCGAACTGATGGAGAGCGCATGGCCCTCGGGATACGGCCTCACCGCCGTTTCGGGGCTCAGCGAAACGCAGGTGGAAACGCTCGCGAATGCGCACGCGCGCGACGGCATGGAGCGCGTGTATGTCGCGAACGTCAACGCGCCGCGCCAGATCGTCGTGGCGGGAGCCGATGCGGCGCTCGACGCCTTCGCCAGTTATGCGCTCGCGGCAGGCGCACGCAAGGCACAACGGCTCGCCATTTCCGTTCCTTCGCATTGCGAACTATTGGCCGACGCCGCCGAAGCGCTGCTCGCGTGGTCCCGCGACATACCGTTTCGCACGCCGCGCGGCGTCTACGTCGACAACCGCGGCGGCCGGCCGCTCCATAGCGCCGAAGCGATCCGCGCCGACCTCGCCACCAACATGCGCTACACGGTGCGCTGGTACGACGCGCTCACGGTGATGATCGAATCGGGCGCGAACGTGCTGACCGAGGCGCCGCCCGGTCAGGTGCTCACCGACATCGCGCGCGAGCACTACCCCGAGGTTGCGGCGTTCGCGGTTTCGAACCTGCCGCTGGGGCGGCTCGTCCCTATCGTGCGGCGTCGGCTCGGCGACGACAGATGATCGCGATGCAAACCCCAATCAACGCATTTATGCGCATAAAGTCTTATAAGTTTTTTACGGCGAAATCCTGCGCATGCGGAAAAGAAGGGTCGCCATAAATATCGGCGATTAACCCCGCATCTTCCGCGAATCCGCACCCTACTCCCGCAAACCCACTGCTACCACGCGAAACGTGAGATTCACGCGTTCGCCGCTAACGCCAGGTTCCTTCGGCACACGATGCCGCCATTGCGCCTGGGTGTCGCCCTGCATCACGAGCAGGCTGCCGCTCGTCAAGCGGAACGAGCGCACCACACCCGTCTTGTTGTGGCGCAAGTCGAAACGCCGCGTCGCGCCAAGGCTCAGCGAGGCAATGACCGGTTCGGGGCCCAGTTCCGGTTCGTGGTCGGCGTGCCAGCCCATGCTGTCCGTGCCCGTGCGGTAACGGTTGAGCAGCACGCTGTTGAAGCGCTCGCCGCAAAGCGCCGAGATGGCATCGCGCAGTTCAGCCACCGTGGCAGTCCAGGGCTGCGGCACGTTGCGGATGCCCGAGTAAACGTAGACCGCGCCCGGATCGCCCTGCCAGGCAGTGAGGCGCGGTTGATCCACCCAGCCGCCGGGCGTGCGGATACGCTCCTGGCGCCAGTCGGCCTCGGCGATGATGTGAGCGAGCGCCTCCGCGGCCGCTTCGGGTGCGAGCCATGACGGATGCCACCCCACGTCGGGTTGTGGCGTATCGTCGAAGAGATCGAACATTACCGGTGCGTCGAACGGGAAGGAACCTGCAGTTTCGCATGGGCGGCCGCGACCGCCGTCTCCCCTCGCGTGCCACGGTGCGGCAGCGAATCAGGTGAGCAGCGCGATGTAGAACACCGCCGCGCCGATGACCGCGCCAATGAAGCAGAAGCCTTCGGCGGGTTCGTCGGTGGTGCGGGAACGCAACCAGGCGCCCACCACGCCGAACAGTCCCGCGATACCCAGCGCGACGAACACCATCACAACGTCGAACAAGGCGCTTCGGCCAATGTCGAGGATATCGATATGCTTGACGGCGATATATAGCGCGACCGCCATGACCGAGAGCCCGACCATGGGCAGCATGACGTGACTGCCCTCGTGCCCGACATGACGACCATGCAGCCCGTGTGCGACCGGCCGGATAATTTTCATGATCCGTCTCCCCCAGGAGCGCCCGAAACCGCGCGGGCCTCGTTTCGAGCATAGTCCATCGCCGGGGCCGATTCAATGGACGTTTAATAAGGCAATCGCCGCCCTGCTCGAACATAGTGCAGCCGGTACGAGCACGTTCGCAATCCAGGGGAAAAGCCAGGTCTATCCTGCATCGCAACAACCCGGCCGCCGCGACGAAAAGGCCTTTTCATACAGCCACGCATGTATGTCGATGCGCGGCGGCGGAAAGCCCCGATGGCGCATCGCAGCATACGCGCCGTGAAGCCGCCTCCGCGCTTCGGCACGAAGTCTGCGGCGCCGGTAGAATGCAACGCAGCCTGCCTGCGCCGCCTTCGTCCCGTTTGCTGCGTTTCGACGTTCGGGCTTCGCGCCACGCACTGCGCCGCTCTCTCCTACCGGTTCGCGCCGCCATGCCCCGACTCTCGTTTCTGGTCCGCTTCATCGCCATCGGCGTGCTGCTGCATGCCTATGTCGGCTTCCGCCTGATTCCCGACCTCCCCGTGGCCACCGCCGGCAAATGGCTCGCCGTGCTGTGGCTCGTGCTCTCGGTGCTGTTCATTCCGCCGGGCATGCTTGCGCGGCGCATCCAGCGTCAGCCGCTCGGCGACCGCCTCGCGTGGATCGGCATGCTTGCCATGGGCTTCTTCTCGTCGCTACTCATGCTGACGGTCGTGCGCGACATCGTGCTCGCCTCGGCCATGACCGTGGAGGCGCTGTGGCCCAGCGCCGTCGATCTCGCGACGTGGCGCACCTTCAGCGCCGCCGCGGTGATCGCGCTTGCGTTCCTCTCCACCGCGTTCGGCTTTTTCAATGCGCGGCGGCGCGCGCGCGTGCGCAACGTCGAGGTGCCGATCCGCGGGCTGCCGGCCGCGCTCGACGGCTTCACCATCGTGCAACTGAGCGACATTCACGTGGGGCCGACCATCAAGCACGGTTACGTCGATGCGATCGTCCGCGCCGTGAACCAGCTCGACGCCGATGTGGTCGCCATCACGGGCGACGTGGTGGACGGCAGCGTCGCGCATCTCGCCGATCACACCGCCCCGCTCGGCAAGCTCAACGCCCATCACGGCGTGTATCTCGTGACGGGCAATCACGAGTACTACTCGGGCGCCGATGCGTGGATCGCGGAGTTCCGCCGCATTGGCCTCACGGTGCTGATGAATCAGCACGTGGTGATCGAGCATGGCGGCGCGCGGCTCGTGCTGGCTGGCGTGACGGACTATACGGGCGGCCACTTCGATCCCGCGCACCGCAGCGATCCGGCCGCGGCGCTGCGCGGCGCGCCCGACGACATCGGCACGCGCGTGCTGCTGGCGCACCAGCCGCGCACGGCCCACGCGGCCGTGGACGCGGGCTTCACGCTGCAGTTGTCGGGCCATACGCACGGCGGCCAGATCTTTCCGTGGAATTTCCTCGTGCGGCTGCAGCAGCCCTTCACGGCGGGCCTCGCGAAGCTCGGCAGTCTGTGGGTCTATACGAGCCGCGGCACGGGCTATTGGGGGCCGCCCAAACGCCTCGGCGCGCCTTCGGAGATCACGCGCGTGCGGCTGGTGGGCGCGCGTTGAACGCCATGCACGACGGGCAGCAAGGCCTTGCCGGTATCATGAAGCGATACCGCCGGTCGTCCTCCTGACGGCGCCAACAGGAATCCATCGCTCATGGAAGGCAACAAGCACCTTTACCAGGCCTCGTTCTATCTGCTGCTGTTCGCGGTATCCGTCGCGCTCTGCTTCGTCCTCGCGCCGTTCTTCAGCACGGTGCTGTGGGGCGCCATTCTCGCGTTGATCTTTCAGCCCGTGCAGCGCCGGCTCGTGGCGCGGCTCGGACGGCGGCGCAATCTCGCCGCGTTCATCACGCTCACGATCTGCCTCGTGATCGTGATCTTCCCGCTCACGCTCGTGGCGGGCACGCTGGTGCAACAGGTCGCGTCGGCTTACCAGCAGGTGCGCAGCGGCAGTCTCGACATCGGTGCGTATTTCAGCCAGATCGTGCACGCGCTGCCGCAATCGCTTCAAAACCTGCTCGCGCGCTATGACCTCATGGATCTGCCCGGGCTGCAGCAGCGGCTTTCGGCCGGCGCCGCGCAGATCAGCCAGTTCGTCGCCACGCGCGCGCTGAGCGTCGGGCAGAACACGCTGCAGTTTCTGGTGAGCTTTGGCGTGATGCTTTACCTGTTCTTCTTCCTCGTGCGCGACGGCCGCGAGATCTCGCGGCTCGTGCGCGACGCCATTCCGCTCGACGAGCAGCACAAGCTGCATCTCATGCGCAAGTTCACGACGGTGATCCGCGCGACCGTGAAGGGCAACGTGGCGGTGGCGGTCGTGCAGGGGACGCTGGGCGGCATCGCGCTCTGGGTGCTCGGCATTCAGGGCGCGCTGCTGTGGGGCTTCGTGATGATGCTGCTCTCGCTGCTGCCCGCCGTGGGCGCCGCGCTCGTCTGGGGGCCCATCGCGATCTACTTCCTTTCGACGGGGGCCGTGGCGAAAGGCGTCGGGCTCATCATCTTCGGCTCGGTGGTGATCGGCACCGTGGACAACGTGCTGCGCCCGGTGCTCGTGGGCAAGGATACGCGCCTGCCCGACTGGGTCGTGCTCATCTCGACGCTCGGCGGCATTTCGCTCATCGGCATCAACGGCTTCGTGATCGGGCCGCTCATCGCGGCGCTGTTCATCAGCTGCTGGGACCTGCTGCGAAAGGATCAGCACAACGTCGAAAACGAGCGCGCCCCCGTGGAAGACGAGCCCGTATAAGGGCGAACCTGAAGAAAGACTTCAGGGCGATACGTGCAGCGGCAACCCCGCGCGGCCCTGACGCACGATGTCGGCAACGGATGCTTCGGCCACGTCGCCGCCATCCACGGCGACCGAGAAGCCAAATGTGTTGACGCCGTCCGCGCTGCGCACGAACACCGTGCCGCCGTGCATTTCCGCCACGGCCTTGACGATCGAAAGACCGAGCCCATGGTTTTCGTGGCTATTCGAGCGCGCTTCCTGAATGCGGTAGAAGCGGTCGAAGATATGCTCGCGCACCACGGGGTCGAGCGGCTCGCCCGGATTCGAAACGGCGATCTCGACGTGGCCGTCCTGCGGCGCGACGGTCGCGCGCAACGTCGTTCCGGGCTGGGAATGCTGGATCGCGTTCACGAACAGATTGCTCACGGCGCGGCCGATCAGCGAAGTGTTCACCCAGGCGCGCGCGTCGCCCTGCACTTCCACGCGCAGTTGCGCCTCTTCCAGCGGCATCTCCAGAAAATCGAGCATGCGCTCGATCTCCGAGCGCAGCGATACTTCGGTGAGTTCCGTCGCCCTTTCGCCGCGATCGCTGCGCGAAAGGAACAGCATGTCGTTGACGATCACGCGCAATCGTTCGAATTCCTCAAGATTGGACTGCAGCGTCTGCTGCAACTGCTCGACCGAGCGGTCGCGCGTGAGCGCCACCTGTGTCTGACCGATCAGGATGCTGACCGGCGTGCGCAACTCGTGCGCCACGTCGGCGTTGAACGACTCGAGACGCTCGTAGGCCTTGTCGAGCCGCTCCAGCGCGCCGTTGAACGACGTGGCGAGTTCATGCAATTCCTCGGGCAGCTCGTCCGCGTGCAGACGCTGGCGCCGGTTCGACGGGCTCAGTTGCGCGGCCTCGCGCGAAAGGCGCGTGAGCGGCGCAAGCCCGAAGCGCGTGACCGCGCGGCTCAGCAAGGCAACCGCGATGGTGGACAACGCGATCAGCAGGCCAAGCGCAATGCCGAAGCGCCGCAGCATGCCTTCGGTGCGCACGCAATCGCTGCCCACCACGAGCTTCACCTCGGGCCGGTCGCCGCTCGCGGGCACCGTGTAGGTCGTCGTGATGATGTCGTAGCTGCAGCCGGGCGGGCGCACGAGCACGTGATTCGGACCCACGTTGCCCGTCACCTTGCCGACGATCGGCGTGCCGAAGCGAAAGCGCGGGTCGGGGCCCTCGACGTAGTAGTGCATGCGGCTGTCGGCGGGCGAAAGGTCGCGCAGCTTTTCCTGCACGAAGGCCCACTTCTGCACGTCGGGTGCATGCGCGACGATCAGGCTCGCAATGCGCGCACGCGTATCGAGCGTCTCGCGCAGCTCGTTGAAGAGCTGGCGCTGCATCAGGAAAAAGAGGCCCGCGCCTGTGAGCGTGAACACGATGAGCGACACCGCTGCGAACATCGCCGAAAGCCGCAGCGAGATCGAGCGCTTCATGACGGCTGGCCTCCTTCCTCGCGCACTTCGAGCACGTAGCCCATGCCGCGTATGGTATGCAGCAGCTTCGCCGCGTGCGGCCCGTCGAGCTTCGCGCGCAGCCGCTTGATCGCCGTTTCCACAACGTTCGCATTGCTTTCGAAATTCACGTCCCAGACGAGCTCGGTGATGAGCGTCTTCGAAAGAATCTCGCCGCGCCGCCGCGCCAGCACGGAAAGCAGCTGGAATTCCTTCGCCGTGAGGTCGAGCCGCACGCCGTCGCGCGTCGCCCGGCGGCTGATGAGGTCCACTTGCAGATCGCCCACCGAAATCAGCGTGGATTCCTGCGCACGTGCGCGGCGCGTGAGCGCGCGCAGCCGTTCGATGAGTTCGAGGAACGAGAATGGCTTCGTGAGATAGTCGTCCGCGCCGTCGCGCAAGCCGTGCACGCGGTCGTCCACGCGGTCGCGCGCCGTGAGCATGATGACCGGCGTGTCCTTTTTCGCGCGCAAGGTGCGCAGCACGCCGAAGCCGTCGAGCTTCGGCAGCATGACGTCGAGCACGATCACGTCGAAGTCGTACTCGGTGGCCATCCAGGCGCCCTCCTCGCCGTCCATGGCGACGTCGACGATCCACCCTTGCTCGGTGAGTCCGCTGCGCAAGTAGTCCACGACCTTGCGTTCGTCTTCGATTACCAATACCTTCATGCCCGCCCTCCTCTTCGCGCGATGCCTTGCGGGTCCGCCCGGCGCCTTTCACTTTCCGCCAGCCGGCCGCCGCGGCTCGTGACCGCGGCTGCGCGCTCTTTTCGCCCTGGTGTCGGGCTCGCTCGAGCCCTCTTGTGTGCCTTGCTTTATTGCCTTGCTTTATTGCCGTGCTTTATTGCCTGCTTGATGCCCTGCCCCGTGCCCGGTTAGCGGCGATTTCATGCGACTTCAGCTTTTGCCCGCCGCCGCGCTCATGTCCGCCCCCGGCACTTCACGGCACGTGCCCGCGCTGCATGCCAGCTCGCGATCGTCGGCGCTCCAGCCGCCGCCCAGCGCCTTCGCGAGAAAGACCACCGTGGCGACCTGCTGCCCGTGAATCTGCACCTCCTGGCGCTCGCTGGCAAGCAGTTGCTGCTCGGCGTTCAGCACGTCGATGAACGCCACGAGGCCGCCCTGATAGCGGTCGTTGGCGAGATCGAACGACTTGCGTGCGTCGTCCACGGCCGACTGGCCGTCGGTCGAGGCGCGCTCGAGCACCGAAAGCCCCGTTACCGCATTTTGCACCTCCTGGAACGCGGTGAGCACGGTCTGACGATACGACGCCTGCGCCGATTCGTAACCGGCCTGCGCGAAATCCACGCCCGCCGCACGCTTGCCGCCGTCGAACAGCACCTCGCTCGCCGTCGCGCCGACGGACCACATGAGGCTCGGCACCGAGAAAAGGCCGCCAAAGCGCGTCGATTCCCAACCGAGCGTGGGCGAGAGCGTGATGTCCGGAAAGTACGCCGAGCGCGCCACGCCGATCTGCGCATTGGCCGCGGCCATCGCACGTTCGGCCGAAGCCACGTCGGGCCGCCGTTGCAGCAGCTCGCTCGGCAGGCCCGTGGGCAGCGCCGGCACCGGCAGCGGCGTGACCTTCGCGGCGATCGAGAACTCCGGCGCGGCCGTGCCGACCAGCACGGCGATGGCGTTCTGTTCTTGCTGGCGCTGATTTTCGAGCAGATGCACCTGCGTTTGCGTCGCGGCCAGTTGCGCCTTTTGCTGCAGCAGCTCAAGCCCGGAGACCGCGCCGAGATCGTGCTGCGCGGTCACGAAATCGAGCGCTTTTTGCTGCAGTTGCGCGGAGCGGTTCACCACGTCGATTTCGTTGTCGAGTTCGCGCATGGCGAAATAATCGGTCGCGAGTTCGGCGGTGAGCACGAGCCGCGCGTTGGCGAGATCGTCGCCTGCCTGCTGCGTCGATGCCTGCGCCGACTCCACCATGCGCCGGATGCGCCCGAACAGATCGAGCTCGTAGCTGACCGTCGCGCCGATGTTGACATCGTTCTGCACGGTCGAGACGTTGGACACCGAGTAGTTCGTGAGCGGCCGGTTCGCGGAGATGCGCTCGCGTGCGAGGCCCGCGTCGAGCCCGACTTGCGGGCTCTGCTGCGACGACACGGAAGCCAGCGTCGCACGTGCCTGGACATAATGCGCGGCGGCCACGCGCAGCGTCTGGTTCCCCGCGAGCGCCGCGGTTTCCAGGCTGTCGAGCTCCGCGTTGCCGAATACCTTCCACCACTGCGGATCGAGCGGCGCATGCGAAGGCTGCGCCGCGTGCCAGTACGAATCGGCGGAATCCACGCGCCAGGCTGCAGGGCTTTCGGTTTGCGGCGCACGGTAATCGGGGCCTGCCGTGCAAGCCGCGAGGCCGAGCGCGCCGAGCGCCGTGAGGAACGCCGACGCCCGCGCGCGAGGGTAGGTACGCCTGCTTTGCCCCGTGCTCACGTCGCGCTCCGCCTGGCCGCCTCGCGCGCCGCTTCGGTCCTGTTCGGCGTGACCACCACGACGCTGTCGCCATCGGCAATCGAGTCGCTCGGGTTCAACACGACGCGGTCGCCGGGCTCCAGTCCGTGGCTGATTTCGAGCGTCTGCCCGAGATCCTGCGCGATTTCCACCGGCTTGAGCTTGACCTTGCCGTCCGCGTCCACGACCGCGAGGCGGGGACCTTCGGCACGGAACAGCAGCGTGTTGCCAGGCACCGTCAGCAAGCCCTTCGAATCGGTCTGCAATGCGGCCTGCACATACGCGCCCGGCAGCAGCTTGCCGTCGCGATTGGGCAGCGAGATTTCGACCTGCAGCGTGCGCGTGGCGACGTCGATGGCCTGCGCCGTGCGCGTGACCGTGCCGTCGAACGTGACACCCGGCAGTTCCTGCTCGGTCACGCTCACGTGCTGGCCGACCGCCACTTGCTGCGCGTAAGTTTGCGGCACGTCGAGGTAGAGCCGCAGCGGGTCCGACTGCGCGATCGAAAAGAGCGCATGTCCGGCGCCGCCGTTGCCCGCGTTCACGAGATCGCCGATGTCGACGTTGCGCTGCGTGATGATGCCCGTGATCGGCGCGACGATGCGCTGAAACGACTTCATTTCCGTCAGGCGGCGCACGTTCGCATCGGCGGCGGCGAGATTCGCCTGATCCTGGTTGAATGCGCCCTGACGGTCGTCGAGTTCCTGCTGCGAGACCGCATCGCGCTGGCGCAACTGCTGGGCGCGATCGAACGAGGTCTTCGCGAGTGCGAGCGTCGAGACGGCCTGATCGCGCTGCGCCTGCGCCTGCGCGAGTTCCTGGTCGATTTCGGGCGTATCGATTTCCGCGAGGACCTGGCCTTGTTGCACGTGCGCGCCGATGTCGGCGTACCGGCGCCGCACATAGCCGTTCGCGCGCGAGTAGATCGGCGCTTCGACATAGCCGCGCAGCGTGCCCGGCAGCACGATGCGGCCGTTCGCGCCCGCCGCGACCGGTTGCACGACGCTCACATACTGCTGCGCGTTCTGCTTCGTGACGTCGGCGAGATGGTGGGCGTTCATGAGGTTGGAGACGATCGTGCGCGTCGCGCCCGCCGCAAGCAGCAGCGCAACCACGATCACCGCCACGCGCGCGCGCTTGCCCGCCTGACCGCGAGCCGGCAGGTCCATGCCCTGCTCGCCGCCCACGGTGATGTCGAGAGAGGAATGGTGGTGAGGTTCGTTCATGTCTTCGGCCAGTTTTGACTTAACGGGTATCGCGCGGCGAGTCTTGGGCGCCTCGTGCGCCGTGCCGCTGCGCTTCGCGCTCGCGTTTCGCGGCGGCGCGGAGAGCGAGCCGCGTATGCACGGTCGCGAACATCAGGGGTACGAACAATAGCGTGGAGACCGTGGCGAACAGCAGACCGCCGATCACCGCACGCCCAAGCGGCGCGTTCTGTTCCGCGCCTTCGCCGAGTCCGAGCGCCATCGGCACCATGCCGATCATCATGGCGCACGCCGTCATCAGCACGGGGCGTATGCGGGTGGCGCCCGCTTCGAGCGCGGCCGCAAGCGGCGTCGCGCCGGCGGATAAACGCTGGCGCGCGAACGCGACCACGAGAATGCTGTTGGCGGTGGCCACGCCCACGGTCATGATCGCGCCCGTAAGCGCGGGCACGCTCAGGTGCGTGCCGGTGATGAACAACATCCACGCAATACCCGCAAGCGCAGCCGGCAGCGCGCTGATGATGATGAGCGGATCGGCCCACGACTGGAAGTTCACGACGATCAGCAAATAGACGAGCACCACCGCCATCGCAATGCCCACGCCGAGCCCCACGAACGACGAACGCATCGTGCCGATCTGCCCGCGCATCGTGATGGTCGTGCCGCGCGGCGCGTGCGCCTGCACCTGCCGGATGATGTCGTTGATGTTCGCGCCCACGGAACCGAGGTCGCTGCCCTCCACGCTCACGAGCAGATCGATCACGGGACGAATGTTGTAATGCGTGACGATGGCCGGCCCGTCGTGCGGCTCGAGCTGCACGAGGTTGCTCACCAGTTGCAGCGGCGCGTTGGGATTCGCCCCGCGCGCGGAAACGGGCGTGCCCATCAGCTCGTTCATGGAAGCTTCGCGATATTGCGGCGTCTGCACCGTGAGCGGATATTCCACGCCGTTTTGCGGGCTCACCCAGAACGCGGGCGAAGTCTGCGTGCTGCCCGAGAGCGCGATCAGCACGTCCTGCGCGACCGTCTGCGGGCTCAGGCTCAGTTGCTGCATACGCGTGCGGTCCATCGCGAGCGTCAACGCGGGCTCGTCGTTGCGCTGCTCGATGTGCGCATCGACGGCGCCGGGCAGTTGCCGCACGCGCTTGAGCAGCGTGCTCGCAAGCGCCATGTCCTGGCCGAGATTGGCGCCCACGACCTGCACGTCGATCGCCGCGGGCTGGCCGAAGTTGAGGATCTGCGTGATGATGTCCGCGGGCTGGAAGAAGAACTCGACGCCCGGAAACCGCTGCGGCAACAAGGCGCGCAGCTTGTCGATATAGATGCGCGAGGGATCGTGATCGGGCTTCAGCGCGATCTGGATTTCGCCGTCGAGCGTGCCCATCGTCCCCGAATTGCTGTATGAAAGATTGATGCCGCTATAGGGCAGACCGAGGTTGTCGACGATCGTTTCCAGCTGGTCGGGCGGCACGACTTCGCGGATCACCTGTTCGACTTCGTCGGCGAGGCGCGCGGTCTCCTCGATGCGAAAGCCCGTTGGCGCGCGCATGTGCAGGCGGATGTTGCCCGCATCGACCGAAGGGAAGAAGTCGCGGCCGAGAAACAGCACGAGGACGAGCGAGAGCAGGCAGAAGGCGAGAAACGAACCGCCGAAAAGCTTGCGGCGCGCGAGCAGCAGGCTCAGCAAAGCGATGTAGTTGGCGCGCACGCGCTCGAATGCGTGATTGAAGCGCCAATGTATGCGCGCGAACAGCGAGCCTCGTGCATGTTCGCCGTGTGCAGCGGGATCGTGGCCTTCGAAGAGCAGCATGGCGAGCGTTGGCACCAGCGTACGCGAGAGGATGTACGACGCGATCATCGCGAACACCACGGCTTCCGCAAGCGGCACGAACAAAAAGCGCGCCACCCCGGTGAGGAAGAACATGGGCACGAACACGATGCAGATGCACAGCGTCGAGACGAGCGCGGGCACCGCGATTTCGCCCGCGCCCTCGAGAATGCCGTCGTGCAGGCCGGCGCCCAGATGCAGATGGCGCTCGATGTTCTCGATCGTGACCGTTGCGTCGTCAACGAGTATGCCGACGGCCAGAGCAAGGCCGCCGAGCGTCATGATGTTGATGGTCTCCCCTAGCGCATAGAGCGCGATGATCGAAGAGAGAATCGACAGCGGAATCGACACCGCGATGATGAGCGTGCTGCGCCAGTTGCCGAGAAATAGCAGGATCATCGCGGCCGTGAGCGCGGCGGCGATCAGTGCTTCGCGCACCACGCCCTGCACGGCGGCCGAAACGAACACCGACTGGTCGAAAAGCGGCTTGACGACGAGGTCGGCGGGCAGCGTGTCGCGCGCCTTCGGCAGCAGGTCTTTGAGTGCGCCCACCACCTGCAGCGTCGACGCGTCGCCGCTCTTGAGGATCGACATCAGCACGCCGCGCTGGCCGTCCTGGCGCACGACGTTGGTTTGCGGCGTGAAGCCGTCGCGCACGTGCGCCACTTCGCCGAGATAGGTCGTGGCGCCGTTCACCGTCTGCACGGGAATGCGGTTCAGGCCCGCGAGCGTGTCGGGCGACGCGTTGGTGTCCACGCGATACTCGGTCTGCCCCAGCTTGGCCGTGCCCGTCGGCAAGATGAGGTTCTGCGCATTGACGGCGTTGACGATGTCGGCGGGCGTGAGGCCCTTCGAAATGAGCGCGCGCGTGTCGATGTCCACCGAGATCACGCGCGTCTTGCCGCCGTACGGGTAAGGCACCTGCGCGCCGGGAATCGTGATGAGCTGCGGCCGCAGAAAGTTCATCGCGATGTCGGCGAGCGCCTGCTCGCTCATCGACTTGCTCGACAGACCGAGCTGGATCACCGGAATGCTCGACGCCGAATAGCTGATGACGAGCGGCGGCGTGGCGCCTGGCGGCATCTGTTTCACTTGCGCCTGTTCCGACGCGACGGCCTGCGCGATCGCCGTTTGCAGGCTCGCGCCCGGTTGCAGGAACAGCTTGATGATGGCGATGCCGGGCAGCGACTGCGACTCGATGTGCTCGATGTTGCTCACCGTGGTCGTGAGGCTGCGCTCGTTGACCGACGTGATGCGGTCGGCCATGTCCTTCGCGGAGAAACCGGTATATGACCAGATGATGCTGATGACCGGAATGTTGATGTTCGGCAGCACGTCCGTGGCCATCGACATGAGCACGAACGGCGTGGCCAGCACGATCATGATGGCCATCACAATGAAGGTGTACGGCCGCTTCAGCGCGAGATTGACAATCCACATGTCAGTGTTTCGGACAGCTCAGGCGAGGGGTTGTGACGAGGACGCATTCGTTCCAGCGGGTGCCGCATGATAGGCAATGGCTGTGGCAGGCCGCTGGCGCCAATATGGCGAAATTGACAGGCAACACGCGAGACGCGCGATGGCGCGGAGAAATCGCTGCTCCAGCGTCGCGAGGCGCGCTCGCCGTCGTGCAACTACGGCTTCGCGCGTCGCGAGCACCTCTGTAACTGCTTCAATTCACGAGGCGCAGACGTTCCGGATCGTGCAATGCGCGTCCGTTGCGGCTGCGACGCGCAGGCGCGCCCTGCGCGCCCGGGGAAGCATCCGCATGACAGCGTTGCGGGGCATCGCACGTGGCGAGCGCCGCTTCCTGTTCGGCGAGGACGAGCGGCACTTTCTCGCGCAGAAACTCGACGAAGGTGCGGATCTTCGCATCCAGATAGCGACGCGACGCATACAACGCATAGATGTTGAGCTTCTGCAGCGTATGGGTGGGCAGTACGCGCATCAGCGTGCCGTCGGCAAGACCGGGCAGCGCCACCGGCACCGGCAGCGGGCCGATACCCATGCCTTCGCGTATCGCAAGGGCAAGCGCTTCGGGGTTGTTCACCTGAAACGGCGTCACGCCGGTATGCCGGAAGGTCTCGCCAAGCGGTCCCTCGGAAACCCATTGGCCGGCCGGCAGGCTCGCATCGGTCAGATGCAGGCAGGTATGCGCCTCGAGGTCGTCGAACGATTGCGGCACGCCGCGCAAGCGCAGATAGCCGGGCGACGCGCAAAGAATGGCGGCAGTGCTGCCCAGATGCTGCGAGATCAACGCGGAGTCCTCGAGTTCGGCGGCGACCACGACGGCCACGTCGAAGCCCTCCTCGATGATGTCGGGCATCTGCTGCGCGATGGTGAGATCGACGGAAACCTCCGGCAAATGCTGCTGATAGCGCGCGATTAGCGGCATCACGTAGTGCTGCCCGAAGCTCGTGCCGCCGTACACGCGCAGCTTGCCCGCGGGATTCGCGTGTGCGGCGGCGGCTTCGGCCTCCGCCTGCTCGATGTCGGCGAGAATACGTTTGCAACTCTGAAAATAGCGCTCGCCGGCCTCGGTCAGCGACATGCGCCGCGTGGTCCGGTTCAGAAGCCGGGTGCGCAGCCGCGACTCCAGATCGGTCACCGCGCGCGAAACCTGCGCCGTCGTCATCGTTTCGCTCGCCGCAGCGCGCGTGAAGCTGCCGGACTCCACCACCCGCGCGAAGACCCGCATATTGCGCAGCGTATCCATCAAAGACTCCCGTTCATTCGCCCAGCCTTCCCATCTCAATACGAACGCATGCAGTTTCGCGCACGAGCCGTGGCCAGATGCTGACTCGAACATGGCAGCGCGGACAGCTTGGCGCGGCGCTCCGTCCCGCGTATGATCCACGGCGCCCCGCTACGCCTTGCGCGAGCGCCGTACACCGAGCAGCCACTCGCGCCTTGATGACAAAACGATGACTCTCGACTTCGTCCTGCGCCTTCTCGCGGCATTCGCCTGCGGCGTCGCCATCGGACTCGAACGCCAGATTCGCCAGCGCACGGCCGGTTTGCGCACGATCACGCTCGTCGCAACCGGAGCGTGCCTGTTCGTCACGCTCGGCGTGCTGACCGGCAATGGCACGACCGGCGTGACGCAAATCGCGGCCTATGTGGTCTCGGGCGTAGGCTTTCTGGGCGGCGGCGTCATCATGCGCGAGAAGGGCGCGATTCAGGGCATCAATACGGCGGCGACGCTGTGGTGCTCGGCGGCCATGGGCGTGCTGTGCGGCGCGGGCCACTATGGTCCGGCGCTGGCCGGGACTATCGTCGTGCTGCTCACGAACACGGCGCTGCGCGAGGTGAGCCGCATCATCAACGCAACACCTGTTTCGAGCGCCGACCTCGTGCGCACCTACGTGCTCACGGTGGTGTGCCGCGAAGAAGACGAAGTGCATATCCGCACGGTTCTCTCGAACTCGGTGTACTCCTCGCCGCTTTCATTTCAAAGCCTCTCGAGCGAGGACATACCCGGCGATCCGCAACGCCTGCGGGTGACGGCGACGATGCGCCTGCATCCGAAGTACCAGTCGAAGCTCGAACTCATGGCGAGCCGCCTGAGCATGGAAAAAGGCGTCTCCAGCGTAAGCTGGACTGCCGCGGAGCCCGAGATCGCGCCGGAATGAGGCTTCTGCGCGGCATCCGCCCGCTTTTCTTACGAATGCATTGCCAATGCGTTGCGTTTCTTTAAACTATCCGCGGCAGTTTTCAGGAACTGTCAATTCTGGCCGCGTTTCGTGGACGCCTTTTCGCCCTTGGACTAAGCTCCAGACACCGTGATTCGTTCACGCCAACAAGGGGAGTCTGTCCATATGCAACACGGCATCATTGCCTGGCTCATCATCGGCGCAATCGCAGGCTGGCTCGCCGGCGTCCTGGTCAAGGGCGGCGGCTTCGGATTGTTCGTCGATATCATCGTCGGCATTGTCGGCGCGTTCATCGGCGGCTGGCTGGCGGGTCTGCTCGGTATTCATATCGGCACCGGCATGATCAGCTCGATCATCACCGCGATCATTGGTGCGGTCATTCTGCTCTTCATCATCCGGTTGTTCAGAAGAGCTTAGCGAATCCACGCAGCAATAAAAAACGGGAGCGCCGTTGCCGGCGCTCCCGTTTTATTTTGGGCGCTATCGGGTTGCGTACGCGTTATGCGTTCGCGGCGAGCCCGCCCGTCGCTTCGGGCAGCATCGAACCCGTCTCGTTGAAGCGCAGATGCATCTCGTACGCGTGCGCGAGATTGTGGGGCGTCTGGCCGCCGATCTTCAGCGCATCGGCATAGTAGTCGCGCAGCAAGTCGCGATAGAGCGGATGCGCGCAGTGCTCGATGACGAGCTTCGCGCGCTCGCGCGGTGCGAGGCCGCGCAGGTCGGCGAGGCCCTGCTCGGTGACGATCACGTCCACGTCGTGCTCGTTGTGATCGACGTGCGGCACCATCGGCACGATGCTCGAAATGCGGCCGTCCTTCGCAATGGCCTTCGTCGCGAAGATCGCACACGACGCATTGCGCGCGAAGTCGCCCGAGCCGCCAATGCCGTTCATCATGTGCGTGCCGCCCACGTGCGTGGAATTCACGTTGCCGTAAATATCGCATTCGAGCGCGGTATTCAGCGCAATCAGACCGAGACGGCGAATCACTTCGGGATGGTTGCTCACTTCCTGCGGACGCAGCACGAGCTTGTCGCGATAGCGGTCGAGCTCGGCGAGCACCTGAGCCTGACGCGGCGCCGAGAGCGTCATCGAAGCACCCGAGGCGAACACCATCTTGCCCGAGTCGATCAGGTCGAAAGTCGAGTCCTGCAATACTTCGGAGTACATCGTAAGCGCTTCGAACGGCGAATCGACGAAACCCGAAAGCACCGCGTTCGCAATCGTGCCGATGCCGGCCTGCAGCGGCGGCAGTTGCGCACTCATGCGGCCGTGCTTGACTTCGTGCTGCAGGAACTCGATGAGATGGCCTGCGATGCGGGCGGTTTCCTCATCGGCGGGCAGCACGGTCGAGGGGCTGTCCGCTTCGTTCGTAATGACGATGGCGGCAATCTTCTCGGGCGGAATCTCGATGGCGGTCGTGCCCACGCGGTCCTCGGGACGCACGATCGGCAGCGGATCGCGATGCGGACGGCGGCCGGGAATCCACACGTCGTGCAGGCCTTCGAGCCCGAGCGGCTGCGCGAGATTGATCTCGACGATCACCTTCTCCGCGAGAATCGCGAAGCTCGCCGAATTACCGACCGAGGTCGTAGGCACGATCGCGCCTGTCTCAGTGATCGCAGCGGCCTCGATGATCGCGAGGTCTAGCTTGCCGAGCAGGTTCGCGCGCAGCATTTCCACGGTCTCGGACAGATGCTGGTCGACGAACATCACTTCGCCGCGGTTGATTGCCTTTCGCAAGGTGGCGTCCACCTGAAACGGCAGACGGCGTTCGAGCACGCCGGCTTCGGTCAGCACGCGGTCCACGTCGTGACCGAGCGAGGCGCCCGTCATCAACGTGATGCGCAGCGGCTCCTTCTCTTCGCGAGCGCGGCGCGCCAGCTCGATCGGCACGGCCTTTGTGTCGCCCGCGCGCGTAAAGCCGCTCGCGCCGACACGCATGCCGTTACGCACGAGTTGAGCCGCCTCGGCAGCCGAAGTGATTTTCCCGCGCAAGGCGGCACAACGAATACGGTCTTCGTACATCAAAGTCTCCACAAACTCTCTGATCGCCTGGTGCCCATTTTCAGGTTTTGCATCGGCGGGCATGCACTGCGGCTTTCATAAAAACACGGTTGCGTTTCTTTGCGGCCACAATGCGCAAAGCCGCGGCGCCCATGTAAAGGCGTCGCGGCACAAGATCTCAGCGTGCGCCTGCACATGGCTGGCGTGCTCTTGACTTCAGCTACCGAAATAAATGTTGCAGAAGCTGACCGGGCCGACGCATTCATCCGTCTTTGCCGGCTTTACGTTTTCGCGGCGGCCGGACGCTTGCGCTGCCTGCGGAGCAGCGGATTGCGCGGCCTGCTGAGGGACGCTCGCTGCCGGTGCTTCGTTCTGCGCATAAGCAGCGGCGGCGGCAAACAGCGAACAGGCAACAACAGCGATCTTCACGGACTTCATTTTACTCTCCAGTGCTAACGGGTACTGCGAAGCAGTGATGTGACTATATGACTCGGGACAGTATTGATTAAGAAGGCGGGGTGGAATGCATATTTCCAGACGATGGCAAGATCGTGGGCGCCCGCTTTTTCATTGTGTTTTCAACGATCTTCCCGAGGTGCGGCGAACACGGCGGCCCAGCGGACCGAGCGGCGCATCACGGTCGAGCAACGCGCTGCGGATGAAGTGCAGGTGGCTCAGCAGCCGCTGCACGTCGTGCCGCCGCTCGCGCTCGTGAGCCACGGTTGCGAGCGCCTCCTGGCCGATCCAGGTCGCCGCGCGCACCGATGTCAGCGCACGCTCGAGCAACGCACCGTCCGGGTGCTCGAAAAGGGCCGCTATGTCCTCCTGGACACGTGCGAGGGCCGCCGGCCAGCGCGCATCGCGCGTGCCGAGCCAGGCCGCAGCCTGCGCCTCGTTGCGCAGATCGACGACGGCGTGCCCCACTTCGAGCGTCACGAGCATCCACCGCAGCGCGCGCCGGTGAGCCTGATGGCGCCCGGTCAGCAACAACCTCAACTGATGCATCAAATCGTGCGTTCCCGACTGGAAGCGCTGCCCGAGGCCCTCCAGTTCGCCATGGCAGGCCAGCACGACCTGGCTGCGCAAAGACACGCACATGCGCTCGACCAGCCAGTTCATATGCGGCGGAAACACCACCATGAAGGCAAGCGAAGCAACGAGCATCGCGGTAACGACCGCGATGCCATTGTTGATCAGCAGGTCCGGCGCATAGACGATCACGTTGTCGGGACCGGCCAGCAAGCAGAAGAACACGGCGAAACCAACGCCGAAACCGGCTATGCGCGGGCGTGTGGCGAGAAATGCGCCCAGAGCGAGCACCGGAGCGAGCGTCGCGCAAAGCAACGGAAAGCCGTCGACGTTGGGATAGACGTAGCAGATGAAGAGATAGCCCGTCACGGCGGCAAAGGCTGCGCCCACGGCCATCTGCACCGCCATGCGCGACGCGCTCGGCGCCGACGAAGTGAGCGCGCACGTGAGCGCGGCGGCGATCATCGCGAGGCCGCCGCTCGGCCAGTCGGTCTCGACCCAGAACCAGCCCAGCGCCGCCACCACGACGGCCGTGCGCAGGAACGTAAACGCCACCACGTACCAGCTCGTGCGCGGCACATAGCGCGCGGCACGCGGCTCCTGTATGAAACGGGTCTCCGTGAGCGACGCCCATGTGCGGCTGTAGCGCACGATTTCGGTCGTGAAGCGGTAGATGAGTTCGGCCGAGGTATCGAAGTCCGGCAGCGCATCGGGTAGCGCGCGCTCGAGCGGTCGCCGCGTCTCGCGCACATGACGCGGCAAGATGCGCTGGAAGGCTTCGAGGCCGTCCGCAAGCCGCAACGCATAGGCTCGCTCGCTTTCGTTACGGCGCGGCCGCTGCGCCAGCAGCGCCGCAAGCTCGCTGAAATATGGCGCAAGCGGCGCGATCGCGGCGTCGCTCCAATGCAGTCTTTTGAGCAACTGGCGAAGTGCGTGCAGCCGCGCGCAAGCGTCCATGAATTCGGAATTCAGGCGCGAAAGCAGGCCGCTACGCGCGCGCATCGTCGGATCTTCGAAGAACGAGAAAGCACGTGTGGCCTCGAAACCGACGACATCGTCGACGAGACCTGCGAATCGCCCTTCGAATGCGCCTCTTTCGAGCCGTCCAGCCAGCACCACAGAGGCGAAAGCAGTAAAATTCAAATAGCGCGAGCGCAAGGTGCGATCGAGCAGCGAACCCGATTGTCGAGGCATGACCACAGCGCTGACCATGCCTGAGCAGAGAATCCCGACGGCCACTTCGGCGCCCCGTCCGAGTGCGGCAAGAAAAAGTCCGTTGGGCTGCATCACGAGCGGAATGCCAATCAGCGCGGCGGTGTAGCCGGCCAGCACGAAACCGTACCAACGAAAATGCCGATTTCTCATGGCAGCAGCCGTACAGGCGGCCACCCATCCGGTCATCCCGAGTATGTAGAGCTCGGGTTGCTGGACGAACACGGCCCCCAGCACCAGCGCCGCGATCATGCCGACCGCGGTGCCGACGATGCGGTAGACGCTCTTCGCGAACACCATGCCGGAGAGCGGCTGCATCAGCACGAACACCGTCGTCATTGCAATGCGCGGCTGCGGCAGGTCCAGCAACATCGCAACGCCCATCGCGAGCAAGCCGGCCGTAACCGTTTTGAGCAGATGGAGCCAGATCGCGCCATCGCTGGCACGCCAGTCGCGCAGCGCCCGTCTGGCGGCGCGCCATATGATTTCCGCGCGCCGACGCGAGTTGAACGCTCGATGTATCGAGGACTGGCGGCTCATAAAAACGACTGCGCTCGGGCTATTACGAAGACAGGCGCCGATTGTAGGAGCGTCACTGGAGCGAATTAACGGGACAGGTGGGGAACCTCCGTTCCAGATCACTCAACAATGACGAAGCCCGAGAGGCGGACAATATTATTTCTGGACCGAAGAAGAAGGACTGATGGATACGTTACAAAACATGCGGGTGTTCATCCGCGTCGTGGAAGCGGGCAGCTTCACGGCAGCGGCACAGTCGCTGGACTCGACCACGGGCGCCATGTCGCGCGCGGTGTCGGAACTCGAGGCGCATTTGCGCACCCGCCTGCTCAACCGCTCGACGCGCCGGCTCGCACTCACACCGGCCGGCGAGCGGTACCTCAAACGCTGCTCGCAGATCCTCGCGGACGTCGATAGCGCGGAGGAAGAAGCAAGCTGCGCGCACGAGCGCCCTGCCGGCGCGCTACGTATGCACAGTTTTGCGAGCATCGGTCAGCAGTACGTGCTGCCCGCGATTTCGCGCTACCGGGCGCTGCATCCCGAGGTGACGGTCGAGCTGACGCTCTCGCAACGTATGCCGGATCTCTTCGAGGGCAGCAGCGATGTTTCTGTCGTCACGGCGTCTTCGCTGCCGAATTCCGATCTCGTCTCGCACCAGCTCGGCTCGACGTATAGCATCCTGTGCGCTTCGCCCGGGTATGTGCATACGCATGGGGCGCCGCGCACGCCCGCCGATCTATCGCATCACGACTGTCTGATTTTGAAAACGCCGGCGTTCCCAGCGCATGAATGGACGCTCGAAGGACCCGAGGGCAGCATCGAGATGCACGTTGATGGCCCGGTGCAGGTGAACATCGCAGAGTCGCTCGCGGTGGCAATTCGCGAGGACATGGGGATTGGCGTGCTACCAGTCTACGCGGCAATCGAAGGACTGCGAAACGGTACGCTCGTGCGCGTACTGCCTCAGCACAAGCTCCAGAAGACGAACGTGTACGCGCTTTACCCGTCGCGCAAATTCGTCGACGCGAAGACAAAGACATGGGTGGAGTTCCTGCGTGCGCATCTTCCGCAGGTGATCGCGCGTGACCTCGCGCTGCTCGAAGAACTGACGCAGGAGCAGCTTGCGGATGAAGCGGAAGATGTCGCCTTGGCAAAGGATGCGGCGGTCGCGGCATCCACGCAAAAAGCTTCGCAGTAGACGCAATTGACCGGGCTGTTAACGCAGAAAGCCGTCCAGGGGACGGCTTTCGCATTTCCTGCGGCACAAACGTCAGAACCCCGGTTCTCTTTCGGAGAGACCGGGGTTCTGGACGTTACGGCATGAGGAGCCTGACGATTACCTACTTTCACACGGGCAATCCGCACTATCATCGGCGTGGAGTCGTTTCACGGTCCTGTTCGGGATGGGAAGGGGTGG
>NZ_FMYQ01000042.1 GCF_900096975.1 Paraburkholderia lycopersici
CGGGGGTGATGCGTCACGCGGACGCCGGCTACGAGCTGGCGCAGCACACCGCGCGCGAGGCGGGCCTCAAGCTGCCGATGCTCGGCCGATGAACGTGCGACGCCGCCGTACGGATACGGCGGCGTCGCGAGCGTGTCCGCTTGCTCGAAGCGTTTCGGGAAGCCGGTGGGGGATCGTTGTTTGCGCAACGTAGCTACCCACGGCACGACCGAAGTTCGGGCTGTCGCCCAGCGACAGCCCGAAAACGGCGTCGTTCAAAAAGCGCGTAGTCCCTGTTTTCCGCGCGGCCAATGCGTTTCGCGGCTTCCTGCCGCGGTCTTTGCCATAGAATGACGGTTCCCGGTGGCGGGCTTCATCGTAGAGGAGAATTTACCTTTCTCCCGCGACGACCTGAATACGCCGACGAGTCGCCCGAGCCCCGATCTCGCGCGGCTCGCGCAACCGGATCCGGCGCTGACTTCCATCGTCACCGCGCCTCCATCGACAATCCGGCCGGCAGCGGCGCTTCCGGTCTTTCGGCGGTGTGAACATGAGCAAAGAGATTCAAGAACTGCGATGCGGCGTGCGCATGAGCCGGGTCGTGATCGCCAGTGGCGTTGCGTATCTCGCGGCTCGAATGCCCGATACGGCGGGCGCGCCGGTCAACGTCGAAGCGGCCTCACGGCGCTCGCCACGGCGTAATCTGGCGAGGGACATTGCGTGATGAAATACGATTCGGTCGTGCTTGGCGCGGGTATCGTCGGCGTATCGGTGGCTTTGCAGTTGCAGCGGCGCGGCTTGACGGTCGCGCTCGTCGACCGCAGGGCGCCCGGCATGGAAACTTCGCACGGCAACGGCGGGCTGATTCAGCGCGAGGGCGTCTACCCCTATGCCTTTCCGCGCGATCTTTCCACGCTCCTGCGCTACGCGGGCAATCGCTCGACGGACGTGCGCTATCACCCGGCGGCCATGCCAAAGCTGCTGCCGTTTCTTTATCGCTACTGGCACCATTCGCGCGCCGACCGGCACGCAGCCATCGCGCGCGATTATTCGACGCTCATCGAGCATTGTGTCGCCGAGCATCGCGCGCTGATCGAGGCGTCGGGGGCGCAGGCGCTGTTGCGCACCAACGGCTGGACGAAGGTGTTTCGCAGCGCTGCCGCCATGGATGCGGCCATTGCCGATGCGCAGCGCTGGCAGCGCGAGTACGGCGTGAGCCACGAAGCGCTGGACGTCGCGGCGCTGCGCGCCGCCGAGCCTGCGCTGAGTCATGCGCTGATCGGCGGCGTGCGCTATACCGATTCCGATTCGGTTAGCGATCCGAACGGACTCGTCGTGGCCTACGCGAAGCTGTTCGAGCAGCTCGGCGGACGCGTGCTGATCGGCGACGCTTCGACGCTCGAGCCGTCGTGGCGTGTCGCGACGCAGGACGGCCCCGTGCTGGCAAAATCGGCGGTCATTGCCATGGGGCCATGGTCAGGCGATCTCACGGCGAGGCTGGGCTACGACTTGCCGCTTGCGGTGAAGCGCGGCTATCACATGCACTATGCGGCGGCGAATGGTGCGCAGCTGAACCAGCCCGTTCTCGACGCGGAAGTCGGCTTCCTCATTACGCCGATGCTGCGCGGCATCCGCCTCACGACAGGCGTCGAACTGGGTTTGCGCGATACGGCCAAAACGCCCGTTCAACTCGAGGCCGTCGAGCCGCTCGCCCGCGGCATCTTTCCGCTTGGCGCGCGACTCGATGCCGAACCGTGGCTCGGCCGCCGTCCCTGCACGCCCGACATGATGCCGGTCATCGGTCCCGCGCCCAGGCACGACGACCTCTGGTTCGCATTCGGCCACGCGCATCATGGCCTCACGCTCGGGCCGGTCACGGGGCGGCTGATCGCGGAAATGATGACAGGCGCGCCGACGGTGGTGGACCCGCGGCCGTTTCGGGTCGAGCGGTTCTGACGCGGCGTGGCTGATCGGAGCCGGCGGTCGTGCGCCGCGAACGTCGCGGGTTTTCGTAAAGGGCATGAACATATTGCCGGCGATGCGGGGATAAGCCGAACCAGGTTTTTTTGGCGCCAGGTTGCTCACGTGCGACCCACGCGCTCAGGCGGCGATGGTTCGCCGTCGGCGGGCGAGGGAAACTCCTGATTGGTCATACCGGTGGTTGCTCTAGACTCCAGGTGCGGGCGCCGCACGCCATCCGTGCGCGGCCCCCGCTTCCCACTTGTCGATTTCGTTTCCATGAAGCATCCGATCAGCGGATGGCTCCTCGCCGTCTTTCTCCTGACGCTCGCCGGGGTTTCGTCGGGCGAGCCCGTCAAGGCGAAGCACACGCGGAAGGCCGCCCACAGTCACGCTGCCGCGGCCGTACCTGGGCAGTCCACGCCACCGCTCGCATTGCCTGCGATCTCGACGCGGTACGAATACCAGTCGCCGTTCGAAAAGGAGTACGGCGCGCATCTGGCGAAAACGACTGCCGCGACGCCAGGCACTCCAGATGAGACCGCCGACGCACACGAGGTCGCGCCTGGCGAGGCGCGAACGCCGGGCGCGCAAGGCAATGGTTCCGGCGTGCCGTATCAGGCCCTCCACCCGCAGATGCCTCCGCTCGTCACCGTTGGCGACTGGGACCTATCGGCCGATGCGCACCTTCCGTTGACGCATACGCACGACACGGGCGCGGCCATCAGCGCGAGGCACGGTTTTTAGGTCCGGTGCGATTTCGCGAGCCGTTGCTCCGGAACCGCACAACACCCGAGCGGACTCGACGGAAAGCGGTCCCCTGATCAATAGCCCCAGCGGTCGCGATCATGCCACTCGCGCTCGCGCCATTGATGCTCACGCCGCTCGTGTTCGCGCCATTCGTGTTCGCGCCACTGGCGTGCGCGCCAGTCATCGTCGTCGCGCCAGTCCGTCGCGACCAGAGCGGCCGCGTACGCAGCGGGCGGCGCAGCCGTGTAAGCCGGCTGAACCGGCGCGTAGCCCGGACCAGGCACATCGAAACCCATGGCTACGTCCACGTGCGCAGACGCCGCTGCCGACACCGCCAATGCCGCCACGCCCAATACGACGCCGGGAATCATCCTGTTCATCTCGCGACTCCTTCGCACCTTGCGTGCGTTTCCGGTGACTACGGTCCGGAGTGTAGGCGGCGAGCGCTGACACAGGTGCAACGGTGCTGCGACATTGGTAACAACGGGTTGGCGTCAATGCGGCACGTTCACGGTCCCGTCGTTCGCACGAATCGCATTGCTGCCGGGATTCGCGACGATGGCCGGCAGATTGGCCACGCTCAGCGGCGGCGCCGCGCCAGGGCTGCCGCCGCGCGGTATCGTGCGGATCACCTGCGACGGCGGCAGCGGCGTGCCGTCCTTCAGGTGACTCCACATCAGGTTGAGCGCCTGGAGGTTGTAGTAGTGCACGGGCACGAAGCGGGTATCGAAGCCTGGCACGCCGAGAAACGCATCGAAGTGCTGTCCGTTCATCACCTCGTAAAGCGACACCTGGCTGCGCGAGCGTTCTCTTTCGCTGTTTGCTGCCAGATACGCTCGCGACGCATGATTGATCGGCACGAGCGCATCGCTGCGGCCCTGAACGATGATCGTGGGCTTGCCATGCAGATTCGCATTCACGCTGATCGCCTGAACGCTCCTGCGCATGCGCGGGTCGCCGTTCGTCCAGAGCGCCCGCACGCATGCCGCGCCCGCGAAGCTGGCATCGGGTGTCGCGAGGCGGTGGTCGGCCCCGTTTTGCGGCGTAACGTTATAGACGAGATTGACACCATTGGTCGGCGGCACGCCGTTACCCAAACCGAAAACGGTCGGCATCGGCGAGACGGCGGGCGCCACGCCCGCTGCGCCCGTCGACGGATCTGTCGTGCCGAAGCTGAATCCGCACAGATTGTCGAGCACACTGGCGCGCGTGTATGCGTCGGCGTATGTCACCGCGACGGCCGGCACGGCCTGCGAGTCCCACATTGGCGCGTGCAGAAGATCGGAATCGGCTTCGTAGCCGGCGGCGTGAAGACGGGCGAGCGCGTCGTTCGCCTGCGCCTGCGTGTCGCTGCCGCGAATGTCCCCCGCTGCCGCCAGCGAGGCGCAACGGCCCTGGCGGATGGCCGTTGTCGCCGCAACGGGCAGCGCCGTGAGATAAGGCGCGCCGGCGGCGGCATCGGCGAGCGCGGCGCACGGCTGGAGCAGGTTGGCGAGCGTCATGTAGTCGGCGAGCGGTTTGCCGGCCGCCGCGATGCGCTGGCCGCCTTCCTTGACCTGCGCGTCGGCGGGCATTCGTACGTTGATTTGCGGCTCGCCGACCACCACCGCCGTGATCCACTTTCCCGTATCCTGCTCGGCCGCCGCGAGCGCCGCGCCGCCGCCGTTGCTCACGGACGCCGCGATCGTCGTGATGTCGCCCGGCGCGTAGCGTACGCCATGATTGGCCGCGTCGACGCGTCGCGCGAACTGCTGGTTCAGCACCCAGTACGCGAACTGGACGGCCTCGAGCGTGTCCTTGCCCCAGTCCGCTTCCGGGTTTTGCTGCGAATGCGCGTGCTTGAACGCATAGCGATCGGGGTACTTCTGGTTATACGCGGCCAGGGCGCCGGCCGGCACGTTCGCGGTGAACAGACTGGCGCGTCCGGCCGTTGCGGCGTCGGCGAGACGGCCGTCGATGAGCGTGACGAGGCCGGTCATCAGTTCGTGCGCCCCGTTGCCCGAGCCCTTGTCGGTATAGGCGACCGCGCAGCCGCGCTTGAGTCCCCATTCGCCGGCCGCCGAGATGGCGCCATAGACGCCGCGCGAGCCCGACGACGTTGCCGTCACGATGCATGGGTTCGCCGGATCGAAGCTCGCCGGCACCTGGACGAGAAGGCTGACGTTTTGCCGGCCGGCGCCGTCGTCGGCATACGCGAGATATTCGGCGCCCGCGATCTTCCCTTCGCCAAGCGTGTCGTTGCCGTAGAGATCGACGTTGGGCCCCCAGAAGCGGCCATAGCCGCCGTTCGCGGTGATATCGACGAGCGCGCGATAGTTCGACCAGATGGCAAGCCTGCGCAACTCGGATGCGGTTGGCGCCGCGGCGTTCGCGATGGCGGGCTGCGGTCCGGCGAGACCGGTTTTTCCGAGGCCGGCGGTCAGCAGATCGTCGTCGACGCCGTCGTAGCTCGTGGTTTGCAGGCTGCCCGGCACGACGAACGCCGGCAGTCCGTTCGGCTGCGCGTGGCCGCCGTTGTAATCGCCGGCACGTGCGCCAGGCACGAGCGCAACGCAGGCTATCGCCATCGCGGCGCTGAGCAGCGCCTGCTTGCGTCGGACTACGAAACGGGTATCTCTCATCGGTGTCTCCTGGATTGTTGTTCGGACAACACGCATGGCATCGGGAATACCGTTCTGACATGCCGGGTCGCGGCATCACTGGACATTAGGACATCCTGATCGCGGATACCAGGAAAGATTGACGACTGCACGATCGCGCCCTTTGCGGCGCAATCGTGCAGCGACGAGGGGCGCTACTGCGAAGTGGCCGCGCGGGACAAATGGCTCGCGGGCCGATGGGCTCCTCGCCGAAGCGCGCCTTGTAGCGCGCGGCGTAGCTGGAGAAGCCCGGCATCTTTTCCTTGGGCAGACCGCCCATGTAGACGATCGCACCTTCGGCCGCACCGCCGCCCACCTTCAGGAACGTGGGCGAGCGTGACATCTCGCCGGTCACGAACGCCGTCTTGATGCCGAGCTGGCGCATCTTGCGGATCATCGGTGACGATTGCGCATCGCCCCGTCGTAGAATGTCGCGTCTGGACGGAGGTCTTTCGGATTAGTGAGGATTGCGGAGAAATCGAGGGCATTGTCGTTCGTGTAGTCGCGCTTGACGACGGTGCCGCCAGCCGCTTCAACCGACTTCGCGAATTCGTCGGCAATGCCCCGAGCGTAAGCGGTGCGGTCGTCGATCAGGCGTTGCGCGGGGGGGCGGAAAATGCAGGTCAAGTCACTTCGAGGCGGGATCGCACGGCGCATGGTTCGGCTGGGCACCGTCCGGGATAGCTTGATCGCCGCTGCGTCAACATGCGGCGCTGCACCGATAGCAGTCCTTTGCAATCACAGTTGCGTCTCGATCATGGCCTTGTCGATGACGGACCACACCTGGACGATCTTCCCGCCTCGAAACGCATAGAAAACGTTCTCCCGAAACGATATCCGCTTGCCTCCGACATGCAGTCCGAGGAAGGTTTGCGAAGGCGTGCAGTCGAAACGCAGGCGACTGGCGAGGTAAGGCGGTTGTGCCACCAGAAGTTCGATATCGAAGCGCAGGTCCGGTATTTCGCGGACATCCTGTTCCAGCATGGCTCGATAACCCGCCAGTCCGATCAGCCGGCCGTTGTGAATGGCGTCGTCGGCGACGAACTGACCGAGCGACGCCCAATCGCGCCGATTCAGGCAGTCCAGGTAGTTCCGGTAAATGAGGCTAAGGTCCTGTTCGACCACGTTGGTCCCCTCGTCGCATGACAGTGCGATGCATGTCCGATGGTAGACCAGAGGGGTGCGCGAGGCGGACGTGCCCGCCTGTTCCGCCGGACGGATGCGCGAAGGGCGCTCGCTCCCTTCGCGGGCTTATTGCGCGGCGACCTGCGCGGTCGCGCCTGCGCCGCTCACGCGCCAGACGGCGTTGCCTACGTCGTCGGCGACGATCAATGCGCCGTCGCGATCCTGGGCGACGCCCACGGGCGCGCCGTACAACTGCTTTTCGTCAGCGGATGCAAAGCCCGTGACGACGGGCTTGGGCGCACCGACGGGTTGGCCGTTGCTGAATGCGACGTAGGCGACCATGTAGCCGCTCAGCGGCGAACGGTCCCAACTGCCATGTTCGCCGATGAATGCGCCGCCGCGGTACTGCGCCGGCAGGTTGCTGCCGGTATAGAAGAGCAGCCCGAGAGGCGCAACGTGCGAACCGATCGCATAGTCGGGCGCGATCGCCTTCGCCACGAGGTCAGGGCGCTGCGGCTGCGCGCGGCGATCGACATGTTGCCCGTAATAGCTGTACGGCCAGCCGTAGAAGGCGCCCTCGCGAACGGAAGTCAGGTAGTCGGGCACGAGGTCCGCGCCGATTTCGTCGCGTTCGTTGGCGATTGCCCAAAGCCGTCCCGTTTTAGGCTCCCATTGCAGTCCGGTCGGATTGCGTATTCCGGCGGCATAAATGCGGCTGCCCCCGGTCGCGATATCGACTTCGAGCACGTCCGCGCGCCGGTATTCGACTTCCAGGCCGTTCTCGCCCACGTTGCTGTTCGAGCCCACGCCGACATAGAGCTTCGTGCCGTCCGGGCTTGCGAGCAGCGCCTTGGTCCAGTGGTGATTGACCGTGTCGGGCAGGTCGGCGAGCTCGACCCCCGGCCCCGCGATATGCGTCGCGCCCTGCTGGTACGGAAACGTCAGGATCGCATCGGTATCGGCGACATAGAGCGTGTTGCCGATCAACTGCATGCCGAACGGCGAATGCAGGTCGTCGATGAAATCGCGCTTGTCCCATTGGCCGCTGCCGTCGCCGCGTTTGCGCAGCAGCGTGATGCGATTGGCGCCGTTTTCCTTCTTGCCCGAGCGTTCGGTAATCAAGCCGGCGATCAACTGCTTGGGTGTCGTCACGGCTTCTTCGTTCGGGCTGTTCGACTCGGCCACCAGAATGTCGCCGTTGGGAAGCGCATAGACTTGCCGCGGATGCGCGAGCCCCGAGGCGATTTTTTCGATCTTGAGGCCGTCGGCGACCTTGGGCGCCGCGCCGTCCCGCCATCCCACGAACTTCGGCACCTGCATCGGCGGGGCGAGAAAAGCGCGCGCGCCGGGCATCGGCGGATTCGTTCCCGCTTGCTGGGCGGGATCGTATTGCGCGTGGTCGTTGCATCCGCTCATGCCGGCAATCGCCGCGACGAGTACGCTGCGTATCAGCACGCTATTCATGGGCCGCCTCCCTGAAGCCGACCTTGTCGACCGCGCGGATCAAGTGTCCGCTACCCAGCAGCGCGACGGTGATGGCCGAGAGGATCACGTTCAGCGGCACCATGCCATAGGCATCGCGGCTGTGAACGAACGCGTTGAATATCGCCGCTGCGATGCCGAGCAGATTGAGCCAGAAGTCGGCTCGCTCGATCCGCGTGACCGGGTAGCGCGACGGAATCCACACGTGACACAGATTGATGAGGCGCGGAATGATGGCGAAGAACAGCCCGGTGGTGACGAGCCAGGCCGCGCCTTTGCCCCAGAACACATTGCGCGTCAGCGCATAGAGAATGTCGAAAACGAGCGTGCCGACGAAAAAGCCATATGGAATGGGATCGAGCAGATCGAATATGGCCGCGGCGAATCTTGATCGATATGTCGGGACGAGCAGCGTCATGAGAGGAATCCTTATCGGCGGCAAGGCAACGGGACGGCGCGTATTGCGTCGATGGCGTCGATGAAACGGGTTGCGCATGCCGCGTACCCGACGGTACGCGCGGGCGCGACGGAGAACGCGTCGATGCACGGGCACACGAACTGCGCCCGAAGGACCAGGCAGTACGCACGAAAGTGCCAGGAGCGGAAAAGTGAAACGGATCGCTTATGTCGTGTTTGCGGTGATGACGCTGGGATGCGGCGCCCCCGCATGCAAGAAAGCTCACGACGCCGGCAACGACAGCATGAAGGCGAGTCATGGCGCGGTCGTCGCGTCATCGGACGGGCAGGTCGCCACCGTGCGCGAAGCGCTCGCTTCGAGTGCGCCGCTGGCCGCGCGCGCCGCTTCGGCGGGAACCGGGCAATAGCGCGGGCGCGCCGCCGCAGCCGGCGGGAACGATTGGTGCGAGATTGGTGCGAGAGACGAGGCGTCCGGTCACCATCGAGCCCCTTCCATGCGCATAGCCCAGGTTGCGCCGCGCTACGCGCGTGCCAGTGGCGGGATATGGCGCAACGGAACGCATCGTCCACTATTTGACACGAAGCGCTTGTGGATCGCGGCCACGAGGTGACGCTGTCCGCCAGTGCACTGAAGCCGAGGCACGACATGGACAAGGCGCGACATCCCCCGCAAAGCGGGACCACCGAGGCCGGACGCAAGTCCGACGTCTATCCCTATGCTTCGGGTGGCTGGGGCTCGCTCAAGGCGGTAACGAAGATTCTGGTGAAGGAGAAAGCCGTCGTGCGCGACGCGGCGATCCTGCCGCATCAAAACAAGCCCGATGGCTTCATGTGCGTGAGCTGTTCGTGGGCGAAGCCCGCGCATCCGCACGCATTCGAATTCTGCGAAAGCGGCGCGAAAGCCACCGCCTGGGACACCACGGCCAAACGCGCCGACCGCGCCTTCTTCAAGCAGCACACGGTGAGCGAGCTGCTCGAATGGCACGATCACGATCTCGAAGACGCCGGACGCCTGACCGAGCCCATGCGCTACGACGCAGCGCGCGACCGCTACGTCCCTGTCTCGTGGGACGAGGCGTTCGAGGCGATCGGCGCGCGACTGCGCGAGCTCGATCCCGCCAGCGTGGTGTTCTACACCTCGGGGCGCGCCTCGCTCGAAACGTCCTATATGTTGCAGCTGTTCGCCCGCATGTACGGCACGAACAATCTGCCGGACAGCTCGAACATGTGCCACGAGAGCACGAGCGTGGGCTTGACACAGGCGATCGGCGTGGGTGTCGGCACGATCGGCCTCGACGATTTCGGGCAGACCGACCTCATGTTCTTCTTCGGCCAGAACGTCGGCACGAACAGTCCGCGCATGCTCCATCAACTGCAGGACGCGCGCAAGCGCGGGGTGCCGATCATCACGTTCAATCCGCTGCGCGAGCCCGGACTCGTCGCGTTCGCGAATCCGCAGTCGCCGCGCGACATGCTGATCCCTGGCGACACGCAGATCAGCACGCAATATCATCAGGTGCGTCCGGGCGGCGACAGCGCCGCGCTCGCGGGCCTGTGCAAGGCCGTGATCGCGGCTCACGACGAGGCGCTCGCGAACGGCACGTCCGACGTGCTCGACGTGGCGTTCATCAGTGAGCATACGGTGGGTTTCGAAGATTTCGCGGCTTACGTGCGCGCGACGCCATGGGACGAGATCGAGCGCGAGAGCGGCCTCGCGCGCGAGTCGATCGAGGCGGCGGCGCGAGCCTACATGCAGGCCAACGCCGTGATCGCGCACTACGGCATGGGTCTCACGCAGCATCGCCTGGGTGTGCAGAACGTCCGCATGCTCTGCAATCTGCTCTTTTTGCGCGGTAACGAGGGCAAGCCGGGCGCGGGGCCTTCGCCGGTGCGCGGACATTCGAACGTGCAGGGTCAGCGCACGGTGGGCATCACCGAAAACCCGGAGCTTGCGCCGCTCGATCAGCTTGCGCGCCAGTTCGGCTTCGAGCCGCCGCGCGAAAAGGGATTCAACACCATCGAAGCCTTCGAGGCGATGATCGAAGGCAAGGTGCGCGCCGTCATCAACCTGGGCGGCAATCTCGTGCGCTCCGTGCCCGACCGCCTGTGCACCGAACCGGCGTGGCGCAGCCTGCCGCTGACCGTCAACATCGCGACGAAGCTCAATCGCAGCCATCTCGCGCATGGGGAGAACGCCTACGTGCTGCCGTGCCTGAGCCGCATCGAGATCGACCGCAGCGGCGGGCGCGAGCAGGTCGTCTCGATGGAAGACAGCACGGCGCGCTTTCACGGCTCGCGCGGCGTGGCGGAACCGGCTTCGCCGCATCTGCGCTCGGAGCCGGCGATCCTGGCGGGGCTTGCGCGCGCGACGCTCGGCGAGCGTTCGACGGTCGACTGGAGTGCCTGGAGCGAGGATTACTCGCGCGTGCGCACGGAGATGGCGAAGACCTGGCCCGAGATGTTCCATGACATCGAAACGCGCATGTGGACGCCGGGCGGCTTCGTGCGGCCGCTGCCCGCGCGCGGGCGCAAATGGAAGACGAAGAGCGGCAAGGCGGAGTTCTGCGTGCCCGAATCGCTGGGCGAAGATCCCGACATGCGCGAAAGCGAACCCGACGCGCTGCGCCTCATGACGCTGCGCGCGGACGGCCAGTTCAACACGACGCTCTACAACCACGACGACCGCTTTCGCGGCGTGCGCGGCTCGCGCATGGTGCTGCTGATGAACCGCGACGACATGGCGGCGCGCGGCATCGACTCCGGCGACCACGTGACCTTGCGCACGGTCGCGCACGACGGCGTGCTGCGCGAAGTCGCCGGGCTTGCCGCCATGCCCTACGACGTGCCGCGCGGTTGCCTCGCCGGCTATTACCCGGAGTGCAATCCGCTGTTGCCGCTCTGGCATTACGCGAAGGAGAGCAAGGTGCCGGGCGCGAAATCGATACCGGTCCGCGTCGTGGAAATCGACAAGACGGGGCGCCACGGCGGCTGAGGGTAGTGCGATGCCTGCGCATGCGCGCTTGTCTTCTCCGCAGGTTGCGCTGCACGTTACCCAGTCGGCAGCGCGTCGCGCCGCCAGGGAGACGGCCGATGACCGGTTGCGGCTCGACATTGCCAGCCCGGGGAGTTGAGGCGCGCGGAAATGGTGGTTTCTCCGGGCATCCGGCATGCTCATCGAGATGAGTCAGACCGGCCGCGAGCACCGTTGGCACACGAGCGGATCGGTCTGCGCTTCGCCGCGTACGCCACGATCGGACTTCGGGTGGCATGACGCAATGTCAGGCCAATACCAGGGAGTTCGAATGATTGGGGTCGTCATTCCCGCACACAACGAAGCGCGGTTGATCGCCGCGTGTCTTGGCTCGGTGCGTTGCGCCGCGTCGCATCCGTCGCTGCGGGGCGAAGCCGTCACCGCGCTCGTGGTGCTCGACGCCTGCACCGACGCATCGCCGCTAATCGCCGCGGAACTCGGCTTCGGCCGCTTGTGCGTCGATGCGCGCAACGTCGGCGTGGCGCGCGCGGCCGGTGCTCAGGCGCTGCTCGCGCGCGGCGCCCGCTGGCTTGCCTTCACCGACGCGGACAGCCGCGTCGCGCCGGACTGGCTCGTCGCGCAGCTTTCAACCGGCGCCGACGCCGTGTGCGGGCCGGTAAGCGTGGACGACTGGCGTGCGCTCGCACCCGGCGCGCGCGCCACATGGGCGCGCCGGTACTGCGACGCGGACGGGCATCGCCACGTGCATGGCGCGAACCTCGGGGTGGCTGCGCACGCCTATTTGCGGGCGGGCGGTTTCCCGCCGCTCGCGTGCAGCGAAGACGTCGCGCTGGTCGATCTGCTGATCGCGACGGGTGCCACGCTCGCGTGGAGCGCCGCGCCGCGCGTGGTCACGAGCGGGCGTCTCGATCCTCGCGTGCGCGGCGGCTTCGGCGACACGCTCGCGGCCTGGGCGGACGGCGTGAGCGACAGCGAGCCGTCCGTCGCGCCGTGAGCGATCGGTCGTTCAGGCGTGTTCCCGATGCGCGACGCTCAATGCATCGCGGCTCCAGACGTCGAGCAGGAAATCCGCGTCCTCGATCTGGACCACGCCATGCAGCAAAGCATTGGCCGCAGCCTGCGCGAATATGCCGTGAACCTGAGCGCTTTCCAGCATCCATGTCTCTCCGCCATGACGCCAGTGGCAGCATGCGAGCGTGCCTCGGGTCTCTAGCGAGGATGCGGCAAGCGCGGCGAGCGCCGTGCAATCGGCGGCATTCAGGTAGTAGGCGAACTCGCTCACCACGATGAGATCGAAGCGGCCGGCGGGCCAGTCATGGGGCATCGCCAGTGTTTGCACGTCGGCATGCGGGAACGCGGCGAGCCGCGCTCGCGCGGTGGCGACCGCGCGCGGCGCCAGGTCCGCGCAGAGCAGATGTTCGCAGCGCCGCGCCAGCTCGGCCGACAAGGCCCCGATCGCGCAGCCCGGCTCGAACACGCCGCGATAACGCGCGCGCGGCAGCGCGGCGAGCAGCAGCGCGCGTTTGCGCGCTTCGTACCAGCTTTCCCGATATCGCCAGGGGTCGGCGTTGGCGGCGAATTTGTCGTCGAAGTAGCCGGCGAGCGAAACAGGTGGGCAATCCATCGTTATCCTCAAGATGCGGCGCGCTCATAGCCGCCAGTCTTCGCCGGATGCAAGAATCGCCGAGGCCAGGGTGGCGAGGTCGGCTTCCGCGTGGCTCTGGCGCACGAAGACCGGCAGGTCGGTAGCCATGCGCGCGAACCAGCGATCGCGGCACAACGGCGCCGCGCCCAGTGCGCGTGCGCAGGCGCGCAGCGTGCTGTCAACGGCGCTCTCCACCGCGCCGCGCGCGCGCAGCGCGAGCCGCTTTGCATCGGCATGCGGTGCGGCGTCGATCTCGTCGGCGCATTCTCGCAGGCACGCGCGAGCGGCGACGAGCGCCACGTCGGCAGCGCCGAGATGCGCGCGCAAATGCGGATCGTCGCGGCGTTCGGCGGCGTCGCGCAGGCGCACGGCGAGCGCCGCGGTGGCACCGTACCAGCAAGCCGCGATGCCCGCCGCGCCGTGCCAGAAACCGGGCCGGCATACATAGGCCCGAGGCGCGGCGACGAGGGTTGCGTGCGCATCGGCGAAATCGACTTCGACGCTTTGCGTGACCGCCATGCCGACCGCTTCCCACCCGCGCGCGCTGACCGTCACGCCCGGCTGGTCCATGGGCACGGCGGCGAGCCAGTCGAGGCCGTCCGCATCGACGCAGGTCACGAGCGCATGGGTGACGAAGTGCGCGCCCGAGCACCACGCCTTCGTGCCGCCGAGGCGCACATGCGTGCCGTCGCGCAACGCGAAGCGCACGTCGTTGCGCGGCGCGCGCGCCGCCCAGACGGCCCAGAGGGAAGGCGAAGACGGCGCTGGCGAAAGCGGCGAAGTGTTTTCCACGCGCCCGCTCGCGGACAAATCGGCGAGAATCGCGCACGCGTCGGCGTGCGCTTCATAAATCTTCACGAGCGCGAGATCGCGCGCGGCCACGCTGGCGAGAAACTGCCATCGCGCGAGCGTGTTGCCCGCGCCGGGCTGCGGGAGCGCCGGGAACACCGTCGATAGACGCCGCGCCGCGTGCGGGAGCGTCGTCGCGTCGAGAGGCAACGACTCGTTGGCGAGCAACGCGTCGAGTTCCGCCTGCCAGCGCCGGGGCCAATCGGACATGGTGGACTCCCGCCCTTTACGTGGATTGACGAAGATTCCGCAAGCCGCATACCTTCGGGCAGCCCCCGTCTGACTCGGGTCCGCTCGCGGCGGACCCGGTCGGCATCGATCAGGGCTTCATGCCCTCCGCCGGGAGTGGCGCACGCGGATCAAGGCTGCGGGCCGCCCGCAAGCGGGTCGTCCTCCCAATGCGCGTGCGTGCCGTAATACTCGTGCAACGTGGTGGCCCAGCCGATGTCGGCCATGGAAGGCCAGTGGTCCTTGTCGAAGCCCGGCGCATTCTTGACGCGTTCCGCATTCACGTTGAGCACGAAGCATTTGCGGGAGGTATCGAGCGTGAGCGCGGCCCAGGGCAACGCCAGCAGCTTGTCGCCAATGCCGAGAAAGCCGCCGCTCGACATGACCGCGTAGGCGATCCTTCCGCGCTCGACGTCCAGCATGATCTGCTTGACCTTGCCTAGTTCTTCGTTATCCGAACTGTATACGCGATCGCCTTCGAGCGTGCTCGACGCCATGATGTACGGGCCGGGGCCGGCGGCGGTCTCACTGCCTTTGCCGACAATACGCGCGCCGGTTTGCGGGGAATCGGGGTTCATCGCCATGATGGGCTCCTGAATGGGAAGAGTGTGTGACGCGGTTGCATCGACAGCGCGGCGACGAAGCGGCTGTCGGACGCGCGGCGGTGATGCATCGACTGCTCAGCAACGCGCGCGCCTGGGCTGCGCGGCGCGCCGGCACTCTCCTTGCGCACGACGTTGCAAACAAGATCGGGAGGACATGGGCAATGAAAGACATATCGACGATCGCCGTGGTGCGGCGAGAAAATGCTTGCACGCTGGACGCACGCGTTCTGCTCGACGAGATGAGCGCCACCCTGGCGCTCTACTGCGCACCCACTCCGTCATCGCTGTTCGACGCGGAAGATCTGTGCACGGTGCGCAGCGCCTTCGTCGTGGCACGCACGACGGACGGCTTCGCGATAGGCTGCGGCGCACTGTGCCGTTTCTCGTTCGAGGTGGCGGAGTTCCGCTGCCTCTACCGGCGGCCCGAATGGCCCGGAACCGGTGCGGCGATTCTTCAGTTCCTCGAAGCAATAGCCATCGGGGCCGGCTACCGGCGCGCCATACTGCAGGCCCGCGAGGCGAACCGGCGCGCCATCGCCTTTTGTCGGCGGCACGGTTACGAGCGGGCCGAGCCGTTCGCCGACTGTGCGGGCGCGAGCGACGTCCGGTGCTTCGTCAAGGCGCTGCCGCTCGTGGCCGGCCAATGAGGCGCCGCCGCGCGAGGTGCCGGGCGTTGCCGCGGCGCTAGCGGCTGGCCGCGAGCGAGTGCGCGTGGCGCAGCGCGTCGACCATCTGCGCGCGCGCCGCTTCGCGGGCTTCCGAACTCGACGCGCGCAACACGTATGACGGGTGCCACGTCGCCACCACCACAAGCTCGCCGATACGCGCGGGGTGCTCCATGTGCGCGTTCAGGCGTGCGCTCGGATCGTGCAGCACCGCGCGCAGCGCGGTCGCGCCGAGCGCGACGACGACCTTCGGCTTCACCTGCGCGAGTTCGCGGTCGAGCCAGTATGCACAGGCTTCCACTTCGCGCTGTCCGGGCGTCTTGTGCAAGCGGCGCTTCCCGCGCAGTTCCCATTTGAAGTGCTTGACCGCGTTGGTCACGTAGACGGTCTTGCGCGCCACGCCCGCCTCTTCGAGCACGGTATCGAGCAGCACGCCCGCAGGCCCGACGAAAGGCAGGCCCACGCGGTCCTCGCTGTCGCCGGGCTGCTCGCCGACGAGCATCAGCGTGGCGTGCGAACTGCCCGCGCCGGGCACCGCATGGGTGGCGTCGCGCCAGAGCGTGCAGCGCCGGCAGGCGTCGAGCGATTCGGGCTCCTGCTGCAGGTCGGCCTGCGTTCCGGCGGACGTACGCTTCGACGTACGCGATACGTCATGCCGCTGGCCCCGCTCGGGCGCGCGCGACGTCATTGGGGCGCCTCGTCCACGGCGAGCGCGTTGCGAACCGCCGCTACGCCGTCGATGCGCGCGGCGATGCGGCTCACCTCGTCCCGCTGCGCGCGCTGCGGCACGGCGCCGCTCAGCGTGACCGTGCCGTCCTGGGTGCTTACGCGAATGTCGCTCGAATCGACGTTCTTCGCGCTCGCGAGCGCGGCCTTGACCTTGGCCGTGACGACCGTATCGGCCGCTTTGCGGCCCAGCGTTTGCGGCGAGCCTGCGTCGCTCAGGCCGTCGGGGGTGACCGAAGCGCCGAGGGGCGGCCCCGGGGGTGTCTGGGCGCGCGCGCCCGTCGCGGCGAGCGCGGCGCATAGCGTGAAAACAAGGCAGCACGGCTTCATCGGGCCTCCCTGAGCGAACGGCATGCGGCGCACGCCGGTCTGTGTGGGGTCGTCCAGCGGTGCGCAACCGGCGTACCGCGCGTGCGGGGCAGGCGGTGCGGAGTGGCGCGAATCGGCGGCATGGATGTTGCGCAGCCGAGGTGTCATCCGCGCGCGGGCGGCGCCCGGCGCGCCGCCGCAACGATCGACAAGGGGGACGGTTTCCGATGCGGGAGGAAGCGCTGTGGTTTCTGCTGGTCGGCGTACTGCTGATGTTCGTGGCACTTGCGCGCGGTCCCATCGCGCGCCTGCCGCTCACGGGCGCGATGATCTACCTGGTCGTGGGAATCGTGGCGGGACCGGGCCTGCTCGGCCTCGTCCATACCGACCTCGCGAAGAACGTGCGCACGCTTTCCGTGGTGGCGGAGGCCGGACTCGTCATCTCGCTGTTTTCGGTGGGCATGCATTTGCGCGTGCGGCTGCGCGACCGGCTCTGGCGCCTGCCAGTGCGCCTCGGCGTGGTGGCGATGGTGGTCAGCGTCGCGCTGATGTTCGCGTTCGGCGTGGCGACGGGCGCGGCGAGCGGCGTGGCGCTGTTCCTTGCCGCCGCGCTGGCGCCGACCGATCCGGTGCTCGCCAACGAGCTGCGCGTGCACGAAGCGGGCGACGCCGAGCCCGTGCGGTTCGCGCTTTCGGGCGAGGGCGGGCTCAACGATGGCGCGGCCATGCCGTTCGCGCTGCTCGGCCTCGCGCTGCTCGGCGTGCGCACAGCCGGAACGCAAAGCGCCGCCGCATTTGCGTTGTCGGTTGCGTGGGGGATCGCGGGCGCGCTGCTGGTCGGCGTGATGTTCGGCACGCTCTGCGTACGGCTGGTACTTCATCTGCGCACGCGCTACGGCGAAGCGGTGGGGCTCGACGGCTTCATCGCGATCGGGCTCATGTCGGTGTCCTATGGCGTGGCGTTGCTGTTGCACGCCTACGCGTTCGTGGCGGTGTTCGCAGCGGGCGTGGCGTTGCGTCACGAGGAATTGCGCGCGACGGGCGAGCGCCGCCCCGCGCAAGCGCTGGAAGACGTGCAGTTGGGCGAGCGCACCGAGGTGGCAAAAGACCCCGAGCGTGCGCATGCCTGGCTCGCCGAAGGCATGACGGGGTTCACGCTGGAAATCGAGCGCTTCGCGGAATTCTCGGTATTACTGATTATTGGCTGCGTGATTTCCGCGCATTGGCGCGACATGCTCGACCTGCGCGCGATGCTGTGCGCGCTCGCACTGGTGTTCGTCGTGCGGCCGCTGGCCGTGTTTGCCGCGATGGCGGGCGCGAACGCGGATCGTTCGCAGCGCCTTCTCATGGCCTGGATGGGCATACGCGGCGTGGGCGCGTTCTATTACGCGGTATGGGGCCTCGACCAGGCTGGCGACGCGCTGCAGCCCGTGCTGCCCGCGGCCCTCGACGCGATCGTCGTTTCCGTCGTGCTGCACGGCGCGACGGCGCGCTACGTGCTCGAGCGCTATTACCGCCGCCAGGAAGCCGCCGCGGCATCGGAACGCGAATGGCAGGCGCGGCAAACGTTCGACTAGCCGTTTCGACGAGGCGCGCAGCATGCAAGGGCTGCGTTTCCACCGCGATGCCGCTGTGCCACTGGCCGTGCGGCGGCTACCCGAATCATTCGCTCAACCAGGTAAACGACTGGATGGGCGAGATCTACCACGCTTTGCGGCCTGCCACGGCGCGATCTTCGTGACGCCGGTCTACTGGTATCAGGTGAGCAGCCCGCTCAAGCTCATGATGGACCGGCTCGTGTGCGCGGACGGCGGCAATCCGGACCCGTCGTCCACGCGTGGCAAGCATGCGGACGAGGCGAAAGCGCTCGAACTGGCGGGGTGGAATTTCCCGAAGCATCTGGCGGGCCGCGCCTATGGCGCAGTCGTGCACGGCGACGTGGCGGGCATCGAGGACACGCGCCGCGCGCTCGCCGACTGGCTGGACTGGCTGGACTGGCTGGACTGGACGGGCGGGATCGACGCGGGCGCCTCGGCGCGCATCGACCGCATGGCGGGCTACTACGAGCCGTATGCGAACTCGCACGACACACTCGACGCCGACGGGCGTTTCCAGCAGGAAGTCGCAAACGTGGCGCGCGCGGTGACAAAGGCGGTGAGGGCGTTGCGCGCAGGCGCGCTGCATCGCGCCGACGAAGGCATCGTGCGCGCCGCGCGCCAGGTGATCCTGATCTGCACTGCGTATCGATCACGGTTGTAGAAGCTACACGCAAGCGCTGAACATGCTGAGCCGGCGCGCCGGCGAAAGCCTGCCAAGGAGATCGCATGCTGCATCCCTATCCTCATGCTCCGCGCGACGGAGCACTCGCCGAGCCGTGCCGCGCGCCGCGCCTGATCGTCGTCTCGCCCCATCTGGACGACGCGGTGCTCGGCTGCGGCGGCCTGCTGGCAATGTGCCCCGGTTCGGTCGTCTGCACGGTGTTCGCGGGCGAGCCGTCCGCGCCGGTCCAGGCGAAGTGGGACACGGCGAGCGGCTTCGCCGATTCGCACGAGGCCATACGCGCGCGCAGGCGCGAGGACGCGCGGGCGCTCGCGCTGTGCGGCGCCAGGCCGCTATGGCTGGACTTCCTCGATGCGCAGTACGCGCGGTACGGCGCGATGCCACGGGTCGAGGCCATTGCCGACGCGTTGGCCGAACAGTTCGCCCGCTTCGAGGGCTACTTGCCCGTGTGCCCGTTCGGCCTGTGGCATTCCGATCATGTGCTCGTCGGCGCGGCGTGCCGCTCGCTGCTGCGCACGCGGCGCCTCGCGCGCTATTTCGCCTATGAGGACGCCATTTACCGGGCGATTCCTCGCGTGCTCCACGAGAGTTTCGCGCGGCTGGAAGCGGACCGGCTGCGCGCGAGCGCGATGAGTGCGCAGGCGTTCGGCAGGCGCTCGGCGCGGCAGATCGGGGCGGTCAAGCGGCGCGCCATTCGCGCTTATCAAAGCCAGATGCGCGCGTTTGGGCATGTTCCGCCCGATGTCGAGCGGGCGGAGCACTATTGGCGGGTGGAGCGGTGGCCATCTTCGATGGAGCGCGAGGCCGCAACGCGTGCCCCCTCAGGGCTATTCTGAAGCCGAAGCCCGCGCCTCCTCCTTCTCTTCAGGCCGGTGTGCGCTCAGGATCGCCCGGTCTCGCTGCGTCGCCCGCCTGCGCCATCACCGCAGAGGCGCTCGAAGATCATTTCGGCGCCCGGTCCGCGCGCGAGCCGGATCTGCGGCGGGCGTTCCACCGCCATCGCCAGGCCATCGAGGCAGCCGCCGCCCGGCTCGTCGAAGAGACGGATGGCACGCCGGTCATCCTCCACAGCGGCTATTTGCGCATGTACGGCGCACGCGCACGCGACTGACGTCCTACTCGCCCGATCCCGCCTTGCAGCGCGCAATCTGCTTTTTCGCTTCCGCCACCACGCGCTCCGGCGTGAAGCCGAACCTGGTTTTGAGCGCCTTCAGCGGCGCGGAGGCGCCGAACGTGTGCATCACGATCTGTGCGCCGAAGCGGCCGACGTAGCGGTCCCAGCCGAGCGTCGCCGCCTGCTCCACGGCCACGCGCGCGTGGATGTCGGGCGGCAGCACCGCGTTGCGGTATGCCTCGTCCTCCAGTTCGAACACATCCCACGAGGGCATCGAGACCACGCGCGCCGCAATGCCTTCCCTGTTCAATGTTTCGTAAGCGTCGATGCATAGCGACACCTCGCTGCCCGTGGCGAGCAGCAGCACGTCGGGCCGTTTGCCTTCGGGCGCGTCGGCGAGCACGTAGGCGCCGCGGCGCACGCCTTGCGCGCTCGCGTATTTCGTGCGGTCGAGCGTCGGCAGCGGCTGGCGGGTCACGACCATGCACGCGGGTTCGCGCGGCCGCGAGAGCGCGAGGCGCCAGGCCTCGGCGACTTCGTTCGCATCGGCGGGACGCAGCGTGAGCAGGTTCGGCACGCCGCGCAGCGAGGCAAGCTGCTCGATCGGCTGGTGCGTCGGTCCGTCCTCGCCCACGCCGATCGAATCGTGCGTGAACACGTAGACCACGGGCAGTTCCATGATCGCGGCGAGGCGGATGGGCGGTTTCATGTAGTCGCTGAAAATCAGGAACGTCGACGCGAATGGCCGCAGCCGCGACAGCGCGAGTCCGTTGGTGACGGCGCCCATGCCGTGCTCGCGGACGCCGAAGTGCAGGTTGCGTCCGTCGTAGTGATCGCGCTCGAAGCTGCCGGCGCCTTCGAACTTGAGCGTGGTCCTGGTGGACGGCGCGAGATCGGCGGCGCCGCCGATCATCCATGGCACGCGCTGCGCGATCGCGTTGAGCACCTTGCCCGACGACTCGCGCGTGGCGAGACCTTTTGCGTCGGCTTCGAAAGCGGGAATGTCGGCGTCCCAGTCTTCGGGGAGCTTGCCGTCGAGCAGGAGGCCCAATTCCTTCGCGGGCTCGGGATAGCGCTTCGCATAGGCCTCGTAGAGCTGGTTCCATTCGTCGTGCGCTGCCGCGCCGCGCGCGCCCATGGACTGGGCGAACCGTTCGCGCACGCCGCCGGGCACGAGAAACTGCGCGTCTTCGGGCCAGCCGTAGGCGCGCTTGGCGAGCCGCACTTCTTCCTCGCCGAGCGCCTCGCCGTGCGCCGCCGCCGTGTTCTGCCGGTTCGGCGCGCCCCAGCCGATGATGCTTTTCACCACGATGAGCGTGGGCGTGTCGGTTACGGCCTGCGCTTTTTCGATGGCGGCTTCGATGGCTTTCGTGTCGTTGGCGTCGTCCACGTGCAGCGTGTGCCAGCGGTAGCCGCGAAAGCGTGCTTCGACGTCGTCGCTATAGGCGAGGTCCGTGTGGCCCTCGATGGTGATGCGATTGCTGTCGTAAATCCAGATCAGGTTCGAGAGCCCAAGGTGGCCCGCGAGCGACGCCGCTTCATGCGAGACGCCTTCCATCATGTCGCCGTCGCCGCAAAGTGCGTAGACGCGATAGTCGAAGAGCCTGGCGTCCGGCCGGTTGAAGTGCTGCGCGAGCCAGCGCCCGGCCATGGCCATGCCCACGCTGTTGCCGAGCCCCTGGCCGAGCGGCCCGGTCGTCGTTTCCACGCCCGTCGTCATGCGGAATTCGGGGTGGCCCGGCGTCACGCTGTCGATCTGGCGGAAGTGCCTGATATCGTCGATCGAGACCGCAGGCCTGCCCGTGGGCTTGCCTTCTTCATCCACGGCCTGCACGCCCGCGAGGTGCAGCAGCGAGTAGAGCAGCATCGAGGCGTGGCCGACCGAGAGCACGAAGCGGTCGCGGTTTGGCCACAACGGGGCGGCGGGGTCGTAACGCAGATGGTGTTGCCAGAGCTGATACGCGAGCGGCGCGAGCGCCATGGGCGTGCCGGGATGGCCGGAATTGGCCTTTTGCACGGCGTCGATCGACAACGTGCGGATCGTATCGATGGCGAGGCGGTCGATATCGGAAGGATCGGCTTGGGCGGGATTTGCATTCGGCGTTGGACGGGATGACATGGGCGCGGACTCCTCGGCTATACGCGCCGCAACCGGACGGCGGCACGCAGGGCATCTGCTGCGCAAATGCGGTGCCGGCATCCAGATGCCGGGCTTTCGGGCATGGCGGTTGCGAACCGGGGCGCATCTCCTGCCGTCACCCCGACACTGCGACGCAACGAGAACCGCGCCACAAGATCGCTGTCGTGGCCGGTGCGGGCGCCAGGGCGGGCCGCGTCGCAGCCGCAGCGTGCGCGCGCAGGCTATGACGTGGCGCTGCTCTCGCGTGGACCGCGGCGGCTGAAGACCGCCGCGCAAAAGGCGCTTCCGACCTCAAGGAGCATTACCGCATGGCGCAGGCTTTGGCGCAAAAGGTGGGGTCGCAGCCCTGAGCGCGCCTCGGCTACCGGCGCGAAGCGCAGCGTTGCGCGATGGCTGCCGCCGCAAAGCCCGCCGCAATTGCGCCGTACACGCATAGCAGCGAGCGCTTGCGCAAATGCGCTTCGAATCCAGCCGTGAGGAGGGAAGCGCAGGTGTGAATGGCGAAGCCCGTGAGCGTGATCGCGCGCTTGGCCGAAGTTCGCGCGGCGCCGCGCGCGGCCGAACCCGACGACATCGCGGGCGTGATCGCGTTTCTCGCGAGCGACGACGCGCGCTTCATTGCCGGCGCGAACATTCCCGTGGACGGCGGCCTCAGCGCGTCGAACGGGCAACCGCGCCAGGCGTGGGCGCCAAGGCACGTCATCTGCGCCGCTAGCCGAAGGGATGCGGCGCTGTCGGATCGGCGCGGCATCATCGACAACGCAGCGACAACGCAAAGGAGCTTGCCATGACCAGCACGCTAGATCCCGACAACGACAACGAGCCGGCGGAGTCCCTGCCCCCGGGCCACGACACCGGTTCGCTCGGCCCCGGCGATTCTTCCGATTCGGGCAGCGACACGCAAGGCGCGAAGCGTCACGAATTCGATCGCGACACCGAGCTCGACAATCACGCGCTCGAAGCGGGCGAAGACGAAGTGCGAAGCGACACCGATAGCTCCGGCACCGGCGAGCGCGCGTCGGCGGACGGCGACGAATCGCTGGAGCCCGACAGCGACGTTTTACCCGATCGTATCGACGGCCCGGACAGCGTTTGAAAAATGGCGTAAGCGCGATGATGCCGCGCTTGCGCCGTTTCAAAACGATAAGGAACCCTTATCTATCTAGTTCAATTGCCGAAAAAAAGGGGCTTCGTTCCCGGCGGGACGCCTGTGTGCGCCGGATGCCGAAGAGTCCGGCACCGCTCAGCCATAGCCGCCGCCGTATCCGCTGTAGTCGCCGTTCGCCGCTTCATGCACCTGCATCGCGCCCACGCGCGCCGTTCTATTCGTACATGGTCGAGCTGGCGGCGCAAAAGGAAGGCAACACGGTTTATCAGAAGTACCTGCCCGCGCTGCGCAAGAAGTACGCGTACTGGATGCAGGGCGCGGGCAGCACGCCGCGAGGACAGGCAACGCGCAACGTGGTCGTGCTGCCGGACGGCACCGTGCTGAACCGATACTGGAACGAACTCGATACACCGCGCGACGAGTCGTATATCGAAGACGTCCAGACGGCGCGGAAAGCGAGCGGCCGTCCCGCGAGCCAGGTCTATCGCGATCTGCGCGCGACCGCCGAAAGCGGCTGGGACTTCAGCTCGCGCTGGTTCGGCGACAATCAGAATCTCCGGACCGTGCGCACCACGTCGATCGTTCCCGTCGATCTGAACAGCCTGCTGTTCCCTCTCGAGACCACGATCGCGCGCGGCTGACGTCGAAAACGTTTACAGCACGCAGCAGAAGCTTGTCGAAAAGTCTGTCGTGGAGGGCGCGGGCGAAGGCGGCGGGGGCGGCGAATACCCGGCTGCAGGACGGTTTTGGCTGGACCAACGGCGTGACGTTGATGCTGCTCGACATGTACGGCGGCGGACAGTAGTGACGGCAGGCGTAACCCGCGCAACGGGTGACCGGTGCCGGGCGCGCGGCATCGAAGTTGCGCTCGGCAGTCGCGTGCCCGCTGTCGTCGCTCGCTGTCGTCGCTCGCTGTCGTCGCTCGCTGTCGTCGCTCGTTTTCGCGGCGGAGGGCGCCGCGCCGCGCGCCCGCCCGATGATCTGCGCCGCCAGGCGCTGTCGCACACTGTCGAAGGCGGCTTGCCGTTTCGGTGCGCGCGGCGCGGCCGGCGGTTCAGGCACGGCGGCGAATGCCGGCGCGGCTCGAGTTCATGCCCGTCGTCTCATGCGCCCGGCCCGGTCGACGCGGGCATTTGCTGCGCGAGCCAGTCGATCAAGGCGCGTACCTTGGGCGCGAGGAAGCGGTTGGGCGGATAGAGCATCCACACGGGGCCGCTATAGGCGCGCGGCTCCAGCGACCACTCGGGCAGCACGCGCACGAGCAGGCCTTCGCGCAGCGCGTCCGTCGCCGCGAATTCGGGCAGGCTCGCAATGCCCCAGGCCTGCAGCGCCGCATCGCGCCGCGCGCCCACGTCGTTGGCGATGTAGCGGCCCCTCACCTCGACGGTCTGCGTTTGCGCGCCGCGCCGGAACGCCCAGCGGTTGTCGTCGGGCGTTTCGCCGAGATAGATGCAGTCGTGCCGGGCGAGATCCTTCGGATGCTTCGGTGCTCCGCGTGCGAGCAGATAGGCCGGCGACGCGCATGGCATCCACCGCAGCGTGCCGAGCTGCCGTGCCGCAAGTCCGGGCGGCGGCGCGGGAGTGGGGCGAATCACGATATCGACGCTGTCGCGCACCGGGTCGACGTCGCGGTCGGTGAAGATGAGCTGCACCGCCACTTCCTCATAGGCGCGCAGGAAGCCCGCAATCAGCGGATGAATGACGCTCTGCGCGAAGGAAATTGGCGCGCTGATGCTCACGCGGCCATGCGGGCGGCCGGTGAGACGGCTGGCGGCTTCGGCCGCGCTCGCCGCGGCTTCGACCATTTGCGCGCAGTGCTGGTAGACCTCGGCGCCCGATTCCGTGAGCCGCAGGCTGCGTGTGGAGCGCTCCAGCAGGCGCGTGCCGAGCGCGCGTTCGAGCCGCTGCATCTGACGGCTCACGGTAGACGGCGTGCTGCCGAGCTGGCGCGCCGCGATCGAGAAGTTGCCGGCCTCGACCACGCGGGCGAAGGTGGCCAGGTCAGGCAGCAGGGGCAGGAGGTCGGTGGGGTTCACGGTGTGCGAGGCGAGTTCGTCTGTGCATCGGAAGCATAAATGATGTTCCGGTGCGGTAGATTATCTCCGCATACGCATTGATGGACAATGAGCCCGTCTCTCACTCCGTCATGCCCCGCTGCCCCATGAATGCCCTGACCCGCTCCTCCCGCACCGTGGATTTGCTGCTCGTCGCCGTCGCGCTCATCTGGGGCACGAGCTATGGCGTGGTGAAGGGCGCGCTGCTCACCTACCCGGTGCTGGGGCTGCTCGCGCTGCGCTTCGGCCTTACGTTCGTGCTGCTTTCGCCGGCGCTGCGCGAACTCGCTCGCGTACGCTGGCGCGACCGGTTCGGCATGGTCGGCGCGGGGCTGTTGCTGCTCGGGATCTTCCTGGCCGAGACATTTGGCGTCTCGCTTACGAACGCGTCGAACGCCGCGTTTCTCATCAGCCTGTGCGTGGTCCTCACGCCTGTCGCGGAGTGGGCGTGGCTCAGGCGCGCGCCGCGTCCCGTGGAATGGGCGGCCGCGGCCGTCTCGCTGCTCGGCGCGTTCCTGCTCACCGGCGGCCGCTTCACGGCGAGTCCCGGCGACCTGCTGGTCGTGCTGGCCGCGCTGCTGCGCGCGGTGACTAGCTGCGCAGTCAAACGCGTGATGAAGACGGGCACCGTGCCGCCGCTCACGATGACTGCGGTGCAGGCTGCCGTCGTGGCTTCCGGCTGCGCCGCGCTCGCGCTCACGGTCGCGCCCGGACAGTGGCAACCGCTGCCGCATTGGCACGGGCATGGCGCGTTCTGGGGCAGCGTGATCTATCTCGTCGCGGGCTGCACGCTCTTTGCGTTCTTCGTGCAGAACTACGCGGTGAGCCGCAGCAGCCCGACGCGCGTGGCGCTGCTCATGGGGAGCGAACCCGTATTCGGTGCGCTGTTCGCGTGCATGTGGCTCGGCGAGCGGCTTTCCCTCTCCGCGTGGACAGGCGGCATGCTGATCGTCGCGGCTTCGCTCCTTGCACTCAGGCGGGAGCCGCCGGTTGCCGTCGAGGCGGCTGCCAAGGCGTAGGCCGCGCCCACATCCGCAAAACTGATATGCAATTGCGAATTAACTAGTAGGGGATCGCGACTCAGGCTGTTCCAATTGGCAGCTGGACCCGTTCGACGCCGCAGCGACGGCCGCCGAGCCAAAGCAGAGCCGGACCTTGTCCGCGCGAACGAACGGGGGACGTAACTGGCCTGACCTGGAATGCCATGCCGATACCTGACTACCTTGCCGCCGCCGGCTCTGCGCCGTTGCCGCGGCTGCCGGACGCCGCGCGCGTGAGGCGGATTGCCGACGACGCACAGGCTCTTGCCGCCGCGCGCACGCTTGCCGATACCGTCGCGCGCGGCGCCTCGCAGCGCGATCGCGAGCGCGCGCTGCCCTGGGACGAACTCGACCTGTGGTCCGAAAGCGGCCTCGGCGCGATCACGGTGCCGCGCGAATACGGCGGCGCGGACGTCTCCTATGCGACGCTCGCCGAAGTCTTCGCGATCCTTTGCGCCGCCGATCCCGCCTTCGGGCAGATTCCGCAGAATCATTTCGGTCTGCTAGGCATCCTGCGCGAAACGGGCAGCGCCCGGCAGAAGGCGCGTTTCTACGGCGAAGTGCTGGCGGGCCACCGGCTTGGCAACGCGGGGCCGGAGCGCCGCTCGGCGGCGTCGTCGACCATTCTTCAAGGTACGACGCGGCTCGCCTCGACGCCGGATGGCCTGCGCCTGAGCGGCCAGCGATTCTATTCGACGGGTGCGCTTTTCGCGCACCGCGTGCCCGCACGCGCCATCGACGATGCGGGCCGTCCCGTCCAGGTATGGTCGCCCCGCGATGCGCCGGGCCTCACGGTAATCGACAACTGGAGTTCGTTTGGACAACGAACGACGGCGAGCGGCACGGTAATCTTCGACAACGTACCGGTCGAGCCCGAAGACGTGCTGCCGATCTGGCAACTGGCGGATCGCCCGGGGATCACCGGGCCCACATCCCAACTGATCCAGGCGGCGATCGATCTCGGCATCGGCGAGGCGGCGGTGGCGGAGGCCATCGCGTTCGTGCGCGCGCATGCGCGGCCGTGGCTCGACTCGGGCGTGGCGCGCGCGGCGGACGACCCTTACATCATCGCCGACGTGGGGCGGTTGCAGATCGATCTGCATGCCGCGCAGGAGGTGCTGCGCGAAGCGGGCCATGCGCTCGACGCGATCGCCGCGCGCACCGTGGACGCCGAAGCGAGCGCCCGCGCCTCGGTCGCCGTGGCGAACGCGAAGGTGCTGACCACGCGCCTCGCGCTGGAAGCGAGCGAGAAGCTCTTCGAGCTGGCCGGCTCCGCGTCCACGCGCGCCGCCCACAATCTCGACCGCCACTGGCGCAACGCGCGCACGCATACGCTGCACGATCCGCTGCGCTGGAAGCTGCATCTGCTTGGCAACTATCACCTGAATCACGTGCTGCCCGCGCGCCACGCCTGGAACTGAGCACCATGAGTACCGAACTTTCCATCACCGAATCCGCAGCGACAGCCGCGCAACGGCATGCCGCGCAGCCGGTCCGACCCGCAACGCTCGCCGACGACGAGGCCGCGCTCGCCGCCGCGCAGCGGCTCGCCGCTCAGTTCGCGCCCGAGGCCGCGCTGCGCGATCGCGAACGCCGCCTGCCGTGGGACGAACTCGACGTGTTCGTCGCGAGCGGCCTGTGGGCCATCACCGTGCCGCGCGAGTACGGCGGTCCCGGCGTGCGCAACGGCACGCTCGCCGAAGTGACCGCGACGATCGCCGCAGCCGACGGCTCGCTCGGCCAGATTCCGCAAAATCACTTCTATGCGCTCGAGGTGCTGCGCGTGGGCGGCAGCGCCGAACAGCAGCGTTTCTTTTACGGCCGCGTGCTCGCGGGCGAGCGCTTTGGCAACGCGCTCGCCGAGATCGGCCAGAAGGACTTCAAGCGCCGCACGCGGCTCACGCGCGATGCGCGCGGCTGGCGCATCGACGGCCGCAAGTTCTACTGCACGGGCGCGCTCTACGCGCACTGGATACCCACGCTCGTGGTCGCGGACGAAGCCGGCCAGGACGTGACGTACCTCGCATTCGTCCCGCGCAATTCGCCGGGCGTCACGATCACCGACGACTGGGACGGCTTCGGTCAACGGGTGACGGGCAGCGGTTCCGTACAGTTCGACGGCGTGCGCGTGGAGCCCGAATGGGTCGTGCCGTTTCAGCGTTCGTTCGAGCGCCCGACGACGATCGGCCCGCTTGCGCAGATCCTTCATGCCGCGATCGATCTCGGTCAGGCGCGCGGCGCATTCGAAGCCGCGCTGCAGTTCGTGCGCGAGCGCTCGCGTCCGTGGATCGACGCGAAGGTCGAGCGCGCGGCCGACGATCCGCTTGCCATTTGTCACTTCGGCGATCTCGCGGCGCGCCTCGCCGCAGCCGAAGCGCTCGTGCGCCGCGCGGGCCGCTTCGTGGATGCCGCCCAGGCCGCGCCCGACGAGCGCACGGTGGCCGAGGCTTCGATTGCCGTGGCCGAGGCGCGCGCGCTGACCACGACGATCTCGCTCGACGCCGGCACGCGCCTGTTCGAGCTGGCGGGCGCGGCCGCGACGCTGGACGGCCTGGGACTCGACCGCTTCTGGCGCAACGCGCGCACCCACACGCTGCACGATCCCGTGCGCTGGAAGTATCACGCGGTGGGCAACTTTTATCTCAACGACAAGCTGCCGCCGCGGCACGGAGCATTGTGATGGCGAAAACGAACAAACCGATTCTCCTCAACGCATTCAACATGAACTGCGTGGGGCATATCAATCACGGCCTGTGGACGCACCCGCGCGATCGATCGACCGATTACCGCACGCTCGACTACTGGACGAATCTCGCGCGCACACTGGAGCGCGGGCTTTTCGACGGGCTCTTTCTCGCCGACATCGTGGGCGTCTACGACGTCTACCAGCACAATGTGGACGTGACGCTGCGCGAGTCGATCCAGTTGCCCGTGAACGACCCCACGCTGCTCGTGCCGGCCATGGCGGCGGTGACCGAACACCTGGGCTTCGGCGTGACGGTGAATCTCACTTACGAGCAACCGTATCTGCTGGCGCGGCGTTTCTCCACGCTCGATCACCTCACGCAGGGCCGCGTCGGCTGGAATATCGTGACCGGCTACCTCGACAGCGCGGCGCGCGCGATGGGTCTCGATCAGCAACTGCCGCACGACGAACGCTACGATCGCGCCGACGAATACCTGGAAGTCCTCTACAAACTGTGGGAAGGCAGCTGGGAAGCCGGCGCCGTGCGTCGCGACAAGGCGGCGCGCGTGTTCGCGGACCCCGCGAAGGTGCATCGCGTGGAGCACGCGGGCCGGTACTACCGCGTGGACGGGTATCACCTCGCGGAGCCTTCCCCGCAGCGCACGCCGGTGCTGTTCCAGGCGGGCAGCTCGGGACGCGGCCAGCGCTTCGCCGCGCGTCACGCCGAGTGCGTATTCATTTCGCCGCCCAATCGCGCCGTCGCGCGCGAAACGGTGCGCGCGCTGCGCGAGCAACTGGTGCTCGCGGGGCGACGGCCCGACGACGTGAAGGTGTTCGTCGGCGCGGCCGTGGTGCCGGGCGCGACCGAGCGCGAGGCGCGCGAGAAATACGCCGATTATCTCCAGTATGCGAGCCGCGAGGCGGGTCTCGCGCACTTCGCTTCGAGCACGGGCATCGACTACGCGCAATACGACCTCGACGCGCCTGTGGACTATGCGCCCGGCAACGCGATCGAATCCGCTGCGAAAACCGCGAAGCAGCATGGCTGGACGCGGCGCAAGCTGCTGGAGATGTTCGAGCTGGGCGGACGCTATCCGGCGATCGTCGGCAGCGCGTCGCAGATCGCCGACGAGCTTCAGGCCTGGATCGACGAAGCGGACGTGGACGGCTTCAACCTGAGCCGCACCGTGGTGCCCGAAAGCTACGAGGACTTCGTGGATATCGTGGTGCCCGAACTGCAGGCGCGCGGGCGTTACAAGACGGCGTATGCGCCGGGCACACTGCGGGAAAAGCTCTTTGGCGAGGGCCCGCAACTGCCCGAGCGGCATGCGGGAGCGGGACTGCGGCGGGCGACGGAAGCGGCCTGAACGGCGGGGAATGAAAAAAGCCGGTGATTCGTTATCCGAATCACCGGCTTTTGTTGGCGCGCGGCTTTCACTGCTGCGGTGCATCCTTCCACGCCGGCAGCGTCGCACCGTGATAGACGGCGAGGATCTCCGAAGCCACGTTGGGCTGCTGGTAGCTTTCCACGAGTTCGCGCACCCACGGCGCATTGGCGTCCTTCTCGTTGACGGCGATGAAGTTGCGATACGGGTTGCCGGCCACTTTCTCCTGCGCGATGCGCTCCTGCGGAATCTTGATGCCCGACTTGACCGCCCAGTCCGTGTTGACGACGGCGGCGTCCACGTCGTCGATCGAGCGGCCGATGATGCCCGCGTCGAGTTCCTTGATGTGGATGTTCTTCGGATTCTTCGCGATGTCGCGAGCGGTGGGCAGAAGGCCGACGTCGGCGCGCAGCGTGATGAGCCCTTGCGCCTGCAGCAGCAGGAGCGAGCGGCCTTCGTTGCTCGGATCGTTCGGCACGCCGATGGTCGCGCCTTGCGGCAGGTCCGCCACCGACTTCACCTTGCGCGAATAGAGCCCGATGGGCTGCACGTAGGTGTAGCCCACCGGCACGATCTTGTAACCGCGCGCCTTGATCTGCGCATCGAGGTAGGGCTTGTGCTGGAACGAATTGGCGTCGAGGTCGTGGCCGGAAAGCGCTTCGTTGGGCTGCGTGTATTCGGAGAACGTCGTTACCTTGACCGTGATGCCATGCTTCGCGGCGTTGGCGGCCACTACGCGCCATACGTCCTCGTCTTCGCCCGACATGATGCCGACGCGCACGGTATGGTCCGCCGCCTGCGCCACGCCCCCGAGACTCACGCCCAGTGCGAGCGTGGCCAGCATGGTTCCCAGTAATGTTCTTTTCTTCATAGGTTTCATCGTTCGATGGGTGGTGGATGAGGCGATGCTAGAGAGTGCGCCGCAAGCGGACAACCAATTTCGGGAGGATTGCTTAGCTAAAAACGTCGTTTTGCGGCTCGCCACGGCGTGGCTAGGATGCAGCGATTGCAATCTTTCAGCCCGTTTCCGCCATGTCTACTCTCGCCATACCCGCCTCCGAATCGATCGAAGCCGCCGCGCCTGACGCCGCGGCTTCCCGGCACGCGGTCATCCGCTCTGCTCAGGATGTCGCGCGCCTCGTCAACGCCGGGGCGGCGCAAGGCAGCAACGCGCGCATCGTGATCGCCATCGCGCTAGGCGGCGTCTTTCTCGACGCCTACGATCTCACGTCGCTCGCGTTTGGCGTGAAGGACATTGCGCGCGAATTCGCGCTCTCGCCCGTGCAGGTCGGGCTCGTTTCCGCGGCCATTACGTTCGGCGCGATTCTCGGCGCGTTGTTCGGCGGCTATCTGACCGACCGCATCGGCCGCTACCGCGTATTCATGGCCGACATGCTGTTCTTCGTCGTCGCCGCGATCGCGGCCGGGCTCGCGCCCAACGCCTGGGTGCTCGGCGGCGCGCGCTTTCTCATGGGCTTCGGCGTGGGGCTCGATCTGCCTGTCGCCATGGCGTTTCTCGCCGAATTCTCGCGCGTGGCGGGCAAGGGCAACAAGGCGGCGAGCGTGGCCGCTTGGTGCCCCGCGTGGTACGCGGCCACGAGCACCTGCTATCTGCTGATACTCGGCCTCTATGCGATTTTGCCCGCGCATGAGCTCGGCTGGCTCTGGCGCATCACGCTCGCGTTCGGCGCGGTGCCGGCGCTCGCCATCATCGCGGTACGCAGCCGCTATATCAGCGAATCGCCTGTATGGGCCGCGAACCAGGGCGACCTGGAAGGGGCGGCGCGCATTCTCGAGCGTTCGTATGGCGTGCATGCGGTGGTCGAACGCGGCGACACCCCGCCCGCCCAGCCGCGCGCGGCTTCATGGCGCAATTACGGCGTGCTGTTCAACGCCACCTACCGGCGCCGCACGATCCTTGCCGCGACGATCGGCATGGCGTCTTCGTTCGGCTACAACGCGATCATCTTCGGTCTGCCCGTGATCATCGCCAGCTTTTTTCACCAGGGGCCGCTCACCACGATCGTCGCGTCGCTCACGCTGAACCTGGTGTTCGCATTCGTCGGCGGCCTGATCGGCGTGCGCACCGCGCCCACCGTCGGCGCATGGAAGATGACCACGCTCGGCCACGCCTTGCAGTTCGTCTCGCTGATCGGCCTCGCGCTGATCGGCCATCCTGGCAGCGGCTTGCTCGTCGCGCTCGCCATCCTGCTGCTGGGCGGCTATCTGTTCGGGCAGGGGTTCGGCCCCGGTTCGCACAGCATGACCTATGCGTCGCTCAGTTATCCGACCTCGCTGCGCGGGATCGGCGTGGGCTTTAACCAGACGCTCGTGCGCTCGGCCTCCACCGTGTCGCTGTTCCTCTTTCCCGTGCTTGCGGCGGCGCTCGGCACGAAGGTGTTCTGGGTGATCGCCATCGCGCCGCTGACTTCGCTGCTCGTGCTGCTTGCGATCCGCTGGGAGCCGTCGGGTTACGACATCGACGGAGAGGACTATGCAGTTGACGGCGCCGCTGTCGCGCCATAAACAATACCGGGCAGGCAGCGCCCTGATTGCGGCGCTGCTCAGCCTCAGCGCAGTTCGGGATAACCGAGCCGCGCGGCCGTGTTGGCCATTTCCTCGATTTCCGCGTAGGCCTCGCCCGTGAGCCTCGCGAATCCGCGCAGGCGCAGCTTGCCGGCGCGGGCGGGGTCTGCCGCGTGGGCGGCGTCGAGTGCCGCGCGCAGCGCTTCGGCTTGCTCGTCGCCGAGCGTGCGCGAGGCGATCAGCGGCAGGCCGGGGGCCGATGCCGTCATGCCGATGATCTGCACGCCGTCAAGCTGTTCGGGCTGCGCGTCGCGCAGCAAGGCGAGCGTCACGCAGTCGATTGCGCCGACGTCCGCCGCGCCCTTTGCGAGCGCGCGCAGCGTGGCGGCGTGCGAGCCCGTCCATAGCACCGAAGAGAAAAAGCGGCCGTCGCGCGCATGTGGCGCGACGGCGTGGCGAAACGCGTTCATGCCGCTATGCGAGTCCGCACTGTTGCTGGCGGCGCGCAGGCCGCGACAGGCAGCCAGCGTGGTCGCGCCACGCCGCCACGCGTTGGCTGAAACGACGAGAGCGCTGCAATAGCGTGGCCCTTCACAGGCGGGGGCGTCGAATCGCGGTGTCGCTATGACGCGGGCCTCGCTGTGCAGACCGAGCATGCGATAAGGCAAGCCGCAGGCCTGCGAGAGCAGCAGGTCTTTGCGGCGCCAGTGCGCCATCAGTTCGCCATCCTGCACTTCGATGGCCGTCACTTCTTCGCCGCCAGTCATGCGTGCATATGCGGCGAGGCAGTCGCCCAGCAGCGAGCGCCACTGCGTGGCGTGTTGCGGCGTCACGTTGTACATCGGCAGGGAGGCAATCCAGCGGCTCATGGGGGCATTCTACGCCGCTGGTTCCAGCGTGCCCCGGGTTCCTCGAACTAAGCAAATGGGAATTCATTGGTTTGCGATACGCCGCCCGTTCGTTATGGTAAGTGGCCCGAGATGCTTCGCTCTCCGTATGGAGTGGCAACATCCTTCATCGCCGGAGCAAGCGAACATGGCCGAGTACTTCGACGCAGACCACGCACGCGAAATCGCTTCGCTTGGGGCGGGATTCACCGCGCGCACGCAGTGGCCCACGTGGCTGGTGATCGTCGTGATCTACGGCGGATGGATCGCGGTCTTGTCGCTCGTGCGAGTCGGGGCGCTCTCGCTTGCGGCCGCCACGCCATGGCTTGTCGTGCTGTGCGCCTGGCATATGTCGCTGCAGCATGAACTGCTGCACGGCCATCCCACGCGGTTTGCCTGGTTGAACGCGGCGCTCGGCTGGCCGCCGCTCGCGGTGTGGTTCCCTTATGCGTTGTACCGCGAGAGCCACATGGCGCATCATCGTGACGAAGCGTTGACCGTGCCGGGCATCGATCCCGAAGCGAACTACGTGCTGCACGAGCGCTGGGCCCGTCTGCCGCACTGGCAGCGCTTGCTGTGGCATGCGCGCAAGAGCTTCGTGGGGCGCGTGGTGATCGGGCCGCCCATGAGCGTGGCCGCACTGCTGACGGGCGCGGCGAAAGCCCTGCGCAACGGCGACTGGCGCCACGCGCCCACGTGGGTCACGCACGTTGCAGGTGTCGTGCTGCTGCTGGCGTTGATCCAGCGCTACGCGGGCATGCCGTGGTGGTACTACCTTGCCGCGATCACCTGGCCGGCGCTCGGGCTCGCGATGATCCGCTCGCTATACGAGCATCGCGCGGCGTCGCATCCCAAGGCGCGCATTGCGATCAACGAGGCCGGGCTCGCCATGCGGCTTCTGTTCCTGAACAACAACTACCACCTCGTCCACCACGATTTGCCTGGACTGCCGTGGTTTCATCTGCCGCGCGCTTATCGCATGCGTCGCGAGGCGTACCGCATCAAATGCGGCGGCTTCGTGATCGACGGCTACGCCGCGCTGCTCAGGCGCTACGCATGGCGCGCGACCGACGCGCCCGCGCATCCGTTCGGCGACGGCGCCGCGCGGTGAGCGGCGGCCATGCTCACGGCCGGAACCGCTTGAAGAATCGGCGAATGTCGGCGGCCAGAAGACCGGGTTCTTCCATGGCGGCGAAATGGCCGCCGCGCGGCATGTCGGTCCATTGCGCGACATCGAACACGCGTTCGACCCATGACCGTGGCAGATGGTTGATCTCCCTGGGAAAGCGCGCGAAGGCGACCGGCGGCAGCACGCGTTGCCCTTGAGCAAAGCGAAAGGGTTGAAGGCGGTTTTCCCAATAGAGCTGTACCGACGAGCCGATGCTTTCAGTGAACCAGTAAAGCGAAAGGTTGGTCAGCAGGGTGTCTTTCGAGAACCGGCGCTCGATCTCGCCTTCGCAGTCGCTCCATGCACGGAACTTCTCGCCGATCCACGCGGCCAGTCCCGCCGGCGAGTCGTTGAGCGATGCGGCCAATGTCTGCGGCTTCGTGCTGTGCATATGCGCATAGCCGCCTTCCATCGCGGCCCATTGGGCCTTCTCTCGCAGATAGTCCTGTTCCGCCGCGGTGAGCGGCGCGGTCGCGGCATCGACGGCGGGCTCGTACGAGGTGGGCAGGAAGTTGAGGTGGATGCCTTGCACGGCGTCGTTGTGCCGCGAAGCCAGCGCGATCGACACGCCTGCGCCGAGGTCGCCGCCCTGCGCGCCGAAGCGTTCGTACCCGAGGCCGCGCATGAGCGCCGCCCACAGGTCGGCCACCTGGAACGCGGAGGTGCCGGGCGCTGCCGGTGCGGGCGAAAACGTAAAGCCCGGCAGCGAAGGCGCGACGACATCGAAGGCCTCGTCCGGATCTTCGCCGAATGCGGCCGGGTCACACAGACGGTCGAGCAACGCACGGAATTCGGCGAACGATCCCGGCCAGCCGTGCGTGATGACGAGCGGATATGGCTTCGCGCCCACCCCGCGCCGATGCACGAAGTGCACGCGCTGGCCATTCACGTTCGCGATGAATTGTGGCTGCTGGTTGAGCGCGCGTTCGGCGGTGCGCCAATCGAATTCGTTTGCCCAATACGCGACCAGCTCGCGCAGCCAGGCATTGTCCGTTCCCTGTTGCCACGCCGGCGATGGCGTGGCGCAAGCCCAGCGCGTGGCGCGCAAACGCCGGTGCAGGTCGTCTAGCGCCTGGTCGGCGACGCGAATTTCAAATGAGTCGATATCCATGGCAGATCATCCTGGAGGTGACGACCCATTATGGGCGAATTCGCCGGAGGGGATCGGCCACTGCCTGGCGGACCATCGAATTCCCGCGGTGGTTTGCCGGATGGTTATCGACGCATCGGTTTTGTTTATCGGAGTACTGGAATTTTCGCCGAGACGTCGCGGCCCGCTACGTTCCCCGGCATGATGCGGCGAGAGCGGGCGAGAAGGGTTGAGCTGGCCGCGCGGTTAAGGCTAGGCCGTTGCATTCACAACGATGCCGGGCACGCGCTTCATCGTCCCGGCTGCAACTGCCCCCAGCCCACGAGAATCGCCTGGATGCTGCGCGCATAGGCGTCGCGCTCGCGCGGCGATTCCGAGTGATACGCGCCGATCGCCCGCCACGTATTGCCGTATCGCACCATCTTCTGCTTGAGCAGCCATGCGGCCACGAAGATATTGACGCATGGGTCCGTGAGCGCGCGGTTGGGAATGCCCTCGCGCGTCAGTTCCGGGAAATGGATCGAGTTGATCTGCAACTGCCCCACGTCGATCGAGCCGTTGGCGTTGCGGTTGATGGCCGTCGCATCGCCTTTCGATTCGCGCCATGCCACGGCGCGCAGCACGAGCGGATTGACGCCCTGGTAGGCGCCGGCCTTCTCGAAGCATTCGTTGGCGGGCGGGGCGGCTTGCGCGGGCGAACTGCCGAGCGCGGCCAGCGCCGCCCAGGCGCAGAGGGTCCATGCTCGCAAGGCACGGAAGGCCAGGGGCTTATGCTGATGCATCGGTCGAGGCTCCAGGTTGAGCGTGGTTGCGCGGGCGACTGCGGCAACGTCACTGCGCAAGCGCGGAATCGAGTTGCCGCTCGATGTCCCTGAGATAGGCCCGCGACGCGTCGGAGACGACGAGGCGCGGCGTGGGCATTGCGCAGCGGCAGTCGTGCTGGCGCGTCTTCTTCTTGTGAGAGGACGAGCGCGGCGCGGGAAGCTCGTCGTCGTCGCCGCTCGAGGGCGGGAGCATGGCGAGCGTGGGCAGCGGCGGATAAACCTTGTCCGCCGCGGGCGTGATGGTCGCGGCGGCGGCCGTTGCATTGGCTGCATTGGCGGGCGCGCTGGCGGCGGGCTGGGCCGCCCACACGGCGGAACTGGACAGCAGGGCGGCCCCGGCGAAAACGATCAGGCGCATCGTGTCAACTCCCCGCGTGCAGCGGCTCGATCGAGACGCTGTACCTCTGGTTCGCGCCAGCGGTGAGGTTTTCGAGCGTGGGCTTGAGCCCCTGCGTGGGCACGCCCTTCCAGATCGCCTGGTTGATGTACTTGAGGTCCTGGCCGAGCGCCGTGACGCGGATCACCGTGGGCTGCTTCTGCGCGGCGGCGAGCGCGCCGGCCTTGGCGAGCACCGCGCTCAGTTGCGGATCGCGCGCGCCGAGCGCGTCGGCGGGAATGTCGAATTTCATGATTTCGTTCGACGCCGCGGGTTTTCCGGCTTGAGCCGTGTTGGGCGGCGGCAGTTGCGCGCAGCCTGTCACAATCAGTACGGCAAGTAAGAGTACGACGCGCGTCACGGCCGGGTCTCCAGGAAATTCGTGGCGATGCACGGGTTTTCGGCCTTGGCCGCGCCGACTTGATACCCGGGCGGCAAACGTTTGCGAAAAAGAAAGACTTCGCTCGCACTGTGCCGCTTCCCGGAAAGGCGCTGCGCGGCGACGCCGGGTTCGCGCAGAGATCTGCTTCCTCGTTTTTGCGTGAGATGCGCCGCACATGCGGATGCGCGCGATTCGGCACGCAAAGGTATGAATAAAGGCGCGGCACCGGCCCCAGTGCCGCGCGTTGTTTGTGCGTCAGGAAAGCTTGCCGAGAATCGCGGCGAATTCGCTCTTGTTCAAGGCACGCAGCGTTTGCGTGCGGACGTTGCCGAGAGAGCCGAGCGCCAGGCCGAACGCCATGAAGCTTTGTTCGTCCGGCGCCTCGACGATCGTGACGATGTCGTATTCACCGAGCGTCCAGTAGATTTCCTTCATTTCGCAGCCGAAAGTCCCGGCTATTTCCGCCGCCTGTCCCGCTCGCTGCGCACTGTTCCTGACGGTGCGGATACCCTGGTCGGTGAACTGCGCAAGCACCACATATGTCGACATGACGATTCTCCTTGCGATGACATCGAATTGCGGATCAGTTGCTCCCGCCTCGCGGCGTTTCAGGCCGGATGTTCTGGTTGTGACGGAAAAGATTCTGCGGGTCGTAGCGGGTTTTGACGGCGACGAGGCGATTCATGTTCGGCCCATAGGCCGCATCGACGCGTGCGCGCTCGTCCTCGGTCAGGAAGTTCACGTAGACGCTGCCCAGCGCATAAGGCGCCGAGGCTTCGAAAAAGCCGCGTGCCCAGGCAATGCAGCGGGCGTCGTCGGCGGGATCGGTCCAGCGCCCGTGCACGTTCATGACGAAGAGGGCGTCGCGATTCGGATAGGCCATCGCGTCGGGTGCGACGCGCTGTGTGGCCCCGCCGATTTGCCCGAAGAATATTTCGCACTGGGGCGAGGGCAGCGTGGCGATGGCGTCGGTCAGCGTGTCGATGAGTCCGTCGGGCAGCCCGGCGAGATTGTGGGACTTCCAGTAATTGCGCGCGCCCGGCGTGAGCAACGGATCGAATGCCTTCTGCCACGCGGCGTAGGGCAGAGGTCCGAGATGCTCGCCATACGGCTTGCCGAAGCGGCGCACGGCTTCCACCGCGTTCGGCCCGTTTTCAAGCGGGCCCGTATAGCAGATCGCGAATGCGATGATCGGCTTGCCATGTACCTCCGGCGCGAGGAACGGCAGCGGTGGCGCGAGCCGCGACACGCACCAGACGGTCAAATCCTCGGGCATCGTGCCGGCGGCCTCGCGATATTGCATCAACGCTTCTTTGGCGGCGCCGATCGGCAGCACCACGAGGCCGCCGTACACTTCCGGGCCCACCGGGTGGAGCGCGAACTCGAACATCGTGACCACGCCGAAGTTGCCGCCGCCGCCGCGGATCGCCCAGAACAGGTCGGCGTTTTCGCCGGCGCTTGCGCGCAGCAGATTGCCGTCGGCGGTCACGATGTCGGCCGCGACCAGGTTGTCGATGGACATGCCGAGGCGGCGGCTCAGCCAGCCGAATCCGCCGCCCAGCGTGAGGCCGGCCACGCCCGTCGTCGAATTGATGCCAAGCGGCGTGGCGAGCCCGAACGCCTGCGCTTCGTGATCGAAGTCGCCGAGCGTGGCGCCTGGTTCGACATAGGCGCGGCGCGCGGCGGGTTCGACTCTCACCGACTTCATCGGCGAGAGGTCGATCACGATGCCGCCGTCGCACAGCGCGCTGCCGGCGATATTGTGGCCGCCGCCACGCACGGCGAGGGGCAGCGCCGTCTCGCGTGCGAACGCCACGGCGCGCCGCACGTCGGCGCAGCCCTGGCAACGCACGATGAGCGCGGGGCGGCGCTCGATCATCGCATTCCAGATTTGCCGGGCTTCGTCATAGCCCGTATCGCCCGGTTGCAGCACCTCGCCGCGTAGCGCGCCTTTCAGTGTTTCGATTGAGTCGCTCGACAGGCTGGACATGGCACACCTCATATTCAACGGATCGGGAAAACGCGCGCAAAGCCGGCGACTGCTGCAATCGTCGAATCAATGCGGATTGCACGCGCATGGCGCAGTTCGATGGGGAAAGCGGGAAGGACGGGCTTTCGCAAAGGCGGCGGGAGCAGCCTGTAGCCAGGCGCGCAGGCCCGGCCGACGGGCGCTTCGCGACATGACCCGGCTCGTAGCCTGGCCGCCGCCGCGCCTCGGAGATTCATTAGCTAACCTAAATTACGCAGCCTGATAAATAAAATCGCGTGCGCAATTCATTCAGATTATTGCGACCTGTGGACTTGCTTTAATGGTTTAGCAAGCGGAATGCAGGGATTCTATAATTTTCACGCATGCGCGATCGCTCGCGCATGCGTACTCTTAACCCCTCTGACGAGGAGCCGCGCCATGGCCCGAAAGTACATTGACTGCAGGGAATTCCCGAGCGAGATGAACTGCACGGTTGCGATCTCGGCGGACTCGGACGCGGAGCTTCTCGAGGCCGCCGTGCAGCACGCGGTGAGTGTGCATCATCACGCGGATTCGCAGGAACTGCGCGCTCGACTGGGCAAGCTCTTTCACGATGGCTCGCCGCCTTTGGCATCGCCACGGGCGGCATGACGAAGAATAGATGGGGCCGGCATGCAACGTGCCGGCCTTCGAACTCCGCGCCCTGGAGCGATGCCGGTAGGAATCGTGCGCTCTACGTTGTAATATCGACAAATTCCGTACCTGCTTTTCTCCATGACCGACGTCGCTCCCGACGAAGTACGTCTTGCCGCCGAGGTCGAGCGGCTCAAGACCGAATTTCCCAAGACCCGCGAGCTGTATCGCGAAGTTTGCGCGCTTCTGTTTTTCCGTTTCGGCATCACGCCTACGGCCAATCGACTCTATCAGCTCGTGCGCCGCGGCAGCATGAGCACGCCTACTGCCGTGCTTCTGGAATTCTGGGCCGAATTGCGCGAGAAGAGCCGCGTGCGTGTCCAGCATGCCGATTTGCCTGAAGAGCTTCAAGGCGCGGCCGGGGAACTCCTTGCCGCGCTCTGGACGCGCGCGGCCGCGGCGGCGCAGGCGTCGCTCGAAGCGCTGCGTCTCGAGGTAGAGGACGTGCGCCACGCCGCCGAAGCAGCGCTTGCCGCCACGCGCGCCGACCTGGGGCGCACCGAGGCGGCGCTCGAACAGCGCACGGCTGCGCTGCTTACCGCGCAGGTGCGCATACAGGAACTTGAGCAGGCCCAGGCCGCGGCTGAAGCCACGCGCGGTGCGCTCCAGGACGAACTCGAACGTGCCCGGAAAGCGGGCCAGGAGCGCGACGTCGCGCTCGCCCAGGCGCGGACCGACTTCGCGGCCGAACTCGACAAGCTGCGTGCAAGCGCCGAACTCGCGCAAACGCGCTTGCAGGCAGCGGAAAAGCGCGCCTTGCTCGAAATCGAGCGCGAGCGCACGGCCAACGCGCGCCTGCAGCGCGATGCCGAAGCCGCTGCGCAGCGTGCGTCGCGCAGCGAGGAAAGCGCGCGCGCCGAGATTCAGGCATTGCAGACGCAACTGGGCGATTTGCGCCATAAGGCGGGCATGCTCGAAGGACAGCTCGACACGCTGCGTACGACCCATGAAGCGCAGGCGCGCGAACGCGAGGTCGAGCGGCAGAAGGGCGCTGCCGTTGCTGCTGCAGCCGCGCGGCGGCCGCCGCGTCGGGCGGGACGTCCCGCAGACGGCGCCGCCGCCAGGCCACTGCGCGCGGCGCGCAAGGCGGGGCAGAAGGCGTGAAGGCTGCGAGGCGCCTTGGGGTCGAGTGGTGGCCTCGTTCGCACCCACGCCCCGCTCGCGCAGACGGGCACCGTCACGCTGCGCACCATCGCGCGTGACCCGTATATTCAGCTAAGGGAAATGAGGGGGAAGCCTCGACGCCGCGCTACTGTTCAGTACCCCTGCACTCAATGCCCTGGCACCCACTCCCACTCGTTGCCCTCCCAGCGGTAATGTCCCTTGACCCAGGTATAGCCGTCTGCGGGTGGCGTGGGCGGCGCGGCTTCGACTTGCGGTGGAGGCGCGGGTGGACGCGGCGGGCCTGGAGGGCGCGCGGGTTCCACGATGCATGCAGAAAGCAGTGCGGCACCGGTGAGCAGCGTAACGGGGTGTAGTAGTCGCGTCTTTACGATGCATTTCCTCCACTGATTGAAGTTGTTTGGTTCTCCGAACGGCTGGCTGGCCTCCTCGCGTGATCGCGCTCACTTGCTTACGAATTCATGCCTTTGTCAATCCGCTTACCGCATGTTTCGTGCCCGCTTCGGCAAAGAGCTTCGACGCGGTTCGCTGCGGATCGAGTCCCAGGCTTTCCGCCGCGGCGCCCGCGATCAGCGCGTCGAGCGAGGCGGTGGGCCTGAGATCGCGCGATTCGTAGAGATCCGCCGTGCGAAGCCCCGGCCAGTCGGCTTGCACGCGGCCACCCGCCACGGCGCCGCCAACGAGCATCGCCACCGAGGCCTGGCCATGATCGGTGCCGCCTGTGCCATTTGCCGCCGCCGTGCGGCCGAATTCGGTTGCGACGAGCACGGTCGTCTTGTCCCACGCAGGACCGAGGCTGTCGCGCAGCGAGGCGAGCATGGTATCGAGCGCTTTTAGCTGACTGGCGAGCCGCGCGTTTTGCGCGCTGTGGGTGTCCCATCCTCCTGTCTCGATCATGGCGATGCGGGGGCCATCGGGGCGCGAGAGGAAGCTCGCGGCAAGCTTGCCTACGCTCGCCGGGTCCTGGCGAGCGCTTGCCTCGCCGGCGAGCCCGCGTGCGTTCATCGCCGAAGTCCAGAGCGGGCGCAATTGCGGATCGCCTTCATAGAGCGCAGAGACGCGCGCCAGCAGATCGTCGGAGGCAGTGGGCAGCGCCGAGGGGGCGTATGAACTCACCTGCACCGCGCCGCGCAGCGCGAGCGGCACGGTGGGCGCGAGTGCGATCGCGTTTTCGCGCGAGGCCGGCAGCATGGCGACGAGCCGGTTGAGCCAGCCGTCCTTCACCTGGTAGGGCGCGCGGCCGCCCGTCTCTAGTACGTTCTGTCCGTCGAAATGCGAGCGGTCGCGATACGGCGAGGCGATCGCGTGCACGAAGAGCGCCTGCCCCGCGCGATACATCTGCGCCATCTGCACGAGCGAGGGATGCAGCGCGAAGGTGCCGTCGAGTTTCGCCGCCTTGTCGATGTCGATGGCGAGCGGGCCGCGCAGCGTCGCATAGGCGGGCTCCGCATAGGGCACGACGATGTTCAGCCCGTCGGCCGCGCCGCGCTGGATCACGAACACGAAGCGGCGGTCGGTCTCGACGCTGGCGAACACGATTTGCGGCGAGACGAGCATCGCGCCCGCGCCAGCGGCGGCGACGCGCAGGAAACGGCGGCGGGAAACCATGGCGTTATCTCCTCAGGAAATCGGGCGAGACGAGCAGCAAGGCGATGGCCGTCGAGGCGCTTTCCGCGTGCGCGACGGCCGTGGCCGTGCGCGCGCTGAGCGTGGCGCCCATGAGCGCGTTGCCGAGCGTGCGCGGGTCGAGCCGGTCGCCCACGCGTGCGGAGAAGCGCTGCGCGACTTCCACGCGGCGCACGAGCGCATCGGGCGCGGCCCAGCTCGCGGCGATGTCGTCGTAGCCGGCGGGCGAGCCGGGCCGCCATACGGGCTGACCGAGCTGCGCGAGCAGCGGCGCCGCGTTCAGGTCGCCTGGCTCGCGCCAGCCGAGGCCGCGCATCGAAGAGACCGTCCATTCCCACGGCGTCTTGAACTTCGCATCGACAGGCGCCCATGCTTGCGGGGCTTCGACGAGCGCGCGATACACGGACGGCAGATCGCCGCCGCTTTGCTCGAAGGCGAGTGAGAGGCGTTCGGTGAGCTCGGGCGGCGGGTTGTCGGCGACGAAATGGCGCGCGAGCTGGAACGCGATATGGCGGCTCGTGGCGCTCGCGCGCGCGAGGTCCTGAAGGATGGCGAGCGCCTGCTGTTCGCCGGGTTGGTCGTAGCGCTTACCCATGACCCTGCGCTCGCCGGGCTCGTGCAGCGCGGGGCGGAACACGAACGCGCCGGGGGCGGCGTTTCCGGGCTGCGGGCCGCGCGCGCCAGCCACGCTCCATCCCGTGAGCGCGCGCGCGAACTCGGTCACGTCGTCTTGCGTGTACCCCGTGCGCACGCCGAGCGTGTGCAGTTCCATGATCTCGCGCGCGAGATTTTCGTTGAGGCCGCGCTTGTGCGCAGGGTCGCGCTGATCGGCGCGCAAGGCGGCGCGGCTGTCGGGGCCGACCGAACGCGTCTGGTCGAGAAAGAGCTGCATGGCCGGGTGCTGCTCGACGGCGACCAGCATGTCCGCGAAATTGCCGAGCACGTGCGGGCGGATCGCTTCCATTTCGAACGCGCCCGCAATGCCCGCAATCAGCGCCTTGTCGATCGAAACAGCGAAGTGATTCGACCAGAAATGCACGAGGCGTTCGACGAAAGGCGAGTCGGTCTGCAAGGCGCTCGTGAGGCGAGCATTGACCGCGCTGCGGTAGATGCCGATGCTCTCGCGGCGAATCGCCTGGTTGACGGCGCGGCGTGCGGCTTGTTGCGCGTTGGCGTCGGCGGGCGTGCTCGCAGCGGTGTCGCTCGCGGCGTTTGCCGTATCGACGGCCATGCCTTGCTCTCGCTCCGCACCGAAGCGCGCCGCGAGCGCCATCGCGCCCGGCTCGTCGCGCCATGCGGCGGGCAGCGGTTCGTAAGCGGCGAACTGGCTGAGCAGCCAGCCCCGCGGATTGGCGGGCGGCGTTTCGTCGGCGCGCGCGCCAAGGCCGAAGCGGTTCATGGCGATTGCGCCGGCGCGGGGATTCGAAAGGCTTTCCATGCGCGGTCCTTGTGGCGTTGCGTCTTTCCGTTAAACGGCCATCGCGCGCGTCATCCGTCGCTGCATCGCCGGTTTATTTATTGCGCGCCGCTTGCCTCGCTCAGGGGCTTTTGCTGTTGGGACGGTAGCCGCCACTGTCCGCGCTTTTCCAGCCCCTCGACAAACTTCGTGCGCTCCTCGGGTGTGAGCGTGGCCGCGAAATCGACCACGCCGTTCTCGACTTGCGCGCGCAGCGCGCTGTCGGCGGCGCGTGTGCGGGCGAGCGCCGCGTCGATGGCGTGGCGGTCGAGTTGCGGGGCGGCGAGCAGTGCGAGTATTTCGCGCCGGCCTTCGTGTCCGTCGCGTGCGTACTGGCGGCCTTCGCGGCGCGAGGCCTTGAGCGTGTCGGCGAACTGCTGCTGACGTTGCGGCGAAAGGGTCTCGGTGGCGAAGCGCAGGGCGACGCGCTGCCCGGGACGCGCCTGCGGTTCGCCATGCACGGCGACCCAGCGCCATGCGCCGCCCGCGATGGCGCCAAGCAGAAAGACATTCAGGAGTACGGAACCCAGCAGCAGCGTCTTCCATGAGCGGCCGTTCATTCGTCGCTCCAGTCCGAGGCCGGGTTCGTGCTCGATTCACTCCAGTCGGCGCCCGATTCACCGAAGCTCGTGCTCAGATAGCTGCTGTCGTGCGGCGCAGGCGCCGCGCCGCCGGGCATGAGCAACGACATGGTCAGGGCGCCGGCGAGCGCGCCGGCGAGGCCCACCCCTGCGAATGCCGCGCCGGACCACCAGTAGCGGTGGTGCTTCGCTGTGGCGACGGATACCGGCGCCCCCGCGACGATCTGCTCGACGAGCTCGTGCGTGGGCGGCGCGATCCTGTTGCAGGCGAGCCAGCCGTCGAGCCGGAAGGCTTCGTCGAGCGCGGCGTCGGCTTCGGCGCGGTGCGTGCGCGCCCATTCGAGCGCATCGTTGCGCTCGTGCGGCGGCCAACGCCGCGCGTCGGCGCCATAGGCCGCCACGAGAGTGTGGAAACGTTCGGGTGTCATATGGAATCCTTACCGGATGCGTCGCCGGCCAGTTGTGCGCGCAACGTGCGCCGTGCGCGCGCCAGCAGGCTTTCGAGCGCGTCGACCGAGATGCCCATCAGGCCGGCCGCCTCGAGGTTCGAAAGCTCTTGATAGTAGGTGAGCACGAGCGCCTCGCGCTGTCGCACGGGCAACGCAGCCAGCGCCGCCCGCACGCGTGCGTCGCGCGTGCGCGCTTCGAACTGCTGGTCGGGCGCGGCCGCGGGATCGGGCGCCGGTTCGGCCACGGCGTGCAGATCGTCGGCCGTTGCTTCGCGGCGCGCGCGCAACCGGTCGTAGCACAGATTGAGCGCGACGCGATGCAGCCACGTATCGAATTTCGCTTCGCCGGTACGCCAGTTCGGCGCCTGTTTCCAGATTCGCATGAAGGCCTCCTGCGCAACGTCCTCGGCTTCCGCGCGATCTCCCAGCATGCGGGCGGCCAGCGCGACGAGGCGCGGCAGCTTGCTCGCGACGAGCGCGCGCACCGCGAGCGGATCGCGTGCGCCGACGCGCGCGATGAGGTCCGCGTCCGGGTCGCGTTCGTGCGAGGCCTTCAAGGCGCGATACGCCGGAGAGTTCGCTGCCGCGCCATCATCGTCGTCGTTCAGCTCGAAGCCGGGCATTCACGCTTTGCGCCTCATGCCCAATGTCCCGGAACCCAGCGCCAGTTCGGACCGCGCGCCACCCAATGCCCAGGCAGCCAGCGATAGCCTGTGCGGACCGGCTGCCAGTGGCCGGGCGCCCAAATATATGCGCCGCGATCCCAGCGCCAGTGGCCGGGGTCCCACACGTAGCCGGCGCGCGGCGGCGGCACCGTTTCGACGCGCGCTGGCGGCGGCGCGTGCGGCGCGACGATCACGACCTGCGCGAACGCAACCGAGGCGGTCATGGCAAGCAGAATGGCGACAGGAATAGTGCGCAGCGGTTTGCGGATCATGAAGTTTCTCCCTTGATGCGGGGCACAGCCGTCCCTATAGGCTTGAACGGAACTGCGGGGGAAATCCGTCGCGAGTCATGCATGGGCTGCGGAAATGATGCGCGTGAGGCCAGGATTACCGAGCCGAACGCATGTTGCCTGACAACTGCAAATTCCGAACCCGAAATAGTTACGCTAGGGGTTTTCACCTAATGCCCGGTCCACAAAATTGTTAAATTTCTGTCTTAGAATGGGTCCTCTAAATCGACTGCGGCGATGCAGCATAAGTTTTCAAACATGAAACTCAGCCGCGAGTCAGGCTATCGGGGGTTGGCGCTTTATTTAGTATGACTAACCAAGGAGCATAGCTGATGTCCGTTTCCGCACCCGAACAATTCCGCGCGAACTATCAAGCCGGTGTCGCGGCCTTCTTTGCGCTGGCAAAGCCCATTGTCGAGGGCATGCAGGCCGTGACCGATCTCAACGTGCAGGCCGGCAAGGCCGCCTTGGCGGAAAGCGAAGCCACGCTCAAGGGTGCCCTGCAAAGCAGCAATCCTGTCGAGTTTTTCGCGCAGCAAATCGGTGCGTCGCAGCAGGCCGCCGCGAAGGCCATGTCCTATGGCCGCCATCTCGTCGATATTGCGACGACTACCCAAAACGAATGGATGCAGGTCGCCCAAGCTAATTCGGGCGAGCAGGAGCAGCGCTTCAAGGCCTTTTCCGAAGGCTTCACGCAGCATGCGCCTATCGGGTCGGAGGCCTTCATCGCGGCCATGAACTCGACCTTCGCCGCCGTCAATAACGCCGCCGAGACGATGCGCGGCGTCACTCGCCAGGCCATCGAAACCGCCCAAAGCGGCTTCCAGAATGTCGCCGCTTCCGCGCAAGGCGCCGCGCAACCCGCGGCCGCGAAGGCGGCCGGCACGGCCAAAGCCTGACCACGTTTCTGCGAGACCAGGCGTCGCGCGCCTTCGCTGTCGTCGATCAACGACGCAGGGCGCGCGGGTCCCGGTTCAGCGTTCAAGACACATCGGTTTTCCAGCGTAACTGCAGAGCGGGAGTTCAACATGACTGACATTGTGATCGTATCGGCCGCCCGTACGGCGGTGGGCAAATTCGGCGGCTCGCTGGCGAAGGTGGCGGCGCCCGAGCTGGGGGCGCT
>NZ_FMYQ01000004.1 GCF_900096975.1 Paraburkholderia lycopersici
TGATGAGCGGGAACGCCACGAAGTCCCAGCGATTGGGCAACACGCGCCACGCCGAGGCGTTGGCCGTGCGGTTCAGGTTGAAGCTGAACTCCATTAGCGGCCTCCGTTAGCGGACACAAGCGTGGACACAGGCATGGGCGCGCGCGGCCAGGCCGGCGCAGGCGCGCGCTGCGCGGCGGGACGTTCGCAATGTGTGGTTGAACTGGTTCATATCGAAACACCGGCGATTAGTGATTGCGCGAGGCCCTCGCGCGGCGCATACGGCCCGCCGGGTCGGCTGGACGTACGCGCGGGGATCGTTGCATCGAGACTTGATCAGACCCGAAACACGCGCGCTCGCAGGTCTCGCCAGCGCGCGGCGAGTCGAGATTTCCGGCAGGGCGGCGGGACGGGGGCGCGCTCACGCGCGCCGAGCACATCGGGATGGAGGAAGTGCTGCGATTGCGGCAGGTGCGGCAAAAGAAGGCCGAAGTTCATACTGGTTCTCCTGGCGTCGCGAAGACGCGTTGGGGAGGAAAGCCAGCAGACCCGGCAGCGCGCGTTCAGCGCCAGTTCGGCGCACAGCGGCTCACGTCTGCCTGCTTTCCTCAGTGCAATTCGAAAGGAAGCGGCATAACGGGTAACTGTCACTGTCAGACATCGGAACTCCTTATCGTCACGGCGGCTGCCTGGCGGCCTCGATCGGGCACGCGGCTCGAACGCGAAGCGGCCGCAGGCGGCGCATGTGTCGATCCGCACGCCTCGCCGTCATGGCGAAACGAACGGACCGTGCCGCAAGCGCGCATCGATTGACGGCGAACTTACGGCGCGATGTCGGCCATCCGCGGCGCTTGAAAAGCTCAAGGCGCTGCGGCGTCGGTCGACGCTATTCAAGAGTGCACGAGGATTTACTGCTGGACGCGCACCATCTGCCTGGCTGGCAAGACGGCGGCTGAAAGAAAGGGAGCGCGGACGTCCTGCCGGTCAGGCAGCGAAACTGTTCGAAGATCGACTACTGCTACTGTCCAAGGCGTCAGCCCCTTTTGTTAAGACGGGCGAATTTTAGGCGCGCCACCTGTCCGAAGTCAACACGATTCGCACCCGGCGTCAAATCTCGTGCCAATGCCGCCACAACGCCGGCTGGCGGCCCCGTTTGCGGCTCGACGGACAGCATCGGCAAACCGTCTCTCAAAGAGGAACCGTTCACTGCTTCTCCGTACGGCGCGCCGCCCCGGCCGATTTGCGGCGACGGCTGCCAACAGGTAGGGCGCAACGCAATCCGCATACCCGGCGCGGCCCGCCTCATGCGCTCTTGCGCAACGCCTGCTGACTGGTTTCACCTGCGCCCATGCGCTCGAGCCGCTCGCTCGCCTCCGTGAGCGCCCACAGCGGCGCGCTTTGCAACTGACGGTCGTACACAGTCACGAGTCCGGCGAGCGCCTCGAAGCCGGCTTCGTCGAGTTGCCAGCCGCCGCCCGTGTTGCCGCGCTCGAAGCAGTCGATCAGCGCCACATCCGCTACGCGCACCTGCTCCGGTTCGAGCGCGCCATACCCCGCCTCTGCAATCGATTGCGCGAGCACATGAGCATGAAGCACGGCGCGCGCGTCGTCGCCGGTGCCGCCCCGCCGAAGCGCGGCTAGCGCGAGATGCACTTGCAGCGCGAGCTCGTTGGCGACGGCATGCGGAATCGGCAGCAACATCGACTTGCTGCGACGGGCGCGGCCGGCTGGCGAGCGGTGCGGAAAGGGGATCGTCCTGACCATGGAATCGGGCACGTAAGATTCTGTTCCGTGCAATAACGGCACGCCGCGCCGAAGATTGAGCGTCGTTTCTCAATTCAGGTGTAACGATCGGTGACATCGATGCGGGCCGCATCGCCCGTGCGGCCGTCGGAGAGCGGCGTCAGCGCGCTTCGCCCTCGCCGCGACGCGCGGCCACGAATGCCTCGATGTGACGGATGGCCTGCTCGCACTGTTCGAGCGAGAGGAGGTGGATCGACGGGTTGGGCAGGTCGAAGCCCAGTTCGCCCGCCAGCCAGCGTATTGCCTTGCCGCGCGCCTCGAAGGCGTTGACCTTGTCGCGCCGCATTTTCGCGGCGACCAGCGGTTCGAGCGCGTCGTGCAGGCGGCTCTTGGCGTCGCGCAAGGCGGCATTGGCGAGCCGGCCGAGCGGCACGTTGCGCGTGCTGCGCGCAGGCACGCCGATCCACGCTTCGCAAGGCGCGCAGATCCAGAGCGGGCCATGATCGTCGCGATACGGGTAAGCCTCGTCGGCAAAGCGCGCGAGCACGGCTTTCGCGCCGCAGTAGTCGCACAACGGCTGCGGTAGCGCCTTGACCGGGCGGCCTACGCGCATGCCGCGCTCCTCGGGGCAATGGTCGACTGATGCATGACGGGATGAGCAGGTGAGAAAAACGGTGATCCGTGGCGAGCCGCCGCGTGTCGGAAAGGATAACGGCAAAACCCGGCGGACAGCATCGGAGGACGCGGCCCCGCCGTCGGCATGCGTTTTTGTCGCACGATCCGCGCGCAGCTAACTGGCGCTCGCGGTGGCGCGCGCCTCTTCGCGCTCGAGCGAGCGCGTGTCTCGCAGCGCGGGGAAAAGCCGCATCCATAGCAGCGCGACACAGATCGTCGCCACGCCGCCCACCAGCACGGCGCGCTGCGCGCCCCACCAGCCGGCGGTCAGGCCCGACTCGAACTCGCCAAGCTGATTCGACGTGCCGATGAAGAGCGAATTGACCGCGCTCACGCGGCCGAGCGTCTCGTCGGGCGTGCGCAGCTGCACGAGCGAGGTGCGCACGACCACGCTCACCACGTCCGAGGCGCCGAGCACGGCCAGCGCAATGAGCGACACGACGATGTTGTGCGAGAGCCCGAACGCGATCGTCGCGCAGCCGAATACGATCACCCCGCCGAACATCGCAAGGCCCGGCCGTCGCCGCAGCGGAAAGTGCGCGAGCCAGATCGAGCCCGCCAGCGCGCCTGCGGCCGAGGCGGAACGCAAGAGCCCGAGCGCGACGGGACCCGCGTGGAGGATGTCGCGGGCGAACACGGGCAACAACGCCGTGGCGCCGCCGAACAGCACGGCAAAAAGATCGAGCGACAGCGCGCCGAGAATCACGGGCTGCGAGCGGATGAACGCGATGCCCGAGAACACGGATTCGAGTGTGACGGGCGCGCGCGCTGGCGGTTTCGCGCGCATGGGGATCGTGCCCGAGAGCACGCCCGCCGCCGCGAACGCAAGCGCGCAGGTGACGTAGGCTGGCGTTGCGCCGATGCCGTAGAGCAGGCCGCCCAGCGCAGGGCCGACGATGTTCGCAGTCTGGTTCGCCGAGGTCGCCCAGGCGGTGGCGTTCGGCAACTGCGCACGCGGCACGACGCCCGGCAGCAAGGACGAAATGGCCGGCGACTCGAACGCGCGCGCCGCGCCCACGCAGGCAGCGAGCGCATAGATGAGCGGCGCGCCCAGCCAGCCGCCGAGCGTGCCGGCGGCGAAGGTCAGCGCCGCGGCGCCTTCGACGAACTGGCAGGCGGAAGCGATGCGCCTGCGGTCGTAACGATCCGCCACGTGACCAACCACGAGCGTGAGGCAAAACATCGGCAGGAACTGCGCAAGGCCGACGAGACCGAGCGCGAAAGCGCTATGCGTGAGCGCATAGATGTGCCAGCCCATTGCGACGGCGAGCATCTGGAACGCAAGCGAAGACAGCACGCGCGCGCCATAGAAACGCTGGAAGCCGCGATTGCGCGAAAGACTGGGCGGGTCTTCGGACGCCGCTTCCGGGGCCGGGGAAGATGTGGTCATGAACAGCGGGCGAGCGCGAAAGGCGGGTGCGCGATAGGGCGTAAAAGCGGCAATTCTAGTTCATGCGGCGCAGCGTCACACGACTGCGGCGCGCTGCGCGACGGACGCGCCGCGTCTCCGACCCGTTATATCTTATAGAATACATCGAATGAGACATCCAATAGACGGAGGCTGAGATTGGCAAGCAGCCGGCCCCTCGTGAGCACAACATCGACGTCGCAGGCCACTGGCGCATCGGCGCGAAACGGCGTGGACGGCTTCGCGGCCACGCTCACCACGCTGCGTCCCGCGTCGGGACACGAGCGCGCGGAGCTGATCCGCGACGTGATCGACGCGTTCCGGCGGCTACGCAACAGCATCGAGCGTTTCAACCGCATGCTCGCGAACGGAAGCGGCGGCGGCGCAGCAGCAGCGCCGGTCGGCGCGTCGCTGCAGCCGCTGCTCGCCGCGCTCTCACGACATGTCGACGTTACCCGCTTCGACCGGCTGCGCGAACTCAAGCGCGCGGTTCGCGATGCACGCCGGCTCGACAAAACGCGCGACGCACTCTTCAGCGACGCGTTCAGTCTCGATACCGAAGCGCTGCGCCGGACCGTCGCCGAGCTGGAACGGCTCGACGCCACTTTCGTCGGGCTTGGCGTCGAGCACGTGCTCGAACAGCATGCGCATGCGATGGCCGCACGCTCGCGAAAATCGACCGATGCGCGCCCCATTGGCGCGGTCACCGTTGTCGCCGCCACGCTCGAGCGCGAACCCGCCGCCTGAACCGCGCTGCCGGCTGAGTTCCGGCTTTCGTTATATTCCATGGTATATTTCGATGTCGGCGCGCGGCCACCGCCTTGAGTCGCATATCGAGTCACCGCGCCAGCGACAGGCCGCGCCATGCGCATCGACGTCTGCCGACCGGAGCCGGCGCTTCAGCGCTGACTTCGGCCCATGCAGAGCCCGCGTTCCGCACCGGATCAGAGGTCACCATGCACGCACCGCCGTTCCGCCTCGCCCGCACGCCGGGCAACGCATCCCCGCAAGAATCCCCGCAGCGCGCCTTCGCGAGCGCCGACTGCTGCGGTCCCTCGCAAGCCGAGCTCGCCCGTGCGCGGCAGCGCACGCGGCTGTCGGAACTCGATGCGCATCTGCACTGCTCCATCATCGGCACTTGCCTGAGCACGCACGAGTTGCGCAAGCTGGTCCCGAAATACACTACGCTCGACGCCCAGCGCGCGAGCGACCTCCACATCCATCACGCCGCAGTGGAACTGGCGATCGAAGGCGGCGCGGGCGGCAAGGCATTGCAAAAGGCCCTCGACACGCGTTATGCAGGGGCGGTCCGCCGTTTCTCCGGCGCACGCGACACGCAAGCCGTGCTCGCGCTCTGGAATGAAGCGCTCGCGAACGGCGAGATCCCACCCGCTTACTGGGCGCTGATGACTCATCCGGCCACGACAATGGAGGTGCGTCAGGCCGCATTCGGCGAGCTGCACATGCTCTCGCACCTCGTTGGCGCGGCCAATCGCGCGGACCTGCGGCGCCTCGTGGCGCTGGAGGCGGAAAACGCCGGCTTGCAGGCCAAGGTCGAGCGCCAGCAGGCCCGCTTGCACGAGATGAGCCGGGAGCGCGACGCGGCCCGCGACGCGCTCGAGACACAGACCGCGCAGTCCGCGGCGCAGCGGGTGCCAGGCGAAGCCACGGCGCTTCACGCACGAGTCGAGGCGTTGCAGGAAGCGCTCGCGGCACGCGACGCGCGGCTCGCGCTGCAGACGAGCCGCCGCGAAGCCGCCGAGCAGCGCGCCAATGCCGACGCCGCCACGCTCCAGACGCTACGCGCGCAGCTCGACGAGGCCCACGCGCTGATCGACGCCCTGCGCGCCGAAGTGCACGCGATGGAACAAGCGGCGCAAGTCCACGTAGACGATGCGCCGACCCAGCGCGCGCTCCCTGCGGACGCGCTCAAAGGCCGCCGCATCGTCTACGTGGGCGGCCGACCGGGCTCGAATCACGCACTCAGGCGCTGGGTGGAATCGGCTGGGGGAGAACTGACCGTACACGACGGCGGCGTGGAGGATCGCAAGGGCCTGCTCGCAGTGGCGCTGGCAGGCGCGGATCTCGCGGTGTTCCCCGTGGACTGCATCGATCACGATTCGATGAACACGCTCAAGCGCGTATGCGAGCGGCAGCGGGTGACGTATCACCCGCTACGCACGGCCAGTCTTGCAAGCTTCGTGGAACTGATGGTGCGCCTGCACGCACCTGCGGCGCCCACGCTCGCGGCCGTGCCGGTTTCGCGTTTTTGTCTACGAAACGGCTGACCGACACCCGCTCTGCGTCACGGCGCTAAACCTTCACGAGCTTGACGAGCGCCTCGATCTCGGGCGCGCACACCGTTGCGGCGCGTGCCTCGATGCTGCGGTAGAGGCGAACGATTTCTTCACCGACCGGCGTGAGCATGCTGCCGCCGCCGCTCTGCCCGCCGTGCTCGGACACCGTGGCCGGCGACTCCAGCGCACGGTTCAGTTCGTCCATCAGCAGCCACGCGCGCCGGTACGACATGTTCATGCTGCGTGCCGCCGCCGAGATCGAGCCATGCTCGCGAACGGCTTCGAGCAGCGACACTTTGCCAGGTCCGAGCGCGATCGTGCCATCCTGGATGATACGCATGCGAAAACGCACCTCGGGCTGGGCCCGCTTTTGCGCTTGCGTGGGCACGGGAGCATCGACTCGTGGCCGATCGTCGGGAGGTCTGGTCATGCGCGCAAGCATACACGATGCGTGCTGCGCGCCGCACCCTGGCCGAACGGCTAGCGCCCGGCGGGAAAGCAGAAACCGAAGTCCTCGCAGCCAGGGCAGCCGGGTGCGGGACCGGGCGCGGCGCCTGTCGCCTGCGCGAGTTCGCGCGCGAGCAGTTTCTTCCAGCGCAGGCCTTCGGCGTTGCGCGCCACGACCTCGGGGAAGAAACGCTCCAGCATGCGCGTGACGTCGTCGCGTCCGCGCAGGCCAAGGTCGCGCCATAAATGATCGGGGCGCAGGCACGCGCGAGCGATGATCGCGGCGAGACAACGCACGTCGCCGGGATCGGCCTGCGGCGCGGCCAGGGAAACGAGGAAGCCGTGCATTGCAGCGGCGAACGCGGCATGTTCCGCATTCGCGACGAAGAGCGCGTGCTGCGCGCCCTCGCTCGGCGCGCCCACGAAGTGCCGCGCGCCCAGTGCCTCCAGCTGCGAGCGCGACAAACCGAGCAACGCCAGTTCGCCGCGTACCTCGCGCGCCGCGACGAGCCGCGCGAAGAGCCAGGCATCGGGCGTACGAGGCGCCGAGGGCACACCTGTCAGCGCATCGCAGCGCACGGCGGCAAGCCGCTCGAGATCGCCGGATTCCGGCTGCGAGGCGGTGTCCTGACTCATGGCGCGATCGCGAGTGACGCCAGCAGCCGTTCAGCCATCCACGCCAATAATCACGCTCGACGCCTTGAAAAGCGCCACAGCCTGCTTGCCCGCCGCGAGGCCGAGGCGATCGACGCTGTCGTTGGTCACGATGGCCGCGACCTGCGCGCCGCCCGGCACCGTGAGCACGACGTCGGCGTTGACCGCGCCCTTCGTGACCGACGAGATCGTGCCCGCGAGGGCATTGCGCGTGGACACCTTGCTCGCGTCGCCGTCGACCATGAGGATCACCGACGACGCCTTCACGAGCGCGAAGGCCGGCTTGCCGGCGGCAAGCCCCATCGACGCGACGCTGCCGTGCGTGATGATCGCGACGATCTCGAGGCCGCCGTCGGCCCGCAGCGTGACTTCGTCGTTGACGGCGCCAGCCTTGACTGCGCTGATCTGGCCGGAGAAATGGTTACGGGCGCTCGTACGCATGAAAGTCTCCTCGATCGAGAAAAATGTGCAGGGTGGAACAGGACTCCCAGTTTAGCCGTGTCGGTGTGACGCGCTGGCCATCCATGCACGAATTGGCCATCCGGATAAGTACATGGATACACCAGTCCATCGTAATATATGAGCCTTTATAACGGTACGGGGTGTCGAACATGTTTATCCGCAAACTGGCTGCCTCAGTCGTCGTAATGACCGGTGTGATCGGCGCGATGGGCGCAAGCGCCAGCGCCTTCGCCGACGAATCCGATGTCAACGTGCTCTACGCGGGCTCGCTCGTGAACCTCATGGAAAAGAGCGTGGGCCCCGCGTTCGAAAAGGAAACGGGCCTGCACTTCAAGGGCTATGCGGCGGGCTCCAACAAGATCGCCAATGAAGTAAAGGGCAAGCTGCGCCGCGGCGACGTGTTCATCAGCGCGAGCCCGAAAGTCAACACGAGCCTCATGGGCGAGGCCAACGGCAACCACGTCTCGTGGTACGTCGATTTCGCCGAATCGCCGCTCCTGATCGGCTACAACCCGAAGAGCCGCTTCGCCGGCGACTTCAAGACGAAAAAATGGGATCAGGTGCTGCAGGAGCCGGGCATCCGCCTTGGCCGCACCGATCCGAAGCTCGACCCCAAGGGCGCCTTCACCGTCGAGCTCATGACGAAGGCCGCGCAGGCGTACAACCAGCCTGACCTCGTCGAAAAAACGCTTGGCGCGCCGGAGAATCCCGAACAGGTGCTGCCCGAGGAAACGCTCGTCGGCCGCCTGCAGTCGGGCCAGCTAGACGCGGGCTTCTTCTATTCGACCGAGACTTCGGACCTGAAAATTCCGTCGATCCATCCCGCGCCCGAACTGAAGATCAAGGCGAACTACACGCTCACGATTCTCAACGATGCGCCCAACAGCGCCGGCGCCGTACGCTTCGTGAACTTCCTGCTCTCGGCCGAGGGCCGCAAGCTGCTCGCCGAGCACGGCGTGGACGTGACGAAGCCCGCCGTCAACGGCCAGACCCAGGCGATCCCGCCGTCGGTGCAGGCCGTGATCGACGCAGCGCAGCAATGACGCAACCCGCGCAGCGTGCCTCAAGGCCGCTCTGGTGGCTCGGCGCGCTGCTCGCGGTCTATCTGTGCGCGCCGTTCGTCGCGAGCGTCCCGCAGATCGGCCAGGCGGACTGGGCCAGCGTCGACTGGCACGCCACCTGGTCGGCGGTCGGGGTTTCGGTGGCGAGCGCGAGCGTGGCCTCGCTCGTCATCCTGGTGGGCGGCGTGCCGCTCGGTTACTGGCTCGCGCGTTCGCACGCGCGCGGCGTCGCGCTGCTCGGCTTCGTCGTGCAGTTGCCGCTCGCGCTGCCGCCGCTCACGAGTGGCGTACTGCTGCTCTTCCTGATCGGGCCTTATAGCGGCATCGGCCAGCTCTTTGGCGGCTCGCTGACCGACTCCTTCACAGGCATCGTGCTCGCGGAAACCTTCGTGGCCGCGCCGTTCCTGATCGTCGCGTCGCGCTCCGCCTTCAGCGCCGTCGACCCCGTTTACGACGACGTTGCCGCCACGCTCGGCCATCGCGCCGCGAGCCGCTTCTTTCGCGTCACGCTGCCCATTGCCTGGCCCGCCATCCGCGCGGGGCTCGCGCTCGCCTGGCTGCGCGCGTTCGGCGAGTTCGGCGCGACCGTGATGGTCGCGTATCACCCGTATTCGCTGCCCGTCTATACCTATGTGGTGTTCGGCGGCCAGGGCCTGCCCGCGATGATGCCGCTCCTGCTGCCCACGCTCGCCATCGCGATCGTCTGCGCGGTGCTTTCGGTGTACAGCCGCAGCGCGCGCTCGACGGTCGCAGTGAACCACGACAACGCCGACGAACTCACCGGTTTCACGCCGGCCGCGACGGCTGCGGAGAACGGCGGCCTGCACCTCGCCTTCGCGGCGCAGCGGCGTCTCGGCACGTTCACGCTCGACGTCGCGTGGCGGCCACAAACGCGGCGGCTCGCGATCATCGGGCCGTCGGGCTCGGGCAAATCGCTCGCGCTGCGCATCATCGCCGGGCTCGAGCCCAACGATGCGGGTTCGGTCACGCTCGGCGCGACCGATCTCGGCGCACTGCCGCCCGAGCGCCGCCAGATCGGCTACATGCCGCAAGACTATGGGCTCTTTCCGCACATGACGGTGGCGCAGCAACTCGCGTTTCCCGTCGATGCCGACGCCGCCAGCGCGCGCTATTGGCTGACGCACCTCGGCCTCGACACGCTCACCGAGCGCCTGCCGCAGCAGCTCTCGTTCGGTCAGCGCCAGCGCGTCGCGCTCGCGCGCGCGCTCACGCGCCACACGCAACTGCTGCTGTTCGACGAGCCGTTCGCCGCGCTCGACACGCCGCGCCGCCGCCGTTTGCAGCAGTCGCTGCGCTCGCTGCAACGCGAGATCGGCGCGGTGACGGTGATCGTCACGCACGATCCCGACGAAGCGGCCCTGCTCGCCGACGAAGTGCTCGTAATCGAACAGGGGCGCATGCTTCAGGCCGGCGCCGTGGCCGAGGTGTTCCGGCGGCCCGCCACGCTGCGTGTGGCCGACCTGCTCGGGCTGCACAACGTGGGCGAAGGCATTGTGAATGCCGGCGGCACGATCGAAACGCCGAACGGACTGCGCCTGCCGTGCGCCGACGCGTCGTTCAAGGTCGGCTCGCGCGTCATGTGGCGGGTGTCGCCGCGCGCGCTCGTCGCGACGCGGGACGGCGCGTGGCAGGGGCGCATCGCCGGCATGTCGCTGCGTCACGGCGACCGCTACGTCGCGGTCGAGATCGCTGGAGAAACGTTCGACATTGCAGCCGAAGACGCGCCGTCAACGCCTGCAGGAGACCTGCGCTTCGCGATCGATCCGAACGGCGTGCTCGCGTGGCCCGCGCACGGCTCCTGAAAACTCTCACCTTTCGCGCCGGGGCGCCCGCCCCTGCGTCATGTCTGTGTATGAAAAAGCTCCGTTTTGAGGGGCTTTTCGCGTAAGCGGTTAGCGCTTCGAAGCGCGCTTTCGCACCGTCGCGCATAGATCCCGAAAACGCTCACCTTTGAGCGCATCACGCCCGTACGCGCAAAGTTTTGATTGCTAACACCTGGCACAAGGCAATATTCGCATCCCTTAACCTAGGACTGCCAGGAAATTCTTGCGCGCCGAATTCCTGCTTTCCGCGACTTCCGGAGCACGAAGCATCGGGAAAAGACGGCGTCGACGGTGATTGCCGGACGGTGCCTCGACGAACCGCTACGATGCGCGTTCCCGCCTCCCGAATTTTCTCACCTTTGGCCACGCGGCCGCACTCAAATCATAAAGCGGCTGTCTTCGACGAGCACGCGCGGCAGCGGCTGGAGATCGGCGCGCGCAAAGCGCACCAGCGAGAAGGCGCGCAAACCCTGCGGACTTGCCGGCAAGCGCGCGAGCGGAAAGACGATCGATGCACTGTCGCATGGGCCGCCGCTTTCGAGCACGACATTCATCGGGCTCAAACAGATTTCGCGCATTTCGACGTTCGCGTATTGCGCGGGACTCGCGAGCACGTCGCAGATCACGGCAAGCTCATGCTCCAGCGCTTCGCTCTTGAGGCCGAGTTCGGCGATATCTCGCTCGTTCTCCGCGATCTGCGCCTCGACCTTCGCCACTTCGGCGGCGTTTTGCATTGCCTGCTCGCCCAGCATGCGCTGCGTACCCGCGCCGTGACGCGTAAGCAGTTGCAGACGCGTTCTGAGGAGTGCGCGCTCCTGTTCGAGCGCGTCGCGGCGCGATTCGTCGGCGCCGATCTGCTCGAGTCCGGCCAGCGCGATCTGCTCGACCACGCGCTGCACGATCTGCTCGCGCAAATCACCTTCGGTTTCGCCGCACACGCGCACCTGGTGGTCGTCGAAGCTCAGCGTGGTCTGCATGACGTCCGTATGGACCTCGTCGCCATGCTGCTCGACACCGAAGGCACGCCGCTCGTTCACCGCCATGCCGAGCACCCCATAAGTCTCACGCGCGAGCGGATGGTCATCGAACCAGGCATGCAGTTCGAGCGAGCGGCTCAACACATGCCCGACTTCGTCGGGCGCGGCAAAGAACGCGTGGATGTACGGGTCGCTCAGCCAGGTGGCAGCGCTCGCCTCGCGCGCGGAAGGCATGCGGTCCACCACGTCGCGCACGTACGCGACCGAATGCCCGAGCGCTGGCGCAAGCCGCCCGCGCCATTCGGGCACGAGCTTGAGTGTGGGGCTGAGCACGAGCAACCGCTCGATCAGCGTGGAGATTTGTGGCGATTCCGACGCCTGATTCTCGCGGGCGCGCGGCCGAATCCAGTCGAGGATACTCATGAAAAACTCCGTTGCAGCCCGCCGGAACGTGGCGAACCGCAAACGACTATACCGCGAATCGCGACGTGTCCTCACGGAGGCCGCCGCGGCGCAGCAATGCCGTACGCCATGTGCATGCCCCCGAAAACACTCACCTTTATACGACGTGACATGGGCTGCATGCGCAGGACGCGGGTGCCGGAAATGCGCTATGGTGCGCCGAAAAATCGCGCGTCACCCACCGGCAGTGAGACGACGGTCCCGCAAACGCTCACCTTTTGTTTTACGACGTGTGCCTTCCTGGCGTGGCTGAATCGTATCGCGCCCAGGCGGCGATTCGCCGTCACCCTTCCCGTAAGCACTCACCTTCGGGCCTTGCTGCGCAAGGTCGATCCCGAACATCCTCACCATAAAACGCTCGCGCCATTCACGGCTCGAGGATGAGCTTCATCACTCGAAATTGATACGCAATCCAAATTATCGTCTTCCGCAGATGGAGTCTGCCTGACCAGCTTTCCCCCGCTTTCAATTCGCGCGCAGGCGCAGACGGTTGCGCGCTTCATCGAAGCGCGGGGGCTCGAAGCGCCCGTGCTCGTGGGGCATTCGTTGGGCGGAGCAATCGCGCTGGCCGTGGCGCTCGACCATCCGCACACCGTTTCGCGGCTCGCGCTGATCGCGCCGCTCACCCATGTCCAGGCGGAGGTGCCCACGGCCTTCCGCGCGCTCCTGCTGCGATCGGCTACCGTACGACGCTTCGTGGCGCACACGTTCGCTACGCCAATCGGCCTCGCCACGAGTTCAACCGCCCTCAAGCGGGTATTCGCGCCCGAAGCCGTGCCGCACGATTTCCGCACGCGCGGCGGCGCGCTCCTGAGCCTGCGGCCCGGCGCCTTCTATAACGCATCGGCGGATCTCGTGGCGATCGAAGACGCCAGCGATCTCGCACAGATGGAACAACGCTACGCATTGCTAACCATTCCCGCGAACGTGCTCTTCGGACGACAGGACACTGTCCTCGACTGGCGCCGCCACGGCGACGCACTGTGCCACCGCTCGCCTCGGGCCACGCTCAAGGTGGTGGACGGCGGCCACATGCTGCCCGTCACGGCACCGTCCACGACTTACGACTGGCTGCGTTCCGCAATTGGCGGTACGGTGCGCGAGAGCAGCGCATGCGAGAGCGACTCCTGGAAGTCCTCACCTATGTTTGTATCGGTGAACTGACGACGCTGCGGACACCTCACCGCTGCAAGTGTTCACCGATAGCGTTGCAGTTCGGGGTCGGTGACAGGTTGCGCCGGCAGGTTCAGCATGCCCGGCAGCTGGCTCAGCTTCGGCAAGCCGCCCACATCGGCCCAGCGCCCGCCGGAGCCCTGATAGATGAGCGTAGGCGTGCCTTCGAAGCCGAGGTCCTGAAACAGCTTGATGTTGTTGTCGAGCGTGCTCTGGTCGGCAGCCGTGACGTGCGCCAGCGGCACGATGCCACCCGACTCGTCCTTCTCCGAGTAATGCGTTTCGAGTTGCTTGAGCAACGCGGCGCCATCTTTCGCCTCCAGCAAGGCGGCAGCCTTACCCGCCGAATCGGGCTTCAGAAAGCCCATAGGAATCCAGTGCACCTGCAAACCCGCCGCTTCATACGGTTGCAGCGCTTTCCACACCAGGTGACAGTAAATGCAGTTTGGGTCCATAAAGACATAAAGCGTCGACTTCACGTTCGCGCCGTTCGCACCTTCGACGATGGCGGTCGCATTCTGGAAGCTGGCGGCGGCAGTTGCCGGCAACCAGGTCGCTTCCGGGCTATCGGCGGCCATGGCGGACGTGGCTGCCATAGCCAGCGCGCCTGCGGCGATCAGCATGCATGTGAGCGTCTTCATACTCTTCCTCTGACTTGGTGTGGCGCGCAACGCCGCGCGCACGCCCGCTAACGCGAAGCCCCGTATCTTAGGGTCACGCAGTGGCGCGCCACTGACGCCAATATGGCAAAGCGGTCAGGTTTAGCGGTGAAAGGTGAGGGTTTGCGGGAAGCATGAGCGCTTGCGGACCCGCGCTTCACAGGAAGGGCGCGGTCCCGGTACTGCAGGAGCATGTTTTCGTCCTTTTCCGGAAAAGCGCCCGCGGGCGCTATGGCGGATTTATACAGAACAAAGCCGCGCTTTGGCCTGGCCTCTTCTACCATCGGCTCGGTAACAGTTGAAGCTGCATGATCCCGCAACAGCGGCGGGCTCATCCCGATTAGGTATCCCGACAATCGATTTCGGGTGTGTGTGACGCTCTCACGCCGCCGTCCTGTTGCCCGGAAAAGGCAATTCGGAACCATCGAATTCGATCTCATGCGTGGCCAGGTCGCCGCCGCGCTTCATCTGCTCCGTCCAAATCTGGCTATCGGGAAACCAGAAGGCATTTTCGCGTGGCGGCGCGACAAGTTTCACCGGCAGCGATGGATTGAAAATCTTCGACCAGGCCGAGAGATATGAAGGCGTCTTGATCAGATACCCGCAATTTGCGAGAAGCAGGCTAGCGACCAGTGCTTCGCGGCCGATTGCGAGTCCCGGATGTCCGCTGAAGTGCACAGGTTTTTCTCCCGTCGCGAGCAGTGTGGCGGGCGCGACGTTGACCGGCACGGCGAAGCCCCAGTTCACGAAGAAATCAAGGAAAGCCTGCTCGTCGCTGGAAACGAAGATGTTGGTGAGACGGGGTTCGTCGCGGAGCGTCCTCTCAACCGTACGGCAAAACGTATCCCGTTCGATCGTATGGGCCTCGAACCTCTTGTCGGTGCCGCGAAAATGGACGCCCAGTGTCGTTGCGCCGATACCAAGTCGTTGACGGATGCCGTCGACCTCCTCGCGGATCGATGCGGTTGGCTGGTAGTTCGACAGGAACAACGTACTCGCCCGATCGAGTTCAAGCCCCGATTCGTACCGGCGAAAACCCAGATCACCCAGATCGCTCACGACGGACGTTCGCAAACGCAGGCTCGCGGCTACCGGCGCTGGCGCGAGGTTTTCAAAGCATTCGGCAAGCCAGTCGATCTTGCCCTGCGCGTCACCATAACTGCCGCCGCGCGCGGAAACGACCGGCGTGAGATGCTTCTCATCGCAGTACAGCAAGATGCACAAGACGATTTGCATCACGGAGAAAAAGCCTGAACCTGCGCGGATCTCTATGACGAAGTAGCCACGGTTGAGGCGCTGCACAGCATGCACGGAAAGGCGGGATGGTGTATTAAGCGCATTCTTGAAGCCTTCGCTGCGCCGGACCTGTCTTGCGAACTCGATGAAATCTCCAAACATGAGAAGTCCCTCCTGTCGCCGGCAATATGCGATGGCAGGCCAGCATTAGTCTAAGGATTCAGTTGTCGCGCGCAAAAATTTCATTACCGCCTGCATCAGTTAATTAGTCAAACTTATTAAGAATAAATGGAGAAATTTGTCGAAACTTTCTTCATCCTAGCCGACATCGGCATGCGTTCTCGATCGGAAAAAAATAAGGTTATGTGGGGCACCGTACGAATCCGATGTTCTCTTTTACACACATCCCTATTCAAACCACATCCGGGGCTAATTTTCAAATGGGCTTCAGGTAGCCTGAACTGCCGCCGTCTGCTCCGGCGCAGCCACCGGGCGGGCCGCCAGGTCTGCGCCATCGAGGCGGAATACTTCGACCGCCGAACTCAACCGCTGCGCCTGCTCGTTCAACGACACGGCCGCGGCAGCAGCCTGCTCGACGAGCGCCGCATTCTGCTGCGTAACCTGATCCATCTGCGAGATCGCGAGATTGATCTGCTCGATGCCGACACGCTGCTCGGACGAGGCCATTTCGATATCGTGCATGATCGCACTCACGCGCGTAATCGATTCGACGATCTGCTTCATGGCATCGCCCGATCGTTTCACGATTTCGGCGCCGTTCCCAACTCGCGCTCCCGAATCCTGTATGACGTCCTTGATCTCGCGTGCAGCCGCCGCGCTGCGCTGCGAGAGCGAGCGAACCTCCCCGGCAACCACCGCGAAACCGCGGCCGTGTTCGCCCGCGCGCGCCGACTCCACGGCGGCGTTCAGTGCAAGGATGTTGGTCTGGAATGCGATGCCCTCGATCATCCCGACGATCTCGCCGATGCGACGCGAATCGCCGACGATGCCGTCCATCGCGCTGCTCACCTCGTCGGTCAGTTCGCCCCCCTGGCTTGCGAGCGACGAGGCATTCGCCGCGAGCGAACTCGCGACCTTCGCGTTGTCGGCGGTCTGCGATAGCGTGGTCGTCAGTTCCTCGATGCTCGCGACGGTTTCTTCGAGCGAGGCCGCCTGCTGCTCGGTGCGTTGCGAGAGGTCCGAGTTGCCGGCGGCGATCTCGGACACGCCCGTGTTGATCGTATCGACGCCGCCGCGCACGTCGCGCACGGTGGCGATCAGCGACGCCTGCATCTTCGAGAGCGCGCGCATCAGGCGGCCCATCTCGTTCGAGCTGTCCGCGACGATGTGCGCACCGAGGTCGCCGGCGGCGATACGCTCGAAGTGCTCGACGGCGGCGTCGGCCGGATGCACGATCGCGCGCACGAGCCACAGGCGCATCATCAACGCGACGAGCAAGGTGAACACGAGGCCGATCGCCACCGCGGTCGTCACGAAGGAGAAGCGCTTCTGGGCGTCGTCGTAGCGCTGCGCGCCGCGATCGAGTTGCACTTTCTCCACGGCGATCATGGCCTTCTCGTATGCGCCGTACAGCTTCGGCAACTGGTACGCCTGCAATTTGAGGAACGCGTCCCGGTTGTCGCTCTTCAGGGCCGCCAGCGCAGGCGCGACGCCGTCGTGCAGGAACACGTCGCGCTTCGCCTGCATGTCGCGCACCAGATCGCCTTTGTCGCCGTCGAGTGTCGCGAGAAATGCGGCGAGCTTGTCGTCCGAGATCTTCATATATTGATCAGAACGCCTAAGCACGCCTTGCGCGCCGTCCGCATCATGCAGGTCGTCGAGCGACGCATAGGTGGCAAGCGCAAGACGCAACCGGAGCAACTGGCCCGTACTGCTCTCCAGGTTCGCAACGGCGGGGGTGTCGACGGTGTAGGTTTGCCTGAGCGCTTCGTTGCTCTCACGCAGCGAAAGCAGCCCGACGGCGGCACCCGTTATCAGGGTTATCGCGAAGACAACGACCATCAGGGTAAGACAGGTTCGAATCGACAGATTTTTTGCCATGACTAACGATCAAGCAGGGTGAGCCGGACATGCGCAACGCGCCTTCTGGTTTGCGGCGCGGTGCGGAAGGACCTAAAGGAAATGGAGTGCTGCCAGCCGTCCGGGGCCGGTGGGGGACGCCCGCATCGCCATGCCAGGCGCCGGGCGACATTCGGTTGCGCGGGACGCCTCATCGCGATGCCCGCGATCGCGTCGTCCCGCCCGATGCCTGCACGAAGTGCGCTGGTCATTCGATTCCTTCGCGAACCGCAGACGGCTGCGAAACGCCATCGTCCGTCACGCCAGGCGCCGATCGCTGCGGTGTGCCGCCGAGGCCAGGCGCCGTGCCGTCGAGTCCGCGATCCGGACGCATCACGAACGTCAGCAGCATGCCGGCGGCCATGACGGCCATCGACACCATGAAGGGCAGATTCCAGTTGCCGGTCATGTCGATCAGCCAGCCGCCGACCACCGGACTCACGATCGCGGCTCCCGCGGAACCAGTGTTCATCAGCCCGCTCGCGGTGCCCGCATGTCTCGGCGCAATGTCCATCGGCACCGCCCACATCGGGCCGATCGTCATCTCGTTGAAGAAGAAGCCCGCGCTCAGGCACAGTGCGGCGAGCGTCACCGTCACGTTCTGCATGAGCAGGATCGGCATGAGCGACAACAGCGTGAGCAACATGCACACGCCGACCATGACGTTGCGCGCGAGCCGCAGATTACCGCTGCGCCGCAGAATGCGGTCGGTCAACAGACCCCCGAGCCAGTCGCCGAGCACGCCGGCGAAGAACACGCCCGATGCGAACAGCGCCGACTTGCTGAGCTGCATGTGATAGTTGTGCAGAAAGTATTGCGGAATCCAGCTGAGGAACAGCCACAACACCCACCCGTAGCAGAAGTACACGGCAGTCACCGGCGACATCCGCGCAATCAGCCGCCGCCACGGCACCGGGGTGCGCTCTTTGGCGCCGCTGTAGATTTCGAGGGTGGCACATTCGCTGCCGGTGATCTTCGGATGGTCCCGTGGATCGTCCCGGAAATACAGGACCCAGACAATCGCCCACAGGAAGCTCGCGATGCCGGTTGCAATGAACGCACCGCGCCAGCCGAACGTGAGCATCAGCCACACGATGAGCGGCGGCGCAACCGCGTTGCCGACTCTCGATGCCGCGTGCGTGATGCCCTGCGCGAGGCCGCGACGGTTCGCGGGCGTCCAGTTCGACATCGCGCGCGTTGCGGTCGGGAACGTTGCGCCTTCGCCAAGCCCGAGCAGCAGCCGCGCGACGATCAGCGACACGAAGCCGCCCGCAAGACCGGTAAGCACCGTTGCACCGGCCCAGATCACCGCGCAGGCCGTCAGCGTGCGACGCGGACCGAAGCGGTCGCCGACCCAGCCGCCGATGATCTGGAAGACGAGATACGGATACGCGAATGCGGAGAACACGAAACCCACCTGCGTATGCGACAGTTTCAGCTCGGCGCCAAACGCGCCGGCCGCCGTGCTGACGTTGACGCGATCAACGTAGGTGATCAGATACATCACGCACAGCAACAGCAACACGCGCGTGGTGGCTCGACTGAACATCATCATCTCCAGGAAGAGGATGCACGGACGCGACGATGTTTCCCGTACGCCCGGCAACGTGTACTTCGAAAGACGGCATGCCGCGGAACACGCGCTTTGGCTGGTCGGCCGGAATATCGCGACGCGAGAATGCTGAGTAGCCCGAATCGGTTCATGTTGGCACTGCAGTCTTGCGTGAGATTCGTTGCGTGGTCCGTTCCCATTTTTAACGGCAGTGTTTAGCGCTTCTTTAACGTTTGCGCGACGAAATATGAAGTGAGTATGGTAGGAATCCGAATTAATTGGCGAGCGTCGAACGTACGCTTCGGAGTGGCGTTGCTATCGCGTGCGTATTGCCTGCAATAGCAGCGGACCGGCCGTTGCGCGCTGGCTGATGAACCAGCGAAATCCGGAAAAAGCGAAGGGGGATGAGCGGGCCATCCGGTGCGACGGCGCGATGGAATTGCGCAGCCGTCGCATCAGGTCAGTGCCCGGTCGTTTGCGAGTGCGTCGTTGAGCGTTCGACTGCGCTGGCTCGTACCTGTGTCGCTTTCTCCGGGGGCACGCTCAGACGAGCGTGACCTCGATGGGCGGCAGGCCAGGGATCTCGCCGCGCGCGACACCCGCGGACGACGCGAAGAACAACCCCGTATAGGAACCCGTGGTCAGCACGGTGCCCGGCTCGATCGCGACGCCGCGCGACACCGCGTGATTGACCACCCACGCGAGCAGCCGGCGAGGGTCGCCGGCCGGGTTCGCGGGCGTACCGTCGAACGCGCTCGCGCCGTCGAACGCGAAGCGCATCGCGGGCGCGACGAACGGCCAGGCGGCGTCATAGGCCACCCCTTCGCCGACGACGAGCGCGCCATGATTCTGCAAATCGGCCAGTTGCCACAGCTTGTCGACGTCGGGCCATGCCCGGAAGCGGCTCGACACCACCTCGATCGCCGCGTGCACGGACGCGATGGCCGCGACCACGGTGGCGTCGTCGTACGGCCCGCTGTGCGGTTCGAAGCGGCGGCCGAACGTGAACGCGACTTCCAGCTCGAGGCCCACCTTCGCGAACGATGCACGCCGCAGCGTCACCGGTTGGCGGAACACGCCGGCGGACGGCAGCGGCGCGCCCTGGATCGGACCATCGGGCGACTTCGCGCCCACCTTCCAGCCGCCGATCTTGCCGCCGAGCGCGCGCACCGTTGCCTGCTGCACGTCGTAGGCCTCGTCCTCGGTCGAGGGGCGCAGTGCCGGCGCGATCGTATCGAGCGCGCTCGCGGTGCCATCCGCGGTGCGCGCGGCGACGAACTGCGCGGCAAGCGCCTCGGCCTTTTCCGCCATCGGCGTGCCGTAGTCTGCGGATGCGGCGCTCATGCGGCCACCTTCAGCGCGGGTTTTGCGACGTGGCTCGTCAGGTAGTCCATCGCGGCCGTCACGCCGCTGCCGCGCAGCGCGATGCCGGAGAGCTTCAGCCCCATCTCGCAGCCGCCGAGCGCGGCGAGCAGCGTGAGATCGTTGCAGTCGCCGAGGTGGCCGATGCGGAACATGCGCCCCTTCACCTTGCCGAGGCCGGTGCCGAGCGACAGGTCGAAGTGTTCGTAGATCGTCTTGCGCACGGCGTCGGCATCGACGCCTTCGGGCATCACCACGCCCGTGAGCACCGGCGAGTAGACCGCCGGATCGACGCACTGGATTTCGAGGCCCCAGGCGTTCACCGCCGCCCGGCAGGCTCCCGCGAGCCGCTGGTGACGCGCGAACACACGGTCGAGCCCCTCGCCGAGAATCATGTCGAGCGCTTCCGCGAGTCCGTACAGCAGGTTCGTGTTCGGCGTGTAGGGCCAGTAGCCCAGATGGTTCGCCTCGATGATCTCGGCCCAGCCCCAGAACGCGCGTGGCAGCTTCGCCTGGCGGCTCGCGTCCAGCGCCTTCTGCGACACCGCGTTGAAGCTGATGCCGGGCGGCAGCATCAGGCCCTTCTGCGAGCCGGATACGGTGACGTCGACGCCCCACTCGTCGTGCCGGTAGTCAGCCGACGCGAGGCCCGAGATCGTATCGACGAGCAGCAGCGCGGGATGCCCGGCGGCATCGATCGCGCGGCGCACTGCGGCGATGTCGGACGTGACGCCGGTGGACGTCTCGTTGTGCACGACGCACACGGCCTTGATCGCGTGCCCGCTGTCGGCGCGCAGACGCGCTTCGATCAGGTCCGGCTGCACACCGCGGCGCCACCCCTCCGTGCCGGGCAGGCCGAGAAACTCCGGCTTCAGCCCGAGGTTTTCAGCGAGCTTCTTCCACAACGTCGCGAAGTGGCCGGTTTCGTACATCAGCACGGTATCGCCGGGGCTCAGCGTGTTCGTGAGGGCCGCTTCCCACGCGCCGGTGCCCGACGCCGGATAGATCACCACGGGCTGCGCGGTCTTGAAGATCTTTTTGATGCCATCCAGCACCGTCAGACCGAGCGCGCCGAATTCGGGACCGCGATGGTCGATGGTTGGGTAGCTCATGGCCCGCAAGATGCGGTCGGGGACCGGGCTCGGCCCCGGAATCTGCAGGAAATGACGGCCCGCCGGATGAAAGTCCAGTTTCAGCATGAAGCGCTCCCGATTTTGGCTGAATTGAGCTGAATGGCATTTTGAATGCAAAATACTTTAATGCACGATTGATCAGATGAAAAGCGGAGAATCGTCGGGAGAGATAGGGGTAAACCCTTAAGGGTGTGTGACAATTGTGATGCGCTACCATTGCCGCAAACAGAATGATCGAGGTCCCCGATGCAAAATGCCGATGTTCCCGAGGCGCAACTCGCGCCTGCGTTGCCGAAGGTCGAGCGACAGCATCTGCACGAGACGGTGGTCGATCATCTGCGCAATTTCATCGTCGAAGGGCTGCTCGCGCCGGGCGTGAAGCTGAACGAGCGCAAGCTGTGCGAGATGCTCGGCATCTCGCGTACTCCGCTGCGCGAGGCGCTGAAGGTGCTCGCGGCGGAAGGGCTGATCGATATCTCGCCGAATCGCGGCGCCAGCGTCGCGCAACTGGACAAGGCCGAAATCGACGACATGTTCGAGTTGATGAGCGGCCTCGAAGCGTTCGCGGGCGAACTCGCGTGCGAGCGAATCACCGAGGCCGAGATCGCGGACATCAAGGCGTTGCACGCGGAGATGCTCGCTTGTCGCGAGCAGAACGACCTGTCCGGCTACTACGCGCGCAATCGGACGATCCACGACCTTATCAACATGGCCGCACGCAACGCGGCGCTGCGGCAGACCTATGTGACACTGAACCGGCGGCTGCAGGCGCTGCGATTCCGGTCTAACTTCCAGACCGCGAAGTGGGACAGCGCGATCCGCGACCATGACGCGATGATCCATGCGCTCGAAGCGCGCGACGGGCGACGGCTATCGGCGATCATGCGCTCGCATCTGCTGGCAAAGCGCGCTGCGGTGCTCGCTGAGCGCACGCTAATGACCGTTGATGCAGATTCGTTGGCCGATGTGGCCGTGGGGCGCAAAGGAACGTAGAGGTTGGCTAACGCTGAATGCATGTGCTGGGCGGGCCAGACGGGCTTCACGTTGGCGGAAAAAACAGCCCTTTCATGGCAGGGCGTCCGTCACAACATCGCGTTTCGCGAAAAGGTGGTGCTATGGGACCGGAACCTGATCTACTCATTCCAGACCACTTCCATCTTCGAAGACGACCAGCCTTACGAAAAGGGCCAAAAACCACCTCCTGCTGCTGACCGAGAGGTCACGATCCTGGAACTCGCCAGCGGTTTGGCAAAGATCGGTCAGGCCAACTTTGCGTGGGCTCGTGGACTGCAGAAGCATGTAGACCGTCTTGTCGGTGGATACAGCCCTGCTCACGTCCTCCTCCTGGAAATTCTCACCTGGCCGCAAAGCTTTTAATTTCGCATAGCGAATTAAATATTTCGCCACAGAGGGAAGAATCCGCGGAGTTGCTTGCGTTTGAACTGCGGACACCCAATCGCAGAGGTTCGTGCTGCTAATAAGGCAGAGCAGGCATTTTTCATATGTGAAAAGAGAGATCGCGACTATATTGCCCGTTTTTGGCGGATTCCTAAAAATCGCATCTTCTTTGTACGGCGACAGCGTTGCTAGAACTTCACGCGCAACTGAAACCCGATGGTAAACGGCAGATCGTCGGAAGGTATCGGCGGAATGACGATGAAATTCACGCCTACGCGCTTGTACGCGACCATCACGATCGGCGCAGCCACGGGCCCGATGGTATGGTCGTGTCCGAGACCCCAGTTGCCGTAGTTGTAGCCGGAGATGATGCCGCCCATCGCCGCCAGACGCACGAAGCCCCAATGCAGGAACTCGGGCGCCCACACCGCGCCGCCATAATACGAGGGCCGGCGCAGCGAATTGCGAAAGCCGCCTGCCGTGAGCGCCCATTGATCGCCCGGCCAGCATTCGATACCGAGGCCAGGGTTGAACTGTTCGAAGTCCTTGTCGGGATGGATGTGGTACGAGCCCACCATGGCGTCCACCCAGAGGCCCGAACCGCACCAGTTGGCCGCGTGCGCCGTCTGCGCCACGCCTGATAACAGCAGTGGGGAGAGCAGCAGTGCCGCCGCCGCGCCGCGCCTTGTTTTCTTCGCTTTCGCTTTCGCTTCCGATACCGTTGCCGCGCCACCTGGCATCTGCCAAAACCGCATGGGCTCTCCGTCTTTTATTGCACCGGTCCGCTTCGGGACCGTCTCCTTTCCGGTTGCTGGTTCGAGGTGAATGACGAACTGTACCGCAACCCGATGCGTCCGCAATGGAGGCCAGGCTCGGATCGGGCGACTCGCGCGTCATTGCTCGCTGCGGTAATCATGCCAGCGTAGTGAGTCGTCCCGATGAAAGCGAGTTGTCAAAGGCCGAGATCGGAGAGGCCGGGGTGGTCGTCTGGACGTCGTCCGAGGGGCCAGCGATAAAGGCGGTCCGACTCGCAAATGGGCAAGTCGTTGATGCATGCGTGACGGTGCGCCATGAGACCGTTCGTGTCGAATTCCCAGTTCTCGTTGCCGTACGAGCGGAACCAGTTGCCCGAGTCGTCGTGCCACTCGTAGGCAAAGCGCACGGCGATGCGATTGTCCGTGTACGCCCACAGTTCCTTGATCAGGCGATAGTCCAGTTCGCGTGCCCATTTGCGCGTGAGAAACGCGACGATCGCCTCGCGACCCGTGACGAATTCCGCGCGATTGCGCCACACGCTTTGCGGCGTGTAGGCGAGCGACACGCGCTGCGGATCGCGTGTGTTCCAGCCGTCTTCAGCGGCGCGCACTTTCTGCATGGCGCTTTCGCGCGTGAACGGCGGCAACGGCGGACGCACTTCGGTCGAATCACTCATGGTCTTGCTCCTTGCGTTGGGCGGCGCGCCGCAAGGGCGCGCGCAATGCGGATTCACTTCGGGACTGGCTTCGGGAACCGGAATCACTTCGCGGCGCGAGTGCGTCGAGCAACGCCCGGCCGGCGGCGCGTGCGTCGAGCGCCGCATCGGCGTCACCGCTCACGAGCGCCACGCCGATCGCGCCGTCGATCAGGATCAGCCATTGGCGCGCGAGCCGTGCGGCTACGCGGCGATCCGCACCGGATGCCGCGGCCCAGGCGTCGCTCTGCTCGCGCACGAAATCAAGCAGGCGCGCCTTGTGATCGCGCGCGACCACGCGCACGGGATCGTCGGACGATGCGGTCTCGCCGGCGGCATTGAGAAAGGCGCAGCCGTGAAAGCCTTCCGAGGCGAACCATTCGCGCAACACGTCGAACATGCCGACAAGCCGTGCCTGCGGGGTACGCCCGCACGCAAGCGTGCCGGCGACGAACCAGCGCATCCAGCGCTCGTCGCGCCGCGATAGCGCGGCCGCGACGAGCGCGTCTTTCGATTCGAAATACGTATAGAAACTCTTGCGTGCCGCGCCTGCCGCGCGAACGATCGCATCGACGCCCGTTGCATGGATCCCGCCTGCGTAGATCAGCGCCTCTGCGGCGTCGAGCAGGCGTTCGCGCGTGTCGGCCTGAGGTGCTTCGGGGTTCGGAATGGCGGGCGCGCTCATGGCTTGTCTCGATCCAACGGTATTGGGACGGGCGTCGGGAGAATGATCGTTCTCCAAGCCGCCAGAGTAGAACGTTCATTCTCCCAAGTCAAGGTAGATTGCCATTCCCGCGTTTCTTGTCGTGCAATGAGCAAGTGCGCGAGCGACGTGGCGATCCGGCCCCGGCGCGCTATTCTTTGTCTCGGCGATGGAAGAAACGCGGGCTTGATACGTACTGGAACGTATCAAGCTCCGTTAAAGGAAGAAATCAAGGAGGAGAAAATGAAAAATCAGCCATTCACTCGCCTCGTTCGAGCCTCTCGCCGCGCCTTCTGCATCGCGCTGGGTGCGGCGTGCCTTGCCGCATGCACGCCGCTGCGCGTCGTCACGCACAGCGTGAGCCGCACGGAAGCCGACGTACCACCGGGCCACTACGTGCTCGACGCGCATCACTGGAGCATCGTGTTCGACGTCGATCACTTCCATTACACGCGCTTCGTCATGCGCTTCGACCGCGCACAGGCACAGCTCGACTGGCCCGCGCCCGACGTCGAAGCGGCTTCGGTCTCGGCGACCATCGACGCAACGAGCCTCGACACCAACGTGAGCGCACTCGACGCCATGGTGAAAGGCACGCAGATGCTCGACGTCGAGCGCTATGCGCAGATCCGCTTCGCGAGCACGCATTTCGAGCGCACCGGCGAGGGGCGCGGCATGCTCACGGGCAATCTCACGATACGCGGCGTGACGCAGCCGGTCACGCTCGACGTCACCTTGAACGGCTACGCGCCGAATCCGCTCACGAAGCAGCCCACGCTCGGCTTCACCGCATCGGGGCATTTCAGCCGCGCCGCGTTCGGACTCACGACCTGGTATCCCGCGGTGGGCGATGAGATCGACGTGCGCATCGAGGCCGAATTCGAGCAGCCCGCGCCTGGCGCAGCGCCGTGAAAACGCAGCGCGCTCAGGCAGCCGACCAGTCGAGAATCACCTTGCCGCTCTCGCCCGAAAGCATCGCGGCGAAGCCTTTCTCGTAGTCGTCCACGTCGAACCGGTGCGTGATGATAGGTGAAAGATCGAGCCCGCTTTGCAGCATCGCGACCATCTTGTACCAGGTCTCGAACATTTCGCGGCCGTAAATGCCCTTGATTTCCAGCCCCTTGAAGATCACCTGGTTCCAGTCGATCGCGGTTTGCGCGGGCGGGATGCCGAGCAGCGCGACCTTGCCGCCGTGGTTCATCGACTCGAGCAGCGCCGTGAACGCGCTCGGCACGCCCGACATCTCGAGGCCCACATCGAAGCCTTCGGTCATGTGAAGATCGGCCATCACGTCGTGCAGCGATTCGCGCGAAACGTTCACTGCGCGGGTCGCACCCATCTTGCGCGCGAGTTCGAGGCGGTAGTCGTTGACGTCGGTGATCACGACGTTGCGCGCGCCCACATGCTTCGCAATCGCCACGGCCATGATGCCGATCGGCCCCGCGCCCGTGATGAGCACGTCCTCGCCGACAAGATTGAACGACAGCGCCGTGTGCGTGGCATTGCCGAACGGGTCGAAGATCGCGGCGAGATCGTCGGAAATCTCGGGCGGAATCCTGAACGCATTGAAGGCTGGAATCACGAGATATTCGGCAAACGCGCCTTCGCGGTTCACGCCTACGCCCGTCGTGTTGCGGCACAAATGGCGCCGCCCCGCGCGGCAGTTGCGGCAAAAGCCGCAGGTGATATGCCCTTCGCCCGACACGCGGTCGCCAATCTGAAAGCCGCGCACTTCCTGCCCCATCTCGACGATCTCGCCCACGTATTCGTGGCCCACGTGCATCGGCACCGGAATGGTCTTCTGCGCCCAGTCATCCCATTTCCAGATGTGGATGTCCGTGCCGCAGATCGCCGTCTTGCGGATCTTGATCATCACGTCGTTGTGGCCGACTTCGGGCTTCTTCACACGCGTGAGCGTGAGGCCGGGTGCACGCTCGAGTTTGGCGAGTGCTTTCATTTGATTCGCAATCCTTGTTAAATCACGCCGAGATTCTTGCCGACGCGCTCAAATGCGGCGACGGCGCGCCCGATCTGCTCGGGCGTGTGGGCGGCGCTCATCTGCGTGCGAATGCGCGCGCGACCCTTCGGCACCACCGGATACGAGAAGCCGATCACATAGACGCCGTCGTGGAGCAACGCGTCGGCCATCTTCGTGGCAACCTGCGCGTCGCCGAGCATCACGGGAATGATGGGGTGCTCGCCGGGCACGAGCGTAAAGCCGAGCGAGCTCATCTCTCGGCGGAATTGAACGCCGTTCTCGCGCACGCGGCCGCGCAGTTGCGCGCCTTCGTCGCTGGCAATCAGTGCGAGCACCGCAAGCGACGCGGCCGCAATGCTCGGCGTAAGCGTATTGGAGAACAGGTATGGGCGCGAGCGCTGGCGCAGCAAGTCGACCACTTCCTGCTTCGCCGCGACATAGCCGCCCGAAGCGCCGCCGAGCGCCTTGCCAAGCGTGCCTGTGATGATGTCCACACGACCGGCTACGCCGCAATGCTCGGGCGTACCGCGCCCGTGCTCGCCGATGAAGCCGACCGCATGCGAATCGTCGACCATCACGAGCGCGTCGTAACGGTCGGCGAGATCGCAAATGCCCTTGAGGTCGGCGATGATGCCGTCCATCGAAAACACGCCATCGGTGGCGATGAGCTTGTAGCGCGCGCCGGCTTCGTCGGCTTCCCGCAGCTTTGCTTCGAGGTCCGAAATATCATTGTTCTTGTAGCGGTAGCGGCGCGCCTTCGAAAGGCGCACGCCGTCGATGATGCTCGCGTGATTGAGTTCATCGCTGATGATGGCGTCTTCTTCGCCCAGCAGCGTTTCGAACAAGCCGCCGTTTGCGTCGAAGCAGCTCGAATAAAGTATGCAGTCCTCGGTTTGCAGGAACGCGGCGAGCGCACTTTCGAGCTGCTTGTGCACTGTTTGCGTGCCGCAGATGAAACGCACCGATGCCATGCCGAAACCGTCGCGCTCGAGGCCGTCTTTTGCTGCCGCGACGAGGCGTGCGTCGTTGGCAAGACCAAGGTAATTGTTGGCGCAGAAGTTGAGCACTTCGCTGCCGTCGGCCAGCCGGATCTCCGCCGACTGCGGCGTCGCGATCACGCGCTCGCTCTTGTAGAAGCCGTCGGCGCGGATCTGGTCGAGCGTTGCGCGCAGGTGATCGATATACGGGGTACGCATGAGTCGTGCTCCTGACATAGCCGCGGCCTGCTATAGTCGCCGTCAGCCGTTGGCGAAATTTTCCTTTATTTCGAACTCAAGTTCGATATGTCGAACGAACTCTAAACGATGAGGCCGTGAATGGCAAGCACTCGCAAACCACGCGCCACCCCGGTGGGCGCCCTTTCGGACGCGCCCGCGCCAGCGGCATCGAGCGCCCAGCCGGCATCTACCGTACCGGCTGCGGCCGCGCCGCCGCGCGTGGGCGAACAGATCCAGCGGCTGCGCACCGAGCGCAAGATGACGCTCGACGACCTCTCGCGCGCCGCGGGCGTCTCGAAATCCATGCTATCGGAAATCGAGCGCGACAAGGCGAACCCGACCATCGCCGTAGCCTGGCGGCTCACGAACGCATTGGGCGTCAAGCTCGATTCGCTGTTCGTCGCACCGAAAGCGCCCGAAGCAATCGCGGTCGCCGGGCCGCACGATATCCCAACGCTGCTCGGTCACGAGGCGGGGTACCAGTTGCGCGTGTGGGGTCCGATCGAGCTCGCCGGCCATTTCGAGTGGTACGAGCTGACGCTCAAGCCCGGCGGCGCGCTGGTTTCGGGCGCGCACGAACCCGGCACGCGCGAGCATCTGACGGTGCTGCAGGGAAGCGTGGAAATCGAGGCGGCGGGCGCGACGCAGCGACTTAAGGCTGCGGACACGGCGCGTTACATCGCCGATCAACCGCACGCCGTCCGCAACGCGGGCAAGGGCGAGGCGCGCGCGCTGCTGGTGGTGATCCACGGGTAAGCGCCCGTTTCACCGCTCACGCTGGCCGAACGGACGAGGCTGCGCAATCCGCTCTACTACTGTATATTCATACAGTAAAAGTCCGATCGGAGCCGCTGATGTCCCTCCCAACCGAACTGCCGCGCGAGCACGACTTGGCGGCCCTGCGCTTCCAGGCCGCCGCGCGCGACCTCGAACACATCGTCCGCAACATCGCGCAACGCTACATCGTGCGGCAGGTGCCGCTCACGTGGCGGCTGCTGCACGCGATCGAGGCGGAAGCGCTTGCAGACCTCGGCTTTGCCAGCCGCCACGATGCCCTCATGCTCGGCCTCTTTCAGCGGCCAGGCGACCTTGCCTGGCCCGAAACCGACGACGCCGTCGACTTCGGCCAATCCACCGCGCTGCCCGCCGTATTCGCTTTCGCCGTCTCGGCCTATGAGCGTGCCGCACAGTGCGCCGAAGAGACCCGCCGACAGACAGAACACACGCATGCAGCACGGCGCGCACGAGCTTGGGGTGGCTAACCCCCGGCCCAGCGACGCAATGCGCCGACCGGCCATGCAACGAAACAATCTCGCTATAATGGCCTCGTAACGCAACTAACGGAGTGATAGAGATGGCGCCTTCGACTCCTTCACGCGACCTCTTCGACCAGCAACGTCAAGACTGGCAACGCGATCCCGCTGCTGCGTTCGACGCCTGGCTTGCCTCCCAGGAACTACGGCGGTCTTCGGCCGAGATCTATCGCGTGCAATGGGGGCGTTTTCTCGAATGGCTCGCGCTCAAGCACAAGACGATCATGACCGTCGATACCGGCACGATTGCCGAATTCGTCGCCGGCCTCGATATCAAGAAACCGCAACGGCTTCGCTACCTGCGACTCATCGAGCGCGTACTCGATCACGTGCGCGAAATCGAACTCGCGTCCACGAATCCCGCACGCTTCATCGCCCAGGACGGAGAAGCCGCCTGGCGCAACGCGCGCGAAAACGAGCCGACCGGCTTTCTCACGTCGGCTGAACGCGCCGCGATCGTCGGTCAGCTGTTCTCGCCGCTCGTGGAATCGTCTGCCGCGAGGCGATGGCGGGAACGCCGCGACCGGGCGCTCGTCGCAATCTTTCTTGGCGGAGGACTGAAAACCGGCGACGCCATCGCGCTGACTCTCGACTGTGTGTCCATCGGCTCGGAGTGGGTCACGATCGAAGCAGCCAATCCGGTTTTCACGCGCGCCACGCGGCTCGCACCATTTGCCGTCGATGTACTCGGCGCCTGGCTCGAAGCACGCCGGCTTGCCGGTTTGCCCGGACAACTGGTATTCCCAGGGTCACCCCAAGGGCGCCCGATGCACAAGGCCACAGTGCTACGCGCCATCGACGCCTTGACGGAAGCGGCCGGCGTGGCCGAAACCCGCGCCGAGCGCGCAAGTCCGCAAACCTTGCGCAATACGTTCGCCGCCGACCTGTTCGAGCGCGGTGTGGATACCGATCAGATCGGGCAGTGGCTCGGTTTTTCGCAACCGATATCTGCCGGGCGTCTCTATCGGGCGTGGAAAACATGGGCCGAACGGGAAGCGTCGCAGCACGCCACGGCGGAACACGACAAGGCGTGAAACGCCCCTCTGGGCGGCGGCCGGTTGCAGTCACGCAAAAAGGAACGGCATGCGCCGTCCCCTGTAAAGGCTCACCTCAAGCCTGTTCATGCGAATGCTTGCCTGCCATGAAGCGCGCATACGCCTCCAGTTTCGAGGTTCCCGTTCCAGACGTGTACTCGCACTCGGGGCAAGTGAACTCGAAACCATTGTCCACCTTGGACAACTCCGGCTCGCCTTCGTGACAGTTCGGGCAACGCGCCGGCAACGCGACGTGACCGTCCGCCACCGTACCCAGGCGCGCCAGTTCGGCTTCGTTCAGCCGGCCGGATTCGGCCAGCGAGAAGAGTACGGCCGCCACTGACGCATCGAGTCCCTGTTGGTTGCGTAAGGCCGTCACCTGACGAGTCAGCGCGTCGACTTCGTCGGAACGTTCGCGCAGAAGGCTATCCAGCCGGTCAGCACGAGCCTTGGCGGTCGCGAGTTGCTGGATAAAGTCGAACTCCTTTTTGCCGGCGTCGCGCTGGGCCGCCTGCCAGGTAGAGGACATCGAGCGCAACGAATCGAGTTCGACCAGCATTGGCTTGACACGCCGTTCGGCTTCGGCAACCGCATCCTTGATTTGTTGCGCGTAATGCTCGGTGCTCTTGCGCATTTCCTCATGCAAGCCGTCAATGCGGTCGCGCAATCCTGAATTGATGGTCTGTTCGGACTCGACGCGGTTGCGTAGCGACTCGTTTTCGGTTTCAAGACGCTGCAATTGCACTTCGCGGTTGCCATGCGCTAACGCCTCCTGCGCAGACGCAGCCGCGAGCTGGCTTTCGAGTTCACGCACCCGGGCATAGGCCGCTTCGATGCGGGCTTCGCTACGCTGCAACATTTCTTCTACCGCGGCGCGGCGGCCTTCTGCGTCACGAGCAGCCTGCTCCGCAACGAGCCGGCCCGCCTCGAATTTGGCGCGTTCGGCCTGCAGCGTGTCTCCAGCGAAAGTCAGCGCTTCCTCGAACAGCGCGCCGAGCAGTTCGCCGGCACGTTCTTCCAGGGCTGGCGGAATAGCCCCGGCGCCCACGCGCGCTTTGGAGGTCGTGCGGATACGTTGCCAGAAGAGCTCGATATCCTTGGGGATATCGCTTGCGCTACCTGTCTGGGTCAGGTCCCGAACGGCAGCCATCGACGGTTTGATCTCGAAATCGAAGAACAAGCGTTTGCAGGCGTGAAGGGAAAGCTCCTGTCTTCGTGCCCCGTTTTTGCGCAAATGATCGAGTTCTTCGCGGATAGTCTGGCGGTCCTGGTCTCGCATGTCGTTTTCTCGGCAGGGGAGTGGACGAATCATAACAAATTACGTTCTGTTTGATACGTTTTTGAGAACGGGACGTGGTTGGTACGGTGAACGTGAGTTTGAGGGCAGTTTATATCGAGACCTGTAAGCCTTGATCTGGCTCGTTCGTGAAACAAATGGAAGTTTGTTCGATAAGCCTTTGTAAATGCGCACATTTTTTGCTCGCCTTTACAGGAGTTCTATGTTTCACGCCGACAGTCTGCAATGACTCGCTAAGGAGAGTAAGCGAAATTGTGGATATTTCAGAGAACTCTCGGGTGATTGTGCTTGAGAGTCATAAAAGTAAACACCCTTGATACCAGTTAAAAACGTTAACGCCACGGCAAATCGTTGCCTGGCGGGGCTTTCCGGCCGATCGGGTGAAACTTTACGGGATCTTGGGTGAGATCCTGCAGGAGAGTCGGGTGATTGGCTTCGGGAATGCCGGTGAGCCCATGCGGGAAGGGTCGTGAGCGGGTTCGGGATCAGGTGCATTCTTGACTTCCCGGCAAGGGTGAGAGAATTCGGGAGGCGGCACCCACACCGCTCAGGACTGGCGGACGCATGAGGCAGTGTTACGTGGAATGCAACGGTGAGCGGATTCGGGAGGCTAGATTCCCGTCGTTTTTCCGCTAAATCGAGGGGCTTCGGACCCAATGGTGAGAAGAATCGGGAAAATATACGGATCAAAGGTGAAGGTCTTCGGGAATCCACAGCGGAAATCGGCGAAATAGGTAATCTCAAAGGTCATAGGTGAGTGTTTTCGGGAGCCGCGGGGCTGAGCAGCGGCCCGGTGGCTGTCAGCCGGAGCCCGTCATTGCCCGATTTCATGGCAAAAGGTGAGGATTTTCAGGAGGTTTCCGCAGTACCGAGAAACCTTACGTGCGTTCCAAAGCATCCATACATGAGGTGAGCGTTTTCAGGAGGAGTTTTAGGCGGATTTCCGGCATAAAGTGAGGCAATGCGGGAGAAAGTTAGTCTTCACTGCGTTGGAACCGCCGAGACTACGGGGTGGAGAAGCGATTTTGGGGCGATCAGAATTTTGCTTAGGTGAGAATATTCGGGGGCGTTTAGCAGATGAATGCGCATTCACCCGGAGAGTCCCGCGCCGTTCGAGGTGAGACATTACGGGAGCACAAAGCGCCATTCTTCAACCGTAATACATGTGGATAAGTCCCGGAATCCATTGGTTTTTCTTGACTGGATCGGTGAATGGTGAGGATTTTCGGGAGTGACAGGACGGCGAGACTTAGACGACTAGAGAGCGCTAAAGGTGAGTGCTTTCGGGAGCAGGGACGCCTGCGTGGGCGTAGCGGTGGCGCTTGGGAGCCCTTCAAGTTAGTGGGCCAGTGTGGCGAGAGGTGAGGGTTTACGGGGGACTCGGCGCAGATTGCAAACAAGTCGACGATTAGACGTGGGTCGGTTTGCCGATGACTACGAGAAAGTCCCAAGTCTGAGAGCTCCCTCGAGGTAAAGGAGATTTTCCATCGGCGTGGCTCCCCGGATTGCCTCTTTTTCGAGGACCATCGAAGGCAGAATGCCGGTGCCCCAGTGAGTTTTTTTCGCTGGCCGCGCAAAAAATTTTAAGGTGAGTCGATACGGGAGCAAACGGCGACCGTTGGCGCACGCAGCACAACGCGCTATCGGGCCGGATCATGTGATCCGCAAAGCCGCCCGCCGGGCGGGCGTCCCGCGAAAGGTGAGCCGATACGGGAGGATTCCGTGGTGAGCGGCGTGCGCGATGCGCGCATCACCGGCAATGGTGAGTGAGGCCCTATAGACGCCTATCACCACAGGCGGTATCCTTTCGCAAAATTCTCTCCTCGATCCGACGCATGGCCACGAAGCGCGTGAAAAAGACCGATGTGGTAAGCCCCAGCTCGGCGGAATTGCGCAAGGCCGTCGAGGCGATCGCGATCCAGCCGAAAAGCGGCAAGATCACCCTGTTGACCCGCAAGCTCTTCAATGTGCTGCTGGCCGTCGCCCAGCAGGCCGACGAGTCCGGCGATACCTATCGCGCGTTGCTTTCCGACATCGTTGCCAATTCGGCGTTCGACTCGAACGATACAGCACTCGTGAAGGAGCATTTGCGCCGCATGGTTTCGGTGCAGGTCGAATGGAGCCAGGGGACGTCAAGCCAGAAGCCTGGTCGTAAGTGGGGTATTTCCACACTGATCGCGGATGCGGAAATTCTCGAGGATCCGGCGACCCGTCGGGTCTGGGTGGAATTTTCGTTCGCGCCGAAGATCAAGAAGAAACTGCTGGATCCCGTGCAGTACGCGCGTCTGAGCCTGCAGTTCCAGAGCCAGTTGCGCAGCAGCGCGGGTCTCGCGCTATACGAAATCTGCGTGCGCTATCTGACGAACCCCAGTCATCTGACGATGCGCGAAACTTGGGAATGGTGGCGCCCGATTCTCTCCGGTACCCCCGATACCGAAGCAGGCGACGAGGCCAAACGCGAGTACAAGTATTTCAAGCGCGATTATCTACGCCCTGCGATTGCCGAAGTCAACGCGGTCACAAACATTTTTGTCGAATTGATCGAGCATCGCGAAGGGCGTCGTGTTGCCGAAATCCAGTTTCGCGTGACCGAGCGCAAGCAGCCGATGCTCGCGCTCGACGAGCATCCGAATGTCTTCGACAGCACGCTCGTCGACCGGATGGTCAAGATCGGCATTCCGCTCAAGGAAGCGCAATCGCTTTACGCCGACAGCGAGGAAAACCGCATTCGCGCCGCATTGCAGCTGACTGAGCAGCGCATGCGCAGCACAAGTCTCCCGCCGGTGCGCAGCGCCGCTGCTCTGTTCAAGGACGCGTTGAAGAAGGGCTATGCGCCGCCGGTCGAAACGGCGGCAGGCGCTACCCCGGCTGTGGGTCGCGGGTCGTCGGCTGCTACTGCTGCCGACGATCCGAAGGCACGCCTGCTCGACGAATATGCGGCCTATCGGCGTAGGGAAGCTCGCTCGCTCTATGAGGAGCAGGACGAAATGGCGCGCGAGCTTGCGCGTCAGTCGTTCGAGGCGGATGAACTGCCGGGGCTCGGCGCACACTTGCGCGATGACTGGCGTCGTCGTGGGCTGGAATCGAAGCTTGGGGACTCGGCGTTTTTCGACTGGCTCGCGCGCAAGACTTGGGGTGAGCCGACTGACGGCGACCTGCTGACCTTCACGCTGAGCCATTCGCGCGCAGCCTGAGAGGCCGACCCGTCTCAGCCCGCGCGATGCATCGGCGATCGATCAATGGCAACCGCCGACGGATTTTCTGACACTATTTCGTCTTCAGGATCTGCTCGATCTGTTGAAGAATCGAATCGCGGCGATCTTTGGTGAGACCTTTCAGGCGCAACTCGAGCCGGTCGTCGCCATAAGACTTCAGATCGCCGACGGCCACGCCATCCAGTTTGATCTCCAGACGTTGCGCATAGCGTTGTCGTCCAGCTGTTTTCAGGCTTTCCTGTGCGCTTGCGCGACCCTTCACGATGTCTGCGACCTGGCGCGTGCTCAGATCGTCGGCGACGATGCGGTTGATGAGGCGCAGCGTGGCATCGGTGCCGCGCGCGCCATGGTAGCGCCCGACCTGATAAGCCATGTTCGAGCCGAACCGGTCCGGGCGCGCCACCATTTCCTGCATGACTGATTCCGGCAGCTTGCCGATCGATAGCGCAACTGCAACCGTCGATTCGTCAAGGCCGAGATGATCTGCAAGCTCGCGCTGACTCTGAAAATGCTTCTCATCGATAAACCGCTTCCACACTACCGCGTTATCGAAGACAGTTTGCGAATCGCGCTGAACGTTCAGGTCATAGCCGAGTTTGTAGCTCTGGATACCAATCGGCAGATCGACAACGATCGCTTTCACCCCTTCCTTGTTGGCCTCCTTCAGGGCGCGCACGCGACGGCCGCCATCGCTCACGTAGTAGGTGCCGGGCGAAGCATAATCGGGGATGACATGTATCGCCTGTTGCTGCCCTTGCTTTGCGAGATTGACTGCAAGCTCCGCGATCGATGCCTTCAGATAGAAGTGGCGCGGATTGAAGGGACTCGGCTTGATGTCCTTGAGAGGCAATTCGATGATCTGCCCCGGCTGATAACCGTGCGCGATGCGCCAGGCGCGGTATTCGGCAGACTCGTTTTCCTGACCCGAAGTGACATCCAGAGCAGGCTTGGCAGCAGGATCAAAAGCGGAATCGAGGGTCGGCTGACTCGCACGTCCTACGACCTCTCTCACTTTCGGCTGGTCCTGGACGAGTCCATCGATCGCGTTGAGGCGGTCGAGGGCAGTGCGCTTTTCGCTGCTTGTTGTATCAGGGCGTGCCTGAAAGCCTTTGGCGAATTGGGAGGGTTTCATTCAGGGTCCTTTATGCGCATAAAGTCAGGGGAGCATGGCGGCGATCTCGTCGGCGCATGCGCGCACTTCCACTGCTGCCAGTCGCGCGCCACGGTCGTTCATTTGCAGAACCGTCTGGCCAAGCGCCATGGCTTGCTTATATGCCTCACGGGTGGGGATCTGCGTTTTGAGCAACGGGAAACCAAGTTCTTCTAGCGCACGCTTCAGCTCGCGCGTGAGCATGCGTTTCTCTTCAGTCTTATTCAGCAGGAACACCGCGCGCAGATCTTCGTTCATGACCTGGGCCTGCTGGATCAGTTTGACGAGGCCAACACTGGACCAATAATCCGCCGGCGATGATGACGTGGGAATCACTGCGACAGTAGCGGCCAGCAGCACCACCCCGGAGACTTTCTCCGTGATTGACGGTGGGCAATCCACGACAATGACATCGTAGTCGTTGATGAATTTCTTTATCTCTCGATGGATCTGGCCACCCGCTTCGGAGAGGTTGACGACCGGGAAAGGAATACCGGTTTCGCCGTCGGCTGAAGCACTGGCCCAATGAACAAGCGTATTCTGACCATCAGCATCCACGACGAGAACACGCTTACCTTTCTCGTGAAATGCCGCGCCGAGATGCATCGCGATCGTGCTTTTGCCGACGCCGCCCTTTTGTTGCGTGACTGCGATTATCTCTGCTGCCAATTGGTATTCTCCTTGTCGCTATCAGGTTGGGATTTTACCTGGAATGTTTTTCGATTCAATGAATTTTGGCGAGATCCGAATCGAATTGGCCGTCCGGATAAGGTTTATGCGCATAAAGTACCTGGGCCGCAGGATGCTTAGAGCGAGCGTGTACTGGTAATGGCGTCGGCCCAGATGACTCCATTGATGGCAAGGCGCGGATCAACTGTGCGAAGGATCTGCGGTAAAGATGATGCCCCCGTCTTTGCGCGTATAAAGTCGATCCTTGGGTGGATCAAGTTGCATGTTCGCTAGCGAATTGCCGGTCGACATCACCCGACCTCTAACACTGGGCCTGATGCGCCCCCCATAGAGACGAAACGAGCCATGCTTGGCCTCATACGCCCACGTCATCCCCGGTAGAATCGCGGTCTTTCACCGGCCTCTTTCCATCCGCCTGCAATCGCCCATCGCACGAAAAATCATGATCACGATCTACCACAACCCCCGCTGCTCCAAATCACGTGCCGCTTGCGACCTGGTCTCGACCGTCAACGTGAACGAACCCGTCGAGGTGATCGAATACTTGAAGCAGCCGCTCACCGTCGAACAGCTCAAGGCGTTGCACGCGATGCTTGGCGGCCCGGTGCTCGACATGATCCGCACAGGCGAGTCCGAATACGAGGAACTCGGACTCAACGCACCCGGTGTCACGGACGATCAGCTATACGAAGCAATTGTGCGACACCCGATCCTGCTGCAGCGGCCCATCGTCGTGCGTCAGGGCCGCGCCATAATCGGCCGTCCGATCGAAAACGTGTCCGCGCTATTCGATTGAGGTGGAATCACCCGCTGGCAACGCGCGAGCGTGCGTGTCCGAATCACCAGGAGAAGTTCTGCGTGCTGACGTAGTTTGCGTAAGACCATACGTGCAGAAATTGTATCTTTGCTAACCAGCAGACGAATCCCACGCAAGACCTGTATCCATGGGGGCTTCACGAAAGTTGTCCACAAGTTTTTCAACCGAAATTGTGGATAAACTCGCGCTCTTATCGGTTATCCACAAGGTGACTATGAAGTCAGCGCGCTTATACGCCGCTGGAATTCATGCACGTCTATGATGAAGTCTCCATCTACCGTGCTTCGTGCGCATTTCCGGGGATACTGAAATGGCCTACAAAATTGCAGTTGCGGTCGGCAGTCTGCGCAAGGATTCCTTTAACCGGCAACTCGCGCACGCTGTGACGTCGCTAGCCCCACCCGATTTCACTTTCGAGCATCTCGACATCGGCGTGCTGCCGCTCTACAGCCAGGAATACGATGCCGACTACCCCGAAGTCGCCCGCCGCTTCAAGCAGCAGATCGAAGCCGCCGACGGGCTCCTGTTCGTCACGCCCGAGTACAACCGCTCGATCCCGGGCGTGCTGAAGAATGCAATCGATTGGGGTTCGCGGCCGTGGGGCACGAATTCGTGGCGCGGCAAGCCGGGCGCCGTGCTCGGCACATCGGTTGGGGCGGTCGGCACGGCGCTCGCGCAGCAGCATTTGCGCAACGTGCTCGCCTATCTCGACGTTGCGCTGCTTGGTCAGCCTGAAATGTTCATCAAACACGAAGCGAGCCGCATCAACGAGAAAGGCGAGATCGCCAATGAGGACACGCGCAAGTTCCTGCAAGCTTTCGTGGATACCTACGTCGCGTGGGTCAAGCGCCAGCTCGGCCGCTGACGCCTGATCGCCAGCACCGCCGCCCCCCGCGCCCCGGCTCAGTGCAGGGTGCGCGATTGCCCCGGCATGTCCTTGTGGTGCTCGGGCACGTCTTCCTCGTATTCGAGGAATTCGTCCGGAATTTGCGGCGCGACGCCCGCGGTGGGGCGCGTCGCCTCCGGTGCGGCGGGCACGTCCACGTGACGTGCGCCCATCACCGCGCCGGCGCCGGGCGCGCTTGCCGAAGCGAGCACAGTCGCGTCGGCCTCGGCGGCCGGCTGCGCGCGAGCGGGTGTCTGTACAGGCCCCGGCGCTGACTCCGGCTGCGCGCCGCGTCGGCGCAAGGCTTCGGCGAAGTCGGCGAGGCCCAGTTCATCGAGCGCCGAATGGTCGCGCGCCATCGGGCGGTCCGGACGATCCATCGCGGGCCAGGCCCATGGCGAGCCGCGCAAGGCGACGTCCGTTGCATGCTCCTCACGCAGCGTCTCGTATGCGAGATTGGCATGCGCCTCGTCGCTCACACGTACGCCGATACGCACCGCCTCGCCCGGCGGCGGCGTCATGCCGGTCTGGGCCTCCGCGGTTCGGCGCGCGTCCCCCGTCGCCGGGAAAAAACTGCCCACGAGACGCTCGATGCCGGCCAGCACACCTTCGGTATGCGCCGGCAGGTCGATGTCGCTTACCGCGAAGCCGCGTTGCAGCAACGCCTCCTGCGCTTGGCGCGCTTCATCGTAAGTCTTGAAAACGCCGGTCACGGTCTGTTTCATGGCACCCTCCTTCCTCAACTGGCGACGCCCGCTTACATGATGCGCCGAGTGAATGGCGCATGCCGTGCGCCGCGTCCGGCCGCTTGCTTCCGCATGCCGCGCTGCACGCGTCGCAAGCTTCGTGCCGTGCCTAGAGCGTCGCGTCGCGCTCGCGCTTCGCACGCGCCTGGCGTTCCTCGCGGATGGCTTCGAGCGTTTTCTCCAGCAGCGCGATGTCGAACGGTTTTGAGAGCACGCGCACGTCCACGTGGCGCGCGCGGTCGAGTTCTTCCGCGTAGCCTGTCACGAGGATCACGGGCAGCGCGGGTTCGAGTCCCTGCAGCGCCTCGGCCAGATCGATGCCGTTCATCGTCCCGGGCATGTGGATATCGGACAGCACGAGGTCGAAAGGCGAGGCATGGTCTCCGTCGGCGTGCGCCGACTCGACGAACTCCAGCGCGCTCGCTGCGTCGCTCGCGCAGGTCACGCGATGGCCCATCATCTGCAGAAGCGCCTCGGTGCCGGCGGCGACTTCCTCGTTGTCCTCGACGAGCAGCACGTTCAGCCCGTGCTGCATCCCGGCGCTTTCCTCGTGCGGCTCGGGACGCGGCACAGGCGGCTCGGCGAGCGAACGCGGCAGATACAGATGCACCGTCGTGCCCGCGCCGATCGCGCTGTCGATCGCGGCGAGGCCGCCGGTGCGCTCGCAGAACGCAAACACCTGCGGCAGCCCGAGGCCGGTGCCCGTGCCCTTCGGCTTGGTCGTGTAGAGCGGCTCGAACGCGCGCGCGAGCACGTCCGCCGGCATGCCGGCGCCCGTGTCCTCGAGCGTGATGTGCACGAAGTCGCCGTCGAGCGGGAAACCCTCGTCGGGCCGGAAGCTGGTGTTGCGCGCGCGCACGGTGAAGCGGCCTCCGTTGGGCATCGCGTCGCGCGCGTTTACGGCGAGATTGATGAGCGCGAGCTCGAATTCGGCGACATCGACGAGCACCGGCCACACGCCGTCGTCGACTTCGACGACGAGCGATACCTTCGCGCCCAGCGACGCGCGCAGCAGTTCGCGGCACGCGGGCAGCCAGCGTCCGACGTAAATCGTCTCGTTGCGAAGCGGCTGCTTGCGCGCCACGCCGAGCAACTGGCGCGTGAGCGACTGGCCGCTCTTGAGGGCGCGCTCGATCGCCGAAAGCTCGCGCTCCAGGTCAGCCGCGCCGCGCCGCCGCGCGATCTGCACGTTGGCCGAGACGATCATCAGCAGGTTGTTGAAGTCGTGCGCGACGCTGCCCACGAGGTTGCCGAGCGCCTCCATTTTGCGCGACTGCCGGTAAGCCGACTCGATCGAGCGGCGCATCGAGGCCTCTGCCTGCCAGCGTTCCCAGGCTGCCTCTTCGGCGGCGAGGCGCCGCAGCGAGAGCCAGATCACGCACCATAACGCGATCGACGGCGTGAACATCGAAATGATGAGCACGCTCAGGTGCCGGTACCAGGCGGCCCAGACCGCCGGCGTGCGATACGCGCAGGTCACGTAGACGGGGTACGAGCCCACGCGCCGGAACGCCACGATCACGTTGCTGTCGAGCAGCGCGGAATGCATGCGCACGACGCCGGACTCGCCGCCGCGCGCGAGCGCCGCGGCGAGCGGCGAGTTCGGCGTGATGGCGGAGCGGGTTGCGCGCGGTGGCGGGTCGAAGGCCAGGATCGCACCGTCGCTGCGCACGAGGCCGAGCGCCATCGGCGAGCTGGGGCCGAGCAGGTCGTGGTAGAACGAACTGAAATAACCGGGACGCAGTGCGACCGAGACGAGCCCCGCGAACACGTCGGCGTCGTCGCGGCGCGCCACGCCCATGTTGAACACCGTTTCCCCGCTCACCTGGCTTCGCATGACGCGCGAGACGTGGTCTATCACGCGGCCGTCGCGGATACCCGTGAAGTCGTCGCGTGCCACGATCGACGCCGGCGGCGGCGGCGAGAACCGGCTGCTCGCGAGCAGCTCACCGTCGTGCCCGAAGATCGACACGGCAGCCACCTGCGGGTAGCCGCCGCCGATGGCGTCGAGCTTCTGGTGGATCTGCGCCTCGTTCGCGCGTATGCCGTCGTCGTCGAGGCCGCGCACGAGGTCGACGATGCGCGCGTCGAGCGCCTCGTTCATGTCGAACACCTTGAGCGCGTGCTCTTCGGCCACGCGCACCGTGCGCAGCGTGGTATCGGTGGCGTCGGCTTCGCGCGCGCGCAGATCGTTGTACGCCATGGTGGCGACGTACACGCATGGCAGCACGATCGCCGCGATGAGCAGCGCGAGCAGCGTGCGCCGGCGCACCGTGAAGTCGTGGCCGGGCGCGGCCGGAAACGGCGCGTCGTCGGTGAGGGGCTGCTGGTGCGTGCGTTCGTCTGGCCGCTCGGGCCGGTCAGCAATCATCGTCGGGAAAAGCAGGGAAAAGACGGCGGGGCATTCGACATCATAAACGACCGCGTCGACGCGCCGCCGGCCAGCCGATGGTCCGCGCGCAGCAAGAATATTTTCGTAAGCAGCCCGACCAGGGGTTTTCTACTTCCTTTGCTCGAATGCGCGAAAATCGGCGAAGCGCAAACGTACCACAAAGGGATAATCGACGTTCTTTATTTAAGGGATGGATCATTTATTTCGATAAACCGCTGAGTGCGAGTCGATTTTGTTCGAGGATTGATTATCGACGAGTTGCATTTCATTGAATTTGATTCGAGAATCCTGGACACGATAAATACGCGTTCGCATGAAAGCCGCGCCGTTCAAAGCAAAACGCGCGGCCCCATGCTACGGGGTGGCTGCAGGCATGCAGGCGAGGACCTTCATTTACCGGCGCAAGCTTGCCGATATTCATTGCGCGACAGCGCGGTCGTTCGCCAATTCGGGGCGAGTCGCAGCGCTGGCTCGTCCATGCGTTATGCATTACGCAGCTCGTATGCGGTTTTTTTCCTAAAGTAATTGCCTGCGCCGCCGTTAATCCGTCGAAACGCACTCCGCCCAACGCACACTCATTCAGCATACCCATGTCCTTGCCCATCGTGATCGCCGACGACTCGCTGCTAGCCCGCAAGGTGCTCACGAAGGCGCTGCCCGAGGACTGGGACGTCGAGATTTCGTACGCGTCGAACGGACTCGAAGCGCTCGCGCATTACCGCGCCGGTCGTGCGGCAGTCATGTTCCTTGACCTCACGATGCCCGACATGACGGGCTTCCAGGTCCTCGAAGCTTTGCAGCACGAGGACCTGAATACATTCGTGATCGTCGTATCAGCGGACATCCAGCCTCGTGCCCGCGAGCGCGTGCAGGCGCTCGGCGCGGCGGCGTTCGTCGCAAAGCCGGTAACCCAGGAGGCGCTGCTACCCATCCTGAAGGAGTACGGGTTGTATGCCTGATCGAGTGTTCACGGAACTCCAGCGCGACGCGCTGCAGGAGATCGCCAATCTCGGCATGGGGCAGGCGGCCACGCGGCTGTCGGGGCTGCTCAACGCCTTCATCGAGCTTTCGGTGCCGCGCGTGCGGGTGGTCGCGGTGTCGGAGGCCGCGGCGGCGCTGCGCGAGATGACCGGCATCGACGGGCCGGTCGCGGCCGTGCGCCAGGGCTTTCGCTCGGAGATCAAGGGCGAGGCGCTGGTGATCTGCCGCAGCGGCGAGATCGCCGAACTCGGCAGCCTGGTCGGCGGTCCCTACGCGCCGGGCTCCGCCGACGCGTTCAGCGAGGAAGAGCTGATGTTCGACGTCGCCAACGCGCTCACGGGCGCGTGCGTGTCGTCGATGCTCGACCAGCTCGGGCGCATGCCGGTATTTTCGCAGCCGGGCCTGCTCGGCGAGGCGATCATGCTCGACGAGGTGTTCCAGCGAGGGCTGCTCGCCTGGGATGTCGCCCTGCTTGTCGAGGTCAATTTCGCGCTGGAGGACCAGCGCTTTCGCGCCCACCTCGTCATGCTGATGGCCGAGGAGTCGATCCATGTCGTGAGCCGGGCCATCGACGCGCTGTTGCATAGCCTATGAACGCGCCAGCCGGGTTGCCATCGCTGTCGGATCTCGTCGTCGAACGGGTGGGGTTCGGTATCTTCGTCGTCGATCGCGACATGAACGTGCTGATGTGGAACCGGTTCATGCAGGACCACAGCGGCGTGCCGGCCGAGGACGTGATCGGCCGCTCGATCTTCGAGCGCTTTCCCGACCTGCCGCGCGCGTGGCTCACGCGCAAGGTGGAGAGCGTGTTCCAGCTCGGCAGCTTCGCGTTCAGCTCGTGGGAGCAGCGGCCGTATCTGTTCCAGTTCGACCATGACCGGCCGATCACGGGCGGCGTCGACTACATGCAGCAGGACTGCACCTTCATGCCGCTCATGCGCGAGCGCGACGTGATCGCCGTGTGCGTGACCGTCTCGGACGTCACGCACGTGAGCGTCATGCAGCGCGAGCGCGAGGAAGCCGTGGCCAGGCTGCGCGAATACGCCGACCGCGACGGCCTCACCGGCATCGCCAACCGGCGCTATTTCGAGTCGCGTCTCGCCGACGAGTTTTCGCGCTGGCAGCGCTACGGCGGCGAACTTTCGATGCTGTTGTTCGATCTCGACCACTTCAAGCGCATCAACGACGAATTCGGCCACGTGGCCGGCGATACCGTGCTGCGCTCGATGGCGCAGCGCGTCTCCGGCGTGGTGCGCAAGCAGGACGTGTTCGGCCGCTTCGGCGGCGAGGAATTCGCGCTGCTGCTGCCGTGCACGCCGCTCGACGACGCCTTGTACGTGGCGGAGAAGATCCGCCGCACGATCGGCGACGAGCCGATCGAGGTGCATGGCGTGGTCGTGCCGGTCACGGCCAGCGTGGGCGCCGCCACGGCGCGCACGGGCGCGCCCGATTACGAGGGCATGATCAACGAGGCGGACGCCGCCCTCTATACCGCGAAGCGCCAGGGGCGCAACCGCTCGGTCGCGCTCGCCTGAAGCGCGGGCGGTCCGGGGCGGCCCGCGCGGGCAACGCGCCCGCCCCACCGCTGCACGCCCCTGCCGACTGCGCCGCACCCCAAAGGTTGCTATACTTTTGCCCGTTTCCGGCTTGCGCGCCTCCTTGGCGGGCAATTCCATGGCCGGTGCCTCGCGCGTGTCCGCGCGCGCGGGCGACCCGCTGCAATGCGGGCCCGAATAGTCGAAAGCCCGTCGAGGGCGCCCCCAGCGGAGATCGTCTTGGCCGTTTCCAACCTCGTCGTGGACGATACACAACAAACCGACGCCGCCGCCGCTTCGTCGGGCAGCTCGTTTTATCTGGCGATGCGGATCCTGCCTCCCGCGCAGCGCGACGCCATGTATCAGGTCTACGCCTTTTGCCGCGCTGTCGACGACATCGCGGACAGCGACCTGCCGCGCGCCGAGCGCGCGGCGGGGCTCGACCAATGGCGCGCCGACATCGACGCGTGCTATGCCGGCACGCCGCGCGCCTCGCTGGCGGCGCTCACGCGCCATATCCATACGTTCGGGCTCAAGCGCGAGGACTTCCACGCGATGATCGACGGCATGGCCATGGACGCAGCCGAAGACATCTGCGCCCCCGACGAAGCCACGCTCGACCTGTACTGCGACCGCGTGGCGAGTGCGGCGGGCCGCCTCTCGGTGAGAATTTTCGGGATGGAGGAGGAGCCGGGCCGCGCGCTGTCGCACCATCTGGGACGCGCGCTGCAGCTCACCAACATCCTGCGCGACATCGACGAAGACGCGGACATCAACCGTTGCTACCTGCCTCGCGAACTGCTCGCGCGCGAGGGCATCGCGGCGGGCAATCCGCACACGATCGCCGCCGACCCGTCGCTGCCGCGCGTGTGCGCCACGCTCGTCGATCGCGCGCTCGCGCACTTCGCGCAGGCGGACGCGATCATGGACGCCGCGCCGCGTGCGTACGTGAAGGCGCCGCGCATCATGTCGGGCGTCTACCGCGTGCTGCTCGAGCGCACCGTGGATCGCGGCTTTGACCTGCCACGCACGAAAGTCAGCAAGCCGCGCGCGCGGCTGATGTGGATCGTCGCGCGTTACGCGCTGTTCTGATGCCTCGGCTAGTCCACGTCATCGGCGCGGGGCTTGCGGGCCTCGCGACGGCCGTGCGGCTTCAGCGGCGCGGCGTGCAGGTGGCGCTCTACGAGGCCGCCGGCCAGGCAGGCGGACGCTGCCGTTCGTACTACGATCACACGCTCGCGGCAACGCTCGACACCGGCAGCCATCTCGTGCTGGCCGGCCATGCGCGCACGCTCGAATACGTGCGCACGATCGGCGCCGGCGAGGCGCTCACGGGGCCGGCCGAGCCGGGTTTTGCGTTCATGGACCTCGCCGCGCGCTCGCGCTGGACCGTGCGCTTCTCGCGCTCGCGCATGCCGTTCTGGATCGGCGACTCCCGCTCCCGCGTGCCGGGCACGCGCGCCGCGGACTACCTGGGGCTGCTGCCGCTGCTGTTCGCCAAGCCGGGCCGCACGGTGGCGCAGACCATGCGCTGCGAAGGCGTGCTCTGGGACCGGCTGCTGCAGCCGTTCTTTCTCACGGCGCTCAATGTCGAGCCGCGCGTGGGTAGCGCCGAGCTGGCGGGCGCCATGTTGCGCGAGTCGCTGACGGCGGGCGGCGAGGCGTTCCGGCCGCTGGCGGCGCGCGGCGGCCTTTCCAGCGCTTTCGTCGATCCGGCGTTGCGCATGCTCCAGCACGGCGGTGCGGCGATCCGCCTCGACTCGCCGCTCAGGGAGATCGTGTACGACGACGCGGCGGCCCGCGTCGTCGCCCTCGATTTTCCGGACGGGCGTGTAGCGCTCGCCTCCGGCGAAGCGGTGGTGCTGGCCGTGCCCGGCGCCGCCGCCGCGGCGCTCGTGCCGGCGCTGCAGGCGCCGCGGCGCCACACCGCGATCGTCACGGTGCACTACGCGGCAGAGGCGCCACCGGGCCTCGTCACGCCGATGGCGCTCGTCAACGGCACGGCCCACTGGCTGAGCGCGGCGGAGGGTCGCCTCGCGGCGACGATCCACGACGCGCGCGGCGTGCTCGACCTCGACCCCGAAGACCTCGCTCGCCGGGTTTGGGCCGACGTGGCCGCGGCGACCTCGCTGCCGCTCGAGCCGCTGCCCGCCTGGCGGGTCTGCGCCGACGCGCGCGCGACGTTCTCGGCGGTGCCCGACGAGGAATGGCGCCGCCCCGCAACGCGCACGCGCTGGAACAATCTGATGCTTGCAGGCGACTGGACGGCGACCGGTCTGCCCGCGACGATCGAAGGGGCGATCCGCTCGGGCCGCAAGGCCGCGGAGCTCCTTCTGACCGAAAATCTGGAACGTAGATGAACGATTTATCCCAAGCCATGCCGACACAAGACTACGCCAGCCGCCGCGCCGGGACTGACGTTGCCGACGCGACGGCCGTGGCGATGCCCACCCCCACGTTTGCCGACGAAGCGACCCTGGCGGCGCCTTGCGCCCCGGTTGCCGCGGTCAGCGCCACGCTCGACGCGGCCATCGGGCGCGCCACCGACGCGATCCTCGCCGACCAGCGCGCCGACGGCCACTGGGTCTACGAACTCGAAGCAGACGCCACGATTCCGGCCGAATACGTGCTGCTCGTGCACTATCTCGGCGAGACTCCGAACCTCGAACTCGAACAGAAGATCGCGCGCTACCTGCGCCGCACCCAGCTGCCGGGCGGCGGCTGGCCGCTCTTCACCGACGGCGACATGGACGTGAGCGCGAGCGTGAAGGCTTACTTCGCGCTCAAGATGATCGGCGACGCCGAAGATGCGGAGCACATGGCGCGCGCCCGCGAGGCGATTCTCGCGGCGGGCGGCGCGGAGCACGTCAATGTGTTCACGCGCATCCTGCTCGCGCTGTTCGGCGTGGTGACGTGGTACGCAGTGCCGGTGATGCCCGTCGAGATCATGCTGCTGCCGCAGTGGTTCCCGTTCCATCTTTCGAAAGTGTCGTACTGGGCGCGCACCGTGATCGTGCCGTTGCTGGTGCTCAACGCGAAGCGCCCGCTGGCGCGCAATCCGCGCGGCGTGCGCATCGACGAGCTGTTTCGCGGCGCGCCGGTGAGCGTTGGCCTCAACACGCGCGCGCCGCACCAGAGCCAGGGCTGGTTCGGCTTCTTCCGCGCCGTGGACGGCGTGCTGCGCGTGGCCGATCCGCTCTTCCCGGCCTACCTGCGCCAGCGCGCGATCGACGCCGCCGTGGCCTTCGTCGACGAGCGCCTGAACGGCGAGGACGGCCTCGGCGCGATCTTCCCGGCCATGGCCAATGCCGTGATGATGTACGACGTGCTGGGCTATCCCGCCGACCATCCGCATCGCGCGATCGCGCGGCAATCGCTCGAAAAGCTGGTGACGGTCCACGCGGAGGAAGCCTACGTGCAGCCGTGCCTCTCGCCGGTATGGGACACGTCGCTGGCCGCGCACGCGCTGCTGGAGACGGGCGACGCGCGCGCCGGGGAAGCCGCGCGCCGCGGCCTCGAATGGCTGCGCCCGCTGCAGATCCTCGACGTGCGCGGCGACTGGATTTCGCGCCGTGCGGACGTGCGTCCGGGCGGCTGGGCGTTCCAGTACGCGAACCCGCACTATCCCGACGTCGACGACACGGCCGTGGTGGTGGCCGCGATGGATCGCGTGGACAAGCTCGACCAGACGACGGCCTACGACGAGCCGATCGCGCGCGCGCGCGAATGGGTGGTCGGCATGCAGAGCAGCAATGGCGGCTGGGGCGCGTTCGAGCCGGAGAACACGCAGTACTACCTGAACAACATTCCGTTCTCGGACCACGGCGCATTGCTCGATCCGCCGACTGCCGACGTCTCGGGCCGCTGCCTCTCGATGCTCGCGCAGCTCGGCGAGCTGCCGGCCGCGAGCGAGCCGGCGCGGCGCGCGTACCACTATCTGCTCGAGGAGCAGGAGGCCGACGGTAGCTGGTATGGCCGCTGGGGCATGAACTACATCTACGGCACGTGGACGGCGCTGTGCGCGCTCAACGCGGCCGGCCTCGAACATGACGACCCGCGCATGAAGCGCGCGGTGCAATGGCTCGTGCAGATCCAGAACGACGACGGCGGCTGGGGCGAAGACGGCACGAGCTACAAGCTCGAATACCGCGGCTACGAGCGCGCCGCGAGCACGGCGTCGCAGACGGCCTGGGCGCTGCTCGGCCTGATGGCTGCGGGCGCGGTCGATCATCCGGCGGTCGCGCGCGGCATCGAGTATCTGCAGAACACCCAGCGCGAGCACGGCCTGTGGGACGAAGCGCGTTTCACGGCGACGGGTTTTCCGCGTGTCTTCTATCTGCGTTATCACGGCTATCGCAAGTTCTTCCCGCTGTGGGCGCTCGCGCGCTATCGCAACCTCAAGCGCACGGGCTCGAAGCGCGTCGCGGTTGGGCTGTGAAGCAGATTGGGAAGCAGGCCGTGAACCGGACTATGAGCATGGCGGCTGGCGCAAAGGCGCGCGGTTTGCCGGTGATCGCGGTAACGGGTATGGCTTTCGAGGCGAGCATCGCGGCGGGCAAGGGCCGCGATGGCGTGCGCGCCGTCTACGCCGCACGCGCCGATCTGCTGCAAAGCGCGCTCGCGGCGGCGCTTGAGGATGGCGCGGCGGGTATCGTCAGCTTCGGCACGGCGGGCGGTCTCGCGCCCGATCTCGAACCGGGCACCGTGGTGATCGCCGAAGCCGTCGACGGTCCGTTTGGCCGCGTCGCTACGCATTCCGCCTGGAGCGCGCGCATGGCCGAGGCGCTCATGGACTCGCCGCTCGCCGCGCAGACTCGCCGCGGCGTACAGGCGGCCGTGGCCGCGCCGCTCACCGGCGCGGCGGACAAGGCGGCGCTGTTCCGCGCGCGCGGGGCGCTCGCCGTCGACATGGAGTCGCATCTGGCAGCAGCGGCGGCGGCTGCGCACGGCGTGCCGTTCGTGGTGTGCCGCGCGATCGTCGATCCGGCCTGGCGCAGCCTGCCGAAGGCGGCAATGGCGGGCCTGCGCGACGACGGCACGACGGCCATACTGCCCATCCTGAGGGAACTCGCGCGCGACCCGGCGCAATTGGGCGGCCTGCTGCGCGTGGCCGCGGACGCGAAAGCGGCGCGCCAGTCGTTGAGCGCCGCGCGGCAGATACTGGCGACCACCGGCGCCTTTTTCCCGGCGTGACCCGACCGGAATATTGAAATACTAGGGAAAACCCTTATCTCTGGTAACATCCGGATGTTAACCCCAAGCTCGTCCTGCGAGCTGGGGACAAATTACATTCCACGGGGAGTTGCCAGTCATGAATTTTCATACCCGCAAGTGGGTCAAGCCTGAAGACCTGAATCCGAACGGCACGCTTTTCGGCGGCAGTCTGCTGCGCTGGATCGACGAGGAAGCGGCGATCTATGCGATCTGCCAGCTCGACAACCAGCGTGTAGTGACCAAATTCATATCGGAGATCAATTTCGTCAGTTCGGCGCGCCAGGGCGACATCATCGAGCTCGGCATGAAGGCTACGCATTTCGGCCGCACGTCGATCACGTTGCGCGCCGAGGTGCGCAACAAGATCACGCGCAAGAGCATCCTGACAATCGAAAAGATGGTGTTCGTGAACCTCGGCGCCGACGGCGTGCCGGCTCCGCACGGCCGCGAATGCATCCGTTACGCCGACGAGGCCTACGAGCGCTATCGCCAGACCGTTCAGACGTCCGCGGACGCCACGGCGGTCGCGGCGGCGAACGAAGCGCAGCGCCAGGCCGACAATGAGGACACTTCGGTGCATTGAGCCGCACGGCTGGCGTAAATAAAAAAACCCGGCAACCTGGAAAGGTTGCCGGGTTTTTGCGTTCTGGCAATGCCGGCGTCGAGCCGCGTCGCCGGCGAGTGGCTCAGGGTGCCGATGCCGGCTTGGCCGGCGCGGCCTTGGCAGCCGAAGCCGCCACGGGCGCCGATGCCATAGCGGGCACAGATGCCGCCACGGGCGCAGATGCCGTAGCGGGCGCCGATGCCGTAGCCGACGCAGAAGCCGTAGCCGACGCAGAAGCCGCCACGGGCGCCGATGCCGTAGCCGACGCAGAAGCCGCCGACGCTGCCACCGCCGCGCCCGCCGTACCGGCAGCCGCCGCAGCGCCCGGACCCGCGCCGCCCGCTGCCGCGCCCGTTGCCGCCGCGCCGCTCGCCGCCGCACCGGCCGCACCCGGTTCGCCCGGGTCCTTGTAATCCGGCAGACCCTTGTTCGGGGCACCGCCGGCGCCGCCCGACTCGCCCGGGTCCTCGTAGTTGGGCACGCCGTTCTCGTTCGAGTTGCCGGGTTCGCCCGTGGCGCCCGGATCACCGTAATCGGGCAGCGGCGCGTTGTTGTTCTGCGAGCCCCGGATCAGCGATTCGCGCTGCTGGCGGTACGCGTCGCGCACGAACGAATACTTGTCGAGCGCCGCCTGCTGAAGCAGATCGGTTGCGCCGAGCAGGTCCGCGCGCGTACTGATGAACTGAGCGATGTACATCGGGTTGCGCACGGCTGGCTCGATGTAATTGATGATGTTGAACTTCACGTCCACGCCCATGCCGATGCCGTCGCGCACCGAACTCGGCCCGAACAGCGGCAGCACGAGATACGGACCGGCCGGCACGCCGTAATGGCCCATCGTGAGGCCGAAGTCCTGGTGATGCTTGGGCAGTCCCGCCGCTGTCGCGAAGTCGATCAGGCCGCCCAGGCCGAAGGTCGTGTTCATGGCGATGCGCATGAGGTCTTCGGTGGCGTCGGTGATCTTCAGCTGCAGCAGGTTGTTCGCGAGATTGCTGACGTCGCCGAGGTTCGAGAAGAAGTTCGTGATCGCCTGCCGCAGCGGCTGCGGCGTCACCTTCTGATAGCCCTTCGCGATCGGCTGGGCGATGTAGGTGTCGAGCCCGTCGTTGAACTTGAAGATTGCACGATTCGCGGGCTCGAACGGGTCGCCCGGCTTGCGCTCGGGTCCCGTGGCGCAACCCGACGTCACGAGGAGCGCCAGGCTCGCCGCCGCCATGGTGAGCGCGGCTTGTTTTTTCTTCATTGGTCGATCCCTTGAATTTCCGATCTTGCGCGCTTCGCACGCGGCTTGCCCATCAGCACCGGCTGGAACACCACAGCGCCGATCAGCGTACAGAACAAGGACAGCGCGAGCAGCTTGCCCATGCTCGACGTGCCCGGATGATGCGAAAGCCACAGGCTGCCGAACGCCGTGGCCGTGGTGGCGGCCGAAAAGAGCACCGCGTGTGTGAGGCTCGAATGCAGCAGGCCCGTCTGTCCCGCGCGCCAGGCCATCACGAAATAGATTTTGAACGCGACGCCAACCCCGAGCATCAGGGGAAGCGCGATGATGTTCGCGAAATTGAGCTGGATTCCGAACACGACGGACAGCTCGAGCGTCACGAGCGCCGATACCAGCAGAGGAATGAGCGTGCGCAGCACGTCGCCGAAATTGCGCAGCGTGATCCACAGGAGCGCCGTGATGAGCAGCACCGACCACGCGGCCGCTTCGAAGAACGCGAGGATGATCACGTTGGCCGAATGCAGGATCGAGATCGGCCCGCCGATCGCGTTGGGCTCCGCCGCCTTCACGGCGTGCGCGAAGCGCGCGAGCATCACGTCGTCGTTGGGATCGACGCCCGGCGGCACGCGCGGCGCGATGTCCACGATCGCCTGGCCGCTCGGCGCCACCCAGTCGTGCACCATCTCCGGCGGCAGGTTTTCACGCGTGATTTGCGAGGGTTGCAGAAGGCGCGTGAGCTGCGCGAAGGCGAGCTTGAGCGGCAGACTGAACGCGGTTTCCGCGCGGTCGCGCGTGGCGGGGCTTGCGTTGGCGAGCTTCGTGAGCGCGGCGGAAAGATGCTTCGCCTCGGCCGCTCCCGGGCCCGGATGGTCGCTTGCGGCGAGCGAAAGCTGGTCGGCCGCGCGCTTGAGCGTTTGCACGCGCACTTCGTCGGTGACGGGCGCGGCCGGCTGCTGCGTGAGCGCGGGCAGAAGCTGCTGCGCGGCGCTCGAGATCAGCATGAGCTTTTGCTGTTGGTCGTCGGGAATGAGCGAGCTGAGCGTCGTTGCGCGCGACACCTCCGGCAGCTTCGAGAGCCGCGCGGCGATCTTGTCGGCCTCTTCGAGCGAAGGCGCGAGCACGCTCACGTCGTTGATCGAGATGACGGGCGAGTTCTTGAGCGCGAGCAGCGTCGCCATCGACTCGGTATGCGGATCCTTCAGGTGCAGCGGGTTGAAGTCGAAGCGCAGGTGCAGCAACAGCGGCGTCGCGCCGACCACCACGACGAGCGTGCTGATGAGCACCGGCTTGCGATGTTCGGCGAGCCATTTGTCGACGGGCGCGAGGAACGCGAAGCCCGGCGCGGCGCGCTCGCCCCCCGGCCTGAACACGCGGATGAGCGCCGGCAGCACGGTCATGTTGGCGAAGTACGCGACGAACATGCCCACGCCCGCGATCTGCCCGAGTTCCGAGAGGCCCTTGTAGGCGGTCGGCAGGAACGAAAAGAAACTTTCGGCCACGGCGATCGCCGCGAGCGTGAGCGGCACGCCAATGAGGCGCGCGGTCTTGAGCAGCGCCGCGTCGAGCCGCTCGTCCTGAAAGCGCTCCTCGCGATACTTCACGCCGAACTGCACGCCGAAATCGACGCCCAGCCCGACGAACAGCACCATGAACGCGACCGAGAGCATGTTGAACGAGCCGATCATCATGAGGCCGAGCGCGGCCGTGATGAGCAGGCCGACCACGAGCGTGACGAGCACCGCGCCGATCAGCTTGCCCGAGCGCAGCGCGAGCCACAGGATGGCGAGCACGACGACGATCGTGATCGCGCCGTTGAGCGCGGCGCCGTCCTGGACCGAAGCGAACTCGTCGTCGGCGAGCGGCTGCTCGCCCGTGAGGCGCACGCGCGCGCCGAATTCGGTGTCGAGATGAAGCGAGGCGGCCGTCGAGCGGATCGCCTCCGAGGCGTTCGCGGCCGCCTTGAGCGCGGCGAAGTTGAGCACCGGCTGCACGGTGATGAACGCGAACGCGGGCTTCGTGGCCGAGTCCTTGTCGACGAGCGCGCGCCACGAGAACGCGGCGGGCTTGCCCGCGAGCACCTGATCGACGACGTTGGCGGCGCTGCCGAGCAGGTTCGCCATTTGCGGCAGCTTCACCTGTCCGATCGTCAGTGGCAGTTGCAGCGTGGTGGTGAGCGTACCGGCGAGGCCGGCGAGGCTCGGGTCTTTGGCGAGCTGGTTCACCAGCGGGCGCGCCTGGACGAGCTGGCCCGTGGTCGAGAGCACGGTGGCCGTGGACGGAAAGAGCAGGCCGTTGTGCTGGAAGAACGGGCCGCCCGCAGGCTGCGAAACGGCGCTGAATTCGCGCGAATCCGCCGCGAGCGCCTGCGCGAGCTTGTCGGCGGCGGCGTCGGCGAGTTCGGGCGCGTCGGCTTCGACGACCACGAGCAGCGAACTCGCGCGCTGCGGGAAGGCCTGGTCCTTGGCGTCGCTGAGCGCGGCCCATTGCGCATTGTTTTCGACGAGGCCGCTGACGTCCGTGTTGATCTTGAAATGTTTCGCGACGTACACGCCGGAGAGCACGGCAAGCACGATCGCAAATGTGATGACCCACGCCGCGCGGCGCACCGACCAGGCGACGAGGTGGAGGATGAATGGCTTCAGCATACAGGCGAGGGGGCCCTGTCAATTAAAGTTTTTTGACGCGAAGCGCTCAAGTATACCGGCCCTGCACGTCCCGGCGCGGCTTATGCACACGCAGCGGCGAGGCGGCGCCCGGGCAGCCCGTGCGCCAAAGCCGTTATACTGGCTCAGCCGGGGCGCGATCTGTTGTACCGCACATTGCCGGCGCCTGAATTTCACTGTTCCAGAAGAGCGTATGAAACGTTACTTGACCGCATTTCTCGTCGCCGCCTGTTTTACGGGCATTTCGGGCGCCGCCGTTGCGCAGGCTTCGCCGGACGCCGGCGTCAGGGCCGCCGTGGAAGGCACCGTGAAGGCCATGCAGGCCGACCCGCAAGCGCGCGGCGGCGACATGAACAAGATCACCCAGGTGGTCGAAACCCATTTCGTTCCCTCCACCGACTTCAAGCGAACCACGCGCATCGCCGTCGGCAAACCTTGGGCGACCGCCACGCCCGAGCAGCAGCAGAAGCTCTATGAGCAATTTCAACTCCTGCTCGTGAAAACTTATGCATCGTCGCTCGCGCAGCTTCGCGATACCCAGGTGACCTTCAAGTTCCTGCCCTCGAACACCCCCGCGGGCGCGAAGGACACCGTGGTGCAGTCGCACGTCCTCAGCAACGGCGGCGACGACGCGATCGACTACCGGCTCGAAAATACGCCCAACGGCTGGAAGATCTACGACATCAACATGATGGGCGCCTGGCTGATTCAGGTCTACCAGACGCAATTCGCCGACCAGATCGCCAAGGGCGGCATTGACGGGCTCATCAAGTTCCTCATCGAGCACAACGCTCACAGCTGATCGCCGATCGCTGTTTGCGCACGCATTATGCCTGTGTGCGCCCCGGCCGGAGCCGGCGCGTTGACGCTTGCTCCGGTTCTGGCCCCCTCACTTCCGGCGGTGTTCTACCGCGAACTTGATCAGTTCCGCCTGACCTTCGATCTCCAGCTTGCGCTTCAGATTGAGCCGGTGCGTTTCCACCGTGCGCACCGAAAGCCCTTCGCGCTGCGCGATCTGCTTGCTCGATAGCCCTTCGGCGAGCGCGTCGAGAATGTCGCGCTCGCGTGGCGTGAGCCGCTCGATGGGCGTACTGCGCGCCGACGCCTGGAACATGCGCGCGCTCAGGCCCGCGCTGAAATACGTCCGCCCGGCCAGCACCGCCTCGATCGCACGGATGATCTCGGTGGCCGGCGAATCCTTGAGCACGTAGCCGCTCGCGCCCGCGCGCACGGCCTCGGTCACGTATTCGACGTTGTCGTGCATCGAGAGCATGAGCACGCGGATACCCGGAAAGCGCCCGTGGAAAATACCCGCGAGCGCGATGCCGTTCACGCCCGCCATGCCGACGTCCATCAGCACGAGATCGGGTTCGAGCGAAGCGGCGAGCGTAATGGCCTCGTCGGCGTTGCCGGCTTCGCCCGCGACCTCGAAGCCCGGTACGGCTTCGAGCCGCGCGCGCAAACCGTCGCGAACGAGCGGGTGGTCGTCGACGAGCACGAGGCGCGCGGGCCTCGCGGATTCGTTTACGTTTGCATTCGTCATGTCGACGTTCCTGATACGGCTGCAGCTCCTGGTGCCGCACTGGCCGTTCCGCTTGGCGAAACCGGCACCCAGGCGGTGACGAGCGTATGGCCGGGCTGCGAGCCGATGTCGAGGCGGCCGCCCAGCGACTCGAGCCGCTCGCGCATGTTGCGCAGGCCCAGGCCCGCGCGCGGATCGGCCAGCGCGTGGGCCACGTCGAAGCCGCGGCCGTTGTCGGCGATGCCGAGCGTCACGCCGTCGGCCGCGACTTCCAGCGTGAGCGCGGCGCGCGCGGCCCCTGCATGGCGCACGATATTGGTCAGCGCTTCCTGGGCGATGCGAAAGAGCACGGTGTTCACGGCGTCGGACAGCGCGGGCGCTTGCGACTTTGTGCTCGCCGGTTTCGGAGCGCCTTGCGTAAAGGCGATTTCGATACCCGATTGATCCGCGAGTTCGCGCGTGAGCTGCTCCAGTGCGGCGGCGAGACCGAGGTCGTCGAGCATCGAGGGGCGCAGCGCGTGCGAGATGCCGCGCACTTCGCGCAGCGTGTCGGAAAGGCGCGAGAGGCCGGTCGCCAGCGAGGCTTCGGCGGCGGGCATGCGCGTTTCGCCGTGCTCCAGGCGCGCGAGCGCCGATTCGAGCAGCAATTTCACCGAAACGAGCATCTGGCTGATGCCGTCGTGCAGTTCGCGCGAGAGCCGCGCGCGCTCCTGCTCCTGCGACTCGACCACCTGTTGCGCGAGGCGCTTGAGCTTGGCGTCGGTGCTGCGGTGCTCGCTCACGTTGAGCACGAGTGCGCCGAGCGCGATGACGAGCACGCCCGCAATCGCGATGACGCCGAGCCACTGGATCGTATGCTCGATATTCGCCGAGGCGCGTTCGTCGATGCGCGCGAGCGTCGAATCGACATCATCCAGATAGATGCCGGTGCCGATCATCCAGCCCCAGCGCGGCAGCGGCACGACATAGCCGAGTTTGGGAGCGAGTTTGCCCGTGGACGGCCGGTGCCACATGTAGCGCACGTAGCCGCCGCCGCGCCGGGCGGCGGCGATCAACTGCTGGATCGTGAGCGAGCCCTGCGGATCGCGCAGATTCCACAGGTCCTGGCCGACGAGACCCGGCTCGCGCGGGTGCATGAGCGAGCGCCCGTGCATGTCGTAGACGAAGAAGTAGCCGTCGGGGCCGAAGTCCATCTTTTGCAGCACGGCGAGCGCGGCGAGCTGGCGGTCGGCTTCGTCTGCGGGCGCGGGCAAGGCGGCGCTGGCGTTCTCGCCGGGCGCGTAGAGCGGCGCGATGGCGCTCGTGGCCAGTTCCACGTAGTGACGCAGCTCGATTTCCTTGCTCGTCAGATAGGCGCTTTGCATGGTCGCGTGCTGCGTTTGCGCGAGCTGCGTGGCTTGCTGGCGCACGCCGATTCCGATACCCGCAATGGCGGCGAGGAACGGCACGACCGCGAGCAGGAAGATTTTTGTCTTCAGGCGGCGGTCGGCGAAGAAAAATGGGGCGGGCATGACGGTGTTCGAAAGCGGAATCTGCAAGCATAACCGGGCGCGCGGCGAGGCTGGCGATCCACGCAGCGCTCGCGACCGGCGCATGCAGATTACGGAGACTGTATCGCCGCGATGATAGCGATTCCCCGGCCGGCTTCTGCCCAGACTCGTCAGCGTCACGCTTATGTCGGCGTTTTCCCTGAGCGCGCGAGACGCATTGCGCGGCAGGTATCGCCGCCGTTGAGTGTGCGTTGAGCGTGTATCGAGCGCCGTCTTTTTTGCTACGTAATTGTACGTAGATCGCTTACGTAGTTGTCCGGTTGTGGCTGACGGCCTGAAAGCGAATACTACCGCCCACGGCATGGCGCGGTGCGTCATGCATGTGCCGGCATAGATCGGCGCGCCAGGGCCCGGACCCGATTCCGGGTGCGAAGCTAAAACCAAAAAACGGAGACACCGCATGAGCCGGGCATCCAGTTTTGTCGTCTGGACGATCGTCGCGCTACTCGGCGCGTTCGCGTTCGGCACCATCGCGCTCGCGCACGGCGAGCGAATCAGCGCATTGTGGATCGTGATTTGCGCCGTGTGCGTCTATCTGATCGCGTATCGTTTCTACAGCCGCTTCATCGCGAGCACCGTCCTGCAGCTCGACGGCCTTCGCATGACGCCGGCCGTGCGCCACAACGACGGGCTCGATTACGTGCCCACCAACAAGTACGTGCTGTTCGGCCATCATTTCGCGGCGATCGCGGGCGCGGGTCCGCTGGTCGGCCCCGTGCTGGCCGCGCAGATGGGCTACATGCCCGGCATGCTGTGGATTCTCGCGGGCGTGGTGTTCGCGGGCGCCGTGCAGGACTTTGTCGTGCTGTTCCTCTCCACGCGCCGCGACGGCCGCTCGCTCGGCGACCTCGTGAAGATGGAACTGGGTCCCGTGCCCGGCGTGATCGCGCTGTTCGGCACGTTCCTCATCATGATCATCATTCTCGCGGTGCTCGCGCTGATCGTGGTGAAGGCGCTCACGAACTCGCCGTGGGGCACGTTCACCGTGGCCGCGACGATTCCCATCGCGATCTTCATGGGCCTTTATGTGCGTTACATCCGCCCCGGCAAGATCGGCGAGATCTCGATCATCGGCTTCGTGCTGCTGATGGCGTCCATCGCGTTCGGCCAGCACGTGCACGATTCGCCCATGCTCGCCGCCATGTTCACGTTCACGGGCACACAGCTCACGTGGATTCTGATCGGCTACGGCTTCGTCGCTTCGGTGCTGCCCGTGTGGCTGCTGCTCGCGCCGCGCGACTACCTCTCGACGTTCCTCAAGATCGGCACGATTCTCGCGCTCGCGATCGGCATTCTGATCGTCGCGCCGGAACTGAAGATGCCGGCGTTCACGAAGTTCATCGACGGCACGGGTCCGGTCTGGTCGGGCAACCTGTTCCCGTTCCTCTTCATCACGATCGCGTGCGGTTCGGTTTCGGGCTTCCACGCGCTGATCTCGTCGGGCACGACGCCCAAACTGCTCGACAACGAAACCAACGCGCGCTTCATCGGTTACGGCGCGATGCTGATGGAGTCGTTCGTCGCGATCATGGCGCTCGTGGCCGCTTCGGTGATCGAGCCGGGCGTGTATTTCGCGATGAACGCGCCGCTCGCCGTGCTCGGCACGACGCCGGACGCCGTCGCGCAAACGGTGGGCCACTGGGGCTTCGTCCTCACGCCGGAGATGCTCACGCACACCGCCCAGGCCGTGGGCGAGACGACCATTGTCGCGCGCGCCGGCGGCGCACCGACGCTGGCCGTGGGCATGGCGCAGATCCTGCACCAGGTGGTGGGCGGCGAAGCGATGATGGCGTTCTGGTATCACTTCGCCATCCTTTTCGAAGCCCTCTTCATCCTGACCGCCGTTGACGCGGGCACGCGCGCCGGCCGCTTCATGCTGCAGGACCTGCTCGGCACGTTCCACCCGTCGCTCAAGCGCACGGAATCGCTGCCCGCCAACCTGATCGCCACGGCGCTTTGCGTGGCCGCGTGGGGCTACTTCCTCTATCAGGGCGTGGTCGATCCGCTCGGCGGCATCAACACGCTGTGGCCGCTTTTCGGCATCTCCAACCAGATGCTGGCGGGCATCGCGCTGATGCTCGGCACCGTCGTGCTGTTCAAGATGAAGCGCGAGAAGTTTGCGTGGGTCACGGCTGTGCCGACGGTCTGGCTGCTCGTCTGCACGCTCACGGCGGGCTGGCAGAAGATTTTTGACAGCAACCCGAAGGTGAGCTTCGTTGCGCACGCGCAGAAGCTTTCGGCCGCCATTGCACAAGGCAACGTCGTCGCGCCCGCGAAGTCGCTCGAGCAGATGCAGCGCATGGTCTTCAACGACTACGTGGATGCCGCGCTTTCGGGCCTCTTTATCTTCGTCGTGGCGAGCATCGTGGTTTATGGCCTGATCGCGATTGCGCGCGCACGCCGCATCGACCGCCCGACCGCCCAGGAAACGCCTTACGAAGCGATGCCGGCGGGCGGCGCGGCTGTCGTGTCGCAGCGCGTGCATTGAACCGGCGTCGGCAACCGAACGGAGCGCATCATGTTCTCGGGACTTCGCGACAACGTACAGACGGCCGGGCGCTACCTCGGCCAGGCCATGCGTTTGATGGTCGGCTTGCCGGATTACGAGGGCTACGTCGCGCACATGCGCGCGACGCATCCTGACCGGCCCGTGATGACATACGAGGCGTTTTTCCGCGAGCGGCAAAACGCACGGTATGGGTCGGGCGCGGGGAAGTGCTGCTGAGTCCCCGCTGATTGTTGTTTCAACGCGAGGCGCGACGGCGAAAGCCGTCGCGTTTTTTTTCGCAAGTAACGCACTCGATTCGAGGCGTCATCAAAGGCGCTCAATTCTCGCGGCGCCCCGCCGTTAACTTTGACGACGACATTCCGCACCAATTCGACGTGTCGCGCCTCGCCCGGCGTCCCCCCACTGCTTCGGATCGTCGGGAACCGCATCTGCAGGGTTGCCGCACACGGCAACACCTCATCTTGAACCTCTGCGCCGTACGGCGTGCGAATCAACGAATCTCTCATGGTCTTGCATCGAATTGGCGCCGCCTTGCTTGCGGCAGCACTGAGCGCGACGGTCGTGCCCGTTTGCGAAGCTCAATACGCTACCGACTGGATTGCGAACACCTACGGTACCAACGCGACGCGCGTGGGCAACGTCGCGCGTTCGATGTGGGTCGCGCCGGAAGGCGTGATCTATACCTCGTCGATGTGGGACGAAAACGAAGGCGGCGTCGCCATTTACCAGAACGGCCAAAGCCTGGGGTCGATCGGCGGGCACGGCGACTTCCAGGGCGGCGCGATCACGGGCAACGCGACTTCGCTGTTCGTCGCGATGCAGTACAACGCCTCGTATGGCAGCGGCACGGTCGGGCGCTACAGCCGCGGCAGCGGCACGCGCGAGCTGCTCATCAACGTGAGCGCCGATACGACCGGGAAACTCGCCGATGTCGTCACCGGACTCGCGACATCGGGCTCGCTCCTCTACGCCAGCGACTTTCCCGGCAACCGCGTGCGCGTGTTCACCACGGAAGGCGTCTGGCAGCGCGACATCGGCGTGAGCGCTCCCGGCGCACTGGCCGTGGACGCGGCCGGCAACCTCTGGGTCGCGCAAAAGAGCGCAGGCGCCGTGCTCGAATTCAGTCCCGGCGGCCAGCTTTTGAATACGGTCCAGCTCGCGGCCTCCGCGCGACCGTCGTCGCTTGACTTCGATTCGCAGACCTCACAGTTGATGATCGGCGACTCGGGTCCCGACATGAACATCAAGCTCTACAACGTGGCGGGCGCGCCGTACGCGACCGGCACGTTCGGCGTTCGGGGCGGTTATCTCGACACAACCACCGGCGCGAAAGGACAGGCGGGCGACAAGCGCTTCATGCGCGTGGCAGGCATCGGCAAGGATTCCGCCGGCAATCTGTACGTGCTGAACAACCCGTGGGGCGGCTCGTGGGATCTCGGCCGCAACGGCGGCACGGACATTCAGGCTTACGACGGCACGGGCACGCTGCGCTGGAAGCTCCAGTCGGTGAATTTCGAAGGCAATGCGGCACCCGACCCCGCCACCGACGGCGCCCTGTTCTACGGCGGCATGAACGTCTATTCGGGCACGGCGGGCGGCACCTTCGTCGCGAATACCATCGATCCGGTCACGTATCCGTCCGACCCGCGCATCAATCTCAACGATTCGCAACGCGGCGAGCATTTCGCGCAGCTCGCGAGCGTGGGCGGCCAGCGCATTCTCGTGGCTGCCGGCCAGAACCCCGACACGTTCTACTTTTTTCACTTCAACGCGTCGAGCGGCTACATCGCCATTCCCGACTACGCGTTGCCAGGTTCCGCATTCGGGACGACGGCCCCGGTGCGCAACGGCTTTTGCCTCGACGGCAGGGGCGACCTGTGGGTGGGCCTCGACAAGTCCAACGTCATTTCGCACTACCCGCTAACGGGTTTCGACGCGAGCGGCAAGCCGCATTGGGGCGCCGCGATCACCGCGCCGATTCCTGGCACGATCGCGCGGCTCACGCGCATTCTCTACCTGCCCGAAAGCGACACGATGATTCTCGCGGGAGAAGATGCCGGCGTCACCGACTGGACCGCGGTCGGCACGCGCGTCGAGGTGTATCACGGCTGGCTCGCCGGAAACAGGAGCACGCCGAATCCGGTCATCAACCTCACGAGCGCGAATCCGAAGTCGATCGCGGCTGCCGGAAATTATCTGTTCGTGGGCTACGTGCACACCGTGCCGAACATCGATGCGTTCAACCTCACCACGGGCGCGATCGACACGACGTTCGTCGACAGCAGCCCGAGCGCGGTGTACGTGGGCAACGACGTGGATTCGATGTATGGCGTGCGGGCGTATCGACGCTCGACCGGCGAATTTGTCGTGACCAGGGACAACTACAACGGCGCCAGCGTCGTGGTGTATCGCTGGACGCCAGCGGCCGCGAGCATGAGCGCGGCAACAGCGGCGGCGACGGTGTCGCCATTCACCGCGAAGTGAGGAAACGACAAAGGGCGCGACGGCATGAACCGTTGCGCCCTTTTTGCAGGCTGACCGCGCGAAGCGGAAAGCGGCTTAGCCGGCCGCGACCGTTGCCGGCTTCTTCGTCTTGGCCGCGTTCTTGATCTCTTCGAGCTTGATCTCGACGTGACGCGAGAACACGTACTCGGCCGGACGCTGGCCGTCGAGCGGGATGTCCTTGGCGAACTCGCCTTCGGTTTTCGGGCCGCTCATCGCGACCTTCAGTGCCTTGAGCGGATGCGCGACGGTGTCGAGCACGGCCGTCGCCTCGAAGCCGCAGTGGACCATGCAGTCCGCGCACTTCTCGTAGTTGCCGGTGCCGTACTTGTCCCAGTCGGTGGTTTCCATCAGTTCCTTGAAGGTCTTCACGTAACCTTCGCCGACCAGATAGCAGGGCTTTTGCCAGCCGAACACGGTGCGGGCCGGGTTGCCCCAGGGCGTGCATTCGTAGGTCTGGTTGCCCGCGAGGAAGTCGAGGAACAGGCTCGACTGGCTGAACGACCAGTTCTTGCCGTTGTTGCCGCGCTTGAAGATTTCGCGGAACAGCTTCTTGGTCTTGTCGCGGTTCAGGAAGTGCTGCTGGTCCGGCGCGCGCTCGTAGGCGTAGCCCGGCGAAACGGTGATGCCGTCCACGCCAATGGGGCCCAGCGTGTCGAAGAACTTCGCCACGCGCTCGGGAATCGCGTCGTTGAACAGCGTGCAGTTGATGTTCACGCGGAAGCCGCGGCGCTTCGCTTCCTTGATGGCCGCGACGGCCTTGTCGTAGGTGCCTTCCTGCGAGACCGAGTGGTCGTGCGCTTCGCGGTCGCCGTCGAGGTGCACCGACCAGACGAAGTACGGGCTCGGCTCGTAGTCGTCCATCTTCTTTTCCATGAGCAGCGCGTTCGTGCAGAGATACACGAACTTCTTGCGCGCCATGATGCCCTTGACGATCTGCGGCATTTCCTTGTGCAGCAGCGGCTCGCCGCCGGCGATGGAAACGACCGGCGCGCCGCACTCGTCGACGGCTTCGAGGCATTCCTGCAGCGACAGGCGCTGGTTCAGGATGGGGTCCGGATAATCGATCTTGCCGCAGCCGTTGCAGGCGAGATTGCAGCGGAACAGCGGCTCGAGCATGAGCGCGAGCGGATAGCGTTTGTTACCGCCGAAATGCTGACGGAAGATATAGGCGCCAACGCGGACTTTCTGGAGCAGCGGAATAGACAAGACGTGTCCTCCTTAAACTTCGCGCGCGACGAGCGGTTGCAACAGCTTCGACGGCAGCTTGAATTCGACTTTTTCTTCACGGCCCGTCATCGTCGACACCTCGACAGGCCCCAACGCGCGCAGCGCGTCGATCACGTTCTCAACCATTTCTTCGGGTGCCGATGCGCCGGCCGTGATACCGACCGTTTGCACATTGGCGAACCATTCGGGCTTCACTTCCGAGCCATCGGCGACGAGATAGCTCGGCACACCCGTTTCGCTGCCGATCTCGCGCAGACGATTCGAGTTCGAGCTGTTCGTCGCGCCCACCACGAGCAGAACGTCCGCCAGCTCCGACAGTTCGCGCACCGCTGCCTGGCGGTTTTGCGTGGCGTAGCAGATGTCGCGCGTGTCCGGGCCGACGATGTCGGTGAAGCGGGCGAGCAGCGCGTCGATGATGCCGCGCGTGTCGTCCACCGAGAGGGTGGTCTGCGTCACGTACGCGAGCGGCGCATCGAGCGGCAGGTCGAGCTTCGCAACGTCGGCTTCGCTCTGCACGAGCAGCACGGTGCCTGGAATCTGGCCGATCGTGCCTTCGACTTCAGGGTGGCCGGCATGGCCGATCAGGATCAGCGTGCGGCCCGCCGCGACGTACTGGCGGCCCTGCACATGAACCTTCGTGACGAGCGGGCAGGTGGCGTCGAGCACGTCGAGGTCGCGTTCCTCGGCGGCGCGTTCCACGGTCTTCGCCACGCCGTGCGCGCTGAAGATCGCCACTGCGCCTTCCGGTACCTCGTCGAGTTCTTCCACGAAACGCGCGCCCTTGTTGCGCAGGTTTTCGACCACATGACGGTTGTGGACGATTTCATGGCGCACGTAGACCGGCGCGCCGTGTTTCTGCAGTGCGCGATCAACGATTTCGATAGCGCGGACAACCCCCGCGCAAAAGCCGCGGGGTTGGGCAAGGATCACTCGCATAAGGTGGCGAACTCCGACTGCCGCAGGAGGCGAGCGAGTCGGTAAAAATGACCTGATCGCCGGCGGCTGTCTATTATTAAGGATGCAAAAATCCGCCAAAGGGGTGACGGAATAAAACCAGACGCGCATTTTAACCCCATCGCCCGCGGTTTGCTGCGCGGAGCACTAGCAGGTGCGGCGTGCACGCGACGGCGGCGCCCGCGCGACGGCCGGCAGTCCCCGAAAAGTTCGCCGCATGGCGCCCCGGCGGCACCCGGCATGCTCGGCCGGCGCCCCACGGCCGCATGGCGGCCATGCGGCAAATGAGACCGGACGCGCGGTCCTTGCGCGGTGCAACATGACGCGGGAACCCTTAAACTATTGCGTCCTGCGCTTGCCCGATGGCGGCCGAGGATACGACCCCATGCCGAACGCTTCGATGGAACCCGACCACTACGACGATTTTCCGGTAGCGCGCGTCTTGCTGCCGAAGGCGCTGCGCGCGCCTGTCGGCGTGATCTATCACGTCGCGCGCACGCTCGACGACATCGCGGACGAAGGCGACTGGAGCCCCGAGCTGCGTCACACGCGCCTCGCCGATTTCCGCGAGGGCCTGAACGCGGTGGCCGAAGGCCGCGCGGCGCGCGTGCATCCCACGCTGTTCGCGGAGCTCGCGAAAGTGGTGCGCGAATGCCAGTTGCCGCTGGAACCGTTTTACGATCTCGTCGCCGCATTCGATCAGGATATCGACACGACGCGCTACGCCGATCGCTTCGATCTGCTGGACTTCTGCCGGCGCTCGGCGAATCCGGTCGGCCGCTTGATGCTGCATCTGATCGACGAGGCGACGCCGGAGAACCTCACCGATTCCGACGCGATCTGCACCGCCTTGCAACTCATCACTTTTCTCCAGGACGTGGGCGCCGACTGGCAGCGCGGCCGCGTCTACCTGCCGCTGGCGGACCGCGAGCGTTTCGGCGTGACCGAGGCGCAGATCGCCGCCGGCAGGGCGGACGACGCGTGGCGCGCGCTGATGGCGCAGGAAGTGGCGCGCGCGCGCGCGCTCATGGTGGGCGGCGCGCCGCTCGCGCTGCGCGTGCCGGGACGCTTTGGCCTCGAGCTGTGCAGCGTCGTGCACGGCGGCCTGCGCATGCTCGAAATCATCGAGCGCGGCGGCTACGACGTTTTCCGCGCGCGGCCTGTGCTGCGCGCGCCCGACTGGGCCGTGGTGCTCCTGCGCACGGCGGCCATGTGGCTGTCGCGCCGCGTGGGCGTGCGCGCGCCTTCGATCGAGAGTAACAACGCATGACTACCACCCTCCTGTTTGCCGTCTCCTGCCTCTCGCTGTTGATCTGGCTCGTGTTGCTGTTCGGCCGCGGCGGCTTCTGGCGCGCGCGCCCCGCCGAACCGCTGCCGCTCGTCGAGCCGGCGGCGGGCTGGCCCGCCGCGTGTGCCGTGGTGCCGGCGCGCAACGAGGCCGACGCGATCGGCGAGGCCGTCAGTTCGCTGCTCCAGCAGGACTACGGCGGCGAATTTCACGTCATCGTGATCGACGACCACAGCACCGACGGCACCGCCGAAGCCGCGCGCGCCGCCGCACTTGCGCTGCAATGCCCGGAAAAGCTCAGCGTGATCGCTGCGAAACCGCTGCCCGCGGGCTGGTCGGGCAAGGTGTGGGCGCAGTCGCAGGGCATCGAGGCGGTGCGCACGCTCAAGCTTCCCGCCGACTACCTGCTCCTCACGGATGCCGACATCGGCCACCCGCCCGACGCGCTCGCGCAACTCGTGGTGCGCGCGCAGGCCGAAGGCCGCGACCTCGTTTCGCTGATGGTGCGGCTGCGCTGCGACTCGGTCTGGGAAAAGGCGCTCATTCCGGCGTTCGTGTTCTTCTTCGCGAAGCTCTATCCGTTCTCGTGGGTCAACAACCCGAAGAACCGCACGGCGGCGGCGGCCGGCGGCTGCATGCTGGTGCGCCGCGAGGCGCTCGAAGAGGCGGGCGGCATCGAGTCGATCCGCGCCGAGTTGATCGACGATTGCAGTCTCGCCGCGCGCATCAAGCATCGCGGCGAGGGCCGTCACCCGATCCGCCTCGATGTGGCCGCGAAGAGCATATCGCTGCGCCCGTACGATTCGTGGAAGGACATCTGGAACATGATCGCGCGCACGGCGTTCACGCAATTGCATTACTCGGCGTGGCAGCTCGCGGGCACGATCCTCGGCATGGCGGTCATCTATCTCGCGCCGCCCGTGGTCGCGCTCGCGCTCGGCCCGAAGGGCTGGCCCGCATGGCTCGCCTGGGCGCTGATGTGCTGCGCCTACTCGCCGATGCTCGCCTACTACCGGCGCTCGCCGCTGTGGGCGCCGTTCCTGCCGCTCGTCGCGCTGTTCTATGTGGGGGCGACGTTTGCCTCGGCGTGGCGCTTCTGGCGCGGCAAGGGCGGCCAGTGGAAGGCGCGCGTGCAGGCGCCCGTGCAGAGCCGTTGAAGCACGGCTCGCCGCCAGGCCGCCGCGAATGAAAAAAAGCCGTCGGTTTCGACGGCTTTTTTGTGGGGTGGACGCCCGCGCGTGCTAGCGCTGCGTGAGCATCATATACATCTGCACGACGACGTCGGGCGAGAACGTGAACGGCACCCAGCCGTGACCGGTGTGACGCAGCACCAGCAGGCGGTCGCCATTGGACTGCTTCTGCACGGCCATTACCGGATTTTTCGTGGACGCGAAGCGCCAGCCGGGCGGAATGCCGGGCGGCGGCTCCGGCTGCATCGAGGCGCGCGCGTTCGACAGCTCCTCGATCATCTGGCCGACTTGCAACGCGTTGAGCGTCACCGTCCGGCCGCCGATCGTCAGCGTGATTTCGTTCTGCGACGGCCGCGCCACGAGCAGTTCGGGCTGCGCGTCGGCGGCGGTCTCGGCCTGCTCTACCGCGGCTTCTGCGGCCTCGGCGGTCGCGACCGCTTCAGTCGCTTCGGCTTGCGGCGTGACGGCGGCATCCGCTGCCGGGGCGGCGGCGCGCTCCGGTTCGCCGGCTGCAGCGGGGGATGCGTGGAGGGGTTCTGCGGCGGCACGTTCGTCGGCGCGCGGTGTTTGCGCGGCGGCGGCGGCCTGAAGGAGCTGATCGACGCCCGCTTCGAGCACGCCAATCTGGTCTTGAAGATTCATGCGAGCTTCTCAGGTAAGACCCGCGATTTTACCCACAGCGCGCGTGCATTGCCCTTCCGGCGTTGTATGCATGTTGCAGGAAAAGTTGTAACAAATTGCTCGGCTGGCGCGCGGCTGCGCGCCGGAAGCTCATTTCGCATTCAGATAACCCGCTTCGCGGAACCATGCGAGCGCATCTTTCAAGCCCTCGCGATACGGTCGCGCGCGATAGCCAAGCTCGCGCTCCGCCTTCGCCGACGTGAAGTACATCTTGTTCTTCGACATCTTGAGCGCATCGACGGTCACGAACGGCTCGCGCTTCGTGAAGCGCGCCACGGCTTCCGCGCCCAGCGCGAGCGGGTAGAGCGGCCAGCGCGGCAGCGCGATCGTGGGCGGCTTGCGGCCCACCATGCCCGCGATGTCGGCGAGCATTTGCTGCAGCGGCAGGTTCTCGCCGCCGAGAATGTAACGCTCGCCAATGCGCCCGCGCTCGAGCGCGAGGAAGTGGCCCATGGCGACGTCGTCCACGTGCACGAGATTCAGGCCCGTGTCGACGAAGGCGGGAATCTTGCCCGTCGCCGCCTCGACGATGATGCGGCCCGTGGGCGTCGGCTTCACGTCGCGCGGCCCGATCGGCGTGGACGGATTGACGATCACGGCGGGCAGGCCGTCGCGCTCGATCATGCGCTCCACGGCGCGCTCGGCGAGCACCTTGCTGCGCTTGTACACGCCGATCGCCTGACCGGCCGTGAGCGGCGAGGTCTCGTCGGCGGAGTTGCCCGAGCTCGTGACCTTGAGCGTCGCCACGCTGCTCGTGTAGACGACGCGTTCCACGCCTGCGTCGAGCGCGGCGCGCATGGTCGCTTCGGCGCCTTCGAGATTGGCGCGCTCGATTTCGTGCGGATCGGGTGCCCACAGGCGGTAATCGGCGGCCACGTGAAAGAGGTAGCGCACGCCGGCAAGCGCCTTGCGCATCGAGGCGGCGTCGCGCATGTCGCCGGTGACGATTTCGACCTCGAGCGCTTCGAGGTTCTTGCGCGGGCTCGTGGCGCGCACCAGCACGCGCACGGCATAGCCCTTTTCTTGCGCGATGCGGGCGACGGCCGAGCCGACGAAGCCGGACGCTCCGGTGATCAGCACGAGATCTCGGTTGGCGCGGGAGGTGTCGGTCATTGCGGGTTCGCTTCCATGGTCGGTGACGCGCCGCGTGCGCGGCGTGGCACGGATTGTACGCGGCGCGGGCGTTCAGGTGCCTTGCCGGGCGCCCCGGCTGTGCGCCCGGCGTGCCCGCGCGATGGCGTCTACAATGCCGACCGTATCGGCCGTGGAAGCAACGAGGAATGGAGAAACGAGCAATGAGCGAACCCGATCTGGATGCGCGTCTCGAAACGTATTACGTGCGCGTGCACGGGACCGTGCAGGGGGTGGGCTTTCGTCACGCGACGGTGCGCCAGGCGCACGCGTTGCGCATTCGCGGTTACGTCGCGAATCTCGAGGACGGCTCCGTCGAGGCCGTCATCCAGGGCACGGCCAATCAGGTGGACCGCATGCTCTCGTGGCTGCGCCACGGGCCGCCTGCCGCGCGCGTGAGTTCGGTGGAGAGCGAGGAGCGCTTCACCGGGAAACGTTACGAGCGCTTCGAGCAGCACTGAAATCGCCCGATAAAAAAGCGGTGCGTCTCTCGCGAGGCGCGCCGCTTCTTCCTATGCGCCTCGCGTCACCTCACGGCAAGCAGACTCTCCGCGAATCCCCACTCCTTCTCCACCCACTGCCGCGCGCATTCGAAGCCCGCATCGGCGGCGATCGCCGGGATTTCATCGGCATGGTACTTGTGGCTGCTCTCGGTCCAGATCGTCTCGCCCGCGCCGATCTCGACCGTGAGACCGGCCGCGCGGACCCCGGCGCGCACGTCGCGCCTCGCCCGCAGATGCATTTCGATGCTGCGCACGTCCGCGTTGAAGCGCGCGACGTGCTCGAAGTCGCGCAGGTCGAAGTCGGCGTCGAGCTCGCGGTTGATGCGCGAAAGCAGGTTCAGGTTGAAGGCCGCCGTGGCCCCGATGGCGTCGTCGTAGGCGGCGATCAGCGTGCCGACGGGCTTCACGAGGTCGGTGCCGAGCAGGAGCGTGTCGCCGGGGCGCAGCATCGCGCGGATGTCGCGCAGGAAGCGCGTGGCCGCGAGGCGCGCGAAGTTGCCGATCGTGCTGCCGAGAAAGAGCACGAGCAACTGCTCGCCGCGCTTGCGCTGGCGGCTCACTTCGGAAAGGCCGGCGAGATAGTCGCGCTCGTAACCGACGATCGAGATGCGTTCGATGTCGGCGAGTTCGCGCCGGCACAGTTGCAGCGCGGTGCGCGATATCTCGATCGGACAGTACGACGTGGGGCGCTTGCGGCACAGCGCTTCGAGAATGCGGCGCGTCTTGCGGCCGCTGCCGCTGCCCAGCTCGGCGACCTTGACGTCGGAGGGCAGCGCTTCGACGATCTCGGGCGCGTAGCGCGTGAGCAGGCGTTCCTCGGCGCGCGTGACGCCGTACTCGGGCAGCACGGTGATCACTTCGAAGAGGGCAGAACCCACTTCGTCATATAGATACTTCGACGGCAGTTCCTTCTGCGGCGCATGCATGAGGCCTGCGCGCACTGCGGCGGCGAATTCGCCGGCGGCGGGAGAAAGGTCGGACGAATGGCCAAAGGCGCGGGCGGGGTCGGCAACGGCGGGGCGGGGCGCAGAAAGTGTCATGCGGGCTCCAGGGGCGTTGGACGTTGTGGGGACGGCGTCGTGCTCGCGGTGGCCGGCGAGCGCGCGGCGCGCGCCAGTCAAACGCGAGGCGCGGCTCCCGCAGCCCAGGCGGAATCCCGCTGGCTGCAGCGGAGTCCAGCCGGGTTGCGGCGACGGCGGGCTGGCGCAGCGAGACTTACGTTCTAGTCCATCGTCGTGCGATCTGCCGGACTAAATTGCTCTGCCTGCGGTGGGAGGGCGAGTGCGCACGACATATGCCCGCCTTGTGCGGCGCGGGTTTGCGGCACCTCTCGCAGCCCAAACACGACTAGAATGCGGTCTCGCTGCCGGTTTCGCCGGCGCGCGTCTTATTCAACAGCCAGTTCAAATGACAACGCTTTTACTCGTGCGTGTGAAATCTGCGCACCGCGCCGCTCGCGATTGCCCCGTTTCTGCTTTCCTGACTTGCACGTGCCGATGAACCAGTACGAACCAGGGCGCGGCATTGCGCTTTCAGTGGGGGCCTCGGCGTTGTTCGCGCTGATGTCGGCCTATACGCTGCTGCTCGCGCCGCTCGGCGGTCTCGATATTTTCGCGTGGCGCGTGATCTGGACCGCGCCCGGAGCGTTGGCCCTGCTGGTGCTGCGCAAGCGCGCGCCGCAACTGCGCGCGCTCCTCGCGCGCATGGTGAGCGAGCCGCGCACCGCGCTCGCGCTGGCGGCGAGCGCGGCGCTGCTCGGCTCGCAGCTCTGGGTGTTTCTGTGGGCGCCGCTGCACGGGCGCATGCTGGAAGTGTCGCTGGGCTATTTCCTGCTGCCGCTCATCATGGTGCTCGTGGGCCGCTTCTACTATCACGAGCGCCTCGAACTGCTGCAATGGCTCGCCGTGGCGTGCGCGGCCGTGGGCGTGGCGCACGAACTGTGGGCCACGCACGCCTTCTCGTGGCCTACGCTGCTCGTCGCGCTTGGCTATCCGCCGTATTTCGTGCTGCGCCGCAAGATTCACGCCGATTCGCTCGTTATTTTCGCCGTGGAAATGTTGCTGCTCATGCCGGTGGCGGTCATCGAGGCGCGTGCTGGCGGCTCGCTCGCGCTGCTCGACGCGCACAGGTTCCTCGCCTTCGTGCTGCTGCCGGGACTTGGCGTGCTCAGCACGGCGGCGCTGGCGTCGTACCTGAAGGCGAGCCGGCTGCTGCCGATGGCGCTCTTCGGCATCCTCGGCTATGTCGAGCCCGTGCTGCTCGTGCTCGTTTCGGTGACGCTGCTCGGCGAGCACCTCGGCGCGCGCCAGCTCGCGACCTACGTGCCGATCTGGCTGGCCGTCGCGCTCACGGCCGTACACGGCGCGCGGCTCGTGCGGTTCGGGCGCTGAAGCTGCCGCCGCCGCCGCTTACTGCCGCGCTTCCCGCCCGCGCGGCGGATTGATGCGCGTGGGACCCACCTTCGACTCGATCGCCGCGCGCAATTCAGGCCGCCAACCGATTCTGAACAACGCCTCGGCGAGCACGAAGAGCGGGCCGATCATGAGGCCGATCAGATCGTCGACGAAAGCGGGCTTGCGATGTTCCCACGCGATATGCCCGACGAACTGGAAGATCCAGCCGACCACGAACAGCGCCGCGCCGCCGCCCAGCCATACCGCGGTACCTTGCTGCGCGAGCCACGCGCCGAAGGCCACGCACGCGACGGAGACGATCGCCATCATGAGGCCGAGGGGCACGTCCAGCACGAGGTAGTAAATCGTGGCGGCGCCGAACAGCAGCCAGGCCGGCGAGACGGAAACCGGCAGCCCCGGCGCGATGACGGGACGCGAGAGCAGCACGGCGAGCGCGAGCACGATGAGCGGAATGCCGATGAAATGGGTGCCGATGTTGCGCGTGTCGCGGTGGTAGGCCGCGTATTGGGTGAGTTGCCCGGTCAGGTTTCTCATGAGTGCTCCTCCGTCTCCAAAATCATTATGATCGTCGGGCTCATGCGCGCAAACCTTCGGCTAGCCGACAATTGCGCCGATTTGTGTCCCGAGCGGGCGCTTGCTCGGGCCCGTCTGCTTCCCAGGCGACGATGATTCCACGTTCCGCTTTGCCGCTTGCCGCCACAACGGCCGCCACAACGGCCGCCACAACGGCCGCCAATTCGCCGTCTGCCGCCGCGCTCGAACGCAGCGCGTGGTTTCGCGGCGCGCCTGAGCCGTTGCGGGAGGCTTTGCGCGCGGCCGGGCGCCGCGTGATTACCGTGCCGCAGGAAGATCTCGCGCTGATGCTCGCGCTCTCGCGGCAGACGGTGAACCAGATCCTGCGCCAGTTCGAGCGCGAGGGGGGGCGCACTGCACTACGGCGAGATCGAGATCGTCGACGGCGGCCGGTTGTCGGCCCGTGCGCAGTGAGAGGTCATGTTAGGCTGCAACGTGCATGCACATCGATCGATATTGACCGTTTGCATCAACGTAAAGTCGCGCATTCCAGTGCCGCATTGCAGCCGCTTCGCGTTTGCGCCGACAATGACGCCGGTCCGCCGCCCCGCCGCGTCGCCTTTTTCCCCCTAGCCTGGCCCATACCGCTTCATGAACGACCGCGTCGTAGCCGCCTTCGACTTCGATGGCACCATCACCACGTCCGATAGCTTTCGCGCCTTCATGCTCGACGCCGCCGGCCCGGCGCGCTTCGCCGCGGCCGCGTTGCGCTGCCTGCCCTGGCTCGCCGGCGTCCCGCTTGGCTGGGCGCCGCGCGGACCGACCAAGGCCCGCTTCCTGTACGCGGCGATGGGACCGGTGCGGCGCGAGGTGCTCGAAGCCGCGGCGCGGCGCTTCGTCGAGCGCCGCCTGCCCACGCTGCTGCGCCCCGAGATGCTCGCGCGCGTGGCCGAACACCAGGCGCTCGGGCACGAGGTCGTGCTCGTGAGCGCGTCGCCGTCGATCTATCTGCGCATGTGGGCGAGGACGATCGGCATCGGCACCGTGCTCGCAAGCGAACTCGAATGGCGCGATGGCGCGTACACGGGCCATCTCGCGGGCGACAACTGCTGGGGGCCGGAGAAAGAAGCGCGGCTGCGCGCGTGGTGGGGGGAAAACGCGCCCGCCACGCTCTACGCTTACGGCGACAGCCGCGGTGATCGCGAAATGGCGGCGCTTGCGCAATACGCATGGATACGCGGCGAGTCGGCGCTGCCGCCGCTTGCGGCGGCGGGCGGCTTCGGCGCGGCGTGAAACGCTGCACCGCCACGGGATCGACGCTACCCTGCGGCTGCACGCCCCCCTTCGCGCACCCGAATCCCGAGGACATGCGCCTGGCGCAAGAGCGAAGCCTGGCGCAAGAGCGAAGGCAAGCCGTTCCGAAGCGCGCGCCGCTGCTCGCGGCGGCGCTCAGTTGAACGGGTTGTCGACGACGCCGGGTTTCTGGTCAGGCTCGTCGGCGACCCTGGCCGGCAGATGCGGGTCGGCCTGCAGCTTCTTGACGATGTCGTCGAGCGCCGCCTTCAGCGCCAGCGCGGCCGCGAGCCCGCGCTTGTCGCGCGTGAGTTCGAGCGTGCCGGCGAGCGTCACGCGCGTCGTGCCGTTCGTGAGGGTGAGCGCATCGCCCTGCACATTCAGAACGTCGTTGTCGTTTGCGTATGCGTCGAACACCTTTGATCCTCCTTCTCTCCGACTGGGCCGTGCGGCGCAAGCCTTACGCGCCCGATGGCGTGGCCCGGATTATAGAAAAGAAAACCGCGCGCCACACGAGGTAATCCTTTCATCGATTCCTGCTCGTCGCCTCCGCTTTTCTGCCTCCGTTTGCGGTGGTTCTGTCGGCCCGATACGATCCGCTTGCATGGCCGCCGGACGCCGGGCCGTAATTGCGAAGGATGTCAAAACGACACGAAGAGAAGGGAATTTCTCGCTGGCTGCACCCCCCGCTTCCGCCGACCTGCGCCGCCGCCCGCCGCGAGAGGCAACCCGCCGACCGCGTGCTTACCAGCCCCACTTGCTCACGGCGAAGCCACGGCCGTTGAACGAAACCTTTTCCTTGGCCGCCACGTTTTCCGGGATGCCCGGAAACGCAATGCCGCTCTGCGCTTCGAGTTCTCGCACCGAGCGCACGTCGTAGCGATCGACGGCCGTGTTGTCCGCGACGATCGCGAACGCGAGCTGCTGCGACGGCACGTACACCACCTTAAAAATCTGCGTCGGCACGAGCACGCGTGTGCTGCCGATGGTCTGCAGTTGCGCGCCCGCAAAGAGCGGTCCGGTCACGACATAGGCATCGCCATATTGCATGGCTAGCTTGCGCACCGCGGTTTCGATGTGAGCCCACAGGCGCTGGTTGTTGTCGCGGTTCTGGGGAACGATGTTGGCCAGTGAAAACGATTCCGCCATTGCCTGCGCATTCCAGCGGTTGCCCGCGGGGCTCATGTGGCCGCGGTCGAAACCGCTGCGCTTGTAGTCGGCGAGCGTCGCGCCTTCGCCCTCGGGCAGGCGGTCGTCCTCGAAGAAGCGGTTCGTGCGCGTCATGTCCTTCGCGGCTTCGAGGTGATCGCGCGTGAGATGCTCCGCAGACCACAGCGGCCCGTGCGTGATGCCCGAATGCAGCACGACGAAATCCGAATAGCAGAGCATGCGCGTCTTCGGCGTCATGCGCTGGTTCGTGAGCGTCGGGAACTGGCCGTCGGGGACGAATTGCGAACAGGCCGGCGCAGCGTACGCGTGGCTCGCGGCGGCGAGCAGCAGGGAAGAGATCAGCGAGGCAAACAGCTTCTTCATCGGGAGGACTGGCGGGACTTGGGGTGGAATCGGGGGCTGAAAGTATAGCGGGCGGCATGAGGGCATCGATGAGCGCCGCGCAAAAAAAACGCGCGCCCGCCGGATGGGCGGGCGCGCGAGGCAAGGCGCAAGCAGATGCGGAAGCGATGAGCGCGGCAGCGTTGCGTTGCTGCGCGGGAAGCGGGGTGGCAAATGGAGCCGCCCGCAGTCAATAGATCGTCAATTCAAAGGATCAATTCAAAATCGATTCGAGGTCAACAAAGAATCAAGTCGCGAGCTGAACTCGGGTCAGCCTGCAAAAAGCGAGTGTTCGGCGCGGACAAGCTGGCGGTCCACAGCCTGGAGGCGCCATTGGCCCTCCATCGGCGAGTGCGACGATTCGCACGACCACGTAGCGTCGCCGTGTGCGGAACTGATTTCCTGACGACGGTTCACATGCAGGCCACGTAGCGTGCACAGCGGCTCGTTTTCGAGCGGCGCACATAGCGACGTGACACCATTCACGTCGCGCAATTCACCCCATTCCGGCAGATCGATCCCATCGTGAGACTCGCGGGACCAGCGTTGCTGATCGGTGTCGAGCCAGAGCACTGCATAGTCATGATTGACGGTCGGATCGGAACCGTTGATCAGGATCGTAAGTCGCATGGCATCTCCGCAAAAATTGATCGGGCGCGTCGGCAATTTCAAAGTCTAGGACGTGTATGCATACGCGCAAGCGGTTCGTGCAGGACAGATCGTCGCGCGCACGCGGCTTACCCGCACCGACCCTGTTTATGGCCGTGTAAACCCGGGCGCCGCCCGGTCCGCTATCGGCGAGATTGAAAATCACAATTGGGAACGCAAACGCCACAACCTAGATTGATAGTGCGGCGAAGTGTTCCGTGCATGCTGCAGCGCACGAGCGAATTGCGTCGCGTCCCCACATATATCAGGTCGAAACGATGGAGGCACAGATGTCACAGCTAAAGGGCTCGAAGACGGAACAGAACCTCAAGGATGCATTCGCCGGCGAATCGCAGGCCAACCGCCGTTACCTGTATTTCGCAGCCAAGGCCGACGTGGAAGGACAGAACGACGTCGCGGCGCTGTTTCGCTCGACGGCCGAGGGCGAAACCGGCCACGCGCACGGCCACCTCGAATATCTGGAAGCGGTCGGCGACCCGGCAACCGGTCTGCCTTTCGGCACGTCGCGGCTGAATCTGCAAGCGGCGATTGCGGGCGAGACGCACGAATACACCGACATGTATCCCGGCATGGCCAAGGTCGCGCGCGAAGAAGGCTTCGACGAAATCGCGAACTGGTTCGAGACGCTGGCGAAGGCGGAGCGCAGCCACGCCAACCGTTATTCGAAGGCGCTGGAAGTGCTGGCGGACTGAGCATCGCCGCGTGCCTCCCGGCACGGGCACACGACGCGCGCGCATTTTCTCGCGGGCCGGACACGACCCGGCGCGCGCACGCGCGCGTATAGTCGATAAGCCGATAAATAGAAGAAGGAGACGTCATGCCCCACAAGGAAGGCAGTCTCGAAGCCCCTACGCGCCATCCGCTCGACTGGCGCTCCGAAGCGTTTTACGACCAGGCCCAGCTCGACGCGGAACTGGCGCGCGTATTCGACATCTGCGCGGGTTGCCGCCGCTGCGTATCGCTATGCGGCGCATTTCCGGCGCTCTTCGATCTCGTCGACGAAACCGATACGGGCGAAGCGCACGACGTCGACACGGCGTCTTACGGCAAAGTGGTCGATCAGTGCTATCTGTGCGACCTCTGCTATATGACGAAGTGCCCCTATGTGCCGCCGCATCCGTGGAATGTGGACTTTCCGCACCTCATGCTGCGCGCGAAGGCCGCTCACTATCGCAAGGGTGAAGTCAAGCTGCGCGACCGCGTGCTCTCCAACACCGATGCGCTCGGCCAGCTCGCCGGCATTCCCGTCGTCACACAAACGGTCAACGCGGTCAATCACACGAAGGCGATGCGCGGCGCGATGGAAGACATGCTGGGCGTCGATCGCACAGCGTGGCTGCCCGATTTCGCCGCGCACAAGTTCCGTAACGCCGCGAAACGTGCCGCGGCGAGCGAGGTGCGAGACGGCGAACGCACGCCGGGCAAGGTCGCGATTTACGCGACCTGCTACGTGAATTTCAACGAGCCGGGCATCGGACACGATCTGCTCGCGGTGCTCGACCACAACGAGATTCCCTACGAACTGGTGAAGAGCGAATGGTGCTGCGGCATGCCGCTGCTGGAGCAGGGCAATCTGGAGGGCGTCGCGCACAAGCAGGCGCAGAACATGCCGATGCTCGCACGCTATGCGCGCGAAGGCTACGCCCTGATCGGCGCGGTGCCGAGCTGCGTGCTCATGTACAAGCACGAACTGCCGCTGATGTTCCCCGACGACGCCAACACCCGGGCCGTGAGCGATGCGTTCTGGGACCCGTTCGAGTACCTCGTGGCGCGCCATCGCGATGGCCTGCTCAAGACGGACTTCCGCGCGCCGCTCGGCAACGTGTCGTATCACGTGCCGTGTCATGCGCGCGTGCAAAACATTGGCCGCAAAACCTTCGACCTGCTCTCGCTCGTGCCCGACACCAAAGTCACCGTGGTCGAACGCTGCTCCGGCCATGCGGGCACGTTCGGCGTGAAGAAGGAATTCCACGCCATGTCGATGAAGATCGGCACGCCCGTGTTCAAGCTGATGGGTCAGGCCGAGCCGAACTTCATTTCCTCCGACTGCCAGCTCGCGGGCCATCACATCGCGCAGGGCATCGCGGAAAACCACCTCGGCGAGCCGCCGCTCGCTCACCCCATCACCTTGCTGCGCCGCGCCTATGGCATTTAGACGCCGCCACCACGACACATTCACGAGGCACGACTCATGACAATCGCGAGAAATTCGCTGTTGACGCTGGAAGCCTACGCCAAGGTGCGGAGCGACATGCGCAAGCGCATTATCGAGCACAAGAAGCAGCGCGTGGTTTCGCTCGGCAATCACCTCACGTTCCTGTTCGAGGACGAAACCACGATCCGCTACCAGATTCAGGAAATGCTTCACCTCGAAAAGATCTTCGACGAAGACGGCATTCGCGGCGAACTCGCGGCGTACCTGCCGCTCGTGCCCGACGGCAGCAACCTGAAGGCGACCATGCAGCTCGAATACGAGAGCGAGATCGAGCGGCGCGCGGCGCTCGGGCGGCTCATCGGCATCGAGGACAAGGTGTTCGTGCAGGTGGAAGGCGAGCCGCCCGTCTACGCGATAGCCGACGAGGACCTCGAACGCGAGAACGCCGAAAAGACTTCCGCGGTGCATTTCGTGCGATTCGAACTCACGCCGCGGATGAAAGCGCGCCTGAGCGAAGGCGCGGCGCTCACGATCGGCTGCGATCACCCGAACTACCGCGTGCCGACGCAGATCATCGACGGCGAGGTGCGCGCCTCGCTTCTCAAGGACCTGGCGTGACGCGCTTTACACATCCTTGCGGTAGATGACGAAACCCGGCTTCACGGCCACATCGTCGTAAAGACGCATGGCCGTGTGGTTCGTCTCGTGCGTGTGCCAGTACACGCGCGACGAATTCGACGCCTTCGCGTGCGCGTACACGGCCTCGATCAGCGCGCGGCCCACGCCCTGGCCGCGCGCGTCTTCCACGGTGAAGAGATCCTGCAGATAGCAGATCGGCCCTTCCATGATCGTGTTGCGGTGATAGATGAAATGCACGAGGCCGAGCACGCGTTCGCCGCGCAAGGCAATCAACGCATGCATGGGTTCGTAGCCGTCGAAGAAGCGCGACCATGTCGTACGCGTGATGGGCTCCGGCAACGCGGTCGGACCGAAGCGTCCATAGAAGCGGTTGTAGCCTTCCCAGAGCGGCAGCCAGGCATCGAAATCGCGTGGCGCGACGGCACGGACCCGAATCGTCGTGTCGGTCAAGATCGTTCTCCCAGGTATCGTCAAACCCCCAGCGTAGGCGACTTGTGGCACCATTGTTAGTCCCACCGAAAATGAAAATAATGGAGCCACGGGTTTGGATTACGCGTTGATGATGTCGGCCTATGCGAAGCGCGCGGCGCGCAAGCTCACGCAGCAGGACCTGCTTTACGAGAGCTTGCGCCGCGCCATACTCGACGGCGACATCCGCCGCGGCACGCGGCTCGCTTCGAGCCGTGCGCTCGCGGAACAGCTTGGCATCGCGCGCAATTCGGTGCTCTACGCGTATGAGCGGCTGGTGGAAGAGGGGTTTATCAACGCCACGCGCCACGGCTCGGTCGTCAACGCTGTCGATGCAACTGGCGCGGCGACGCCTGCCCAGGCCGCGCCGCGCGAGGGTCCCGCGCCTGCGCTCGCGCGCCGCGTGCGCGAATTGCCGCCGCGCCGCATGAGCACCGACGGCGCAAGAGCGCTGCGCCCCGGCGTACCCGCGCTCGACGCGTTTCCTTACGCGCAATGGCGCGGCGCGGTCGAACGCGCGTTGCGCGATCTGCGCACGCACGACCTGGGCTACGGCGACAGCGCAGGCATGCCCGCGCTGCGCGAGGCGATCGCGCAATACGTACGGGTTTCGCGCGGCGTGCGCTGCCAGCCGGAGCAGGTGTTCGTCACGGACGGCACGCAGGCCAGCCTCGACCTGTGCGCGCGCTTCTTTGCGGACGCGGGCGAGCGCGCGTGGATCGAGAATCCCGGCTACCTCGGTGCGCGCGTGGCCTTCGCCGCCGCCGGGCTGCACCTCGTGCCGATGAGCGTGGATGCCGCCGGCATGACGGCGCGGGCCGAAGACTGGCGCGAACAGCCGCCGCGCCTCGTTTATCTCACGCCCTCGCACCAGTATCCGCTTGGCTGCGTGCTGAGCCTCGAACGGCGGCTCGCGCTGATCGAGCAGGCGCGCGCGTGCGGGGCGTGGATCGTCGAGGACGACTACGACAGCGAACTGCGCCACGATGGCCCGCCGCTGCCGTCGATCCAGGGTCTCGCCGACGACGCGCCCGTGATCTATCTCGGCACCTTCAGCAAGACGCTATTTCCCGCTTTGCGCATCGGTTTCATGATCGTGCCGCAGCGCGTGTTGGCACCGTTCGCGCAGGCGCATCGCACGCTCGTGCGCCAGGGGCGCGTGGCGGAACAGCTGGCGCTGGCGGACTTCATCGAAAGCGGGCGTTACGCGCGCCATTTGCGGCGCATGCGCAGGCTTTACGAAGAGCGCCGGGACGGGCTCGTGGCCGCGATCGGCAAGCATCTGGCAGGCTTGATGACGGTATCGGCGGATGCAGGCGGCATGCATTTGAGCGTGCGTCTCGACGCGCCGCTCGCCGACGTGGACGTGAGCGAAGCAGCTTGCGCGCAGGGGCTGCATCTCTCGCCCTTGAGCGCCTATTGCCTCGACGCCGGCGCGCCCGACGCGGCGTGCTACAACGGCTTCCTGCTCGGCTATGCGGAAACGCCGCCGCATGTCGCCGACGCGCTCATGCAGACGCTCGCGCGCATCGTGCGCGAGCGTCTGCCGGCGGCTGGCCGATGCTTACTTATGCCCCGCGATGGCATGCGGCAGGTAGGGCGCTTCGAGCGCGTTGATTTCCGCGGCGGTGAGCGTTAGCGAAAGCGCCGCGACGGCGTCCTCGATGTGCCGCGGCTTCGAGGCGCCGATGATCGGCGAGGTGATGCCCGGCTTTTGCAGCAGCCACGCGAGCGCGACCTGCGCGCGCGAAACGTTGCGCTCGTGCGCGATCGTTGCGACCGCATCGATGATGGACTTGTCCGCATCCGCGCCGTAAAGCGTCTTGCCGAAGCTATCGGTCGCTTCGCGCTCGCTCGTCGCGTTCCAGTCGCGCGTGAGACGGCCGCGCGCAAGCGGGCTCCACGGCATCACGGCAATGCCCTGATCGGCGCACAGCGGCAGCATTTCGCGCTCTTCCTCGCGATAGAGCAGGTTCACGTGGTCCTGCATGCTGACGAATTGCGTCCAGCCGTTCGTGCGCGACGTGTAGAGCGCCTTGCTGAACTGCCACGCGTACATGGACGACGCGCCGATATAGCGCGCCTTGCCCGCCTTCACGACGTCGTGCAGCGCTTCGAGCGTTTCCTCGATGGGCGTGTCGTAGTCCCAGCGATGGATCTGGTAGAGATCCACGTAGTCGGTGCCGAGGCGCTTGAGGCTATGGTCGATTTCCGTGAAGATGGCCTTGCGCGAAAGGCCCTGGCCATTCGGGCCGGGCCGCATGCGATTGTAGACCTTCGTCGCGAGCACGATGTCGTCGCGCTTGACGAAGTCGCGCAGCGCGCGCCCGACGATCTCCTCGGAGGTGCCGTCGGAATAGGTGTTCGCGGTGTCGAAGAAGTTGATGCCCGCGTCGAGCGCCTGGCGAATGAGCGGGCGGCTGGCGTCTTCGCCGAGCGTCCACGGGTGCGTGCCGCGTTCGGGCACGCCATAGGTCATGCAACCGAGGCAAAGACGCGAAACCTGCAGCCCTGTCGAGCCGAACCTGACGTAATCCATTGCTGTTGCTCCTTGCGAAAAGGCGGTTGAAGCAGAGAAAGCGTGCGCGCCGCGCGCAGGCGGTGGACTTTCGCAAGGGTATAACAGGCGGGGAGAACGTGCAGGGCGCACCGTCTCAGAACATCTCCATCACGCGGTGATAGAGCATGCCCATTTCGAGCGCGGGCCGCCGCCATGCGGGGCCGCCGGGAAAGCGCGCATGGCGCAGTTGCGCGAACAGATCGAACGAGGCGCGCTCTCCGACGATGGCCTGCGCGACCACGCGCCCCGCAATGCCCGTGAGCGCGACGCCGTGCCCCGAAAAGCCTTGCACGTAGTAATAATTCGGATCGATCGCGCCGAAGTCGGGCGCGCGATTGCGCGTGACGTCGACAAAGCCGCCCCACGCATAATCCACGCGCGCGGCCGACAGCTGCGGAAATACGTCGCTCATGCGTCTGTGCATGGCCGCCGTGAGCTGCGCGGGCGCGGCCCCGGTCGAGTCCGCCCGGCCGCCGAACAGCATGCGGTCGTCGGCGCAGACGCGGAAGTAGTCGAGAAAGAAGTTGTTGTCGCACACGGCAGATCGTTGTGCGATCAGCGAGTCGGCCAGCCCGCGTCCGAGCGGCTCCGTTGCGATGATGTACGACGCGATGGGCGCGATGCGCGCGGCCACGGCGCCTGGCAACACGCCGCCCGGCGCGGCGTTGCAGCACGACACCACGGCGCGGCAGCGCACTTCCGCGCGCGCGGTCTTGACGACGGGCCGCGCGCCGCGCACGACTTCGAGCGCACGCGTGTGCGCGAACAGCCGGGCGCCTTCGCGTCGGGCCGCGGCGGCCAGGCCGAGGCAATACTTGAGCGGATGCAGGTGCCCCGAGACCGGGTCGTAGACGCCCGCGAGGTAGCGCTGCGAAGCGACGTGCGCGCGAGTGGCGTCGGTATCGAGCCATTCGAGGCGATCGTACCCCCAGCGCGTGCGCGCCGCGTCCATCCACGCGCGCAGGTCGGGTACGCGCTTGGCCTTCGTCGCGACAGTCAGATAACCGGGCGTGAAGTCGCAGTCGATGCCGTAACGCGCGATGCGCTCGCGCACGAGGTTCACGCCCTCGATGGAGAGAGCCCATGCGGCCCGTATGCCTTGCGCGCCGAGCTGCTTTTCGAGCACTTCATCTTTCGCGAAGCCCACGAGCGTTTGCCCGCCGTTGCGGCCCGAGGCGCCCCAGCCGGGACGATGGGCGTCGAGCACCACGACCGAGAGGCCCCGCGCGCGGCACTCCAGCGCGACCGAGAGCCCGGCGAAGCCTGCGCCGATCACGCATATGTCGGCTTCGATCGCGCCTTCGAGCACGGGGTCGTCGTCGGCGGGGCGCGTGGCGGTGGCTTCGTAGTACGAGTGGCGGGCGAGGGCCTGCGCCTGCGCGTCGAGGTCGAGTGTCATCAAAGCAGGTCCTTCATTCGATACCACGCCATCGCGAGCACGAGGGCAGGGGTTCGCAGTGTAGCGCCGCCCGGGAAATCGCGGTGCCGGATCTTGCCGAACAGGTCGAAGCGCGCGGCCTGGCCGTGAATCGCTTCGGCGATCAACGTGCCCGCGAGCCCGGTGGTGTTCACGCCGTGACCGGAGAAACCCTGCGCGAAATACACGGTGGGCGAAAGGCGGCCGAAATGCGGCGCGCGGTTCATCGTGATGTCCACGTAGCCGCCCCAGGCATAGTCGATCTTCACGTGGGCGAGCTGCGGAAACGTTTTCAGCATGTCGCGTCGCATGGCTTCGCCCAGATTGGGCGGCGCGAACGTCGAATAGCTGACCTTGCCGCCCCACAGCAAGCGCGTGTCCGGCGCGGGGCGGAAGTAGTCGAGCACGAACCGGCTGTCACACACGGCTGCCTGGGCGGGCATGAGCGCGTTCATGCGCGCGGCGCCCAGCGGTTCGGTGGCGATCACGTATGTGCCCACGGGCATGATCTTGCGCGCGAGGGCGGGCGCGAGATCGCCCAGGTAGGTATTGCATGCGAGCACGACGAATTTCGCGCTTACGTTGCCGCGGGCGGTCTCGGCGACATGCTTGCCGTTTTCTTCGCGCAGGCGCGTAACGGCGCTGTTTTCGAACACGCGCACACCCGCCTCGACGGCAGCGCGCGCGAGCCCCAGCGTGTAATTGAGCGGATGCAGATGACCGCTATCGGGATCGTAGAGGCCGCCCGGATAGCGCGACGATTGCACGTAGCGCGCGACGCCTTCGCCATCTATGTACTGGAAGCGGTCGTAGCCGAAGCGCCGCGCCACGTCATCGCGCCAGCGTTTGAGCGCATCGACGTCGCGCTCCTTGTTTGCCGCGGTGAAATAGCCCGCGGTGAGCGCGCAGTCAATGCGATGCTTCGCTACCCGCTGCTTCACGATGTCGAGCGTTTCGAGACCCATGTCCCAGATCTGCCTTACCTCGGCTTCGGACATGAACTGCGCGAACGTGTCGATATCGCAGGCGAATCCGCCAATCAACTGCCCGCCGTTGCGTCCGCTCGCGGCCCAGCCGACTCGCGAGGCTTCGAGGAGTGCAACGCTGTAGCCGCGTTCGGCGAGATTGAGCGCAGCGGAAACGCCCGTGAGACCGGCGCCGATCACGCAGACGTCGGCGTCGAGCGCACCTTCGAGCATGGGGTGCGCCGTGGCGTCGTTGGCCGTGGCCGCGTACCAGGACGGTGCGTGAGGCTGATTCGCGAATTTGAGCATGGGAAAGCGTATTCAGAAAAAGCGGGCGGCAGCACGCGGTTGCCGCCCGCCCCGACGTCGTCAGAAGGAGTAGATGAACTGCGCGCCCAGCAAGTCGTTGCTCTTGCCGTACGAACCGTCGTCGTGCAGGAAGACGCGCTGCGTCGCCCAGTCGTGACGGTATTCGACCTTCACGGTGATCTGCTGCGTCGGATAGAACAGCAGGTCGAGCGCCACGTCCTGGCGCGTCGCGCCCTTGCATTCGAAGCCGAAGCCGCCGCCGGCCTGCGAATTCGCCAGGCAGTCCGCACCAATGCCGAAGCCGTTGTACGGGTCCATGCCGTTCGAATTGAGCACGATGCCGCCGCCGCCGCCGCCGTTCTTGCTGTTCGCGAGCAGGTCGTAACGCACCGTCGCGCCCATGCGGCCCACCACCGGTGCGTTGAACTTGCGGTGCGCGAGCAGCGAGAAGCCGTACCACTGTGCGTTGCCGCCGTTGTACGCGGCGCGCTGCTGCTGACCGTAATCCACTTCGGCGTTGTACTGGATGTCCGCGAGTGTGTAGGTCGCGTCGAGTTCGCCGAAGAAGAAGTAGCCGCCCGAGCTCGACGCCTGGCCGCCCACGCCGTACACGGCCTGCCCCGTGGCCGGATCGAATGCGCTCGACAGCGTCTGGCGGCCGATGTTGAACGAGCCGCCGATGTCGAGCGCGCTCGACCACGTATAGTCGGCACGCGCGGTGAACGTCGGGATCTTGTTGCTCGTGGTGATCGGATCGCCCAGCGCGTTCTGGCCCGTCTGTACGACCGCGCCGTTGGTGCGGTACTGCTCGTTGCCGATCATGAACTTGAATGCCCATTTGCTGCCGTCGGGCGTGTAGTTCCAGCCGATGCCCACATAGCTGCCCGGATCCGAGAAGTCGTAGAGCAGGTTGTGCGTGAGCGTGAGCATCTGGTTCGACTGCTGCACCTCGTAGCCGCCGAAGCTCTGCATGAGACCCGCGACGAAGGTGCCCGTGGAGGTCACCGGCACGGTGATGACCGCCGTGTTCAGAATGTTGTTGCCGATCTCGCCATTCTCGTTTTGCAGCAGCGTGATGCCGTTGCCGCGGTTGGGCATGAGCGTGATTTCGGCCGACGGCGCCATCGGGCCGACGCCGAACGTCTTCTTGATGTCGAGGTAGACGTCGCCGAACGTGCTGTTGAAGTAGTTGTACGAACCGGTGTGGTTCGCGAACAGGAACGACGAGGTGCCCGGCGCGCGGTTGTAGATGTAGGTCGGATCGATGTAGCCCGTGATCGAGAGACCCGCGAGCGGCCCCGTCGTGGCGGCGTCGGTGAGCGAATCGACCTTGAGTTGCTGGCTCGCGATCTGCTGCTTCATCGCGTCGACTTCGTCGTTGGTCAGATGCGCCTGCGCCTTGCCGTAGTCGGGGGAGCTGATGTCGACGACCGGCGCGGCGGCCGTGGCCGGCACGGGCGGCACGGACGGCGCCGCCGTCGTCTTTGCAGAAGTCTTCGACTGCGCCAGTTCGGTCTTGAGCGATTTCACCTCTTTTTGCAGGGCGTTGAGCTGCGCCTGCAGGGCTTTGATCTGTTCACTGGTCGAATCGGCAAACGCGATCCCCGGCAACGCCCCGGCCACCAGCAGACAGATTAACTTCTTCTTCATCGGGATTCTCCTTGTTGGTCGTTATTGCGAGTACTTCAAGGTGCGGGCAAGGGGCGGGGGCGGCGCGCACCACCCCCTTATCATGCAGTCCTCATTACGCCGCGCGCCGGCCGATCGGCGCGCCCACCGCACCGGAGGGGGCGGGTGGCGTGATCGCTTCGGCGGGATCGGGCTGGACGAAGGCGAGCTGCATGTCGCGCATGCGCTTCTTCTCGCGTGCCGACATCAACTGGTTCACGGCGATCACGCCGATCGTCACCGCGGAAATGAAAAGCGTCGCGAGCGCATTCATTTCCGGATTCAGACCGAGGCGCACGCGTGAGAACACCACGAGCGGCAGCGTGGTCGAGCCCGGCCCCGAAAGGAACGCGGAGAGCACGAGGTCGTCGATCGAAAGCGTGAACGAGAGGAGCCAGCCCGAGAGCAGAGCCTGCGAGATGAGCGGCAACGTGATGACGAAGAACACCTTGAGAGGCGTGGCGCCGAGATCGAGCGCGGCTTCTTCGAGCGACTTGTTCATCTCCTTCACGCGCGACTGCACGATGATCGCCACGTACGAGACGCACAGCATCACGTGGCCGATCCAGATCGTCACGATGCCGCGTCCCTTCGGCCAACCCAGCATCTGTTCGAGCGCGACGAAGAGCAGCAGCAGCGAGATGCCCTGAATGACCTCGGGAATCACGAGCGGCGCGTTGATCATGCCCGTGTAGAGCGTGAAACCGCGAAAGCGACCGAAGCGCGCGAGAACGAAGCCGGCCCACGTGCCGATCACGACCGAAGCGAACGCGGTCATGAGGCCGATCTTGAGCGAGAGCCACGCGGCGCTCAGCAACTCGTCGTCCTGCAGCAGCGCCGCGTACCACTTCAGCGAGAAGCCGGACCACACCGTAACGAGCTTCGACTCGTTGAACGAGTAGACAACGAGACTGATGATGGGGATATAGAGGAACAGGAACCCGAGGGCGAGAACGCCCGTGGAGAGCGTACGGTTGGGCTTGATCATTTTCCTTCCTCCAGTTCCTTGACCTGGTAGTACTGAAAGATCGCCATGGGCACGAGAAGCAGCAGGACCATCGCAACGGTGACGGCAGAGGCCATTGGCCAGTCCATGTTGTTGAAGAACTCGTCCCACATCACGCGACCGATCATGAGCGTGTCGGCGCCGCCGAGCAGTTCGGGGATCACATACTCGCCCACGGCCGGAATGAACACGAGCAGACTGCCCGCGATGATGCCGTTCTTCGAGAGCGGCAGCGTGATCTGGGTGAACGCCACCCAGGGCTTCGCGCCCAGGTCGTATGCGGCTTCGAGCAGCGTGAGGTCCATCTTCACGAGGTGCGCGTAGAGCGGCATCACCATGAAGGGCAGGTACGAATAGACCATGCCGATATAGACGCCCGCGTCGCTGTGGTAGAGGCGCAGCGGCGAGTGAATCAGGCCGATGGCGAGGAGGGCGTGGTTGAGCAGGCCATCGTCCTTGAGGATGCCGATCCATGCGTAGACGCGAATGAGGAACGACGTCCAGAACGGCAGCATCACGCCCATCATGAGCAGATTGCGCGTGGCCGGATTCGAGCGAGCGATGTAGTAGGCGATGGGATAGCCGATCAGCAGACAAAAGATCGTCGATACGGCCGCCATCTTCAGCGAACTGATGTAGGTGGCGATGTAAAGGCTATCCTGCAGCAGGAACGCGTAGTGGCCGAGCTGCAGCGCGAAGTGCACCATGCCGTCTTTCACCTGGACCAGGTTCGAGTAGGGCGGTATGCCCATCACCTGGTCGGCGAAGCTGATCTTGAGCACGAGCACGAAGGGCAGCGCGAAGAAGAGCGTGAGCCACACGAAAGGCACGCCGATCGCGGCGGTGCGGCCCGAGGGCACGAAGCGCGAGAGCAAGCGCGCGATCGCGGGGCGGCGTGCGCTAGCGGCTGCGCGTGCCGGCGTGGCGGGAAGAGAGGTACTCATGATCAGGCCTCCTTACTGCGTGAGCACAACGCCGCTGGCGGGCGACCACGACACGTAGACGTCGTCGTTCCAGGCCGGCGCGCCCTCGTTCATGAGGTGCGAGCTGGAAAGGTTCGAGACCACCACCTTGCCGCCCGGCAGACGCACGTGATAAAGCGAGTAGCTGCCCATGTAGGCGACGTCGGTCACGACCCCGCGCGCCCAGTTGTGCGGCGTGCCCGGCTTCTCGCGCGTCACGCGCACGCGCTCGGGGCGCACCGAAATCCCCACGGGCATGCCGAGCGGACCGGTGACGCCGTGGCTCACGTACATGCGCGTTTCGAGATCTTCGCTTTCCACGAAGATGTGATCGGGTTCGTCCTCGACGACCGTGCCTTCGAACAGGTTGGTCGAGCCGATGAACTCGGCCGAGAAGCGGCTATTGGGGAATTCGTAGACTTCGCTGGGCGAACCGATCTGCACGATGCGGCCCTCGCTCATCACAGCGAGGCGGTTGGCCATGGTCATCGCCTCTTCCTGGTCGTGCGTGACCATTACGCAGGTGACGTCGACCTTCTCGATGATGTTCACGAGTTCGAGCTGCGTTTTCTGGCGGATCTTCTTGTCGAGCGCGGACATGGGCTCGTCGAGCAGCAGGAGCTTCGGTCGCTTGACGAGCGAACGCGCGAGCGCTACGCGCTGCTGCTGGCCGCCCGAAAGCTGGTGCGGCTTGCGCTTCGCGTAGCGGCCCATCTGCACGAGGTTCAGCGCGTCGGCCACTCGCTCGCGAATCTCGTTCCTCGGCACGCCCTCCTGCTTGAGGCCGAACGCGACGTTCGACTCCACGCTCATATGCGGAAAGAGTGCGTATGACTGGAACATCATGTTGACCGGGCGGCGGTATGGGGGCAGCGTCGCGAGGTCTTCGCCGTCGACGAAGATGCGGCCCGACGTGGCGGTTTCCAGGCCCGCGAGCATGCGCAGCAGCGTGGACTTGCCGCAACCCGAGCTGCCGAGCAGCGCGAAGAGCTCGTTCTTGGCGATGTTCAGGCTCACGTTGTCCACGGCGGTGCTCTCGCCGAATTTCTTGACGACGTTTTCGATGCGCACGAACGCGTCGTTCTTTGCCGGCGCCGCGTTGGCGCGCACAGCTTCTGGGGCGTTGACTTGGGACGTCGAATTCATGATGTGACCTTGGTTCCTTTCTGATCGCAGTACGCGTTTTTCAGGCACGAGCCGGCCCGCACGGGGCGCACGGGGCGACTCGCGGTTAGTACTGCGAACGTAGCTCGGGAATGGCTCGCGGACGCCGTCAGGAAAAAGGGCGGCGCTGCGCGGCCGGACTTCGGGATTGCACACTTCGGGCGGAGAGGGGTCGAGCGATCCCTCTTCCGCGTCGTCTCCTTCTTGTTTCCTTCAGGGGATCGGGGTGTCAGTGGCCCGTTTTCAACTGGGCCCACAGACGGTTTTCAAGGCGCAGGATTTCGGCCGGCATCGGCTTCATCAGCGTCATTTTCTTGAGAACGTCTTCCGGCGGATACACCGTCGCGTCCTGTGCCACGGCCGGGGTGACGAACTGGCGCGCGGCCTTGTTCGCGGTCGGGTAGAACACTTCGTTGGTGATTTGGGCGTTGACCTTCGGATCCGAGATGTAGTTGATCCACTTCATCGCGTTTTCCGGGTGCGGCGCGTCCTTTGGCACGACCATCACGTCGAACCACAGCAGGCCGCCTTCCTTGACATTCGAGAACTTGACGTCGTACGAGCGCTTGGCTTCCTCGGCACGGCGGTGCGCGATGCCGACGTCGCCCGACCAGGCCACCGCAACGCAGATGTCGTTGTTGACGAGGTCGTTGATATAGCCCGACGAATTGAACTGGGTGATGTACGGGCGGACCTTCTTCAGCACCTCATAGGCGGCCTGGTAGTCGCCGGGGTTCGTGCTGTTGGGGTCTTTGTGCATGTATTGCAGCGTCGCCGCAAACACGTCCACGGCCTGGTCGAGGAACGACACGCCGCAGCCCTTGAGCTTCGAGAGATTTTGCGGATCGAACACGAGCGCCCAACTGTCGACGGGCGCATTCGGCCCCAGCGCCTTTTCGACAGCCTGCTTGTTGTAGCCGATGCCGTCGGTGCCGAACGCCCAGGGCACGCCGTACTGGTTGCCCGGGTCGGCGTCCGCGATCATGTGCATGAGCACCGGATCGAGATTCGCGAGATTGGGGATCTTCGACTTGTCGAGCTTCTGGTACACACCGGCCTGAATCTGCTTGGCCATGTAGTTCGACGTGGGCACGACGATATCGTAGCCAGAGCTGCCCGCGAGCAGCTTGGCTTGCAGCGTGTCGTCGCTGTCGTAGTTGTCGTATTTAACCTTGACGCCGGACTCCTTTTCGAAGTTCGGGATCGTGTCCTTCGCGATGTAGTCGGACCAGTTATAGACGTTCAGCTCGCCATCGGCTGCGCGCGCAGGCTCGCTGGAAGTGGCTGTGAGGCCTGCACATGCTGCGAGGGCCGCGATCGCGACCACATGACGAAGATGACTCACACTCATGTTGTTTTCCCCTGAGGAAGAAGATCGGCGGGAGGCTTTACACCCCGTTGTGTGCTTCCCGCCGTGGACAAATGGCGTTACGAAAGACCCAGTTGTTGCGCGGTTGCGTCGATGGCCTGCTTCGCCTTCGCGACGATTTCGTCGATCTCGCCGCGCGTGATGACGAGCGGTGGCGAAAGCAGCATGCGATCGCCTGTGGCGCGCATGATGAGGTTGCCGTTGAAGCAGAAGTCGCGGCAAATCGTGCCCACGTCGCCGCCGTTCGCGAAGCGCTTGCGCGACTTCGGGTTTTCGGCGAGCTGGAGACCCGCAACGAGACCCGCGCCCGAAATGTCGCCGATGATCGGATGATTGGCGAAGGTTTCGCGAAGGCATTGCTGGAAGTACGGCCCCGTGTCGTTCTTCACGCGCGCGACGATGCCTTCGTCGCGCAGCAGCTTGAGATTCGCCACGGCCACGGCAGCGGCGACCGGATGGCCCGAGTACGTGAGGCCGTGATTGAAGTCGCCGTTCTCGATGAGCGCTTTCGCAACGCGATCGTGAATGCCCACGGCCCCCATCGGCACATAACCGCTCGTGAGACCTTTGGCCATGGTGATGAGATCGGGTTCGAAGCCGAAATGCTGGTGTGCGAACCATTCTCCGGTGCGGCCGAAACCGCCGATCACTTCGTCGGCGCAGAGCAGGATGTCGTACTTGCGGCAAATGCGCTGGATTTCCGGCCAGTACGTGGAAGGCGGGAAGATCACGCCGCCCGCGCCCTGGAACGGTTCGCCGATGAAGGCGGCCACGTTGTCCGCGCCCAGTTCGAGGATCTTCGCCTCGAGTTGCTGCGCGCGTGCAAGGCCGAATGCTTCGGGCGTCATGTCGCCTTGCGCTTCGCCATAGAAATACGGCTGGTCGATGTGCACGATGTTCTCGACCTTCGAGGGCATCTGCTCATGCATGTAGCCCATGCCGCCGAGCGTGCCGCCCGCAATCGTCGAACCGTGATACGCGTTTTTGCGCGAGATGACGACCTTCTTCGAGGGCTTGCCCTGCGTGAGCCAGTACTGATGCACCACGCGCAGCACCGTGTCGTTGCCTTCGGAGCCGCTGTTGCAATAGAAGAAGTGATTGAACGGTTCGGGCGAGAGTTGCGCGAGCAGGGCCGACAACTCGATGACCGGCGGGTGCGTCGTCTTGAAGAACGTGTTGTAGTAGGGCAGTTCCTGCATCTGCCTGTATGCGGCGTCGGCCAGTTCCTTGCGGCCGTAGCCCACGTTCACGCACCAGAGCCCGGCCATGCCGTCGATGATCTGGTTGCCGTCCGAGTCCCACAGGTATACGCCTTTCGCCTTCACGATCACACGGCTGCCCGCCTTGTTGAGCGAGCTCATGTCCGAGAACGGATGAATGTGGTGCGCGGCGTCCAATGCGCGATATTCGCTTGTCGAGCGCGTGGCTTGTCCGGCTTGTGCGCGCAGCGTCGTCGGCACATCCTGCAGCGTGCTGGCGGGGGCGTCGATTCGATAGCTCATTGCGATGTCTCCTTTCTGTTACACGTGCAGCAGCAGATGCTTGCGTTCCCACGAACTGATCACGCGGAAATACGCCTCGTATTCGGTTTCCTTGAGCGCGAGATAGGCGCGCACGAACTTCTCGCCGAGGATGTCGTTCAGCGGCTCGCATGTGGCCATCAGCGTGAGGCCTTCTTCCAGATTGCGCGGCAACTGGTAGGGCAGCGAATAGCCGTCGCTCACGAGCGGTTCGGTGGGCTTGAGGTGTTGCGTCAAGCCGAGATAGCCGGCCGCGAGCGTCGCGGCGATCGCGAGATACGGGTTGGTATCGACCCCCGGAATACGGTTCTCGACGCGGCGTGCCGCCGGCGACGAGTACGGCACGCGAAAGCCCACGGTGCGGTTGTCGTAACCCCACGCCACGTTGATCGGCGCGGCCATGAAACGCGAAAGACGGCGATACGAGTTGATGTACGGCGCAAAGATCGGCATGAGTGCCGGCGTGTACTTCTGCATGCCGGCGATATACGCGTAGAACATGTCGGTGGGCTTGCCGTCCGCACCGGTGAAGAGGTTCTGACCGCTCTCTGCGGAAACGAGGCTCTGGTGCACGTGCATGGCCGATCCCGGCTCGTTTTCCATGGGCTTCGCCATGAAAGTGGCATACATGTGGTGGCGCAGCGCTGCTTCGCGCACCGTGCGCTTGAACAGGAAAACGCGGTCGGCGAGATTGAGCGGATCGCCGTGCAGGAAGTTGATCTCCATCTGCGCCGCGCCTACTTCATGAATGAGCGTATCGACTTCGAGGTCCTGAATATCGCAGTACTCGTAAATGTCCTCGAAGAGCGGATCGAACTCGTTCACGGCCTCGATCGAGTACGCCTGGCGGCCTGTTTCGGGGCGGCCCGTGCGACCGACCGGCGGCGTGAGGGGAATGTCCGGGTCCTTGTTCATGTCGACGAGATAGAACTCGAGCTCGGGCGCGATCACGGGCTTCCAGCCCCTCGCTTCATACAGTTCGAGCACGCGGCGCAGCACGCGGCGCGGCGAGATTTCCACAGGCGTGCCGTCGAAATGCACGCAATCGTGGATCACTTGTGCGGTGGGATCGACGGCCCACGGAATGATGCGGATCGTCGACGGGTCGGGTACGCACACCATGTCGGGATCGGTGACGCCGGTGAGGCTGCCGTCTTCGGGATAGTCGCCCGTGACGGTCTGGATCATCACGGCTTGCGGCAGGCGCATGGATTCGCCGGATTCGAACTTGCTGCGTGGAATGATCTTGCCGCGCGCGATGCCCGCCATGTCCGGGATGATCGCTTCGATTTCGGTGATGTGATGTTTCTTCAGGAATTCGTCGATGTCGTGCATGATCTTTCTCTCTGTTCTGTATGGGCCGGCTTCAGGCATGGGCGGTGCGCGGCGCGTGCGCCACGTCGTATCCGGCCCCGCCCGGTATTCGGGCCAGCATGCGGTTGCGGCAGGCTTCGCCGAACGCGTGGAAGATGGCGGTCGATAGTGCGTCGTCGGCGTGCTTCCACTCGGGGTGCCACTGCACGCCGAGTGCAAAGCTCTGCGCGTTCGCCACGCTCACGGCTTCGATGAGGCCGTCGGGCGCGAATGCCTCGGCCACGAGGCCCGCGCCCAGCCGCTCGATGCCCTGTCCGTGCAGCGAATTCACTTGTGCTTCGCGTTCGCCACCGGCGAGCCGCTGCAAAAGACCGCCTTCCACGAGCTTCAACGCGTGCGCCGGGCCGTATTGCGTGTCGAGCGGGTCGTCCTTGTTCTCGCGATGGTCGTCATAGCGGGCAACGGCATGCACCTGCTGATGCAGCGTGCCGCCGAACACGACGTTCATCTCCTGGAAGCCGCGGCAGATGGCGAGTACCGGCACGCCAGCCGCGATTGCGGCGCGCATGAGCGGCAGCGTGGTGGCGTCGCGGGCGGGATCGTGCAGCGTGCCCGCTTCGCTCGCCGCGCCGCCGTAGCGATGCGGCTCGACGTTCGAGTAGCTGCCGGTGAAGAGCAGGCCGTCCACGGCGTCGAGGATGTCCGCCGCCGCCCGGCGCTCGCCGAGCGCCGGCAGCACGAGCGCGAGCGCGCCAGCACCGTCCACCGTCGCGGCAATGTACTTTTCGCCGGCAACGTGGGAAGCGTGGGCTCCCATCATCGTACGGTCGGCAGTGATGCCGACCAGGGGTCTGGTTCGCATGACTAATGATTTATCTGCTTGCCCGTGCGGACTGTATCGATGCTACGGGCGTGACATGACCTTGCAGCCTTGCGAGACGCAAAACCACAAACCCAGGGTGCTCCGCGCAGCGGCGCTAACGCATGGCGCTGCGCGTGGAGATCATGTACGCGGTTCGTTTTCTGCCGGTGTGAGGCGCCACCGTATTCAGGCGTGCGCATCCACATCGTTCAGGCGCGAGTGCACGCCTCGCGGAAAAACGACGGCGAAGAAAACGAACAGCGTTGGAAGGAGAGGCGCTAGGGCAGAAGCGACGCGACTTCGTCCGTATGGACGGCGATGAATGCGCGCGCGGAAACGGAGTTATGACGCCGGACGGAGCGGCGGGAAAGGATTGTGAAGACAGATAGAAGCAGGCGAGAGGCAAGCCTGCCGCTACTGCCGTCGGCGAGGGCGGCGCAGTCACTGCGAAGACACCTCGCATGACGACGATCCCATCTCACCAGAGGGCCACGGACTCTCACAATAACACTCGACTGGTTGCGTTGAACAAAGGCGCCCGGTTCAAGCATTCGAGGTCGTCAAATTGATTGCTGCATTAAACATTGGACGACTTCGATGTATCGCTTTCCAAACGCGGCCGATTCGCTATGTTTCTCGCATAAAACACGGTTTTTGCGCTGCAACGTCGCGGAAACCAGGCTGTGCTCGACCTGTAGTTCAGCATATACGAGCCAAAAAGGGCGTCAATTATTTTTTCACGTTTTTGATGTCAGCACTTTCCCCGAGGACGTCGCGAGATCGCATGTTCTGCGAAATATCGGCTCCTGTCCTTATATTTCTAATAACTTACAGGGGTTTGTACTGACGCAAAAAAAAGCAAACTGATTAGAATATTCAACACGTCAACCGCGCCGCACCGCGCGTCTTCTTGCCAACGGTTCCTCATCGTGTCCGAGTCCGCTTCCGTGTCGTCCGAAGTCGCCACACGTCTGCGTCATGTTCGCAAACGCTATGGCTTGTCGCAGCGCGAACTCGCCAAGCGTGCCGGCGTGACCAATGGCGCGATCTCGCTGATCGAGCAAAGTCGCGTCAGTCCCTCCGTCGGGTCGCTCAAAAAGCTGCTCGAGTGCATCCCCATGAGCCTCGCCGAATTCTTCACCTTCGATCTGAGCGAGGGGACGGAAGTCGTGTCGCGGCGCGGTGAAATGCCGAACCTCGGCAATGAAGCGATTGCGTTCTATCTGGCCGGCGCGAACATGAAAGACCGCAACATGTGCATCATGCGCGAGGTCTACCAACCGCTTGCAGACACGGGCCCCGAAACGCTGATGCACGCGGGGCACGAAGGCGGCGTGGTGGTTGCCGGTCAACTGGAACTGACCGTAGACGGCACGACGTGGCTGCTAGACCCCGGCGACAGCTATTACTTCGAAAGCCGCTTCCCGCACCGGTTTCGCAATCCCAGCGCGAACGAAGTCTGCGAAGTGGTGTCGGCAAACTCGCCGCCCACCTTCTGACTCGCCGATCGCGCGAACCCGGTTCGCCTGCCGCTGCGCCGCGGCGCGCAGGCTGAATCGAAAATCATTGAGGCATCCTCATGGAAAAGAAAACTCTCGCTTACTGGCAGGACAAGGCCGCAACGCTTTCGATCGAAGGCCGCGCATTCATCGACGGAGCTTACCGCGACGCATATTCGGGCCGCACCTTCGACTGCGTGAGCCCCGTCGACGGCCGGGTGCTCGCGAACGTGGCCGACTGCGGCGCAGCCGACGTGGACGCCGCAGTGGGCGCCGCACGCCGCGCGTTCGACGAAGGCGCATGGGCCGGGCTGAATCCGCGTGCGCGCAAGGCGATTCTGCTGCGCTGGGCCGCGCTCATGCGCGAGCACCTCGAGGAACTTGCGTTGCTCGAAACGCTCGACGCGGGCAAGCCGATCGGCGACACGACGGCCGTGGACGTGCCGGGCGCGGCTTACTGCGTGGAGTGGTTCGCCGAAGCCATCGACAAGGTGGGCGGCGAAGTCGTGCCCGCGGACCATCATCTCGTTGGCCTCGTCACGCGCGAGCCCATTGGCGTGGTGGCCGCTGTCGTGCCGTGGAATTTTCCGATCCTGATGGCCTCGTGGAAGTTCGCTCCGGCGCTTGCAGCGGGCAATAGTGTCGTGCTCAAGCCCTCGGAAAAGTCGCCGCTCACCGCCATTCGCGTGGCGCAGCTTGCACACGAGGCCGGGATTCCAGCAGGTGTGTTCAACGTGCTGCCTGGCGGCGGCGAGCCGGGCAAGCTGCTTGGCCTGCACCGCGACGTGGACTGCATCGCGTTCACGGGATCGACGAACGTGGGCAAGCAGATCATGCAGTACGCAGGCCAGTCGAATCTCAAGCGGGTCTGGCTCGAACTCGGCGGAAAATCGCCCAACATCGTACTGCCCGATTGCCCCGATCTGGACCGCGCCGCGAACGCCGCAGCGGGTGCGATCTTCTACAACATGGGTGAGATGTGCACGGCCGGCTCGCGCCTGCTCGTGCATCGCGACATCAAGGACGTGTTCCTTGCAAAGCTCGTCGAAGCAGCGAAGGCGTATAAGCCTGGGAATCCTCTCGATCCGCAGGTGTCGATGGGCGCAATCGTCGACAAGATTCAGATGGAGCGGGTGTTGGGCTATATCGAGGCCGGACGCAAGGATTCGAAGCTGCTGATCGGCGGCGAGCGCGTGAACGCGGGGAGCGGCGGTTTCTATGTGGAGCCGACCGTGTTCGACACGCATCATGACGCGAAGATCGCTCGCGAGGAAATCTTCGGGCCGGTGCTCTCCGTCATCACGTTCGGCACGATCGACGAAGCGGTGCGCATTGCCAACGACAGCGACTATGGACTCGCGGCAGCCGTGTGGACCGCGAATCTCACGCATGCGCACGAGATTGCGCGGCGCCTGCGTGCGGGCACGGTGTGGGTGAATTGCTACGACGAAGGCGGCGACATGAACTTTCCGTTCGGCGGCTTCAAGGAATCAGGCAACGGGCGTGACAAGTCCTTGCACGCGCTCGAAAAATACACTGAACTCAAGTCCACGCTGGTGCGCCTGCGCTAGCGTTGGGAGGCGCAACGCGGCGGCGCAGATCGCACGACAATAAGGGCGGCAAGGGCCTTTAAGGCCTTTAACGCTCTACGAGCGCGCCAAGATTGGCGCGCATACGCTGGAGCATCGCGCTGAACTGCTCCGCCTCTTCGGGCGTAAAGCCCGCGAGCGCCTCCGCCTGCACTTCGTCGCCCACGCGGCGCGCACTCGTAAGGACGCCTTCCGCCTTGGGCGTGAGGCTCACCAGCAATTCTCGGCGGTCGTCGGGGTTGGGCGTGCGCGCGACCCAGCCGCCTTCTTCCATGCGCTCCAGCAGCCGGCCGGCGGAAATCGGGGCGACTTCCAGCAGCTCGGCGAGGCTCGCCTGGTTCATGGCGCCATAGTGCGCGAGGTACGCGATCATGCGGCACTGCGCGCGCGTGAGTTCGAGCGACGACTTCGCAAGCTCGTCGTAACGTTTGCCGTAGAGCCGGCCCACGTCGACGACCAGGAAGCCAAAGCGCCTTTCAAGGTCGGTAGTCATCGCCAGATTATACGGGGGAGCGGCGTGCGCCTTCGCGAGGGCGTACTCACCGATACCGGTTGCGTAGAGGAGGGCGAGTCGTATAATAAGCACGCTTACGATTACAACGCAACGCGCTCCGCCCCCAATCACAATGACCGCAGTCATGCAGGACGGCTCCGCCGCGCAGCATCGGGCGGACTCAGACAAGGAAGCCCCGCTCAACCGCGGCATGATCACACTCTCGATCATGCTCGCCACGCTGATGCAGACGCTCGACAGCACGATCGCCAACGTCGCGCTGCCGCACATGCAGGGCACGCTGTCCGCGTCCCAGGACGAGATCACGTGGGTGCTCACCTCATATATCGTCGCGGCGGCCATCGCCACGCCGCTTACGGGCTGGCTTGCCGACCGTTACGGCGTAAAGCGGCTGCTCGGTGTGGCGATTGCGGGATTTACCGTGGCCTCGGCCTTGTGCGGCCTTTCCGAAACGCTGGGCGAGATCGTCGCGTCGCGGCTTTTGCAGGGTGTGTTCGGCGCGTCGCTCGTGCCGCTCTCGCAGTCCATTCTTCTCGACATCAACCCGCGCGAGCGCCAGGGGCAGGCCATGGCGGTCTGGGGCATGGGCGTGATGGTCGGGCCCGTGCTCGGGCCCACGCTGGGCGGCTGGCTCACCGATAGCTACAACTGGCGCTGGGTATTCTTCATCAACGTGCCCGTGGGCGTCTTTGCATTCTTCGGCGTTTCGACTTTCCTGCCCGCGCGCGAGCCGGGCCGCCAACAGCGCTTCGACGTCTTCGGCTTCGCCACGCTCGCGCTCGCCATCGGCGCGCTGCAGGCCCTGCTCGACCGCGGCGAGCAACTCGACTGGTTCGGTTCGCTCGAAATACGCGTCGAAGCGCTGGTTGCGGTCATCGCGTTTGCATTTTTCATTGTGCACACAGCGACTTCGGGCCCCGGTACGTTCTTTCGCTATCAACTGCTCAAGGACCGCAACTTCGCGACGGGCACGTTATTCATCTTCGTGATCGGCGCGGTGCTCTACGCGACGCGGGCGCTTCTGCCGCCCATGCTGCAGAACCTCATGGGCTATCCGGTCGCCACCACGGGTCTCGTTACGGCGCCGAGCGGCGCGGGCACCATGATCGCCATGCTGATCGCCGGGCGCATACTGAAGCGCGTGGACGCGCGCGCCATGCTGCTGTTCGGCTTCATGGTTTCCGCGTACGCGCTCTGGCAGATGATGCAGTACACGCTCGTGCTTTCGGCCTCGGATATCGTGTGGCCGGGCGTGGTGCAGGGCTTCGGCCTTGGTTTCGTGTTCGTGCCGCTTTCGGCGCTGACTTTCTCGACGCTTACGCCGCAGTTGCGCGCGGACGGCACCGCCACTTATAGCCTCATGCGCAACATCGGCAGCAGTATCGGTATTTCGATCGTGCAGACGTTCGTCACGCGCGGCACGCAGATCGCTCATGCCGACCTCGCCGCCAACATCACGCCCTTCAATCCCGCAGTCCAGACAATGCTCGAAAGCGGTTCGCGGTACGATCTCGCCGTGCTCAATCAGTCGATCACGCAGCAGGCCCAGATGATCGCGTATCTGAACGACTTCAAGATGATGTTCGTGGCCACGCTGCTTGTGATTCCGCTGCTCTTCCTGATCCGGACCAACTCGAACGCCGCTGCCGCCGATACGAGCCACGCGGCGATGGATTAGGCCGTTTCCGCGCCTTTTTTTTCGCTCAGGCGCGCGGCGGGTCCGCGCGCTTTGCATTCAAGAACCTCCATGCTTTCCGCCGTCTCCATTCTCCTGCCCGTTTTCGGCCTCATCTTCGCGGGCTTCGCCTGCCGTCGCGCGAATGTCCTCGGACCCGCCGCCGCATCGGAACTGAACCGCTTCGTCGTCTGGCTCGCGCTGCCCGCGCTGCTTTTCGATATCCTTGCGCACGCAACGTGGCACGAGCTGTTTCAGCCCGCATTCGTCGCGGCGTTTGGTCTTGCGGGACTTGCGGTATTCGCCGCCGTGGTGGGCGCGCGCGTGTTTCTCGGCCGGCCGCTCGCGGATGCGAGCATCGACGGCCTCGCCGCCGCCTATCCGAATACGGGCTACGTGGGTTTTCCGCTGTGCATGATCGCGTTCGGACCGTCGAGTCTCACGGCCACGACCCTCGCGACGATACTCGTTGTCTGCGTGCTGTTCGCCATCGCCATCGTGCTGATCGAGACGGGGCTGCAAAGCGAGCGGCGTCCGCATCGGCTCGCCATCAAGGTCGTGCGTTCGCTGTTGCGCAATCCTCTCCTGGTGGCGCCCGCGCTGGGCGCGATCGTTTCGGCCGCGCATGTCACGCTGCCCGCGAGCGCGGAAACGTTCCTCAAGCTCCTTGGCAGCGCGGCGAGCCCGTGCGCGCTCGTGAGCCTCGGCCTTTTTCTGGCGGAGCGTCGCACGAGCGGCGCCGCGCCGCGCGAGTCCTCGTGGTGGCTCACACTCGGCAAGCTCGCCGTGCAGCCGCTGCTTACCTGGTGGCTCGCCGACCGCGTGTTCGCGCTGCCGGCTCAACTGGTGGAAATCGCCGTGCTGCTCGCCGCGTTGCCTACGGGCACGGGTCCGTTCATGCTCGCCGAGTACTATCGGCGCGAGGCACACGTGACCTCGCGCACGATCCTGCATTCCACGATCGGCTCGCTCGTCACGCTCACGCTGATTCTGCTGCATCTGCACCATGGCTGAGGCAACGGGCCGCGAGGCTGCGCCGGCGCGGCACGATGCTTGCTGCACCAAGGCCATAACCATCGATCAGGAGAATTGACGATGAACTGGCTTCGACATATCGGCGCGGCGCGTGTCCCGCTCGTCATCGCTGTTTTCCTCGCTGCGGCGGGTACCGGTGCCTGCACGCTGGGCGGCGCGGCCGCGGGCGGCTATGTCGGCAACAAGGCGACCAACGGCAGCGCGGTCGGCACCGTGGGCGGCGCGGTCGCAGGCGGCGTGATCGGGCACGAGCTTGGCAAGTAGCCCGCACGCGGCCCGACAAAAAAACGGCGGGCGTGTGCCCGCCGTCGTCATTTCGGTCGGCGCTCGCCGGTCTTCACTTCACGGCGCCAAGCGCCAGCCCCTTCACCATGTAGCGCTGCAACCAGGCGAACACTACCGAAACCGGCAGCGTGGCCGCCAGGGTGGCCGCCATGACGAGCTGCCATTCCACGGTGTACTTGCCGGCCACCATGTCGGTGACCTGCACCGTGAGCGTCTTGTTTTCCGGCGAGCGGATCAACGTATAGACCACGGCGAATTCGTTCCACGCGCTGATGAACGTGAAGATCGCCGTCACCACCACGGCCGGGACCGCGAGCGGCAGGAACACGCGGAAGACCGCGCCGGTGCGGCTGCATCCTTCGAGCCACGCCGATTCTTCGAGGTCGCGCGGCACGGTCTGGAAATACGACGAGAGCATCCACACGGCAAACGCGATGTTGAATGCCGCGTACGACACGATCACGCCGATCTTCGAATCGACGAGATTGCCGTCGCCATATGGAATCATCGCGGCGAGGCGGAACAGGCCCACGACGAGCAGGATGGGCGAGAGCATTTGCGTGACCAGCAGGAACTGCCGGTAGAGGCCGCGCCCGCGGAACGGAAAACGCGCGAGCGCATAGGCGGCCGGCAGGCTCACGGCGAGTGCGAGCGCGGTGGAAAGGCAGCTCACGACAATGCTGTTGCGCAGCGCGACGCCGAAGTTCGCGGCCTGCCACATATCGACGTAGTTCTGCCAACGCCATTGCATGGGCAGCCAGCGCGCGGGGTAGACGAACACCTCCGAAGCGGGCTTGAACGAGGTGAAGAACATCACGGCGAACGGAAACAGCACGGCTACGACGAGCGGTGAAAGCGCAAGCCAGCACCAGATCGAGCGTTTGAGCTTGCGGTTCATGCGAGGTCTCCTTCTGCGTTGCCACGTCTGGCCTGCAAGCGCAGGTAGACCACCGAGAATGCGAACAGGATGACGAGCATGATGAGCGAGACCGCGGCCGCTTCGCCTGGTCGTCCCAGGCGGAAGCCCAGTTCGTAAAGGTAAGTGACGAGAATATGCGTGCTGTCGTCGGGGCCGCCTTGCGTCATCACCCAGATGATCGGAAACGAGTTGAACACGTAGATCACGTTCAGCAGGATCGCCATGTTGATGAACGGCTTGAGCAACGGCAGCGTGAGCTTGCGGAACTGCTGCCACGCGCTTGCGCCGTCGATGCGCGCGGCTTCGTAGATGTCGCCCGGCACCGAGGAAAGGCCGCCGAGCAGGATCGTCGTGGTAAACGGTATCGACACGAGGATGCCCACGCAAATCTCGACGGGGAACGCATATTCGGGTGTCGCGAGCCAGTGAATCGGTCCGGAGGTCAGGCCGAGCCGTTGCAGCGTGACGTTGACCATGCCGTAGTCGTCGTTGAACGCCCAGCGCCACACCACGGCGGTCATGGTGAGCGAGACGGACCACGGCAGCATGACGATGGTGCGCGCAATGCCGCGACCGTAGAAGTCCTGATTGAGCACGAGCGCGACCGGCACGGAAATGAGCACCGTGCCCACCACGACGAAGAATGTCCAGATCAGCGTGTTCCTGAGGGCGCTCATGAACACCGGATCGCCGAACACGTTATAGAAGTTCTGCAGGCCGCTGAAATCGCGGATCTGCCCGAAGCGCGATACATCGTGCAGCGACTGGTAGACGATGTTGAAGATCGGATAGCTGATGATGAACAGCGCGAGCACGAGACTCGGCACGATCAGGAGCCAGGGTGCGCGGGGCGCGGCAACGGCGCGGGGTAGTCGGCTCATGCGGGTTCGTGCGCGTGATCGGTCGGGGGCGTCGCCGGCCGGCGCGGCGGCGGGCGAGGGTTTCAGGGGACCCGTAGTCATGTCGAATCGTCAGTGCTTCGAAACGTCGGTTCTCAGGCGTTCCGGCACGCGCCGCGGAGTTCGGGGCGCGCGCCGGTCTCGCCGTACAGATGAGGCTCGAATGAGGCTTACTTGCCGAGCGACTTGTTCGCTTCCGTGGCCGCCTGGTTCAGCGCGTCGGCCGGCTTGGCCTTGCCGAGGTAGATCGACTGCATTGCGTTGGTCACGGCCTTCGCGGTGTCCTCCCAGCCCGTCACGGTCGGCGCGAACTTCGCGTGCGGCAGCAGCGCGATGAATGCCTTCGTGTCGGGGTCCTGGAACGCCGGATCGGTCGCCTCCGCCTTCGTGGTCGGCAGGAAGCCTTCCGTGCTCGTGAACTCCACGCGCGGTTCCTTCGTGAACAGATAGTCGAGGAACTTCCAGGCGCTCTTCTTCGCCTTCGAGTTCTTGAACATCATGATCGAGTCGGTCACCGCGTAGGTGGCGGGCGTCGTTGCCACGGGGATCGGATCGATGCCGTACTTGATGTTCGGTGCTTCCTTCTTCAACTGCTTGGCGAGGAACGGCGCCGAGATCATCATCGCCACGCGGCCCTGCTTGAAGAGGTTCTGCACGTCTTCGCGGCTGTAACCCGTCACGCCCGGCTGGGTGAGACCGTCGTCGATCATCGTCTTGTAGAGCGTGGCGGCCTTCACGCCAGCGGGCGAGTTGAACGCGGCCTTGCCGTCCTTGCCTACCACTTCGCCGCCGTGGGTCCACAGCGCGTAGTAGTAGTACACGTCGGTTTCGATTTCCTTGCCTTGCAGGCCGAAGCCGGCGATGCCCTTCGCCTTGAGCTTCTTCGAGGCGTCGATCACGTCGTTCCAGGTCTTCGGACCATTCGGATAACCAACGGAAGCGAGCATGTCTTTGCTGTAGTACAGCGCGCGCGCCGAAGCGGCGATCGGCAGGCCGTAGATCTTGCCGTTGATTTCGCCCGGAGCGAGGAACGGACCGATGAAGCGCGCCTTGAAGTTCGCATCCATGTACGGGTCGAGCGGCTCGGCAATGTCGTCCTTCACGAAGTCGAGCAGCCAGCGCGTGCCGATGATGGCGAGGTCGGCATTGGCGCCGCCGGAAATGTCCGTTTGCAGCTTCTGTTGCAGCGAATCCCAGTTCACGTCTTCGATCTTGACCGTGATGCCGGGGTTGGCGGCCTCGAACTGCTTGGCCATTTTCTCGAAGTACGGGGCCGTGGCGTCGCTGTAGTGCGCGACGGTCACGCGAACCGTATCGGCATGCGCCGCGGCGGTGATGCCCGCAAATGCGAGCGCGACGGCGAGCTTGCCGAGCGTGGTGGTTGCACGTGCCTGAAACGACATTCTCTCTCTCCTGGGTGGTTTTCCTGCTTATGCCGCCGCCGTGACCCGGCCGCTGGGTTGCGTTGTTTGAAAAAATCCTACAGGATGAAAAAAGCGTTGTCACCTGGTAATCCCGATATTGTTTTGCGCGCCGTTATTTGCATAACATGCTGTAAAACAGGGGAAATTCATGCGGTGCAGCAGCGTGGAACGATTCGTGTAAACCCGTATGGGATAGCCGCGCCCCATTCATATGTAGGAAATTTTCAGGTTCGCTGGCATGAGCGGCGGACCGCACGGAGGATCGAGATGAGCCGGGTCGTGCTGGTGACGGGTGCGTGCGGCGGCATAGGCCGCGCGCTGTGCAAGCGGTTTCTCGACGCGGGCGACACGGTGCTCGCGCTCGATCGCGACGCTGCGGGCGTGCAGCAGCTCGCGGGCGATTTCGGCGCCGCGCGTCTCGAAGCGTTCGCGGCCGATGTGAGCGATCAGGCCGCGGTGACCGACGCCGTGGCGCGCGGCGTGGCGGCGCGCGGACCCGTGGACGTGGCGGTGGCGAATGCGGGCGGCGCGCTCGGCACCACGCTCGCGCACACCGACGCGGCGAGCTGGCGTCGCGACGTCGAGCTGAACCTGAACGGGACCTACTATACGGTCGAAGCCGTGCGGGCCTCGATGATCGAACGCAGGCGCGGCGCACTCGTGCTGATCGGCTCGGTGAACGGCCTCACGGCGCTCGGCCATCCCGCGTACAGCGTGGCGAAGGCGGGCCTCGTGAGCTACACGAAAGCGCTCGCCATGGAGCTGGGACCGCACGGCATACGCGCGAACATCGTTTGCCCCGGCACCGTGAAGACGCCTGCGTGGCGCATGCGTGTCGAGCGGCATCCGAAGATATTCGAAGAACTAAGCAAATGGTATCCGCTCGGCGACGTGGCCACGCCCGAGGATATTGCCGACGCCGTGCAGTTTCTCGCCTCGCCGCGAGCGCGGGTGATTACGGGCGTGGCGCTGCCCGTGGACGCAGGTCTCATGGCGGGCAACCGGCTGATGGCCAACGAATTGACGCTCGATCCGTTCTGAGTCGCGCACGCAACGTAGAACGCAATCTCGATCACATGGCGGCACCCATCTACGCAAGCATTCAGGCAAACGAGGAAAGCATGGCAGCGGTACAACTGAACGGCATCTACAAGCGCTATGGCGATACCCAGGTCGTGCACGGCGTCGATCTCGACATCGAAGACGGCGAATTCGTCGTGCTGGTCGGGCCTTCGGGCTGCGGCAAGACTACGTTGATGCGCATGATCGCCGGTCTCGAGGACATCTCCGGCGGCGACCTTACGATCGGCGGCGCGCGCGCTAACGCGTTGCCGCCGCAGCAGCGCAATGTATCGATGGTGTTCCAGAGCTACGCGCTCTACCCGCATCTCTCGGTGTACGACAACATCGCATTCGGCCCGCGCATTCGCAAGGAGCGCGAAACCGCGTTCAAGCCGCGTATCGAGGCGGCCGCGAAAATGCTCAACCTCTCGGGCTATCTGGAGCGCTTGCCGCGCGCGCTCTCGGGCGGCCAGCGCCAGCGCGTCGCCATGGGCCGCGCCGTGGTGCGCGAGCCGGCGCTTTTCCTCTTCGACGAACCGCTTTCGAACCTCGACGCCAAGCTGCGCGTGCAGATGCGCACCGAAATCAAGGCCCTGCACCAGCGCCTGCGCAACACGGTGGTGTACGTCACGCACGACCAGATCGAGGCGATGACGATGGCCGACCGCATCGTCGTGATGAACGCGGGGCGCATCGAACAGATCGGGCGGCCGCTCGATCTGTACGACAAGCCGGGCAACCTGTTCGTGGCGAGCTTCCTCGGCTCGCCCTCGATGAACTTCGCCGAGGGCACGGTGATGAGCGACGCGCGCGGCACGGCGCTCGTGCTCGAAGACGGCGTGCGCATCGCCTTGCCGGAAGGCCGGGCGCGGGCCGGCGCGCGCGTGACGCTCGGCGTGCGTCCCGAGCACATCGAAGCGGGCGGCGACGTGCCGTTCAACGTCGAAGTGATCGAGCCGACTGGCGCGGAGACCCATTTGTACGGGAAAATAGGCGGCACGACATGGTGCGTCACCACGCGCGCGCGCCCGGATGTTTCGCCGGGGCAGCGCATGACGCTGGGTTTGCCTCTGGCGCACCTGCATCTGTTCGATACCGAAAGCGGCAAGCGGCTCGATTGAAGCGGAAGCTCGCATCGAAACTGGATAGCGGGCGCCTCGTACCTTTCACGGGAAAAACAGCTTGCCGGTCTCCAACCTCATTCATCACATCCGCAACGTCGCGGAGTCGCTGCGTCCCGCCGAGCGCAAGGTCGCGGAGATGGTGCTCGCCGACATCGACTTCGCCATGCGCGCGAGCATCACCGAGCTTGCCTTGCGCGCAGACGTGTCCGAGCCTTCCGTCACGCGCTTTTGCCGGGCGGTGGGCGCGCACGGCCTGCGCGACTTCAAGATGCGGCTCGCGCAGAGCGCGGCGGGCAACGTGCCCTTCGCGCTGGCCACGGAGATGACGAGCGGCGAGGCGGGCGGCGCCGGGTGGGCGGGCGAAGTCGGCACGTTGCTCGACAAGGTCACCGAGTCGGTCGTGCAGGGCGTGACGCATGCGCGCGCCTCGCTCGACCCGGCCGTGTTCGAGGCCGCGGTGGCCGCGCTCGGCAGCGCGAGGCGCGTGTACTTCTTCGGCGTGGGCGCGGGCTCGGGGCTCGTCGCGCAAGACGCGGCATTGCGCATGCTGCGGCTCGACATCGCGGCAAGCGCTTTCACGGACGCGCATCTGCAACGCCTGTATGCCGCGCTGCTCGAACCGGGCGACGTGGCGTTCGCGATCTCGCAGTCGGGGCGCAGCGTGGAAGTCAACGAGAGCATCCAGATCGCGAAGGAGCGCGGCGCCACGACCATTGCGCTGACTAGCGCAGGATCGCGTCTCGCGTGGGTGGTCGACATTCCGCTCTTGCTGCGCCTGCCGGCGGCGGCGGATGCGCATGCGCCCGCCGTCGTGCGCATCGCGCATCTGGCGGTGCTCGATGCGCTCGCGCTCGGCGTGTCGCTCGGGCTCGGGCCGAAGGCGCTCGCCAAGATGCGCGACGCGCAGGCGCGCAGCGACGGCGAGAGCGGCAGCACGGCGGACGTCGCGTCGCCATCCCGCGATGCCTGAAGCGGCGCGCGCTCAACAGCCTGCGCGCTTCGTCAGCCTCGCCGGCATGGTGTCCGGCACCATCGTGAACGCCTGCACTTCCTGAATCTTCGCGGGGTCGATCGCCAGTTCGATCGTGAACGACTTCATCAGCATCGAGAGCGCGAGGCGCATTTCCACCGTCGCGAGATGGCGGCCGGGACACACGCGCGGACCCGCGCCGAACTGCAGATAAGCGCGCACGTCGTGGGCTTTTTCATCGGATTCGCGTCCTGCATGCTTCATCCAGCGCCACGGGTCGTAGCGTTGCGGGTCGGCAAAGTGCTTTGCGTCGAGCATCGCCGGGCGCGCCACGAAGAACATGCGCGTGCCCTTGGGCAGCGCGACGTCGCCCACGACCACGTCTTCGAGCGGCTCGAACGAATGCACGGACGCCACCGGGCGCAGGCGCGTCGCTTCGATACAGATCGCTTCGAAAATATCGAGCGCTTTCAACGTCGCATAGTCGGGGCACACCGGAGATGCGCCGAGAACGCGCTGCGCTTCGTCGCCGAGATGGCGCTGCAACGGCGCATCGGCGGCGAGATAGGGCAGCGTCCACGCAATCGAATCGGCGGTCGTATCCTCGCCGGCGAGCAGGAGCGTCAGCACGTTGGCGCGGATCTGCGCGTCGGTGATCGTCGCGGTGCCGTCTTGCGCCTGCTGCTGCGCGAGCATCGCTTCGAGCAGGTTGCGCGGCGTTTGCGCGGGCTCGTCGCGCATGCGCTCGCGGGCGCGCGCCATCATCGCGTCTGCATGGCGATGCACCTGCGCGAGCGACCGTTCGAGCTTGCGGTCCGACGGCAGCCGGACGTAGCGCCAGTACGGAAAGAGCGCATTGGTGCGGCTCATCACGCCCGGCAGAATGCGCTCCAGATGCTCCTGAATCACGTCGCGATCGCGCTCGAGCGTGCGCGGGTCTTCGCCGAATGCGAGCGCGCTCGTCACGTCCACCGTGTAGCGCTTGAGGTCGTCGGTCATCTCCACGATCTCGCCGCGTTCGGCCGCGCGTTGCCAGCGTGCGTGCAGGCGCCCGGTGATGTCGGCGAGCGTGGGGTAGAACGCCTTGATGTTGGGAATGGAAAGCGCCTGCATCACGAGCTTGCGCTGCGGCTCCCACGCCACGCCCTCAGCCGAGAAAAGGCCGTTGAAGCCCATCTCCTCGAACACGGCTTCGATCGGCTGATAACGCCGGAAGCGATGCGGCCGCTCGCGCATGATTTGCTGGACCAGTTCGGGGTCCGTCCAGATCGTGATGGGGATGCTGCCCACCTGGAAGCGGTAGGGCGCGCCGAGTTCGGCGGCCCAGCGCTCGAGGATCAGATGCAGCCGCGGCGGCGAGAGCTGGAGCAAATTGCCGAGCAGCGGCAGGCCGCGCGGGCAGGGCAGATCGGCGACCTGGCGCAGCGCCCGGGCGGGGAAAGCGGTGCTCATAGGCGGTCCTCGTTGGGTGAGCGTGTCGTTTCTCGTCTCGCGCGGCAGGCGATCATGGCGGCGCGGCCGGCGCGCCCTCCACGTAGCCGAAGCGCCGCGAAAGGCGCGCCGCGGCGGCGATCAGCCGTTGCGCGGCCGTGCCCTCGCGCGCGATGTCGAGACTGCCCGAAGGCCCCATCACCGCGAGCACGAGGCAGACGCTGCCAGTATGGTCGAACACGGGCGCCGCGACCGTGCTGATGCCGGGAACGGGCTTGTCGAGCGCCGTGTCCACGCCCTGCGCGCGAATCGCGGCGAGCCGCGCGAGGAAGTCGGCGCGCGCGCCCTCGCGCGGCGGCGCGCCCGCGAGCCGCAGTTCGTCCTGCGCGAGCAGCGCCGCGCGCACGTCGTCGTCGACCCATGCGGCGAACACGCGGCCGATGGCCGTATTCACGAGCGACATCACCGTGCCCGGGCGCAGGCTCACGTGCAGCGGCAGCGCCGACTCCTCGAGGCGCACGACGGTCGGGCCGAGCGGCCCCGGCACCGCGAGCGCCACGCTCATGGCCGTGGCGGCGGCGAGGTCGATCAGTTCGGCGTCGGCTTCGCGCACGGGCGAGAGGCGCGCCAGGCCGATCAGGCCGAGTTCGAGGCCGAGCGGCCCGACCTCGTAGCGGCCCACCGCGTCGCGCGCCAGCAGGCCGATCTTCTGCAGGCTCACGAGGTGCGGAAAGGCCTTGGCGGGCGCCATGCCGGCGGCGGCGGCAAGGTCGCGCAGCGGCAGCGGCGTGCCCGCCGCGACGAGCGCGGCGAGCAGGTCGCCCGTGACGTCGAGGGACTGGATGCCGCGTTGAGGCTTGCCGGCGGCTTCGGGCGCGGCGTTTTCGTTCGCGGTGTCCATTGCGTCGCCGCGCGGGGTCGAGGCGCTTACTCGGGGCATGTCGGGGTCGAGGGGAAGGCGGCCGCGGCGATTTCGGCAGCGGCGTTGAGCAGCGCGCGCACGACCGCGCCGTCCGGGCGCACGTCGAGCGCGCCGGTCGCGCCGATGGCGGTGAGCGTGAGGCTCAGTTCGCGCTGCGGGCCGAGCACGGGTACGCAAACACTGCTCACGCCGGGGCTGGGCGCGTCGATGCCGGATTCGTAGCCGCGCGCGCGGATGGCGTCGAGCGATTCGACGAAGGCGGCCTCGGGCAGGGGCGTTCCCGCGGGTTCCTGCGACGCCGCTGTCGTTTGGGGGGCGGCATTGCCGGTGCCGCGCCATACCGGCTGCGCCGTTTGCGTCGCCCATAGCGTTTCGAGCGCCCCGGGCGCGAGAAACGCGCAGAAGACACGCCCCGTGGACGTGGCCCGCAGCGACATCACCGTGCCTACATGCAGGTTCACGTGCAGCGGCAGGCTCGCGTGCTCGTAGCGCACGATGGTCGGCCCCTGCGGCCCCGCAATGCACAGCGCGACGCTGCAGTTGAGCGATTGCGCGAGCGCCGCCGCGCGCGGCACGGCTTCGCGCAGCGCGGGCTGCTGCGCGAGGTGCAGCAGCCCGAGGCGCAGCGCGAGCGGGCCGGGCTCGTAGCGCCCGGAAAGCGCGTCGCGCTTGATGAGGCCGAGCCGCGTGAGGCTCACGAGATAGGCATGCGCCTGGCTCGACGGAATGTCGCCGCTCGCCGCGAGATCGGTGGGTGCGAGCGGCGCGCGCGCCTTCGCCAGCGCGCGCAACAGGCGGCCGCCCACCTCGACGCTCTGGATGCCGCGCTGTGCGCGGCCAGGCGCCGCGTTCCCCTCCGGCGCGGACGCGGCGCTGTCGTCGCGAGGTCTCATTGGCGCTTTTCTCTGGCTGAAAAAGGGTCCATGTTAACTGAACGGCGGCGCCGGTCGCGACGCGTTTACGCGGTGCGGCGCAGTGCCTATAAATTAGTGTATAGCGATTTGGTTTGCCATTGACAAATAAAAGTCGGGGCGCCATGATGGCTTCACCCCGGCACGACAGCGGTCCAGTTCTTCCATTCCAAACGGGGCGAGACAACCAGGCTGGCGCGCTCCGCGCCCGGCCCCTGCGCGCTTCGCCCCGCCCGGCTCAAGAGCCCCTCGATACGGAGACTCAGCATGGCAAAGGCGTTCGCATCCCAGGCAGACCTCGAAGAAAAGAAGGTCACGTTCACGCAACTTTCGGAAAACGCATACGCGTACACCACGGAAGGCGACCCGAACTCGGGCGTCATCGTCGGCGACGACGGCGTGCTGATCGTCGACACGACGGCTACGCCCGCCATGGCGCAGGATCTCATCGCGAAGATCCGCGGTATCACCGACAAGCCCATCAAGTATGTCGTGCTCTCGCACTATCACGCGGTGCGCGTGCTCGGCGCGTCGGCGTATTTCAAGGAAGGCGCGCAGCAGATCATCGCGAGCCGGGGCACGTATGAAATGATCGTCGAGCGCGGCGAAGCCGACATGAAGTCGGAAATCGAGCGCTTCCCGCGCCTCTTCGCGGGTGTCGAGACGGTGCCGGGCCTCACGTGGCCCACGCTCGTGTTCGACAAGGAAATCACGCTGTTCCTCGGCAAGCTCGAAGTGAAGATCGCGCACCTGGGCTCGGGCCACACGAAGGGCGACACGGTGGTGTGGCTGCCCTCGCAGAAAGTGCTGTTCTCGGGCGATCTCGTCGAATACGACGCGGCCTGCTATTGCGGCGACGCCCAGCTTGCCGAGTGGCCCGCCACGCTCGAAGCGCTGCGCGCGCTCGGGCCCGAGAAGCTCGTGCCGGGCCGCGGCCCCGCGTTGCTCGACCCGGCGGAGGTCAACAAGGGGCTCGACTACACGAAGGACTTCGTGATGACGCTGCTCGCGCAAGGCCGCGCCGCGGTGGAGCAGAAGCTCGACCTGAAGGGCGCGATGTCGCTCACGCGCCGGGCGATGGACCCGAAGTTCGGCCACGTGTTCATCTACGAGCATTGCCTGCCGTTCGACGTGACGCGCGCTTACGACGAGGCGAGCGGCATCACGCATCCGCGCATCTGGACGGCGCAGCGCGACAAGGAGATGTGGGACGCGTTGCAGGATTGAACCGCGACCGGCAGCGGCATGGGACCGGAGTCGCGCCTCGGCGCCGACTCCGGCCGACAGGAGACAAAACGATGATCGACTATCAGACGCTGACCTTCGACTATGCGCGATGCAGCGATCAGGCCCCGGACGCCGCCGCCTGCGTGCGTCCGGTCGTGGTGGTCGGCGCGGGGCCGGTGGGCCTCGCGACGGCCATCGACCTCGCGCGCCAGGGCGTCCAGGTGGTCCTCGTGGACGACGACTGCACGCTTTCCACGGGTTCGCGTGCCATCTGCTTTTCCAAGCGTTCGCTCGATATTTTCGACCGTCTCGGCTGCGGCGAGCGCATGGTCGGGAAGGGCGTGAGCTGGAGCGTGGGCAAGGTGTTCCGCAAGGACGAGCTCGTCTATACGTTCGACCTGTTGCCCGAAAGCGGTCATCGCCGGCCTGCGTTCGTGAATCTGCAGCAGTACTACGTGGAAGGCTTCCTGCTCGAACGCGCGCAGGCATTGCCCAACCTCGAAATCCGCTGGAAAAACCAGGTGACGGGCATCGCGCAGCGCGGCACGCCGGGCTCGAACGAGGCGCACGTCGCGCTCGAAATCGAAACGCCCGACGGCCCGTACACGCTGCTCGCGCGCTACGTGGTGGCTGCCGACGGCTCGCGCAGCCCGCTGCGCAAGCTGCTCGGCCTCGACAGCCACGGCCGCACGTTCAAGGACCGCTTCCTCATCGCCGACGTGAAGATGGAAGCCGACTTCCCCACCGAGCGCTGGTTCTGGTTCGATCCGCCGTTCCATCCGAACCAGTCGGTGCTGCTGCATCGCCAGCCCGACAACGTCTGGCGCATCGACTTCCAGCTCGGCTGGGACGCCGACCCGGTGCTCGAAAAAACGCCCGAGCGCGTGATTCCGCGTGTGCGCGCGCTGCTTGGGCCCGACGTGAAGTTCGAGCTGGAGTGGGTGAGCATCTACACGTTCTCGTGCCTGCGCATGGACAGCTTCCGCCAGGGCAACGTGCTGTTCGCGGGCGATTCGGCGCACCTCGTTTCGCCGTTCGGCGCGCGCGGCGCGAACAGCGGCTTCCAGGACGGCGAGAATCTCGCATGGAAGCTCGCGATGGTGCTCGGGAGCCACGCGCCCGACGCGCTGCTCGATACCTACGCAAGCGAGCGCGAATACGCAGCCGACGAGAACATTCGCAATTCCACGCGCTCCACCGACTTCATCACGCCGAAGAGCGCGGTGAGCCGCGTGTTCCGCGACGCTGTGCTCACGCTCGCGCGAGAGCATGCTTTCGCGCGGCAACTGGTGAACAGCGGCCGGCTTTCCGTGCCGGCGGTGCTGCGCGAGTCGACCTTGAACACGCCCGACGAGGACGCGTTCAGCGGCCAGATGGAGCCTGGTGCTTCGTGCGCGGATGCGCCGGTGCTCGACGCCTCCGGTCGCGAAAGCTGGCTTCTTCCGCACCTTGGCGATCAATTCGCGGGCCTCGTGTTCAGCCGCGCGGGCCCGGCGTTCGATACGGCGACGCTCGCCACGATGCAGGCGCTCGCGCGCGCGCCGGTGCCGCTCAAGTTCGTCGTCGTGCTCGACCGCGAAGCGGCGGTGCCCGCGGACCTGCCTGCGGCGACGGCCGTGCTGCGCGACGTGCAGGGTCTGGCGGCGCAGCGCTACGGCGCGCGGGATGGCGCGTTCTATCTCATCCGCCCGGACCAGCACGTGAGCGCACGCTGGCGGCGCGCCGATGCCGCGCGCGTGGAGCGCGCGCTCAAGCGGGCGCTGTGCGTTCAGGGCACGGCATAGGCGACAAGGAGAAGGAGACGACGATGCTCAACACGCAACCCAATCTGGCAAGGCCGGACGACTTCTACGAAGCGCTGATCGACATGCACCGCGACCTCGACGAAGCGCAGAGCCAGGCGGCCAACGCGCAACTGATCCTGCTGCTCGCGAATCACGTGGGAGAACACGAAACGCTGATGCAGGCGATCCGCTTCGCGCGCGCCGGCGTGAGCGCCGCGCCGGCGAGCGGCGGCGCGGCGGGAAAGCTTGCGGCATGAAAGCGCGGTGGCGCGCGGCAGGCGCAAGCGTGCCGCCGTCCAATGGCCGGGTTTTGAGGCACTTTTCGCGGTCGCAATCGTTTGCGTGCGCAAAGCGTCGAATTTTGCGCTCGCGCGCATGCTCTCGCCACCGGCTTTCGGCGTGCCTGCCGTGTACGCCATCGATGCAAACCGATTCAAGAACATGCCGGAAAACGCCGTAAACGCGGCACATAGACCGACTTCGCCAATGCATGAGCCCGAGAAAAATCATGCACGCGAGGCAATCGTTTTACCGGGGATAGAACTTGAATCGCAGTCAAACATGGTCGCGCACGGCAGCGCCCGGCGAGATCATTTATTCGGAAGGCTTTGCAGGCGAGCGCCTGATCTTCGTGATCGCCGACGGCAAGGTCGAGATATCCACGCGCTGCGACGACAAGAAAGTCGTGATGGCGACGCTGGGCCGAGGCGAGTTTTTCGGCGAGACCGCGTTGCTCGGCGCCGAACCGCGTCCGAACACGGCGAAGGCGCTGAGCTTTTGCCAGCTGACAGTCGTGCCGGCCGATATCATCGAAGAAGAACTCGAGCGCGTCTCGCCGCTGCTGCGCCACATCGTGCGCACGCTTACTCGCCGCGTCAAGGCGAAGGACGATCTGCTCGCCACCTACACCCACGCCGACTTCATGCCGGGGGTGCTTTCCTACGCGCACGTGCTCGCGCTGATCGCGGGCGCCAACGATCACGCCGAAGGCGGCGACACCTGGTCGCGCCACGGCGCGGCCGGTGCCGAGGTGAGCGTGCCGCTCGCCGACGTCGTGCAGAAATGCCGCGCGGTGGCGGGCCATTCGCGCCCGCACGTCATGGCCATGCTGCGCCGCATGGAGAAGCTCAATCTCATCACGATGCAAAGCGGGCAGGCCACGCATCTCGCCAACGGCGCGGCGGCGGCGGAGGGCGCACTGGGCCGCCAGGTCGTGACGTTCGACCCCGCGCGCATCGTGGATCGCGCGGCGCAGGTGGCGGACAGCGATCTCGACGTGTCGATCAACAGCGAGCTCGAACTGATCGAACTGGCCGATCTCGAAGCGCTGATCGGCGTGGAGCGCAAGGTCATCCTCAACAAGCTCTCGCACGCCGAAATCGCCGACGAGGTCTTCGCGTTTCGCAAGTCGAAGGTGCTGAACTTCGTCGAGCAAAAGGGCGTGGCGTACTTCTCGAAGCGCACGGACCGCGGCCCGGGCGAGCTCAACTCGCTGGACGACCTGCTGTTCGTCGACCAGCGCACGCTGTTCGAAGCGGTCGGCACGCTCGATACCTACGACCTCGCGAAGCTGCTCACCTCGATCGAGGACCAGGCGGTGTCCGAGCGCCTGCTTTCGGTCATGGCCGACGCGCGCAAGAACGAGGTGTCGTGGATCATGCGCCGCGACATCAAGATCGATCCCATGGAAGTCGTGGACATCGAGAAGCGCCTGCTTGACGCCGTGCGCGCGCTCAAGGCGCCTGGCGCACGCTAGGCGCGGCATATACCGGCGCGCGTCGCCGCCCTGCGCCCTGAGCGCGTGCGGAGGCACATGCGCGCGCAGGTTCATCTGGAGATACGCATGGATTTGCTTACCTTGATCGGTATCGTCGTCGGCGTGCTGGCCGTGGCGGCCGGGTTCTTGCTCGAAGGCGGCCACTTCGCCACCCTGCTCCAGCCGGAGGCGCTCGCCATCGTGCTGGGCGGCACGCTCGGCGCCGTGATGATCCAGAACACGTGGGCGCGCTTTTTCGACGCCGTGAAGCATCTGCGCATGGCCTTCGTGAAAGCGCCGCGCGTGGACGAAGCGAGCCTCGCCGCCGTGCTGGAGTGGGGCGATCAGGCCAAGCTCAACGGGCTGCTCGCGTTCGAGTCGATGAACCTGCAAGGCATTCATCCGTTCGCGCGGCGCGGGCTGGAACTGCTTGCCAGCGGCGTCTCGACCACCGTGCTCGAAGATGCGCTCAATCGCGAGCTGGAAGCCTGCGGCCGCACGCATATGGCCGCCGCGCGCGTGTGGCAGCAGGCGGGCGGTTATGCGCCCACGTTCGGCATTCTCGGTTCGGTGCTCGGCCTCATTCAGGTGACGGGGCATCTCATCGATCCCGTGCAGCTCGGGCCTGGCATCGCGGTGGCCTTCGTCGCCACGCTTTATGGCCTTGCGTTCGCGAATCTCGTGTTTCTGCCGCTCTACGGCAAGATACGCGCGCACATCGAAAGCGAGCTGCGTCTGCACAAACTCTATATGGACGGCCTGCTCGCCATTTCGCGCAAGGAGTCGCCTCACACGATCGCCACGCGTCTTGCGGGCGAAGTGAGCGGCAACACGGGCAGCCTGCAGGACGAGGCGAACGTATGGGCACTGGACGCGACGCGCGCGAGCTGACCCGCAACCCGGCCATCCAGCATGAACATGCCCTCCGACAAAGAACTGCCGCTCACGGGCCGCCACGATCACGAAGGGGACGAAGGCGACGATCCGCATACCGGCCGCTGGCTCATTTCATACGCGGACCTCATCACGACATTGATGGTGCTGTTCCTTGCGCTCTACGCGATGCAGCTCGCGAAGCATAAGGAATCCGAAATCCGCGCGGCGGCTGAACCGGCGAGCACGGCTGCCTCTTCGGACCAGCCGCCCGCCGCCGATCAGGCGCTGCTGGCTTCGCTGGAAACGCTGCGCCAGCGCGGCGAGATCACGATCGTACCCGCGTCGCGCGGCGTGGAGATCGGCATCAACGCGAAGATCCTGTTCAACGCGGGCGACGCCACGCTGCTGCCCGAATCGCTCGGCGTGCTGGGCCGTATCGCCGACGTGCTGAGCCATGCGCCAGCGGGCAACATTCTGGTGGAAGGGCACACCGACAGCACGCCGATCTCGAACGCGAAGTACGCGTCGAACTGGGAGCTTTCCTCGGCGCGCGCGGGGGCGGTGGTGCGCTACCTCGTCGAGCGGGGCATCGAGCCGCACCGGCTCGTCGCTATCGGCCACGCCGACAACTACCCGCTCGTGGCGGGCAACGACCCCGCGAGCCGTGCGCTGAACCGGCGCGTGACGCTCGTCGTGCAGCGCTGAGCGTCGTCACGCGCTTTGTCCGCACCACACAATGAAAACGAGCGTCACACCTGCATGGACGGCACGTCTTTCATGCAGCGCAACGCGAACATCGACCGGCTGTGCCGAATGCCGGCAATCCGGTAAAGCTTCTCGCGCAGGAAGCGCTCGTAGCCCGCGGTGCCGTCCACCGCCACCTTGATCCAGTAGTCGTACTCGCCGGAGACGAGATAGGCTTCCAGCACGTCGGGCAGCGCGGCGAGCGCGGCGCCAAAGCGCGCGAGCGCGTCGTCTTCGTGGCGGTCGAGCGTCACTTCGAGAATCACGATGTCGGCGTAACCGAGCTTCTGCTGGTTCACGAGCGCGACATAGCCGTCGATATAACCGTCGGCTTCGAGCTGGCGCGTGCGGTTCCAGCACGCCGTGGTCGACATGCCGACCTGCTCGGCCAGTTCGGCATTCGAAAGCCGTGCGTTTTTCTGCAGGGCGCTCAGGATCTTGCGATCCTGGCTGTCGAGGGTGCGGGCGGGGCGTTCGCGGGCGGCCATAAGCAAAAAGAATCGTATTAATCAATATTGCATTTTACCGGAAGGATGTTCCGAATCTGACCAGGCATTGGCCCAAAACAGGAAGCCCATCCAGCCTTTCGACCGGTATATTTTCCGACATGTCTTCATGCCCGGCACGACCCGCACGGCCACCTTGCCGGCGCGGGGCGCGCCGCCGCAGCCACAAGCCGCGGCGGCCCGTCAGGGCCCTCCTGCCGCCCACCGCGGCGACCGCCGGACCTTCGCCTCGCGCGCCACGCTGCGCTATCCACCGAACGCGAACGTATCCGGCCGGGCATCGAGGCATACAAGCGCTTCCGATTCCTTGCCCCCTCCAGAACAACAAGATGTCGACCCAGTTGTATCTCTCTTTTCTCGCCGCCGCGCTCGTACTCGTCTATACTCCCGGTCCCGTCAACGTCCTCACGATGAGCCAGGCGCTCCACGCCGGGTGGCGCCGAGCGCTGCCATGCGTGTGGGGCGGCACGCTCGCCGTGCTGCTTCAACTCGCGCTGACCGCGCTGTGCCTCAATTCCCTGCTCACGATCAGTGAGCATTCACTTACGGCGCTGCGCTGGCTGGGGGGCGCGTATCTGGTGTGGCTTGGCTGCAAGCAGTGGCGCAGCCGGTCGCTCGCCGGCGCGGATGCGCCGCCGGAGGCCGAAGGCGCAAGCCGTCGCGACTTGTTCTGGCGTGGTTTTGCGACATCGGGACTCAACCCGAAGACCCTGCTGTTCTTTCCCTCGTTTTTTCCGCAGTTCATCGGCGCCGATGCGCCCTGGAGCGCCAACCGGCAATACCTGCTGCTGGCGGCGACGTTCGCGTTGCTGTTCGCGGGCGGGGTGGCTTCGATGGCGCTGTTCTCGCACCGCCTGCGTCACGTGCTGCAGCGGCCAAAGCGCATGCGCGCCGTGAACCGCCTGATGGGCAGCCTGCTCGTGGGGATGGGCGCGATGATGGCCGGCTTGCGCTGAACGCACAGGCCGCCGAGGGTGCGCGCTCGTGCGCGAGCCCTGTCGCTTAAGGTGTGGTTGCGCCGCTGGCGGTGGAGGCGGCCGGTGTTGCCATCGGCGTGGCCGCCGCCGCGCCATGGGGCGCAGCGGACGACGCGAGCGTTTGCGTCGCTGCGGCGTCGGCGGAAGCCGCATTCGTGCCGGCCGGCGTTGCAGCCGGCGCGGACGCGGCCTCGGGCGGTGCGGCGTTGTGAGCGGCCACACTCGCCGGAAGCACCGCGGGCTGCGGGTTCGCCAGAGTCGCGGACGTGCCCGTCGCGCCATGTTCCGCCGGAACGGCGGCCGGTTTGGCCGGCGCGGGCGCGACAGTGGCCGGCGCCGGCGCAGCAGTGGCGGCGGGCGGCGCCGTCAGCACTGGCGCGGCGGGCAACGCATTGTCGTGGAGTACGGCCGCGCCTGTCGCCGCTGCCGCCGCGGCGGCAGCCGGTGCGGCCGATCCCACCGTGGTCGCGGCAGGCGCGGCGCTTGCCGTGACCGGCTCGACGGGCGGCGGCAGCGGCGTGATCTTGATCGTGCCGCTGCCCGGCACGGGCTCGCTGCGCGCGGCGGCGTTCAGATAGCGCCCCACCAGATCGAAGAAGCGCGAGTAAAACGGTCCCGACTGGATCGTTTCGCTGGAAATTTTCACCATTTCGTCGCTGTTCGAGCGAATGGGCAGCGAAACCGACCCCAGAATCGAGAGCCCCACGCTTGCCGACGTATCGCTTTTCTTGAGCGCATAGCCGTTCTGCACGGCGTTGACGTACACCATGCTCGAATTGCTCGCGTCGCCAGGCGTGCAGACCACATGCACTTCCACGACGATGTGCTGGTCGCTCGTCGGCTGGAAGTTCTTGGTGGCGTCGACGGTGTCGTTACGCGTGATCGTCGTCATGTAGCCCTGGCTCAGCAGCGCGCGGCGCGACGCTTCGCAGGCGTCGGCACTCGCATAGTTGAAGCTGCGCGAGAACTGGCTCGGCGCGCTGCTCAGCAACTGATCTTCCTGGAAGTTCGGCTTGGCCGAGGAGCACGCGCCGAGCGCGGCGGCCAGCGTCACCGCGGCCGCGGCGAGGGCGGCTGGACGAAGCGGAGCAGGCAAAAGAGGGACGACTTTAGAAAAACGGGACATGTTCAGGGCAAACAGGGCGGCAATGCGGCATTGCATCGGACGGGATGCATTGTAGTTCGGTTCCGCCGCGCGCGATCGAACGCTCGTTTTTTCGAGGCATTTCGAAAGCCACTCGAAGGAATTCGCAGGGCGCGTGCCACGCCACCGGTAAAGACAGGCTTTCGCCGAACGCGAACGCTTGGGCCAACCCGGCGCGCGAGCGGCTGCCACTCCGCTCACGACCTTGCGGACCCGTCACGTCGCCGTATTTCGGAGCGCCGTACGGGTCGCTGGGTCACCTCCTTCATGCAGGCCCAGAAGGCCAAAACGGCGAGCGCCCCGCAAGGGACGCCCGCCGCTTTACCTGCTGCAAACGTCAGCGAAGCGCTTCGCTTACACCGCCATTTCCGGCGGTGCCTGCCGGAAGCAGCGCGTGATCCAGCCGAGATAGACAAGGCCGAGCACGAACCAGATCACGCCGAGCACGATCGCCGTCTTTTCGAGGCTGCACAGCAGCCAGATGTCGGTCACGGCGCCAATCAGCGGAAACACGACGCCGCCGAGGAAGCCGAAGCCGCGCGAGCCCGCCGCGCCGCCGAAATACTGGCGGATCACGCACAGGTTCACCGAAGTGAACGCCAGGAACGCACCGAAGTTGATGAACGAAGTCGAAGTGGCCACGTCGAGCTTCAGCGCGATCAGACCGACGGCGCCGGCAATCGCGATGTTGATCGCGGGCGTGCGAAAGCGCGGGTGGATGAAGCCGAAAATCGATTTGGGCAGCACCTCGTCGCGGCCCATCGCATAGAGGAGGCGCCCCACGCTCGCCTGCGCCGAGATGCCCGAGGCGAATTGCGCGAGGATCAGGCCCGCGAGGAAGATCGTCACGAAGATATCGCCGCCCACCTTGCGCGCGATTTCGAAGGCGGCCGAATCCGGGTCCTTGAACACGGCGCCCGGATGGGCGAGCTGCAGCGTATATGCGGCGATCACGAAGATTGCGCCGCCCACGAGCGCGATCAGCACGATGGCGCGCGGGATGGTCTTTTCGGGCTCGATGGTTTCTTCGGTGAGCGTGGAAACGGCGTCGAAGCCAAGATACGAGTACGCGGCGATTGCGGCGCCCGCCATCGTGGCCGAGAGCGGCACGTGCGGCTGGAAGAACGGCTGCGCCGTGATGAGACCGCCAGGGCCCGCGGCGGCGGAAGCATAGTGCAGGCAAAGGACTACGAACATGGCCGCGATGCCAAGCTGCACGATCATCAGCACGATGTTGAAACGCGCCGCGAGCTCGATGCCGACAATGTTCAGCGCACTCGTGAGCACGATGAACGCGACGATCCAGATCCACGTGGGCACGCTCGGGAACGCGGCGCCGAGATAAGCCGCGCCGATCAGCCAGATCACCATCGGCAGGAAGAAGTAGTCGAGCAGCGTGGCCCAGCCGATCATGAAGCCCAGATGCGAATTAAAGCTCTTGCGCGTGTACGTATAGGCCGAACCCGCGACCGGGAAAAGCCGCGCGAGCTTGCCGTAGCTGAGCGCCGTGAACACGATCGCGACGAGCGCGATGAGATAGGCGAGCGCGGCGGTGTCCTGGCTTGCGCCGGCGAGCACGCCATAGGTGCCGTAGACGATCAGCGGCGCCATGTAGGCGAGGCCGAACAACAGCACGGATGGCAGGCGGAGCGTGCGCTTCAGATGCGGTACGTGAGCGCCGCGTTCATGCGACGGCGAGGGAGGATTCATGATGCAGTTGTCTCCAGGGGGGCTGCGGTTTCAATGGGCGTGGACGAGCCCGGCGAGCCGCGCGGGCGGCATGCCGGATCGCCTGTTGCCGGATCTGGCTGCTGCGCTGCGGCTTAGCGCGTGCGCGTGCGGATATTGAGCGAGCGGCGGCCTTGCGCGTCGTTCTCGTCGACGAGATTCAGCGCGATGCGTGCGTCGTGCAGATAACTGTAGTGCTCGCGGCTTTGCGCGAGCAGCGCGCGGTCCACCTTCGCATGCAGCACCGCGTCTTCGTTCTTCAGCTCGCAGAGCACGTCGCCGAACGGACTGACGAGCGCGGTTTCGCCGGGGAACGTCAGGTTGTCGTCGCCGTCGCCGATGCGGTTCACGAGCGCCGCGAACATCTGGTTTTCCATTGCGCGCGCAACGATCGCGCGGCGATGCACGGGGCCGAACGGGTCCATGTTGCCGTTCGTGACGACGAGCATTTCCGCGCCGAGCGAGGCAACGGCGCGCGCCGTTTCAGGAAATTCGATGTCGTAGCAGATCAGTAGGCCGACGGTCATGCCCTTGAATTCGCACACCTCGTAGCGATCGCCCGGCGTGAACACGCCCACGTCCGTGGCCCACAGGTGCGTCTTGCGATAACGCAGCGCGACGTCGCCGTGTTCGTCGATCAGGACCGTCGTGTTGTAGAAGCGCCCGCCTTCGCGCTCGGCGAGGCCGACGGCCACGCCCACGTTCGCGGCGCGGGCGGCGTCGCGCACCCGCGTGAGCGCGGGACCGTCGAGCGCTTCGGCCACGTCGCGCACGTTCTCGCGCGTGGGAAAGCCGGTGAGCGTGGCTTCGGGGAATACGACGAGATCGCTGCCTTCGCGGCGCTTGCCGATCGCGTCGAGCACGCGGGCCAGGTTGGGGGCGACTGCGCCGTCCACGAGCGGGATCTGCGCGAGTTCGAGTTGCATGCTTGTCTCCAGTGCCTCGTTCGTCGGGCTCGCGGGCAGTCGGGCCTATGGTTCAGGCTTTATGTATTACGTCAGCGCCGCGCGAGCGTCAGGAGCGGCTATTATCTCCACGTTATTTTTGTCCAGGAATTACCCACCAGGGGTACCCTGATCGGAGGACTCATGGAACCCGACTGGCAGGACCGTGCGTTCCATCACCATATCGCGACGCTGATCGACGCCCTCGACGGCCCTGATTTCTGGACCCGCCTGACGCGCGTGATCGAGCGTTTCGTCGCGTTCGACAACTGGGTCGCGCTCGTATTCCGCCGCGATCGCGCGCCGCTCGTCTGCGCCGAGTCGCCCATGCCCGACGGCACCGTGGATCTCTTGTTCCGCGCGTATCTGGAGGCGATGTACCTGCTCGATCCGTTCTATATCAACGCGTGCGAAAAGCCGCGCGCGGGCCTCGTCACGCTCGCCGAAGTCGCGCCCGATAACTTCCGCATGACGGACTATTACCAACGCTACTTCAAGAGCAACATCATCGGCGACGAAATGCAATTCAACCTGCCCGTCGACGGCGAGCGCACGCTGATCTTTTCGCTGGGTGCAAAGCACCATTACACGGAGCGCGACATTGCCCAATGCGCGATGTTCGCGCCATGGGTGGTCGCGCTCATGAGGCAGCGGCTTGCCTACGAGCATTTCGCGGATGGGGCGGCGCAAGCGCTGGTGTCGGAGGCCGGGGCGGAAAGCGCGGCGCCGCAGGGGCAGCTCAGCGAGGCGGGCTTCGCGAGCCGCATCGAAGCGGTCACGCAGCAGAGCGGACGCGTGCCGCTCACGGCGCGCGAAATCGAAGTGGTGCGCTTGAGCCTGAGCGGCTTTTCCACGCGCGCGATTGCGGAACGGCTCGAAATCTCGTTCGAGACCGTGCGTGCGCACAAGAAGCACATTTACGCGAAGCTCGGCGTGAGTTCGCAGTCGGAGCTGTTCGCGCTGTTCTACGAGCCGCTCGGGCGCGCGGGCGCTTGAGAGCGCCGCGCGCGCTCATGCGCGTTGTCAGAACTCGACGAGCGCGAAATCTTCCTTGCCCACGTCGCAGAGCGGGCAGCGCCACGCGTCGGGCACGTCGGCCCAGCGCGTGCCGGGGGGGAGGCCGTCGTCGGGTGCGCCGGCGGCTTCGTCGTAGACCCAGCCGCAGATCACGCACACCCATTGCCTGAAGCCATCGCCGGTGTCCGCGACGGAAGTTGTGCCGCCTGCCGGCGCTTCCTGCGCGACACTTTCCTGCGGCGTATCGAGCGCGACCACGAGCGGTGCTGCGGTCGTTTCGCGCGCGGCGAGCCTGGTTTGCAGGGTGTCGAGCAGTGCGGCGGCTTCGTCGGCGGTGAGGTCGATCCAGTATGGATCGCCTGCGCCGTCATTCAGGCGTTCGGGGGAGAACTGGATTTCGAGGGCAACGCCTTTCTTGTACATAAGCTAAAACGGATTGCGTAGCGTCCCGGGCCAGCCATGCTCAGAGGAAGTACCGGCACAGCAGCGAGGCCGCGATGCCGGCGGCGGCGATCAGCGCGAGCATCTGCAGGAGCGTCATGGACTTGCTGGACTTGGCGTTCGGAGCGGCGGGACGGGTGGTGGTGTTCATAGGATGAAGTCGCGGCGATGTAAGTTGCGTTCTCGATCGCGCCCCTTATTGTCGCCACCGAGCCTGGCTGGTGGCGGAGCGCGGCCGGGGAGTTTCGCACGATTTCACGCTGATGGGGGCATTCGGACGCCGGCCGCGCGCACGCGCCGCAGGATCGGCCACGCGTCCTTTCGTGCGATTCGCCGCGCGCAACCCTCATCGCACAGCGAAACGGATTATCGCCGCTAACGCGGGCCGGATTCCCGAGCGAGCGGAGATGGTTTATTTCGCGTGAGTTGAGAGAACGCGTTCACGCATGCAGCCAACGCTGCTCGACATACGAGAACAGCCAGCTGACGGGCACCGCGCAGGCCATCCCGATGGCCACCTCCGCCACGCGAAAGAGCGCGACGTCCCACACCGGCCCGTTCATGGGCACGAGCAGCACGATGGTGGTGGTGATCGCGCCCAGTCGGGCGGCAGTGCTCACGCTCAGGCACCAGCAGCCGACGATCACCACGCTCACGGCCACGAGGTAGGCCGCGAGGTTTTCCGGGCCGAACGCGGCCGTCGCGAGGCCGACCGCGCCGCCCGCGATCGCGCCGATGAACTGGTCGCGCGACTGTGCGAGCGTATCGGCGTAATCGTGCTGCGTGACAGCGATGGCCGTGATCGCGGCCCAGAACGCCTGCTCGGTGTGGAGCGCGCGCCCGATGCTGTACGCGAGGCCCGCGCCGCACACGGCGCGCAGCGCCATGAGCGTGCCCTGCGCGGCGCGGCTTTTCAGCGGCAGGCGCTTGAGCGCGCCGAGCGCCGACTGCTGGAGCGACGTGAGATAGGCGAAGAGGTTGTCTTGCGGGTCGTGCATCGCGTGTGACTGGTCGAAAAATGAACGCCAAGCATATCAAGCCGTATCGGCCGCGTGCGCGTCGTCAGGCAGGCAATGCGCGCGCAACTGTTTTGCCGCGTGGCGCAGATCGCGCTCGATCGCGCGCCGCGCCCCCTCGGCGTCGCGGCGCTTGAGGCGGCGCATCAGGCTTTCGTGGGCCTCGTTGAGCGTGTGCGCGAGCGCGGTGTCTTCGAACAGCAGGTTCGAGATCGGCCCCACCTGGAGCCACACCGTTTCGATCAGGTCCACGAGCAACGGCGAGCCGCTTGCACGATAGAGCGCGAGGTGAAAGTCCTCGTTCACGTCGAGGTAGCGTGCGCGTTTGTTCTGCGCGAGCGCTTCGGCCATTTGCGCGCACAGCGCATCGAGCCGCGCGATTTCCGCGGCCGTGAGACGCGCGGCGGCAAGCGACGCCGCTTTGCCTTCGAGCATCACGCGCACGTCGAGCACGTCGTCGAATTGCGCGCGCGTGAGCTGCGGGACCATTACGCCGCGGTTGGGCAGGTTCACGAGCGCCGACTCGGCCGCGAGCCGAACGAGCGCCGCGCGCACCGGCATCTCGCCCACGCCCAGCTTGCCGGCGAGTGCGTGAATGCGCAGGCGCTCGCCGGGCACAAAGCGCCCGAGGCTCAGCCAGCGCCGCAACGTGGCGTAGGTCTCGTCCTGCAGCGACTGATGCGCGCGCGTCTTCATCGCGGCTTGCCTTCCTCGCCGGGTTCGCCGAGCTCGGTCAGGCAGGCATCGAAGGCGGTTAGCAGACGGTCGACGTCGGCCTCGGTCGTCTCCGGGCACACGAGCATCATGTTGTGGAACGGCGTGATGAGCACGCCACGATTGAGCAGATACAGATGCAGCGTCTGTTCGAGTTCGTCGTCCATGGCCGCGCGCGCCTCGCTGCCGTTGCGCGGCGGCGTGGCGCAGAACTGGAATTCGGTGCGCGCGCCCACGCGCGTGACGCACCACGGCAAGCCGTGGCGCGCGATCGTGGCCGCGAGTCCGTTGGCGAGACGTGCGGCGAGCGCGAACATGTGGGTGTACGCCGCTTCGGTCATGACTTCGTCGAGCGTTGCGCGCATCGCGCTCATGGAGAGCGCGTTCGCCGTGAGCGTCGTGCCGATGCCCGAATGGCCCGGCGGCGCGTCGTGCTTTGCCTGTTGCGCGCGCGCCGCGAATTCGGCGGAAAAGCCGTAGACGGCGCAGGGCACGCCGCCGCCCACCGGCTTGCCGAGCACGAACAGATCGGGCTCGATGCCGTGCTCGCGCGCATAGCCGCGCGGGCCGCTGCTGATCGTATGCGTCTCGTCGATCAAAAGCAGCGTGCCGTGCCGTTTCACGAGCGCCTGTGCCTCGCGCCAGAAGCCGGGCTCGGGCAGCACCATGCCGACGTTCGTCATCGCGGGCTCGGCGAGCACGCAGGCCACGTCGTTGTCGGCGAGTGCGCGTGAGAGCGCTTCGAGATCGTTGAATTCGACCACGCGGGTGGTCGGCAGAAGGTCGTGCACCTGGCCCAGCAGGCTGGCGCGCTGCGTCGGCCGGCCATCGACGAGATCGACGAACACGTCGTCGACGGTGCCGTGATAGCAGCCGTTGAACACGATGATCGCGCGCCGTCTCGTGGCCGCGCGCGCCCAGCGCACGGCGAAGCGGTTGGCGTCGCTCGCGGTCATCGCGAACTGCCAGTACGGCAGGCCGAAGCGCTCGGCAAGCGCTTCGGCCACCGCCACGGCGTCTTCCCCCGGCAGCATGGTGGTGAACCCGCGCTGCGCCTGCGCTGCGAGCGCGTGCGCCACGGCTTGCGGCGCGTGGCCGAACATCGCGCCCGTGTCGCCGAGGCAGAAGTCGGCGTAGCGATGGCCGTCCACGTCGGTGAAGGTTGCGCCGCGCGCGGCGTCCACGTAAAGCGAGCAGGGCGTGGACCAGTCGTTCATCCAGTGCAGCGGGACGCCGAACAGCAGATGCCGCGCGGCTTGCGCGGACAATGCCCGCGACTTCGGGCGCGCGGCGACGAAGGCTTCGCGTTCGCGGGCGAGAATGCGTTGCGCGCGGTCCCGGCTTGTCCCCTGGCGGCCTGGCATTGGCGTCTCCTCAAGATTTGATCAAATCTTCGCACGGAAAAACGGGGAAGTAAATTTGATCAAATCTGCCGGAAAACGAAAAGGCGCGATCCCCTGGGGCATCGCGCCTTTTCTTCGGTTAAAGCCGTGCGTTACTTCCTGTCGATCGACAGCCGCCCTGGCCCGCTCACCGCGAGTGCGAGCAAGCCGCCCGCGATGCTTACGTTCTTGTAGAAGTTGATCATGTTCGCCATTTGTTCGGCGCCGGTCATGTTCCAGAAGTGATGCGCGATGATCGCCGTCGCGACGGTGTAGAGCGCGAGCAGGACGGCGAGCGGCCGCGTGTAGAAGCCGATCAGAATCAGGATGCCGACCACGAACTCCATGATGACGGCGATGATGGTGGAGAGCATTGGCGCGGGCGCGCCCACGTGCGCCATGTAGTCGACGGTGCCCGAAAAGCCGGTGATCTTCGACCAGCCGAACAGCACGAACAGGGCGGCAAGCAGAATGCGCGAGATCAGCAGCACGGCATCGTTGCCGGGCCCGAACAGGTTGTATCGCATGGTTTTCTCCGAGGAATGAAGCGGTTCGCCACGTATGGATCCGCACCTGCCGGGTGGCGGACCGCTCTCCGCGAGCGGTCCGCCGCGCGCCGGTCCGTTGGCTGGATCAGGACCAGAGCTCCGACACTTCGATATTACGCAGATCGAACACGAGAACTTCTGCATCGTGTCCGTCGCTGAAGGCGAGCTCGCGCTCGGAGCGGAGGCGCGCGCCATCGCCTTCGCCGAGTTCGACGCCGTTCAGCTTCACGCTGCCGCGCGCCACGTGGACGTAGGCGTAGCGGTCCGCGCCGATTGCTACCTTCGCCGTTTCCGCGCCGTCGATGCGGCCGGCGTAGACCCGGGCGTCCTGGCGCAGCAGCAGCGAATCTTCGGCGCCGTCCGGTGAGAGGATCAGGCGGAACTTGCCGCGCTTTTCTTCGTCGGCGATGTTCTTTTGCTGATAGCGTGGCGGCGCGCCCTTCACGTTCGGCGCAATCCAGATCTGCAGGAAGTGCACCGGCTCGCCCGCCGAGTGGTTGAACTCGCTGTGCGCGACGCCGGTGCCGGCGCTCATCAGTTGCACGTCGCCGGGAACGATCACCGAGCCCGTGCCCATCGAGTCCTTGTGCTCGAGCGCGCCTTCGAGCACGTACGAGAAGATTTCCATGTCGCGGTGCGGATGCTTGCCGAAACCGCGCGCCGGGGCCACACGGTCGTCGTTGATGACGAGCAGGTCCGAGAAGCCGATCTGCTCCGGATCGTAGTAATTCGCAAACGAAAACGTGTGACGCGAGCTGAGCCAGCCGTGTTCGGCGCGGCCGCGTTGGTCTGCCTTGCGAAGTTCGATCATTTTCGTTTCTCCTTCGAATCGGTTCGATTCGGTGTCCGGTTGCGATGGAGAGAAGTTTAGGTCAATCAAATCGGCTTTAATCGGCGTAGGATACGAATCACTGTCACGTTGAAGTGGACAATGGAATGCAACTCGACGACATGCGGATCTTCGTGAACGCCGTGGATACCGGCAATTTCACCGCAGCGGCGCACCGGCTGCGGCTTTCCAAACAGTTCGTGAGCCGGCGCGTGGCGGCGCTGGAGGCGGATCTCGGCGCGCGGCTGCTCGTGCGCAACACGCGCAAGCTGGCGGTGACGGACCTCGGCCAGGAGTTCTACGAGCGCGCAAAGCGGATTCTTTCGGACGTCGCCGAAGCCGGGCAGGCCATGTCGGACCGGCGCAGCGAGCCGCGCGGCCTGCTCAAGGTGAGTGCGCCCATGTCGTTCGGCATGGCGCATCTGTCGCCGCTCGTCGCCGAATTTCTGCGCGAGCATCCGGACGTGCGCTTCGACATGGACCTGAGCGATCGCACCGTCGACGTGATCGGCGAGGGGTTCGACATGGCGCTGCGCATCGGGCGGCTCGCCGATTCCACGCTGGTCGCGCAAAAGCTCGCCGACGTGCGCATGATCGCCTGCTGCAGTCCCGGGTACCGGCGCCGCCGCCGCGCGCCGCAAACGCCGGCCGATCTCGCGCAACACGCCTGCCTGCCATACGGGCAGCAGGGCCGGGCGCCCTGGGAATTCGTCGTCGACGGCGTGCGCACGGCCTTCGACGTGCATGGTCCGCTGCGCGCCAACAACGGCGAAGTGATCCGCGACGCGGCCGTAGCCGGGCTCGGCATCTGCTATCTGCCGGACTTCATCGTGGCGGGATCGGTTGATGCGGGTTTGCTCATCGAGGTGCTCGAACCATTCATGCCGCCGCCCAACGCGCTCCATGCGCTGTATCCGCAACATCGTGAAGCTTCCGTGACGATCCGCGCGTTCACGCAATACTTGCGCGAACGGCTGGCGGCGCGCGCGGCGACCGCGCGTGGCGGCGCACTTTGACGCAGCAAGCCTGCGATGCCTTGCAGAAGGGCCGTTGCGCCTGCATCTAATACCCAAAGCCGGACGCGCGCCGGCACGCCGATGTAGGGGCAGGCGCGAGGAACCAGACGCATATCGCGGCGATCACACCTGGCTGAGCCTCGATCTGCGCGCGGAGGCACCATGAATGGGCGAGCGCGTGAGGCGCAATGTCGCAGTTTCGTTGTATGCTCACCGCCCCGAGGGTTGCTCGGGACGCTTGAAGCGGGCGCGGAAGCCCATGCAGGCGGGCCTCGAAGATGACTATGGGGTCCGATAGGCAGGGTTTATACCCGCGATCAAAGCAACCAATTTTTCAAACGGACGCGGTTCCCGTAATCTTCGTCCATACCTTTTCCCAACCCAGAGCGAGGAAACAACGCATGTCTCTCATCAACACGCAAGTCAAGCCGTTCAAGGCAACCGCATACCACAACGGCAAGTTCGTTCCGGTCTCTGAAGAAAACCTCAAGGGCAAGTGGTCGGTTGTCGTGTTCTACCCGGCTGACTTCACGTTCGTGTGCCCGACCGAACTCGGCGACCTGGCCGACCATTACGCCGAATTCCAGAAGCTGGGCGTCGAGATCTACGGTGTGTCGACCGACACGCACTTCACGCATAAGGCGTGGCACGACACGTCGGACACGATCGCCAAGATCAACTACCCGCTGGTCGGCGACCCGACGGCCACGCTCGCGCGCAACTTCGACGTGCTGATCGAGGAAGAAGGCCTAGCCCTGCGCGGCACGTTCGTGATCAACCCGGAAGGCGAGATCAAGCTCTGCGAAATCCACGACAACGGCATCGGCCGTGACGCGAAGGAACTGCTGCGCAAGGTGCAAGCTGCTCAATACGTCGCGTCGCACCCGGGCGAAGTCTGCCCCGCCAAGTGGACGCCGGGCGCCGAAACGCTCAAGCCGTCGCTCGACCTCGTCGGCAAGATCTAAGCGTCGCATGAACCCTGCGATCGCCTTGATCGCCTGACGCCGAAGTCAAACTGAGCTGTACCTCAAGCTGTATATCCGGGCCGCGCCCTTGCGGCCTGCGGCCCGGAACGCATTCAAAGCATTTCCCCCGCTTCTTCTCTAGCCGGAAAAAACGCCATGCTCGACGCCAATCTCAAAGATCAACTCAAAAGCTACCTCGAAAAAGTCACGCAGTCGATCGAGATCGTTGCGTTCCTGAATGACGGCGAGAAGTCGCAGGAACTGCAGCAACTGCTGCAGGACATCGCATCGCTGTCGGATCGCATCACCTACGAAGAACGTCGTGGCGCCGCAGCCGGCAACGCGCGTACGCCTTCGTTCGAGATCAGGCGCGCGAACTCCGACGTCAAGGTCACGTTCGCGGGCATTCCGATGGGCCATGAATTCACGTCGCTCGTACTCGCGCTGCTGCAGGTGGGCGGCCACCCGGTCAAGCTCGAGAACGAAGTGATCGAACAGGTGAAGGCGCTCGACGGCGCGTTCTCGTTCGAAGTCTACATGTCGCTGTCGTGCCAGAACTGCCCGGAAGTCGTGCAGTCGATCAACGCGATGGCGACGATCAACCCGAACGTGCAGATCGTCACCATCGACGGCGCGCTGTTCCAGGACGAAGTCGAGAAGCGCCAGATCATGGCCGTGCCGACCATCTACCTGAACGGCGAAGTGTTCGGCCAGGGCCGCATGGGCGTCGAAGAGATCCTCGCGAAGCTCGACACCGGCGCTTCGGCGCGTGCCGCCGGGAAGCTGAACCAGAAGGACACTTTCGACATGCTCATCGTCGGCGGCGGCCCCGCCGGCGCAGCGGCCGCGATCTACGCGGCGCGCAAGGGCATTCGCACCGGCGTGCTCGCCGAGCGCTTCGGCGGCCAGGTGCTCGACACGATGGCGATCGAGAACTTCGTCTCGGTCAAGGAAACGGAAGGACCGAAGTTTGCGGCGGCGCTTGAGCAGCACGTGCGCGCCTATGACGTCGACATCATGAACCTGCAGCGCGCCGAAGCGGTCGTGCCCACGGGCAACGGCTTCGAAGTGCGCACGCAGAGCGGCGCGACGTTGCGCGCGAAGAGCGTCGTGCTCGCAACGGGTGCGCGCTGGCGCAACGTGGATGTGCCGGGCGAGCAGGAATACCGCAACAAGGGCGTGGCCTACTGCCCGCACTGCGACGGCCCGCTTTTCAAGGGCAAGCGCGTGGCGGTGATCGGCGGCGGCAACTCGGGCGTGGAAGCGGCGATCGACCTGGCCGGTATCGTGAGCCATGTGACGCTGCTCGAATTCGGCGCGCAACTGCGCGCGGACGAGGTGCTGCAACGCAAGCTGCGCAGCCTGCCGAACGTCACGGTGCACGTGAACGCGCAAACCACGGCGATTGCCGGCGACGGCCAGAAAGTCACGGGTCTCGCGTATCTCGAACGCACGTCGGGCGAGACGCATCATCTCGAGCTCGAAGGCGTGTTCGTGCAAATCGGCCTCGTGCCGAACACCGAGTTCCTCAAGGGCACGGTGGCGCTTTCGAAGCACGGCGAGATCGAAATCGATGCGAAGGGCCAGACGTCGGTGCCGGGCCTGTTCGCCGCGGGCGACGTGACGACCGTGCCGTTCAAGCAGATCGTGATCGCCGTGGGCGAAGGCGCGAAGGCGTCGCTCGGCGCGTTCGAATATCTGATCCGCTCGTCGGCTGAGCAGGAAGAGGACGCGAAGGCGACGACGCCTGTGGTTGCGTAAGCAACGGTTTCGAGTAGTCTCTCTTTGCGCCGGCTCACGCCGGCGTTTTTTATTGCCCGGAGAAATCGCCCGGTCTTGCGCGAGCGGGGTGGCGCCCGGCGGGCCTCGGGCGTGCGGTATCTCGCGGGACGGAAGCGAGGACCGGTTCGCGCCTTTACCCCCGCGCCGCAATCTCCTTCTTCCACCCCGCGATGATCTTCGCCGCCAGCGCGTTGTAATCGCCGTCGAAGTGGTGGTTGCCGGTCGTCTTGACGACGTCGATGCCGGTGTTCGCGAGCGCCGGGCACAGCGTGTCCTTCTCGCCCGCGCCATACACGCATTGCACGATCGATGGCGGCACCTTCTCGAGTTCGGGGCGCACCTGCAGCGCCTTGTCGCTTGCCGGCATGCCGAGCCAGCCCGTCACGCGAATCTGGAAGTCGGCGTCGGGCGCGAAGCCGAGCAGCGACATGTACGACACCTTGGCGCGCAGCGCGTCGGGCAGGCGGTTGTACGCGAACGGCATCACGTCCGCGCCGAACGAATAGCCGACGAGCGCGATGTGCTGCGCATGCCAGCGCGAGCCATAGGTTTTCAGCACGCGAGCGAGGTCGTGGCTCGTCTGCGCGGGCGTCTTTTCGCCCCAGAAGTAGCGCAGCGCATCCCAGCCGACCACCGAAACCCCCTGCTTTTGCAGCGCTTCCGCGACCGTCTTGTCGAGATCGCGCCAGCCGCCGTCGCCCGAAATCACCACGGCGAGCATGTCGGTGGGATGCTCCGCGGGCAACTCGACGAGCGGCAGGTCCGACACGTCCTCTTCGCTTTCCGTCACCACGCGCAGATGATTCGATGTGAGCGCGACGATCTTGTCCGCGTCGGCCACGTTGGCGGCGAATCCGCGCACGGCGCCGGAACGGGTTGCGTGCGCATCGTCCGTCGTCACGCCCTGCTCGAAGAAGCCGGGCAGGCCGTTGCCGCGGGAGAGCCTGGCGTCGGCGGGACACGGGGCGAAGCGCGCGTCGAGCTTCGCGGCAGGATCGAGCGACACCGCGCCCGCCATCGTGTTCGCGGGGGCCTGCGAGAGCATGTGCTGCGCGATGAGCGCGCCTTCGCCGCTGCCGACGGCGATCGGCGCGAAATACTCGCTCGACCCCTGCTGGCGTTCGAGTTGATGGCTCAGCGATTCGGCGTCGCTATAGAGCTTGTGGCAGGCCTCGTTCTTCACGGCGGCGAGGTTGGCTGCATAGCGTTCCGTATCCACGCCCACGACGAGCGCGCCGTGTTGCGCGAGCGCGTCGGCGCGAGTCTGGTCGGCGTCGCTCCAGTGCTTGTCCGCCGAAAAGAGCACGGCAAAGCCGCGCATGGCTTCGCCGGGCTTCGTCACGGCGACGTCGCCGTAACGGCCGCCCGGGACGTGCATCGTCGCGGCGGAAGCGGGCACCGAAGCCGCGTTGGCCTGAATCGCGCAGAGCGCGAGCAAAGCGGCGCCCGCTGCCGTGCCCGCAATGCGCGGCAGCTTGAGAGTACGGAATGTCATGAGCGCCAGCCTCCTGCCAGCAGCGATAGATCGGCGAGGGTGATGAACACGCTGATCGAGCCCGAAGCAGCCAGATAGCGCGGTTCCCAGCGCGGCGCGAATTTGTTCTTGAAGCCGCGCAGCCCCCGGAAGTTATAGAAACGGCCGCCGAAGCGCCAGATGAAGCCCGCGAGCCGGTGCCACGGCGAAGCGAGCGGCGAGGGCCCCATGCCCGCGAGCGGCGCCATGCCGAGCGAGAGCGACTGGTAGCCGGCAGCCTTCAGGTGCAGCGCGAGCTGCGTGAACAGATACTCCATCGCGTAGGGCGACGCGCCCGGCAGATGGCGCATGACGCCGACCGTCGCGTCGGTGTTGAGATCGGTCGTCATGAAGGTGACGAAGGCGAGCGGTTCGCCGTTCTGGCGTATCAGCAACACGGACTGCGCGGCGAGATAGTCGTCGTCGAACGCGGCCACCGAGAAGCTCTTTTCGCGCGCTTCGCGGTCTTCGAGCCAGGCGTCGGAGATTGCGCGCAGCACGGGCAGGCTCGCGCCCATTTGCGCGGGCTCGATATGCTCGATCGAGAAGCCGTCGCGTTCGCCGCGCTTGAGCGCGTAGCGCAGGTGGGCGCGCTGCGGGCCCTTCAGGTCGAATTCCTGCAGCATCACGCGCGCCTCCTCGCCGAGCTTCATCAGCGTGAGGCCGGCATCGAGGTAGAGCGGCAGCGCGTCGGCGCGCACCTGGTAGAACGCCGCGCGGCCGCCGTGCGCGTGCGCGAGCGTGACGAATTCGCGGATCAGCGCGGGCCACTCGTCGCGCGGGCCGACCGGATCGTGCAGCGCGGCCCACGTACGGCCGCGCTTCGCGTACATCAGGAACGCCTTGCGCGAGGCGGAAAAGAGGAAGCTCTTGTCGCCCATCAGCGCGAGGCCCGCGTCGCTGCGCTCCTGCGCGCGCACGATGCGCGCGGCTGCTTCGAGGTCTTCGCTCGCGGGCATCACGAAGCGCCCCGCGGCGGGGCGCAGCAACTGCCACGATGCGAGCGCGGCGGCGAATACGCCGGCGCCGAGCGTCGCGCGCAGGGCGCGCGGCGCGCGGCTGTGGAACGCGAATTGCCACCAGAGGCTCTGCGAATATTGCACGTCGCGGAAGGCGAACAGCAGCACCCACACGGCAAGCGCGATCACGCAGCCGACCGAGGCGAGCCACGCGGGCGTGAAGCGCTCGGCGAAGAGCGACGAGTGGCGGTTGAAGCGCTTGCGCGTGGCGAGCAGCAGCACGATCAGCACGCACAGCACGCCCGCTTCGACAAAGGCGAGGCCCTTGGCGAACGAAAGCGCGAGGTTGGCGAGGGCGATCACGAACGCGAGCCACCATGCGGCGTCGAGGCGCCGGAGCAGCCCGCGCGCGACGAAAAGGAGCAATACGCCGAAGAGGCTGCCCATCAACTGCGAGCTTTCGAGCACCCAGAGCGGCAAGAAGGTTTGCAGTAACGCGATGCGTTTGGAGAACGCGGGCGTGGCGCCCGAGATCACGAGCATGCTGCCGGTGACGAACGTGACGATGGCGAGAAAGAGCGGCGCGAGCTGCGAGACGCCGTCCGCGCCGCGCTTCGCGAAGCGTGCGCCGAGCGGCGTCTTGAGCGCGCGGCCTTCGAACACGGCGAGGACGGCCGCCGCCAGCGCAAGCGGCGCGCCGAAGTAAATCGCGCGATAAGCGAGCAGCGCGGCCAGCACCTTCGAAGCGGGCACGCTCGGGCCGAGCGCGTAGACCATCGCGGCTTCGAATACGCCGATGCCGCCCGGCGTGTGGCCGATCAGGCCGAGCAGCATGGCGGCGCAATACACGGTGAGGAAATCGGTGAAGCCGATGTGGCCGTGCGGCATCACCGACCAGAGCGCGAGCCCGGCACCGACGACATCGAGCGCGGCCAGCAGCAACTGCGCGACGAGGTCGCGCCGCGCGGGCACCGAAAAGCGCAGCCAGGCGCGCCCGAACGGCTCGATGGCGCGTGCGTTAGCGGGGCAGAGGGCCACGAGCACGGCGCCGCAGCCGAGCAGCGTGCCGCCGGCCAGGCGCAGCGCGTCGGGCGAGAGCGGCAGCAGGCCGGAGACCGTGCCGGCGGCGCCGACCATGCCGAGCGCGGTCATGAGCACGAGCGCGAAGGCGAGCGTGATGCCGGTGAATACGCTCATGCGGCCGATCTGCGCCGCGGTGACGCCCGCGCCGCCATACACGCGGCAGCGCACGGCGCCACCCGTGAGCGCGCCGAAGCCGGTGACGTTGCCGAGCGCCGAGCCGGCGATGGCGCCCGCCCACAGTGCGCCGCGCGAGACGTGCATGCCGAGGTAGCGCAGGCCCACCGCGTCGCGCCCGACCAGCGCCACGAAGCTCACGACCGTGGCGGCGAGCGCGCCGGCCCATTGCGCCGGGTTGAGCGTCCAGAGCTGGCTGATCACCGAGTGGTAGTCGACCGTGCGCGAGAGGTGCTGGAACACGACCAGCAGCAGCGCGCAGATGCCCAGTGCGAACGCCGGCGTGACGAAGTGCTGCAGGCGCAGGGCACCGGCGCGGCCGCGTAGCGCCGCGAAGGCGCGCGCCGCGCGCGAGGAATGCGATTGAGACATGGTTCGGCCTGCTGATCTCCGCGATGTCGCCGTATCGACTGCGTTAGCTTCCCCGGCGGGGACATCGCGATATTTGCTACGTTCTTTCGAGACCGGCCCTCGCGCATCTCGCGCCGCGAACCAGGAAGTCGAGCCGAAACGTAATCGTTTGGAAAGGACGGGTTAAGCTCAGCAAACGCATAGGACTCTCCGCCGGTTGACGCCTGAGGCGAAGAAACTCCTGCTGGGTGCGGATGAACCGGGCGATATTACGTGGCTAAATTCGCGGGGTTAATCGAGAGAAAATCATATGACGATTAATGTTTGCAAAGAACAATTCAAAAACGAATCGCGTGACAAGGCAATCGTCAGGTTATGAGTAATGTGAAGCGCCTGAAGCGGGATGCTATGGGGCGATTCGCCGTAAGCCTTGCAGGCTGGTCGATCCGGGCGATTCGGCTTAAGTCGTTTCGGTTGCCGATCTGATCGTTCACGATTTTCATCGCGCCTTCGGAAATTGCTGTTACTAATTCGACACACCTTGTTTAATCCTTTTACAAGCGCCGTTGAGCGAGTTAGTCTGCTTCGGTCAAGAGTTGTTTTACTGCGCCAGGAGAAATGACGTGAAAAGACTCGCCTTGACTTCCCTCTCGCTTGCTGCACTGGGCGTCGCCGGCATGGCCCAGGCACAGACCAGCGTGACGCTCTACGGCACCATCGACACCTCGATCACCTACGTCAACCACGCCGACGGCGGCAAGAATCTGTGGGCGCTCGGCAACAGCAGCTTCGGCAATCTCTCGGGTTCGCGCTGGGGGTTGAAGGGCGCCGAAGATCTCGGCGGCGGCCTCAAGGCGATCTTTCAGCTGGAAAACGGCTTCAACCCGTCCACGGGCGCGCTCGGGCAGGGCGGCAAGATGTTCGGCCGACAGGCGTACGTCGGGCTGACGGCCGACCAGTACGGCTCGCTCACGCTGGGCCGGCAGTATGACCCGCTCATCGACCTCGTGCAGGGCATCACGGCCGACAACTACTTCGGCTCGGTATTCGCGACGGCCGGCGACGTCGACAACTACGACAACAGCTTCCGCGTGAACAACGCGATCAAGTACACGACGCCCGTGTGGAGCGGCCTGCAGGCGGCGGCGATGTACTCGTTTGGCGGCATTGCGGGCGCAACGGGTGCCGAGCAGTCGTATTCGGCGGCGATCAACTACACCAACGGCCCGCTCGCGCTGGCGGGCGGTTACTTCTACGCGACGAACAGCCGGGCCGTGAACGGCATACGCACCGATGGGTGGACGAGCACCTCGGACGGCACATTCGACGGCCCGGTCAACACCGGCTACGCCTCGGCGCACTCGCTCGCGATCGCGCGCGCGGCCGCGCAGTACCAGATCGGCCAGTTCACCTTCGGTCTCGGTTACAGCAATGCGCGCTACTCGCCCGATGCCAGTTCGGTGTTCCGCGACACCCAGAAGTACAACACCGGCCAGGGCTTCTTGAACTACCAACTGAGCCCGACGCTGCTGCTCGGCGTTGGCTACAGCTATACGCACGCCAATGGCGATACGACGGCGAGTTACCATCAGGTTTCGCTCGGTGCCGACTACAACCTCTCGAAGCGCACCGACCTCTACATGACGGCTGCGTGGCAGCACGCGAGCGGCGACACCGGCGACGGCGCAGGCGGCTCGATGCCTGCCGAGGCCTCGATCGGCTCGTATGGTTACGCGGGCACGTCGAACCAGACGATGGTGAACCTCGGGCTGCGGCACAAGTTCTGATCCAGCGCCTGACTTTGCGATGCCGGATGCGCCTGTTGGGCGGCGCATCCGGCATCTTGCCGTTTACGGACCGGATCGACGCCTGCGGCCGTCACGCCTCGGGCGAACGCCGCAGGATCAGCAACGCGAGCCAGGCGGCCACGCGCTCGACGCCGCGTCGCACGCTCGCAAACGGCGGCCGCCACGCGCTCGTGATCGTCACCCGCGCGGGGAGAGCGGCCTCGGTGCTGAGCCAGATGCGCTCGCCGCGTTCGAGCCGCAGCGTCTCGCCCGGCTGCAGCCAGTGATCGTAGGGCGAGCGGGCGCGCGTGACCCATACCTGCGCGGCATGGATGCGCAGTGTGGCAGGCGCGTTTACGCGCCAGGTGAGCGTGCGCGCGGGTGGAACGGCGAAATGAACCGATTGCGTGGGCAACGGATCGTCGGATGCGCCGGCTTCGTTGCCGAAATGGGCGGTCGGAGCGCAGGGAGGCGGTGAAGCGGGACGGCAGGTTGCCTCCGTAACGGCCTCTGAACTGGCCTGTGCGGTCCGTGAAGCGGCTTGCAAAGCGTCATCCATCGTTTTCTCCAGTTTTTGGAGCCGACGGACGGGGCGCTGCCACCCAAAAAAACAAAAAGCCCCGTCGATGCCGGCGGGGCTTGTGATTTGCGTGACGACAGACTGCTAGTACGCACACCATCCCCATGGATCGCCCAGTTGGGTTGTCCACGGATGATTCATGTCGGCGACGAGGAGGGTGAAGATGGCGTGCATGGACCGAGTGTGCAGGGCGCTTGCCCAGGCTGTCAACCGGAAATGCCTGGATGTCCGGGCGTTTGCAGCGTGTGTCGAACGCGAGACGCGCCGCGCTCGCCGCTTGCATCGAAGGATTGCGCCCTCTACACCATATCCCCCTTGCGGACGGTGCCGATTTCTCACTAGCATTGGTCGTTTCGCGGCAAATCTGGTTGTTCTCACAATGTGGGAATTCAGCACCAAAGGCGCTTGCGGATGTTGTGCGGAAACGACTCTATGTGATATATCACATACAGAATATTGATTTTTGTCGCGACGCAGCATATGATTGAGTCATTCGATTACTCAATCTTGCGGAGCTTCAAATGGATTTCGTTTCTCTCGCACTTTTCGGGGCGGCGGTCGTGGGTCTGGGCGCTGCCGCTACGGTCTTGATCGCGCGCTGGTTGCCGCAGTCCGCTGTCGAGCAGGCTGCGCAGCACGGCCGGTTTGCCGGTTTGGGCGAGGCGCCGCCCGTGAAGCAGGCGCGTCGTGCACAATTCGGTCCGCGAATCCGCCCGCAGGTCGGAAAAGAGGCAATCAATGTCGTTAGAACAAACTGAAGCAGTAGCAACCCGGGAAGCCGCACCGCTCAAACTGGCGCTGCAACCCATCAACGCCACGCTGAGCCTGCGCGATCAGGCGTACGCCATGTTGCGCCAGGCCATCGCCGACGCCGACATCTATCAGTCGCGCGAGGAAATCCGGCTCGACGAGCGCGTGCTGAGCGAGTCGCTCGGCGTGAGCCGCACGCCGGTGCGCGAGGCCATGACGCTGCTCGAGCAGGAGGGCTTTCTGCGCATGGTGCCGCGTCGCGGCATCTACATCGTGCGCAAGAGCAAGCGCGAGATCGTCGAGATGATCCAGATGTGGGCGGCGCTCGAAAGCATGGCCGCACGTCTCGCGACGATCCACGCCACGGACGAGGAAATCGCGCGGCTGCGCCACATGTTCGACGACTTCCGCGACAGCACGCCGGCCGAGCATATCGCCGAGTATTCGGACGCCAACATCGCGTTTCACCAGGCAATCGTCGAGCTTTCCAGATCGCAGGTCATCCTCGACACGATCAAGAACATTTTCGTGCACGTGCGCGCCATTCGGCGCATGACGATTTCGCAGAGCGATCGGGCTTCGCGCTCGATCGTCGATCACCTGCGCATCATCGAGGCGCTGGAGAAGCGCGATACCGAGCTGGCGGAAAAGCTCGTGCGTCAGCATTCGCTCGATCTCGCGGCCTACGTCGAGAAGAATTGCGATTTCCTCGATTGAGGCCGGTAGCGGGCATTGCATTCAGCAGCGAAACGGGAGACCCGCGCGTCTCCCGTTTCGCGTTTACGTACCTCGCGGCGGGCCATCGCTGGCCCGACTTTATGCGCATCAATTCCTGGCACCCCTGAAGACGTCGCGCCGCCTCCCCACCATCCCTCACACGAAATCTGGCATATCAGCCCTCCCGTTCGCTCGGGGTTTTCCCTCCTGTGCAGTGCGTCAATGTCGTTCGATTTGCATCAAAGCCAAGACAGGCAAGACCTCAGCGGTCTCCTAATGGCATTCCCGAGGAGCAATTTTCCTCTTGCTTCGATGTGATATATCACATACCGTATTGCAGAAGGACGCAGATGTCGCGCCATCGCGCGAAACGCCCCTGCCCACGCAACTCACCGATTTTCGAAAACTCGCCCGGCTACGATCAAACAAGGAGACATGACATGGGCAAGGCATTGAACGGCGTGCGCATTCTCGATTTCACGCATGTGCAGTCGGGACCCACCTGCACGCAACTGCTCGCCTGGTTCGGCGCTGACGTAATCAAGGTGGAGCGCGTCGGCGCCGGCGACATCACGCGCGAACAGCTACGCGACCTGCCGGATGCGGACAGCCTCTATTTCACGATGCTCAACGGCAACAAGCGTTCGCTCACGCTCGACACCAAGAACCCGGCAGGCAAACGCGTGCTGGAGCGCCTCATTCGCGATTGCGACGTGCTCGTCGAGAACTTCGCGCCTGGTGCGCTCGAGCGCATGGGCTTCAGCTGGGAGCAGATCCAGACGCTGAATCCGCGCATGATCGTCGCCTCGGTGAAGGGCTTCGGCCCTGGTCCCTACGAGGACTGCAAGGTATACGAGAACGTCGCGCAGTGCGTGGGCGGCGCGGCCTCCACGACGGGCTTCGACGACGGCCCGCCGGTCGTTTCCGGCGCACAGATCGGCGACAGTGGAACGGGCCTGCATCTCGCGCTCGGCATCGTCACGGCGCTCTATCAGCGCACGCACACGGGCCGCGGCCAGAAGGTGCTCGCTGCCATGCAGGACGGCGTGCTCAACCTGTGCCGCGTGAAGCTGCGCGACCAGCAGCGCCTTGAGCGCACCGGCGTCATGAAGGAGTACCCGCAGTACCCCAACGACGGCTTCGGCGAGGCCGTGCCGCGCGCAGGAAATGCGTCGGGCGGCGGCCAGCCGGGCTGGATTCTCAAGTGCAAGGGTTGGGAGACCGATCCGAACGCGTATATCTACTTCATCGCGCAGGCGCCCGTGTGGAATCGCATTTGCAAGCTGATTGGACGCGAGGAGTGGATCGACGATCCCGACTACGCAACGCCGAACGCGCGCCTGCCGCGCCTCAAGGCGATCTTCGACGAGATCGAGCACTGGACCATGCATCGCACGAAGTTCGAGGCGATGGCCGTGCTCAACCGCCACGACATTCCGTGCGGCCCGATTCTTTCGATGAAGGAGATCGCCACCGACGAATCGTTGCGCGCCAGCGGCACGATCGTCGAAGTGGATCATCCGGTGCGCGGCAAGTACCTCACGGTGGGCAATCCGATCAAGCTCTCGGACAGCCCGACCGAAGTCACGCGTTCGCCGATGCTGGGCGAGCACACCGACGAGGTCCTCGCCGAATTCGGCTATACGAAGGATGAGATCCATTCGCTGCGCGCCTCCGGCGCTGTTTGAAACCAAAGGAGCGAAGCATGGAAACATGGATGCGTTTGATGGCGAGCGACGGCAGCGTTGTGTTCGGTCGCGTCGAGAACGGGTACCTGCACGAATACGAAGGGATCGATCAGCCGGTGCCCACGGGCGCGGTGCTGTCGCTGCGCGCGCTCACGCCGCTCGCGCCGCTCGCCCCCGGCAAGGTGATCGCGCTCTGGAACAATTTTCACGCGCTCGCCGCGAAGCTGGAAAAGCCGGTGCCCTCGCATCCGCTTTTCCTCATCAAGCCCGCTGCTTCGGTGATCGGTTCGTTCGAATTGATTCGGCGTCCTGCCCACTATGCGGGAAAAATCGTGTTCGAAGGCGAGCTGGGCATCGTGGTCGGCAAGCGTTGCCGCGACGTGAGCGTCGCGGAAGCCGAGGCCGCGATTTTTGGCTACACGATCGTCAACGACGTCACGGCCGCGGGCCTCATCACCGAGAATCCGCACTTCCCGCAATGGTGCCGCGCCAAAGGTTTCGATACATTCTGTTGCCTCGGCCCGGCAATCGTTTCCGGGTTCGACTGGCGGCGCGCACGCGTTGTCACGCGACTCGATGGCGTGGAGCGGCAGAATTATCCGCTCGACGACATGGTGTTTTCGCCGGCGCAGCAGGTGAGCCTCATTTCGCAGGACCTGACGCTCGAACCGGGCGACGTGATTGCGTGCGGCACGTCGCTCGGCGTCGGCTCGATCGTTGAGGGTGCAACCGTCGAGGTCTCGATCGAAGGGATCGGCATGTTGAGCAATGCGCTCGCTGCTGCGTGCGGTGAAAACGAGCGGCTCGCCACGACTGAGGGTGCGGCCTGATGGCGTGAACCGAAAACGCGCGCGGCCATGCGCCGCGCGCGAGGAGGAGAGATGCCGGAGCAACTGGCCGGCGACCTGGCATGGCTGGGCGCCGGGGCGCTGTTTGCATGGCTCGGTTGTGCACTGGCACAACTGGCGGCGCTCGCGCCCGCGCGCGTATGGGGTTCGCACGCCGCGCCGCGCTGCACAGGTCGTGCTGGTGCGCCGCACAAGCATCGGTTCGGCTTCGTCATTTCGTTCGCATTGCTATTGACCGTTCCGCCCGGTGTGCTGGCTGAGGGATGGGCGCACGCGACGGATGCGGTAATGGCTGTCGAAGCGGGCGTGCTGGCCGGCTTGTGTCACGCGGGCCGGCGCGACTTCACGCGACGCGTGCATAGGGTGGCGGCGACAGCCGTTGCATTTGGCGCGAGCGTGCTCGTCGGCGGCTTCGTTGGTTTCGTGTTGCTGCCTGCGCGCAGCCCAATCGAACGGATTGCGTTATTTACTGCCGTGGCGGCTGGTGCGTTGCTGGTCGGCGCTGCGCTGAGCCTGTTCGGCCGTAGCGCGCAGGCGCGAGGGGCCGCGCGCAAACGCATGCCGTTCGGCCGCGGCGATCGCACCATGCATGCGGTGGCGCTGCTGCTCGGCGTTGCGCTCGGCTGCGGGTTCGTGAGCTCGCACGCCTCGCCTGAGTTCGGGATTTCCGTGCTGTTCGCCGGCTGCGTACTGTACGCCGCGCTAGGTGCGCGGCTCATGAGCGGCGCTCAGCGCCCATGGCCCGCTCGTTCGGGTGTCGTCGAGGCTTTGCCGCTGCGCGAACCGTTCAGCGCGACGTTCAACGCCAGCTTTGCAGGTGTGCCGGACGACCTGCTCGTCGCGGCTTGCGGCGGCGGCGCATTCGAGCCCGCGTGGCTGGCCGCGGGCGATGCTCAGCACGGCTGCGCGGGGCGCGCTGGCCATCATGCCTCACAGGACTTGCCACGCCGCCGGCGCAGCCGGGGTGGTGCGCTGCGTCAACGGCAAGGGCCGCACTGACGCACGTTGGCCATACACCTTGCGCGTCGCGACGAGATTATTTTCGGGAACCGGCGAGGCAATACGCCGCCTATTCACGCGAATGATTAGTCTTGCTTGAAGGTTGATGGCGTTTCCATAAAACCTTACTTATGCAAGCTCGCTTCGGAGACCCGGGTAATGTTTTCGATGAGCGGCGCGCCTTCCTCCATGAGGAAGCGCTTGAACGCAAGCGCGACGGGCGGCAGGCGCTTGTTTTTGCGGTGCACGACGTACCAGTTGAGCATGACCGGGAAGCCTTCGACGTCGAGTACCGTGAGATGGCCGACCTGCAGTTCGAGGCTGATGGTATGCGCCGAAAGAAAGGCGATGCCCATGCCTGCGATCACGGCCTGCTTGATCGTTTCGGTGCTCTGGATTTCCATGGCGATCTTGAGGTTCGTGATCTTGCCCGCGAAGCCTTCTTCCATCGAGTTCCATGTATCCGAGCCTCGCTCGCGAACGATGAACGCCTCGTTGGCGAGCGTGCTGAGCTTGATGCTGCGCTTGTGCGCGAGCGGATGCGTGGGCGCCGCGACGATCACGTAGGGGTGCGGCGCAAACGGCTCGTTGATGGCGTCCGTGGCGTGCGGCGGACGCACCATGACGGCGAGGTCGGTCTGGTTGGTAGCGAGCTGATGAAGCAGTTGCTCGCGGTTGTGCACGGAGAGATTGAGTACGACGCCCTTGTAGCGGCGCATGAATTCGGCCAGCAGACGCGGAAAGAAGTAATCGCCCGCGCTAATGACGGCGACGTTGAGCTTGCCGCCCGAGACGCCCTTTAGCTGGCTCATCGCCTCGTCGACTTCGTGGAACTGCTGGATGATCGCGCGGCTGTAGTGAAGCATCTCCGTGCCTGCGGGCGTGAGATAGATCTTCTTGCCGAGCTGTTCGAAAAGCGGCAGGCCCGCATGGTCTTCGAGCTGGCGCACTTGAGTGGAAACGGCCGGCTGTGTGAGATGCAGCTCCTCTGCGGCGCGCGAAAAACTGAGGTGGCGCGCCACGGTCTCGAAGACCTTGAGCTGGCGCAGCGTGGCGTTTCGCATCGTCATGGCCGAACCATAAAGGAAACTGAATCCACATAATAACAAACTTTAATTGTGAGTAATTCAGCAATCACCCTAGCATGAGTTGAAAGGCGTCCGAATGCCGTGCAGCGATCTTCGGGTTAACGCTCGGAACTGCGATTTCATAAGGGTCAACGCTTAGAAAAGCCCTTGTTTCATGATGTTTCAGTGAAATGCCGGAATGATCGGGTGAATGAGGATTGACGAATTTCCGTTCGAATTTTTCATTCATCCGGCGAATAAAAAGCAGCCGTACCGAAACAGAGAATCAAAATCATAAGCCTGAACTTATGCAGACCCGTAATCACGCAGGCTGCAATGAATGAATAGCGGAGACAAGCGAGATGAATGCAATCAGTCAGAGGAGCGAGAGCGGTCCGTTCTGGACGAGCCGCTGGTTTCAACTGGTGGTGGGCATGCTATGCATGGCACTCGTTGCCAACCTGCAGTACGCATGGACGCTGTTCGTCGCACCGATGAACGCGCGACATCACTGGGGCCAGGCGGAGATCCAGCTGGCGTTCTCGATCTTCATTCTGACTGAGACCTGGCTCGTGCCGGTGGAAGGCTGGCTGGTCGACAAGTTCGGCCCGCGTCCGGTCGTGGCGGGCGGCGCGGTTTGCGCGGGTCTCGCGTGGGTCATCAACTCCTACGTCACAACGCTGCCGATGCTTTACGTTTCGGCGGTGATCGCGGGCGTCGGCGCGGGCGGCGTGTACGGCACCTGCGTGGGCAACGCGCTCAAATGGTTTCCGGACCGCCGCGGCCTCGCTGCGGGCCTCACGGCCGCGGGCTTCGGTGCCGGCGCCGCGGTGACGGTGATTCCGATCGCCAACATGATCACGCGCTCCGGCTACGAGCACACGTTCTTCTTCTTCGGCGTGCTCCAGGGCGTGTCGATTCTGGTGCTCTCGTTCCTGCTCGTGAAGCCCGCGCCGCGCCCCGTTACGGTGGCGGCCCGCCGTCTCGTCTCGCGGATCGATTACACGCCGGGGCAGATGGTCAAGCAGCCGGTGTTCTGGGTGATCTATGTGTCGTTCGTCGCGGTGGCTGCCGGCGGCCTGATGGCAACGGCGCAGATCGGACCCATCGCGAAGGACTGGGGCCTCGCGCGCATTCCGATGACGGTGTTCGGCGCGACGCTGCCGCTCCTTACGCTCACGCTCTCGATCGACAACATCTGCAACGGCTTCACGCGTCCGCTGTGCGGCTTCATCTCCGACAAGATCGGCCGCGAGAACGCGATGTTCCTGATCTTCGTGGGCGAGGGGCTCGCGCTGCTCGGCATGATGCAGTTCGGCACCAACCCGTATGCGTTCATGACGTTCGCCGCGCTCATTTTCTTGTTCTGGGGCGAGATTTTCTCGATCTTCCCGGCGATCTGCGCAGACACCTTCGGCAGCAAGTACGCCGCTTCCAATGCCGGCACGCTGTACACCGCGAAGGGTACCGCCGCGCTGCTCGTGCCGGTGGCCTCCGTGCTCTCGGCCACGGGCGGCTGGAGTGCCGTGTTCGTCGCGGCAGCGGTCATCACCATCGCGGCGGGCGTGAGCGCCAAGCTTTTCCTCGCGCCGATGCGCAAGCGTCTGATCGAGCAGAGCAGCGAGGAGAGCAACGAGCCCTCCGTTACGCTGGCCGCCAATACGGGCGCGGGGCTCCAGCACTGGTCCAATCAAAGCGGCGAATGAGGCGCGCGAGCCCGCCATGTCGATGAACGTATCGCTCCAGCAGCTCAAGGTGTTCGTTGCGGTGGCGCGGGCGCGCAGCTTCACGCGCGCCGCGCGCGAGTTCGGGCTCACGCAGTCGGCGGTGAGCCGCTGCGTGCGTGAACTCGAAGAAGCGGTCGAGCTCAAGCTGTTCGACCGCACCACGCGCCAGGTCGAGCTCACGCTCGCGGGCAGCGGCTTCGAGCGGCGCATCGGGCGCCTCCTCGACGAGATCGACATGGCGCTCAGCGAGGGCCGCGACGCGCACCAGGCGCATAGCGGCGTCGTGCTCGTGGCGAGCAATCCCGTGCTCTCGTCGACGTGGATGCCCGTCGCGCTCGCGCGCTGCGCGGCGGCTTTTCCCTCGCTCACGCTGCAACTGCAGGACCTGCCGCAAGCGGCCGTGCTGCAAGCGGTCGAGCAGGGCGAAGCCGACTTCGGCGTGATCGCGGAAAGTGTGCCGTTCGCGAGCGGCAATCTCGATGTGCAGCCGCTTTCGGCCACGCCCCTTTGCGCGCTGTTACCCGCGCATCATCCGCTGGCGCTTCAGGGGGCGCTGCGCTGGGATGATCTCGCGCGCGAGCCGCTCGTCACGCTCAATCGCGATGCGGGCTGCCGCGGCGCCGTCATGCGCGCGCTCGAAGGCCTGCGGCCCGAGGGGCGGCCGTTGCAGGAGTTCGCGCATGTGGGGGGCGTGGCGCGCATGGCGCAGCTCGGCATGGGGATCGGCGTATTGCCGGTGTGCGTCGACAGCGCGCGCGCGGAGCATGCGCATCGCGCGGGCGAAGGCGCGCACGCTACATGTCATTGGCCGGTGCCGGCGTGGCCGCTCGTCACGCGCTTGCTGCATCCGGTGGTCAACGTGACGACGATGCTCGTGCGTCGTCGTCATCGTTCGCTGCGGCCTTGTGCTCAGGCGGCATGGTCGCAGTTCATGGCGGACGGTTCGGCCGCCGATGGCGCCTGCGCGGACGCTTCCTCGCCGGACGCCGACGCTGCGCCGACCTCGATCGATGGCTCGCCCGCGCGAGGCGTGAACGGCGGCCCCATGCGCGTGGCCTTGCGCGGCGCCGACACGCCGACGCTCCAGGTCACGCATACGCATGCCCGCATCGAATAGCGCGCGCTTTGCGCGTCGTTTTTTCTGCTCCAAAGCAAAACGGATCGCTCAGGGCGATCCGTTTTTTTATCCGGCAACCGCGCGATGAAGAACGGGCGGCGCCATGCCGGCCCGCGCCTTCGCTACGCCGGCTGCATCGCCATGCGCTCACGCTGCTTTACGAGCGCGAGTACGGTGTCGATGGCAGGCGTCGGTTCGCCGACCAGAGCGCCCATCTCCTGGACGACGGTGAGCAGCGGGTCGATTTCCATCGGCCGGCGATTTTCGAGGTCGACGAGCATCGAGGTCTTGTGCGCGCCCACCGCGCCCGCCCCGTCGATGCGCCGCTCCAGGTCCACGCGGAAATGCACGCCGAACCGCTCGGCAATTCGCTTGCCTTCGAGCATCATCGTGCGCGCCACGGCGCGCGTGGCCGGGTCGCTCGTGATGATGTCGAGCGTGGCATGCGTGAGCGCGCTGATGGGATTGAAGCAGAGATTGCCCCACAGCTTGAGCCAGATTTCGTCGCGGATGTTCTCGCGAATCGGCGCGTCGAAGCCCGCAGCCTGCATTATTTCGTGCAACTGAACGATGCGCGGCGTGCGCTCGCCCGAAGGCTCGCCGATGGGAAACTTCTTGCCGTACACGTGGCGGATCACGCCAGGCGCCTCGATTTCCGCGGCGGGATAGAGCACGCAGCCAATTGCGCGCTCGGGTGTGAGGCGCGTCCATTGCGAGCCGTCCGGGTCGATGCTTTCGAGCCGTGTGCCCGCGAACTTGCCGCCATGCTGGTAGAAGTACCAGTAGGGAATGCCGTTGGTGCCCGTGACGATGGCCGTGTGCCTGCCGATGAGCGGCTGCATCGCGTCGATCACGCCCGCCACCGAATGCGCCTTGAGCGTGATGATGACGATGTCCTGTACGCCCAGCTCGCGCGCGTCGGAAGTGCAGCGCACGTTCGCCACGTATTCCTCACCATCCATCAGAAGGCGGGCGCCGTTCTCGCGCATGGCGGCCAGGTGCGGGCCGCGCGCAATGAAACTCACGTCGGCGCCCGCGCGGGCGAGCTGCACGCCCATCATGCCTCCAATCGCGCCCGCTCCAAAGATGCAGATCTTCATGTTGAAACCCCAATGACGTTGAAAAACGCTTGTCCGTGGCGCGTTCGCGAGCATTGGGGAAAAGCTGGCCGCTCGCCGCGGCGACGGACGATGGTTCCAGCATAGGGGCTGCTATCGATTAACGACAGTTAAAGTTTCTCGTGAAAACCATCATGAGAAGCTTATGCATGAGGCCGCAAAAACCTGGCGTTCAAGCGCGCCGCACGAGGAGAAAACTCACGCCGATTGCGCCCAGAAACGCGCCGCAGGTGCGATTGAACCAGCGCCGCACCGTGGCGCGCGTGAGCCAGCGACCGAGGTACATGCCCGCGAGCGAATAGAGTGCGATGGCCACGCATTCGAGCGCGAGAAAGCTCGCGCCGAGCACGCCGAATTGCGGCGCGATGGGCTTCGCGACATCGACGAATTGCGGCAGAAAGGCCGTGAAAACGAGAATCGCCTTCGGATTGCCAGCCGCCACGAGGCACTCTCGCCATGCAAGGCGCGCGAGCGAAGCGTCGCTGTCCAGGTTCTCGCCGATGGGATTGGCGTCGCTGCGCCAGAGCTGCGCGGCGAGCCATACGAGGTATGCGGCGCCCGCGAGCTTGACGACGAAGAAGATCGCCTCGGACGCGCGCAGCACGACGGCGAGGCCCGTGGCCGCAAGCGCGATCATCGCGGCGAACGAGACGAGCCGGCCCGAGCCGCCGAGGAGCGCGCGCAGAAAGCCGTGGCGCGCGGCCACGTTGATGGACAGAAGATTGTTCGGTCCAGGCGCCATGTTCAGCGCGAAGCAGGCGGGCAGAAAGAAGAGCCAGGCGGTGAGGGACATGATGACGCTCGAAGGTTTGCGCCGCGCGGCGCGCCGTGAATCGCGCCATTCTAACGCGGTTGGCACGACCCGCCGCGCAATGAATCGACGGGCAATGCGTATGCGGCGAGGGCCCAAAGGTGCTGCGCAGTCAGCGGCATGGTGAAGGAAGCGCGCGAAGCTCATGTTGTCGATCAACGCGCCACAGCACGGGCTGGCTACGCTGCTTGCGCGAAACGAGGGCGCACGATTAAATACGCAGGCGATGGCCACGGCGCAAGGCAGCCGTTCATGCAGGACGAATTTCCCGGCATTCCCCGCATTTTCCCCGCTTGCCAGATCGGCGAGAGACCACACAAGAACCGGAGAAGGTCATGAATGGGAGCACCATTGCTGAACGCGAGGCGGCCGGGCGTGCCGCTCGCGAGCGCTCGAAGCGTTCGAGCCACAAGGAAACCGGCCACATCAAGCGCGATCCGCTGGAGCTGCTGCGCCAGAGCAGCGAAGGCCGCGTGCCAAACCTTGTGCAACTGCGCTATGGGCGCATGATCGTCTCGCCCTTCACGTTCTTTCGCGGCAGTGCGATTCTCCAGGCGCACGATCTCGCGGCCGTGCCGAATACGGGCATGACGATGGACATCTGCGGCGACGCGCATCTGCTCAACTTCGGCGGCTTCGCCACGCCGGAGCGGCAGCTCGTGTTCGATCTCAACGACTTCGACGAAGTAGCGCCCGGTCCCTGGGAGTGGGACGTGAAGCGCCTCGCTGCGAGCTTCGTCGTGGCGGCGCGACACATGCGTTATTCGCGCGGCGTCGCCGAAGACCTGGTGATGACGGCCGTGAACACCTATCGCGACCGTCTGCGCCAGTACGCGGAATATGGCGCGCTCGACCTCTGGTACGACAAGATCACGTTCGATCGCATGGTGGAGACGGCGCTCACGCCCGAAGGCCGCCGCCTGATCCGGCGAGGCATGGAAAAGGCCGCAAACCGCACACACGAGAACATGCTCGAAAAGCTCGCGGAGCGTGACGGCGAGCACTGGACGATCCGCGACGCGCCGCCCGCGCTCTTTCACGTGCACGGCGTGAACACGCTGTTCGAACCCGAAGACGACTGGTTCACGCCTGGCGACTGGCGCGCGCTGATCGAACCGATGTACGAGGCATACGCGAAAACGCTCGCGCCCGACCGGCGCGAGCTGCTCGATCACTTCTCGATCCAGGACCTCGTGTTCAAGGTAGTGGGCGTCGGCAGCGTGGGCACGCGCTGTCTGGTGATGCTGCTCGTCGATCATCACGGCAAGCCGCTCTTCCTGCAGGTGAAAGAAGCGCGGCGCTCGGTCATTTCGCAGTACTTCAAGTCGTCGTCCGCGAAGCACGAAGGCGCGCGCGTCGTGCACGGCCAGCGGCTGCTCCAGGCGGCGAGCGACCTCTTTCTCGGCTGGACGACGGGGCCTTCGGGTCGTCACTTCTATGTGCGCCAGCTGCGCGACATGAAGCTCTCGGTCGATCTTCAGCTGCTCGACAGCGCGTTGCTCGCCGGCTACGCGAGGCTGTGCGGCTGGGCGCTTGCGCGCGCGCATGCGAAGTCGGGCAGCGCGGCCATCGAGATCGGCTCGTATATCGGCCGCAGCGACCAATTCGCGGAGGCGCTGACGGCCTACGCGTTCGCCTATGCCGACCAGGTAGAGCGCGACTACGACGCGTTCGTCAAGGCCGCGCGCAGCGGCGCGATCGTCGCGCGCAGCGACGAGGACATGGCAGCCGACTTTCGCGTATGAGCCGTGGCGGCATGCGACGCGCTATGCTTGCGCCTTTGTCCCGCTGCGCATGAGCCTGATATGCCGCGCGGCGCGCGTTCATGCGTCTACGTCAGGTCGATCTGCTCAACGGGCCGTCGCGTGCGCGCTTCATGCAAACAAATACGAGGGGAGGTAGGGTTGAAGCGGTTTGTCATCGCGGGACGACGGCGTGCACGCGTGTTATCGGTAGCGCTTCACGGCGCGCTCGCCGGCGCCTGCGTGCTGGCGGGCGTGGGCGCTGCCGCCGCCCAGGAGCTGGAAAGCCCCACGCTGCGCAAGGTTCGCGACACCGGCACGATCGTCATCGGCGTGCGCGAAGCCGCAGTGCCGTTCTCCTATCTGGCCAGCGGCGAGCATGCAACGGGCTATTCGTACGAGATCGCCCAGCGCATCGCGTCAAACGTGCGAGAAACGCTCGGCCTTCCCGCGCTGCGGGTGCGCGAACTGGTCGTCACGCCGCAGAACCGGATCACGCTCGTGCAGAACGGCACCATCGACCTCGAATGCAGCACCGCGACGCATACGCGCGAGCGCGAGAGCGACGTGGGGTTCTCGAACAGCATCTTCGAGTACGGCGTCCGCATGCTCGTGAAGCGCGGCTCGCCGGTCAAGGACTTCGGCGATCTCGCGGGCCGCACGGTGGTCACGACCGCGGGCACTTCCGAAGAGCGGCTGCTGCGGCGCTGGAACGTGGAGCGCGCGATGAACATGCGCATCGTCGTCGCGAAGACGCACGCCGATTCGGTCGACGCCGTGCGCACGGGGCGCGCCGTGGCTTTCGTGATGGACGAGCCGCTCCTGCAGGCCGCGCTCGCGACGGGTTACGTGGCGAGCGCGACGCCCGGCGCGCCGGTTGCGCAAAGCGCGCGCAACGTGAGCGGTGCGCACGCTTATGCGATCGTCGGCAATCCGGCGAAGCAGGAGGTGTACGGCTGCATGTTCCGGCGCGGCGACACGGCCTTCAAGCGCATTGCCGACGACACCATCGCGAAGATGGAGCGCTCCGGCGAGGCGCTCGCGCTGTACCGGCGCTGGTTCGAGTCGCCGATTCCGCCTGCCGGCGTGAATCTCGACTATCCGGTATCGGAGCAGATGAAGGCGCTGTTCGCGAATCCGAATGACCAGCCGCTCGATTGAAGACGGTCCGCCGGCTGGACAAACCGAAAGAGGCGACGATGAGTGATACGCAAGAACTTGCGCCGGCGCCCGACGCAGCGGCGCCCGACGCAACGGCGCCCGCACGCAGGGTGGCGCTCGTGACCGGCGCGGGCAGCGGCATTGGCCGCGCGTGTGCGCGCAGGTTGCTCGCGAGCGGTTTTGCCGTCGTGCTGGCGGGCCGCCGTGCCGGGCCGCTCGAAGCGCTCGCCGACGAAGCCCGCGCGCGCGGCGAAGAGGCGCTGGCGGCCCCCTGCGACGTGACCGACGCGGCGGCCGTCGAGGCGCTCTTCGAGACGATCCGCACGCGCTACGGCCGGCTCGACCTGCTCTTCAACAACGCGGGCCGCAACGCACCGGCCGTGGACATCGACGAGCTCGGCGTCGACGACTGGCGCGCCGTGGTCGAGACGAACCTGACCGGCGTGTTCCTTTGCACGCGCGCGGCGTTCGGGTTGATGAAGAGGCAGACGCCGCGCGGCGGCCGCATCATCAACAACGGCTCGATTTCGGCGCACGCGCCGCGGCCGTTCAGCATTGCGTACACGGCGACCAAGCATGCGATCACGGGCCTGACCAAAGCGGTTTCGCTCGACGGGCGGCGTTACGACATCGCGTGCGGGCAGATCGACATCGGCAACGCGGCGACCGGGATGGCCGGGCGCATGGCGCGCGGCGTGCCGCAGGCAAACGGCGAGATTGCCGTCGAGCCGCTGATGGACGTGGAACTGGTCGCCGACGCGCTGCTGCACATGGCGCAGTTGCCGCTCGAGGCGAACGTGCAGTTCATGACCCTCATGGCGACGAAGATGCCGTTCGTGGGGCGTGGCTGAAGCTACCGCCGGCGAGCGCGGAGGCGCCGCCGCACGTGTGCCCGCGAGGTCCCGTATACTGGGCCGTGAACCGCCACGACGCCTGAGCGCCTATGCCTTTGCCTCCACATCCGGACGACGATCCGCGCCCCCAACCGCCCGAGTGCCCCGACAACGACGACTGCTGCCATAGCGGCTGCGATCCCTGCATCTTCGACTTGTACCAGGAGGAGAGGGATCGCTATCGCGCCGCGCTGGCTGCATGGGAAGCCCGCGAGGCGGCGCGGCTGGCGGCGTCGAAAGCGCCGCCCGAGGAACGCGAAAATCCCGCGCGACCAGCCGCGCCTTCGAGCGGCAAGTCCGCGTGCGAGCCGCACTGATTGCCCCTTCCGCCATGACCGAATCCATCTTCGTCCCCCACGTCCCCGTTCTCGACGCCGCTGCGCTCGACGCGCTGCAGGCGTTTGTCGAGCGCCATCCGCGCCTTTTCGTGCTGACTGGCGCGGGCATCAGCACGGATTCGGGCATCCCCGGCTATCGCGACGAGAACGGCGCCTGGAAGCGCTCGCCGCCCATCACGCTGCAGGAGTTCCTGGGCTCGGAGAGCATGCGGCGACGCTACTGGGCGCGCAGCATGATCGGCTGGCCGACGGTCGGGCTCGCGCAGCCCAACGGCGCGCATCGCGCGCTCGCGCGGCTCGGCGCGGCGGGCCATGCGCGCACGCTCGTCACGCAAAACGTGGACGGGTTGCATCAGCGCGCCGGCAGCCGCGACGTGATCGAGCTGCACGGCAGCATCGGCCATGTGCATTGCCTCGACTGCGGCGCGCAGTATTCGCGCGCGTCGATTCAGCCCGAACTCGTGGCGCGCAATCCCGCCATCGCGGGCGCGAGCGCGGAACCCGCCGCCGACGGCGACGCCCATCTCGACTTCGACGGCGCCCATGCTTTCTTCGTGCCGGCGTGCGCGGCGTGCGGCGGGATGCTCAAGCCGTCGGTGGTGTTCTTCGGCGAGAACGTGCCGCGCGAGCGCGTGGCGGCGGCTTCGGCCGCGCTCGACGAAGCCGATGCGGTGCTCGTCGTCGGCTCCTCGCTGATGGTGTATTCGGGCTACCGCTTCTGCGTCTGGGCGCAGCAGCGCGGCAAACCCGTGGCGGCGATCAACATGGGCAGGACGCGCGCCGACCCGCTGCTCGCGCTGAAGGTCGAAGCGCCGTGCGCGGCCGTGCTCGACGCGCTGGGCGCGCGCCTCGCCGCCTGACACTCCACGACCTCATGGAAGACGACATGCTGAACACGCTAGCCGACCTCGAAGCGCACTACGGCACGCCGCACGAACGCGCGCTGCGCAAGGAAATCGATCACGTCAACGCCGATTACCGGCGCTTCATCGAAAGTTCGCCGTTCGTCGTGCTCGCCACGGGCGGCCCGGACGGCCTCGACTGCTCGCCGCGCGGCGACGCGCCGGGCTTCGTGCGCATCCTCGACGAGCGCACGCTCGCGCTGCCCGACCGCCCCGGCAACAATCGCGTGGACAGCTTGCGCAACGTGGTCGCCTCGTCGCAGGTGGGCCTGCTGTTCATGGTGCCGGGCGTGGGCGAGATGCTGCGCGTGAACGGGCGCGGCCGCGTAAGCACCGAGGCGGCGCTCGTCGCGAGCTTCGCCGTGAATGGCAAGCCGCCGCGCTCGGTGCTGGTCATCGACGTTCAAAGCGTGTACTTCCATTGCTCGAAGGCGATCGTGCGCTCGAACCTGTGGGACCCGTCGCGCCATGTCGAGCGCTCGCACCTGCCGAGCGCGGGCGACATGCTGCGCCGCGTGAACGCGGAGCAATACGGCGAGCCGTTCGATGCCGAAACCTACGAGGCCGGTCTCGCAGAACGCATCAAGAACGCGTTGTATTGAGCGAGGCGCGAACGCAACACGATGAACGATCCGCAAGCCGCCCGCCGCCTCGCCGCGCCTGCCGCCGAGCGCAACGCCGCGCCGATCCTCGAAGTGCTGCGCGGCGCGCTGCCGGCGCGGGGCACCGTGCTCGAAATCGCGAGCGGCACCGGCCAGCACGCCGTCCACTTCGCGGCCGCGTTGCCCGGGCTCACGTGGCAGCCCAGCGACGCCGACGCGCGCGCCCGCGCCTCGATCGCCGCATGGCGCGCGCACGCCGGCCTCGCGAACCTGCGCGAACCGCTCGATCTCGACGTGTGCCGCGAGCCTTGGCCAATCGACGCGGCGGACGCCGTCGTCTGCATCAACATGATTCACATCGCACCTTGGCGAGCCGCGCAGGCGCTCATGAAAGGCGCGGGTGCGCGCCTTGCGCAAGGCGGGGCGCTCGTGCTCTACGGGCCGTACCGGCGCGGCGGCGCGCACACGGCGCCGGGCAACGAGGCGTTCGACGCCGACCTGCGCGCGCGCGACCCGGCCTGGGGCGTGCGCGACATGGAAGACGTCGAGGCGCAGGCGCAGGCGCAGGCGCAGGGCTTCGTGTGCGAGGCACGTGTGGCGATGCCGGCGAACAATTTCAGTCTGGTGTTCAGAAAACGCTAGGCGGTCGGCAGACGTGGGCCGCGCGGCGCCTGGGCGTTTCCCTTATGCTTGCACGGTTGGCGCCGCGGGCGGCGCCGTCAATGAATGAAGTGGAGAAACAACATGAGCAAACAGCCAATCGGCGTAGTGGGTCTGGCCGTGATGGGGCGCAATCTGGCGCTCAACATCGAAAGCCGCGGCCACGCGGTCTCGGTGTTCAACCGCAGCCGCGCGAAAACCGACGAGCTGATCGCTGAATATCCGGATCGCAAGCTCGTGCCGGCGTACACGCTCGAAGCATTCGTCGATTCGCTGGAAAAGCCGCGCCGCATTCTGCTGATGGTCAAGGCGGGCGAAGCCACCGACGACACCATTGCCGCGCTCAAGCCGTTGCTGGAGAAGGGCGACATCCTGATCGACGGCGGCAACACGCACTTCACCGACACCATCCGCCGCAACCAGGAGCTCGCGAAGGCGGGTCTGCACTTCATCGGCACGGGCGTGTCGGGTGGCGAAGAAGGCGCGCTCAAGGGCCCGTCGATCATGCCGGGCGGCCAGCGCGACGCATACGATCTCGTGGCGCCCATCCTTACCGAAATCGCCGCCAAGGCGCCGGACGGCGAGCCTTGCGTGGCCTACATGGGTCCGGACGGCGCGGGCCACTACGTGAAGATGGTGCACAACGGCATCGAGTACGGCGACATGCAGCTCATCGCCGAAAGCTACGCGGTGCTCAAACAGGTGCTCGGCCTCTCGAACGAGGAACTGGGCAAGGTCTACACTGAGTGGAACGAGGGCGAACTCGACAGCTACCTGATCGAGATCACCTCGAAGATCTTCGGCAAGAAAGACGAGGAAACGGGCAAGGATCTCGTTGACGTGATCCTCGACCGCGCCGCGCAAAAGGGCACCGGCAAATGGACGAGCCAGAACGCGCTCGATCTCGGCGCGCCGCTGCCGCTCATCACCGAAGCCGTGTTCGCGCGCGTGCTTTCGTCGCTCAAGACGCAGCGCGTGGCCGCGAGCAAGGTGCTCGCCGGACCCGGCGCGAAGCCGTTCCAGGGCGACCGCACGGCGTTCGTCGAGTCGGTGCGCCGCGCGCTGTACTTCTCGAAGGTCATTTCGTATGCGCAAGGTTTCGCGCAGTTGCGCGCCGCATCCGACGAGTACAAGTGGGACCTTCAGTACGGCGCGATCGCGAAAATCTTCCGCGCGGGCTGCATCATCCGCGCGCGCTTCCTGCAGAAGATCATGGACGCCTATGCGAAGAACCCGCAGCTCGACAACCTTCTGCTCGACCCGTATTTCCGTGACATCGCGGCCAACTATCAGACGGCGCTGCGCGAGGTGGTGATCCAGGCGGTGAGCGCGGGCGTGCCGGTGCCGGCGTTTTCGTCGGCCGTCGCGTACTTCGACGGCTACCGTTCAGAGCGCGTGCCCGCCAACCTCGTGCAGGCGCAGCGCGACTTCTTCGGCGCGCATACCTTCGAGCGTATCGACAAGCCGGGCAGCTTCCACGCCGACTGGTCATAAGGAAATCGAAAGACAAAAAACCGCACTGTCGTTGCGGTCTTTGTCGGAATCAAAAGGTGAGTCCCACGGGCTCACCTTTTTTTGTTGCTCAAATCGCAACGGTGTTTTTATGTATAAGGGTTTTCCCTAGGACAATTAGACGCCTACACTGTAATCAATCGCTGACGAACACGGTGTTCCGAAGCGGAAATAAAACAGATGGAGGTGTGATCATGAACAAGCTTATCCCCGCAGTTGTCGTTGCCGCCGCTCTTGCCATCCCGGCAATCTCGTTTGCCCAGTCCAGCCAGCAAGGCCTGACGCGCGCTCAGGTGCGCGCGGAACTGGTCGAACTCGAGCACGCCGGTTACAACCCGTCGGCTGACTACGTGAACTACCCGGCAAACCTGCAGGCCGCCGAAGCCCGCGTGACGGAAGAAAAGCTCGCCGCCGGCAACACCAGTGGTTACGGCGCACCGGCCGTGGGTACCTCGCAGTCGGGCGCGGCGGTGCAGCCGGCACGTCTTGCCCCGCATCAGCAGATTTATTTCGGCCACTAAGCGCTGACCGAACGGGGCCGCCTCGGGCGGCTCCGGTGCAAGACCCCCTGTAGTTAGTCCTCGTGAGTTCGTAGTTGCAGCAAGCCTTCAGTTTGAAGGTGTTGTGAGTCGCAGTAAGTGGTAGGTGTTGTTCGGTAGTTGCAGTGCGCAGTGTGTATTGGCAGTAGCAGGTGTAGTGGGTAGTACGCAGCACGTGCAGTACGCAGTAGCAGTAACGCCACGCAGTGAGTTGTTGCAGCAGGAAATAGCAGTAAGCAGAGAGTGGCGGGAAGTTGAAGTCGGCTGGCGCAACGAGAGGTGCAGCCGTGCAGTAGCAGCAGGTAGCAGGTTGTTGCAGTAAGTTGTAGCAGTCCAGTACGGGCCGGTTTTCAACCGGCCCGTACTTTTTTATGGGTGCGCTTCGCGATCCTTATCGCGATTTCAGCGGGCATGCAGATGCGGCACGCCTTCGCTCGTCGCGACCTTGAGCTGATGCAGCGCCCGGTGCGCCTTGTTCAACTGCGCCTGCGCGGCGATGCGCTGCGCCTCCAGTTGGGCCACTTCCTTGCGCACCTGATGCTGGCGGCCCGTCACGGTCTGTTCTTGCTCCGAGTGCCGCTGCAGGTCGACGCGCAGCCGTTCGGCCTGCGTTTCCGATTCCTCGATCAGCCGCGCGAGTTCCGCGTTTTGTGCGACGAGCTGCGCGCGGCGCGTCTCGCCGTCGGCGAGGCGCGTCGCCTGCTCCTGCATGAGGTGAAACGCCGAGCCGGCCGCGTCGAGGTCGTTGGCCTTCAACGCGCGCCAAAGTACGCTCTCCTGATGGAGCGCGACGAAGTAGCCGAGCGTGGGCGGATGGAAAAAGAGACTCACGGTATAGGCGAAGCAGCGGTAGACGCGAAAGGTCGTCAGCTCGTCGGCGGCGCGGAGCGCTTCGAACGCGGCGCCGTCGGCGATCTGCACGGGGCGGCCGTTCAGATGGGCCGGCATGACCGGCACCGCATGGAGCGTGGACACCGGACGCGGGCCGCTGGCCCCTTCGCCCGGCAACGTCGCGCCCGCGGCGGGCTCGGCGCGAGACTCGATTTCGACCACGGAATCCGCCGGCGAACCGGATGCGGATGCGGCGTGCGGGTCGTGCGCGGCGGCGTCGCTGGCGGCGGCGGTGCGTTGCGTGGCCGCGTCGTGCGCCACGGCGAGGAGGCGCGAGGGGCCGCCAGAAAGTGCGACGTTACGACGGTTCAGAATGGATTTCACGGCGGTTCCCCAAAATGGCGCGCCAAAGGCAAAGCGCTCCGCGCGGGGGCGCCGGACGTTTGCTTTGGCGGGCAAGTCGATCGGGACGGGGCGATGCGGTTCGCGCGCGGTCCGCTCCGGGCTCGCTTCCTAGTGCAGCAGGCGAGGCCGGCGTGCAATGTCGTCGAAGAGCGCACGGCCGGGTTCGAGCGCGAAAAGCCAGGTTTCGTCATAGCCGCTCAACGTGTCGAGCGCATCGCGCAAACGCTCGATCACCACGGCGGGAATTTCCACGGTCGCCTCGAGGGCGCCTGAGAGCCGCGCGACGCTGGCGTGCTGCACCAGTTCGTCGGCGGCTTCGGCCACGTCGGCCGCAAAGATGAGATGGTTGTTCAACAATTCGACGAGGCCAGGCGACGACGCGACATCTTCGACGTTGAGTTGCAGCGAAAGAAAGGTGGCTTTATTCATGCTCGAATCCCTCAGGGACATGGGACTGCAGCGAGAGGCCTTTCATCTGATTATCAGGTTACGCGTGATCCAGTATAGGCGAGGCCCCGCGCGAGCGTAGGCGGGGCGAGCATGCCGGTGAAAAAAGGCGGTCGGAACATGAACGATATAATGGGGACGTTCGCCAATTCCGGCTTTATTCGCGGAATGTGGCGCGCAAGCGAACGCCTGCGGCCCGCCGCGCATCCAATATGCGTATCTCCCTGCATACGCGAGGACCAAGCGAGGAACAGCAAGATGAATCGACAACGGCGAAACCCGGGCGCGTATGCGGCGCTGGCCGCCCTCACGCTCGTCTGCAGCGCCTGTAGCAGCACTTTCACACCCTGGACGGAGTCCACGAACGCGCCGCCCATGTCCACGAGCGGCGTGCCGGCGGGCTACTACCGCGTCAATCCTGGCGACACGCTTTCGCGCGTCGCCGCGGCATACGGCCAGCGTGCGCAGGACATCGCGAGCTGGAACCAGCTACCCTCCGCGAACGCGCAGATCCTGCCGGGCCAGGTGCTGCGCGTCGCACCGCCGCCAAACTACGCAGCGGTCGTACCCCAGGCGCCAATGCCGGGCGGCGCGCCCGCTGCGGCGGGCGTGGCGATGCCCGCGCCGGTCGCGCCTTCCATCGCGCTCGCGTGGCCCGCGCGCGGGCCGATCCTCCAGCGCTTCGTGCCGGGCAAGTCCACCGGCATCGTCATCGGCGGCACGGCCGGAGAGCCGGTCAAGGCCGCCGCCGCCGGCCGCGTGGTCTATGCGGGCACGGGCATCGAAGCCTATGGGCCGCTCGTCATCATCAAGCACAACGACCAGGTCGTGACGGCCTACGGGCACAACGCCAAACTGCTCGTCAAGGAAGACGACGCCGTTTCGCAAGGCCAGCCGATCGCGGAAATGGGCACGGCCGGCGTTCAGTTTGAAGTCCGCAGCGACGGCAAGCCCGTCGACCCACTGCCGCTGCTCGCGCGTTAGCCGCAATGGCGGCGTGCTTCCCGGTGGCCGCGCCGTGGCGGCGCGGACCGCCTTCAGCCGGGCATCCCACCCGGCATTGCGCTGCCTGGCAGTTTGAAAATACACTCAATGATTCTCGCGCCGCGCGGGGCGCGCCAGTCGAGGCGCGTCTCCGTTCGTCCCGCGCGCCAACCAAGAGGATCTCATCGCAATGATCGACCTGCGCAGCGACACCGTCACCCGTCCGAGCGAAGCCATGCTCGCCGCCATGACCCGCGCCGAAACCGGCGACGACGTGTGGGGCGACGACCCGACCGTGCTGCGCCTGCAGGCGCGCGTAGCGGAGGAAGCGGGCAAGGAGGCAGGTCTTTTCTTCCCGAGCGGCACGCAGAGCAATCTCGCCGCGCTGATGGCGCACTGTGCGCGCGGCGACGAATACATCGTCGGCCAGGCGGCGCATACCTATAAGTACGAGGGCGGCGGCGCGGCGGTGCTCGGCAGCATCCAGCCGCAGCCGCTCGACAATGCCGAAGACGGCACAATCGCGCTCGAACGCATCGCCGCGGCGATCAAGCCGCTCGACGACCACTTCGCGCGCACGCGCCTGCTCGCGCTCGAAAACACGATCGGCGGCAAGGTGCTGCCTGCGGACTACGTCGCGAAGGCCACGCGGCTCGCGCACGAGCGGGGGCTCTCCACGCACCTCGACGGCGCTCGCGTGTTCAACGCGGCCGTTGCCTCGAATCAGCCCTTGAAGGCGCTGGCGGCGGGCTTCGATTCGGTGTCGATCTGCTTTTCGAAGGGGCTTGGCGCGCCGGTGGGCTCGGTGCTCGTGGGCAGCCGCGCGCTTGTCGAGGTCGCGCACCGCTGGCGCAAGGTGCTGGGTGGCGGCATGCGCCAGTCGGGCGTGCTCGCGGCCGCTTGCCTTTACGCGCTCGACCACAACGTCGCGCGTCTCGCCGACGATCATGCGAACGCTGCGCGCCTCGCCGCCGGCCTCGCGCAGATCGATCAGGTGAAGGTGATGTCGCAGGCCACGAACATGGTGTTCGTGCAATTCCCGCACGAGCATTGCGCGCCGCTGGAGGCGTATCTGAAGGAGCGCGGCATCCTCACACAGATGCTCTACGCTTCGCGCTTCGTCACGCATCTCGACGTAACGGCTGCCGATATCGATACGTTCGTGGCGGCAGTGAAGGGCTACTTCGCGCGCTGAGCGCTGGCGAGGAAGGCGCGCTTTGCGGCGCGCCCCCGGTTCGAGGCTGGCTGGCGGCGTATTGCTCCCGGGCTTCGCCGCTGCGCCTCGCCGCCCGCTTTAGCCGCGCCGCACCGCCCGGTGCGACGGCGCGAAAAGCCGCAGACCGCTCGCAATGGCGGCCGCCCCCGCAAAGGCGCAGCCGAGACCCAACGCGAGCGTCGGGCCGTGCCGGCCCGCAATCCCGAAGCACAGCGCCACGAGCGCCGCGCCCGTGGTCTGCCCGAGCAGACGCGAGACGGCGATGGTGCCGCTCGCGCCGCCACTGCGTTCGGGCGGCGCGCTTGCCATGATCGCGCGCAGATTCGGCGACTGGAAAAAACCGAAGCCCGCACCGCAGATCGCCATGCGCACGACAATGTCCGCGACCGCCGGGTGTGCGGGCAGCAGCGCGAGCGATGCCATGCCCGCCGACAGAATGGCGAGGCCGATCGCGCCGAGCAGGCCAGGCGGATAGCGGTCGGAGAGCCGGCCCGCGATGGGCGCGGCCGCGGCCACGACCACGGGCCAGGGTGTCATCAGGAAGCCGGTCTCGACCTGGCTGCGCATCAGCACGGTTTCGAAATAGAACGGCAGCGACACGAACGCGAGGCCTTGCGCCGCGAACGAGCACACGGCCGTGACCGACGAAAGCGCGAAAACGGGCCTGCGGAACAGGTCCACGGGCAGCATGGGCGCGGGATGCCCGGCTTCGCGCCGGATCAGCAGCGCGCCGAACACGAGCGCCACCGCGGCCGCAACGCCCACTTCCGCGCCGGGCGCGCGCTGCGCGGCTTCGCCTAGCGCGAAGATCAGCGCCCCGAACGTGACTACGTTGAGCAGCGCGGCGACGGGGTCGAAGGCGTGCTTGCCGCGCGCCGTCTGCGGCAGCGCGGGCAGCGCGAACACGAGCGCCACCACGCCGAGCGGCACGTTGATCGCGAAAAGCCACGGCCAGGTGCCCGCGGAGAGGATCAGCGAGGCAATCGTCGGACCGACGGCGAACGACACGCCGACGATCAGCGCGTTCATGCCGAGCCCGCGCCCGAGCCGGTGCGGCGGATAAAGAAAGCGGATCAGCGCCGTGTTGACGCTCATGATCGCGCTCGCACCGAGGCCTTGCAGCACGCGCGCGAGCGCAAGCGCGGCGAGCGTGGGCGCGAGCGAACATGCGAGCGACGCGACCGTGAAGATCGCGAGCCCGCTGATATAGATGCGACGGTGCCCGATGATGTCGCCGAGCGCGGCGAGCGGCAAGAGCGTCGCGACCATCGCGAGCTGGTAGGCGTTGATGATCCAGACCGAGGCGGCGGGCGCCGCGTGCAGGTCGGTGGCAATGGCGGGCAGCGCGGTATTGGCGATCGCGGTGTCGAGCGTCGCGAGCGCGACCGCGAGCATCACTGCGCCCATGGCGCGGCGGTTCTTCGCGGACATGGGCGCGTCGGCGTGCGGTGTCTCGCGGGACTCGCGCGGCGCGGAACAGGTTTCGGACAAGACGATCTCGGGCGGTTTGACGATGAAGGCCGCAACGCAGACCGTGCGGACGAATTTTGCGATTGTTACAGAGCCCGTCCGGTTTTGCAGGAGGTGCTTCAGAGCGTGGGTTGTCTGTAAGGCTGGTCGCGAGCCCTCACGGTGATCCAGGCGGCCGTATCGCAACTAACCGCCAACCCTGATACCTGTGCGCCTGCCGCCGCGCTACGCGCGCGGAACCGCCGGCGCGGCAAGGACCGTGGGCTGGCGGCAGGTTCGGCGTGCCCGGCGGCCGTGTTGAGCATCCCGCTGGCGTGTCGCCGCACGGCATTTAAAAATGCACTACTCTGCAAACTGATCTGCGCGCCCGCGAGTGAGGCCGGACTTTTGCGTCGCCACGCCGACACACAAGTCTTCCTCGTTTCGTCATGGGCGGCGCAGCCCCAGAACAACCGCTCGCCTTGCACCGTTAGAGGGCGCGCAGCTTCTTCCGGGAGTCGTAAATGACAGCAGTAGGTCTCGAGTTCGATCAATTGCAGAGCAGCGTCGAAGCGCTGCGCCGCTCCCTCTCCAACCGCCTGATGTACGGCGTCGGCAAGGACGCCGTGACGGCGCGTCCGCAAGACTGGCTGCATGCGGCGGCGCTCGCCGTGCGCGACCGGCTCGTCGAGCGCTGGATGATCACCACGCGCCGCCAGTACGATCAGGACGTCAAACGCGTCTATTACCTGTCGATGGAATTTCTCATCGGCCGCACGTTCTCGAACGCGCTGATCGCGCTGGGCATCCACGAGCAGATGAAGGAGGCGCTCGCGAGCGTCGGCGTCGACATGGACACCGTGGTCGACTACGAACCCGACGCCGCGCTCGGCAACGGCGGCCTCGGGCGTCTCGCGGCGTGCTTTCTCGACTCGATGGCGACGCTCGGCATTCCCGGCTTCGGCTACGGCATCCGCTACGACTACGGCATGTTCCGCCAGCAGATCGTGAACGGCGAGCAGGTCGAAGCCCCCGATTACTGGCTGCGCTACGGCAATCCATGGGAGTTTCCGCGGCCCGAGGTCCAGTATCCGGTGCATTTCGGCGGGCGGACCATGCAGCGCGACGGGCACGTCGAATGGGTCGATACGCAGCACGTGAACGCCATGGCCTACGACACCGTGATTCCCGGCTACGCCACCAGCGCGACCAACACGCTGCGGCTGTGGTCCGCGCGCGCGGACGAGGAGCTCGACCTCTCGGCCTTCAATCAGGGCGATTATCAGCGCGCGGTGGAAGCGCGCAACATTTCCGAGAACGTCTCGCGCCTGCTCTATCCCGACGATTCGACGATGGCCGGGCGCGAGCTGCGTCTGCGCCAGGAATACTTCTTCGTCTCAGCGACGATGCAGGACCTGATTCGCCGCTACCTGCGCACGCACAGCACCTTCGGGCGATTCCCGGACAAGGTCGCCGTGCATTTGAACGACACGCACCCCGTGCTGGCGATTCCGGAATTGATCCGTCTGCTCGTGGACGTGCATCATCTGCCGTGGGACGAGGCGATGGGCTACGTGCGCCGCGTGTTCTCGTACACGAATCACACGCTGATGCCCGAAGCGCTGGAAACCTGGGATGTCGAACTATTGGCGCGCCTGTTGCCGCGCCACCTCGAAATCATCTTCGATATCAACTCGGCATTTCTGCGCGAAGCGAGCGACCGCGGCGCGCACGACCTCGACCTGATCCGCCGCATCTCGCTCGTCGACGAATACGGCCAGCGCCGCGTGCGCATGGCCTATCTCGCGATCGTGGCGAGCCACAAGGTGAACGGCGTTTCGAAGTTGCACTCGCAACTGATGACGCGCGACATCTTCGCCGACTTCGCGCGCCTTTTTCCCGACCGCTTCACGAACGTCACCAACGGCATCACGCCGCGCCGCTGGCTCGCCCAGGCGAGCCCGCCGCTCGCCCGTCTCGTGGACGACGCGATCGGACCGCGCTGGCGCAGCGATCTCTTCGAGCTCGATGCGCTGCGCAAGCTGCGCGGCGACGCCGCGTTCGAGGCCGGGTTCCGCGCGGCCAAGCGCAGCAACAAGGTGCGGCTCGCGCAGCGCGTGCGGGAGCGCACGGGCATCGTGTTCAATCCCGACGCGCTCTTCGACATGCAGGTCAAGCGCATTCACGAGTACAAGCGCCAGTTGCTCAACGTGCTGCACGTGATTACGCGCTACAACCGCATTCTCGAAGCACCCGAGCGCGACTGGGTGCCGCGCGTCGTGCTGTTCGCGGGCAAGGCTGCTTCGGCCTACCGCATGGCGAAGATGATTATTCACCTCATCAACGACGTGGCCGCGAAGATCAACAACGATCCCGTAGTGGGCGACCGCCTCAAGGTGGTGTTCGTGCCGAACTACGGCGTGAGCGTGGCCGAGATGCTCATTCCCGCGGCGGACCTTTCGGAGCAGATCTCGACTGCGGGCACGGAAGCGTCGGGTACCGGAAACATGAAACTCGCGCTCAACGGAGCGCTCACGATGGGCACGCTCGACGGCGCGAACATCGAAATTGGCGAGGCCGTGGGGCAGGACAACATCTTCATCTTCGGCCATATGTCCGATCAGGTGGACGCGCTGCGCTGCGCGGGCTACCGACCGCGTCAGGTCTACGAGGAAAATGCCGGGCTGCGGCGCGCGCTCGACCAGATCCGCACAGGCTTCTTTTCGCCGGGCGATTCGGCGCGTTACACCGACATCTTCCACACGCTCGTGGATTGGGGCGACCATTACCTCGTGCTGGCCGACTATTCGGCTTTCATCGAGGCTCAGGACGCCGCCGACCAGCGCTTCGTCGACGCGCCCGCATGGACTGCGAGCGCGATCGAGAACGTGGCAGGGATGGGGAAATTCTCTTCGGACCGTGCGATCGCGGAGTATGCCCGCGACATCTGGCACGTGAAGTCGATCGAGATGGAGTGAGCGGCAGGCCGCGGCGCCAAGGGCAAATTCAGGGCGCGGCGGGCCGGGTCGTGCCGCCGTCGGCCTGTGCGGCTTGTGCAGCCTGTGTGGCCTTTGCGGCCCGCACTGCCTGCTCCACGCGTTCCAGGAACGCATGGTCGCCGCTGGCGATCGCCTCGCGCGGTTCGCCGCCCGTCACGACATACAGCCGGTGCACGGCCTCTTGCCAGATCCATGCGAGCCACCCGACCACGACCAGCATCACGCCGCACACGAGACCGGCCGCCGAGCCGAACGCGCCGCCCACCGCGGCGATAGCGACGCCGGCCAGGCTGATCGTGATGGGCACGGCGCGACTGCGCCGCCCGGTGACGATACGCACGTCGTCGATGTCGCGCAGGGGGTAAACCTGGCCGGCTGCGGAAAGCGCGTTGCGCGTGACCGAAACGGCGGCTTCGTTGAAGGGGAGTTCCATCGGCTGGTAAACGGCGAGGGGAGAGAGCGCAGCGTACCAGAAGCAGGGCCTGAATGGGCAAGGCTGGCCACGATGTCGCGGCCGCGCGGCATGCGCGTCGCCAGCCTGCGCAAAAAAAAGCGGGGCATCCCAAGGGATGCCCCGTCCGGTAAGGCGCGGTGTGCAGCGGAAACTGCGGCGCGCCGTGCGAAGCCGACGGCGCGAACCGCCGGCTGCCGCTGTTGCTAACTTGCCTGTTTAGAACTTGTGGCGGATCGCGACGCGCACCGCGACCTGGTCCTGCGAACCCGTGCCCGAGGTCGGGAAGATGTTCGACGTCGAATCGCCGATCTGCGCTTGCACGTTGGTCGTGCCGAAGCGGCCCGAAGCGTCCTGATACACGCCGAGCAGATAGACGTCGGTGCGCTTGCTGAGCGCGTAGTCGACCGCTGCGTTGATCTGGTTCCAGTGCGCCGACGCGCTGCCCGAAGCACGCGAGTACGTGTAGCCGAGCGCGCCCGACAGAGCCGGCGTGAAGGCGTACTTGCCGCCTGCTTCATACGCGTTGTACAGCGTCGACGAACCGGCGACCGGCGAGATCAGCGTGTTGGTCCACAGGGCCCACAGCGTTGCCGGGCCAACGATGTAGCGGCCGCCAACGCCGAACGAGCGGAGGTCGCGAATCGTGAGCGCGGTTGCCGGCAGGTTCGCGATCGAGGTCGACATCGACGGCGTGGCTGCGCCCGGGTACGTGATGTTCGTGTACGCGGCGCCGAGGCTGAACGGGCCGTAGCCGTAGTTCGCGCCGAAGCTGTAAGCACGCGACGATGCCGTCGAGGTGCCCGTCGGGGAGCCCGCGAACGAGGTCGTGTTCGAGAAGCCGTACAACGCGCCGAACGTGAAGCCGGCGAAGTTTATGCTTTGGAACTTGACCGAGTTGTTGATGCGGCTCGAGGTCAGCTGGTCGACGTCGTTGAAGTGGTAAGCGTAGTTGCCCGCCACGGTGTTGCCGCCGGTCGAGTAGTTCGAGCCGAGAACGTCGGTGTTGAACGAGTATTGACGGCCGAACGTCAGCGAACCGATGTTCGATTGCGTCAAACCGACGAAGGCTTGACGGCCGAACATCGCGCCGCCCTGGCCTGCCGTGCCATTGCCGCTGTTGAAGCCGTTTTCGAGCACGAAGATCGCCTTCAGGCCGCCGCCCAGGTCTTCCGTGCCGCGCAGGCCCCAGCGGCTGCCCTGTGCCACGCCGTCGCCGTATTGCCACAGGCTGCTGCTGCCGCCAGTGGAGTTCTTTACGTGGCTGTTATAGCTGATACCGGCGTCAATCAAACCGTACAGCGTGACGCTGCTTTGTGCATGGGCAATGCCCGCAATCGACGCAAGAATAGCGGTGGTCAGAATTTTCTTTTTCAACTGTTTCTCCGGGTGAAGGAAAGATGACTACTCCAGCCTCTAACGGGCCGGTCAATGCGACGGGCTGCAATTTAAGGGTCGATAACGAAACGAATGTGACAGTAAGGCTACGTCAGCGAAATGTCGCCATTCTGTTGTGCGGATGCTACACACCGGTTGCGAGTCTGCGGAGCGCCCCGCGAAGGCGGCCAGGACTGGGTTTGCGGCCGATTTACGAGGATGTTTCAGCACGCCGATTGCGACAATCGGCCTTATAAGATTTTGTTCTATGCTTCCTCGTATTTGACCGGTTTATCGATTTTTTGAATTTTGCTTCAAGCTGGAATTGATTGATATCAATCGCGCATTAACGGTCCATCAATGCGCGATTTACATGGCTCATTGCCACCAATTCATAAAGAAGAAAATTAGTTACCCGAAGTAACTTGAATGGCCGGTAATTGCCATTAAAAACGGGCTCGCGCCAGTGGCGCGAGCCCGTTCGTGCAATGGCGTTACAGCGAAAGGAGTGAGCCGCTGCGAATGGGCTTGTCGCCTGCGATGCGCGCGACTTCCATGCCGGCCGTGGCGAAGCGCGTACTATGGCGCGCGTACATCACGCCGCTCACGCCGGCGTGCAGCGTGGTCACGGTGTCGGCAAGCGGATCGACGATATCGGCGACCGCCGCGCCGTGTTCCACCCATGTGCCGCACTCCACGCGAAACACGAGCACGCCGCTCGCGGGAGCGATGATCGGTTCCGTGCCCGCGAGCGGCGTGGCGGGGTAAGCAAGCGGCGGCAGCGGCGCGGCCGTGCCTTCGATCACGCCACGTCCGATCAGGTACTCGACGATAGCCTGGGCGTCGTGCCCGGCGTATTCGTGCGAGACGTCGCGCTGGCTGCGCAACTCGACCGTCACCGAAATCGAGCCGTGCGGAATGGGGTAGCGCTTGCCGAACTGCTCGCGCAGCTCCGACCAGCAGAAGCTGTGAATCTCGTCGAACGGGTTGCCGATCGAGTTGAGCGCAAGCAGCGACGCCTTGGCGTCGAGGTAGCGCGCGAGCGGTTCGACGTCGGGCCACAGCTCCGGATTCGTGTAGATGTGCATGGCGGCTTCCCAGTCGCAATGCAGGTCGAGCACGATGTCGGCGTCGTATGAAAGGCGCTGCAGCGCGAGCCGCATCGATGCAAGCTCGGTTTTCGGCTGCTGGGCGGCCAGCGCGTCGCGAATGGCCGCGCGGATGGCCGCGCGGTTCGCGGCTTCGTCGCGCCCGAGATGCGGCTCGATGTTGGGCAGCACGAGCGCGGTGAGCTCGTGGAAATTGCGGTTGAAGTTCTGCGCCGTGTTCGATTCGAAGCGGCCGATCAGGTGTCCGAGCCAATGCTGGTTCAGCCCCACCGGGTTGGGCACCGGCACGATCACGATTTCGCCGCGCAGGCGCCCCGCGGCTTCCAGCTCCGCCAGCTTGCGCCGCAGTGTCCATGAGACGAGCATGCCCGGCAGCTCGTCGGCGTGCAGCGACGACTGGATGTAGACCTTGGGACCGCCGGACGGACCGTAGTGGAAGCTCGTGATCTGCCGCTCGGTGCCGAGCGCCGGCGCTATCAACGGATGGTTGCGGGTTTGCATGATGAGTGCGCGCGGCGCAATTGAATGCGGGGCGCGTTTTGAGTGATGATCGGATTGGCCCGCGGGCGGGCCGGCTCCCATGATCTTAGCCGATATGCGTGGCGGGCAGAATGGCGGATGATTCGCGAGGCGGTTTCTGGCCCGGCGCGGCACGCGCTAACGCCAAAACGTTTGGGTGCGATCCTGTGCGACCCGCCAGATAATATGGATATCGAATTAAATCAGGCCGGAGCGCGCATACCGGGGGCTATCGTGAGCGTGGCTTGACCAGGAGGCCCGGGAAGTTGCGAAAAAAAAGCCCGGACCGTTGCCCGGTCCGGGCTTCTTCGATTCTGCCAGCCGTGCCGCGCATCGCGCGGCGGCGGCTTTTGACGGCGGCTTAGCTGCCGTACACGTCGAAGTCGAAGTACCTGGCTTCGATCTTCTTGTACGTGCCGTCCTTGATCATGTCGGCGATGGCCTTGTCGATCTTCGTTTTCAGGTCGCCGTCTTCCTTGCGCAGGCCAATGGCCGCCGCGCCCGTCGGGATTTCCTTGCCCGCGAACGCGAAGCCGGCGCCGCGCGGCGTCTTCAGGAAGCCGAGGTCGGCTTGCACTTCGTCCTGCAGCGCTGCGTCCAGACGGCCCGAGATCAGGTCGGCGTAGACCTGGTCCTGGTTCTGGTAAGGAACGACGTTCACGCCCTTCGGCGCCCAGTTGTCCTTCGCGTAGGTTTCCTGGATCGTACCCTGCTCGACGCCCACCGACTTGCCCTTGAGCGAGTCGGCCGTCGGCTGGAAGTTCGTGCCCTTCTTGGCGACGAGGCGCGTCGGCGTGTTGAACAGCTTCGCCGAGAAGGCGATCTGCTCTTCGCGCTGCGGGGTGATCGTCATCGACGAGAGCACGCCGTCGAACTTCTTGGCCTTCAGGCCGGGAATCATGCCGTCGAAGTCTTGCTCGACCCACACGCACTTCGCGTTCAGGCGCTTGCAGATCTCGTTGCCAAGGTCGATGTCGAAACCGACCAGCTTGCCATCGGGTGCTTTGGATTCGAACGGCGCGTAGCTGGCGTCGACGCCAAAGCGCACGGTGGTCCAGTCCTTCGCGTGGGCGGCGCCGGCCGAGACGGCGAGCAGGGCGACCGACAGGGCGGCAAGCAGTTTCTTCACTATGGGTACTCCTCGAGATGGTTCAGGACGCGCCGCGTGCGGTCGTGCCGCCGTGGCGTATTTTCCGGCGCGGCTTGCGCCGGTTTTTTCGTTGGACCCGCCAGCCTGCGGCCAGCGAAGCGCGCCAAGCTTACCAGGTCAAAATTGCTGCGTCGCTAGTGTAATACCGGATGGCGGGAAATGGCGCGAGCAAGCGTACGGTCGTGCGCTTGCAGCATCTCGCGCAAGGCCTTGTCGGGCAAGGCGTTCGGGCGGATACGGGAAGGCTCGCGCGGGGCTCTTGCGGAGGGCGGTGCGATGCACGGCCGCAACAGTCGGACGAATGCGGGGCGGCGCAGGCGCGGCCTTCGCAATCGCGTGAAGGGAAGTTGAAATCGAATCGACGGCGCGCCGTTGGTTTGGCCCCGTGGGGCCGGCCCGGCCGGCACGCCGTTGCCGCCGCCGCCGTATCCGCCGCAATGCAGCGGATACGGCGAGCGCGGCGGCTAGACCACGCGCACGCCCGCGCGCCAGGTAGCGCGCGGCACCGGCAGCGAGTCGAGCATCGTCACGCGCACGAAGTCGGCGCGCAGGCCCGGCTCGATCGCGCCGCGGTCGTGCAGGCCCGATTTGCGGGCGGGTTCCCACGAGACCGTGGCGAGCGCGCGCGGGAGCGTCCAGTCGGCCCGGGTCACGAGGTCGAACGCCGCCGTCAAGAGGCTCGACGGCACGTAGTCGGACGAGAGGATGTCGAGCAAGTCCGCCTGCGCGAGTTCCAGCGCCGAGACGTTGCCCGAGTGCGAGCCGCCGCGCACCACGTTCGGCGCGCCCATGATCGTCGCGATGCCGCGCTTTTTTGCTTCCTCGGCGGCCACGCGCGTGGTCGGGAATTCGGCCAGCACGATGCCTTCGGCGGCGGCCTGCTCGACGTGCTCCACGAGCGTGTCGTCATGGCTCGCGAGCGGGATGCCGCGCGCGCGGCAGCGCTGGACGATTTCGAGGCGGTGCGCGTCGGCGTAGCGCTCCTGTTCGTCGGCCATTTCGGCGAGCATCGTGGCCGTCTGTTCGTCGGTCCACTTGCCGTGGCGTTCCTGGAAACGCCGCCATTGTTCGCGGTCGTGCCACTGGCGCTGGCCCGGCGTATGGTCCATCACCGAGGCGAGGCGCAGCAGCGGGTGTTCGCTGAGCGTGTCGAAGAGCTCGATCACGTCTTCGGTGGCGATTTCGCAGCGCAGGTGCAGGAAGTGCTCGGCGCGCAGCAGGTTGCGATCGGAAAAGCGCCGCAGCGCGGCGGCGCTCGCGAGCTGCACGTCGCGGCCGCGCACGCCTACGGCGAGCCGCGTGCCGATGGCGAGCGCGTCGAACACGGTCGTGATGCCGGCCGCGGCGATCTGCGCGTCATGGATGACGAACGCGGCGTCGGTGTTCCAGTGCACGCCGGGGCGTGGCGCGAGATGCTTTTCCAGGTTGTCGGTATGCAGCTCGACGAGACCCGGCAGCAGGAAGTCGCCTTCCCAGTCTTCGGCTTCCGGCGCGGCCGTCGAGCCGCGCGAGAGGTCGTGGATTTTGCCGTCCTGCACGCGCAGCGTGCCGGTGAAAACGTCGTCTCGCGTCACGATGCGAGCGTTCTTGATCAACATCGTCAGGCTCCGTATCAGATATCGGTGTTCAGGCGCGATGCACGCGCCATTACGCAGCGGCGGTGAGCGGCGCTTGCGCGCGCGGGGCGGCGAGTTCGAGCACACGTGTGGCGATGCGCTCGCGCGTGTCTTCGTCGTGGAATACGCCGACGATCGCCGCCCCGCGCTCGCGCGCTTCGCCAATCAGGCTCGCGACGACCTCGCGGTTTTCCGCGTCGAGCGAGGCCGTGGGTTCGTCGAGCAGCAGCACGCGGTGCTGCGCGATCAGGCCGCGCGCGATGTTCACCCGCTGTTGCTCGCCGCCCGAGAACGTGGCGGGCGCGAGCGGCCACAAACGGCGCGGCACGTTCAGCCTCGCGAGCAGCGTTTGCGCACGCTCGCGCGCTTCGTCCTCTTCCACGCCGCGCGAGACGAGCGGCGCGGCCACGATGTCGAGCGCGCAAACCCGTGGAATCACGCGCAAGAACTGGCTTACGTAGCCCACCACGTTGCGACGCAGACGCAGAATGTCGTGCGGGGCCGCGCCCGTGATTTCCAGGTGTTCGAGCGCTGTGCCTTCGTCGCGGATCGCGATCGTGCCGCTGCTCGCGAGATAGTTGCCGTAGAGGCAGCGCAAAAACGTGCTCTTGCCCGCGCCCGAGGGCCCGACCAGCACGATGCATTCGCCGCGTTCCACGTCGAGCGAAACGCCCGCGAGCGCTTCGATGCCGATGCCGCCCTGGCCATGCAGCGTGAAGGTCTTGCGCACGTCCTCGGCGCGCAGCATGAGCGCCGGACGCTCGACGAAGGCGCGCGTGCCTTGCTGGCCGGGCCGCGCCGCCGGTGTTGAAATGAAAGTCATGTCGATCATCCTAGACCGGCAGCACGGAAGCCACCAGCGTCTGCGTATAGGGATGCTGAGGGTCGTCCAGCACCTGGTCGGTCAGGCCCGATTCGACCACCGTGCCGCCTTGCATCACCATCAACCGGTGTGCGAGCAGGCGCGCGACGCCGATGTCGTGCGTGACGATCAGAACCGAAAGATGCAGCGTGGTCGTGAGCGTGCGCAGCAGGTCGAGCAGACGCGCCTGCACGGAAACGTCGAGACCCGCCGTGGGCTCGTCCATGAAGACGAGGCGCGGCCCCGTGACGAGATTGCGCGCGATCTGCAGGCGCTGCTGCATGCCGCCCGAAAACGCCGAAGGCAATTCGTCGATGCGCATGGCGTCCAGCTCGACGCGCTGCATCCAGTGCTGCGCCGTGTCGCGGATCTGCCCGTAGTGGCGCGCGCCTACCGCCATCAGCGGCTCGCCGATGTTGGCGCCCGCCGAGACGCCCGCACGCAGCCCGTCGCGCGGATTCTGCTGCACGAAGCCCCATTCGGCGCGCGCGAGCCGTCGCCGGCGCGGCTCGGACAGCGTGCGCAGGTCCAGCGTTTCGCCGTTCGCGCCCGTGTAGCGCAGGTCGCCCGAATCGGCTTCGGTGCGCAGGGCGAGCGTGTTGAGCAGCGTGGTCTTGCCCGAGCCCGATTCGCCGACGATGCACAGCACCTCGCCGGGATACAGGTCGAAGCTCACGTCGCGGCAGCCGTTGCGGCCGCCGTATTGCTTCGTGAGCGATCGTGCGCTTAGCAGCGGCGTCATGCTTCTTCTCCGTTCGGGCCGGTTGCGCGCGCATCGGTTTCGTCGTCTTTTGCGCGGCGCTCGCGGCAATAGTCGCTGTCCGAGCACACGAACATGCGCTTGCCCTCGTCGTCGACGATCATCTCGTCGAGAAAGCTCTCGCGCGATCCGCACAGCGCGCACGCGTGTTCCCAGCGCTGCACTTCGAACGGATGGTCGTCGAAGTCGAGGCTTTTCACCGGCGTGTACGGCGGGATCGCATAGATGCGGCGTTCCCGGCCCGCGCCGAAGAGTTGCAGCGCGGCGTTCATGTGCAGCTTGGGGTTGTCGAACTTCGGAATCGGCGAGGGCGACGTGAGATAGCGGCCGTTCACCGTCACCGGGTAATCGTAGGTCGTGGCGATGCTGCCGTGCTGCACGATGTCCTCGTAGAGCTTCACGCTGATGAGGCCGTAATCGGCGAGCGCATGCAGCTTCTTGCATTCGGTCACGCGCGGTTCGAGCCGGAACAGCGGTTCCGGCATCGGCACCTGGTAGACGAGGATCTGCTTGTCCGTGAGCGGCGTTTCGGGAATGCGGTGGCGCGTCTGGATGATCGACGCCTGCGTCGTGCGGCGCGTGGTGGCGACGCCCGTGGTGCGTGCGAAGAAGCGGCGGATGTTCACGGCGTTCGTGGTGTCGTCCGAGCCCTGGTCGATCACCTTGAGCGTGTCGTTCGCGCCGATGATGGCCGCCGTCACCTGGATGCCGCCCGTGCCCCAGCCATACGGCAACGGCATTTCCCGCGAGGCGAAGGGCACCTGGTAGCCGGGCACGGCCACGGCCTTGAGGAGCGCGCGGCGCAGCATGCGCTTGGTCTGCTCGTCGAGATAGGCGAAGTTGTAGCCGCCGGCGGCCTGCGTTTCGTGCGATGCGGCCCGGGCCGCGGCTTGCAAGGTATCGGGCGCGTTCATGCGGCCTCCTCGTTCTGCGCATCGGCGCCGGCGTCTTTCCCGTGCCCGGCTCGCAAGCGCCGCACGAGCTCGAGCTCGGCCTGGAAGTCCACATAGTGAGGCAGCTTCAGATGCTGGACGAAGCCCGAGGCTTCCACGTTGTCGCTGTGCGAGAGCATGAATTCGATGTCCTGGGTGGGCGAGGCGAGCGTCTCCCCCAGTTCCCCGGCGCGCAGCGCGCGATCGACGAGCGCCATCGCCATCGCCTTGCGCTCGGCGTGGCCGAACGTGAGGCCGTAGCCTTGCGTGAACTTCGGCGGCACGTCTTTGGCGCCGGCGAACTGGTTGATCATCTGGCATTCGGTCAACTCGATCTCGCCGATTTCGACGGCTTCGTCCAGTTCGTCAAGCGCCATTTCTACGGATACCGAACCAAACCGGATCTCGCCGGCGAACGGGTGCGAATGCGCGTAGCCGCGCTGCGTCGCGTAGCCCATCGCGAGCAGAAAGCCTTCGTCGCCGCGCGCGAGATTCTGCAGGCGCACGGTGCGGTCGGCGGGGAATGCCAGCGGTTCGCGCGAGAGGTCGCCGGGTTCGCGCAGATCGGCCGAGGGCGTTTCCTGTTCGATCAGGCCTTCCTTGTCGAGCAGCGAGAGCACGCGCGGCATCGGTTCTTCAGGCGGCATATCGGCGCTCGTGCGCGGCGCGCGGGTGGCGTTGCTCGCGTCGTCGCCGCCTTCGGCCAGCAGCGCGAAATCGAGCAGGCGCTGCGTGTAGTCGTAGGTCGCGCCGAGCACCTGGCCGCCGGGCACGTCCTTGAAGGTGGCGGAAATGCGGCGCTCGACCACCATGTTTTCGGTTTCGACCGGCTCGGTGTAGCCGAAGCGCGGCAGCGTGGTGCGATAAGCGCGCAGCAGAAAGATCGCTTCGACGAGGTCGCCCGCAGCCTGCTTGATCGCGAGCGCGGCGAGCTCTTCGTCGTAGACCGAGCCTTCGGCCATCACGCGCGCCACGGCAAGGCGCATCTGTTCGCGGATCTGCGCGACGCTCAACTCGGGCACGCGCGTATCGCCGCGGCGCGCTTCGTCGAGCAGACGCCACGACGCTTCGATCGCGCGCTCTCCTCCTTTGACGGCGACGTACATCAGTGCATCTCCACGAGCGTCGTGCGCGGCAGGCCGATCAGACTGTCGCCGCACACGAGATAGAAGTCGATGCCGCACGGAAAGTGCGGCGCGAGGGCGGCGCGTTCGCGCCAGAAGCGTTCGGGCAGGCCCACGGGCGCGATGCTGCATGTGGATTCGATGCCGGGCCCGCGCAGCGTGAGCGGCGCGCCGCCCGTGAGCGCGTCCACGCGCACGAACACGGTGGCCGACAGCTCGGGCGATTCGGGTGTCCCGCTCGCAAAGGCCTCGAGCGGCGGCAGCGCCGCGGCGTCGTGCACGTAGGCGAACGCGGCTTCATGCGGTGCCGTTGCAAGCGGCGCGCCCGCGTGAAAGCGCAGCGCGGCAGCGAGCGCCGCGTCGGGTTGAGCGAGCCATACGGGCGTCGCGTAGTCGGCGAGCGCGAGCAGCGAGGCGAAGGCGGCGAGGCCGGCGCGCGCTGCGGACGAGTCGGTGGCGGGCAGCGACGTGTCGATCACGCCGATCGTGCCGGGGCGCGCGAGCGCGTCGAGCAGCGTGCGGAACACGGCCTGGGTGTCGTGCACCGGATCGCCGAAGCCGGGGGCGAGCGCCGCGAGCAAATCGGGCGTCATCGGGCTGCTGTTGCCGTGGGCATTGCGTTCGTCGCTCATGCGTCACCTCGAACCATCGTGAAGAATTCGACCCGCGTGCTGGCGGCGTCGGCGCGCCGCGCGTCGCGGCGCGCCTCGACGCGCGCGGCGAGCGGCTCGATCAGCCGGGCATGCAACTGCGCGTGGCGCGCGGGCAATTGCAGCAGCGCATCGGCGAGCGCGGCCAGTTCGGCGCGGCGCTTGTCGCGGCCCAGATGGCAGGCCACGCCGACCGGGCCGGGCTGGCCCGCGCCGCCGGCGGCTTCGGCGCGCAGTCGCAGCGTGGCGCGCGTCACGGTCGCCTCGCCGAGGTTGAAGGCGTCGCCGGTGCCGCCAATGCGTCCGCGGACCATGGCGAGACCGGTCTGCGGCGCGCGCAGCCAGTCGAACGCGGGCTCGGGCGCGCCGGCGAGCGCCGCGTCCAGTGCCGCTTCGAGTTCGGCGCGCGGCGTGTGCGCGAGAACCGCCATCCACGCGCGCCGTGTAGCCGGCGCAGCCGCGGGAGCGGATGAGGTGGAGGAAGCGTTCATCGGAGTTCCTGTGTCGTGAACGGGGAAGAACTGAGCCTGCGAACTGCGCAATTGAACCATCTATTCATCTAAACGTCTAGACGTTTGGTGGTATGGTTGTCCAACGCGGCCGCGACGGAGGTTTTCATATTTCCATCACGCCCTGCGCACTACAATGCACAAAACGCTATTGGAACCGAGAGGAATGACAGCACCATGACATCGAACGACGAGGCGCCGTCCAGCCTGCTTGAGCGCGGCGCAGGTGTAGCGGTGTGGCGGCAGATCGAGCAGATCCTCGCGGCCGAGATCGCCGCCAAGGGCTTCGGCGAAGAAGGCCGCTTGCCGAGCGAGGGAGAACTCGCGCGCCGCTTCGACGTGAACCGCCACACGGTGCGGCGCGCGATGCTGGGTCTCGCGGCGCTCGGCCTCGTGAGCGTCGAGCAGGGCCGGGGCACGTTCGTGCAGCCCGGCGCGATCGACTACTCCATCGGCAAGCGCACGCGCTTCACCGAGAACCTGAAGCGCCATCAGCATTCCGCGGTGGGCAAGCTGCTCGCCTCGTCGCGCGGGAAGGCGGACCCCGCGGTCGCCAAGGCGCTCGGCCTGCGCGCGGGCGCGCTCGTGTACCGGCTCGAAACGCTGCACGAGTCCGAAGGCGTGCCGCTCACTTACGCGCGCAGCTGGTATCCGGCGGCGCGCTTCGCCGATCTGCCGGCCGTCATGGCGCGCGTGGACAGCACTTCGAAGGCGCTCGCCGAATACGGCGTGACCGACTACCTGCGCAAGTGGAGCCGCATCGGCAGCGTGCTGCCCGAGGCCGAGGTGGCGCGGCGCCTGAACATCAACCGTCAGCAGCCGGTGCTATGGGTGGAGAACGTCGACGTCGATCTCGACGGCGTGCCGATCAAATACGGCGTCACGCACTTCGCAGCCGATCGCGTGCAACTGATGGTGGAGCACGACCTGTGAGCGTGCCGCACGAAGACTGGAGCGAGGCCGCGCGTTTCGCGCTTTACTATGCGCCGCCGCGCGACTCGGCGTGGTGGCGGGCGGGTTGCGCGTGGCTGGGCCGCGATCCCGAAACCGGTGCCCCGCTCGCGCCGCCGCATCTGGCGGGGCTCGCACAGCCGCTCGACGCGCTCACCGTTGCGCCGCGCCGCTACGGCTGGCACGGTACGCTCGTGCCGCCGTTCCGGCTCGCGAACGGCGTGACGCCCGAGGCGCTCGTCGCTGTTGCGCAGCGGTGGGCGCTGCGGCAAGCGCGCTTCGCGGCAAACGTCGAGGCGGCGACGCTTGGCCGCTTCGTCGCATTGCGCCCGGCCGACGAAGCGGGCGAGACCGCGCTGCGCGAACTCGCCGCCAGCGCATTGCGCGCGCTCGGCGCCCTGCGCGCCGCACAAACGCCGGCTGAACTCGCGAAGCGCCTCGATGCTTCGCTCACGCCGCGTCAACGCGCATACGTTCAAGAGTGGGGCTATCCGTACGTGCTCGAAGAATTCCGTTTTCACATGACGCTCTCCGACTCGCTCGGCGACGCCCATACGTGCGCGCGACTCGTCGAGGCCTGGAACACGCAGATGCGCGATGCGCCCGCGCTGCCCGTGGAGGGCGCCGCGCTTTTCGTCGAGCCGCGGCCCGGCGCGCCGTTCGTGCTATGGCGCCGGCTGCCGTTCGCGGAGGCCCGTGCATGAAGGGCGGTCTGATCTACGTGATGGGGCCTTCGGGGGCGGGCAAGGACACGCTGCTGCGTTTCGCGCGCGAGCGGCTCGCCGGGGAGGCCGTGGTGTTCGCGCATCGCTACATCACGCGCGAAGAGAGCGGCGGCGAGAACCACATCGCGCTGACCGAACCCGAATTCGAAGCGCGCTCGCGGCGCGGCCTCTTCGCGCTCGAGTGGCGCAGCCATGCGCTGCGCTATGGCGTGGGCGTGGAGATCGACCAATGGATGGCGTCCGGTTGCACCGTCGTGGTGAACGGTTCGCGCGCCTATGCTGGCGAGGCGTTCGAACGCTACCCGTGCATGACGCTCGTGCATGTCGAGGCCGCGCAGCACGTGCTGGCCGCGCGCCTCGCCTCGCGGGCGCGGGAGACGCCCGAACAGGTGGCGGCGCGCCTTGCGCGGCGCGCGCCGTTCGAGGTGCCCCCTGGCGCGATGTTCTCCCGCATCGACAACTCGGGGCGGCTCGAGGAGGCTGGCGAGGCGTTCATCGAGGTCGTGCGCCGCGTGACGGCAGGATAGTAAGGACGCACGCCTTAACCGCCGCTTAAGGGCTCGAACTGGCTGGGGGATTTTTGGTCGGGCGCGGTCGCCGTGAGAAGATGCTGGCGACCCGCGAACTCAACGAGAATGCCCTTGGACCGTTTCCAGGAGATGCAGATTTTCACGCGCATCGTCGATCGCCGCAGCTTCACGCAGGCGGCCGAGGATCTGAACCTGCCGCGTGCAACGGTCACCAATTCGATCAAGCGTCTCGAAGCGCGCCTCGGCGTGCGGCTGCTCGAACGCACCACGCGCCAGGTGAAGCCGACGCTCGACGGCGACGCCTACTATCAACGCTGCATGCGTCTGCTCGCGGACCTTGAGGAAACTGAAGAGGCGTTTCGCGACCCCGACCCGCAAGGGCGGCTACGCGTGAACATGCAGGGCACGCTCGCGCAGTATTTCGTGGTGCCGCGGCTGCCCGACTTCCTTGCGCGCTATCCGCGCATCGAACTCTTCATGGGTTCGAGCGACCAGTTCGTCGACCTCGTGCGCGAGGGTGTGGACTGCGTGCTGCGCGCCGGCGAACTGGCCGACTCTTCGATGATCGCGCGGCGCGTGGCGCTGCTGGAGCAGGTGACCTGCGCGAGCCCCGCCTATCTCGAACGGCACGGCGATCCGGAATCGATCGAGGCGCTCGACGGCGCGGGCGAGCGAGCGCCAGGCCGCGCGGGCCACCGGGCGGTGAACTATCTTTCGCCGGCCACGGGCCGCGCGCTTCCGCTCGAATTCACGGCCCCCGATGGCGTCAAGCGCGTGACGCTGCCCGGGCCGGTGGCGGTGAACGGCGCGGAACTCTACACGGCCGGCGCGCTGGCGGGTCTGGGCATCGTGCAGGTGCCGCGCTACCGCGTGCGCGAGCAGCTCGCCAACGGCGAGCTGTGCGTCGTTCTGCCGGCGCATCCGCCTCCGCCTATGCCGGTATCCGTGCTGTACCCGCAGAACCGCCAGCTCTCGCTGCGCGTGCGCACGTTCGCCGACTGGCTCGTGCAGGTGTTCGCCGACGTCGCCTGAGCGAGAGCCGGCCTGCGTGCTCAGGTGCGTCGCGCGACCATGCCGGACACGCGCGCCGCGGCTTGCTGAAGCGGCTCGAGAAAGGTCTTCACCATCTGCTTCGCCGACGTGCGCTGCGCGTTGCCGCTGATGTTCATCGCGGCGATCACGCGGCCCTGCCGATTGCGGATCGGCGCCGAGATCGAGATGAGGCCGCCTTCCAGTTCCTGATCGACGATGGCCCAGCCCTGCTGGCGCACCTGCGCGATGATCTTCTTGAGTTCGCCGATATCGGTGACCGTGCGCGCCGTGTGCGCATAGAGCGGCGTGGAGCCGAGCGTTTCGTCGAGCGCGGCGTCGTCGAGCGACGCGAGCAGGACGCGCCCCATCGAGGTGCAGTAAGCGGGCAGGCGGCTGCCGATCGAAAGATTGATCGTCATGATCTTGTGAGTGGGCACGCGCAGCACGTAGACGATTTCGGTGCGGTCGAGCACGGCCGCCGAGCAGCTCTCGTGCACCTCCTGGGAGAGCTCTTCCATTACCGGCTCGGCGAGGTTCCAGAACGGCATCGACGTGAGGTATGCGAAGCCGAGGTCGAGAATGCGCGGGGTGAGGCGAAAGAGCCGCCCCTCGGCTTCGACGTAGCCGAGCGTCTGCAGTGTGAGGAGGATGCGGCGCGCGCCCGCGCGCGTGAGGCCGGTCGCGGCGGCGACGTCGGTGAGGGTCTGCTCGGGATGCTCGGCGTTGAACGCGCGGATCACCGAAAGCCCGCGCGCGAACGACTGCACATAGGAGTCGCCCGGCTTTTCGGGAATCTCCTGCGGTTCGGCGGAACGGTCTGGCGAGGCACGGGAAGCAGAATTCATGGGCGTGACGGTCGGTCTTGCTGCGGCGCTTGAAGAACCTATCAAGATAACGCAAGCGATCGATTTCGCCAACAAGTGGCGGGGGTGGGATCGGCGCGAATCTGGGAGAGCGCGCGCCCGCTCGAGCCTCAATCGAACGACATGACAGCTCATGCGGCATATATGCGCACGATACCAATTTGCGTTCAGTTATTGATATCAGTCAATTAAATCTAGCCCGAAAAAATTGACGAAAGGATTGGTTGTATATAGCTAATTATCGGTGTCCGGAGAAATTAAAAGAAAAAATAAAATGTGCCGGCATTCGAACGAATCGCGACACTTTCTTCCGTTTGCCCAGTCGGGTTCGTCGGCACCATCGTTCCCTCTCATCGCTTGCGCACGCCAATCCGCCGGCCCAAAATGCGCCCCGCAACGAGCATCCACGGGCATGAAAGCTTATAGAAAGATAATTGCGGCTTTCCGCCGCGCTTGCCTGGATGAGCCTGGACCCGCTAGTGATTCCTTAGCAAAGATCAAATTTTGAGATTGGTCCTTTCCGTAGAATTCGCGCTGAATACGATACGGGTGCATTTTGCGTGGCGAATTTGCGATGCAAATGTGTTGGGTGTGAGGCGTTTTTGGTGGACAACGGAAAACAGGCAAACATGAAAGACAGGAAAGCCTTTAAAAGGTGGTTAATCCCCCTCGGCGGTGGGCTGCTCGTTTCTCTTGCGGGGTGCAGCGGCAATTTTGCCGTGCTGGACCCGAAGGGCAGCGTGGGCATGGCCGAGAGATCGCTCATCGCCACGGCCACATGGGCCATGCTGCTGGTCGTGGTGCCCGTCATTATCCTGACGCTCCTGTTCGCGTGGCGCTATCGCGCCTCCAACCGCAACGCGACCTACGCGCCGAAGTGGGCCCATTCCACGGCGATCGAAGTGGTGGTCTGGGCCATTCCTGCCGCGATCATTCTCTTCCTCGCCATTCTCACGTGGCGCACCTCGCACGAGCTCGATCCGTACAAGCCGCTGGAGTCGAGCGTGAAGCCCATCAACGTCGAAGTCGTCGCGCTCGACTGGAAATGGCTCTTCATCTACCCGGACCTCGGCATCGCCTCGGTGAACCAGCTGGCAGTGCCGGTCGGCACGCCGGTCAACTTCCGCATCACGTCCGATTCGGTGATGAATTCGTTCTTCATCCCGCAGCTCGGCACGCAGGTCTACGCCATGGCGGGCATGCAAACGCGTCTGCATCTGATCGCCGACGAAGCCGGCGATTTCGATGGCCTTTCGTCGAACTACAGCGGCAAGGGCTTTTCGGACATGAAGTTCCGCACGCTCGCCACGAGCCAGAAGGACTTCGACGCGTGGGTGCAGAAGGTGAAGGCGTCATCGACGCAGCTTTCGATGGATCAGTACGCAACGGTTTCGCAGCCGCAGGAGAAAGCGCCCGTTCAGTACTTCTCGACGGTCGATCCGAAGCTCTTCAATAACATCATCGCGAAGTACAACAACGGCCACGTCACGAATTTCAGTGACCCGTCGTGTGTGACCAAGGGGTAAGCAGGCATGTTCGGCAAACTTACATTAGAGGCGATTCCGTTCGATCAGCCCATCATCATGGGCGCCGCGGCGTTCATGGCGCTGATCGTCATCGGCGTGCTCGGTTTCGTTACCGTGACCGGCAAGTGGAAGTACATCTGGACCGAGTGGCTCACGAGCGTGGACCACAAGCGCATCGGCGTGATGTACATGATCGTGGCAGTGCTCATGCTCGTGCGCGGCTTCGCCGACGCGGTCATGATGCGTATCCAGCAGGCCATGGCGTTCCATTCGCCCGGTTATCTGCCGCCGCATCACTTCGACCAGATCTTCACGGCGCACGGCGTCATCATGATCTTCTTCATGGCGATGGCGCTCATGGTCGGCTTCTTCAACCTCGTCGTGCCTCTGCAGATCGGCGCACGCGACGTGGCGTTCCCGTTCCTGAACTCGCTCTCGTTCTGGATGACGGCGATCAGCGCAATCCTCATCAACCTGTCGCTCGTGGTCGGTGAGTTCGCGAAGGTAGGCTGGCTCGCGTATCCGCCGCTCTCCGAACTGCAGTTCAGTCCGGACGTGGGGGTCGACTATTACATCTGGGCGGTTCAGCTCTCCGGTGTCGGCACCTTGATTACGGGCGTGAACTTCTTCGTCACGATCCTCAAGATGCGCGCGCCGGGCATGTCGCTCATGAAGATGCCGGTGTTCACGTGGACGGCGCTGTGCTCGAACGTGCTGATCATGGCGACGTTCCCGATCCTCACCGTCGCGGTGGCGCTGCTCGGCCTCGACCGCTACGTCGGCACGCACTTCTTCACGAACGACGCCGGCGGCAACGCCATGCTGTACCTGAACCTGATCTGGGCGTGGGGCCACCCCGAGGTGTACATCCTCGTGCTGCCTGCGTTCGGCATCTATTCGGAAGTGATGGCCACGTTCTGCAAGAAGCCGCTGTTCGGCTACAAGACGATGGTCTATGCCTCGTGTGCGATCATGGTGCTCGCGTTCCTCGTGTGGGCGCACCACTTCTTCACGATGGGCTCGGGCGCAGACGTCAACGCGTTCTTCGGCATCGCGACCATGATCATCGCCATTCCAACGGGCGTGAAGATTTTCAACTGGCTGTTCACGATGTACCGCGGCCGCGTTCACTTCACCGCGCCGGTGCTCTGGACCATCGGCTTCATGGTGACGTTCTCGATCGGCGGCATGACCGGCGTGATGATGGCGATCCCGGGCGCGGACTTCGTGCTGCACAACTCGCTCTTCCTGATTGCCCACTTCCATAACGCCATCATCGGCGGCGTGGTGTTCGGCTACCTCGCAGGCCTGCAGTACTGGTTCCCGAAGGTGTTCGGCATCAAGCCCAGCGAGAAGCTCGGCAAGGCGTCGTTCTGGTGCTGGTTCATCGGCTTCTACGTGGCCTTCGTGCCCCTCTACGTGCTCGGCTTCATGGGCGCGACGCGTCGCACGAATCACTACGACGTGCCCGAATGGCATCCGTACTTCATCGTTGCCGCGATCGGCGCAGCGATCATCGCGGTTGGTATCGTGTTCCAGGTTCTGCTGTGGGTGATGGCCTTTGTGAACCGCAACAAGGCGGAATGCAAGGACGTGACCGGCGACCCCTGGGACGGACGCACGCTCGAATGGTCGACCTCGTCGCCGCCGGCGGTTTATAACTTCGCCGTCATCCCGCACGTGGACGAGATCGACGTCTTCGCGCACATGAAGGAAGCGGGCCGCGGTCCTGGCCTCCTCGCGAAATACAGCGACATCCATATGCCGTCCAACACGTCGGCGGGCTTCTTCGTCGGCATCTTCAGCCTGGTGCTGGGCTTCGCGGCGGTGTGGCACATCACGTGGCTCGCGGTGCTCGGGTTCGTTGGCGTCGCGCTGACGGTCATCCTCAAGAGCTTCGGCAACAACGACGGTTATTACATTCCGGCCGCCAAGGTCCGCGAGATCGAGGAACGGCGCTTCGGCACCGGCGCGGCCGCGGCTAAGCGTGATCTGGTCGCCGAGGAGGCAATCTGATGTTACAGAAAACCCATGCGGCAACCCTCGCCGAAATCGATCATCACGATCACCCGCAATCGCACTCGGTATTCGGCTTCTGGATCTACCTGATGACCGACTGCGTGCTGTTCGCGGCGCTGTTCGCCACGTTCGGCGTGCTGAGCCACCAGTTCGCTGGCGGCCCCACCGGCAAGGACCTGTTCGACGTTCCGGGCGTCGCGCTCGAAACGGCCGTGCTGCTGCTCTCGAGCATCACGTACGGCTTCGCGATGCTCGGCGCGCAACAGCGCAAGAATGGTGTCGTGCTCGGCTGGCTCGCTGTCACCTTCATTCTGGGTGCGTCGTTCCTTGGGCTCGAACTGCGCGAGTTCTCGCACCTGATCGCAGACGGCGCCGGTCCGCAACGCAGCGCGTTCCTCTCGTCGTTTTTCACGCTCGTCGCGACGCACGGCCTGCACGTGTTCTTCGGTCTCCTGTGGATGCTCGTGATGATGCTCCAGGTGCTGCGCGCACCGCAGCTAGGCGACCAGGAAGTCCGCCGTCTCACGTGCCTGAGCCTCTTCTGGCACTTCCTCGACGTCGTGTGGATCTGCGTGTTTTCTTTTGTCTATCTGGGGAGCGTGCTCTAAATGGCTCATACTCATGCGGAGTCCCACGGCAGCCTTGGCAGCTATGTGGCGGGCTTCATCCTTTCGGTGCTCCTCACGGCCGGCGCGTTCGGCGTCGTGCTGCACGGCGCGCTTGACACTACCACGGCCCTGATCGTGATCGCGGTGCTCGCTTTCGTGCAGGTGGTTGTGCACCTCGTGTTCTTCCTGCATCTGAACATGTCGCCGGGGCAGGGCTGGAACGTGCTCTCGCTCGCGTACACGGTGCTGGCTGCCGCGTTCCTGATCTTCGGCACGATGTGGGTCATGCACAATGTCGGCATGCTCATGATGTCGCGTTAAGCGTCTGCTGCGCGGGCGCGCCTCGCGCGCCTGTGCATACGAAGGCCGCACGGACTCTCGTCCTGTGCGGCCTTTTTCATTTCTGGCGCATGGTCGGTACGCTTGACACCCGTCCCGCGCGACGCCTATCATGGGCGCCAAAAGTTCGTTTGTCGATCATTGGTTCGATAGTCGAACATATCGCATCGGGACGCGCGGTCGATTCCCCTTCTTTTCGCCCGCGCAGCCAGTCAATCTCAATCATCTTTGCATGGGATCGCGTGAAGCTGCTTACAGGCCGCGTGCGATCGAAAGGAGACTCACATGACGGAAGCCTTCATCTGCGACGCGATTCGCACGCCTATCGGCCGCTACGCGGGCGTCCTTGCCCATGTTCGCGCCGACGACCTCGGCGCCGTTCCCCTCAAGGCGCTGATGGAGCGCAACAAGGACGTGGACTGGACAGCGATCGACGACGTCGTCTATGGCTGTGCGAATCAGGCGGGCGAAGACAACCGGAACGTCGCGCGCATGTCGTCGCTGCTGGCGGGGCTACCGCAGGCGGTGCCGGGATCGACGGTGAACCGGCTGTGCGGCTCGGGCATGGACGCGGTGGGCATTGCCGCACGTGCGCTCAAGGCCGGCGAAACGGGGTTGATGATCGCGGGCGGCGTGGAGAGCATGAGTCGCGCGCCTTTCGTCATGGGCAAGTCCGCAAGCGCCTTTTCGCGCGACGCCGCGATCTACGACACGACAATCGGCTGGCGCTTCGTCAATCCGCTGATGAAACAGCAGTACGGCGTCGACTCGATGCCGGAAACGGCGGAGAACGTCGCCGGCGATTACAACGTGAGCCGCGCGGATCAAGATGCGTTTGCGCTGCGCAGCCAGCAGAAGGCGGCGCGCGCGCAGGCCGATGGCACGCTGGCGCAGGAAATCGTCGCTGTCACCATTGCGCAGAAGAAGGGAGATCCGGTTGTCGTTTCGCGCGACGAGCACCCGCGGGAGACGAGTCTTGATACGCTGGCAAGACTAAAGGGCGTGGTGCGGGCCGATGGATCGGTTACGGCCGGCAATGCCTCCGGTGTGAACGACGGCGCCTGTGCGCTGTTGCTTGCCAACGAGGAGAACGCGAGGCGCTTTGGGCTCGTGCCGCGTGCGCGGGTGCTCGGTGTGGCGACCGCGGGCGTCGCGCCGCGTGTGATGGGCATCGGGCCCGCGCCAGCTACCCAGAAGCTGCTTGCGCGCCTGAACATGACCATCGATCAGTTCGATGTTATCGAGTTGAACGAAGCATTTGCTTCGCAAGGGCTCGCCGTGCTGCGGATGCTCGGCGTCTCCGACGATGATCCTCGTGTCAATCCTAACGGCGGCGCTATTGCGCTCGGGCATCCGCTTGGGATGAGCGGCGCTCGGCTCGTGACTACGGCTATGTATCAACTGCATCGCACACAGGGGCGTTTCGCGCTTTGCACGATGTGTATCGGCGTGGGGCAAGGGATTGCTCTCGCCATCGAGCGGGTTTGATTGTTATTCGCTCTGAATCTCGAAAGCCTCGGGGTCGTGGTGATTCACTGCTTTTTTGAGGGGCGTGTTGCGCGATGGAGTGCTCCGCAGTGAGTGCGCGTGAAAAAGCCGGTGCATCGCGACATCGTCGCCATGCACCGGCTTTGGCTTTTCCGCGCGGGCGCCCGTGAGGACGGCCGCCCTTCGTCTTGCCGCTTACATGCCGGCCATGCACATGTACTTGATTACCACGTAGTCGTCCACGCCGTAGTGCGAGCCTTCGCGGCCAAGGCCCGACTGCTTCACGCCGCCGAACGGCGCGACTTCGTTCGAAATCAGGCCGGTGTTGATGCCCACCATGCCGTATTCGAGCGCTTCGGCCACACGCCACACGCGGCCGATGTCGCGGCTGTAAAAGTAGGCGGCGAGTCCGAACTCGGTATCGTTCGCCATCCTGATCACTTCCTCATCCGACGAGAAGCGGAACAGCGGCGCAAGGGGGCCGAAGGTTTCGTCGCGCGCGACCTTCATCGCAGGCGTGACGCCGGTGAGGATGGTCGGCTCGAAGAAGCCATGACCGAGCGCGTGGCGTTTGCCGCCCGTAAGCACCTGGGCGCCTTTGGCGAGCGCGTCCTCGATGTGCGATTCCACCTTCAGCACGGCCGCTTCGTTGATGAGCGGGCCTTGCGTCACGCCCGTCTCGGTGCCGAGGCCGACCTTGAGTTTTTCCACGGCGTCGCGCAGCTTCGCGGCGAACGTGTCGTACACGGCGTCGTGCACGTAGAACCGGTTCGTGCAGACGCAGGTCTGGCCGCTGTTGCGATACTTCGAGGCGATGGCCCCCGCAACGGCCGCGTCGATGTCGGCGTCTTCGAACACGATGAACGGGGCGTTGCCGCCCAGCTCGAGCGAGACCTTCTTGACCGTCGAGGCGCACTGGCTCATCAGCAGGCGGCCCACCGGCGTCGAGCCCGTAAACGAGAGCTTGCGCACGGTCGGATTGCTCGTGAGCTCGCCGCCGATCGCTTTCGGGTCGCCGGTCACGACGCTGAAGATGCCGCTCGGCACGCCCGCGCGCTCGGCAAGAACGGCTAGCGCGAGCGCCGAGAACGGCGTGGCTTCGGCGGGCTTGAGAACGATCGGGCAGCCTGCTGCGAGCGCGGGGCCGACCTTGCGCGTAATCATCGCGGCGGGGAAATTCCACGGCGTGATCGCGGCGCACACGCCAACGGGCTCCTTCGTCACGACGATGCGCTTGTCGTTCGCGGGCGTCGGAATCGTGTCGCCGTAAATGCGCTTGCCTTCCTCCGCGAACCATTCGAGGAACGAGGCGGCGTAGCCGATTTCGCCCTTCGCTTCGGCGAGCGGTTTGCCTTGTTCCGTGGTGAGGATCAGCGCGAGGTCGTCGGCGTTTTCCACCATCAGGTCGTGCCACTTGCGCAGGACGGCGCTGCGCTCCTTCGCGGGCTTCGCGCGCCATGCGGGCCATGCGGCGTTCGCAGCGGCGATCGCGCGGCGCGTTTCGGCCGCGCCCATGCGCGGAACGGTGCCGAGCAGCGCGCCGGTAGCCGGGTTCTTCACTTCGAGCGTGGCGCCGTCGTCGGCGCCTTGCCATTCGCCGTTGATAAAGGCGTTGTTCTGCAGCAGCGATGCGTCTTTCAGGTTCATGCCTGAACTCCAGATAGGCGTTGATTCGATTCGTTTAGAACGACGAACGGCACAGCGGCAAACGCCGGTGTGCCGCTTCGAGGATGGCCCGCGCGAAGCGGGCCAGCGGTACCTGCTAAAAGCGACGCGCCGGCGGCTTAAGCCGGTACGCCCACGGCTTCCTTGATCGACTCTTCGAGGATCGCAAGCGCTTCGTCGAACACGTTGTCCTGAATCGTCAGCGGGAACAGGAAGCGCACGACGTTCGAGTACACGCCGCACACGAGCAGCAGCAGGCCGCGGTTCAAGGCGGCGGTCTGCACGCGCCTGGTGAAGTCGGCGTCGGCTTCGCTCGTGCCCGGCTTGCAGAACTCGACCGCGTTCATCGCACCCGGGCCGCGCACGTCGGCGATTTGCGGCACTTCGGCCTTCAACGCGCTGAGCTTGGCCTTGAGCTTGTCGCCGAGCTTCGTCGCGCGCTCGCAGAGCTTTTCTTCTTCGATGATCTCGATCACCGCGTGCGCCGACGCCACCGCCAGCGGGTTGCCCGCATACGTGCCGCCGAGGCCGCCGGGCGCCGCCGCGTCCATGACTTCGGCGCGGCCCACCACGCCCGAAAGCGGCATGCCGCCCGCGAGGCTCTTGGCGGTCGTCATGAGGTCGGGCGTGACGTCGTAGTGCTCCATGGCGAACAGCTTGCCGGTACGCGCGAAACCCGTCTGCACTTCGTCGGCGATCAGGAGGATGCCGTGCGTGTCGCAGATCTTGCGCAGGCCGCGCACGAAATCGGCGGGCGCCTGGTAGAAGCCGCCTTCGCCCTGAACCGGTTCGAAGATGATCGCGGCGACGCGCTTCGGGTCGATGTCGGCCTTGAACAGCATCTCGATGTGCTTGAGCGAGTCGGCCGTGCTGATGCCGTGAATCGGGTTCGGGTACGGTGCGTGGTAGATGTCGGCCGGGAACGGGCCGAACGCGAGCTTGTACGGGGCGACCTTGCCCGTGAGCGCCATGCCCATGAGCGTGCGGCCATGGAAGCCGCCCGCGAAGGCGATGACGCCCGGACGGCCGGTATGGGCGCGCGCGATCTTGACGGCGTTTTCGACGGCTTCGGCGCCCGTCGTGAAGAACGCGGCCTTCTTGGCGAAGCTGCCCGGCGCGCGCTGGGCGACCTTCTCGGCCAGCGAGACATACGACTCGTAGGGCACGATCTGGTACGCGGTGTGCGTGAAGCGGTCGAGCTGGGCCTTGATCGCGGCGACGATCTTCGGATGGCGGTGGCCCGTATTGCACACGGCGATGCCCCCTGCGAAGTCGATGAAGCGACGGCCTTCCACATCCCACAGCTCGGCGTTTTCGGCGCGCTCGGCGTAGAAGTCGCACATCACGCCCACGCCGCGCGGGGTAATGGCGTTTTTGCGGCTCAGCAGATCGGCGTTCTTGCTCACGTTCATCTCCTTCGGGATCAGTGTCGGTTCTCGGTTGGCTGGTGGACCGGCAAGCAGTCCATGCCGCGACTATACTCACGTTTGGCTCTAAATTTCAGAGCCATTCAGTGCAATATTTAGGAGCCAATTTCGATGCGCGCGAGTGTTCTTTCCGACTGGCTGGCCCAGCGGCTCGACCGCGGGAGCGCCCAGCCGGTCTACCGGCAGTTGCACAAGCTGCTGCAGCGGGCCATCCTTTCGCGCGAGTTGCCGGCGGGCGCGCGCGTGCCGTCGTCGCGGCTGCTCGCGGCCGAACTGGGCATCGCGCGCAATACCGTCACGCAGGTCTACGAGCAATTGGTGCTCGAAGGCTATGTGACGTCGGCGACCGGGCGCGGGACCTTCGTGGCCGACACGTCGCCGGATGAAATCGTCGGGGCGGCGGAGATTGGCTCCGTGGGAACCACAAAAAAATCGGGCGATACAGGAGCCGCGGTGGCTGTCGGCTTAAGCGCAACTAACAGCGAAGTCGTGCAGGCGGCGTCCGCGGCGGACGGTCTTGCGGCGGTCGCCGCCGCCAGTCCGCCGCGCGTCACGGCGCGTGCGCTTTCCGCGCGCGGCACCCGCCTCATTGCGGGCGCGGGCGTCTCCAAGCGCCAGGGCGGCGCGTTCATGCCCGGCGTGCCCGACGTCTCGCGCTTCCCGGCGCGTGTCTGGACGCGCCTGCACAACAAGTACTGGCGCAGCCTGCGTCCCGACCTGTTGACCTACGCGCCCGGCGGCGGCCTCGCGCTGCTGCGCCACGTACTCGCCGACTATCTGCGCACCTCGCGCTCGGTGCGCTGCTCGCCGGAGCAGATCATCATCACGACGGGCATCCACCAGTCGGTGGATCTCGCCGTGCGCCTGCTCTCGGACCCCGGCGACACCATCTGGACCGAAGACCCGTGCTACTGGGGCGTGCGCAGCGTGCTGCACGTTTCCGGCCTCAACATGCGGCCGGTCGCCGTGGACAGCGAGGGCCTCGACCCCTCGCCCGCCGATTTCGCCGCGCCGCCGCCGCGGCTCATGCTCGTCACGCCTTCGCATCAATATCCGCTCGGCATGGTGATGAGCCTCGCGCGCCGCCGCATGCTGCTCGAGTACGCGCGCCAGCATCAGTGCTGGATCATCGAGGACGACTACGACAGCGAGTTCCGCTATGGCAGCCGCCCGCTCGCGTCGTTGCAGGGGCTCGATACGGCGGGGCAGGTGATTTACGTGGGGAGCTTCGGCAAGACGCTGTTTCCGGGGCTGCGCGTGGGCTATCTCGTGGCGCCCGAGTCGCTCGCGGAAAGCTTCGCGACCGCGAGCGCCGAGCTGTATCGCGAGGGGCAATTGCTGCAGCAGGCCGTGCTCGCGGAATTCATCGCCGAGGGACACTTCACCTCGCATATCCGCAAGATGCGCGCGCTCTACGGCCAGCGGCGCCAGGTGCTGCTCGACGCCGTGTCGCGCCGCTACGGCGACGCGTTGCCCGCAATGGGCGGCGACGCGGGTCTGCACGTCGTGATGCAGTTGCCCGAAGGCGGCGACGACCGCGCCGTGGCCGAGGCCGCGCTGGCGCGCAATATCGTGGTGCGGCCGCTTTCGGGGTACTACGCGTCGCGCGAGCGCGCGAACCCGGGATTGCTGATCGGCTATGCGTGCGTGCCCGACGACGAGATCGCGCCCGCGTTCGAGACGCTGGCCGAGGCCATCGATTCGACGTTGCCCGCGTTCACGTGAACGCTGCACGCTAAAGCCGGATCAGCACCGCTCCGCATGTGACGAGCGCGCAGGCCACCATGCGGCGCGCCGTGAGCTTCTCGTTCATGAAGAGCCAGCCGATCAGCACGGCGAATATCGACGAAAGCTCGCGCAACGCGGACACCATCGCGATAGGCAAGTACCGGAACGCCTCGATCACGAGGCAGTAAGCCGTGAGCGCGAGCACGCCCGCGAGCATGCCGCGCGCGACCGCCGATTTCGACGGGAACATCTGCGCCGCGCCGCCGCGCAGCTTGCAGACCACGAGAAACTGCGGGACGTTCCAGAGCAGATACACCCACATGATGTAGCTGAGCGCATTGCCCGCAAGGCGCGCGCCAAGGCCGTCGACGACCGAGTACATCGCGATGAAAAGGCCCGTGAGCAGCGCATACGGCACGCTCTCGCCCGAAAAGCGCATGCCGCGCCGGAACGCGAGCGACATGATGCCGAGCGAGACGAGCGAGACGCCCGTGGCCGCGAGCGCATGCAACTGCTCGCTCGCGAATACGAGCGCGCCGGCAAATACGAGCATGGGCGAGAGCCCGCGCGCGATAGGGTAGATCTGCCCGAAGTCGCCGCTGCGGTAGGCGCGGATCAGCGTGAAGCAGTACGCGAACTCCAGTACCGCCGATACCGCGATATACGGCCAGCTCGCCTGCGCGGGCAGCGGCAGCACGCACACGGCTATCGCGCTCACGACGAGGTACGGAATCGAGAACATGCCGAGCAGCCAGAGGCGGTCGCCCGAAAGATGAAGGAAGGCGTTCCAGCTCGCGTGCATGAGCGCCGAGAGCAGGACCAGCATGACGACGAAACTGGCCATTGCGATTGCGAATCGAGTCGGTTGGAAGACGGGCGGCCTGCTGTATGGCGTGACCGGTGACCGCAAGGGAGCGATTATTCCACCGAATGCGCACAATTGCCACAAATCGCCACAAATTGCCAGAAAAGAGGGGCGAGCGACGGGCGAGCCGGGCTTATTGGGGTTCTGGTTCGACTCGCGCGGCGGGCGGGGCGCAGAAAAAGGAGGAGACTTCAGGGGCCTGCTTCAGATCACGCGTGCACGCAGTCGCGCGGAAATGAGATCGATGGCCGTGACCACGACGATCACCATGATGAGCACGGCGCTCGTCTGCTGATAATCGAACGAACGGATTTCCTCGTACAGCACGACGCCGATGCCGCCCGCGCCGACCATGCCCACGACCATCGCCGAGCGCACGTTCGACTCGAACCGGTAGAGCGCGTACGAAATCCACAGCGGCATGACCTGGGGCAGCACGCCATAGACGATCTCGTCTAGCGGCGAGGCGCCCGTGGCGCGCACGCCTTCGACGGGGCGCGGGTCGATGGCCTCCACGGCTTCCGCGAAGAGCTTCGCGAGCACGCCAGTCGTATGGACCCACAACGCGAGCACGCCCGCGAACGGTCCGAGGCCCACGGCCACGATGAACAGCATCGCGAACACCATCTCGTTGATGGCGCGGCACGCGTCCATCAAGCGGCGCACGGGATGCAGGACCCAGGCGGGCGCGAGATTGTGCGCCGACATGAGCCCGAACGGCACCGCACAGACGATGGCGAGCGCCGTGCCCCACAACGCGACCGCGAGCGTGACCCACATTTCGTGCACGTACGTGCGCCATTCCGCGAAGTCGGGCGGGAAGAAGCCGCGCGCGAACGTGCCCATATTTGCCGAGTCGGAGAAGAGGTCGAGCGGGCGCATGTCGGCGCCGCGCCACGCCACGCCGAGCAGCACGAACACGATGGCCCAGAGCACGAGCGAGGACCAGCTGCGCTTGCCTGCGCGCGCGCTTGCCGCGACGGCCGCCGCTTGCGGCCCGGCGGCCGTCGTGGCCGAAGCCGCGGGGGCGTTTGCCATGGCTTCGCCGTGCGGCGCGAGGCGTGAACTGTCGAAATCCATCGCGCCCATTACTGCTTCGCGGACGCGTTGAGCGCGCCGATCTTTGCGTCGATGGCCGCGAGCTGGCTCTTGCGGTCGTCGTCGGAGAGATGCGTGTCGGCCGTAATCTTCTCTTTCTGCTGGAACAGCGCGACCTGGCGGATCGGCAGCAACTGGGCGTCGGTGGCGGGCGCGAAGCCGGCGTAGCCGGTGATGTCGGCCATGATCTTCTTTTCGCGCGGATCGGTCTTCGCGTAGTGATAGAAGAAGTCGCGCAGCTTCTGCTTCGTCGCTTCCGGCAGATCCTTGCGATAGACGAGCGGATCGGACGGAATGAGCGGCGACGTCCACAGCACGCGCACCTGGGCGAAGCGGTCCGGATGTTTCTGCTGGAGCGTGGCGAGCTCGATGGAGTTGTTGGTGGCGATATCCACCTTGTTGTTGACCACGGCGAGCAGGTTCGCTTCATGGCTCGACGGCAGCACCGTCTTGAAGTTCGTGGCGTTCACCGAAACGCCGTGCTGGGCGAACAGGTAATAGCCCGGAATCAGCGTGCCCGAGGTCGAGTTGGGGTCGCCCCAGCCGAGCGTGAGATCCCTGGTATTCCTGAAGACATCGTCGATGCTTTTCACGCGGCTGTTCACGTTGGTGATGAGCACCGACTTGTAGCCCGTGTCGCCGTTCGCATAGAGCACCTTCGCGAAGATCTCGCCGTTCGAGCGGTCCACGGCTTCCATCGCCGAAGCATTGCCGAAATAGCCGATCTGCACCTTGTTGAAGCGCATCGCTTCGATGATGCCCGAGTAGTCGGTGGCGAAGAACGCCTTCACGTTCAGGCCGGTCTGCTTGTTCATGTCGTCGATGAACGGTTGCCAGCGCTGCTTGAGCACCGCCGACGAATCCGTCGAGATGATGCCGAAGTTGAGGTCTTCCGCATGGGCGGTCGCGGCGCCGAGCGAGGCCACTGCGACGGTGCCGGCGGCGCACCAGGAGAGCATGGAGCGGAGCAGTTTCATGTGGGCGGTCCGTGGTGAGAGAAAAGCGTTGCGGGTTGAAAAGAGCGTGGCGTGATCGATCAGGCCGCGCGTGGCTGCGCGCCGAAGCGCTGGATAGCCGGCGCGGCGGCATCGGGTTCGAGCAATTCGCGCGCGGCGCCGCCGTAAAGCTGTTGCAGCAGCGCCGGCGTGAGCGCGGACGAAGGGCCGTCGTACACGACGCGGCCATCGCGCAGCGCAACGGTGCGCGGGCAATACTGCATGGCGATGTCCACCTGATGCAGCGAAACGACCACCGTGAGGCCGTGATCGCGGTTGAGCATGCGCAGCATGTCCATCACGCGGCGCGACGATTCGGGGTCGAGCGAGGCGATCGGTTCGTCGGCGAGAATGAGGCGCGCGCGCTGCACGAGCGCGCGTGCGAGCGCCGCGCGCTGCTGCTGGCCGCCCGAGAGATTCGCGGCGCGCTCCGCGGCCTTGTGCGCGATGCCCACTTCGCCGAGCGCCGCGAGCGAAAGCTCGCGTTCCGCGCGCGGAAAACGGCCCGTCAGGCGACGCCACAGCGGCAGTCGCGACAGCGCGCCGACCAGCACGTTCGTTTCGACCGTGAGCCGATTCACAAGATTGAACTGCTGAAACACGAAGCCGATGTCGCGGCGAATGCGGCGTACTTCGCGCACGATGCGTCCGTCCTGCTGGATAGGACGCCCAAGAATATCGATGCGCGAAGGTTGCGGGTCGGAAGGCGTGAAGCCCGCGATGTGACGCAGGAGGGTCGATTTGCCCGAGCCCGATGCGCCGATCAGCGCGACCATCTCGCCCTCGTCGATGCGCAGGTTGATCTCGTCGAGCGCCTTGCGGCTGCTGTCGAAGCTTTTCGATAAGCGTTCGATGCGTATGGCGTCCATAACAATTCGTCGCGGTGTAGTCGAGGGCTCATTCTAGGAAGCGACTGTGACGGTTGAGTGAAGGTGTCGCGACGTCTAGACGACTACACCAATCGCTTTTTTTTCTTAACTGCCGAAGGCACGCGTGATGTGACAGATACATGACGGCAAACATCTGTCATGCGCAATGTCAGGCGAAACGGCTATATTGATGGGCAGCGCACGTGCTGTCCCTGGTTTTACCGACTTATTGCCGACACAGTGACGATCGCGCAGGCAGTTGTAGACAATGCGGCCGCATACGACGGCTCCAATCCGAACGAGCGACGAATCCCGGCGCCATGCAGGCACTGAGCTTCCTACCCGAAAGCTTCGCGGAATACGAAGATCTCAAGACGATCCTCGATGCCGGCGCACGCTGGTTCGACATTCGCAGCGAGGGCGAAGTCGAAGTGCGAGGCCGCACTTTTCCGCTTTACGTGGCCGCGGTCGGTTCGCGCGATCCGGCCGCGCCCGCCATCGGGTTTTTCGGCGGCATTCACGGGCTCGAGCGCATCGGCTCGCAACTCGTGCTCGACTACATGCGCGCGCTGGTGGGCCGGCTCGCGTGGGACGAACTGCTCATGCGCCAGCTCGAGTCCGTGCGCATCGTGCTCGCGCCCATCGTCAATCCCGGCGGCATGTGGCTTGCCACGCGCGCGAATCCGAACGGCGTGGACCTCATGCGCAACGCGCCGCAGGACGCCGACGAGCGCGTGCCGTTTCTCGCTGGTGGCCAGCGCGTCGGGTCGTGGCTGCCGTGGTATCGCGGGCGGCGCGGCGCGCCCATGGAGATCGAGGCGAGGGCGCTGCTGAAGATCGTCGACGAAGAACTCACGCGCCGGCCGCTCTCGTTCGCGCTCGACTGCCATTCGGGCTATGGATGGAGCGACAGCATCTGGTTTCCGTATGCGCGCACACGCCGGCTCATGCGCCACCTGCCCGAGATGTACGTGCTCAAGACGATGTTCGAGCGCGCGCATCCGCACCACGGCTATACATTCGAGCCGCAGAGCCATCAGTATCTGCTGCACGGCGATCTCTGGGACTGCGCGTATGACCGCGCGCCTGCCGGCAACGTTTTTTTGCCGCTCACGCTCGAGTTGGGTTCGTGGCTGTGGATCAAGAAGAACCCGCGGCAGATCTTTTCGCGGCAAGGCATGTTCAACCCGGTCATGCAGCATCGCACGGCGCGCGTCTTGCGGCGCCATGCGAACCTGTTCGAGTTCCTCACGCGCGCGGCGTACTCCGCGCCGCGCTGGCTGCCCGAGGGCGTGACGCGCGAGCAGGTCCTGCAAAGCGCGATCGGGCACTGGTATCGCAGGCCGGGCGCATGAGCGGACCATGGATCCTGTTGCGCGGCCTCACGCGCGAATCGCGCCATTGGGGCGCCTTCGCCGCGCTGCTCGCCGCGCGCGACGGCGCGCTGCCCCTGGACCTGCCCGGCAACGGCACCGAAGCGTACGTGCGCTCTCCGCTCGCGGTCGATGCCTACGTGGACGTCCTGCGCATCGAAGCGCAGCGGCGCGGCGCGCGCGCGCCATACCGCGTGCTGGCGATGTCGCTGGGCGGCATGGTGGCGACCGCGTGGGCGCTGCGCTACCCCGACGAAATCGCGCGCCTCGTGCTCGTGAACACGAGCATGCGGCCGCATAGCCGTGTGCACGAGCGCTTGCGGCCCTCGGCCTGGCCCGCGCTCGTGCGCGTGGCGCGCCACTGGGACGGCCGCGAGCGCGAGAGCATCGCCGAGATGCTGATCCACGGCCTCACCTGCGCGCGCCGCGATACGCTCGCCGCCGACCTCGAGACATGGCGCGCGATCCGCGCCAGCGCGGGCGTGAGCCGCGCGAACGCGCTGCGCCAGCTAGCCGCCGCCGCGCGCTTCCGGGCGCGGGGCGCGCCGCGCTGCCCGGTGCTCGTGGTCTCGTCACGCGGCGACCGGCTCGTCGATCCGGTCTGCTCGGCGCAGCTCGCGCGTGCGTGGGGGGCGCCGCACGCCGAACATCCGTGGGCCGGGCACGATCTGCCGCATGACGATCCCCAATGGCTCGCCGACGTCGTGCATGCCGGCGACGTCGCCGCGAACGCCGCGGCCAGCCGGGCCTGAGCCGTGCTTCGAAGGCTCGGGCGCGGGGCGCGGCCCGCATCGTCCATCCGTCGATTGCCCCATAATACGAACGCTAATCCGGCACTTTCAGGACGATTTCCCGACATGAACGACAAACCCGCCATCGGCGCGGCCGTGCCGCGCCTCACGAGCCTTTCGCACGGCGGCGGCTGCGGCTGCAAGATCGCGCCGGGCGTGCTTTCCGCGCTGCTCGCGCGCAGCACGCCGCTCACCGCCGCGTTCCCGAACCTGCTGGTCGGCACCGAGACCGCCGACGACGCCGCCGTCTACAAGCTCAACGACGAACAGGCCATCGTCGCGACGACGGACTTTTTCATGCCGATCGTCGACGACCCCTACGATTTCGGCCGCATCGCCGCGACCAACGCGCTGTCCGACGTCTACGCGATGGGCGGCAAGCCGATCCTCGCGCTCGCGCTCGTGGGCATGCCCATCAACGTGCTGCCGCACGACGTGATCGCGCAGGTGCTGCGCGGCGGCGAGGACGTGTGCGCGGCGGCCGGCATTCCCGTGGCGGGCGGACATTCGATCGATTCCGTGGAGCCTATCTACGGGCTCGCGGCGCTCGGCGTGGTCCATCCCGAGCGCGTGAAGCGCAACGCGTCGGCGCGCGCGGGCGACGTGCTCGTGCTCGGCAAGCCGCTCGGCGTGGGCGTGCTTTCGGCCGCGCTCAAGAAGGAACTGCTCGACGCCGCCGGCTACGAGGCCATGGTGGCCGCCGCGACGATGCTCAACAGGCCGGGCGCGGCGCTGGCGGAACTGCCCGGCGTGCACGCCATGACCGATGTGACCGGCTTCGGCCTGCTCGGCCATACGCTCGAAATCGCACGCGGCGCCAATCTCACCGCGCGCGTGCGTTATGCCGATCTGCCATGGCTGCCGGGCGTGCAGACGTTCGTCGACGAGGGCGTATACACGGGCGCGTCGGGCCGCAACTGGGCCTCGTATGGCGACGCCGTCACGCTCGCGCCCAGCCTGCCCGAAAGCGCGCGCACGCTGCTCACCGACCCGCAAACCTCGGGCGGCCTGCTTGTCGCGTGCGCGCCCGCAAGCGTGGACGAAGTGCTGGCGATCTTCCGCGCGGAAGGCTTCGGCGACGCGCGCGTGATCGGCGAAATGACCGGCCAGTCGAGCGCAGGCCTGGCGCGCGTCGAGGCCGTATGAGCGGAGAGTCGACGAAAGCCATCTTTTACGCCCTGGCCGCGAACCTCGGCATTGCGATCTGCAAGTACGCGGCCGCGGCATTCACGGGTTCGGGGTCGATGTTCGCGGAGGCGATTCACTCCACGGCCGACTGCGGCAATCAACTGTTATTGCTCTTCGGTCTGCGCCAGTCGCGGGAGCCGGCCACGCCGCTGCACCCCATGGGTACGGGCCGCGCGATCAACTTCTATTCGCTGCTCGTAGCGCTGCTGTTGTTCTTCGTGGGCGGCGCGTTTTCGGTGTACGAGGGCGTTCACCGGCTGATCGTGCGCGAGCCGCTGCAATACGTGTACGTGGCGCTCGCCGTGCTCGGCATATCGGTGGCGCTCGAAGCGTTTTCGCTTTACGGCGCGATGCGCGAGATCCGCAAGGGCGCGCCCACGAAATCGCTGTGGCGGTGGGCGCGCGAAACGCGCGACTCCGACCTGCTCGTCGTGGCCGGCGAGGACATCGCCGCGCTCGCGGGTCTCGCCATTGCGTTCGCGGCGGTGCTGCTCACCGTCATCACGGGCAATCCCGTTTGGGATGCATGCGGTTCGATCGGCGTGGGCGTGCTGCTGATGTTGATCGCCTGGTTCATCGCGCGCGAAGTGAAGTCGATGATCGTGGGCGAATCGGCGAGTCCCGAGATGCGCCAGCAAATCGAGGCGTTTCTGCGCGCGCGTCCCGAGATTCGCAGCATCATCAGCCTCATCACCCTGCAATGGGGCAAAGAGGTGATGGTGGCGGTGCAATGCGAAATGCTCGAATACGGGCACAGCCGCACCATGGTCGAGGCGATCAACGAGATCGAAGCCGATCTGCAGGCGCGCTTTCCTGTCGTGCGCTGGGTGTTTTTCGAGCCCGATTTCGTGAACCGGTAAAACCGGCGCCCGACGGTCGCGGAACCGCCGGGCGCTTTTCTTCACGTCTGTTTCAATGCCGGAACGGCGTCCACACGGGCGTGGTGTTGTCCCAGTGGTCGAGTTCGGATGGTACGGTCGGCTTCATGTTGGACTCCTACGTTTCTCGTTTCGCAGTCGAAATGCCGATGCACGTTCGGTCTTATTCGCCAGCCTGCGCGACGTGCGCGGCGTTGTTGGCGCGGCCTTCCTGCAACGCGAGGCGTTGCGCTTGCGTGCGGCCGATCAGGCTTTGCTCGGGGTAGCTCGTCTTGTTGAGCGCGGGCAGCGTGCCGTCGCGGTACGCGGCGACGATCTCTGCCTTGACTTCAGCGCGGGTTTTCGGGGCGCTGCTATCCGATTGCGCGAAGGCCGACGCGCTGGCGGCGAGCGAGAGAACCAGCGTGGCGCCAACGGCGGTTGCGAGAGTGCGTTTCATGATCTGCTGCTCCTGGTTGTCGTATGGATGCCGCGAGCAGTGCCGCGGCGACAGGAGCAAATGTAGGCGTGCGAGCGTTCGCGATAAACGGCCGGAACGCGAAAGCAATTGTCGAGAATCCGGAACAATCGCCGCGCCGCATCCGCAAAACGCTTCGCGGATGCGGCTCGAGAGGCGGTCAGCGCATCAGGCCGCCCACTCCGAAATGATCGGCGTTTCGAGCACGGGTGCGTTTTCGCGCTCTTCGAGCGTGCGCAGCGAGCAAGCCTTGTCGAGCGAGGCGCGGCCGCTCAGGAGCGGGCAGCGGTCGAACACTTCGGCGATCCAGTCCACGAACACGCGCACTTTGGGTGACAGATGGCGGCTGTGCGGATACACGGCCGAAATCGGCATGGGCAGCGGCTTGAAATCGGGCAGCACTTCCACGAGCGCGCCCGACCTCAGATGCGGCAGCACCATGTAGCGCGGCCCCTGGATCAACCCGAAGCCTTCGAGCCCGCACGTCACATAGGCGTCGGCGTCGTTCACCGAGACCATGCTCTTGAGCTTGATCTCCACCTCCTTGCCGTCGACGAGAAAGGCCCAGTCGATCACGCGCCCCGTGCGCGACGAAAAATAGTTTACGGCGCGATGCTCGGCCAGCTCCTCGAGCGTTTGCGGCGTGCCATGGCGCTCCAGATACGAGGGCGCCGCGCACGACACGCCTTCGAACAGGCCAATGCGCCGCGCGACCAGCGACGAGTCTTGCAGCGCGCCCACGCGCACCACGCAATCCACGCCCTCCTGGAGCAGGTCGACGGGCCGGTCGCTCAACCCGAGTTGCAGGTCGATGTCCGGATAGCGCTGGTGGAATTCGCACAGCGACGGAATGACGATAAGTCTCCCGATCGAGCCTGGCATATCGATGCGCAGCTTGCCGTGCGGCTTGCGGTTGCGGTCCTGGAACGTGGTCTCGGTTTCCTCGACGTCCGCGAGAATGCGCACGCAGCGCTCGTAGTACGCCGCGCCATCCGGCGTGAGCGAAAGGCGCCGCGTCGTGCGGTGCATGAGGCGCACGCCGAGAAACGCTTCGAGATTCTGAATGATCGTCGTGACCGAGGCGCGCGGCATGTCGAGCGTTTCGGCTGCGCGCGTGAAGCTGTTGGTATCGACGACGCGGGTGAACACCTGCATGGCCTGAAGGCGGTCCATTGCCACTCTCCGAAAGTATTCGGGCGCACGCCGCGCGGCGCTTCGAATAAAAACACACGCGCGAAAAGAAGAGACAGATTGTTCAGATGCGCCGAATTGTGTTGCCGGATTATAGGCATTTATTTGCAAGTCTGCCGAACCCACAATTCGTTCCATTCGAATCTACTCTCGCGCATTGCGCCGATTTGACATGGATGTCTTTAAACGCCCGACGTCGTGGAATTCCGCTGAAGAAGCGCAGTTCGCCGAAGTCCCCGCGGCGCTCCCCAAGGCCACGCCCGCCAAGGCCGACAAGGCGCGCGTGCTACTCACGACCGACGTGACGATAGAAGGCTACGCCCAGCAAATTGCTTTGCGCCTGTACCGCCCCGAGGGCGCGAACGGCCTGCCGGTGCTGCTGTACTTCCATGGCGGCGGTTTCGTGCGAGGGTCGATCGAAGAAGCCGATGCCGCCGGGCGTTTTCTCGCAGAACGCTTACCTGCGCTCGTGGTGAGCGTGGACTATTCGCTCGCGCCGCGGCACCCGTTTCCCGCCGCGCCCGAAGACGCGCATCGCGCGGCGCTCTGGGCGCTCGCGCGGGCCCGCGCGTTCGGGGGCAATGCGAAGCGCGTGATTGCGGCGGGCCACGACGCGGGCGGCCAGATCGCCAATGTGCTCGCCTTCATGGGACGCGATCGCGGCGACGTGAAGCTCGCCGCGCAAGCGCTGTTCGCGCCGATGCTCGACCCGAGTCTCACGCGCCTCGGCGACGAAGCGCGGCTTGGTTCGGACATTACCGCAAGCGAGTGCGCGGCGTGCTATCGCGCATATCTGCCCGACGCGGCGCAGCGCATGCATCCGTACGCTGCGCCGCTCGAATCGCTGCGCCTCGCCGGGCTGCCGCCCACGCTCATCGTGACTGCGCAGAACGACGTGCTGCACATCGAAGCGGAGAAGTACGCGAGCCATCTGATCGACGCAGGCGTGCGCACACAGGTGGTGCGTTACCCAAGCGTCTCGCACGCGAATCTCGCGGCGCATCCTGCAGCACTCAGCGAAGCCGTGCGGTTTTTCCAATGCTGCTTCGACGCGGGCGCGTCGTAAAGAAAGCGCTCACGCCGCGGTGCTGCCGAACCAGTGAAGAACAATCAACCATTATTTCTGGAGTCCGACATGTCACTCTTTTCGCAATCCCGGTCACGCATCGCGCTCGCGGTCGTCGCCGTGCTCGTAGTTGCCGGACTGGGCACGCTCGCGGCGATGCGCCTCGACGCGCACGGCGCCGTTGCTGCGGAAGCGCCGCCGCCCGCGCCCGAAGTGGATGTCGCGGCCGTCTTGAATCGCACCATCACCGACTGGCAGACCTATTCGGGCCGCATGGCCGCCGTCGAGAAAGTGGAGATACGTCCGCAGGTTTCCGGCACGATCGTCTCGGTGAACTTCCGCGACGGCGTGCTTGTGAAGCAAGGCGAAACGCTGTTCGTGATCGACCCGCGCCCATACCAGGCGGCCGTCGATCAGGCCGCCGCGCAGCTCGCCGCCGCGCAGGCGCGCACGGGCTACGCGCAAAGCGACTGGGAACGCGCGCAGCGTCTCATTGGCGACAGCGCCATCGCGAAGCGCGATTACGACGAGAAGCAGAACGCCGCGCGCGAAGCGACCGCGAATCTCAAGGCGGCGCAGGCGGCGCTCGAAGCCGCGCAAATCAACCTCGGTTACACGCGCATCGTCGCGCCGGTTGCGGGTCGCGTTTCGCGTGCCGAGATCACAGTGGGCAATGTCGTTTCGGCGGGTGCGAACGCCGCGCCGCTCACGACGCTCGTTTCCGTTTCGCCCATCTACGCCGAGTTCGACGCCGACGAGCAGACCTATCTCGACTACATCAGCCGCATGAAGGACGGCTCGAAGGTGCCGGTCGAACTGGGCCTCGCGAACGAGGCGGGCTATTCGCGCACGGGCACGATCGAGTCGGTGGACAACCGCCTCGACACCACGTCGGGCACCATTCGCGTGCGCGCGCGCTTCGACAACGCCGATGGCGCGCTCGTGCCGGGTCTCTATGCGCGCATCAAGGTAGGCGGCAGCGCGCCACACCCGGCGTTGCTGGTGGACGATGCCGCCATCGGCACGGATCAGGACAAGAAGTTTGTGTACGTCGTGGACGGCAGCGGCAAGGTCGCCTACCGCAACGTGCAGACGGGCGGCCAGCAGGGCAACCTGCGCGTGATCCTGGACGGCCTCAAGGCGGGCGACCACGTGGTGGTGAACGGCACGCAGCGCGTGCGGCCCGGCGAGGCAGTGCGTTCGCACATGGTGCCCATGAACGGCGACGCCGACGCCGACTCGGCGAACACCGCGGCGAACCCGGCCGCGAAGGCAGCGAAGACGTCCTGAGGCGCGCGAGGCGCATGCTTTTGCCGCGTGCGTCTCGCAGCCGGTAAGGAACCCTAAGCGTCAAGAACACGAGCAACCCATGAACATATCGAAATTCTTCATCGACCGGCCGATCTTTGCGGGCGTGCTGTCCGTGCTGATCCTGCTGGCCGGCGTGATCGCGCTGTTCCAGTTGCCGATCTCCGAGTATCCCGAAGTCGTGCCGCCCTCGGTGGTGGTGCACGCGCAGTATCCGGGCGCGAACCCCAAGGTGATCGCCGAAGCCGTTGCCGCGCCGCTCGAAGAGCAGATCAACGGCGTCGAGAACATGCTGTACATGCAGTCGCAGGCCAATAGCGACGGCAATCTCACGCTGACGGTCACGTTTCGCCTCGGCACCGATCCCGACAAGGCCACGCAGCTCGTGCAAAACCGCGTGAACCAGGCGCTGCCGCGCCTGCCGGAAGACGTGCAGCGCCTCGGGATCACGACCATCAAGAGCTCGCCCACGCTCACGATGGTGGTGCACCTGATCTCGCCGAACAACCAGTACGACATGACCTACCTGCGCAATTACGCGCTGCTCAACGTGAAGGATCGCCTCGCGAATATCCAGGGCGTGGGCGAGGTGCAGTTGTGGGGCGCTGGCGATTACGCCATGCGTATCTGGCTCGATCCGCAGAAAGTGGCGCAGCGCAATCTCACCGCGACCGACGTGGTCAACGCCATTCGCGAGCAGAACGTACAGGTGGCGGCGGGCGTGATCGGCGCGTCGCCGAGCGTGCCCGGCACGCCGTTCCAGCTCAACGTGAATGCGCGCGGGCGTCTGCGCACGGAAAGCGAGTTCGGCAACATCATCGTCAAGACGAATCCGGACGGCGGGGTGACGTATCTGCGCGACATCGCGCGCATCGAGCTGGCGGCCTCCGAATACGGCCTGCGCTCGCTGCTCGACAACAAGCCGGCCGTTGCGCTCGCAATCAACCAGGCGCCGGGTGCGAACTCGCTCGCGATTTCGGACCAGGTGCGCGCGGCGATGAAGGAGCTCAAGCAGGACATGCCGGCGGGCGTGGATTACCGCATCGTCTACGACCCCACGCAGTTCGTGCGCTCGAGTATCGAAGCCGTCGTGCATACGCTGCTCGAAGCGATCGCGCTCGTGGTGATCGTGGTGATCGTATTCCTGCAGACGTGGCGCGCTTCGATCATTCCGCTGATCGCGGTGCCGGTGTCCATCGTCGGAACGTTTTCCCTGCTGCTGGCGTTCGGGTTCTCCATCAACGCGCTCTCGCTGTTCGGCATGGTGCTCGCCATCGGTATCGTGGTTGACGACGCGATCGTGGTGGTCGAAAACGTGGAGCGCAACATCGCAAGCGGCTTGTCGGCGCGCGACGCGACCTACAAGGCCATGCAGGAGGTGAGCGGGCCGATCATCGCGATCGCGCTCACGCTCGTCGCCGTGTTCGTGCCGCTCGCGTTCATGAGCGGCTTGACGGGCCAGTTCTACAAGCAGTTCGCGATGACGATCGCCATTTCGACGGTGATCTCGGCGTTCAACTCGCTCACGCTTTCGCCCGCGCTTTCGGCGCTGCTGCTGCGCGGCCATGGCGAGAAGGAAGATTGGCTCGCACGCGCGATGAACCTCGTGCTGGGCGGTTTCTTCCGGCGCTTCAACACGGTGTTCCATCGCGGCTCGGAGCGCTATGGGCGCGGCGTGCATGGCGTGTTGCGCCACAAGGGCGCGATGCTCGCGATCTACGCGGTGCTGATCGGCGCAACGGTGCTGATGGCGCGCGTCGTGCCGGGCGGCTTCGTGCCCGCGCAGGACAAGGAGTATCTGATCGCGTTCGCGCAACTGCCGAACGGCGCGTCGCTCGACCGCACCGAGAACGTGATTCGCGACATGAGCGCCATCGCGCTCAAGCAGCCCGGCGTCGAAAGCGCCGTGGCGTTCCCGGGTCTTTCGGTGAACGGCTTCACGAACAGCTCGAGCGCGGGCATCGTGTTCGTCACGCTCAAGCCGTTCAAAGACCGCAAGGGCAAGGCGCTTTCCGCGGGAGCGATCGCGGGTGCATTGAACCAGCAGTACGCAGCCATCAAGGACTCGTTCGTCGCCGTGTTCCCGCCGCCGCCGGTGCTCGGCCTCGGCACGCTCGGCGGCTTCAAGATGCAACTCGAGGATCACGGCGCGCTGGGTTATGAAGCGCTCAATCGCGCGACGCAGGACTTCGTGAAGCGCGCGGCGCAAACGCCGGAGCTGGGCCCGACGTTCTCGAGCTATCAGATCAACGTGCCTCAACTGAACGTCGATCTCGACCGCACCAAGGCGAAGCAGCTCGGCGTGCCGGTCACGGACGTGTTCGACACGATGCAGATCTATCTCGGCTCGCTCTACGTGAACGATTTCAACCGCTTCGGGCGCGTGTACCAGGTGCGCGTGCAGGCCGATGCGCCGTTCCGCCAGAAGGCCGACGACATCCTGCAACTGAAGACGCGTAACGCTGCGGGCGAGATGGTGCCGCTTTCGTCGCTCGTGACGGTGACGCCGACGTATGGGCCCGAAATGGTGGTGCGCTACAACGGCTATACCGCGGCCGACATCAACGGCGGGCCGGCGCCGGGCTATTCGTCGGGACAGGCGCAGGCGGCGGCCGAGCGTATTGCCGCAGAGGTGCTGCCGCGCGGCGTGAAGTTCGAATGGACCGACCTCACGTACCAGCAGATCCTGGCGGGGAACTCGGGCGTCTGGGTGTTCCCGATCAGCGTGTTGCTCGTGTTCCTCGTGCTGGCCGCGCTCTACGAGAGCCTGACGCTGCCGCTCGCGGTGATCCTGATCGTGCCGATGAGCGTGCTGTGCGCGCTGACCGGCGTGTGGCTCACGCAGGGCGACAACAATATCTTCACGCAGATCGGTCTGATGGTGCTGGTGGGCCTCGCTTCGAAGAACGCTATCCTGATCGTCGAATTCGCGCGCGAACTCGAACACGACGGACATACGCCGCTTTCCGCCGCTATCGAAGCGAGCCGGCTGCGTCTGCGCCCCATCTTGATGACGTCCATCGCGTTCATCATGGGCGTGGTCCCGCTCGTGCTCTCCAGCGGCGCGGGCTCGGAAATGCGTCATGCAATGGGCGTGGCGGTGTTCTTCGGCATGCTGGGCGTGACGGCGTTCGGGCTGTTGCTCACGCCGGTGTTCTATGTGGTGCTGCGTACGCTGGCGGGCGGCAAGATTCACGTCGCGCAAAAGGACAACGCGCGCAAGCCGAAGTCGATGGTCGACGCGTAAGGCACCGAGGGAGAATGATTAACATGACTAACGAATTTGTCCTGCGCCCGAATGGCAACGCCACGCCGCGCGGCTGGCGCGTCGCGCGAATCGCGGCCAGCGTCGCGCTGTTTGCGTGGCTCGCGGCCTGCTCGGTCGAGCCGGCCTACAAGGCGCCCGACGCGGGCGTGCCGACGGCATACAAGGAAGCGCAGCAGACGCCGGCGGGTCCGCACGACGTGGGCACGTGGACCACGGCGCAGCCCGCCGACGACGCCCATCGCGGCGAATGGTGGACCGTGTTCGGCGACCCGGCGCTCGACAAGCTCGAACAGCAGGCGCTCGAAGCGAACCAGGACCTCAAGGCGGCGGCAGCACGCGTGCAGCAGGCGCGCGCCGTGACCCAGGCCGCGCGCGCCTCGTGGTTCCCGTCGATCGATGCGGGCTTCGGTCCGACTTACGAACGCGCGTCGCCGGCTTCGCAGTATTTGCCGCAGAACGCCAGCGTGCCCTCGCAAACGCTTTGGCGCGCGCAGGCCACGGCGAGCTACGAGGTCGATCTTTTTGGCCGCGTGAGCTCGAACGTTCATGCCACGCAGGCGGACGCCCAGCAGAGCGAAGCGCTGTTCCGTTCGGTGCAGCTCGCGTTGCAGGCCGATGTCGCGCAGAACTATTTCCAGTTGCGCCAGTTCGACTCCGACATCGATCTGTATCGCCGCACGGTGGCGTTGCGCGAGGACGCGCTCAAGCTCGTGGAGCGTCGCTTCAAGGAAGGCGACATCAGCGCGCTCGACGTGGCCCAGGCGCGTAACGAACTCGCGAGCGCGCGCGCCGATGCGGTCGGGGTTGCGCGTCAGCGCGCGGCTTCCGAGCATAGCCTCGCGATTCTGCTCGGCAAGGCGCCTGCGGACTTCACATTCCCGGAAACGCCGCTTGCGCCTGTGCTCGTGCAAGTGCCGCCGGGTTTGCCTTCCACGCTGCTCGAGCGCCGTCCCGACATCGCCGCCGCCGAGCGCGCGATGGCGGCCGCAAATGCGCGCGTGGGCCTCGCGAAGTCGGCGTTCTTTCCGAAGCTCGACATCACGGGGGCGTTCGGCTACGAATCGGCCACGCTCGGCGATCTGTTCATGTGGTCGAGCCGCGCGTTCCTGCTCGGGCCATTCGCGGGCACGGCGCTTACGTTGCCGCTCTTCGACGGCGGCCGCCGCAAGGCGAACCTCGCGCAGTCCCGCGCGAAGTACGACGAAGACGTCGCGCAATACCGGCAACAGGTGCTCGTGGCGTTCCGCGAAGTCGAGGACAATCTGTCCGACCTGCGTCTGCTCGATGACCAGATTCGCGAGCAGAACGATGCGGTGAGCGCTTCCCAGCAGTCTGCGCATCTTTCTCGCACGCAGTACGAGGAAGGCGAGGTGAGCTATCTGAACGTGATCGACAGCGAGCGTACCGTGCTTGTGTCGCAATTGCAGGCGAGCCATTTGCAGGGCTCGCAGGCCGTCGCGACTGTGAATCTGATCCGCGCATTGGGAGGGGGGTGGGGCGATGCGGTGCCCGGCGGTGTTGAGCCTGCGCCGATCGCTTCGCGCTGAGCGGGTGGGTTGCTGGCTGGATTTTTTGGGGCGCTGCTCGCGATGGTGGCGCCCCGCACGGGGGCAACCCCAGGCAAACCGGCACCGTCACAAGCAACGACCAAACTGCAAAACCACCGGGGAGTGCAAACTCAACCCTAAACCCGCGCACATATCGCACTCCGCGATTTCCTTTGCGCAATCGCTTCGTAGACCCCGCCGCACGGCGCCCCTATCATCGTCTGGACCCATCTGGAGCAAACGCGGTGGGCCGCGCCCCTCCCGCGCGCGGACGTTGTCTCCGTTGGTTCCATCGCGTCGCTCCTCACTGAACGAAGTCCAATTCCATCCGAGGACCGCGATGAACCGTGCCGTGCGCGCCGTATGGCGCTCTTCCATTTTCCAGCGCTTCGGCATACTGACGGCTGCGGCCGCGATGCTCGCGGCGGCGGCGTTCAACGCGCACGCGGACACGTCCACGCTCAAGATCGGCATCGCCACCACGCCGCAAACGCCCGCGCTTCAGGAAGCGGCGCGCGAGGCGAAGGCGCAGGGCGTGGACGTGAAGATCATCGAATTCACCGACTGGAACACGCCCAACGCCGCACTGGCGAACAAGGACATCGACGTCAACTATTTCCAGCACACGCCATTTCTGGAAAACGCCGAAAAACAGGGTGGCTACAAGTTCGTCGCCGTCGCGCCGGGCACGATCATGAAGATCGGCCTCTATTCGAAGAAGGTGAAACGCTTCGAAGACCTGAAGGACGGCGCGACCGTGGCCATTGCGAACGATCCCGTCAACGGCGGGCGCGGCTTGTTGCTCCTGCAGCGTGCCGGTCTCATCAAGCTCAAGCCAGGCGTGGACTATCGCGCCACGACGCTCGACATCGTCTCCAATCCCAGACATCTCAAGATCGTGCAGCTTGAAGCGTCGCAACTCGCGCGCTCGCTCGACGACGTCGATCTCGCGCAGGGCTATCCGAGCTTCATCAAACTCGCGGGCACCATCGATCCGAACAGCGCGCTCCTCTTCGATGGGGTGGAGAACAAGGCGTTCGCGCTCCAGTTCGTCGTGCGGCCCGAAAGCGTGAATGATCCGCGCATTCGCAAGTTCATCGACATCTATCAGCATTCGCCGGCCGTGCGCAAGGAGCTCGACAAGGCCTTTGGCAACCTGTACGCGGTCGCCTGGTAAGCGGCGCAAGGTGGTGCCCGCACAACGCATGCACGAGGAGCAGCGAGGATGAAATGGTTCGGAGCGGCGCGCTTCATCGAGGCGGCCCCGATGGCGGCCGAGGCGGCGCGCACCGCCGATGCCGCGCAGCCCGCGGTGGTGTTCGAGAACGTCGGCAAGGTTTACCCGGGCGCGCAGGCCAAGGGTCCGCAGGCGGCGCTTGCCGGCGTCGATCTGCAGGTGGCGCGCGGCGAGGTGTTCGGTATCATCGGACGCAGCGGAGCGGGCAAGTCCACGCTCCTGCGGCTCGTGAACGGGCTCGAAAAACCCACGAGCGGCACCGTGCGCGTGAACGGCATCGATGTCGGCGCACTCGACGAGCGTGGGCTGGTCGCGCTGCGCCGGCGCACCGGCATGGTGTTTCAGCACTTCAATCTGCTTTCGGCGAAGACGGTGCACGACAATATCGCGTTGCCGCTGAAAATTGCCGGCGTGCCGAAGTCGGCGATCGAGGCGCGCGTGAATACGCTGCTCGATCTCGTGGGCCTGAGCGAGCGGCGCAATGCGTGGCCCGCACGCCTTTCAGGCGGCCAGAAGCAGCGCGTGGGCATTGCGCGCGCGCTCGTGCACGAGCCCGATATTTTGCTGTGCGACGAGGCGACGTCGGCGCTCGATCCGGAAACCACGCGCGCCATACTCGCGCTGCTTCGCGACATCAACCGGCGGCTTGGCGTCACCATCGTGCTCATCACGCATGAAATGGAGGTGATACGCGATGTCTGCGATACGGTCGCGGTGATCGAGCGTGGCGAGGTGGTCGAGCAGGGGCCCGTGTGGCGCGTGTTCGGCGATCCGCAACACGAAGCGACGCGCGCGCTGCTGCATACGCCGGGTCACGAACTGCCCGATGATCTGGCCCAGCGGCTCAACAGTACGCCGCAGGCGGCCGCGCGCGCACTGTTCGACGTGCGCTTCTCGGGGGATACAGCGGAAGAGCCTGAACTAGGCACGCTCGCACAGGCGTTCGGCGCGCAGGGCGTGCGCTTCGTGCATGGCGGCATCGAGCGCATTCAGGGACGCGCGCAAGGTCGGCTCATCGTCTCGGCGCCGGTGCGCACCGCTGACGAGGCCGACGCGCTTGCCGAAAGCGCGCGCCGGTACGCAAGCCGCGTGGAGGTGCTCGGCTATGTCTGATCTCTGGATTTCCGAACTGCTCGACGGCATTCGCGATACCTTGCTCATGGTCGGCGTATCGGCGATATTCGCACTCCTGATCGGTATTCCGCTCGCGCTGCTGCTGGTCACGACCACGCGCGGCGGCATTTTCGAGCGGCCCGCGCTCAACGCGGCGTTGGGCGCCGTCGTCAACGCGTTTCGCTCCACGCCCTTCATTATTCTGCTGGTCGCACTGTTGCCGCTCACGCGTTTTCTCGTGGGCACGACCATCGGCGTGTGGGCGGCCGTGGTGCCGCTTTCCATCGCGGCAATTCCGTTCTTCGCGCGCGTGGCCGAAGTGAGCCTGCGCGAAGTGGATCGCGGCCTGATCGAGGCCGCCCAGGCCATGGGCGCGCAGCGCCGTCATATCGTCTGGCACGTGCTGTTGCCCGAAGCGCTTCCCGGCATGCTGGGCGGCTTCACCATCACCGTGGTGGCGATGATCGGCTCCTCGGCCATGGCCGGCGCCGTCGGCGCGGGCGGCCTCGGCGATCTCGCGATACGCTATGGCTACCAGCGCTTCGACACGACGGTCATGGTCACTGTGATCGTGCTGCTGATCGTGATCGTCGCCGCTGTGCAGTTCACGGGCGACAGGGTCGTTCGGCGTCTTTTGCGGCGAACCTGAACGGTGCGGCCGTTCGCATGACGCGCGCAGCAGCCTCGCTGCGCGCGTCGTTTTTTTGGCATCTCATTGGGACATACGGACATGAACGAAGCACTGCGGCCCCAGGGGCGGGAGCAGGAGGAAGCGCGTCTTGCGGCGCTGCTCGAAGCGCTGCGCGCGGGCGCCGCGCTGCGCGATCTCGCGGGCGGCCACGCGGCGGCCGAAAAGCAGCGCATCGCCGACGCCGGGCTGCTCACGCTCGCGGTGCCGCGAGAATTTGGCGGGCAGTTCGGCGGCGCAGATGGCGGGTTGCGCTGGAGCGACGTCTACGCGACCATCCGCGCGATCGCGCGCGTCGACAGTGCGCTTGCGCATTTGCTCGGCTTTCAGTGTCTGCAGGTGGCGAGCGTCGAATTGTGGGGCAGCCCCGCACAGCGGGCGAACTGGCTGCAGGGCACCGTCGAGTATCGCTGGTGGTGGGGCAATGCCGTGAACCCGCTCGACACGCGGCTCATCGCGCAGCGCGACGGCGCCGGCTGGCGACTGCACGGCAAGAAGGGATTTTGTTCGGGCACCTACGGTTCCCAGATGATGACCGTGAGCGCGCACGATCCCGTTTCGGGCAACCCGGTGTTCGCGGCCGTGCCGACCACGCGTGACGGGATCACGGTGCATGACGACTGGGACCCGATCGGCCAGCGTCAGACCGATAGCGGCACGGTGTCGTTCGAGAACGTGGAAGTACGCGCCGCCGAAGTGCTGGAGCGCCCCGATACGCCGCGCGCCACGCTGCGCACGCTGATTTCTCAAGGGGTGCTGACTAACCTGTTCGTGGGGCTCGCGGAAGGCGCGCTCGAAGAAGCGCGCGACTATGTGCTCGAGAACGGTCGTCCGTGGGTGAATGCCGGCATACAGAACGTGGCCGACGACCCGTATTTGCAGCAGCGCTTTGGCGAGATGCGTGTGCAATCGCTCGCGGCGGCGGTGCTCGCGGACCGGGCGGCCAAGTTGCTCGACGAAGCATGGGGCGAAGGCGAGGCGCTTGCCGAGGGCCGGCGCGCCGAGGTCTCGCTCGCGATTTCGGAGGCGAAAATCGTCGCGCATCGCGCCGCGCTCGAAGCCGGCGAGCAACTCTTCGATGCATGCGGCGCTCGCGCCACGGGCGCGGCGCTCGCGCTCGACCGTTTCTGGCGCAACGCGCGCGTGCATACGCTGCACGATCCGCTCGACTACCGCCTGCGCGACGTGGGCCGCTACACGCTGCTGAGGGAGCTGCCGCAGCCGACGCTGTACACTTGAGGGTCCGACGCCGCACTCGTCGCGACGCGTCAACCCTTGAGGATCCAATCGTTGGAGTTCCGGCTACCGACCACGGCAACGGCGCCTTTCTGCCCCTCCGAAGTGCAGGGGACCATCGAAGTTTCGCCGCGCGCGCCGTTCTGGAAGAAGTTCTGGCAGTTCGCAGGCCCCGGCCTGCTGGTGTCGATCGGCTACATGGACCCCGGCAACTGGGCCACCGACATCGAAGCGGGCTCGCGCTACGGTTACAACCTGCTGTTCGTGGTCGTACTCTCGAGCCTCGCGGCGATCGTGCTCCAGTGCCTCTCGATGCGCCTTGGCATCGTGACGGGCCGCGATCTCGCCGCGCTTTCGCGCACGCGCTATTCGAAGCCCGTGGCGATCGGGCAGTGGGCCCTCGCCGAGATTTCCATCATCGCCTGCGACCTGGCGGAGGTGCTGGGCGGCGCGCTCGCATTCCATCTGCTGCTCGGGTGTTCGCTGATGGTGGGCGTCGTGCTCACCGCATTCGACACGCTTCTCGTGCTGGGCCTGAAGGGCAAGAACTTCCGCACGCTCGAGGCGATCATGGCCGGGCTCATCGCCACCATCGGTCTTGGGTACGTCATCGAACTCGTGCTCGTGAAGCCGCACTGGCCCTCGGTATTCGCGGGCGCGGTGCCGTCGTGGCACGCCGTCTCCTCGCCGGAGCCGCTTTATCTGGCGATCGGCATTCTTGGCGCGACCGTCATGCCGCACAATCTTTACCTGCATTCGTCGATCGTGCAGACGCGTGCCGTCAAGCGCGATCATGAGGGCCTCGCACAGGCCATCGGCCTTTCGCGTCTCGACACGATCGTCTCGCTGCTGCTCGCGCTCCTCATCAACGCGGCCATCCTCATTCTTGCCGCAGCGGCGTTTCATGCGACCGGGCACAATCAGGTCACCGAAATCGAAGACGCTTACAGGCTGCTCGCGCCCGTCGTCGGTACGGGCGCGGCGGCGGTGCTGTTCGGCATCACGCTGCTCGCCTCCGGGCAGAGTTCAACGTTTACCGGCACCGTGGCGGGCCAGGTCATCATGGAAGGCTTCCTGCAGATGAAGATTCCGTGCTACCAGCGCCGCCTGATTACGCGGCTGCTCGCGCTGATTCCCGCGGTCGCGGGCGTGGCGCTCCTCGGCAACGGCGCGGTGGGCAAGCTGCTGGTGGCAAGCCAGGTGGTGCTGAGCCTGCAACTGCCGTTCGCGCTCTGGCCGCTCATCCGCATGACGAACGATCGCGCGCTGATGGGCGAGTTCGTGAACCGGCTGCACACGCGCATGATCGCGTGGTTCCTGTTCGTCGTGATCTCGGCGGCGAACCTGTGGCTCGTCTGGCAGACCTTCGGCGGAAGCTAAACAGGGAGGGCGTGTTGCTGGCGCGCCGGAGCAACGGCGCGAAGGCGGGGGATAAAGCGGAAAAAGGAAAAGCGCTTCGCCGTCCGGTGCACTGGGGCACCGGACGGTTTCGCGTCTTGGTCTCGTGTCCGGTTGAGCCGGATCTGCTCTCCTACGCTTATGCAGCCTCGGCAATGCCATCCGGCGTTACAACTGCCGGAAGGTCGCTCTCGGTCTGCTCGGCGCCCCGTCGCGCTGCAGCCGCCTTTTTCGTCTTGCCCGCCCGCGATGGGGGCTGGCATGCGCCGCACACGACGTTGTGCTGAAGGTCGTGGCGATGCGCGACGAATTTGCCGCCGCAACGGCAGCAAGGCGTCAACTGCAGAATATCGGCATCGAAAAACCGCACCAGGGTCCACGCACGCGTGAGATCGAGCACCGGCTCGGCTCCGCTGTGGCGGCAGTGTTCCAGATATAGCCGGAACCCCTTGGTGAGCGCGTCGAGATGCGAACAACGCGCTTCGTTCTTGAGGAACAGGTAGGTGTTATAGAACAGCGAGGCGTGGATGTTGGCCAGCCACGTCATGTACCAGTCCGCCGAGAACGGCAACATCCCTTTAGGCGGCGACACGCCGCGGATCTCGCGATACAGGCGGATCATGCGGTCGCGCGAGAGCGTGAGTTCGCTTTCGAGCACCTGCATGCGCGCACCCAGCTCGATCAGCGCGATCGCGCGAAATACTTCCTGGGCGTCTTCGGTGAGGCTGCGCCGCGTGGTCGACATGGACGTCACTCTCAGGCGAATTGGCCAGCCGGCTGTCCTGCAAGCAGGATGGCCGCGTGAGTAGCCGCCACGTCGGCATGCTTGCTGGTCTGCGTGAGCGCGGACAACATCGCATGATCGTCGAAGCGGAAAAAACAGAGAAGCTGGTCGGAAGAGGCCAGCCTGACGATCTGCGCGAGCGACAGACCGCCAAGCAGATCGGCCAATTCCGACGACAGTCCCAGTCGGAACATGCCGACTGGCTTGTCCTCGCGCAGCATGCGCTGTGCGAGCATCAGATACGACAAATTAATTTCGCGGATAGATTCCAGCGTCTCGCTGCTGCGGTCCATTTCTCTAGTTTCCGAAGCCCCGAATTTAACCCCCCGGCATTTTTCGCCGTGTATCTTTTCTGGTCTTGTGGTCGATCTTTGCTCGTTGGCTCGATCTGACTCTTTGATACAGGTTGTTACAACTCGTAACAACCTTGGAGGGAATTGTATGAGGGCTTATCTCAGAAATCAATCCCTCGGATCAAAAAATAATTAGACCGTTGTGAATTATTTCCGGTAATTTTTTCTGCTAAGAGGAGCCATGCCTGCGACAAACTGACGCAGGCGATACCTGGCCACATAACCCCGCCGGAGGGCCTTGATTTCGGGCCTCGGGCGCGATCGTCGATGCATGTGCAACGACCCGGCCGGAAGGCATGAAGCGCGGCACGCACAATTAAACGTTTTGAAGATCGTTGGGTTGACAGGTAAGAAATACGCGCCCCGGAATTAATACGTGTGAGGATATATATGTAACAAGCGTTTCGACCCTGATGGCTTATAGCAGGCGAATGTGTAACCAGGATGTTACGAAGGCGCAAAGTGGATATGTCGATTGCATGGAGCCGGCGAATGGCCGTGAGTGAGCGAAGCGTTTGAGCTGCAACCATTCGGGCTTGCAACGGATTTGCGGGTGTTGGCTCGGCAACAGCCCGGAGCCCGGTTCGATGCAAGACGAATGCGCTATTTATCTCATATGATGATATAAATAGATTGGCGAGGGCGTTATTTCAGGCGCTCGGTGCGTCCAGGCGGCGCAAGCCCGGAACGCTGGGGAGACAGATCATGGCTTCGTTCAACCGCATTCTGTTGTGTTACGACGCAACGCGCGAAGGACGCCGGGCGTTGCGCGAGGGCGCCGATCTCGCGCGCGAGTGTCGCGCCCAGACGCATTTGCTGGCGGTGCTCGACCAGGCGCCGCTGCAATGGGCCACGGACATCGCGTCCGCTGTGCCGTTCGAAGCCGCTGAGGAAGCGGCGCGCGAAATCCTGCGCGACGGCGTGGCGTGCCTCCAGGAAAAGGGGCTCGCCGCGACCGGCCACTTCGTGGTCGGGCGGCCCATCGACGTGATCGCGAATTACTGCGCGGACCTTCGCGCCGATCTCATCGTGCTGGCCCATCACCGGCGCGGCCCGTTCAAGCGGTGGTGGGACGGGCGCGACGACCGCCTGCTGCTCGACCGCGTGTCGTGCAGTGTGCTCGTCGTGACGGCGCCGGACCCGGCGGAGCCGCAGGCAGCGGCGGCCTGAATCGCCGCCGGCCGGTTCACCTGCTCGGTTCGCCGAGAATCGGCGTGCGCTTGACCTCGGAGAAGTAGAGCAGGATCAGCGAGACCCAGACGATGCCGTAGAGCAGCATGAAGCAGCTCGAGCGGATCTTGAGCAGGTCGAGCAGCGCGCCGAACAGGATCGGCAGCAAAAAGCCGCCAAGGCCGCCGGCAAGGCCCACGATGCCGGTCACGATGCCCATGTTCGTGGGAAAGTCGTCGGCCACGTACTTGAACGTCGACGCCATGCCGAACGCGAACACCGCGCCGAGCACGAAGGCGATCGCGACGAAGCCGAACACCGGCATGCTGATGTGGAGCGCCGCCTGGCCGTCGATCGTGTGGATAACGAAGTCCGTGGGCGGGTAGGAAAGGACGAAGAGGCAGATCCACGCCACCCACAGGCCCCACCATGTGACCTTGTGCGCGCCCAGCTTGTCGGCGAGTACGCCGCCCACCGCGCGCAGGATCGAGCCGGGCAGCGAGAAACCGGCGGCGAAAGCGGAAGCCATCACGAGCGACATGCCGTACTCGGCCTTGAGATATTGCGGAATCCACAGCGAGAGCGCCGTGAAGCCGCCAAAGGTGATCGAGTAGTACTGGCACAGGCGCCACACGCGTTCGTCGGCCAGTACCTTGAATGAGTCGAGCAGCGAGCCGCCCGATTTGCCCGCGCCGGGGTCGCGCGCCGAGCCGAGCCAGAAAATCACGGCCGTGACGATGAGCGCGACGGCGTAGACGCGCGGCACGAAGCGCCAACCATACAGCTTCTCCAGTTGCGGCGTGACGAACAGGTTGACGGCCGCGCCCACCGTGCCCGCGCCGAAGAAGCCCATGGCGAAGCCGCGCCGGCTGGGCGGGAAAAAGCGCGCGACGTAGGGCGTGCCCACCGCGAACGAGGCGCCCACGCAGCCGAGAAAAAGGCCGATGAGCAGGAATTGCCAGAATTCATTCGCATAGCTGACGATATATACGGGCACCGCGCAGGTCACGAGCAGCGTCGTCATGACGATGCGTCCGCCGAAGCGGTCGGTCCACGCGCCGAACGGCAGGCGCATGACCGCGCCGGTCAACACGGGCGTGGCGGTGAGCAGACCGAACTCGGTGCTGTTGAGCTGAAGCTCTTCGCGCAGTTGCACGCCGAGCACGCCGAACATCATCCACACCACGAAACACACGAGAAACGCGAGCGTGCTGACGAACAGGACGGACCATGCCTTTGCGCCGACCTTATCGGGCTCTGCTGCGTTCGTCACGGGGCGCGTCGATTCGCTGCGCAGATTCATGATGCCTCCATCGTGTGAGGGTTCACATCGACTTCACTGGACAAGGGGGCTCGTCGCGGCTTCCAGTGCCGCGTTTTCGAGCGTCGCTTCCGAGGCGAGTATCGATACGTATTGCTGAATGGCCTTGTGGCGCACGCGTTCGCCGAGAAAGCGCGCGACGTCGCCGGCAACGTCTTCATAGGGCACGGGTTGTCCCGGCACGCGCTGGTCTACCCGCACCAGATGAAAGCCGAAGCGCGTACGCACGAGACGCGCCAGCACACCCGTGTCGGTGCAATCGAACAGCGCCGCCTCGAATTCCGGGACGGTGTCGCCGCGCGCGAGCTGGCCGAGGCTGCCGCCTACGCCCGCGGACGGGCAGTTCGAGAACTGGCGCGCGAGCGCCTCGAAGGTGTCGGGCGCCTGTTGCAGCTCGCGCAGCGTCTCTTCGGCCTTCTGGCGCAGCAACGCGAGCGGCACGCGGTCGGTGACGGCAAAGAGAATGTGGCTCGCGTACACGAGTTCGTTGCGCACGAAACGCGAGGCGTGTTGCGCGTAGTAGCGTTCGCAGTCCTCCGGCGTGGGCTCGGGCACGCGCAGTTCGCGCGCGAGCAGCGTATCGAGCGCGTCGTCGTCGAGTTCGGCGTGCTGCTCGATCAGGCCCAGCGCTACGGCGCGCTGGCGCAGCAGTTCGTGAACGACGAGCGCGCGCCGCGCGGCGCGCGCGGGATCGGGGTCGTCGGCATGATTGCCGCGCTCGGCCTCGATCGCCGCGAGACCGATTTCGACGTCGTTCACACGTGCGGGGAGTTCGCTCCCTTCATCATGCGGGATCGCGTTCATCATCGAGGACGCTCCTGGTGCCGGTTTGTCGATCAGCGCTTGCGCACGAGCTGGTACGGACGGATCAGATAGAACACCGAAGCAATGCCGCTCCAGATATGGACCATGCGCGTGAAAGGAGAAACGAGAAAGATCGTGAAGCCGAGCGCGATATGCGTCTGGTAGACGAGCGGCACGCCGTCGAGCAGCCCGGCGATGTTGGGACGGAACGTCACCACGCCCTTTACGTAGTCGGTGAGCTGCTCGAACATCACGCCGTCCATGTGGCGTGCCGAGAGCACGACGGTCGCGAGCCCGAGCGCGAGCTGCGCCCAGAGCATGAACACGATGACGATGTCCGACGTCTTGCTGTTGACGCGGATGCGCGTGTCGCCCAAGCGCCGCGCGATCAGGATCGTGAGCCCGACGATCGCGACGCTGCCTGCCACGCCGCCCGCCACCATCGCGAGCAACTGGTGCACGGTTGCCGAGATGAACGGCCCGACCAGCCAGTGCGGCGCGAGAAACCCGACGAAGTGACCGAGCACCACGACGAGAATGCCCCAGTGGAACAGATTGCTGCCAACGTGCAATGCGCCGCGCCGCAGCAGTTGCGACGAGTCGCTCTTCCACGTGTACTGTTCGCGGTCGAAGCGCACGAGCGAGCCGAATAGCAGCACCGCGAGACAGATGTACGGATAGATGCCGAACAGAAACTGATGGAAGTATTGGTCCATGACGGCTCCTTGCGTGCGGTATGCGAACGGCGTGCCGGTATCAGCGCGGTGCGCGCCGCGGATGGAACGCCACTGGTGCGATCGCCAGTGGCTGTCCCGCGCCCATGAAGCGCACCGGCTCGTCGGCCCAGGCTGCGTCGAGCGCCTGCAAATGGTCCTTGTCGTGCGGCTTGCCAGCGTCGTCGTCGTGCGCGGCGTCGGGTAGTTCCGCGCCGCTCGCGCCTGCGAGCGGCAACAGCGCGCCGATTGCGTACGCGTAGTGGCTGTTGCGGCGGCTCAGTTCGGCCGTGATCGACTGCAGGATCGCGGCGGTTTCGCCGAGCAAAGCGCGCGCCTCGTTTGCCTCGAGAATCGACAGGTATTCGAGGAACACGGGCAGATAGTCGGGCAACTGTCCCGGCTGCAGCAGCATGCCGTGCTTCTCGTAGGTCTGGACGAGGTCGATCATCGCCTGCCCGCGATCGCGCGATTCGCCGTGCACGTGCTCGAACAGATGCAGCGAAGTGGCGCGGCCGCGATCGAAGAGCGCGACATAGTTCTCCTGCAGCGCGAGCAGATCGTGCGAGTCGAGATAGTCGAGAAAGCGTTCGAGCTTCTCACGCGCCTCGGTGCCGAATGCGCGCTCGCCGCGCACGATCGCCCGCAGTTCGTGCAAGGCTTCGACGAGCGGCGCGTCGGGATAGTCGAGCAGCGAAGCGATCAGGCGGTACGTCACGGGTTGGGGACGAACGGCGAACATGATCAGACCTCCCGAATGGGAATCTGGCGATGACCGTTCGTCTTCGGCGCGAACAGGCTCGCTTCGGAGCGCCCGTCCGAGCAGCCGTTGCCGAACGTGAAGCCGCACGACGAACGCAAGTCGAAGGCGTTCTCGGCGTACTCGCGGTGCGTGGTGGGAATCACGAAGCGGTCTTCGTAGTTCGCGATCGCGAGATAGCGATACATCTCCTCGACCTGGGCCAGCGAGAGACCCGCTTGCGCGAGCACCTGCGGCGCGTCCACGCGATCCACATGGCGGGCGCGCATGAACGCGCGCATGGCGAGCAGGCGCTCCAGCGCGACCTGTACCGGCTTTTCGTCGCCGGCGGTGAGCAGGTTCGCAAGGTAGCGTAGCGGGATGCGCAACGAGTGCACGTCGGGCAGCCAGCCGTTCATGCCGAGTTCGCCGCTGTTGGCCGCCGCGTTGATGGGCGAAAGCGGCGGCACGTACCAGACCATCGGCAGCGTGCGGTACTCGGGGTGCAGCGGGAACGCAATGCGCCAGTCGATCGCCATCTTGTAGACGGGCGAGTGCTGCGCACCATCGATCCACGCCTGCGGAACGCCGTCGCGTGCGGCCTGCTCGATCACGGCCGGATCGAAGGGATCGAGAAACACATCGAGCTGCGCCTGATAAAGATCGGTTTCGTTGGCGACGCTTGCGGCTTCGCGAATCCGGTCGGCGTCGTAGAGCAGCACGCCGAGATAGCGGATGCGTCCCACGCAGGTCTCCGAGCACACGGTGGGCTGTCCCGCTTCGATACGCGGATAACAGAAGATGCACTTCTCGGCCTTGCCGCTGCGCCAGTTGAAGTAAATCTTCTTGTACGGGCAACCCGAAACGCACATGCGCCAGCCGCGGCACTTGTCCTGATCGATGAGCACGATGCCGTCTTCCTCGCGCTTGTAGATCGATCCGGAAGGACACGCGGCCACGCACGCCGGATTGAGGCAGTGCTCGCACAGGCGCGGCAAATACATCATGAAGGTGTTTTCGAACTGGCCGTAGATCTCCTTTTGCACGTTCTCGAAGTTATAGTCCTTCGAGCGTTTCTCGAACTCGCCGCCCAGAATCTCTTCCCAGTTCGGCCCCCACTCGATCTTCTCCATGCGCTCGCCGCTCACGAGCGAGCGCGGCCGCGCAACGGGCGTGGCCTGGGTATTGCCGGCTTCTTGCAGGTGGGCGTAATCGAAGGTGAAAGGCTCGTAATAGTCGTCGATTTCAGGCAGGTGCGGATTCGCGAAAATCTGCGCGAGCAGCCGCCACTTGCCGCCAAGGCGCGGCTCGATCTGGCCGTCGGCCTTGCGCACCCAGCCGCCGCGCCAGCGCTCCTGGTTCTCCCATTCCTTCGGATAGCCGATGCCGGGCTTCGTCTCGACGTTGTTGAACCACGCGTACTCCATGCCTTCGCGGCTCGTCCAGACGTTCTTGCAGGTGACCGAGCACGTATGGCAGCCGATGCACTTGTCGAGGTTCAGCACCATCGCGATCTGCGCGCGCACTTTCATGAGCTTTCTCCTTCGCGAACCGCTGCATTGGCTGCCGCATTGACCGGATCAGGCAACGGACCTACCGGCGTTTCTTCCGCGTCGAGCCAGTCGACGTTCTTCATCTTGCGAACGATGAGGAATTCGTCGCGGTTCGAGCCCACGGTGCCGTAGTAATTGAAGCCGTACGCCAGTTGCGCGTAGCCGCCGATCATGTGTGTGGGTTTGAGCGAAATGCGCGTGACCGAGTTGTGGATACCGCCGCGCGTGCCCGTTATTTCGGACCCCGGCGTATTCACGATCTTTTCCTGCGCGTGATACATCATCACCATGCCGCGCGGAATGCGCTGGCTCACCACGGCGCGCGCGCAAAGCGCGCCGTTCGCGTTGAAGCACTCGATCCAGTCGTTGTCGATCACGCCGATCTGCGCGGCGTCTTTCTCCGAAATCCACACGATCGGGCCGCCGCGCGAGAGCGTGAGCATCAGCAAGTTGTCGGTGTAGGTGCTGTGAATGCCCCATTTCTGGTGCGGCGTGATGAAGTTCAGGGCGATCTCTGGATTGCCGTTCGGGCGCGAGCCGGCCATTTTTTCGTAGCTGCCCGTGTCGATGGGCGGTTTGTACACGCACAACGCCTCGCCGAACGCGCGCATCCACGCGTGATCCTGATAGAGCTGCTGGCGGCCGCTCAATGTTCGCCAGGGAATCAGCTCGTGCACGTTCGTATAGCCCGCGTTGTACGACACGTGCTCCGACTCGATGCCGCTCCACGTCGGCGACGAAATGATCTTGCGCGGCTGGGACTGGATATCGCGAAAGCGGATCTTTTCGTCGGCGCGCGCTTCGGCGAGATGCGCGTGTTCGATGCCCGTGAACTTCGAGAGCGCTTCCCACGCCTTCTTTGCGACTGCTCCGTTCGTTTCGGGGGCGAGCGAGAGGATCGTCTCCGCGGCGTCGAGCGCCGTCTCGATGCGCGGGCGGCCTTTCGCGTCGCCCGCGTCGGCCGACTCGTCGCGATAGTTCAGCGCGCCGAGTTCATGGACTTCGTCCTCGGTGTTCCAGCTAATGCCCTTGCCGCCGTTGCCGAGCCGGTCCATAAGCGGCCCGAGCGACGTGAAACGGTGATACGTCTCGGGATAATTTCGCTCCAGCGTGACCACGCCCGGCATGGTCTTGCCCGGAACCGGCTCGCATTCGCCGCGCTTCCAGTCGTCTACGCCGAAGGGCTGGGCCAGCTCGCCGGCCGCGTCGTGCGCGATGGGCGAGAGCACCACGTCGCGCTCCACACCTAGATGGCCGACACTGAGTTCGGAAAAGCGCTTCGCGATGGCCTTGAAGATTTCCCAGTCGCTGCGCGCCTGCCACGCCGGGTCCACGGCGGCGGAGAGCGGATGAATGAACGGGTGCATGTCGGACGTATTCATATCGTCTTTCTCGTACCACGTGGCCGTGGGCAGCACGATGTCCGAGTACATGCAAGTGGTCGACATGCGGAAGTCGAGTGTGCAGAGCAGATCGAGCTTGCCCCTGGGCGCTTCTTCGCGCCATACGACTTCCTCGGGGCGCGGCACGCCGTCCTTCACGACTTCTTCGCCTTGAACACCGTTCGTTGTCCCGAGAAGATGCTTGAGGAAGTACTCGTGCCCCTTGCCCGACGAGCCGAGCAGGTTCGAGCGCCACACGAACAGATTGCGCGGAAAGGCGGCGGGATTGTCGGGGTCTTCGCAGGCGAGCTTGAGGCTGCCCTCCTTGAGGCGGCGCGCGACTTCGGCGCCTGCCTTCGCGGGGTCTTCGAGCGAACGGCCCAACTCTAGCGGATTGCTGTCGATCTGCGGGGCCGACGGCAGCCAGCCCATGCGCTCGGCGCGCACGTTGTAGTCGATCGGCGCACCATGAAAGTCGGCCTTGTTCGCGAGCGGCGAGAGCAGGTCGGCCGGATTCATCGGGTCGTAGCGCCACTGGTCGGTGTGGGCGTAGAAGAACGATGTCGCGTTCATGTGGCGCGGCGGCCGGTTCCAGTCGAGCGCGAAGGCGAGCGCGGTCCAGCCTGTTTGCGGACGCAACTTTTCCTGGCCGACGTAGTGCGACCAGCCGCCGCCGGACTTGCCGATGCAGCCGCACATCACGAGCATGTTGATGATGGCGCGATATGCCATGTCCATGTGGAACCAGTGGTTGATGCCCGCGCCGATGATGACCATCGAGCGGCCCTCGGTCTTGTCGGCGTTCCCGGCGAACTGGCGCGCGACGTTGACGACGTCCTCGCGCTTCACGCCCGTGATCGCCTCCTGCCAGGCCGGCGTATAGGGCACGTCGTCGTCATAGCTGCGCGCGACGTCCTTGCCGCCCAGGCCCTGGTCGAGCCCGTAATTGGCGACGAAGAGATCGTAGACGGTGGCCACGAGCCGCTCGCCCGCGGTCGTCGTCACGCGCCGCACGCCGATGCGCCGGCTCAACACGGGCCCGTGCGAGGTGTGCGGGAAATGCGGATGCGCGACGTTGCCGAAGTACGGGAAAAGCACGTCGACGACATCGTCGTGCTTTTCGACGAGCGAGAGCGCGGGCGTGAGCGGCGTGCCGCGCACACTTTCCTCGCGCAGATTCCACTTGCCGCGATCGGCGCCTTCCTGCTGGCCCCAGCGAAAGCCCACCGAGCCGAGCGGCACCGCGAATTCGTTCGTCGCGCTGTCCACGACGACGGTCTTCCACTCGGGGTTGTTGTCCTGGCCGAGCGAGCCGTCGATGTCGGAAGCGCGCAGATAGCGGTCGGGGACGTACTGGCCGTCGCGCTCGACGAGCGTCACGAGGCAGGACATGTCGGTGAAGCGGCGGCAGTAATCGGCGAAATAGGCGCTCTTGCCGGCGAGGTGATACTCCTTGAGGATCACGTGACCCATGGCGAGCGCGAGCGCGGCGTCGGTGCCTTGCTTCGGATGCAGCCAGATGTCGCCGAACTTCGCACCTTCGGCGTAGTCGGGAAAGATCGAGACGATCTTCGCGCCGCGATAACGCGCTTCCACCATGAAGTGCGCGTCCGGCGTGCGCGTCTGCGGCACGTTGGACCCCCACATCACGATGAACGAGGCGTTGTACCAGTCCGCGGATTCGGGCACGTCGGTCTGCTCGCCCCACGTTTGGGGGGAAGCCGGCGGCAGGTCGCAGTACCAGTCGTAAAACGAGAGGCACACGCCGCCGATGAGCGAGAGATAGCGCGAACCCGCCGCATACGACACCATCGACATGGCGGGAATCGGCGAGAAGCCGATCACGCGGTCGGGGCCGTGGCGCTTGATCGTGTGCACGTTCGCTGCCGCCACGATTTCGAGCACTTCGCTCCAGTCCGCGCGCACGAAGCCGCCAAGGCCGCGCCGTGTTTGATAACTTTTGCGCGCGGCCTCGTCGTCGACGATGGCCGTCCACGCGGCAACGGGGTCGAGCGTGCGGCGTTTTTCGCGCCATAGCTTGACGAGCGCGCTGCGCACGAGCGGGTATTTGAGGCGATTCGCGCTATACAGATACCACGAATACGATGCGCCGCGCGAGCAGCCGCGCGGTTCGTGGTTGGGCATGTCGGGACGTGTGCGCGGATAGTCGGTCTGCTGCGTCTCCCATGCAACGATGCCCCCCTTCACATAGATCTTCCAGGAGCACGAGCCGGTGCAATTCACGCCATGCGTGGAGCGTACGATCTTGTCGTGCTGCCAGCGCGTGCGGTACGCCTCTTCCCATTTTCGGTCTTCGTCTGTGACGGCGCCGTGTCCGTCTGCGAATTGTGTTCGTGCCGCCGTGAAGTAACGCAGACGATCCAGAAAATGACTCATGGCATCTCCAGCTTGCGCGTTGGGGACACCCATAATTTAAGAGAAGGACGGAGAAGAAGTAAAGGGGATGAATGAAATCTCTTTCGGTGTATGTGATCGGATATATCGAAATTTCGCGGAAACCGGCATCGAGAGGGAGAAGCGGAGGGTATGCAGAAAGCAAGGCGGCATCGCAGGTGTTTGGAAACAATTAACGTTTCAAAAAATTGCTTGCGATGTGAGGGATTTTCATGAATTTCTCGGAGATTGGCTGTGGTAGAGGGGTTTCTTGTTTTCTTGAGTAAATACGGAGTTCTAAATATGACGTGAATCGAATGTGAAATGAAAGTCCGATTCTCGCCCCAGAGCGGACTTATGGTTCCGAAGCGCATGACGGTGCGTGAAAATGGAAGATCGTTGCGTGCACATGAATCAAGAGGGGTGTTCAGATTCATTTCGTGATCGGGGCATAGGTTCGGTGTTCTCGCCGCGCCGATGCCTTCACACCGCAGCCCGCTTTGGCAGACAATACCGGCTAGACCGCTAACTGGAGTTGCCTCGATGCCGCGCTTCGCCGCCAATCTCACGATGATGTACAACGAGCACGCGTTTCTCGACCGGTTCGCCGCTGCGGCGCGAGACGGCTTCGAGGCCGTCGAATATCTGTTTCCGTACGAACATCCTGCTGCCGAAATCAAGGCGCGACTCGATGGCGCTTCGCTCACGCAGGCGCTCTTCAACGCGCCGCCGGGAAACTGGTCGGCGGGCGAGCGCGGCATTGCCTCGTTGCCGGGCCGCGAAGACGAATTTCGCCGTAGCATCGATACCGCGCTCGATTACGCGTGTGTGCTCGGCAATCGCAAGATCCACGTGATGGCGGGCCTCGTGGCGAGCGAGGCGTCGCGCGCGGCGCAGCGCGAGCTGTATGTGAAGCACCTCGAGTACGCGGCGCGCGCCGCGGCGGACAACGGCATCGACGTGCTGATCGAGCCGATCAACACGCGCGATATGCCGGGTTATCTGTTGAACCGCCAGGACGACGCGCACGCAATCTGTGCGCAAGTGGGCGCGCCGAATCTGCGCGTGCAGTTCGACTGCTATCACTGCCAGATCGTCGAAGGCGACCTGGCCGTGAAGCTCAGGCGCGACATCGGACGGATCGGCCACATCCAGATTGCAGGCGTGCCCGAGCGCCACGAGCCCGACAGCGGCGAACTCAATTACCCGTGGCTGCTGGCGCTGATCGACGAACTCGGCTACGACGGCTGGATCGGCTGCGAATACCGGCCGCGCGCGGGCACCTCGGCTGGCCTCGGGTGGATTCGGCCGTGGTTCGCCGCGCGCGGTTGAGCGCGCCCGGCAAGCGCGCACGTCACCGCGCTGCGTCGCGCAGCGCTTGCGCCGTTTGCGGGTCGGCGGGAAAAAAGGCCTCGATTGCAAGCTCGGAGAGCGTGATGTCGACCGGCGTGCCGAACACAGTGGTCGTGCTGTAGAACGCCAGTTCGCCGAGCGCCGTGCGCACGCGCAGCGGCACCGCGATGTGATGAGCGATCGGCTCGGTGCTCGCAACGGCGGCTCCGGGCGGCGTCGGGTATGCAGCCAGTTCGTCGCGCAGCGCGGCAAGCACGGGGTCGCCGCTCGCCTCGATCTGGCGCTGCAGGCGCGTGAGCAGGTGATCGCGCCACGCATGCCAGTTGACGATGCGCGGCGCCATGCCCTCGGGATGCAGCGAGAGCCGCAGCGCATTGATGGGCGCGGCGAGCAGCGCAGGCGAAGCGTCGCCGATGAGCGGCGCAAGCGCGCCGTTCGTGGCGACGATATTCCAGTGGCGGTCCACGGCCACAGCGGGATAAGGCTCATGCCCGCGCAGCACGAGATCGACGGCTTCGCGCGCGGCGGCGAGCTGCGGATCATCGAGGGCGCGCTCGCGGTAAAGCGGCGCGTAGCCGGCCGCCACGAGCAGCGCGTTACGCTCGCGCAGCGGCACTTCGAGCTGTTCCGCAAGATGCATGACCATTTCGCGGCTCGGCAGCGCGCGGCCCGACTCGACGAAGCTCAAATGGCGCGTCGAAATCTCCGCCTCGGTGGCGAGCAGCAACTGGCTCATGCGCCGGCGCACGCGCCAGTCGCGCAGCATCTCGCCGACGCTGCGGCGCCCGGCGCCGGCCGGCGCGGCGAGGAGTGTGGAAGCGAGCGTGTTCATGCCGCCGATTCTAGCGAAACGCGTGCGTCCGTCGATTACGTCTGAGGTAAAGTCCGCGCCGCGCGCTGCCGATACCCCGGATATATGAAAACATGGGGAATACGCCCCTGCGGCAATTACGGCCGACGTTTACCACGGGCCGCCCGATCGCCTAAAATGAGATAACTCACGTACTGGCGTCGCACTGAGGAGACTGCCATGAGGGAAACCGTTGTTGCTTATCTGCTCGGACCGGCCGTGATGGTGCTGGTGTGCGTGGCTATGTGGGCCGTGTCGCGCCGCAGCAGAGGCACGCTGGAGGCGCGCTTCACCCGCTGGCTCGATGCGCATCGGCCGCATGGCATGCGCCACAAGCATTGAGCGTGCCAAAGGCGGCCGCTTGCGCGATCGAATCGCATCCGTCGCATCGCATTGCGAATGGATCGCCGCATGGCGGATCGCGAAAATTTTGTAGCATTCCGAATTAATTCCCCAACCATATCGCTTCGCCCCGCATAGCCGCTGCCGCGTTGGCATACGGCGCGTCGTCCCGCTTGCCTGCCGTTCCCGATTCAAGTCGAGGGAACTGGGCGTACGCCTGACGGTCATTCCGATATTGCATACCGGAGTCCCCCATGACCCGTCCCGCCGATTCCTTCATCATCTTCATTGCCCGTATCGCGCTCGCCATTCTTTTTCTCTGGGGCGGGGCCATGAAGCTGCTGGGATACGCGGGGTTTGTCGGTTATCTGCACTCGAAGGGTGTGCCGTACGCCTCGTACGGCGCGATCGTGGCGACGGTCATCGAACTGCTCGGCGGCATCGCGCTCGTGCTGGGCGTGCGCACGCGCTCCGTTGCCTTCGTGCTTGCCGTGTACGCCATCGTCACGGCGATCCTCGGCCACGACTTCTGGAACATGACCCAAGCTGCGGCGCAACAGGACGCCGTCGTCCACTTCTGGAAAAACGTCGCGATCGCGGGCGGTTTCCTGCTGCTGACCGTAACGGGCGCGGGACGTGCTTCCGTTGATGGCTTGCGCGCGCCGCGTGGCGGCGTCGGCCTGCGAGGCTGATGCGGCCGACGTTCACCGGCGCGAGCGACGTACCATATCCACCGGGCAACCGGGTGACGAGGGAGCAGGCCGTGATACAGAACTTCGACTTCAACGTGGCAGGCAAGACCGGGCAGTTCTGCGCGAGCCTTGCGGAAGACGGCACGCGGCGCGTGTTCATCAGCGACGCGGATTCCGCGAAGACCCTGGTGATCCTCGACGCCTCCGGGCTCCTCGGCGCGCTCAAGGCGGACCTCGAGGAGCCCGACCGGCTGATCGCCCACGCTATCCGCAAGGCGCAGAACGATGGCCTGATCGCGCGCGCGATCGACTCCGGCGCGATCCAGGAGGCGTCGCTGTAGCGCGCCGCGGCACATCGGAAGGCGTATCAGCGCGATTCGGATTCACTCATCCGCGCCGCCGCGGCCCGGCTCGCGCCGGCATGTGTCGGGCCGGTCCTCACGAACCACGCCAGGCCGGCCGCCGCGAGCAGCAGCGCCGTCGAAATCGCCGTTTCCGCGCGCAGGCCGGCCACCACCTGGGCCGCGCCGGCCCCGCCGGCGAGCGCGCCGAACGCCGCCACGCCCACCGCACCGCCCGCCTGACGCGCCGTGTTGAGCAGCGCGGAAGCCGTGCCCGCGCGCGCGGGCTCGACCGACGAGAGCACGGCGGTCGTCATCGCCGGCACGGCGAGACCCATGCCCGAGGGAATCAGCAGGAAGGCGAGCAGCACGAAGGCGAGCGGCGTCGCGGCTTCGACGGCCATCAGCAACGCGTAGCCTGCGCCCGCGACGAGCGCGCCGACGACCATCGGCCGGCGCGTGCCGTAGCGCGCGACCACATGGCCGCTCACGACGTTCGAGAGCAGGAACCCGCCGGTGAGCGGTATGAACGCGAGGCCCGCCTGCAAGGGCGTCTCGCCGCGCGCATGCTGCAGATACAGCGCGAGCACGAACACCGTGCCGTAATACGTGAGATTCACGCAGATGCCGAACAGCACCGCCGCGCTGAACGGGCGGTTGCGCAGCATGGCGAGGGGCAGCATGGGATCGCGCACGCGCGCTTCGAGCGATACGAACGCTATGCCGGCGGCGAGTGCGAGCGCGAAGCCGCCCGCCACGGCCCAGTGGGCGAAGCCGAGCGGACGCCATTCGATCACGGCGCCCGTGAACGCCGTGAGCGCCACGATGGCGAGGCATTGTCCGCGCACGTCGAGGCTGCGTACCGGGCGCGCGCGGGTGGCATCGAGCTCGCGCGCATGTCGGCGCGGCGCCGGAATCCACGCAAGCGTGGCCGCAAGGCCGGCTGCGCACAGCGGCAGATTGACGAGGAAGATGCCGCGCCAGCCGAACGTCGCGATCAGCAGGCCGCCCGCCACCGGCCCGGCGGCGATCGAAATGGCGCCGGCGGCGGTCCAGAAGCCCACGGCGCGCGCCCTCAGCGCGCGGTCATGGCGGCAGGCTTCGTTGAGGAGCGCGAGCGAGTTCGGCAGCATGGCCGCCGCGCCCGCGCCCTGCACGGCGCGCGCTGCGATCAGCATGGCCGGGCCGGTGGCGAGGCCGCAAGCGAGCGAGGCGAGCGCGAACACCACGAGCCCGGCGCCGTAGAGGCGGCGCGTGCCGTAGCGGTCGCCAAGCACGCCGCCCGAGAGCATTAGCACCGCGAAGGCGAGCGTGTAGGCATCGACGATCCATTGGAGGCCTGCGACGTTCGCGTGAAGATCGGTCGCGATGCGCGCGAGCGCGATGTTGACGATGGTGACGTCGAGCTGGGTGACGACGAACCCGACGCTGACGGTTGCGACGATGCGCGTCAGCGCGGGCGTGAAGTGGACGGGGGTGGGGTGTGAGCGATTCATGCGCCCATGTTAGGCCGGGCGGTGGCTTCGACGTTTCAGTGTGACGTGAATCGTCGAAGCCGGCGAAGCCGTGAAACGGTGCCGGATCAGTGGCGCCGCCCGGCAACGTTCATTCGGCGCGATGCGCGTCCTTGAAGAACAGCGTCGTCATCGCGCCGAGCACGCAGATCGCCGCCACGTAGTACGTGGGCGCGAGCGGCTCGGACTTCATCAGGAGCGCGACGACGATCGGCGTGAGGCCGCCGAACACGGCATAGGCGACGTTGTACGAGAACGAGATGCCCGAGAAGCGAACCACCGGCGGGAACGCATTCACCATCACGTAAGGCACCGCGCCGATCGTGCCGACCAGCAGCCCGGCCAGCGCGTAGAGCGGCATGAGCATCGAACTGTCCACGGCGATCCGGCGGAACAGCACGTAGTACGAGATGGCGAGCGCAATGCCGCCGATGGCCAGCACGCGGCGCGCGCCGAAGCGGTCTGCGAGCGCGCCCGCGCTCACGCAGCCCACCGTGAGGAAGAGCGTCGCGACGCAGTTCGCGAGGAGCGACGTGGTGGCGTCGAGGTGGAATTGCTTCTGCAGGAGCGGCGGCGTCATCAGAATGACGACGACGATGGCTGCCGAAAGCATCCACGTGAGCAGCATCGAGACGATCACGGCGCGGCCGTGGTCGCGCAGCACGGCCTTGAGCGGAATTTCGTCGGCGAGCGACTTGCGCGCCTGCATCTCCGCGAACACGGGCGTTTCGTGCAGCCACTGGCGCAGGTATACCGAAAACATGCCGAACAGGCCGCCGATCAGGAACGGAATGCGCCAGGCATAAGCGGCGATGTCGGCGGGCGCGTAATGGTGGTTGACCGCCGCGGCGATCAGCGAACCGAGCAGGATGCCGAACGTGAGCCCCGCCGTTAAGGTGCCGCACGCATAGCCGATGTGGCGGTGCGGCACATGCTCGGAGACGAACACCCAGGCGCCCGGCACCTCGCCGCCCACGGCCGCACCTTGCAGCACGCGCAGCGCGAGCAGCAGCACCGGCGCGAGCACGCCGATCGTCGCGTAGGTGGGCAGGCAGCCCATGGCGAGCGTGGGCAGCGCCATCAGCAGTACGGAGAGCGTGAACATGCGCTTGCGGCCGAGCAGGTCGCCGAAGTGCGCCATGACGATCCCACCGAGCGGCCGCGCGAGATAGCCGGCGGCGAAGATGCCGAAGGTCTGGAGCTGACGCAGCCAGTCGGGAATCGTTGCGGGGAAGAACAACTGGCCGATGGCCGGCGCGAAGAATACGAAGATGATGAAGTCGTAGAACTCCAGCGCGCCGCCGAGTGCGGCGAGTCCGAGCGTCTTGTAGTCGCTGCGGCCGAGCGCGCGCGCAGCGGCGGGCGTGCGCACGCCAATTTCTGTTGCTTGCATTTCCGAAAAACCAGGGTGTTTGTTATGTGCGAAGTCGTGCGGGACGCGAATGGACGTCCCTGATGGCCGAATTTGCCTGGTGCGCGCGTGGCGCGGGGAGCGGCGGTCGTCGGAAAGTGGGCGCGAGGGTGGGCACGGCAACAGCGCGTCCGTATGGGTGGGCGGACGCGCCGACGACTTCAGGCCAGCCCGCGATTCTACAGGAAGCCTGGTATCCGCTAGATGCGCGCCCCGAGCGGCGCTGTCAGGCCGGTTGCGCGCCATCGTGTGAAACGATGAAGCGCATTGGATTTCGGACTCCTCCGATGGGCAGTCTTTGCACATATCCACAGAATTGCGCGGCTTGATATTCGATCCAACAGAGGACTCACCATGCGCATTGCGATTTTTCAGCGCGACGCTGCCCACCGCCAGCAGATCGAGCGCGCGCTGACGCCATGCGGCCACGCGTGCATGCCGTTCAGCGACGCGCTCGCGCTTGCGAGGGCGCTCACCGCGTCGACCGTCGACATGCTCTTGCTCGACTGGCCGGGTTCGCGGGTCGCGGACACCGAACTGCTGAGGACGTTCCGGGCGGTGAACGGCAGCCAGGTCCCGGTGCTGTTCGTTTCGGAGGACGCGTCGGACGAGAGTGTGGTGCAGGCGTTTTCCGTCGGCGCCGACGACTACGTGAGCCTGCCTGTGTGCCCTTTGGTGTTGCGCGCGCGCGTGAATGCGCTCTTGCGCCGCGCCTTTCCCGACCGTTGCGGCGATATGACGATCGCGGCCGGCCCCTATCACTTCGACACGCGGCGTCAGGCCGTGAGCGTGCACGGCAAGCCCGTGCTGCTTTCGACCACGCAATACCGGCTCGCTTCGCTCTTTTTCTCGAGCATCGGGCGCGTGCTCTCGCGCGATCATATCTACGCGATGGTGTGGGGACGCGAGTTGCATACGCTCACTCGCACGATTGACAGTCACGTGTCGCGCCTGCGACTGCTGCTGGAAATCGACGAGCCCAACGGCTTCCGGTTGCAGCCGGTTTACAAGAGCGGCTACCGGCTGCTGCGCTTGCAGGATGAAGGCGAGGCGCTCGAACCGGCTTGAGGGGCGCCCGGTCCGCTAGCGGTCGGGGCAAAGATGAAAAAAAGGCGGCGGCACGTCGTGCGCGTGCCGCCGCCTTTTTTTGCGTAATTCGTAGGTAATATGCCTGGAGTGTGGTGCCTGGAGTGTGCGCCGTGTGCCTAGCGCGCGAGGCCGAGTCCCTGCAGGACGGCATTGCCCTCCGTCGTGAGGCGAATGCGCGGCGCGCCGGCGTCGTCCTGCATCTGCTCGACGAGTCCTGCCTCCTGGAGCATGGGGATCTCGGGCTTGGCGTGCGCGTCGATCGGCGCGTGCAGCAGCAAGAGGAGGGTCGCGAGCTCGTGGTGGCTCAGCAGCCGTCGCAGAAGTTTGCGGCGCCCGGGCCTGGCTGCGGGCGTTGCCTCGCTTTTTTCCCGGCCGTCATCCTGGATTTGCGGATCATGCGGGTTCACGGAACCTCCTGCTGCGTTCGTTTCTTTTCAGTGTGGGGATGATGCGGACGAAGTCTTAAGCGATTCTTAAAACGGCAGGCAAAAATGTGTCGCCGCGCTACAGTGCGTAACGTTGCGTAAGCGGATGTAATCGACGGGCGCAGGGTGGGGCGGCGCGGACGCGAAATGCTCGCTCGACGGCGGCGCCCGCGAAAGCCTACCCGCGAATCTTCAAGGCGCGCAGGTTTTGCTCGCCCCCTCGATCCACAGATTCGAGGCGTGGCGCTTGCCCGCGTAGTAGCGGTAGGTCGTCGTGCCGTTGTCGGCGCGGATCTTGACGACGTTCGAGTCGCCGAACTCGAGCATCTGGCCTTGCGGCAGCGGCGTTGTCGAGAAGCTTGCGCCATGGCGCGAAGCTTCCACGGTCAGGCACGAGATCACGTCCTGGACCGACCGGTTGGTTGTGGAATCGATGACTGGCTGGCCAGCATCCGGGTTGCTCTGAAACCACGCGCACGCGCCAAGCGTAAGCGAGAGGGCAAGGGGCACGGCAAGCTTCTTCATATTTCTCGGTATCCACGAAATAGCTGACCATTATATCGGGAGCATCTTTCGTGCCGCGCCGCCGCCGCAAAACTGTCACGCGACGGGCATGGGTGTTGCGGCGTCGCGACGTGCCCGCGAGGCCAGCACTACGGCCACACAATATCCTACAGAGCGAGATAGACTATCCGAGGGGTGCCGTCTGGAAATCTGACGTGACGTCAGGAGAATACGCATGAATCGCCCATCGGTACGCTTTCCTCTTCGCGCCGCTGGCGCTGGCTCGCTCTTCCGGTGGGTCAAGTGGGGATTCGTTGTCGCGTTTCTGGCTGCCCTCGTCATCATCGCGCGCATTGTCCAGATCGAAATCGACACCTCGCGTCTGCAGGCGCGCTATCTCTCCGAACTGACGCGCGACATCGGCTATACGGTCGAAAACGGGCCGAGCCACAGCATCCGCTTTCCCACGACGAACGGGCCGTATGACGTGCGGCTCGGTTACGCCCAGTTGCCCACGTTCGAGAGCCGGCTTGCCCAACGCGGCTTTACGATCGCCGCGCAGGCGCGCGATTCGGATCGCATGATCGCGGTGGCCGACGAGGGCCTCTTCCTGCCCTATGACGAAAAGGATCAGGCCGGGATCGTGCTGCGCGACGCTTCCGGCGCGATGCTCTTCCATACGCGTTACCCGCAGCGCGCCTACGAGAATTTCGACGCGGTGCCGCCCGTCGTGCGCGATTCGCTGCTTTTCATCGAAGACAAATATCTGCTCGCGCTCGACCAGCCGAACCGCAACCCCGCCATCGACTGGGGCCGCTTTAGCCGCGCGCTCGTCGACCAGGGCGCGCGGCTCGTGAACCGGCATCAGCAAACGCCGGGCGGCAGCACGCTCGCCACGCAGATCGAGAAGTTCCGGCACTCGTCGGGCGGCCGCACCGCCACGCCGCCCGAAAAGCTGCGCCAGATCGCATCCGCTTCGCTGCGCGCGTATCTGGACGGCCCGCAGACCATGCCCGCGCGCCAGCAGATTCTCGTGCACTATCTGAACTCCGTACCGCTTGCCGCGAAGCCGGGCGTGGGCGAAGTCAACGGTCTCGGCGACGGCCTCGCCGACTGGTACGGGCGCGACTTCCGCGAGGTCAACCGCATTCTGCGCGCGCCGCTTTCGACCGCGACGCTCGACGAGCAGGCACTCGCGTTCCGTCAGGTGCTCTCGCTGCTGATCGCGCAGCGCGCGCCCTCGTATTTCCTGCAGAAGAACACCGAGGCGCTCGCGAAGTTGACCGACAGCTATCTGCGCCTGCTCGGCGCCAACGGCGTGATTACGCCCGCGCTGCGCGACGCCGCGCTCGCTACGCATCTTGCCCTCGACCGTTCGAGGCCGGCCCAACGCGTGCCGGTCTCCTACGTGGAGCGCAAGGCGGTGCTGACGTTGCGCACGCAACTGATGCAGGCGCTGGGTCTGAAGACGCTCTACGACCTCGATCGCCTCGACCTCACCGCGACGGCCACGCTCGACGACAGCGTCCAGCAGGCCGTAAGCGACCGCCTTGCCGACGCCTCGACGAAGGACGGCGCGCGCCAGGCGGGGCTCGTCGGCTTCGAGATGCTGCGCCCATCCGACGATCCTTCGAAGATCGCGTATAGCTTCACGTTGTTCGAGCGCAGCAATGGCGAAAACCTCGTGCGCGTGCAGACGGACAGCGTGAACCAGCCGTTCGACATCAATTCGGGCGCGCGCCTGAACCTCGGGTCGACGGCGAAGCTGCGCACGCTCGTGACTTACCTGCAGATCGTGAGCGCGCTGCACGCGAAGTATGCCGCCGAAGATGCGAAGACGCTGCATGCCATGCTCAAGGACGTCGATCCGGGCGACGCGCTCACGCGCTGGGCGATCGACTATCTTTCGAAGACGTCTGACCGCTCGCTGCATTCGATGCTCGAAGCGGCCGTGGAGCGCAAGTATTCGGCCAGCCCCGGCGAGACCTTCTACACCGGCGGCGGCGCGCAGAGCTTCAACAATTTCGAGTCGAGCGACAACGCGCAGATTCTCACCGTGCATCGGGCATTCCAGCATTCGGTGAATCTCGTGTTCGTGCGGCTCATGCGCGACATCGTCCACTACAAGATGATCGAGACTTCGGGGCCGCCTGCGCAATGGCTCGACGATCCGGCCGTGCGCAACCGCTTCCTCACGCAGTTCGCCGACGGCGAAAGCCAGGTTTACATGAAGCGCTTCTATCGACGCTACGCGGGCAAAAGCGACGACGAAGCGCTCGCTATCTTGCTGCAGCACACGCGCAAGGGCCCGGCGCGCATTGCCACGGTGTTGCGCAGCGCGAATCCCGACGGCACGCTGCCGTGGTTCGACGCGCAAATGCGCGCACAACTCAAGAACACGAAGTTCCAGTGGCTGGACGACGAGGATCTCGCGCACTACTACGAGAAATACGCGATCGACAGATTCAACCTGAACGATCGCGGCTATATCGCGGGTATTCATCCGCTTGAACTGTGGCTGCTGAACTACCTGCGCGCGCACCCCGACGCGACGCTTGCGCAGGTCCAGCAGGAAAGCCGCGACACGCGCCTTTATACCTACAAGTGGCTCTTCAAGACGAAGTACCACGCCACGCAGGACCGGCGCATTCGGCACATGATCGAACTGCGCGCGTATGACTCGATTGGCAAGTCGTGGCGCGTGCTCGGCTATCCGTTCGACAGCATCACGCCTTCTTATGGCGCGGCGATCGGCGCATCGGGCGACCGGCCGGCGGCGCTCGCGCAGCTCATCGGCCTTATTTCCAGCAACGGGGAAAAGCTGCCGACGCATAGCTTCGAATCGCTCGACTTCGCGCGCGGCACGCCTTACGAAACGCGCTTCGTCCACGCCGCCACGCCGCCGCAACCGCTGATTTCGCCGCAAATCTCGCAGGTCGTGCGCGAGCTGTTGAACTCCGTGGTGGAAGGCGGCACGGCCAAGCGACTCGCCAACGGCATGACGTTCCCCGACGGCAAGACGCTGCCCGTCTACGGCAAGACAGGCACCGGCGACCAGCGCTTCAACGTGTACGCGCCGGGTGCGCGTCTCATCGAATCGCGCAAGGTGAACCGCAGCGCGACGTTCGTGTTCGTGATTGGCGACCGCTTCTACGGCACGCTCACGGCGTGGGTGCACGAGCCGTATGCGGCGCGCTATACGTTCACCAGCGCGTTGTCCGTGCAATTGCTGAAGTCGCTCGCGCCCGTGCTGCAGCCGTTGCTTGAGGCGAAGGGCAACGCTGGCGGCGATGCACAGCCCGATGCCGCACACGCGGCCCAGCAGATGACGCTGATCGATACGCAAACGGGCGAAATGCGCCGCGTGGTGTGGAACGGCGACAAGCTCGACGCTCCGGCGTATTGAGCCAGATAGTTCGGGATACAAAGTAAAACGCGAGGCTCGCGCATCTGCGCCGGCCTCGCGTTCTTCTTTATGCGATCAATATCCGCTCGGCGGGGGAGGCGGCGATCCCGGCGGGGGCGGCGGCAGATAACGCTGCTGGGGCGCGGGCTGGAACTGCTGCGGCGCGCTCTGGAACTGCGGTTGTTGCGGGGCCACCATGTTGCCGGGCGCCGGGATGCGGTTGCCCGTGGCGTACATGCACTGCAGATACGCGTAGTCGTAGCGGCGCTGCACGTCCCACGCGGAGCCTTGTGCGTTGCCCATGCCGACCGCGCTGCCCGCGAGCAGGCCCGCGCCGGCGCCAATGGCTGCGCCCTGGCCGCCGCCAAATGCGGCGCCGGCCGCCGCGCCGAGCGCCGTGCCGACCACGGCGCTGCCCACGCCGGCATTCGTCGCGGCCTGGTTCGTGGAGACGCCGCCCACCTGCTGGAAGGCGAACTGGCGGCAGTTTGCGTCGTCGGCGCGGAACTGGTCGAAGGTCTTGCCCGTGCCGGGCAGCGCCATCACGCTCGGCCCCGTGGGGACGACGGCGCACGCGCTCAGCAGCCCAGCCGTGGCGAGTAGCGTGAGATAGGTGTATTTCATGTGCGGCTCGATATCGTCAAGGTGTTAGTTCGAAGGCGCCGGCTGGGCGGGAACCGCGCGCCAGCCCGACGCGCATTGCTGCGCATACGGATAGTAGGTTTTCGACTCGTCGCAGTAATACCAGGTGTCGCTGTTTTCCTGCTGTCCGCCCGCGATGTCGCCAGGCGGCGCGTTGCCGGGGCCCTGCGGGCCCGCATCGGGGGCACCGGATTGCGGCTGTCCCTGCTCGATGTAGTCGGGCGCCTGTGGCGGAGGCGGCGCAACGATGACGGGCGGCGGCCCGTAGTAGTAAGGCACCGGCGCGACCGGGTAGTAATACGGCACGCCGCCGCCGATGAACACGCCGACATGCGCCGCATGTGCGACGCCACTCACGCCGACGAGCGCCGCCGCGACGGCTCCAGGTAGTAGCTTCAACCTTCTCACAAACGATCTCCAGTAATGGGAGGGCGTGGGCAACGGCGCACGCCAGCCAATTATGAAACGCTATGACATCGGCGACTTCAATGCAATTACGCGTGTTGCACCGTTTTTTCGAGTTGTTACAGGAGCGACTGCGCTGGCAGGCGCGTGAGAGATCCTCGGGGCGCGTACGGCATGCAACGGCGCGCTTCGGAGGCGATTTGGGGCGCAAACGCGCTGGGACTGCGCATTCCCGGCCCCGGCATGGGGCGGCGGCTGTAACAATCGGAGATCGACAGCGGGATTGGATCGCGGGCGGCGGGTAGTGAGTCGAGCGCCTGTGCAGCGTCATCAACGGTCGAACAGCTCCCATGCCGGATAGAGCGGCGTGCGTCCGACGTAATGCATGCCCCTTACGAAAATCTCGCGCACGTCAGGATGTCGTTCATCGAACAGCGCGTGAAAAGTACGGATTGCTATCGATTCAGTCGAGGACGTGACGCTTGTTGGCGCGGCGAAATTTGCCAAGCCGACGGCATCGGCTTGTGATGAGAGCGCACACAACGACTTGCGCGCAGCCGCCGACCTGCGCGTGCAAGGCGCGCCGATGATGCTGCGTGATCCGGCTTCGCGATGCGCGCGTGGCGAAGGAAGCGGCGGTCCGATGACCCGCTAGCGGGCCGGGCGCGCGCGCTCGAGCCGGCGCATGGCTTCGCCCACGTCCTGGCTGAACTGCGCAAGCGCGGCCAGTTCGAGATTGGGCGGCTGCAGTGCCGACCAGAGGGCGTCCACGAGCCGTTCGGCCGTGGCGTCGATATCGGTACGGCGGTTGGCGAGCGTTGCGTCCCACAGCACGTGCTCCATGGGGCCGAACACTAATGAGCGCAATAGCCGCAGCGGCAGATCGTTGCGGATCTGCCCGCTTTCCTGACCGCGCGCGAGCACGCGCATGAGCGGCGCCGTATAGCGGCGCTGCATTTCGGTGAGCGCTTCGCTCAGGTCGTGGTGGCGCGTGCGGCCTTCCGAAAGCACGAGCTCGCAAATGCCGGTGCCGCTCTCCAGCATCAACTGCAGATGCATGCGCACGATGAACGCAAACTGCTGGCGCACGGTGCCGTCACGCGGCAATCCGCCTTCGATCGCGGCAATGGATTCGTCGTACCAGTCGCCGATCACGCGTGCGCACAACTCACGCTTGCCGCGAAAGTAGCTGAACACCGTTGCCTCGGATACGCCAAGGCGCTGAGCGATTTCGGCCGTGGTGGCGCGAGCGTACCCTTTTTCGGAAAACACTTCGCGCCCCGCCTGCAGGATCTCGCGCACGCGCTGCTGCGACTTGCGGCCTGCCGGCTGGCGTCGCGACGCGGGCAGGACGGCTTTCTGAGCGGCGGCTTGCATCTTGAGCATGATTCAATTTACGTCTGGATGGATCGGATTATCCATGAAAGATTCGCCGTGATACAAGGAAATTTCGCGCATATTAGAACTTGAGCATCACTCAGAAATACCTATTGACGTTAACGTAAATGTGGCGTGAAATGTGCGTCCATGGGGCGAAGCACGGCCCGGTTCTATGAACACCTGGAGACACTGATGAGCAACGTACCCGGTTTGCAGTTCCCGCTCGGTGAAGAAGCCGAAATGCTGCGCGACAGCATTGCCGGCTTTGCGGCGAAGGAAATCGCGCCGCGCGCGGCCGAAATCGACCGCAGCGACCAGTTCCCGATGGAACTCTGGCGCAAGTTCGGCGATCTCGGCGTGCTCGGCATGACGGTTTCCGAGGAATACGGCGGCGCGAACATGGGCTATACGGCGCACATGGTCGCGATGGAGGAGATCTCGCGCGCGTCCGCGTCGGTCGGTCTTTCGTACGGAGCGCATTCGAATCTCTGCGTGAACCAGATCCACCGCAACGGCACCGAGGCGCAAAAGCGCAAGTACCTGCCGAAGCTTGTTTCGGGCGAGCACATCGGCGCGCTCGCCATGAGCGAGCCCAACGCGGGTTCGGACGTGGTCAGCATGAAGCTGCGCGCCGAAAAGAAGGGCGACCGCTATGTGCTCAACGGCACGAAAATGTGGATCACCAATGGCCCGGACTGCGACACCCTCGTCGTGTACGCGAAAACGGAGCCCGAAGCGGGGGCGCGCGGCATTACGGCGTTCATCGTCGAGAAGGGCATGAAGGGCTTTTCCGTTGCGCAGAAACTCGACAAGCTCGGCATGCGCGGTTCGCATACGGGCGAACTCGTGTTTCAGGACGTCGAAGTGCCCGAAGAAAACATCCTTGGCCAGCTCAACGGCGGCGTGAAGGTGCTGATGAGCGGGCTCGATTACGAACGCGCCGTGCTCGCCGGCGGGCCGACCGGCATCATGGCCGCGGTCATGGACGCCGTCGTGCCGTATATCCATGACCGCAAGCAGTTCGGCCAGGCCATCGGCGAGTTCCAGCTCATTCAAGGCAAGGTCGCTGACCTCTATACGACCTATCAGGCGTGCCGCGCGTATCTCTACGCGGTGGGGCGCCAGCTCGACACGCTCGGCAAGGACCACGTGCGCCAGGTGCGCAAGGACTGCGCGGGTGTGATTCTCTATACGGCCGAGAAGGCCACGTGGATGGCAGGCGAGGCAATCCAGATCCTCGGCGGCAATGGCTATATCAACGAGTATCCGGTGGGGCGTCTCTGGCGCGACGCGAAGCTCTACGAAATCGGTGCGGGCACGAGTGAGATTCGCCGCATGTTGATCGGCCGCGAACTGTTCGCGGAAACAATGTAATCCTAAGTCATTTGAGGGAGGACGGGATGCCGGTCATCGAATCGAAGCTCAATCCGCGCTCGGAAGACTTCAAGGCAAATACCGCGGCACTTGAGGCGCTCGTCGCGGACCTGCGCGAGAAAATCCGGAAGCTTTCGCTTGGCGGAGGCGAGGCCGCGCGCGACAAGCATCTCTCGCGCGGCAAGCTGCTGCCGCGCGACCGTATCGCGCAATTGCTCGATCCGGGTACGCCGTTTCTGGAGTTTTCGCAACTCGCCGCCTACGGCATGTACAACGACGACGCGCCGGGCGGAGGCATCATCACGGGCATCGGCCGCATTGCCGGGCAAGAGTGCGTGATCGTCTGCAACGACGCCACGGTGAAGGGCGGCACGTACTATCCGGTCACCGTGAAGAAGCATGTGCGCGCACAGGAAATCGCGCAGGAAAACAATCTGCCTTGCGTGTATCTCGTCGATTCGGGCGGCGCGAATCTGCCGAATCAGGACGAGGTGTTTCCGGACCGCGATCACTTCGGCCGCATTTTCTACAACCAGGCGAATCTCTCTTCGCAGGGCATTCCGCAAATCGCCGTGGTGATGGGCTCATGCACGGCCGGCGGCGCCTATGTGCCGGCCATGAGCGACGAGTCGATCATCGTGAAGAACCAGGGCACGATTTTCCTCGGCGGCCCGCCGCTCGTGAAGGCCGCGACGGGCGAGGAAGTGAGCGCCGAAGACTTGGGCGGAGGCGACGTGCACACGCGCCTTTCCGGCGTGGCCGATCATCTCGCGCAGAACGACGCGCATGCGCTCGCGATCGCGCGCTCGATCGTCGGCAATCTGAATCGCGCGAAAACGCCGCCCGTGGTGCTGCGCGACCCGCTGCCGCCGCGCTACGAAGCAAAGAGCCTGTACGGCGTGATTCCCGTCGACACGCGCAAGCCCTTCGACGTGCGCGAGGTGATCGCGCGCATCGTCGACGACTCGGCCTTCGACGAGTTCAAGGCGCGCTACGGCACCACGCTCGTTACCGGCTTCGCGCACATCTGGGGCCATCCGGTTGGCATCGTCGCGAACAACGGTATTCTGTTCTCCGAATCGGCGCTGAAGGGCACGCACTTCATCGAGCTTTGCTGCCAGCGCAAGATTCCGCTCGTGTTTCTGCAGAACATCACGGGTTTCATGGTGGGCCGCAAATACGAGAACGAGGGTATTGCGCGCAATGGCGCGAAGATGGTGACGGCGGTGGCGACCGCAAAAGTGCCGAAGTTCACGGTCATCATCGGCGGTTCGTTCGGCGCGGGCAATTACGGCATGTGCGGCCGAGCCTATTCGCCACGTTTTCTCTGGATGTGGCCGAACGCACGCATTTCCGTGATGGGCGGCGAGCAGGCCGCTTCCGTGCTCGCGACGGTGCGCCGCGATGGCATCGAAGCGAAAGGCGGCTCGTGGAGCGCCGAGGAAGAAGACGCATTCAAGCAGCCGATTCGCGATCAATACGAGCGCCAGGGTCATCCATACTACGCGAGCGCGCGTCTGTGGGACGACGGCGTGATCGACCCCGCACAAACGCGCGACGTGCTCGGCCTCGGCCTTTCGGCGACGATGAACGCGCCGATCGGGGACACGCGTTTCGGCGTGTTCCGTATGTGACGGGAGAGGACGATGCACTACGAAACGCTCATCGTGGAAGTCGCCGGACACGTGGCGACGCTCACGCTCAATCGCCCCGAGGTGCGTAACGCATTCAATGAAACGATGATCGCGGACGTGACGGCGGCCTTCACGGCGCTTGGCGCGCGCGACGACGTGCGCGCAATCGTGCTTGCGGGCAACGGCAAGGCCTTTTGCGCAGGCGCCGACCTGAACTGGATGCGCAAGATGGCCGGCTACTCGGACGAGGAGAATCGGGAGGACGCGCTGCGTCTCGCGCATATGCTTTCGGCCATCTATCGCTGCCCGAAGCCCGTGGTCGCGCGCGTGCATGGCGACGCCTACGCGGGCGGCATGGGCCTCTTGTGCGCCGCCGATATCGTGGTGGCCGCCGAAAGCGCACACTTCTGCCTTTCCGAAGCACGCCTCGGCCTGATGCCCGCCACGATCGCGCCATACGTGATTCGCGCGCTTGGCGAGCAGGCTTCGCGCCGCTACTTCGTCACGGCCGAAGCGTTCGATTGTGCGACCGCGTTGCGGCTGGGCCTCGTCAGCGAAGCCGTGAGCGCGGAAGAACTCGACGCGACCGTGCAACGTATCACCGAAACGCTTTGCGCGAACAGCCCGAACGCCGTGCGCGAGTGCAAGCAACTCGTGCAGGACGTGGCGGGCCAGACGATCGATGACGCCCTGATCGAAGACACCGCCGTTCGCATCGCGCGTATTCGCGCGAGCGAGGAAGGGCGCGACGGCGTGTCGTCGTTCCTTGAAAAGCGCACGCCGCGCTGGCGTACCGAATAAAGCCACGCAGCGATATAGCGAGGACACTACATGTTCAACAAGATCCTGATCGCCAACCGGGGCGAAATTGCTTGCCGGGTGGCGGCCACTTGCCGGCGGCTCGGCGTGAAGAGCGTGGCCGTGTATTCGGACGCCGACGCAAACGCCAAGCACGTCGCAGCCTGCGACGAGGCCGTGCACATCGGCGAGGCCGCCGCCGCGCAAAGCTATCTGCGCATCGAGCGCATCATCGAAGCCGCGCGCGCAACGGGTGCGCAGGCCATTCACCCGGGCTATGGCTTTCTTTCGGAGAACGAAGACTTCGCCCGCGCATGCGAAGCGGCCGGCATCGTGTTCATCGGGCCGCCGGTCGAGGCGATCGCCGCGATGGGTTCGAAGGCGGCCGCCAAGGCTCTGATGCACGCAGCAGCGGTGCCGCTCGTGCCCGGCTACCACGGCGACGACCAGGACCCGGCGCTCCTGCAACGCGAAGCCGATGCAATGGGCTACCCCGTGCTGCTCAAGGCGAGCGCGGGCGGCGGCGGCAAGGGCATGCGCGTGGTCGAGCGCAGCGAGGACTTTGCGGCGGCGCTCGCCTCATGCAAGCGCGAGGCAGCAAGCAGCTTCGGCAACGACCGCGTGCTGATCGAGAAGTACCTCATGCGGCCGCGCCACGTCGAGGTGCAGGTGTTCGCGGACAGGCACGGCGGCGCCGTCTACCTGTTCGATCGCGATTGCTCGGTGCAGCGCCGTCACCAGAAGGTACTCGAGGAAGCGCCCGCCCCCGGGCTGCAGGACCAGGTGCGCCACGCGATGGGCGAGGCGGCCGTGGCCGCGGCGCGTGCGGTGCACTACGTAGGCGCGGGCACCGTCGAATTCATCATGACGGGGGCCGATTTCTACTTCATGGAGATGAATACGCGCCTGCAGGTCGAGCATCCGGTGACGGAAATGGTCACCGGGCTCGATCTCGTCGAATGGCAGTTGCGCGTGGCAGCGGGCGAACCGTTGCCGCTCGACCAGTCGCAACTCCTGGTCACGGGGCACGCGCTCGAAGCGCGCATCTACGCGGAAAATCCGGCGCGCGGCTTCCTGCCGTCCACAGGCACGCTCAAGCATCTGCGCATGCCCGAGGGCGTCGAGTTCCGGCTGGGCGATGCGGGGCAACGCGCGGGCGTGCGCATCGACAGCGGCGTGCGCGAGGGCGACACCATCACGCCGTTCTACGACCCGATGATCGCGAAGCTGATCGTGCACGGCGCCACGCGCGAAGAAGCGCTGGCGCGCATGGAGCGCGCGCTCGAAGCGTGCGAGGTGGTGGGGCCGCATACGAATGTCGAGTTCCTGCACAGGCTCGTGACTTGTGAGCCGTTCGCGAACGCCGATCTCGACACGGGCTTGATCGAGCGGAACCACGACGCATTGTTCGCGCCGCATCAAAAGCCGGTTCGCGAGGCGCTCGCGCTTGCGTGCGCGGCGCTGCTTGGGCGGGAAGGTGGCGCGGTAGTGGATGCGTCAGCGGGGACCTCGCCGTGGCAGGCGCTTTCGCATTGGCGGTTGAACAGCGGCTTTGCACAATCGCTCGCATGGCGCGACGTGGAAAGCGATACGGCGTTCACGGTGGCGCATACGCACGATGGCGGCGAACAGACGCTGGCCTATGCGGGACATGGGGCGCGATATACGTGGTGGCGCGGGCAGGGCGCGGATGAATACGGCGCAACCCTTGACGAGCGGCGCGTGACAGGACGCGTCTTCATCGACGGCGATGTATTTCACGTGTTTTGCCTTGGCGCCGCAATGGCGTTCGAGTGGCAGAACCTGCTCGCGCACGCGGCCGACGCGGAGCACGGCGAAGGCCGTTTGACCGCGCCGATGCCGGGCAAGGTGATCGCCGTGCTGGTCGAGCCTGGCGCGATAGTCGAAAAGGGCGCCCCGCTCATCGTCATGGAGGCGATGAAAATGGAGCACACCATCGGTGCGCCAACGGCCGGTAAGGTAACCGAAGTATTGTACGGCGTCGGGGACCAGGTGGCGGATGGCGCGCAATTGCTGGTGCTGGAAGCCGCATGACGCATGGTTCAATACGCGCCTCGCAGCCTTCCTGAGGCTGGATCGCGATGTGAAGTTGTGCCCTGGGGCGCTTCGTTTGGCGGAGCGCCCTTTTTTTCGCAGGCAATTCGTCGGGGACCGGATCGAACAGCGCGCACTTCGCGGAGAAACAATGCCATCATGTAGGCGGTTTTTCGGGGCAGACTTTTCGGGTCGAACCTTGTGGCGCGCTGCCGCCCAAAGGATCGCCGCGTGGGAATCCGGGGTCGGATACACATCCCGTTCGTCAAGGTGAGGTCATCATGCTTGGTGTTCGTAAAGCCGTATTCCCGGTGGCGGGGATCGATACGAGTTTTCTTCCGGCAACGAAGGCGAGTCCGAAGGAAATGCTGCCGGTGATCGACAAGCCGCTCATTCAATACGCCGTTGAGGAAGCGATCGGCGCGGGCATTACCGAGCTGATTTTCGTAACGGGCCGGGGAAAGCGCGTCATCGAAGATCATTTCGACAAATCCTACGAAGTCGAACAAGTACTGAAGGCGCGGGGCAAACAGGATCTCGTCGGGCTCGTGCAGAGCATCAAGCCCTCCCACGTCGAGTGCATCTACGTTCGGCAAGCCGAGCCCCTTGGTCTTGGTCATGCGGTGCTCTGCGCGGAAAAGCTCATTGGCGACGAGCCGTTCGCGGTCGTGCTCGCTGACGATCTGCTCGATGGAACGCCGCCGATCCTCGCGCAGATGGTGCATATATTCAGCCATTACGATTCGTCGGTTCTTGCTGTCGAGGAATTCGAATCATGCGAATCGACGAGTCACGGCGTAATCGATGGCCGCCACTGGGACGAGCGCGTCATCAGCGTGAGCCGCATTGTCGAGAAGCCGTCGCCGGAACTCGCGCCGTCCCGTTTCGGCGTTGCCGGACGTTATGTGCTCATGCCCAGCATCTTCGGACATTTGCGCTCGCTGAAACCGGACTTGAATGGCGAGATTCAATTGACGTCCGCGATTCATTTGATGCGCATGGAGGAACAGGTGCTGGCGTACGAGTTCGTGGGGAAGCGCTATGACTGCGGCACCAAGCTGGGTTACGTACAGGCGACCGTCGATTTCGCGCTGCGGCATGCGGAACTGCACGAAACGTTCGATGCGTGGTTGCGCGAGCGTCTGGGCGGCGCGCAACCGGCTGTCTGGACCACGGGCGAGGCGCTCAATCAGCCTGCTACCCCCGTGACCGGGCTGGCGCACTAGCGTCCTCGCGTGTCCTGGCGCCGTCGCGCGGCTGGCTGCGCAAACTCGCCGGAAGTTATCTGGCTTGTCGGCGGGCCGCCGCCAAAGTGCCGCGTTGTGGTATAGAACTCGTCTATCGATGGCATTGGCACAATCTCATTCAATGTCTTCCCGGTCTGCCATATATTGACGATGCGTCGTTCGCGCCTGCCTGAATGACGCATGTCTGCAAACTCCCGGCGTCCCGCGCCTGCGCCATCAGGAATACGCATAAAACGCAAAAGATGTGATCGCCGGTTCGCGTGGTCGGCAATATGAACGCCTTTTGCCTGCAAGCTTTCCGCGCACGATGTTCGTTCGCCATGTTCTCTCCCGGAGGTGCCTATGTCGACTGAAGCGAAGTGTCCGTTCAACCATGCCGCAGGCGGTGGCACCACGAACCGCGACTGGTGGCCGAAGCAGTTGCGGGTCGATTTGCTGAGCCAGCATTCCAGCAAATCCAATCCGCTCGACAAGGAGTTCGATTACGCCGAGGCCTTCAAACGCCTCGACCTCGCCGCCGTGAAGAAGGATCTCGCGGCGCTCATGACCGACTCGCAGGACTGGTGGCCTGCGGACTTCGGCCATTACGGCCCGCTGTTCATCCGCATGGCGTGGCACAGCGCCGGCACCTACCGCATCGGCGACGGCCGCGGCGGTGGCGGGCGCGGTCAGCAGCGTTTTGCGCCGCTCAACAGCTGGCCCGACAACGTGAGTCTCGACAAGGCCCGCCGTCTGCTGTGGCCCGTCAAGCAGAAGTACGGCCAGAATATTTCATGGGCCGACCTGCTGATCCTCGCCGGGAACGTTGCGCTAGAAACGATGGGCTTCAAGACCTTCGGTTTCGCGGGCGGCCGTGAGGACACGTGGGAACCGGATCAGGACGTTTACTGGGGCAACGAGAAAACCTGGCTGGGCGGCGACCTGCGCTACGGCAAGGGTGCGGCCGGTAACGACGACGAAGGCGTGATCGTTGCCGACGAAGATCTGCACGGCAGCGAACAGAGTCGAACGGACAGCGGGCGCAACCTGGAGAATCCGCTTGGCGCGGTGCAAATGGGGCTGATCTACGTGAACCCGGAAGGGCCGGACGGCAATCCCGATCCGCTTGCGGCGGCGCACGATATTCGGGATACGTTCGGCCGCATGGCGATGAACGACGAGGAAACCGTCGCGCTGATCGCAGGCGGTCATACTTTCGGCAAGACGCACGGCGCCGGTCCGGCCGACAACGTAGGCCCCGAACCCGAAGCTGCGGGCCTCGAAAACATGGGCCTTGGCTGGAAGAGCAGTTTTGGTAGCGGCATGGGCGGGGACACAATCACGAGCGGCCTGGAAGTGACCTGGACGAGCACGCCCACGCAGTGGGGCATGGGCTTCTTCCAGAACCTGTTCGGCCACGAATGGGAGCTGACCAGGAGCCCCGCAGGGGCGCACCAGTGGGTCGCGAAAGATGGTGGCGAGACCATACCGCACGCCCACGATCCGTCGAAGAAGCTGCGCCCGACGATGTTGACCACGGACCTCTCGCTGCGCTTCGATCCGGATTACGAAAGAATTTCGCGCCGGTTCATGGAGCATCCCGCCGAGTTCGCCGATGCCTTCGCGCGCGCATGGTTCAAGCTCACGCATCGCGACATGGGCCCGCGTGCGCGCTACCTCGGGCCGGAGGTGCCGAAAGAAGAACTGATCTGGCAAGACCCGATTCCGGCCGTCGATCATCCGCTCGTCAACGAGCAGGACATGGTGTCGCTCAAGCAGAAAATCGCGGCTTCGGGCTTGTCCGTTGGCGAGTTGGTGTCGACGGCATGGGCTTCTGCATCGACGTTTCGCGGGTCCGATAAACGCGGCGGCGCCAATGGCGCACGCATTCGCCTCGCGCCGCAGAAGGACTGGGCCGTCAATCAGCCCGGGCAGCTTGCGAAGGTGCTCGCGGTGCTCGAAGGCATTCAGTCGGAGTTCAACGGCGCGCAATCGGGCGGCAAGAAGGTGTCGCTGGCCGACCTGATCGTGCTGGCCGGCGGCGTGGGCATCGAGCAGGCGGCGCAGGAGGCCGGCCACAAGATCAGCGTGCCGTTCACGCCGGGCCGCATGGATGCTTCGCAGGAGCAGACAGATGTGGTTTCGACGGCAGTGCTCGAACCGCGTGCCGATGGCTTTCGCAATTATCTCCAGCGCAAGTTCCCGGCGTCGGCCGAAGCGCTGCTGATCGACAAGGCGCAACTGCTTACGCTCACCGCGCCGGAGATGACAGTGCTGATCGGCGGGTTGCGCGTGTTGGGCGTCGCGGCGGGCAAGGACACTCACGGCGTCTTCACCGATCGTCCAGGCGTGCTCACCAACGACTTCTTCCGCAATCTGCTCGACATGAGCACGCAATGGAAGCCGCTTTCCGATGCGAACGACGTGTTTCAGGGTAGCGACCGCAAGACGGGTACGCCGAAATGGACAGGCACCCGCGTGGATCTCGTATTCGGTTCGCATTCCCAACTGCGTGCGCTGAGCGAGGTGTACGCGAGCGACGATGCGCAGGAGAAGTTCGTGCGCGACTTCGTTGGCGCCTGGGTCAAGGTGATGAACCTCGATCGCTTCGATCTTTCCTGAGCGACCGTCCCCGCCCCGTCCAGACCCGATCTCGATGGGGCGGGACTCGCCCGGCCCGCCGTTTTTCTGCGGTACGGCGCGAAGACGGCGCAGGCAAGGAAGCAATTGGCCGTGGATAACGGCGCTGACCTCGCCGGTCGTTTCCTCAACCTGGTTCGCCGCCGGCTCGTGAGCGTCGCGCGCGAGGACGAGACAGCCTGATTCCTATTGCGAGGCGTTCTTCGCCCGCGCAAGGCTGCACGCGTGGTCTAGCAGACCTTCGGCGGTGCCCGTGCCGCCGTCCACGTCGAGCCCGCTGTTGACGACGAGCCAGCCGTCGCGCTGTGTATCGGGGCCTGCACCCGTTACGAGTATCGTCTGCGCGGCCATGCTCTGCTTCGGGCCAAGATCGCGCTCGACTACGCGAAACGGATTGTCGCGGCTCGACAGGCTCGTCACGCGCGTGACGCGGTAGCGCGAGCCGTCGAGCGTGGTCCAGCGCCATGCGCCCGGCGCGACGTCGCTGAACGCGGTTAGCGCGTTCGTGATGTCGGGGCGCAGGCAATCGACGTGGATGTGTAACTGGTTCTGCGTGCGGCGCTGCGAGGAATTGATCTCGAGGCCGAGCTGATTGCCGGCGAGTGGCACGCCGAGTTTCGCTTCCACGAGGTGCCCCGCTCCCCATGCGCCAACCCAGTATTCGGGCGCGCCGCCGTAGAGAATCTCGGGGCTCTCGATACCGGAGACGCGATCGGTCGGAATCAGCAGATACTGAGCGCGGCCGGCGATGTCCTTGAGCACGGCATAGCGCTTCTGGAAGTCGACCGTGGTGCATGGGCCGGGCTGCCCCTTGTCCCGCATGTTGGGCACGCACTGGCCGCCGACGACTTTCCAGAGACCATCGGAGTCGACTGCGGAGAGGCGCACGCAGGCGCCGGTGGCGGCGAGCGCAACGAGTGCCGCCGTGGCCAGAACGAGCCGGGACATCCGCATGAAAGGGGCAACGCGCAAGGATCGCATCGGCGCAAAGTGTCTGAGTGGGTTCGATGAAACGCGCCGCAGCGCGACGTTGCGCGCAGTGTAGCGTACCGACCGTGACAGCCGCTTGCTCGACGCTGCGGCCGGGCTACTTGCTGCGGCGCGGATGAAACCTGACCGGCTGCGTGCTCGAAGCGCCGGTTGGCGCAGGCGGTGGCCCGCATGTGCCGCACGTGCCGCAACCGTCGCCGCAATCGCCGCTCGCGCCCCTGGGCTGCACGAAGCGCCCAAGGCGTTGCGCGAACCCCCCGCGCTGCGGGCGCAGCAGCGTGGCGGCCAGCGCGGCCTGGGCGCGCGTCGCCGTTTTCGGCGCGAGCTTGCGCAGCGCATGGACGAGGCTCGCGGCCACGACCGTCGCGATCACCGCATATTGCGCAACGAGTCCGGCGCTCATACGAAGTGCCTCGCGATCTGGTACGTGACGAACGACGCCGCGTAGGCCACGACGAACATGTAGCCGAATGAAATCACGACCGCGCGCCACGAGCGCGTTTCGCGGCGAATCACGGCAAGCGTGGACATGCATTGCGGCGCGAACGCGAACCACACCATCAGCGAGAGCGCGCTCGCGAGCGAGAAGTTCTGCGCGAGCGTGTGGCCGAGCGCGGCGATGTCGGTGTCGCCGCCCGCCACCGAGTAGACCGTTGCGAGCGCAGCGACCGCCGTTTCGCGCGCGGCGAATGCGGGGATCAGCGAAAGGCTCATCTGCCAGTTGAAGCCGAGAGGTGCGAATGGCACCTGCAGCGCGCGGCCGAGGTAGCCGGCGATGGAGTAGTCGATGGCGGGCAGCGTCGCGCCTTGCGGCGGCGACGGGAACGTGGAGATGAACCACATCAGCACCGTGAGCGCGAGGATGATGCCCGTGAGGCGCTTGAGGAAGATTGCGCCGCGCTCCCACAGCCCGATGGCGACGTCGCGTGCGCGCGGCAGGCGGTACGAGGGCAGTTCCATGAGCAACGCATGCTCGCGGCGGTCGCGACGCAGCTTCTTCATGACCCAGCCCACGGCCATCGCGCCCAGAATGCCGGCCGCGTAGAGCGCGAAAAGCACGAGCCCCTGCAGATTGAACACGCCGAAGATCGTCCGGTGCGGAATGAACGCGCCGATCAACAACGCATACACAGGCAGGCGCGCCGAGCACGTCATGAGTGGCGCGACGAGGATCGTGGCCAGCCGGTCGCGCGGATCGGAGATGCTGCGCGTGCCCATCACGCCCGGAATCGCGCACGCGAAGCTCGAGAGCAGCGGAATGAACGAGCGCCCCGTGAGGCCCACGGCCACCATCATGCGGTCGAGCAGGAAGGCCGCGCGCGGCAGATATCCCGACTCCTCCAGCACGAGGATGAAAAAGAACAGCACGAGAATCTCGGGCAAGAAGCCGAGCACCGTGCCTACGCCGCCGAACAGCGCGTCGGTGACGAGGCCGCGCAGCGGGCCGTCGGGCAGCGCCGCGCCGGCGAGCGCGCCAAGCCAGCCGAAGCCGTCGCCGATGGCGTCGGTGAGCGGCTTGCCGAGCGAGTACACGGCCTGGAACACGAGAAACATCACGAACGCAAGAATCAGCGGACCAATCACAGGGTGCAGCGCGAAGCGGTCGATGGCGTCGTCGCGCGCGTCGGTGGCGCGTGGCATCGTCACGGCGCTCGCCAGGATCTCGCGCACGGTGCCGTGCAGATCGCCGCCGGCCGCCGCGCGGCTCGTCCCCGCCCGCAGCGCTTCAGCGCTCGTGCGGTCGATCAGCTCGATGAGCGCCTGTGCGCCGCCGCGCCGCACGGCCACGGTCTCGACCACGGGCATGCCGAGCCGGCGCGAAAGCTCGGCGACGTTCACTTCGATGCCGCGGCGCTTCGCGGCGTCCATCATGTTGAGCGCGAGGACGATCGGCCGACCCATGCGCTGTACTTCGAGCACGAAGCGCAGGTGCAGCCGCAGATTCGTCGCGTCCGCCACGCAGACGATCAGATCCGGCGCGGCCTCGCCCGGATAGCGGCCGCGCAGCACGTCGTGCGTCACGCGCTCGTCGGGGCTCGTCGATTCGAGACTGTAGGCGCCGGGCAAATCGAGCAGCCGTACCCTGCGGCCCGAGGGCGTGGCGAAACGCCCTTCCTTGCGCTCGACAGTCACGCCCGCGTAGTTGGCGACCTTCTGGCGCGCGCCGGTCAGCAGGTTGAAGAGCGCAGTCTTGCCGCAGTTAGGATTGCCGACGAGTGCGACGCGAAGCGGGGCAACGGGAGTCTGGCTCATTGCACCGAATCTCCGGCCGCCGCCAGCTTGACGCTTACCCGCTGCGCTTCCGCGCGGCGCAATGCAAAGCGGGTCGAGCCGATTTGCACGAGCAGCGGGTCGGCGCTCCAGGGTGCGCGCGCAACCACGCGCACGGGCTCGCCGGGAACGAAGCCGAGATCGCGCAAGCGTTGCGCGATCGGGTCGGGCACATGAATATCCTCGACGCGCTCCACGAGGGCGGTCGTTCCTTTGGACAGGTCGGTCAGACGCATAGAGTGGGGACGGCTTGCAACAGATGAGAACTGTTCTCATTGTAGCGGCGCGTCAGGGCGCGTGGCGACAAATGTGCTTTCAGCGGCATGACGCAGGTCGGCAACCGGCCGCCGACAGGGGAACGCGGCGGAAAGTGCGCGTATTTGTCACAGACGGCAGCGCTTTTCCGTCCCCTCAAATTTCGGGCGCGGGCAGTGTGCCAAGAATCTCCTCGAACGCCAGCCCTATTGCGAGCAGTCTGCGGTCGCCGCCGGCCGGCCCGTCGATTTCCAGCCCGACAGGCAGCCGCCCGTCGATCAAACCCGCCGGCAGCGCGAGGCCCGGAATGCCGGCGTTGCTCGCGGGATCGGTGTTGCGCAGATACGCCTCCATCTCGTCGATCGGGGTCGCGCCGTCAATCGAGACGCGAGACGAGCCGTTCATCTCGTCGATCGGTACGGCGGCGAGCCGCGTCGTGGGAAAGATCAGCGCGTCGAGGCCGCCGGCCGAGAAGGTTTGTGCATACAGTTGTTGCAGACGCGGGCGCCACACCGTCATCGCGCTCTGGTAGTCGCCGCCGCGTGCGTCGGCGAGCACCGCGTCGTAGGCGGCGCGCACGTCGGGGCTCGCAATGCGCGTGGCGACGTCGGCCACGCTTTGCACGGGCGCGCGATTCGCGACGAGCCACGCTTGTAGATCGTCGATCGGCTCATGCAATGCGATCGCGTAGCTCACCCGGTCGTTGAGCGCGAGCAGTTCGCCCATCTCGACCGGCACGAGCGTCACGCCCGCGGCTTCGAGCTTCGCGAGCGCGGCGCGCGCCACGTCTTCGAGCGCCGCTTCGAGTCCTTCCCAGAGCGGCGCGGGCAGGCCGATGCGCAGATTCGTCACGGCGGCCTGCGCGAGCGGCCCGTGCCCGGTGATGACGGCGTCGAGCAGCGCGACATCGGCGACGGTGCGCGCCATCGGCCCGACCGTGTCGCGCGTGTGGCTGATCGGCACGACGGCGTGCGGGTCGTGATAGCGACGCTGCGTGCCGCCGTCGCCCACGCTCGGGCGCATGCCGACGATGCCGCTCAGCGCGGCGGGAATGCGCGTGGAGCCGCCGGTGTCGGTACCGAGTCCGGCGGGCGCGATGCGCGCCGCGATGGCGGCGGCCGTGCCGCCCGACGAGCCGCCGGGAATTCGTTCGGGATCCCAGGGATTACGCACCGGGCCCGCGTGCGGCGCGAGGTTCGTGCTCGTAATGCCGAATGCGAGTTCGTGCATGTTGGCTTTGCCGAGCAAGATCGCACCGGCGTCGACGAGGCGCTGCACCGAAGGCGCATGGCGCGCGGGAATGAAGCCTTCGAGCGCGGGCGTACCCGCGGAGGTCTGCAGTCCGCGCGTATTGATGTTGTCCTTCACGACGACGGGCAGCCCCGCGAGCGGCAGACGCGCTCGCTCGTTCGCGCCGAGCGCGTCGATGCGCTGCGCGGCGGCGAGCGCGCCTTCCACGTCGAGCACGGTGAGCGCATTGAGGTTGGACAGCGCCTGCGCACGCGCAAGCAGCGTGGCGACATAGTCGGCGGCTTCGAGCTGCCCCGTGCGGATGGCTTCGACGGCTTGCGTCGCGCTCAGTTCCAGTTGCTGGTCGACAGTCCAGGTCATGCAGCCTTCTCCTTGCGGCCGTGGGCGATGCGCGCGCCGCATTGCCGCCTGTTGCGCTACTTCTTCATGAAGCGCAGTGCGAAGCGCGCGAGCGCGGGCACGAGCGTGGGGCGCAGCAGGCGCGCGTCGTAGCCGCTCATGCGCTCCTCGTTCTCTTTGAGGCAGAGCTCGATCATCTCGCGCGGCTTGAGCGAATTGCCCAGCACCTCGCGGTTCGCGGGCAGGAAATTCGAGTCGTGGGCAACGCCGTTCGCGTCAATGCCGCGCGCGATCGCGAGCCGCTCCCACACCAGCATGAACCAGATGGCGGCAACGCGCACCGAGTGCCACGGTCTGCGCCACCACGGCATGGTCTTGCGATACCACGCGACCCAGTTGACGAAAAAGAGGATGTGGCGCGCCTCTTCCTGGATCACCGGCTCGAAGGTCTCGACGAGGTCCTGCGGAAAGAAACCCGAGCGCTGCGCCGAACGAAACAGCCCGAATGCGAAGAAGCTGTCGATGCACTCGCTATAGCCGGTGAACATCCACGCCCATTCCACTTTCCTGGGCGGCGGATACACGGGTTCAGGCGCAAGTTCGATGCCATAGGCGCGCACGAGATGCGAAAGCACGACCTTGTGGCGCGCTTCCTCGGCGGCATCCATTTCGATCGCCTCGCGCAGCAGCGGGTCGTTCACGGTTTGCGCGTAAGTCTGCACGCGGATCGATGCGCGGCCTTCGGTCTGCACGGCGATGTCCCAGATCGGCAGCGACGTGAGGCGCCTGAGCGCGTCGGGCTCGAGCCTCGGCCAGTCGAGCACGGCGGGGCGGTACGGATCGTGGGTGTCGAGCAGCATCCGGCAGAACATCTTGCGGTGTTCGTCCGATCCGATGCTGATGGGCCCTGGCGTGTCGTGAGTCCAGCGGCGCAGCGCGGCATCCTGGTCGGAGACGAAGGCTGCGCCTTCGTCCGGATGCGTCAGGGTTTCGGACATGGAGCGTAGGAGGCGAAGAGGGTATGACTCCTATTCTGTCACAGTCGTAAGGAAGTCTGCGCCGTCACGCGCAGCGGCGCTGCTGGCCGATCCACATGCGCGCCCAGCGGCAGGCGTAGGCGAGCGCGTGCCTTTCCTCGAAGAAATAATCGAGCTCGTCGAACGAATGCTGCGCGCCCGGCTGCGTGCCGATCGTCAGATTGGCGGCAAAGAGGCCGTTGGGGAGCCGCTGTGCGCTGGGTGCGACGAAGTAGCCCTTGTAGCGTAATGGTGTGTTCATGGCCGCATTTCCTGCTGACTACCGCTGATTTCCTGCCGGGTTTGCGTTCTGGGCACTCCGCTCCGGCATGTGGCGCGTTTGCCGGCACCGATCAGCGTATGGGCCGCCGTGTGCCGACGGAACCGATGACTCGTCGCAAGCAAATCACGTGCGGCCTGGAACGGCCAGCAGGATGATCCGGATGAGGCGGGCTGGAATCCGGCTTCAATGTGGACTGGGCCGCGCGCGGCGTCTGTGGGATGGCGCACGTGGCACGCGCCGCGCGGCGCGTTCAATGTGGGCTGGGGAACGTTTGCCGCACCGCATTCGCTCGGCGGCGCGCGCGGTGGGCAAGGGGGAGATGAGGCAGCGGGTCAGACGGTGAGGCTCAGGTGCTTTTCGGTGAGTGATGCATTCGCGGTCTGCGTGCCGTTCACGGCGCTCTCCGACGGCGCAGCGTGCTGGCCGCCGAAGGCGAGTGCGAACTGCGCCGCCTGGCGGCCGACCGTGGCGAGCTGTTCGGCGACTTTCGCGTCGGAGCACTGCTGCGCGCTTTCGAAGCGCGTTTCGAGCGTGTTGATGCCCGCGCCAAACGGCGTCGGCCAGCCGCGCAGCGCATGCACGATCGAGCGCAGCGAAGTCAGCACCGAGCCCGCGGCCTGCCAGCCGTAGGCCGTGACGATGCAGCCCACGGCGCGGCCGTCCAGATACGGGCGGTCGTCGGCGCGCAGTTCTTCGAGCGTGTCGAGCGCGTTCTTCACGAGCCCGGAAACGCCGCCGTGATAGCCGGGCGTCGCGATGATGACGGCATCGGCCGCGCGCACGGCTTCGATCAGTTCGAGCTGGGCATCGGTGCGCGTGGATGCTTCGGGGGCGTAGTGCGGCAGCGTGTGCAGGAACGTGCCGCCGAACAGTTGCGTGCGCGCGCCGGCTTGCTCGGCGCCGCGCAGCGCGAAGCCGAGCGCGCGCTCGGTCGACGAAGCGGCGCGCGTCGTGCCGCCGATGCCGACCACCAGCGGGCGGCGTTGCGAATCGGAAATGCTCAAAGGTGCTCCCTGAAAAGCGAAGGGACGCCGTGCGGGCGCCCTCGAAAACGTAGCCTGGAAGCCGTCATATTAGAGAGCGCGCCGAGCCGCGCGAAACGACTTTTTGTTCTAACGATATACCGGCGACGCGACGTTAAGCCGCGTCATGCACCCCGATATGGATATGCGAAACCGTTGGTTGGATACGCGGCGGGGCATGGATAAGATGAACCCGTCTCCTCTATGACATCTCCTTGACATGGGATTCGGCCCCGCACCTCTCCGGTGACGGGGCTGTTTTTTTTGGGGAGGCGGGATGAGACGGGGGCGCGCTCCTGGCGCCGAGGCGGCATGTGGGCGCCGCTTAGTGCGCGAGCGGTTGTATTTGCGCGCGCGCGGCCGGTACGCGGTAGCTCACCTGGAGCACGTTGCCATCGGGGCCGATTTGCGGCGGGATGACGGGCGTGCGGCCCGTGCCTGGCGCGGCGCGCGCGGGCGAACCCGCGCCGCCCGGCGCGGCGGGCAGGGTGGGGGTGGGCGCGCGCACTGCCGGTTCGGCGATCTTGCGTGGCGTGAGGCGGTCGGCGGAAGCTAGCTTGTGCTTCGCGCCATGATGCGTCTGCGCCTTCTTTGCGGCGCTGTTCGCGCGAGTGCCCGGCGTTCGTGCCTCGGGCGGATTCCAGATCTCGATGTAGTGTTCCCCGGCGAGCGCGGTGGACGCGAGGACGCACAGCAAGGTCCCCGTGATGAAGAATCGCACGTCGTGTTCTCCGTTTCGATGTACAGGCCCGGGTGGCGCACGCTGCGCGGCGCGAAGCCGGCAGGCACGCCTGAACGGCGGCTCAAGCCCGGCGCGGCGGCCGGGCGGCACGGATGGCCGGCTGCACGCACTGTACATTCATACAGGCACTTATGCAAACGTTTCACGACCCGCCGTGGGCAATGTGTTGCATGTGCGCGCCGAGCCAGCGCCCGTAGCTGCGCGGCGAGAACGCGAGGGAAAGCACGATCATCGCGCTGATCGAAACGGCGAGCATGATCCACGCGCCCGAGAAGCCGCCGGTCAGGTCGCGCACGCGTCCGGCCACGACCGGCGCAAGCGCCGCGATCACGAAACCCAGGCCCTGCACGAAGGCGACGAGGCGCGCGGCCACGCCATGGTCCGCCGAATGGTCGAGCGCCGTGACGAGCGTGACCGAGAACGTGCCGCCGAGTCCCGCGCCCGCTGCCGCGACCCACAGGAGCGGCGCGGCTTCGGGCCGCGCGGCGAGGCCGATCACGCCCACGAGCTGGGCGCACAGGCCAAGGACGAGCCACGGGCGCCGATCGGAGAAGGACGCCGCCGCGAGCGGCAGAAGCAGGGCGGCGGTGGCCTGAAACGCGGTCATCGCCGCGAGCAGCGAGCCGCTCGCTTCGACGCTCGCGCCATGCTGCTGATAGTAGGCGGGCAGCCAGGCGACGAGGCTTGTATAGCCGCCGTTGACGAGTCCGAAATGCAGACCGAGCGTCCATGCCCGGCGCTTGCGCCAGACCGGCACGGCTGCCGCTTTGGCGTGACGGTCGGCGAGCGCGGTGGAGGACTGCGGCGCGCCTTGGCTTTTCGAGCTGCCGAATATGCCGTTCAATGCGCCCCAGATGCCGAGCGCCGCAAGCGCGGGCAGCGTCCAGACCGCAAGCCCCGCATGCCATGACCCGCCGATGCGCGCGATCCACGGACTCAGGCTCGCACCGAGTCCGCCGCCGCCCATGATCGATGCCGAGAACAGGCCCATGGCGAGCGGCACACGCGCGGCGAAGCGCTGCTTCATGACCGCGGGCAGCAGCGCCTGAATGGCCGCGACGCCTGCGCCGGCCGCAGCCGCCGTGAGCATGAGCGCGCCGCCGCTGGCGGCGAACGCGCGGGCCGCGCATGCGGCGGCGATCGCGACGAGCCCGAGCGCGACGCCGCGCGTTTCGCCGAGCCTGCGCGCGAGCAGGCCGGTGCCGAATGCGCCGAGGCCCATCGCGAGGACAGGGAGACTCGTGAGCATCGAAGCGCCGTAGAAGCTGAGGCCGGTGGCGCCGCGAATCGTCGTCATGAGCGGGCTGATCGAGGTGAGCAGCGGGCGCAGGTTCAGGCCGATCACGACAATGGCCGCGTACCACGCGAGCACGCTGGCCGTCTCGCCTGTGGAGAGGATGGTGGTGTTTTGAGGGTTCAATCCGGTCAACCTTTACTGGTCGATATAGTTGACCACTATACGCTTATATTGTTAACAATTTATCCTTGGGCAGCTATGTCCGGCATGGTTGATCGAGCATGGTCGCGGATGGGTATCACCCGGCGATGCCGCTCGCTACAATGCGACCTGAACCCAGCTAGCGCGCTTTCCCATGGCTCGATCCTCCCGTTCCGCCCCGCTCCGCGACGCCGACGAACCGTCCGACGTCGAAGCGCATCTCTATGCATCGATTTCTTCCGCGCTGCTGGCGGGCAAGCTCGCGCCGGGGCAGCAGCTCGTCGAGCGCGAGCTAGCTGCCGCGTTCGGCTGCACGCGCGGCGCGTTGCGCAAGGTGCTGGCGCGGCTGGGCTTCGAAGGCAAGCTCGTGCTCGAGCCCAATCGCGGCGCGTTCGTGCCGTCGCCTTCCGAGGACGACATACGCGCGGTGTATCGCGCGCGTCAGGTGGCCGAAGCGGGTGTGATGGCGAGCCTCTGCGGCACGCTCGACGCCACCATGCGGCGCAGGCTTTCAGCGCACGTGCGCAGCGAGAAAAAAGCCCTGCGTGAAGGTCGCGTGGACGAGGCCGTGCGCCTCGCTGGGCAGTTCCATTTGCTGCTGACCGGGCAGGCGGGTGGCGCGGCGCTGGTGGAAGCGCTCGCGCAACTGGTCGCGAAAACGGAGCTCTACAAGGCGTTGTTCGATCCGTCGAAGGCGTCGATGTGCGCGCCCGACGAACACGCGCAGATCATCGAGGCGCTCGAGGCCGGCGACCTGGCAGCGGCGCTTTCCACAATGCGCGCGCATCTGGCCGAGCTCGAGGAGCGGGTGGTGCAGCAGGCGCGTTTGCGCGCAGGCAGCGATCTCAAGACGGTGTTCGCGGATCTCGCGAACGGCTGAATGCGTACCGTGAGCCGGATGGACGCGTCAGTGCTGCTCGACGCGCCGGCGCAGTTCCTTCGAAGCCGCGAGCGGAATACGTGCATCGTCCCACGTGGCGAGCCATTCGATCTCTTTCGAGGCGAACACCTGGCCATGATTGCGCAGCGCGTACTGCAATGAATCGATGACGTGATTGCGAATGATTTCGGGCGTATGCGGGTCGTCGAGGACGATGCGCAAGGCTTCGAGCGTGGCCATTGCGTGGCTCCGGCGAGTGTGGCGACTGAACGGTTATCGCACGACAAAAAAGCGTCTGCCACGCGAGAAAAAATCCGCCGCGATTGCGCGGCTCAGCGGTGCGTGCGTTTGAAGATTGCGTACTGGGCGATGGCCTTCGCGAGCGGCGCGCCGCTCGCGCACGCGTTGCGCGTACGCTGCAACCGCCGGCCATTGCGAAACATCGATGCGGCACACTCGCGAGATAGGCGTCCGCCACGCTGAATTCGTCGAGCAGGAATCTGCGCGACTCGAGGTGCTGCGCGTATTCGATGGGGCGCTCCGCTGGTATTTGCCCGCGCACGACACGGCGCGCGGCTGCCTGCCGATCGGCACAGCGGCGGTGGCGGCCGTGAATGACGAGGCCGTGCGCGAGTGCTTCGCTTGCAGGCCTGCGCGCATTTGACAAGGCGTTCGAGCAGCGTCTGCGTGCGGCTGTCGCGCGGGGCGAACTGCCGGCGCAAGCCAATGCGTCGACGCTGGCGCGCCTCGCCTCCGCGCTCTTGCACAGCATGGCGTTGCGGGCGAGGGCCGGCGATTCGCGCGCCTCGCTGCGCGCCATGGCGGCCGCGGGCATTGCGCTGATCTGCGGCGAAGCGCCGGCTCAAAGCGCGCCAGGCGCCCTGCGGCGGCGCGCGAAGTGACGCGAATCCTGAAGGAGCCGGCGCACCTATCCCTTGTTACACTGGCGCGGTCGCGCAACGAAGGCTTGCGCACTCGAAGAGGGGAACACGATGGTGCGCTATCGGCACTACAAAGGCGGCATCTACGAACTGATATGCGAGGCGACGCTCGAGGCGGATCCCTCTGTCACGATGATCGTGTATCGTGCCGCGAACGGCACGATATGGACGCGACCCTCGACGGTGTTCTTCGAGCTCGTCGAGCATGAAGGCGCGCTCGTGCCGCGCTTTGCGCCCGTCAACTGATCTTGATCCACGCTCCTTTTTCACGCTTTAGAGGTCTCGCTGAAGATGCGTCTACTGATTGCGCTCGTCTTGCCCTGGCTGCTGTTCTTCACCATCGGGCGGCCCATTGCGGGCATCGTCTGCCTGATCTTGCAGGTCACGCTGATTGGCTGGATTCCGGCTGCGATCTGGGCGGTTTATTCGCTGAGCCAGTACAAGACCGATCGCAAAATCGAAGAAGCGATGGGGCGACGCGGCTAAAAGCGCGCGAGCGCGCGTGTTTTACCGTTACAGCCGTAATCCAGGCTCACACTTCAACAAGAACTTAACGCCGATTCTTCTTTCTTACATTTGGAAGGGAGGTCTGCAATGATCAAGTTCATTCTCACGGTGGGCGTCATCGCGCTCCTCGCCGGGTGTGCGGTGGCCCCCGGTTATGGCTACGGCTACGGCTACGGCGGCTATGACCAGCCATATTCCACCGGTTACTACGGCTACGGGCCCGCCTATGGGCCGGCCTACGGAAGCGTCAACATCGGCGTCTGGGGTGGTGGCGGCGACCATCATGGCGGCGACTGGCACGGGGGCGGCCACGATCAGCATGGCGGCAACTGGCACGGTGGCGGCCATGGCGGGCCGTGGGGTCCGCCCGGCGGCGGACATGGCGGCGGGCATGGCGGGGGCCATGGCGGCGGAGGCCACGGTGGAGGTCACGGCGGCCGCTGATGCCGCCGCGTCGACCGCCGTCCGCGCGACTACCGGGGTGCGGTAATGACCTGCCGCGCGTCGGAAAACGAGGTTCCAGAATGCATCAGGCCCGCCACTCTTTCGAGGGCGGGCCTGATGCTTTGCAACGAGAACCCGGCTTCCAGGCCGGGGTGTCGCGCAACTTACTGGCTCGACTGCGACGTTCCGTTCGTCGAGGGGCCGTAGGCCGTGGCGGCCTTCTGCGCTTCGACCTTGGCTTCAGCGGCCTGAATGTTTTCCGGGTAGTGCATCCAGTCGTTCGGGTCGTAGCCGGCGGCGCGCAGTTGCGCGAGTTCCGCGCGGACCTCGGCGCGCGTCACCGGTTGTTGCTGGGTTTGTACCTGGGCAAACGACGCAGCCGGCACGGCGACGATGGCGGCAACGACGGCAGCCTTGAGAAGCGACTTCATGACTTAACCTCCGACTTATTTTGTGAAGGGCCGTCGCATCTGCGCAGCCCATTTTACAAATCTATGCCATCGGAAGATAAGGGTAAATACTTAGAGAACGAATTCAGTATTCTCCTGGCGACAACAATCGGATTCGAAATCGTCTGAAGTATTGCGGCGCCTGAACGGAGGCGGGGCTGAATCCGGCCCTACAAAATTGCCCGATTATTGCGAAATCTGTAACTCGAAATCATCGGAATCAGCCTGTATCCGCTTGACCCACTTGCCTAAAATCCACTCACTGCCAGCCGTTGCGGCAAATCGCAGCGAGCGGGCCGGGCATAAAAGGGCGCGGACGGTCGTTGCGCGTCGAGCCGAATAATTCCGGAGGTTGTCATCATGAAGTCGCTTGTCAAGGCTGTCGCTCTTACCGTTGCTCTGGCCGCCCCGCTGGCCGCTTTTGCTCAAGCCGATCAGGGCTTGACGCGCGAGCAGGTGCGCGAGCAGCTCGTCGAATTCCAGCAAACCAGCCGCAACCAGGCGGCCGGCGGCGCCCACGCGAATGCGCCCGTCGTACAGACCGATGGCTCGTTCGGCGGCGTGAGCAGTTCGTCGTCGGCTTCGGGTGGCCGTTATGTGTCGGAAGCGGCCCGCACAGGCCCGCAATCGGTGTACTTCGGCGGCCAGTAAGCCCCGGTTGACGTCATTGACGCAAAACGGCCCGCGACGCGAAGTCGCGGGCCGTTTTGCGTGTTCAGGGTATTCGGACTTACAAGCCTCGACTGAGCGTCACATCTCTTCCGCATCCGGCACGTCAAGCACGAGATCGGTGCGCGCGACGGCCACGCAGGTCAGCACATAGCCCTCGGCTTTTTCCTCGCGGCTCAATCCGGGCCATTCGATCGTGAAGCTCACCTCGCCGCTCGTCACGCGGCACAGGCACGTCCGGCACGTGCCGTTGCGGCACATGCGCGGCAGGCGGATGCCCGCGAAGGCCGCCGCTTCGAGCAAGGTCAGTTCGGGCGGCGATTCGAAGCTGCGTCCAAGCGGCTCCACGCGCACGAGCGGCACATGGCCCTTCGTGGATTCGTCGCTCATGAAATCGAAACCCCCAGCAGCCGCCCCGCGCCCGCAGTGAACGCGGCGGCGGCGAGCCCGATCACGATCTGCCGGAACGCCGAGAACGTTGCGCTGCGCCCGTTGAAGAGCGACGTGAATACGCCCACCAGGGCGAGTCCGAAGGCGCTCAGCGCGACCGACTGCACGATCGCGGATAGACCCTGCGCCCACAGGAACGCGGCCGTCGGAAACGCCGCGCCGAGCGAGAACAGGCAGAACGACACCGCGGCCGCCGACCACGGACTGCCGCCGAGTGCCTTCGGATCGATGCCGAGTTCCTCGCGCGCGAGCGTGTCGAGCGCCTCGTTCTTGTTGTCCATGATCTGGGCGGCGACCCGGCGCGCTTCGTCGGCTTCGATGCCCTTTGCCTGATAGATGAGCGCGAGTTCGTGGCGCTCGGCGTCGGGCGTGTGCTCGAGTTCGTCGGCTTCTTTCGCCAGCTGCGTGCGCGCAAGCTCGCGCGCGTTGGTCACCGAGAGCCATTCGCCCAGCGCCATCGAGCATGCGCCTGCCACGAGGCCCGCAAGCCCGGTGAGCAAGATCGCGCGATTGGCGCTGCCCGCACCGGCCACGCCCATGATCAGGCAGAAGTTCGACACGAGCCCGTCGTTCGCGCCGAGCACGGCCGCGCGCAAGTCGTTGCCCGCGGTCGCGCCCCTGTGCCACGATTCGGCGGCGGCGATCTGCTCGCCGCGGCTCTTCCCGGTCTCGCGCCTGTTCGCGGCGATCTCCTGCACGATGGCCGCGTGCTGCTGCTCCTGCGCGGAGAGCCGTTCCGCGCCGGGTTCGCGCGCGTAGCGGTCGCGGTCGGCGTACTCGGCGGCGGCGACCGTGGGCAGCACGAGCGAAGGGCCGAAGGTGCGCGTGAGCGTTTGCAGAAGGCGCGTCTTCGCGCTGCGCCGGTGCCGCCGCACCTCGACGCCGTTGGCTGCGAGCTTGTCGCGCCAAACCTCGGCGTGCTCGCGCTCGGACGCCGCGAGTTCAGCGAAGATGCGGCGGCGCTCGTCGTCCTTTTCGGCGGCGGAGAGCGTGTCGTAGACGGCGGCGCTGTCGAGTTCGTCTGCGAGGTTGCGGCGGAAGCGTTTTATTTCCTGGACTGAGGCCATGGCGCGTGGATGGAAAGCGTTCCGCCAAGCTTACCCTGGCGCCGTCCCGGTCTGAACGCGCCTTGACCGTTCGCCGATGCGCTCAGCCGCGCCGGCGCAGATGACGGTAGACCGTGTTGCGGGCGAGTCCCAGTTCGCGTGCGGCCGCAGAGACGTTGCCTCGATGGCGCGCGAGCGTGTCTTCGATGAGCCGCGACTGCAATACGGCCAGGGGCGCGGGTTCGCGCTGCGCCTTGCTGTCGCCCGGGGGGGCGCAATCGTGCACGAGGTCTTCGGGCAGATGTGCGACGTCGATGGCGTCCTCGCCTTCGGCCATGATCGCCGCGGTGCGCAACGTGCTCGCGAGTTGACGCAGATTGCCCGGCCAGCGGCAGCGCGCGAAGCACGCCTCGACGGCCGGCGTGAGGCGCGCGGGCGCGCCCGGCACCTCGCGCCGCACGATATCGAGCATGCGGGCGACGAGCGCCGCGAGATCGGTGCGCTCGGCCAGCGCCGGCAGCGTGACGACGAGGCCGTTGATGCGGTAGTAAAGATCCTCGCGGAACGTGCCTTCGGCGATCATCGCGCGCAAGTCTCGGTGCGTGGCGCAGACGATGCGCAGATCCACCGGCACCGCGCGCGTGCCGCCGAGCGGCACCACGGCGCGTTCCTGTAGCACACGCATGAGCCGCACCTGCTGCGCGAGCGGCATGTCGCCGATCTCGTCGAGAAAGAGCGTGCCGCCATGCGCCTGAGCGATCTTGCCCGTGCTGCCGCGGCGCTTCGCGCCCGTGAACGCGCCGTCCTCATAGCCGAAGAGTTCGGCTTCGATCAGCGTGTCGGGCAATGCGGCGCAGTTGAGCGCGACGAACGGTCCGTCGCTACGCGGCGAGTCGTGATGAAGCGCCCGCGCGAGCCATTCCTTGCCGGTGCCGGTGCGGCCGAGCACGAGCACGGGAATGTCGCGGCCGCGTACGCGCGCCACGCGCTGCAGGGCGGCGGCGAGGCGCGCGTCGCCGGTGTCGAGATCGGCGAGCGTGGGTTGCGGCGCGGTGTCCGCGGCGGCGTTGGGCGCTTTCGCCTGGCTGGCCGCATGCGCGGACACCGCGCGGGACGTTGCGGGCGGCGCGGATCGCGCGAGCGGCGCCGCACCGGGCGTGGCGCGCGCGATTACGCGCACGCCGCTCGGCAGCGCGAGCGTGAGCGGCTCGCCGGGGGCGTGCATGAGCCGCTGCATGAACGTCGCGAACGGTTGGCCGAAGAGCGCGGCGAAGTCGCGCTGCTGCAGGTCCGCGAGCGGCGCGCCGAACTGGAACAGGGCGCTGCGGTTCGCGCAAAGCAGCGTACCGTCGGCTGCGAAGGCCGCCAATCCTTCGTACAACGTACCGATGAACTCCGCGCGCGCATGAAACTGGAGCCGGATGGCTTCCGCGAATTCGGTGCCGAACAGATGGTTCTCGATCATCTGCGCCGACATGCGCACGAGCGCGAGCGTGTGCTTGTGAAAGCCGCGCGACTCGCCGCTCACGTCGAGTGCGCCGAGCGTGCGTCCGTACGGGTCGGCGATCGGCGCGCACGAGCAGGTGAGGATGTGATTGGCGCGCAGAAAGTGCTCGCCGGCGTGCACCGTGGTCGGCTGGTGGTCGACGAGCGCCGTACCGATCGCGTTCGTGCCGCGATGCTGCTCGGCCCACGAAACGCCGGGCCGCAGCGCCACGCGCTGCGCTTTCTCGACGAAGTCGCTGTCGCCGAGGCTGTGGAGGATCACGCCGTTGCGGTCGGTGAGCAGCACCATGCTCTGGGTGTCGACGATCTGCGCGTGCAGCGCGTCCATCACGGGCCTCGCCTGGTGGTAGAGCGTGCGGTTCGCGTCGATGAGCTCGCGCAGGTCCACGGCGGCCAGGGCGCCGAATTCGGGTGTCTCGGTGGTGCGCAGTCCGAGTGCGCGCGAGCGCGCGTGCGCGTGCGCAATCATGTCCGCGCGGGCCGCGTCGTGCGGCGTAACGGGGCGTCGGGTCACTCGTGTCTCCAGTCATTATGGGCACTATGCTGCGGCGCAACACGACGGTGCGCGGACTGTGCCTTGAATGGTCCATGGTACAGGATATGCCGCCGCTGCCAATCGGAACGAAGCAGGTGCGCTGAAGCCAGGCTCGAATGAGGGCGGCATACGACGCTGGCGATGCGTATCAAATGCGCCTTGCATTTGTTCGCGCCGGTGCCAGGATGAAAGCGAGGGCGCATTCGCGTCGCGCCCTCCGGCGGCGGCAGGCGCGCCGCCCGCTCCGAAACGGAGAGTGCCTCATGGTGCAAGGCGAATTGAGGATCGTGGTGGCGGTGCTCGCCACGTTCGTCGCGCTCTTTGGCCTCGGGGATGCCATTGATGGATTGATCTTCGACGAGAACAACGTCGTGCTGTCCGGAATGGTGACCGCGGCCATCGGGATCGTCGCGTTCGTGGTGATGCTGACCCTGCACCCCAAAGACCTCGAACACCTCGATCAGCACCGGCATCGCGAATCCTGACGCGCCCTTGCGGCGCGCGTGTTGCGATGCGGCATCCGGCGCAGCGCGTCGGCGCACGGCCGGGAGGGCGTTCGTGTGCGCAACGGCACACGTGCCTGCTGCATCCGCGAGAAAAACGGGCGAGGTCGGAAGCGCCGGAAAAAAACCGCTCCCGAGCGCTATTTCAGTCGTGTGACAACGCGGAGCTTGCGGGCCGCGCGAAGTCGTCTAAAGTGAATCCAATCAACCGCCGAAAACATATCGTTCCTGGCGGCTGACCTTGATCCGCGCAAGCCGGCCCGGAGGTTCTCTGCCCTATGCCGGGGCAGCCCGGGGCGGGCGGAGCGCGGCCCTTTCACCATCCACCCAAGGCGACTCCCATGCAGATCATGTTTCCGAACGAGGCGCCCGAATATTCGGGCCCCGACCTGACCTTGGCGTTTCCGGCGATGATCGATGGAGAGAGGGTGGAATGTACGATCACGGCGGCAGCGCTGGAAGACCACTTCGGCGCGGCCTCGCCGCGCGCCGAAGACATGCTGAACGCCTTCGACCACCACCGCGACCGCATCGAAGCCTGTGCGCGCCGGTTGCTTTCCGAAACGCGTGCGCAGTGTCTCGTGCTCCGCAGCGGCTACGTGCGCTTCGTGCAGGCCCACGGCAACGCGTCGTAGCGTCGTAGATGCAAGGCGCCCGCGCGTCGCGGGCGCCTTTCTGTTTCGTCAGATCCGCTTCTTGCCGCGCCTTTGGGCGCGGCTTTCGTTTAGCGCGCAGGCGAGGGCTGTGCTCAGACCATGCGGCGCAGCGTGTTGTCGCGAAACACGACGTGATGCCCGATTGCCGCGAGCGCATGCAGCCCGATGACCCAATAGAACAGGTTGCCGATCAACTCATGCGCGTCCTTGATGAACTTGCGCGCGACCGGATCCGGGCCCACCAGCGTGATCTGCAGATCGATTCCCGTGAGCGTGACCGGATGCCCGCCCGTGTTGACCGTCAGAATGCCGAGGAGCGGCTGCACGAAGATGAACAGGTAAAGCGCGAGATGCACGAGGCGCGAGAGAAACGAGAGCAACGCGTTCGAGTCGATGTCCGCGGGCGCGCCATGCCAGAGACGCCATAGCAGCCGCGGCACGGCCAGCGTGAGTACCAGCGAGCCCGCCCAGAAGTGCACGTTGCTCCAGAATACGCGGCTGTCCGTGCCCTTGGGGCCGCGCACTTCAATGGCGAGATAGGCGAGCGCGACGAGCAGAAAAATCGCCCAGTGAAAGAAGATCGCGGGCTTCGCGTAGCGTTCGGTTGCGGCGGGATAAGTTGCCACGAGGCGGCTCCTTGGTGCGGGGATCCTGGAAAATTTTCCTATGATAAGGAGGGCGCGCGAAGCCGTGCAGCAATGCGGCCGCGGAGTTTGATCTGCACCGGAACCCGCGCCTGCCGATGGCGCGGATTGCCACATGTGATGCCGCTATGCGTGCTGGCGGCACGAGACGAGGTTCACCTGTTTCCCTACGCGTTGCCGAGATAGAAGAACCGGAACAGGAACACGGCCGCGATGATCCACACGATCAGCTTCACGTCGCGCAGCCGGCCCGTGAGCAGCTTCAGCCCCGCATACGAGATGAAGCCGAACGCGACGCCGTTGGCGATCGAGTAAGTGAACGGCATGGCGAGCGCCGTGAGCGCGGCCGGCACGACTTCGGTGGCGTCGTCCCAGGGCAGATCGGCGAGTTCGCGCAGCATCAGGCACGAGACGTAGAGCAGCGCGGGCGCCGTGGCGTAGCCCGGCACCACGCCCGCGAGCGGTGCGACGAACAGGCACGCGAGGAACAGCACGGCCACGGTGAGCGCGGTCATGCCGGTGCGGCCGCCGGCCTGCACGCCCGAGGCGCTTTCGATGTACGCCGTCGTCGACGACGTGCCGAGAATCGAGCCGGCGAGAATCGCGCTGCTGTCGGCGAGCAGCGCGCGGTTCAGGCGGTGCATCTTGCCGTGCACGAGCAGGCCCGCGCGGTTCGCCACGCCCATCAACGTGCCGGTCGCGTCGAACAGTTCGACGAGGAAGAACACCAGCACCACGTTGAGCACGCCCGTCGAGAGCGCCGCCTTGATGTCGAGTTGCGCGAACGTCGGCGCGATCGAGGGCGGCGCGGAGAACACGCCGTGGAACTGGTTGCCGCCGAAGAAGAACGAGAGAATCGTGACGCCCACGATGCCGATCAGGATCGCGCCGCGGACTTTCAGCACGTCGAGCGTGACGATCGCGAAGAAGCCGACGATGGCGAGGATCGTATGCGGATCGTGCAGGTTGCCGAGTTCGACGAGCGTGGCCGGGCTGCCGACGATCACGCCCGAAGTCTTGAGCGAGATGATGGCGAGAAAGAGGCCGATACCCGCGGTGATCGACACGCGGATCGAATGCGGAATGCCGTTGACGATGGCCTCGCGCACGCGCAGCAGCGTGACGACGAAGAACAGGCACCCGGAGATGAACACCGCGCCGAGCGCGGCTTGCCATGTAAAGCCCATGCCCTTCACGACGGTGTAGGCGAAGTACGCGTTCAGGCCCATGCCGGGCGCGAGCGCGATCGGATAGTTCGCGTAGAGGCCCATGACGAGCGAGGCGAGCGCCGCGACGAGGCAGGTGGCGACGAACACGCTTTCTTTCGGCATGCCGGCGTCGCCGAGAATGGCCGGGTTCACGAAGATGATGTAGGCCATCGTGAGGAAAGTGGTGAAGCCGGCGAGCAGTTCGGTGCGCAGGTTGGTGCCTGCTTCTTCGAAACCGAAATAGCGTTTGATGGCGTCCATGAGGATCGGGCCCTTGAGAGTCGAGCGGGTTGTTCGCTGCTTGTTTGTTGTGCGGAATCGGCGCAGGCAGGCCCGCGACGCTGCGCGCGCGGACGCCGTAGCGCGGGGCTACGGGCGCGATTGTAAACAATTGTCCGGCGAGCGCTGAAAAGCTGTCGTGAGCGTGGAACGGGTACAACAGCGCCCGCGCCGGCCGCGAGCGGGCAGGCGGCGCGCGCCGCGAATGGCGGTCTTCGTCTGGACGCACGGGGTACAGCACGGGGCGGGCGCCGGGCCTGCGTTGCACGGCGCCGCGCGAAAGGAGGGTTGTGTTGGGACGGTTACTGGGTCATCTGGGCGCCGGAAGCGCCAACCCCGGCGCGCGCCGCGCGCCGTTGCGCGACGATTGCGCCTGCACGTTGAGCGTTTTCGGGGTAGTCGATCCAGTCGAGCGGATCGTAGCCCGCCTGGCGCCATTCGATCAGGTCGGCGCGGACCTGGGCTCGCGTGAGCGGCGTGGAGGCGGTGTACGGTTGGGCCAGCGCCGCAGCCGACGCGAAGCAGCACGCTGCGGCGACGCCGAGCGCTACACGCGGAAGGGGGTTCATGGCAAGGCCTTTCATATCAGGGATATCCCTGAAAGTATAGGCGCTATCCCGATAACCGAAAGATGTGGATCGAAGTCATCCGTCGCTGCCGCGCCCAGGTGGGGCGCGGAAGTCGGTCGGGCGCTGACCGGTCCATTTGCGGAACGCGCGATGGAACGCGCTAGGCTCTGCGAACCCGACAGCCGCCGCGACATCGGCGACCGGGCGGCCGGGATCGCGCAGCGCGGCGATGGCGAGGTCGCGCCGCAATTCGTCCTTGATCGACTGGCAACTGTGGCCTTCCTGGCTCAGGCGCCGGCGCAGCGTGGCCGGCGCGACGTTGAGCTGATGCGCGATGGCGTCGGCGTCGGGCCACGCGGTGGCGGGGAGCGCGCGCAGCGCCCTTCGCACGCGCGCCGCGAACGAGCCAGGGTTACGGTACTTCACGACGAAGTTGCCCGGCGCGTTGCGCAGGAACGTCCGCGCCGAGCTGGCGGTCTGCATCACGGGCAGATCGAGGAAGCCGGGCGCGACTTCGAAGTACGTGGCGGGCTGCTCGAACATCATGTCGTCGCAGAACATCAACTGGTATTCGTGCGCGGCCCCCGGTTGCGGACAGCGAAAGCGCGCCGCCAGAAGCGGAATGCGCCGCCCCACGAGCCAGCAGACGAGCCCGTAGACGAGGATGAACCAGGTGGCGTAAGCGAACATCGTGGGCGTGGGCTTGCCCGCGCGGTGCGTGAGCGTGACGCGCACGCGCAGGGCGTCGATGTCGACGTCCCCGGCCAGATCGTCGAGCACGAGCCGCATGAAATGGACGGCGCGCTGCAACGCCTGACGCCCCGTGCTTGCGCCGAGCGCCGAGTGCGTCATGGCGATGAAGCTGCCGGTTTTCATCGCGTGCGAGTCCTGGCCGAAGAATTCGTCGTCGAGCGCACGCGCGATACCTGACCACAAAACGCCATATTGCGCCGCGCTCACGCGGGCGTGCGGTGCGAGCAGCGTGGCCGGCGCGATGCCTGCGGCTGCGGCGAGCGGCGCGATTTCCAGCCCGCCCGCGCGCGCGCGAGCGAGCGTCTCGTTGACGAGGCTCATCGAGATCGTGCCTTTTTCGCTCAGTGCATGGGTTCGGGTCGATTGCATGATGTTGCTTCTCTGTGGAGGGGTGGCGACCGATATGGTAAATCCGATCAGAGACTTTGAGCGTGGCGGGCATCGAATACGCCCGCCCGCATGCCTACACTTTTCGCAAGCCTTGCAGCCGGGGCCGCATCGCGCCACAGTGGATGAATGCAGCGCCGTGCGCATGAACCGTTGCCGTGCTGCGGCGCAAGAGACACAGGAAGGAGACACACATGGACGAGTTCTACACCGACGACCAGCGCATGATTCGCGACGCCGCACGCGACTTCTCGAGCGAGCGCCTTGCGCCGAACGCGGCCCAATGGGACCGCGACGGCAAGCTGCCCGACGAGGTCGTCAAGCAGTTGGGCGAACTGGGCTTTCTCGGCATGATCGTGCCGCAGGAGCTGGGCGGCTCGTACACCGACTACGTGGCCTACGCGCTCGCGATGGAGGAAATCGCGGCTGGCTGCGCTTCGTGCGCGACGCTCGTGAGCGTGCACAACTCGGTGGGCTGCGGGCCGATCCTGAAGTTCGGCACCGACGCGCAAAAGGACCGTTGGCTCGGCAAGCTGGCAAGCGGCGAGATGATCGGCGCGTTTTGCCTGACGGAGCCGCAGGCCGGCTCCGAGGCGAACAACCTGCGCACGCGCGCCGAGCTGCGCGACGGCAAGTGGGTGCTCAACGGCAACAAGCAGTTCGTGACCAACGGCTCGCGCGCGAACGTCGCCATCGTGTTCGCCGTGACCGATGCCGACGCGGGCAAGCGCGGCATTTCCGCCTTCATCGTGCCGACCGACACGCCGGGTTTCAACGTCGGACCGCCAGAGAAGAAGATGGGCATTCGCGCGTCGGACACCTGCCCGATCTCGCTCGTCGATTGCGCGATTCCCGAAGCGAACCTGCTCGGCCAGCGCGGCGAAGGGCTCAAGATCGCGCTCGCGAATCTCGAAGGCGGCCGCATCGGCATTGCGGCGCAGGCGCTCGGCATCGCGCGCGCGGCCTTCGATGCGGCGCGCGCCTATGCGCACGAGCGCGTGCAGTTCGGCGAGCCCATCATCAAGCATCAGAGCGTGGCCAACTTGCTCGCCGACATGCATACGCGCATCAACGCGGCGCGCCATCTCGTGCATCACGCGGCGCGGCTGCGCACGCTCGGCAAGCCCTGTCTTTCGGAAGCCTCGCAGGCGAAGCTGTACGCGTCCGAGATGGCGGAGGAAGTGTGCTCGCACGCGATCCAGATTCATGGCGGCTATGGCTTCCTCAACGATTATCCGGTGGAGCGCCATTACCGCGATGCGCGCATCACGCAGATTTACGAAGGCACGAGCGAAGTGCAGCGCATGGTGATCGCACGGCAGCTTTGAAGAATGGAAAGGATGGCGAAGCAATAATAAAGACGAGCGCGAACGCGCACTTTGGAGACGACGATGACCGGGTTCACCCCTTCCGCGCAGGCTTTCATCGACGCACGCGAGCTGCTGCTGCGTCACCGCACCGACTACTCACGCGCCTACGATGAATTCGCATGGCCGAAGCTCGATACGTTCAACTGGGCGCTCGACTACTTCGACGTGATGGCGCGCGGGAACGACAACCCGGCGCTGTGGATCGTCGACGATCTCGCGAATGGCGGCACGCGCTATTCGTTCGCGCAGATGTCCGAGCGCTCTTCGCGCATGGCGAACTTTCTGCGCGAGCAGGGCGTCGCGCGCGGCGACCGTCTGCTTTTGATGCTGCCGAACCGCGTCGAACTCTGGGACGTCATGCTCGCGGCGATGAAGCTGGGCGCGGTGGTGCTGCCCGCCACGACGCAACTCTCGCCCGACGACGTGCGCGAGCGCGTGGAAACGGGCGGCGCGCGCTACGTCGTCGTGGACGCCGCCGAACTCGTCAAATTCGACGCGCTCGATGCCGGCGTGAAGCGCATCGCGGTGGGTGCGCCGCCGCATGCGGGCGAGGCGTGGATCGACCTTTCGCGCGCGTACGAGGCGAGCCCCGCATTCGAGCCCGACGGACCCACGCGCGCCACCGACCCGCTCCTGCTCTACTTCACCTCGGGCACGACCTCGAAGCCCAAGCTCGTCGAGCACACGCACGAAAGCTACCCCGTGGGCCATCTTTCGACGATGTACTGGATCGGCCTCATGCCTGGCGACGTCCACTGGAACATCAGTTCGCCGGGCTGGGCCAAGCATGCGTGGAGCTGCTTCTTCGCGCCGTGGAACGCGCAGGCCTGCGTGTTCGTCTACAACTATGCGCGCTTCGTGCCGAAAGACACGCTCGCCGCGCTCGTGCAATGCGGCGTGACCACGCTGTGCGCGCCGCCCACGGTGTGGCGCATGCTCGTGCAGGAGCCGCTCGCGTCGTATGCCGTCAAGCTGCGCGAGATCGTGGGCGCGGGCGAACCGCTCAATCCCGAGATCATCGAACGCGTGCGCCACGCGTGGGGCATCACGATCCGCGACGGCTACGGACAGACCGAAACGACCTGCCAGATCGGCAACTCGCCGGGCCAGCCCGTGGTGCCGGGATCGATGGGGCGGCCACTGCCCGGCTACCGCGTGGAACTCGTCGACCCCGACGATCAGCCGGTGGGCGAAGGCGAAATTGCGCTGCCGCTTGGGCGTAATTCGGCGCTTCGCCCGCTCGGCCTGATGACGGGCTATGCGAACAACGCGAAGGCGACCGAATACGCAATGCGCAACGGCTACTATCACACGTCCGACGTCGCCATGCGCCGAGACGACGGTTACTACGTCTACGTGGGCCGCGCCGACGACGTATTCAAGTCGTCGGACTACCGTCTGAGTCCATTCGAACTGGAAAGCGTGTTGATCGAGCACGAAGCGATCGCCGAAGCGGCGGTCGTGCCGAGCCCGGACAACCTGCGTCTCTCGGTGCCGAAGGCGTTCGTCATCGTGCGTCAAGGTTATGAAGCCGGGCCCGATCTCGCGCGGGAGGTGTTCCGCTTCTCTCGCGAAAAGCTCGCGCCGTACAAGCGCATTCGCCGCCTGCAGTTCAGCGATCTGCCGAAGACGATCTCGGGAAAAATCCGCCGCGTCGAGCTGCGCCGCCGTGAAATGGAACGCGACGCCGGCATTGCACGCCAGCCCGACGAGTACTGGGAAGAGGATTTTCCCGAGCTTCGCTAATATCTCAACGGAGTCCGAAATGATTGAATTCGAATACGCGCATGATGGCGCGGTGGCTGTGCTCACGCTATCGCGGCCGCCCGCGAACGCCTTTACCGTCGATGGGTTGCGCCAGCTCCAGCAGGTGGTCGAGGCGTTCGACCGCGAGCCCCAGGTGCGCGCCGTCGTGATTACGGGCAGCGGACCGAAGTTCTTCAGCGCGGGCGCAGACCTCAATGCTTTCGCCGAAGGCGACCGCGAGGTCGCGCGTACAGCGGCGGGCGCGTTCGGCGCGGCTTTCGAAGCGCTGCAGAACGCGCGGCCCGTGGTGATCGCCGCGATCAACGGCTACGCGATGGGTGGTGGCCTCGAGTGCGCGCTCTCATGCGACATCCGCATTGCCGAGGAACACGCGCAGCTCGCGCTGCCCGAGCCCGCCGTGGGGCTGCTGCCTTCCGGCTGCGGCACGCAGACCTTGCCCTGGCTCGTAGGCGAAGGCTGGGCCAAGCGCATTATCCTCACGGGCGAGCGCGTGAATGCGCAAACGGCGCTGCGCATCGGGCTCGTGGAGGAAGTCGTCGCGACGGGCGGCGCGCGCGAGGCCGCGCTCGCGATGGCGGCGCGCGTTGCTGGCCTGAGCCCGCAGGCCGTGACGGCCAGCAAGGCGCTTATCCATCAGGCGCGCAACGGCGTGCCGCGCGGCGCGGCGCTCGCGGTCGAGCGCGAGCGCTTTGTCGATCTGTTCGACTCGCCCAACCAGCGCGAGGGCGTCAACGCGTTTCTGGAGAAACGCAAGCCGCGCTGGCACATTGAAACGGAGAGCTAAGTCATGAATGCAACACCCGCTTCCGTCTCGGCCGCACCGGAAGCCGAACACGACGTGCTGTTTCGCGTGGTCAATCGCGTGGCGATCGTCACGCTCAATCGTCCGGCGGCGCTCAATGCGCTCTCTCACGCCATGGTGCGCGAACTGGCGGTGCTGCTGGAGCGCGTGCGCTCGGACGACGATATCGTTGCGCTGGTGCTGGAGGGCGCGGGCCCGAAAGGCTTTTGCGCGGGCGGCGACGTGCGCGCGCTCTATCAGCTTGCGCGCGACAAAGCGCGTGACGGCGCAAACGGCTGGCAACAATTCTTCGTCGACGAATATCGGCTCGACTACCGGTTGCACACTTTTTCCAGGCCCATCGTCGCGCTGCTCGACGGCGTGACGATGGGCGGCGGCATGGGGCTCGGCCAGGCGGCGGCGCTGCGCGTGGCGACCTCGCGCACGAAGATCGCGATGCCGGAAACGCGCATCGGTCTGTTGCCCGATGTGGGCGCGACGCATTTCCTCGCGAAGATGCCGGTGGAGATGGAACTTTACGTCGGCTTGACCGGCGCGACGCTCGGCGGTGCGGACGCGGTGCATTGCCGTCTCGCGGATGCCTGCGTGCCCGCCGAGTGGCTCGACGGCTACGAGGCGCGCCTCGCGGCCGCGCAATGGACAGGCGACGTGCACGCCGCGCTGCGCGAGATTTTCGTCGCGCCGTGCCACGAAGCCGGCGACGGCACGCTGGCCTCGTTCGCGCCGCTCATCGTGCGTCACTTCGACCGCCGCGCGCGTGTCGAGCAGATCGTGGCCTCGCTGCGCGCCGACCTCGAACGCGAGCACACGCAACCCGAGCGTGCCTGGCTCGAAGCCACGCTCGACGCGCTCACGCACCATTCGCCCACGATGCTCGAAGTCACGCGCGAGGCGCTGCTGCGCGGTCGCCAGATGACGCTCGCCGAGAGCTTTCGCATGGAGCTTGGCATCGTAGGCCGCGCGATCGGGGAGGGCGACTTCTGCGAAGGCGTGCGTGCGCATCTCGTCGACAAGGATCGCAAGCCGCGCTGGGCGCCTGCAACGCTCGTCGAAGTACGGCCCGAGCGCGTGCAGCATTTTCTGGCTTCGCCATGGCGCGGCGAGGCGCATCCGCTGGCGGATCTCGGCGCCTGAACAACGGCCAGGCGTTCGTGCGCGAGACCTTCAGTCGGAGGACTCGCGCGCAGCCGGCTCGCGTTCGCTCACGGCGGCACGCGCGCCGCGTCTGCAATGACGCTGGCGAGCAGCGCGCCGTTCGCGAGGCGGGCGTATGAAACGGCGCGGCGCTTACAGGTAGCTGCAAACGTAGTCGAGCGTCTCGATCACGTCGATGTCGAAGCGGCTCTTGCCCGGCACGGAGAACGACTCTCCGGCGCTGTAAGTCTTCCACTCGTCGGCGCCATCCAGGCGGATGCGGCACTTGCCGGCCTGCACTTCCATGAGTTCGGCGGCGTCGGTGCCGAAGTTGAGCGTGCCCGGAAGGATCACGCCGAGCGTCTTGCGGGAGCCGTCGGCGAACAGCACCGTGTGCGAGACGCACTTGCCGTCGAAGTAGACGTTGGCGCGTTTGATTACGGAAACCTGGTCGAATTGCGTTGCTGCCGTCATGGGATCTTCTCTTCCTCTGGTCGTCGGGGGTCGTCGTGAATGGAGTCGTACGCCGCGGCGGCACGGTCGTCCGCGGCGAGCCCGTCATCATACCGGCAGTTAGGTCAGGCGGGGGCGTCGACTCCATGCCGCTGCCTGTTGTCGCGCGTACCGTGCGGCGCTCCGGGTTCCGCAAAAAAAGGGGCGCTCGAAAAAGCGCCCCTTTTTTGCCGCCCGCCAATCGGCGCGACGCTTATTCCGGCTTCACCGCCACCGAAGCCTCGGCGGTCAGCAGCATGAACGTGAAGCTCTCCTGCAGGTAGAGCTTCACGCTGTTCTCGTCGTGCGACGAATAGCCGATCGACACATCCTGCCCGAGGTGGAACGCGAAATCGCCGCCACGGGTGCTCAGGATCGCGCCGCCCTCGATGGCCGGTGCCCAGATGATCTCGCCGTTCACGAGGCGGCGAATGTGCTCGAGAATCGGGTAGCTCTGATCGCTCGCTTCGCTCACGGCGGTGTACGCATCGGAGCCGAGCAGCACCGTGTACGGACCGTCCACGCCTTGCAGCCGCAATTGCTCGAGCGCCTTGGCGATCACCTCCGGATATTCGCCGATATCGGCCGGCATCGGCAGCACGGGGTTCGACGTGCCTTCGCGAATGCCCGTGATCTGCGCGGCGCGGTAGCCGTCGAAGATCGCGCGGTCTTCCGCGAACGCGAGGCGCGTGGCCGCGTCCTTGGCCGGCTGCCAGTCGGAGTCCTCGGCGCCGCGCTCCACGTCGTCGATCGCTTCGCGCGAGAGCTCGAACGGCACGCGCAGTTCGACGATCGCCTTCACTTCGCGCTGACGCGCGCGCATGCCTTCGAGCGGCGCCTCGATGCCGTTCTGGTGGCCCGTGCCGACGGCGGCGAGTGCGGGGCCGCCCGGGCCCTCGACGTCCACGACGCGGCGGCCCGCAAGGGAGCGCTTGAAGGTGCGCGCGACTTCTTCTTCGATTTGCGACCACGCGGCCGTGGAAATCGGCGCCAGCTCGCGATGGAGGTTATTCATACCGGGGTGCTCCTTTGAGGGATCCGATGGCGAGCGAGCCGTCCGCGGAGGGCGCGGCGGCAGGCTCGGTTTCTGTTGGTGCCGGGTTGGCGGTGTCCACCTCCACGGTGGGCGCGGTGCCTGGTTCGACTTCGGCAAGCGCTTCGAGCAGCGGCTGCGACGGTACGAAGAACAGGCCGCCCGTCACGGCGCGGCTGAAGTCGAGCAGGCGGTCGTAGTTGCCCGGCGGCACGCCGACGAACATGTTTTCGAGCATCTGTTCGATCGGCTGCGGCGAGCGCGCGTAGCCGATGAAGTAGGTGCCGAATTCGCCCGAGCCGGGCCGGCCGAACGGCATGTTGTCGCGCAGGATCTTGATCTCGTTGCCTGCGTTGTCTTCGAGCGTCGTGAGGGAGCTGTGCGACCAGCTCGGCTTCACGGCCTCGTCGAGTTCGATGTCCTGGAGCTTGGTGCGGCCGATGATGTGTTCCTGCGCCTCCACGGAAAGCGCGTTCCAGCCCTTCATGTCGTGCAGGTACTTCTGTACGAGCACGTAGCTGCCGCCGCAGAACTCGGGGTCCTCGTTTTCGCCGATCACCGTGAAATGAACCGCTTCGTTGCCGGTGGGATTCTCGGTGCCGTCGACGAAGCCGATCATCGCGCGCATGTCGAAGTTGCGAAAGCCGTGCACTTCGTCGACGGTCGTGACCGCGCCTTCGAGGCGCTTCATGAGCTGCGTGGCGAGTTCGAAGCACAGGTCGGTTTCGTCGGCTCGAATGTGCAGCAAAATGTCGCCGGGCGTGGCAATGGCCTTGCGCTCGCCCGTGCCGAATTCACGGAACGCGTGCAGCCCGGCCGGGCGCGGCTCGCCGAACAGCTTGTCCCACGCGTCGGACGAAAAGCCCACCACGCATGAGAGATTGCCGGCCGGCACGCGCTTGCCGACCGCGCGCACGAGGTTGGCGACGTCGGCGCACCAGGCGCGCACGGTGGCGCGGCTCGCGGCGTCTTCGTTGACGGTCGCAACGATGAAGAAGGCATTGCGCGTGACGGCGCTGGAGACGGACTGCGGTTCCTGCGTGAGTGAGGCCGGCGTCATGATGTGGGTATCGCTGGAGTCGGTGTGAAATCTGCTGTGCCGCATAGTTTAGCCAAAGTCGCGAAAACGGGCGGTTTGCAGGCGAGCGGCTGGTCGTGCGAGGATAGTCGGCGTCATCGCCATCGTGGAGACACGCCATGTGGGACCACACCGAGCACGAAGGCTTCGAGATCTGGGTGCTGCCGATTCCGGCGTTCGGGCCGCGCTCGCCCGAGCCGCTGTTTCACTACAGCGGCTACATCTGCCGGCACGGCGCGGACGCCCATCTCGAAGGAAGCAGCGTGCGCTTTCACGACATGATGCGCAACTACACCGGCCCCGACGCCGCGCTCGACGCCGCCTACGCGGAAGCGCGCAAGCGCATCGACCGCTTTCGCGATACCGGCAGCTGGGCCGCAAGCGCGGCGTAAGCCCTCAGCGGCCGCCCTGCACGATCAGCTTCACGGGCCGCCCTTCGCAGCCCACCTCGCCCGGCAGCGTGAGCATGCGCCACCCGGCCGGCTGGTCGGGCGCGGTGAGGTCGGAGGCGTCGTCGGGGTAGGTGGTCAGCACGTTGAACGGCCAGGACCCGCGGCGCAGCCGCTCATGCACGAGCGAGCCGATCCAGACGGGGGTAGGCTCGGCGCCGTTTCCATTGCCGTTGCTGCGCGGCGCGAGCGCATAGCCCGAAGGCCAGAAGCGCAGCACGTCGCGGCGGCTGCCCGGCTCGCCGGTGTCGCCCGTGAGGCGCGCGCGGGCGAACACCAGCGGCGAGGGCAGGCCGTTGTTCAGCTTCGGCAAGAGCGGCAGCGTCATGACGTCCACACGCGGCGCGACGAGCGAAAGCACGCTCCTCACCGAGATCTGCGGGCCCTCGCTCCAGCCGGCGTCGCGCAGCGCCGCGCGCAGATTCTCGCGGCTCGCGGCCCACTGGATCGTCATCGGCTCGCGCCGCGCGCCCTTCATGTCGAAGCGATAGCACGCCAGCGTCTTCCATAGCGAATCGCTCCACTGCATCTGCGTGACGACGACGGGCGCCCGCGGCGCCGCGGCGGCACCCGAAGGCGGCGTGGGACGGCGCCCCGGCGGGACTGTCTGCAGGAGAACCGCGGCGACCAGCACGAAGAGCACAACGGGAGGCACGAAAGCGCGCTGCGGCGGCCGCTTCGGGTAGCGCCAGAGCGACGTGAGCACCACGACCGCCACCCAGATCGAGGCGAAGGCCGCGCCGCCGATGGCGTCGGAGAACAGGAAGCGGTCGAAATAGAGCCCCGCGAACGCCACGGCCACCACGATGCCATTGCCGAGCGCGGCGACGAGCGCGGCCTCCAGCATGCTCGCGCGCCGCACGAGCAGGAACATCACGAAGCCGTAGACGATCACCATCGAGGCCACGCGGTCGCTCGGAAACACGTAGGCTTCGACGCTCTCGCCGCCGCCCGCCGAGTGGTGGATCACGAAGCGCAGGACGAGGATGAGCAGTTGCGAAACACCGGCCGCGAGCATCCAGTAAGCGATGGTGCGCCAGCGCCGCTCGAGCACCATCCATACGCTCACGGTCGCGATGAGCGCCGTGAGCGTCCACGTGCTGCCGAGCGTTTCGACGCGCGCGAGCGCTTCGTCGGCCCAGGTGGTGCGGATCGACTGGAGGAACTGGCGCACGGACTGGTCGAGCTGCACGAGCGGCGCGCCGCGCAGCACGTTGCCGAGCACATACGAGAACACGGCCGCGCACACGGGCACGAGGCCCGTAATCACGATGATGGGACCCAGCGCGGGCTGTGCCGGGTCGAGCAGACGCGCGAGGCGCCGCGATACGCGTCCCGGATGCTGCGCTGCCCACTGTGCGGCGCTGCGCCGCGACGCGCCGGCCCAGTTGTCGATGTGCAGCAGCAGCATGCGCACGAAACGCCAGATGAGCCAGACCGCGAGCGCGACGATGCCGATGATGACGACGAGCCGGAACGACACCGCGCCCGCGAGCTGGAGCGAGGCGCCGAACACCACGCCGGGCACGATGTGCGCGGGCGCCCAGATGAGCGCGGAAAGCACGTTCATCACGAAAAAGCGCATGGGCGCCATGCCGGCCATGCCCGCGACGATCGGCACGACGGCGCGCAGCGGCGCGATGAAGCGCGCGAGGATCACGCTGCGCGTGCCGTGGCTCGCGAAATAGGCCTGCGCGCGCTCGAGAATGCCGGGGTGGCGGCTGAACGGCCACATCTGGGCCAGCGAGCCGCGGTGGCGGTGGCCGACCCAGAAGCTCACGCCGTCGCCGGCCACGGCGCCCGCGATGGCGCAGACGAAGAGCCAGCCGAGGTTGATCGCGCCCGTGGCCGCGAACGCACCCGCGATGAACATGGCCGTGCTGCCGGGGATGAAGGTGCCGATGAGCGCCAGCGACTCGAGGAAGGCGGCGAGCACGACGACCGCGAGCGTCCACGCGGCATGCGCGGCGAGCAGGTGCAGCAGGTGATCGTAGGCGTGCTCCATCGACGGGGCGGGTTCGTTCTGGGCGCTCGCGCGGGGTGCGCAACGAGCGGACGGGCGTCGGCCCGCATCTTGCCTGACGCGGCGCGCGCGGCCTTCAGGCGCAATATAACCGGGCGCGCGCAAGTGCGTGCGGCGGGGCGCAGTGCCGCTGGGGGGGATGGGCGAGGGGATGCGGCGCGCATTGGCGCCGCTTGAGGAGGCGGGGCCGCGTCGCGCGACGGCGACGCGGTCGGCTGGCTGGCGGCGCGTTAGCCGGGTTCCTTCACGAGTTCCGGCACGACCGTGAACAGGTCGCCGACGAGGCCATAGTCGGCCACGCTGAAGATCGGCGCCTCTTCGTCCTTGTTGATCGCGACGATCACCTTCGAGTCCTTCATGCCGGCCAGATGCTGGAT